>NZ_QPJT01000004.1 GCF_003337415.1 Anaerobacterium chartisolvens | reverse complement strand
TTATTATTTGTAATACTAAATACACTTTGCCACTTTGTAAGACATAATGCAGCTAGCTTTATTCGCCAAGGTTGCATTTACTTTGTCAACTGAGGGTTTGTTATTTTTTCTACAAAAATTAAGTTTTTTCATTGACTATGAGAAGCAATGCTGGTAAAATATTAATTGGAATTATTAATTTTGATACTAATTATCAATATCGTTTTGGTATGATTTGTAAAAAAGGAGTGATGAGGAATGCCGTTGACTATGTTGGCCCCCGGCAAGGAGGCTATTATAAACGGATGCAGGGCAAGAGAGACGACAAAGAAATTTCTTGAATCACTGGGAATAGTGCCCGGAACATCCATATCGGTTGTATCTGAAATGGGCGGCAGTCTGATTGTGTCTGTAAAGGGCTCGAGATTGGCATTAAATAGAGGAGTTGCTCAGCAGCTTTTAGTGCAGGCTTGAATTTTATAGGAGGCGAGTATTTTGCAAAGGACTTTGAGGGAGTTAAAGCCGGGAGATAAGGCGGTTGTCACAAAGGTTGCCGGTGAGGGCGCAGTAAAAAGAAGGCTTATGGATATGGGCGTTACAAAAGGGGCCGAGGTCTTTGTAAGAAAGGTGGCACCCTTAGGAGATCCTATAGAGGTGAATGTCAGAGGGTATGAGCTTACGTTCAGAAAAGCTGAGGCGGAAAACATATTTGTGGAATAGTATTGATTGCTAAATAAGGGGCAGCATTTTTTTGGA
Organism: Anaerobacterium chartisolvens; assembly: GCF_003337415.1. GTDB lineage: Bacteria > Bacillota > Clostridia > Acetivibrionales > DSM-27016 > Anaerobacterium > Anaerobacterium chartisolvens. Next base: position 273,287 of record NZ_QPJT01000004.1, on the reverse strand, counting down.
GCATTATATGATAATGATTATCAGTTTCAAATGAAGAACGAAAGGGGTTTCAAGATGTCTTTGAGGTTTGCACTGGTGGGAAATCCTAATTGCGGGAAAACCACTTTGTTTAATGAAATAACTGGCAGCACCCAGTATGTGGGAAACTGGCCGGGGGTTACAATTGAAAAGAAAGAAGGAAAGGCCAGAAGGGTTCAGGAGGATGTAAAAATTATCGACCTGCCCGGAATATACTCCCTATCGCCTTATTCTCTGGAGGAGATTATTGCAAGAGATTATATACTGGATGAAAAGCCTGATGTAGTAATAAATATTATAGATGCCACCAATATTGAAAGAAACCTTTACCTTACCACGCAGCTTATCGAATTGGGAATTCCCGTGGTTGCCGCACTGAATATGATGGATGCGGTGGAGGCCAGAGGGGATAAAATTGATACGGGGGCTCTGGAAAAGGGTATTGGAATTCCTGTGGTGCCAACCTCAGCCAGTAAAGGGCGCGGAGTAACGGAGCTTGTGGATAAGGCCATTCAGGTGGCCTATGCTGCTGCTTCGGGTACGGCAAAGCCTCAGGCTCAGATTTATGATCAGGAGGTTGAAAAATATATAGGCAATATAGAGACTAATATTGTTCCTTCTCTGGGCAAAAAGACAGGCAATGCCAGATGGACAGCCATAAAGCTTTTGGAGGGCGACGAAAAGGTACTTGAGAAAATGGAGGTTCCTGCGGCGTTTTTAAAGGATATTGAGGCTTGCCGCAAGCAAATAGAGAGCCATTATGACAATGATGTCGAGACGGTGATTGCCGACGGCAGGTATAAAATGATATCCGGCATAGTCGGCAAGGCGGTAAAGAAAAAGTCCGGGAGCGGCAGCCTTACCATATCCGATAAAATTGATAAGGTTGTTACAAACAGGATATTGGCAATTCCTCTGTTTCTGGCATTGATGTACCTTGTTTTTAAGGTTACGTTCGGAGAGATAGGATCATTTACAATAGATTGGGTTGACGGGCTTATAAACGGTACTGTTTCTGATGCGGTGTCGGGCTGGCTTGAGGCGGCGGGGGCTGCGGAGTGGTTGAACGGGCTTATTGTGGGAGGCGTTATAGGCGGTGTCGGCAGTATGCTTGTGTTCGTCCCTCAGATTATGATACTGTTCTTTTTCCTCTCAATACTTGAGGACAGCGGATACATGGCACGAGCCGCGTTCGTCATGGATAGGCTTTTAAGAAAGCTGGGACTTACCGGAAAGTCATTTATACCTATGCTGATGGGATTCGGCTGCAGCGTGCCTGCCATTATGGGAGCTAGGACTCTGGAAAATGAAAAGGACCGCAGGCTGACAATCATATTGACGCCGTTTATGTCGTGCGGCGCAAGGCTTCCTATTTATCTGCTGTTTGTCGGTGCCTTCTTTGCTAAAAATCAGGATTTAATAATATTTTCGCTATACCTGCTGGGTATTGTCATTGCCGTTATTACTGGAATAATACTTAAAAAGACAGTGCTGAAGGGAGAGGCGGCGCCGTTTGTTATGGAGCTTCCGCCTTACCGTATTCCTACAATTAAGGGCTTGCTTATACACATGTGGGACAGGGGAAAGGGCTTTATTAAAAAGGCCGGTACAATTATCTTTGCGGCGGCTGTGGTTATATGGGTGCTTCAGAGCTTCAACTTCTCGTTTCAGATGGTTGAGGATCCGGCAGAGAGTGTTCTCGGCGCCATAGGAGGAGTTATCGCTCCTATATTTGCCCCGCTAGGCTTTGGAGACTGGAAATCGGCTGTTGCGCTTATCACCGGGTTTATAGCAAAGGAAGCTGTGGTAAGTACCATGGGAATACTGCATGGAGTCGGTGAGATAGCCGAGGATACCACTGCTCTGGCCGCTGTCATTCAAGGAGTGTTTACTCCCCTTACCGCTTATGCGTTTATGGCCTTTACACTGCTGTATATGCCTTGTATGGCTGCGTTTGCCACAATAAAAAGAGAAATGAACTCTTGGAAGTGGACTGTGTTCACGGTAGGACTTCAGACCGGAATAGCCTGGGTGGTTGCATTCCTCATATTCCAGGTAGGCCGGCTGATGGGATTACAATAGGATGGAAGGGGTATTCCTGTGCTTGCTTTCATAGGAATGCCCCCCGCTTTTAAAAAAGGAGGCTGCTTGTTATGATTAACTGGATAATAGGTATAGTAGTTTTTGGCTTAACCATATATATTGCCGTAAGAGCCGTTTTAAAGCTGAGAAAAGGCAAAAGTGTATGCTGTAGCGGATGCAGCTCTTCCGGGGACAGCGGAAATTGCCATTGCCATAATAAGCCCTGACAGGGCAAAAAAATTTAACTGTATCATGATAATGATTATCAAAATCAAAAACGCTTATTTTAAGAAAGGAGATATTATATGAGTATTGTACTTGTAGGAGGACACGAAAGGATGCACGATGAATATAAAGGAATTTGTTCCCGGCATGGACATCATTTGAAGGTATATACCAATATGCCGGCGAGATTTGACAAGGTGATAGGGACGCCGGACGGCATTGTATTGTTCACCTCTACCGTGTCGCATAAGATGATAAGAATTGCTGTGAAGGAAGCCAAAAGAAAAAATATTCCCTTGATGAGGTGTCATAATAGCAGCGGTGCATCGCTTAATGCCGTACTTGAGCAAATGCAAAAGAATATGGTCACAGTAAGTGCGTAAAATCACATAAATAAAATAATAGGAGGCGTATTTTTATGAAAAATATAACTATCGTATACTGGAGTGGAACAGGAAATACTCAAAAAATGGCTATGGCAGTTGCCGAGGGCGCGAAAGAGGGAGGAAATTCCGTTAATGTTGTGGAGGTTCAGGATGCTGTAAAGGAGGATGTTGTAAAATCCGACGCCATTGCACTGGGGTGTCCTTCAATGGGCTGTGAGGTTCTGGAGGAGGAGCAGATGGAGCCGTTTGTGGAGTCTCTTGAAGGCGAGGATTTAAAGGGTAAGCCCATGGTGCTTTTCGGATCATACGATTGGGGAGACGGTCAATGGATGAGGGACTGGGATGATAGAATGGGAAAGCTTGGTGTAAGGCTTGCGGCGGAAGGTCTGACTATTCAGAACACCCCCGATGAGGATGGGCTTGCACAGTGCAGAGAGCTGGGAAGTAAGCTTGCCTCATTATAAAATGTATTTTCTGGGAGGGGCATTTATGAGCTGTGGAAAATCGGAAGCACTTCATTTTATAAATATATTGCATGCTTTAAGTGAAAAGGAGCATCTGTTCTCTCTTATCGCTTATAGGGCGGCACCCACTATCTGGGGAGGCAAGCCGGCATCGCTTGTAACCTTTACAAAGGGTCACAAAAATCCTTATGATTTGTGGAGCGTATACAAGCTGGAAATCTGTAAAAAGCTAAGGCTGGAATTTATTGAAATTAAGGATACGGGAAAAAGCATACGGGAAAAAGCATACGGGTGCTTTTTTATAGAAGGAGAACTCTTCTAAGATATATAAATAAAAAGGAGTGCAGAAGATTTTTATACGACATGGGCTATGGTGAGGGAATGGACTTGGATGAGTGCCTTATGCAGCTTAAGCAAAGATTTGAACACCTGTGCCCTCATGAAATAGGAGTGTTCCTTGGCATTCCAGTTGAGGATATAAAGGGCTTTATACAGCATAAGGGAGAGAAAAGCCTTATGTGCAGCAAATATTGGAAGGTATATAAAAACCCTCGGCGCTCGTTAAGCTTATTTAATACATATGACAGGGCAATGGCTTTTGTGCCGGGTGCTATAGAAAAAATTTACGCTCATTATTAAAAAATTATTAAAAATTTATTAAGGAAAGAGGAAAATCTCAAAAAAAATAGAATAATATTAATATATGAGGAATCGGTTAAAGCGATTCTTTATATATGCTTCCATGTCTAAGCTTAATTTTTATGATTTTTTAAATACCCCAATACTTTTTATAAGGAATGCTATACCGAAAGGACAGTATGCTTTGGTAAGCGGTTTGTGAAGCTTATATATGATATGCCTCATTTTGAGGGATTGTGATTATAAAGTGAGCAGCGTTTGGCAATCTAATTAAATTTAAGGGGGAATTTTTATGAAGGAATATGCCGTGGAAAAAATACGCGACATATGCTTGCTGGGGCATGGGGGTTCAGGCAAAACCACCTCTGCAGAAGCCATGCTATTCAACACAGGTGTTTTGGACAGATTGGGAAGAGTGGTGGATGGGACCGCTACTACAGATTATGACCCTGAGGAGATCCGAAGAAAGACTTCTGTAAGCACTGCTATAGCAGCCTGTGAATGGAAGGATCATAAGATTAATATAATTGATACTCCCGGATATTTTGATTTTGTGGGAGAGGTCAAGCAGGGCATCAGGGTGGCCGACTCGGCTTTAATACTTGTTTCGGGCAAAAGCGGAGTTGCCGTCGGAACCGAAAAAGCTTGGTCCTATACGCTGGAGCAAAGAATCCCCAAGATGATATTCATAAATAAAATGGATGAACAGAACTCTGATTTTTTTAAGGTGTACGGGCAGCTTACAGATACCTTCGGGAAAGGTATGGTGGCATTTGATATGCCTATTGTCGAGGGCGGTAAATTTGTCGGCATTGTCGATGTTATCAATATGAAAGCAAAAAGGTTTAATGGGGATACGCTGGTTGATACGGCTATCCCTGTTGCTTTAAATGATAGAATTACCGAACTTAAGGATTCTCTGAATGAAATAATAGCTGAGACGGATGAGCAGCTTATGGAAAAGTTTTTTTCAGGGGAGGAGTTTACGCAGGAGGAAATATTAAGGGCCCTGAGGGCTGGAATAGCCGATGGGTCTGTGGTGCCGGTCTTTTGCGGCTCAGCTTTGAGCAACCTCGGAATTCAGCCTTTGATGGAGGCCATAATACAATATATGCCCTCTCCCGCAGATAAGCCTGCCGTTGAGGGTGAAAATCCTGCCGGCGGAGACAGGGCCAAGATGAGCACCTCTTTTGACGCTCCGTTTTCTGCTCTTGTGTTTAAAACCGTTGCAGACCCTTTTGTGGGTAAAATATCCTTATTTCGTGTCTACTCGGGAACTCTGAAATCAGACTCTTCAGTATTCAATGCATCGTCTCAGAAAAGTGAAAGGGTAGGCTCGCTGTTTATAATGAGGGGCAAGAAGCAAATACCTGTGGGTAAGCTTTGTGCAGGTGATATAGGAGGCGTATCCAAGCTTCAGTCCACCAATACAAACGATACTCTTTGCAGCCAGTCAAATCAAATAGTGCTGGATAAGATAGTTTTTCCGGAGCCCGCCATATCCATGGCAGTTGAGCCCAAGGCAAAGGGAGATGAAGAGAAGATAAGCTCGGGGCTGCATAAGCTTCAGGATGAAGACCCAACCTTTAAGGTCTCCATAAATTCTGAAACACATCAAACGCTGATTTCAGGTGTGGGAGAGCAGCACCTTGATGTTATAGTAAGCAAGCTGAAGGCCAAATTCGGTGTTTCAGTCAATTTGACTGTTCCCAAGGTGCCATACAGGGAGACGATAAAAAAGAAGGTAAAGGTTGAGGGAAAGCATAAAAAGCAGTCAGGGGGACATGGACAATACGGACATGTATGGATGGAATTTGAGCCCGGGGAAAGTGAAGATCTTACGTTTCAGGAGAAAATATTTGGGGGATCGGTTCCAAGACAGTATCATCCCGCTGTTGAGAAGGGCCTTAAGGAGGCTATAACGCGAGGTGTTCTTGCGGGCTTTCCTGTTGTAAACCTTAAGGCTACACTTGTTGACGGCTCCTATCATGATGTTGACTCATCGGAAATGGCTTTTAAAGTAGCGGCAAGGCTTGCATATAAAAAGGGCATTCCGCTTGCCTCACCCGTTCTGCTTGAGCCTATAGCCCATGTAGAGGTATACGTTCCCGACAGCTATATGGGAGACATAATAGGGGATCTTAACAAAAAAAGAGGAAGAATACTTGGAATGAATCCTCATCAGGGAAATATCCAGCAGGTTGTCGCCGAGGTTCCTCAATCGGAAATGGCCAAGTATGCAAATGACTTGAGATCAATGACTCAAGGCAGGGGATATTTCAAGCTGTGGTTTGAAAGATATGAGGAAGCGCCGCCTCTTGTAAGCAATAAGGTTATTGAGGAAGCCAAAAAGCATATGGTCGAGGAGGATTATGGCGAGTAAAGATACGGAGCGGCTTGTGACAGGCAGGGTTAGAGCCTTTTGGCATAAATGAGTTTTTGAAAATATGGGACTTATATAGGATGCAATAAAGATTTTACAAACATAGAGGATATAATTGCTTACAGAAATTTTTAACTACAACGAAAAGACGCCTTGCGGGGAAATGTCTCACGGGTATGTCATCAGGCGCTTTTCTTAGATGTATTCCTTACGGGTCAAAAAAATTTCTTTCATCAAATTATATCCTCCATGTAAAATCTTTATTGCTAAATATATAGGCAAAAGGGGACTGCTTTTATGTTATTTATCATTATAAAAGCAGCCCCTTTTATTAAATTTAAAGCCGTAATTTTATGTTTGCTCCGATTTCACCATGCCCCTAAGAAAAATGCGGGACAAAAAATAAGTACCGCCAGGAATATTATGATTATCCAAATCAATACACTTCCCCAGCCTCTTGCGTTATCCGGCATCAATACTCCCTCCCTTCAAGCTGTAATTTTTACAGAGAAGGTATCAGGCCGCCTATTTGCTGATTCCCAAGAAGCCGCCGCCCTTCCAACTGAAGAATAAAAGCAGGAATAAAATAATAAACCACAGCACCTCATCATTATCGAACGCGTTTTGCAAGCCTCCCAAAAAACCTCTGTCCGGCATAAAAATAATCCTCCTTATACTTTACCCGTTTAAATATACTTACATAGTATTCCCTGCATTGCTTTTCTGTTACCGCCATAAAGAGGCCGATAAAAATCGCATTTGATTTGTACTCTGCTTATACAGATAGCTTCTGTGGAAAAATTTTCTTGTACAAAAAACACTAAAAATTTACAAAAATAAAAGAAAAATAAAATGGGCATTGTTATATTTTAGAGTTCATAGTATAATTTATTAGGGTCAATGGCTGATCTTTTGTCGATTAACGGTATATGAGGGAAGGTGAGACGTTTTTATCTTTAGGGAAAAAGATTTCCATGGCGGAAAGCCCCCCAAGAGGCGCTTTCGGCCTTTTTGTTTTTGTATTATTATATAAGTATAGGAGAGAGACATATGATTATCGGGTTGGTAGTGGTTTTGGGGTTTATTTTATTTCTTCCTTTTTTATTCAGATTTGTTGAGCATAATCTTGAGTATTTTCTGTTTTTTATGGGAATTGCAGCCGCAATAATATCAGGCACAATGTCAAGTGAGCTGATATTGCATATTTTAGAAAATCACCTGTTGTATATAATAACGGCGGCGGTTCTTATAGCGGGACTTCTTTTCAGGCTTTCGGTGGACAAAATAAGAATTGGGGTTGAGACGGTAACGAAGAGGATTCCCCTGAAAGTATTTATTTTTATTATTATTGTATTTTTAGGATTGATCTCAAGTGTTATTACCGCTATTGTAGCGTCATTAATACTTGTTGAGATTATACATGCATTACCTCTTAACAAAAAGAATAAGACAGCCTTTGCTATAATAGCGTGCTTTTCAATAGGCTTAGGAGCGGCCTTGACACCGATAGGGGAACCCCTTTCAACCATTGTTGTTTCTGTCATGAAGGTTGATTTCTTTTATCTTTTACGGGAAATAGGAATATTCATAATACCTGGTATTATAATTGTAGGAATCTTTGGAGCATTTTATATTGATTATATGGATAAAAAATGCAGGCTTGGAGAAACCGCAGAGGTGGCGGCATCGGGAGAAAGCAACTGCATAGAGCAGGTAGAGGAGAAGGAAGAGCTTAAGGTTATTTTTATCCGGGCATTTAAAATATTTATTTTTGTAATAGCATTGGAATTGCTTGGCGCAGGTTTTAAGCCGCTTATAAACAATTACATAATTCATCTCGACGGGAGGATTCTGTACTGGATAAATATGACATCATCCGTATTGGATAACGCAACCATTGCGGCTGCCGAATTAAGCCCTGCCATGAATTTGCAGCAAATAAAGGCAATACTTATGGGGCTTTTGATAAGCGGCGGAATGATGATTCCTGGAAATATACCAAATATAATTTCTGCAGGAAAGCTTAAGATAAAAAGCCGCGACTGGGCTGCAATGGGTGTTCCCATGGGCGTTTTAATGCTGCTGGCGTATTATGGTATAATTTTTATGTTTTAAATAAAAGATAAAAATAATATTATGAAGTGTATTTATTGACAAAGGAAAAGCTTTTTGGTAAAGTTATATTATGAAAGTTCCAGTATACCTATGCGTCTGCATTTTGGAATATTAACCCTTTAATTAATTTAATGTAAAAAATATTTTTTAATATATATTACTGGTAATATATCATATAATTTAATATAGTCTAATTATTTTATAGCGCTTAATCTTAAGTTAAGAGCGGGAGAACCATATATAATTCTTTGTACGGAATTATAAAGGCCGGACACGGACAATGTGCCGGCAATACTTGGGGTGAATAATTGTTTTTTTAGAGTATCTGATAAACAGTTTAGGGTTATCTTTCGACCCGAATCCGTCAGCTAATCTCGTAAGCGTTGGAAGAGAAGGTGATTGATGTGCTTTATTAGGATGTGCTTTTAAAAGGTACGCATTTCTAAAGAGTAAAGAACCACAGAGACTTCTCTGTGGTTTTATTTTCCCCTTTCCAGTGACTATATATGCCATTAATGGCTGAATATACAATAAAAGTGACAGGCTTTGAATTTGTTATGAAATGGAGGAGATAATTATGATAAGAGTATGTATAGCGGGTCTGGGCAAAACAGGCAAGGAGATTGCCGGAGCTTTATTTGAAGAGGATGGTATAAAGCTTGTAGGCGCGATCTGCAGTGCCTCCAGCGCAAAAAAGGGAAAGGACCTGGGTGAGGTTATAGGAAAGTCAAAGACAGGAATAATAGTTAACAGCGCAAAGGATATAGAGCAGGTTGTTTTTAAAACCAAGCCGGATGTGGTTGTGGATTTTTCAAGCCCCGAGGCTGCGCTCAGAAATGCCGTAATTTTTTCTAAAATGAGAGTCAATATAGTTATAGGTACCACAGGGTTTTCTAAAATAGCATTAAAAAAGCTGTTTGTGCTTACCCGAAAATACAGGAACGGAATAGTATATGCCCCCAATATAACCTTAGGGGTGAATGTGCTTATGCTCCTTACCAACCTGGCATCTAATCTTTTAAATAATTACGATTTTCAGATAACTGAAATTCATCACAAGAACAAAAAGGATTCTCCTTCAGGCACAGCCATTAAAATAGCAAGAGAAATTGAAAAGGGTCTGAAGTCTTCGGGAAGGAAGGAAAATGCCATAAATGTTCCTATAAGCTCGGTTCGTGCAGGAGGGGTTATAGGAAAGCATGAGGTTATGATTGTAGGCGAGGAGGATAAAATAGAAATAAGCCATGAGTCGTTTTCCCGAAAGGCATTTGCCGCGGGAGCTGTAAAGGCGGTAAAATTTGTACGGGGCAAGTCGGGATATTTTGAAATGAGTGATGTCTTAAACCTCAAAAAGGTGCTGAGTGATTATGTGGAAAAGGAAAGCGTTGCAACAAACAAGCGCCATAATCGCTATGGCGCAGACGACGAAATAGAAGATTCCCAGATAGTACTTTAGGTAGTTTTAAACAGGCTGTATTTTTAGAGGGTGAAAGGCTTAAGGAAGCGGCTTTTTTACCCTTTTAAGCTGCCACCCCACTTAAGACTATTTAAGGTTGCAATGGCCTACGATTTTTTCTATGCTTCTAGGCACGGCATCTCTGGAATTTCCCCAAGGAGCATCATTATTCCTGTAATCAAATTTTTTAGTAAACCAGTTTACCTCCTGCTGGATACGCTCCATATTTTCTAATTGGAGCTTCAGCAGGTTTTCCAGAAATATTGCGGCATCCTTTGAGCCTAAGTATTTTTTTGTGCTTTCGGCCAAAAGACGAAAATGCCTGAGGCAAAACCCCTTTTTAGAGTTGAAAAGGGCTCTGAAATCGTCCTCCTTAAACCATAAGTACAACACAATATCCATATATCTGTCCATTGTGTAGTTTAGCTTATTGCACACGGCACAGCTATTCTCAAGAGTAGTCAGCTCTTTAATAAGGCTGTCAAGGAACTTGTCGGTTTCAGTCTGCTTTGATGAAATTTTGTTCGATATATTTTTTACCATTGAGATTTCCGAATCCCTTTTAAGGGCATCTGATTTGTCCAGATACATTTTTTTGAGCTTTGAGTTTTGCTCCGACAGGTGAGTGTCAAGTATAAGAGCCAGAGCATGTCTTGTGGATTGAATGCTGTAAAGCATTTGTATATGGTGCCTGCAAAAGCCGTTTTTATTAGTCTCGGCCCTTCCGTCGGGTTCCATAAGAGAAGGCCCCAGAATATATTCGATATATTCATCCTCAAGCTTTTTTTCAAGTATGCACACCGGGCATTCACACTCTTCTTTGAATGCGTCGGTTACAGGTATGGTATAAATTTTTTCTCTCATAAGCTCCCTCTATAAAATAATAATATTTTTATAAATATGCGTTTTATTAAATTATAACAGAAAAAGGTGGGAATATATATATGGCGGAAAATTTAAAGCTTAAATTTATGAAAGGATGAAAGCTGTTGGATTACAGGGGATATGAGATTTATCAGGAGGACGGAAAAGTAATTGCGGAGAATGTCGGGGATTTTAACTGCACTCATATATTTGAGTGTGGACAGTGCTTCAGATGGATAAGGGAAACGGATGGGAGCTACACCGGTGTAGTCAGAGGAAGGGCTGCAAATATAAGCTTTTGTGATGGACGGCTTATAATTTCCAACACCTGCATGGAGGATTTTAAAAATATTTGGTTTGATTACCTTGATCTCGGGAGGGACTACGGAGCAATAAAGGCCGCTTTGGCAAAGGACGACATAATGAAAACGGCTATAGAATTCGGGCATGGTATAAGGCTTTTGAAGCAGGACATATGGGAAACCCTTATATCGTTTATAATATCGGCAAACAACCGGATTCCAAGAATTATGCGGACTGTGGAGCGTATATCACAGGCATATGGAGAGGAGATAGAATACCGGGGCAAGAGCTATTATAAATTTCCTGCCACAGAAACGCTTTCCTCCTGCCGGGCTGAGCAGCTTGAGGCTTACGGTGCGGGCTTCAGGTGCAAATATATAGTTAAATCCTCTGTAATGGTGAAAAATAAAGAAGTAGATATATATTCTTTGGGCAAAATGGATGCCGATTCAGCAAGAAGCGAGCTTACAAGGCTTGCGGGAGTGGGGAACAAGGTTGCCGACTGTACCCTATTGTACAGCGGCACCAGATATGATGTTTTTCCCACCGATGTATGGGTCAAGAGGGTAATGGAGGAGCTTTATTTTAAAAGAGAAGCAAGCTTTAAGGAAATTCAGGCTTTTGCCCATGACTATTTCGGACAACTGGCAGGCTTTGCACAGCAGTATCTTTTTTACTATGCCCGGGAACATAAAATAGGGGTAACAATGTAAATGCAGCTTCAGTATTATATATTGATTAATAATTCTTTATTTATTGATATAAAATACATGATATTTTGAGGGAGTGTGTTTATGTATTGTTTGGGGATGCTTGACTCAGGGAATTATGCTTTCAGCCTGTGCAGAATATTGGAAAGGAAGGGTTATGTATTTGAAGTGATTTCAACCCCGTGCCAGATATCCAGAGGAGGGTGCAGCTATTGTATAAAATTTCCTTTTGAATATGCCGGCCTTGTTATACGAGAAGGAGCATTAAACAAGCTGTACATAAGAGAAATGTATAAGGTTATACCTGCGTTCACAAAGAATAAATATGAGAGATTTCATGCTTAAGGCGGCATTTTTTTCCTTAATTATTTAAAATGCAGCCAAGAAAAGGTATGTATACAATACATGGCATGTATACAATACATGAAACATGTTTTGATTTATGGAGTATTTTAAAGACTGTTGATATAGATTTTGTTTAAAGGATTTTAATGTGCCATTAGAATCCTTGTTTAATGATTTTAACTGGTGTATAATAAGGGTGCAAACGAAATAATCCTGAAATGCTCGGATAAACCTATTATTTTGAACCTACATCGGACATAAGGGAGTTTGGCGTTTGAAAGCTGATATCAGGCCCCAGGTTAATTCCGCCATTCGGTACTAAGCGAATGCAACGGCGGGGGAAGGTTGAAGCTTTCGGCAGAACACCCACCTAGCTAAGGCTAGGTGTCAAAATATAGGCGAACGGCATTTCGGGTGCTTAAAGTTTTGAAAGAGCTCTGTATACAGAGCTCTTTTTGCTAATCGGAAATTTCTTCATGCTCCTTTCCCCGGAGGGTAACGCCGGAAGCTTCTTCTGCGGGCTCCGCTTGGCTTTCAGTAGTATTGACCAAGCTGCTGTTCATAAGGGCTTTTATATGAGGAATTCTATCCTTGAATTCATAACAGCCGGCTATTTTTAAGGGCACCTCCGTCTTTAGGTCATCCAGCTCCAGCCTGAAGCTGTCCAGCCTGTTTTCTAGCTGCCTTAGCTGGTTTAATTCATTTTCAATAAGATTAAGCCTGAGAGATAATTTTATAATCTCTTTTTCAATGCTTTCCTGAGAGGAGATGATTTTTAAGCTGTACTCGCTATTGCTTCGGACAGTTTTCTTTAAACCCTCAAAATTTTCCTTCAAAACCTTTAATTCATCCCCAACAAGGCTTTTTAGGGAATCTTCAGCTTCATTTTTTGCGGCAGGGGAATTGTTCTGGTAGAAGGCCAGCTTAAAGCCACTAATAAAATTGCCGGGTATGTAAGGGGCAATAATGCTGTCTGAATCACCGAAAACATTGGATTTATATGCAATGCACATTAAGTGCCTGCCTGTCGGGAAATTATAACGGCCCGGCTTACTCCATATGCTGCCGTTGTTCTCCGACAGGCAGTAGTATATTATGTCATTGTGTACCCAGTATATTATAAGCTTTTCATACACCTGTAAAATTGACAGGTTATCAAAAGAGTGGGGTGAGGTACATAATACCGATTCTCTGGACCATATGTTTTTATCGGGAGCCTTTTGCTTGTATACAAGCTCATATTGCTTGTTTGGTCTGCTCTGGCAGCACATGTGAATAACGTTTGAGGTATCGCATATTACCTTTGCATATTCGCAATGGCTGTCAAGGCTGGTGACGGGTATGAATTCCCCCCATGTTTTCCTGTCGCTGAGATATTTTTTATACCCAAGCTGCAGGTATTTGCCGTCTGTGGATCTATAGAACGCATATATATTCTCCCATTTGTCGCATACTATACAATGAGGAATAGGGTCGCCCGTTATATAGTCAATAACCTTGGGGTAGCCGGCAACGTTATTAGTAAATAATTGATGGGCGAAAATAAGGGAGCTGTCATGCTTTAGCACATAAAATAAATGAACTGCACTTTTAAGCGGCAAGAGAAACAAGTGCTTATTATACGTGTAGGAGGTCCTGCTGGTAAGTATGGTAAAGGTTTTTATATCAAGGTTCTTTAAAAAAAAGTATATTATATTTCCCTCTCTGCTTTGGGATAATATGTGAAAGCAATCCTCGGAGTCCATGTCTGCATAAAACAGGGGGTGTAAGTTCCGACTGATAGAAACAGCCTCCGACCATGTACCCTTTGGGGTGAGGTGACAATGACAGAGCCCCAGCTTTTCATCAAAAAAAATATTTACTGTCCTGCCGTCGGACTGCTTAAAAATATACTGCCTTTTATCATAGTTATACAAATCCCGCACCTTCTAACTTTCTTAATAACTCTTAAATTATATATATGACGAATATCTAAATAAAATTTTAAGAACAAAGAAAAATTTAAATTATTCTTTATTTAGCCAAAGTTGCAGCACCATTATCACAAAAAAATAACAACAACATATTATGTAATTGACAGAAGATTTCTTTAAAAAGAGGTAAATATATTGTTTAATTAAGGAGGTATTGATATGGGTCATGAGAATGACAGGGTAGTGGCGGGACTGATAAGCGAGAGAGATCTTTGTAAAATCAGAGAAGCCGTTTGCATACAGGTAGAAAAAATATTTGACTCCTGTAGAGAAAAAGACTGCATAGAGGACGCGAGAGTTTTATTTAAAAATACTGAAAGCATAAGAAAAATAATACATAGAGCTATCAATGTAAAGGCCAAAAGGGCCGAGGTTGTGGATGTGTATTCGGATATCGAGCCTGTACCGTTTAAAAGGGGCTTCTATACTGTAGATATTAAATTTTTCATCAGGGTAGAGCTTGATTTCTTCGTACCCAGAGAAAATGGAAGCACAAGGATAATAACCAGAAAAGGGCTGGTGCTTTTTGATAAAAAAGTTATACTGTTCGGCTCAGAGGGAAGCGTGAAAATCTTTAAGGCGCATTTTTCAAAATGCGGAGCAGACGATGAAGGCTCAAGGCTGCAGCAGGATAACCTTCCCTTCTCTAAGATAGAAGTAGCTGATCCCATAGCTCTCAGCGCGAGAATTCAGGAGTCGTGCGACAAGTATTTCGATGATTGCTGCAACATAGAGAAAATGCCAAGGAGTGTTTGCAATCTGTTTGGAGACGAGGAGGATGTGGATCTTGACGATGCCGACGATATAGTAGAGGATGAATTCGGACGCAGAAGGGTGCTTGTTACAGTTGGCCTGTTCTCAATAATTAAGCTTGCAAGGCTTGTACAGCTGCTTATACCGGCATTTGATTTTTGTGTTCCAAACAAGGAGTGCGTAGCTTCAACTGAAGACGATCCGTGTGAGCTGTTTGACACAATAGAATTTCCTGTAGACGAGTTTTTTCCTCCGCAAATATTCGACTTCCCCGGTGCGCTGGAAGCAGTAAAGGAAATGCAGGAGGGAATAGAGGGGAATAAGAACAACAGCTTTGGGGAATAAGCGGCACAGATGGTTTCTGTTATAAAAGGGATAGCCAAAGGGCTATCCCTGACCTCATTTATTACATAGACCGTCCGGGTATAACAGCATCTACTATTCCGTAGATCAATGCACCTAACAGCGCGCCCCAAATACTGACGCTAAACCCGGCAATAAAGAACTGGGTAACGTATATTATTACTGCTGCCATAATAAAGCCCGTAAGTCCTTTCCCAAAAGGGGAGGCATTTATTCCTAAAAATCTGGAGGCAAGGTAATCTAAAGCTGCTAAAATTATTGCACCAACTATCAGGGGCCATATCCCCGATATGGAAAAGCCGGGGGTTAAGGCTGCTGTTATAGCAAGCACTACAGCTCCCACGACCAGCCTGATGATAAAATGGACTATACCGGATGATCCTGTCCGTGCGGCATCTTGAGTAGCCAATTAATTCACTCCCTTTCAAATTTGACATGATAAAAATCAAATGTTATGTGTATAATTTGATTTATCATTAGTAATATTATTAATAAATTATTTATCATTTATTCAAGTGGCTAAGTCAGGCAGTGCTGTAAAGTTTTTAAAACTATTTACTTGTACATACTTCTTTGATAAAATTAATTTTGTTTGTATATATATTAAAGATGATGACTGGGTAGAGTAGCTTGTAGGTTCCTGCAGAGAGAAGCGGTCATAGGCTGAGAGCGGCTTTAGGTTGGCATATGAGTGAAGTGCGCCCATGAATTTGGAGATGAAGGGGAATGTCTGATATTCAGTATAATCACGTCCCTGTAGGCTTTCACGGAGAAGCACCGTTATGCTTAAAGATGTGATATTAGCTTTTCTTTAAAATATTGCGTCAGAGATGGATTTTCCTAAATTAGAGTGGAACCGCGATTTACCTCGCCTCTATAATGTAAATTATAGACGGGGTTTTTTTAGTATTGGGGGGAATTATGCTTAAAGGGGTTTTATATGACGCGAGAGCCATTGCAAAAAGAGATCCTGCTGCAAAGAGCGTTTTTGAGGTCATGCTTTTGTATGCCGGGTTCCATGCGGTATTCTTGCACCGCTTTGCGCACTGGTTTTACAAAAAGAGATTGTTTTTACCGGCTCGTTTTATATCTCAGCTATCAAGGTTTATTACAGGAATTGAGATACATCCGGGAGCTGTTATAGGAAGAGGACTGTTTATAGACCACGGAATGGGAGTTGTTATAGGAGAGACGGCGGAGGTAGGCGAAAATTGCACAATTTACCATGGGGTTACATTAGGCGGGACGGGCAAGGACAAGGGAAAGAGACATCCCACTATAGGAAATAATGTCCTTATCGGAGCGGGAGCAAAAATACTGGGACCCTTTAATGTGGGAGACAATTCTATGATAGGGGCGGGCTCTATAGTTATGGATGAGGTTCCTCCGCATACTACCGTTACAGGGCCGAAGGCAAGGCATGTCAAGCATAAAGGCAAAAAGCTTATACCCTCGGTGGAGCTGGACCAGATACATATGCCTGACCCGGTTGCTCAGGAGCTGTGTTCGCTGCGCGCCCGGCTTGAGCATCTGGAGGCGGCGCTCAGAAGTAAGGAAGATGGAAATGTGAATAAAAAATAAAAAAATACCGGCAGTTTTTTAGCGCTTGGTTTTATAGGAAGGGGACATAAATATATAATGAAGCTGTATAATACGATGACAAGAAAAAAAGAAGACTTTAAGCCCGTGGATGATAACGAGGTAAGGATTTATTCCTGCGGTCCTACCGTATATAATTATTTTCATATAGGCAATGCCAGACCCTTTATTATATTTGACGTAATGAGAAGGTATCTGTTATACAGAGGGTATAACGTTAAATTTGTGCAGAACTTTACCGATATTGACGATAAAATGATCAAGAAGGCTAATGAAGAGGGCATTACTGTAAAGGAATTGGCGGACAGGTATATAAAGGAGTATTTTATAGACTCAAAGGGGCTGGGGATAAGCGAGGCCACAGTACACCCAAGGGCAACCGAGAATATTGATGCAATCATAGAGCTAATTGAAACTCTCGAGAAAAAGGGTTATGCCTATGCGGTTGACGGAGATGTGTATTTTGACACTAAAAGGTTTGACAAGTATGGCAGGCTGTCGGGGCATAATGTGGAGGATCTCGAAGCGGGAGCCAGAATTGATGTGGATGAAAGAAAAAAGGCGCCTGTGGATTTCGCACTCTGGAAGGCACAAAAGCCTGGTGAGCCGTCATGGGACAGTCCATGGGGAAAGGGACGGCCGGGGTGGCATATAGAATGCTCGGCTATGGCCAACAGGTATTTGGGAGAGACTATTGATATACATTGCGGAGGGCAGGATCTTGTATTTCCTCACCATGAAAATGAAATAGCCCAGAGTGAGGCTGCAAACGGAAAGATATTTGCCCGGTACTGGCTTCACAACGGATTTATAAATGTCGATAATGAAAAGATGTCTAAATCTCTGGGCAATTTTTTCACAGTGAGGGATATTGCCCAAAAATTTGATTATGAGGTTATAAGGTTTTTCATGCTTTGCGCTCATTACAGAAGTCCTATTAATTTCAGTGACGAGCTTTTGACTCAGGCTAAAAACGGCCTTGAGAGAATATATAATTGCATCGGAAATGTTAAGCATGTGAGAGAGCATTTGTCTGTTCCTCATATGTCCGGCAGCGAAAAAGAGATTTTCAAGAGGCTGACTGCGATTAAGGAGGGCTTTATAGAGGCTATGGACGATGACCTCAACACGGCCGACGCCATTTCCAGAATTTTTGATGCCGTAAAAGAGATTAATTCAAATATTACCTCTGCTGCTGAAGCTTCCATAGAGCTTGCAGATTTTGCGCATATGCTTTTAAAAGAGCTTACAGGCGTGCTTGGAATTGCACAGAGGGAGCAGGAGCAGGAGCAGGAGGACGACAGCGAAATCAATCAACTGGTGGCTCAAAGGCAGCAGGCAAGAAATGAAAAAAACTGGAAGCTTGCCGATGAGATAAGAGATAGGCTTAATAAAATGGGGGTTACGCTGGAGGACACTCCCCAGGGCGTCAAAATATCGAGAAAAGACAGATAAGGGGGCTTTTATATAAAAATTGCTGTTTACTTGGAATTTTCTATGATATATAATAAGCCTGTTATAGAGAATTGCACTTTTAATATAGATAGGGTAGCAAATATTTATGATTGATGGCTATTTTAAAGGGATTTTTGACAAGTTCAATCTTAACAAAAAGGATCCGGGGCAGTACAACCCTTTGGTTTTGGCTTATATAGGTGATGCCGTATATGAGGTTTTTATACGGACGTTTTTGATACATAACGGAAATTCGCCTGTACACAAGCTTCATAAGCAGTCCATAGGGTTTGTAAAGGCAAAGGCCCAGTCGGATATTATTCACCTTATATGGGACAACCTTGATTCCGAGGAGCAGAATATTGTGAGGAGAGGAAGAAATGCAAAGTCAGGTACCATACCTAAAAATGCCGATGTTACGGAATATAAATATGCAACGGGGTTTGAGGCTTTGGTGGGCTTTTTGTTTCTTAAGGAGGACAACGCGCGGCTGATGGACATTTTAAGCATGTCTGTGTCCGGCAGGCAGGGTGGTATATAGCTCCGTTTATTTTTACGGCTTTAATGGAAACATATTATTGCAACTGTAATTTCAACTATATTTGTAAGAGGGAAGTGCTATAATGCCATATGACAGGAATAAAAAGCATGGAGAAGCAAGGAATGTAAGGAAAAAGGCGGTATTTTCAAGAGAACGGCATGAGGAGGCTTCTGAAGCCGAGCCATGCTTTGACAAGCTTGAGGGGAGAAATTCCATACTCGAGGCTTTGCGGTCGGACAGATCGATAAACAGGATTATGGTTTCAAAAGGGGACAAGGAAGGCTCTATAAAGCAGATTATTGCCCTTGCGAGAGAAAAGCATATAATATTGCAGGAGGTTGAACGGTCAAAGCTGGACAGCCTGTCGGAAACCCATGCACACCAGGGCGTGATTGCGTTTGTGGCTGTAAAGGATTATGTTGAGGTGGATGACATACTAAAGGCTGCCGAGCTAAAGGGAGAGGACCCTTTTGTGGTGCTGTTGGATGAGGTAACGGACCCTCATAATCTGGGTTCTATATTGAGGACGGCAAATGCGGCGGGAGCGCATGGAGTTATAATACCCAAAAGGAGATCGGTAGGCCTTACTGCCTCCGTATCCAAGGCATCCTCAGGTGCTGTAGAGTACGTGCCTGTTTCGCGTGTCACAAATCTTGCGCAGACTATAGACTATCTTAAGAAGCGCAATATATGGGTGATAGGTACGGATTCCTCAGGAGAAAAGTCCTTTTATGAAAGTGACTTAAGGGGTCCCATTGCGATTGTGGTAGGAAGCGAGGGAGAGGGAATAGGCAAGCTTATAAAGGAAAAGTGTGATTTTGTTGTTAACATCCCTATGAAGGGTGAAATTTCATCACTGAATGCTGCTGTTGCGGGAGCGGTTGTTATGTATGAAATATTAAAGCAGCGGGGCAAATAAAAGGAAAAGAGGCACGAGTTTTAACTTGACACGGACATGGAAGTTACATATAATTATGCATGTGCGGTCTATAGATAAAATTTTCGTCTATAATCATAAAAACTCTTTATGCTGCTGTATACTTGTTGTTGACAAATTTTCCTAAATTGTGGATAATAAAAATATTAAGATATATTTTTTATATACAGGCGTTTTTTTTAGACTGCATAAGGGGGCATGATTTTGAAGACTAACGCACGCAGTGAGATTGCGCATATTTTTAATACAATGCTTGATGAGGAAGTAATTGAGGATGCAAGGTCTGGGAATCATGATGCCCTTGAATATATAATCAACAAGTATAAGAGCTTTGTCCGTGCCAAGGCAAGAACATATTTCCTTATAGGGGCGGACAGAGAGGATATAATTCAAGAGGGAATGATAGGATTATATAAGGCCATAAGGGATTTTAAGGAGGACAAGCTTTCTTCCTTCCGGGCATTTGCGGAGCTTTGTATAACCAGGCAAATCATTACTGCCATAAAGACTGCGACGCGTCAGAAGCATATTCCGTTGAATTCCTATGTTTCTCTTAACAAGCCCATATTTGACGAAGAGTCAGACAGGACGCTTATGGACATAATAAGTGAAGAGACGGTAAGTGATCCTGAGGAAATGGTTATAAACCGTGAGGAGTTCGTCGGGATAGAGGCCAAGATGGGGGAAATATTGAGTGAGCTTGAGTGGGAGGTTCTTTCTTTATATTTGCAGGGCAAGTCGTATCAGGAGATTGCAGAGGAATTGGACAGGCATGTAAAATCTATTGACAATGCGTTACAGAGAGTAAAACGTAAATTAGAGAAATATCTTGAAGAAGGTAAAGTATAAATCGGTTATTTGAGCTTTTAATTGCTGGACTATTGATGCTGCTTATGTTATAATATCTTTCGTTACGCACCTTGCGGGTGTAATTCAATGGTAGAATATCAGCTTCCCAAGCTGACTGCGTGGGTTCGATTCCCATCACCCGCTCCATATGCCCTCATAGCTCAGTCGGCAGAGCGCATCCATGGTAAGGATGAGGTCATCGGTTCGATTCCGATTGAGGGCTCCAAACTGAAAGTCCTTCAAGTGCTGGTAAAACAGTACTTGAGGGACTTTTGTTAATGTACAGTATTTGCAGGGTTTTTACATTATCATAGAAGCACAGTTTTAATATTCTAAAAAAGCTTCATCCGCTTTCATCACAACTGAGTTGCTTTCTTTATTTAATCCTACAAAAGAAATCTGCTTGCCCATATTTAAATACTTTTGTCTGACTTTTAACATTGCGTTTACCGCTGAATGATCCCACACATGAGAATTCTTAAAATCAATAATTACCTTGTCGGGGTCTTGTAAGTAGTTGAACAGATCAACAAATTTTGATGTGGATGCAAAGAAAACTTGCCCGTATATTCTATACACTTTATAGGGGGTTCCGTCATATTCAACAATATGTACTCTTGTTTTAACCTCTGTTATCTTCCATGCAAACATAACGGCACTGATAGCTATACCTGCTAAAACTCCCTGTGCCAGATTGTGAGTCAATACAACAACAGCCATAGTAGCAAGCATTCCGACAGCGCAGCTTAAGGGCATCTTTTTTACTTCTTTAATTGATTTCCATTCAAATGTACTTATCGAAACCATTATCATAACACCCACTAAGGCAGCCATAGGTATTGCTTTTACGACATCGCTAAAGCATATTATTAAAAATAGAAGAAACACTCCTGAGATCAAGGTGGACAGCCTGGTCTTCCCACCCGATTTAATATTTATTACAGACTGCCCTATCATTGCGCAGCCTGCCATACCACCGAAAAGGCCGGCTACAATATTTGCAATACCTTGTCCTTCAACTTCCTTGCTCTTTTTACTTTTTGAATCAGTCATCTCATCCAGTATAGTTGCTGTTAACAGTGATTCCATGACTCCTACGAGAGACAATGTAACTGCATATGGAAAAATAACAGATAAAGTCTCAAAAGAAAAGGGAACATTGGGAATGTGAAAAATTGGCAATGCACCAGTGATGTTTCCCATATCCCCCACGGTTCTTACATTTATTCCCGTATACACTGCAAGAACAGTCATTACTATAATTGCCACTAACGGAGACGGGACAACCTTTGTAATCCTTGGGAAGAGATAAACTATGGCAAGTGTTCCGGCAACCATTGCGTACATTACCCATGATTCACCCTTGAAGTGAGGGAGCTGTGCCATAAAAATAAGAATAGCCAATGCGTTCACAAATCCCAGAACGACAGGATGAGGAACAAAATTTATAAGCCTTCCGAATTTCAGTTTGCCTAATATGAACTGAATAATACCTGTGAGTATTGTAGCGGCAAACATATACTCTATACCATGCTCTTTCACAAGAGTTACCATTACTAAAGCCATAGCACCTGTTGCTGCCGATATCATAGCGGGCCGTCCTCCAAAGAAGGCAATAGTGACAGCAATACAAAAGGATGCATATAGTCCTACCATCGGGTCTACGCCACAAATAATTGCAAATGAAATTGCCTCGGGAATAAGTGCCAAGGCAACGGTTATTCCAGATAAAATATCTCCCCTAACATTACAAAACCATGAATTCCGAATATCAACGACTCTCAAAATAAAACTCCTTTGTTGTAGATTTATGTGTTTTTATAGCATACAAAGAAACATTATAAACTAATTTGCTTCTTTTGACAACTATAGGCTTAAAATTAGAATATTAAACATGTTTATAAATAAAAAGATAAAATACAATTAACAGCTTATATATTTGACTATTAATGAGTATATAATGTAAAATTATAAAAGAATATAACAGGATATAATAATTGATAAGCATATGCCGATTTTTACAACGGCTTTCAGACTTCAGATACAATAGCAACGGATATTCTTTGGTTAGTCCGACATGATGATAAAGGAGAAGATCAAAATGGATAATAGCTTTCATGAAAATGAAATATTAACGGTTAGCCAGGTGGCGGAATATTTACAGCTTAGTGAAATGACCACTTACAAGCTGGTGCAGGAAGGGAGAATTCCTGCTTTTAAAATCGGCCGTCACTGGAGAGTGAAAAAAAGCGATTTGACCTCTCTTATTGACAGGCTGCAAAAAGGAGAAAGAATCTAAGGCAATATAAACGAAAGGAATTAACACCAATGTCATTGAAAAAACACCCCGACTATCGGGAAGAACTAAAAAGACTTGAGGATACAATAGAGTATGTTATAAATGCTATTTCAGCAGCCGAAGAAAACCGCAGACGTTTGAGGGCCGATACCCGTGAGGCATATGTAGATCTTGATCCTCTTGACAGCAGTTTAAGCTATGTAAGGATTATGACCAATGCCAAATTTCTGGACATGCTGGAAAAAAACTATGATGGGCTTATAAGGTCAAGAAAAAAGCCCTATTTCAGCAGGATCGACTTTAGATCGGACGGAGCTGCCGAGCCAGAAAAATTGTATATCGGAAAAATGTCTCTGTCCAGAGCCGAAGACGATTTCCCGCTAATTGTAGATTGGCGTTCGCCAATTGCCAGCGTTTACTATGACGGGCGGCTGGGGCATGTAGCTTATAACACACCTGCCGGAATACAAGGCGGTGAGCTGCAGATGAAAAGACAATATACAATTAATAATGGCAATCTTGAAAATATTCTGGATGTAGATATTACAACTACCGATACCTTTTTACAGGCTGCTTTGGGAGAAAACAAGGACAACAGGCTGAAGGACATCGTGTCTACAATACAGGCTGAGCAGAATGAAATAATCCGTGCCGATATCGGCAGTCCCTTGATTGTGCAGGGGGCCGCCGGGAGCGGAAAGACTACCATTGCATTGCACAGGATTGCATACCTTATTTATACTTATGAAGAAACCTTTGACCCGGATAACTTTTTAATTATTGCTCCAAACAGCCTGTTTTTAAACTATATTTCTGAAGTGCTGCCTGAACTGGGGGTTGAGAAGGTAAGACAAAGCACGTTTATTGATCTGGCATATGAACTTTCAGGAACATCTTATAAGCTTGCAAGCCCGGATGAAAAGTTGATAAAGCTTATTAGCCACAGCAGACAAGCTGACAGCAATGAGCTTGAATTGCTGCGCCGGATATCGGAATTCAAAGGCTCATTGGAGTTCAAAGGCATGATGGACCGCTATGTGGCTTCTTTAGAACAGGCTTTTATACCGAATCAGAATTTCAACCTTGAGGAGCACACCATTTTTACGGCAGATGAAATAAAAAAGATGTTCCTGACCGATTTTTCCTATCTGCCTCTGTATAAAAGGATTCCTGAAATTAAAAAAGCCTTGTCCAATAAACTGAAAAGAGACAGAGCATCTATTATAAAAGAAGTGGAAGACTACTATGATAAACAAATTGAGCGATTAAGAGATACCATGAAGCCATCGGAGGAAAGAAGGGCGCAAGCTGTGGCTTTGATGGATGCAAGGGATGGAAAGGTGGAGTCGCTTAAAAGGACTGCAAAAACCGCTGTGGCCAAGTATCTTTCACTTCTTCCCAGACAGGATGTGATGCATTATTACAGGGAGCTTGCGGTTAATCCCGAAAATTTCACGGAGTTTTATAGAGGTGTCCCGGACAGTGTATTTGTTTCCTGCTTATGTAAGCACAACTTAGCTCTTTTGAGTAAGAAGACCATTGAGTATGAAGATCTTACCGCTTTAATGTATCTGAAGTACAAGGTTTTCGCATTTGATAAAAATATGGACATTAAATATATGATCATAGACGAAGCACAGGACTTTAGTCTGTTTCAAATATATGCACTGAAAGAAATTTTTGATACCGAACTATTTACAATATTGGGCGATTTAGCTCAGGGCATCCACTCCTATAGGGGAATTACGGACTGGAAGGAAGTCGTACAAAGGGTGTTTAAAAGAGGTAACTGCAGATACCTGACTCTGGAACAGAGCTATCGTACCACCATTGAAATCATGAATGCAGCCAATGAGATTATTAAGATGAGCGGGCTTCAGGGCTTGGTACCGGCAAAGCCTGTGGTAAGGCATGGGGAAAAGCCCGGTATTTACAGGCTTACGGCAAAGGATAAAATGCTTGATGCACTGGAGGAAAGGCTGAAGTTACTGAAAAGCAGCCGTTACAATACCATTGCTGTTATTTGCAAAACAACTGAAGAGTGCGGCAGAGTTAAAAAGCTTTTAGACAAAAGAGGAAGGCTTTCTGCCAAGCAGCTAAGCCCGGATGATATAAGCTATGAAGGAGGTACGGTTATTGTTCCCTCATATCTGGCAAAAGGGCTGGAGTTTGATGCAGTTATCATTTGTGCCTTTGAGGACGACTATTTATTGGAAGAGCTTGACTTAAAGCTCCTCTACGTAGCCATGACCAGAGCCCTGCACAGCCTTGATATCATATGCACGGATAAAAACATGGCTTTGCTGGAGCAAATGGCTGAAGGCTTGATGGTGGATGTTGTAAAGGAATAATATAAATATTTCATAGCATCGTAAAGTGGCAGCTAAAGCGAATTTCTTTACAGGCCGGTGTTTTTTATAGGCTTGGGAGACAAAAGTGCCGCAAGAACACCTATTGCAGGGAAAATCATCATTATAAGGAATGCTTCTGTATATCTGCCGAAGGCGTCAAATGCTATTCCGAAAGGAATGGGGCCCACCGCAGAGGCAATAACTGCTGCAGTCATGGCCAGTCCACGGATGCTTCCAAGATGGTTCATACCATAGTAATCAGGCCATACCACGCCCCCGCAAACCGATTGCAGACCCATTGCCGCACCTTGAATAACAGTAAAGGCAATTGCGGCATACATAGGTGCTGAGAATAACAGTACAGCTAATGCTGCAAGCTGCAAAAAGGATATTAGCGCGGCGGCATGATGCAGCTTAATCCTGTCCAGTATATACCCTGCCAGCAAGGTGGCAGGAAAGCTTACTACTGCCAGCAGGCTTAATACATAAGAGGCAAAAGAGGCTGACAGGCCTTTTGTACCTAATATTGAAACAAAATGAAAAACTACTCCTGTGACAATCATCGGAAGAAGTATCTGGCAGTAAAGCATGCCCCAAAAAGAGCGTGTATGCATTGCTTCTTTTAATGTCCATGAACCTGCTGTGTTTTCAAAAGCAGCAACTCCTGCATCCTTAGTATCGTCAGTGGGTACATTGTCAGGCAGAAGCTCTAGGTCTTCGGGGTTATCATAAAGGAAAACAAACACTATAGGTATAAAGAAAAACCATAGCAGTACTGACCAAAGCCTCCATACCCCGGCCCACCCCCATATGCCAATAAGCCAGGTGTTAAAGGGTGGAAGGAACGCAGACCCGGCGACACCGCCCATAGACATCATGCTGAAAGCAAAGGCTCTTTTTTTTATAAACCACTGGGGAACAATTGTGGCGGGGAGCAAGGTCATTGAACCCTGTCCGGTTAACCTGCCGATAAAAAAACCGAGAAACAGCATCCATAAGCTTGATATGAAGCTGTTCCACATGCAGGATGCCCCTAATAGTGCAGCAACAATAATAATTATCTTTTTCTGACCGTACCTGTCTGCAAAGCGGCCTACAATAAATAATAAGAGTCCGGCTATCAAGGTAGACACGGAATAAAGGCTTGAAACTGTAGAACGGCTCCAGCCGAAGTCCTTGATGTATGAGTCTATAAAGACAGAAGTAAAATACGTCTGTCCGGGTCCCGAAAAGAAATAGCCAAGTGCTGAAATAGCTATGATAACCCAGCCGTAGTAGAAACGGCTGTTTTTTACTATGTTTTTTGCTGCGTTGTTCTGCCTCATATGGAAACCCTCCGATGTTATCATTATAGGTATTTTGATACCGTAATAGGATACCACAAATGTTATTTATAATCAAAACGGATGGAGTGAAGGAAAGCATGAGCCCTTTTGAACACAGGTGGCAAATTTCTCAAGAAATGTCTGCGGCCTGCCTCAGGATAATGTCTTCCTTGTACAAAAACAATTCATATGGCTCTTGACATCAAGATGGAGTATACATTATACTGTAAATAACACTATAGAGTTTTTGATATTGTACAGTGCTGATAATGAGTCAATAGACTGCGGGCAAGCTTTTCTTGACACATACTGTCAATTGCAGTAAACTGGATTTTGTATTAAAAAGTATTTGACAGTAAGGAGGCTACTTATGTCAGTTGTGAAGGGCCGCAATTACAGGCATTTGACGGCGTTTATACTTTTGGTTCTGGCACAGAAGGAGATGCACGGTGGCGCTATTCACTCAACGCTTTGTGAAACGCTGCCGAATTTTAACACCGATACAGGAGCAGTATACAGGTGCTTACAGGAGCTTGAAAGCGACAAGGCTGTGGAATCGGTATGGAATACTTCAGAGCCTGGGCCTGCCAAAAAAATATATAACATTACGCCTTTGGGGTGGGAGGAGCTAGATAAATGGGAGGAAGACATCCGGCACAGGCTGGGCAATTTGCAGTATTTTCTCACGACCTATAAAAATCTAAAAAAGGATAAGAAAACTTAACGGGATTTAGCCTCTGATATGGGTTGCCGCTCAGAGGTTAATTTATAGAAGCTAAATGATAATGAATATCTATATCGCAATGGAGGAGATAAAATGGAAAGTACATTTTTTGAGGAGCTATTGAAGGGAAAAAATCAGAGAGGGGTTAGCGCGGAGGCATTTTGGGACGGAAGGGCGGAGCAGTTTAACAGCAATGTGCAAAAAGGCGGAGGCGGTCAGGTGGAGGCTCTTATATCGGTATTGAAGGCAAACAAGCTTTTAAAAGCCGGGGATTCAGTTCTGGATATCGGCTGCGGTACAGGCAGGTATACCGTTGAGTTTGCAAAGGTGGCGGGAGAAGTAACGGGTATTGATGTTTCTTCCAAAATGCTGGAGTATGCCGCTGAGAACAGCAGCAGGGAGAA
The DNA here is from genome assembly GCF_003337415.1 of Anaerobacterium chartisolvens. Classification (GTDB taxonomy): domain Bacteria; phylum Bacillota; class Clostridia; order Acetivibrionales; family DSM-27016; genus Anaerobacterium; species Anaerobacterium chartisolvens. The sequence goes on along the minus strand of NZ_QPJT01000004.1, from coordinate 245,724 downwards.
TGTGAAAAATACCCGTTATATCAAGCTGGACTGGGGGACAGCGGATTTTAAAGAGCTTGGCTGGGAAAAAAGCTTTGATCTTGTTTTTGCGTCCATGTGTCCGGGAATAGACAGCAGGAGAGCGCTGGAAAAAATGTCGGAGGTGTCAAGGGGCCACTGCTTTATAAGCCGTACAATTCAAAGAAAGGACAGTATTGCAGACGCTTTGTCGGAGCATTTTGGAATTGAAAGGAAATATGATCCCCATAACGACAGAGACAAGGTGTGCGCCATGTTTAATTTATTATGGATGTCGGGATACAGTCCCGAAATTACGTACCTTAATATGAAACAGGATATAGAGCTGACTGCCGAGGAGGCGATGGGTCATCATGGATGGGCGCTTGAAGCCGGGGTGCGGGAGGATGAAATGAAGGCCTTTCTCTTAGAGAAGCAGGGGGATAAAGTGATCAAGGGTGTGGTTTGTTCCAGTACGGCATTGATTTACTGGAAAGTATAAAAACCGAATTCTAGTTTATGAATATATTGAAAAGAGAAGAGATAAAGCAAATTTTTTCAGGGGATTGATATAAACTCCACTATTCTTTTAGTGTAAGCAGTTTATTAATATGCTATAATTATAATAGGGTTGTAATGAAAGAAGGTGCAGCTATATGAAACAGGCTGTTGAAGGAATATATGACGAAGGGAAAGTTATATTAAATGAACAAGTACCGATCAAAGGAAAGTCCAAAGTACTTGTTGTGTTTTTGGAAGATTATCAGGGAAAGTCCGATAGAAAAAAGAGATTGATGGAAACGTTTGGCACATGGGATGATAATAAAAGTGCGGATGATACTATTGATGATATATATTCTTCCAGAGCTTCGAGAGAGGGAGAAATAGGGTTATGAAATATCTTCTTGATACGAATATGTGCATTTACTGGTTTAAAGGCATACACGGCATTGATAAAAAAATCTCAGATTTTAAATCTTGATAGAGATTGCTTGGAGCAATTTGCAATAATTAAAGCCAAATTAAAGATTGAAGGCAAAATATTGGATGACTTTGATATTTTAATTGCTTGTACTGCAATAAAAAATGGTTGCGTTATTGTAACCAATAATACAAAGCATTTTGAAAGAATAGAAGGATTAAGAATTGAAAATTGGGTAAGTTAAAAAGTTTGAGAATTGAGTTACCACCCTTAAAATGCTTGATTTGCAATCAACGCAGACCTCATTTGCAAACCTCATGGGTGTGTCAAGAAAAACTATTTAAGCATGGGAAGCAGGGACTAATATTCCCCCCAAGGTTCTTCTCAAAGGCTTCTGGAAATTATAAGTAAAGAAAGCTCTATAGTAAGAGAGTAGTATATAAGCTTGCAAATATAGGGCAAAATTTCATAAAATATTCAGCATTATCTCACGCTTGTCAGGTGTCAATACCCGTGGGGTATATTTTGTTCCTTCCTTAATCAACAGCAGTTTAGTGATCGTCCTCTTTTTTCAACATTCTTTTCCATAGTTTGACATTAAGAAAGAAATGTGTTAAAATGATTTAATATGAATTAGTAGGAACTGCTATTGCTTTAAACAATAAAATAGCCGATGCCAGAGCTTCTGACATTAGTTTAATTCAGCAGAGGCTTTCATCAAAATTGAGTGATGTTTACTCCTTACTTACAGGTACTTACAATAGATTATTGAAGAATTTAAACGAATAGAGGAGATAGAAACCAATCAGTGCAAGCATGTTAATGATCCAGAAGGAAAGTTTGAGATTTATGAATTTTCTACGTTTGCAAAAGTTGGTGATGATTACTGGCTTTCGGTAAGTGACACTCGCAAAAATCCGGGAAAACATGCCAACTTGCTTTCAGAAATCGATAGTGAAGAATTCATTTAATGAACAGCAGTTAAATTCAAAAATGCTGAAAATAAGTAGTATGCGAGTGGAACCCATAAGGAGGAGCAATAATGATAAGTGAACCAGAAAAATGGTCAAACCTTGAGGAAATCGCTGAGCATCTCGGTGTTAGCAAGGATACAGTCCGTAACTGGATCAAAAAAGGAGCTATTCCTTACAGAAAGGTAGGTAAACAATACAAGTTTAAGATATCTGAAGTAGACGCATGGGTAAATAGCGGTAAAAGTGCAGAGATTGAGTGAATAAATGTAAAATGTTGTAAACAAGGGGGGAGATATATGCAAATCCTTGACAATGTGAATAAAACCGTCAAAGACGATCTGGCAGCGACGGTATCAAAAGGTGATAAGCTTTCAATAGCTGCTGCCTGTTTTTCAATATATGCTTATGAAGCACTTAAGAAACAGCTTAATGGGGTAAATGAGCTGCGCTTTGTATTTACCTCACCGACATTTCTTCAAGAAAAAGCACCAAAGGAGAAGCGTGAGTTCTATATCCCCCAGTTTAACCGTGAGCGTTCCCTTTATGGAACAGAATTTGAAGTTAAGCTTCGTAATGAATTGACTCAAAAGGCTATTGCCCGCGAGTGCGCTGAATGGATTAAAAAGAAAGTGCGCTTCCGTTCCAATGTGACAGGCGGAACAATGGGAAGCTTTTTAAGTGTTGTCAAGCCAAGCGAAACAATTGCATATGCCCCGTTGAACTCATTTACGACCTCGGACTTGGGGTGTGAACGCGGCAACAATATAATGAACCTTGTCAACCGAATTGACGCTCCGCTAGCAGGAGAATATGTCAAAATTTTTGAGCAGATTTGGAATGATAAGAATCTCTTACGGGATGTGACTGATCAGGTCATCGACGGCATAACCGCAGCTTATAATGAGAATTCTCCTGAATTTGTTTACTTTGTCGCTATCTATAACATATTTAACGAGTTTCTCACCGATATCAGTGAGGACGTACTGCCGAACGAGGCGACGGGGTTTAAGGAAACAAAAATCTGGAGCAAGCTATACAATTTTCAAAAGGACGCCACTCTTGCAATTATCAATAAACTTGAAAAGTTCAATGGGTGTATCCTTGCCGATAGTGTTGGCTTGGGTAAGACATTCACCGCCCTTGCCGTTATAAAATACTACGAACTCCGCAACCGCAACGTACTGGTGCTTTGCCCTAAAAAACTCGGTGATAACTGGCTAACGTTCAAGGAAAATTATCTCAACAATCCCATAGCTACTGACCGCTTGAGATATGACGTGCTTTACCATACCGATTTATCCCGAGAACACGGCTTTTCTGGGAGGGTAGACCTCTCAAAGCTCAATTGGAGCAATTATGACCTTGTGGTAATAGATGAAAGTCACAACTTCCGCAACGGCGGTGAATATTCGGGACGCAGTGATAATAAGCGAGAGAACCGTTACCTTACATTGCTGAACAAGGTTATCTGTCAGGGCATTAAGACCAAGGTGCTTATGCTTTCGGCAACACCGGTCAACAATAGCTTTTCCGATCTGAGGCATCAGCTTGAACTGGCCTATGAAGGCGATCCCGCGCTGATAAATGATAAGCTGGACAAGCTTGGAACTTCAAAACCAATTGATTCTATATTCCGAAATGCCCAGACCGCTTTTAACAAATGGAGTAAACTTGATGTGGAGGAACGCACGACTGAGAATCTCCTGCGTTCTTTGGATTTCGACTTCTTTACGATGCTGGACAATGTTACAATTGCCCGCTCGCGCAAGCATATACAGAAGTATTACAATACAGAAGAGATAGGCAAATTCCCTGAAAGGATGAAGCCACTCGCCTTACGTCCTAAATTGACCGATTTGCCCACAGCAATTGACTATGATGAGATTTATGACCTGTTAATGAAACTCAATCTAGCTATTTATATACCTACCGATTTTCTACTGGACAGCAGGCGATCAAAATATATAGACCCAAGCGTGAACATCGACCGTGCCGGGCGTGAAATCGGTATCCGCCGTTTAATGTGCATTAATCTTTTAAAGCGACTTGAGAGTTCTGTATATTCCTTCCGCATTACGCTTGAACGTGTGAGGAAGCTGATTGACGGTACTATAACCGATATTGATGCTTACGAAAGAGGAAACGGTAAGATTATCAACACGCAGGAAATCACTGACACAGAGCTTGATGGTGATGATAGTAACGCCGATTTCTTTGAGAACAGAGGCAAGAAATTCGACATCGACCTTTTAGATATGGACTATGTTTCCTGGCGGGGGAAATTATCAGAGGATTCTGATATTCTCGAACTGTTGTCGGTGATGATTCAGGACATCTCGCCCGATCATGATACAAAGCTTCAGACAATGCTTAACCTGATAGCTGAGAAAGTCCAACACCCGTTCAATGAAGAAAATAAAAAAGTACTGATTTTCTCAGCATTCTCAGATACCGCGGAATACCTCTATGCGCACATTGCACCGTTTGTAAAAGAACGGTTCGGGCTTGATATTGCGATGATAACCGGTACGACTGATGGCAGGACGACGGTTAAGCTTCCGCATACCGATATGAATACGATACTTACATTGTTCTCGCCCCTCTCTAAAGACAAAGCTTTGCTTATGCCGAACAATTCCGCTGAAATAAATATTCTCATAGCGACGGACTGTATCTCTGAGGGGCAGAACCTGCAGGACTGTGATTACTGTGTGAATTATGACATACATTGGAACCCTGTTCGCATTATCCAGAGGTTCGGGCGCGTTGACCGTATAGGAAGCCGCAACCAGAAGATACAGCTAGTGAACTTCTGGCCTAATATTGGCTTGGACAAATACCTTGAGTTAAAAGGGCGCGTAGAAACCCGCATGAAAGCAACGGTTATGACAGCTACGGGTGACGACAACCCGATTGATACAGAGGAACAGGGTGACCTCGAGTACAGAAAGGCACAGCTTGAACGTTTACAAAACGAGGTTGTGGATATTGAGGAAATGCAAAGTGGTGTTTCTATAATGGATTTGGGGCTGAATGAATTTAGGCTCGACCTGCTCGATTATGTCAAAAATCATGATAATCTGGATAAGGTGCCGTTTGGTTTGCACGCTGTCGTAAAAGGTAATGATGATGCACCAAAGGGTACGATATTTATTTTAAAGAACCGTAATGCAAATATAAACTCACAGAACAAAAACCAATTGCACCCGTTTTATATGGTGTATGTCCGTGACGGTTCGGTTGTCCATATAGACCATTTGCAGCCGAAAAAACTGTTGGATGTTTTCCGACGTTTATGCAAAGGGAAAACAGTGCCAAATCAAGAGCTGTGCAGGCAATTTAATACCGAGACGAAAGACGGAAGGAATATGCGGCACTATTCAGAACTACTTTATTTTACTGTGAAGTCCATTGTGGATCTGAATGAGGATGACTCCATCAACAGCTTCCTTTCGGGCAAGCAAATGTCTCTTGCTGCAAACACGATTGACGGCTTGGATGACTTTGAACTGGTTTGCTTTGTTACAGTGAAGTGAGGTATTTAAATGTTTGGACTGCCAAAATCAACTGAAATAAATAAGATGCTTCCCAAAAAGACGATATTTGATAAGTTCAAGCCGTCACTGGCTCACCGAAAGCTGTTTGACGATCAGATAAGTCGCCTCACAATTGTCTCGGAGATCTCGCCACAGACGTTGAGTATAGCGGAAAGTGAGGATGTTTCGGCAATATATATCATTCTCGTCACACTGAAGGCCGCGGACTGTGACAAGAAGAACATTGCCCTTCTATCAAAGTTGATAGACCAGTGTATGCTATTCGCATTGCAATATGAGGATACAATCCGATTTGTTGTCTGCCGTGCTGAACGTGTACTTGTGTCACAGGGCAAGCAGCTTGATGAATGGAAGCTAAACCTGAGAGGGCTTGACCTTGGCGTGGTATGGGAGAATATGATCGCCGAAATCATGGATATTGACCTCACGGGTGGTAAGAAACTTGATGATACTATCGCTGTGAATGAACGGCGTGATAAACTAATAAAGCAAATTTCCGCCTTGGATAATAAGGCGATGAACGAACGGCAGCCCCGCCGCAAGTGGGAATTAGCCGAGGAAATTAAACGACTGAAAGTTGAACTGGAGGAACTTAACAATGGATAAAATGAAAATGCAAACACCAAACCTTGCCGACAACAACTTTGCTGCCCTTGCGGCAATGTTTCCAAATGCCGTAACGGAAACAGTGGATGAGAACGGTGTGGTTGTCCGTGCCATTGACGCTGATGTACTTGCACAAGAAATCAACACCCGAGTGGTGTCGGGCAAAGAGGAGCGATATCAGTTCACATGGCCGGACAAGCGCAAAAGCGTACTGCTTGCCAATGCACCTATTGCGGCGGCTTTACGCCCCTGCCGAGAGGAGAGTGTGGACTTTGACACAACCGGGAATCTCTACATAGAGGGTGACAACCTCGACGTGCTGAAGCTGCTCCGCGAGACGTACCTTAACCGCGTGAAAATGATATACATTGACCCGCCGTATAACACGGGTAACGACTTCGTTTACGAAGATGACTTTTCAGAGGAATCCAGCTCGTTTTTGCGCCGTGATGGGCAGTATGACGAGCAGGGCAACCGTCTAGCCCTGAATCTTGACAGCAACGGACGTTTTCATACCGATTGGCTGAATATGCTCTACCCACGCTTGCGTGTGGCGCGAGATTTGTTGACTGAGGATGGCGTGATTTTTATTAGTATTGATGATAGTGAAGTGCATAATCTGCGGAAGATATGTGATGAAATATTCGGCGCAGGAAATTTTATTTCAAATATTTTATGGCAAAAACGTACATCTCCAGATGCACGAAAAGTATTGAGTGATGGACATGAACACATTTTATTGTATTCAAAGAACTCAGCTTTAATAAACGAAGCATTGAATTATCTATCATTGGAAGAGAGTGATTCAAATGGCTACCAAAATCCAGACGATGATCCTCGCGGGCCATGGCGTTCAACGGATTTTGGTGCTCAAGGTTATCGCCCGAATCAAATGTACAAAATCACAACACCTAACGGTAAAGAATATTATCCATCGGAAGGAAGATGTTGGAAAAACGTTGAGGGAGTATTCCTAAAATTACTCGCTGATGGCAGAATGTGGTTTGGAGCTGATGGGAATGGTGTGCCACGAAAAAAAGTTTTTCTAAGTGAAAAAGAAGGAAAATCTATTTGGACATGGTGGATAAATAGCGAAGTGGGCCATACGCAAGAAGCAACGCAGGCACTTACTTCCCTTTTGGGATCAAAAACCATATTTGATTATTCAAAACCTGTACGTTTAATAAAGAGGATGGTCGAATTGGCGTCAAAAAACGACGAAATCATCCTTGACTTCTTTTCAGGTTCAGCTACTACCGCGCATTCAGTAATGCAGCTAAATGCTGAGGACAGTGATAAACGCAAATTCATTATGGTGCAGTTGCCAGAAGTTTGCTCAGAGGACAGCGAAGCAGCTAAAGCAGGTTACGCCACCATCTGCGAAATCGGTAAGGAGCGCATACGACGAGCGGGAAAGAAAATTAAAGAAGACAACAGGGATAAAGAGGGCATTGAAAATTTAGACACAGGCTTTCGCGTCCTCAAGCTCGACAGCAGTAATATGAAAGACGTGTACTATAAGCCGGAAGAGTACGCGCAGATGAACTTTGCCATCGACGGATTTATGGACAACATCAAAGATGACCGAACGGATGAAGATTTACTGTTTCAGGTTATGCTCGACTTTGGGATTCCGCTGTCGGCAAAAATAAAACAGGATGGAAAAATGTTTAATGTAGACGGCAACTACCTAATAGCATATTTTGATAAGGTCGACACTAATTTGATAACAGAAATTGCAAAGCGTCAGCCGTACTATGCCGTATTCCGCGACAGCAGTTTTATTAGTGACAGTGCGCTTGCGAATTTTGAACAGGTGTTCAATACGTATAGCCCGAAAACTGTAAGGAGGGTGCTGTAAATGAAATTTCAGTTTAAAATACAGCCTTTCCAAACAGAGGCTGCCGAAAGCATCGTCAAGGTATTTGCCGGGCAGCCGAACTATGGAATATCAAAATACCGTCGCGATATAGGCACAACAAGGCCGGAAGAAAAGCCTGCCCAAGGCTCTTTCCTTGAAGATGAAAAAGAACAGACAATGGAAGAGTTCGAAATCGCCTACCGCAACGCAGAAGTAGATTTGAAAAAAGAACAGCTTCTGAAGAATATCCGCGCAGTGCAGACTGACAACAACATCAAATATTCGACGGAACTAATCTCCGGGCTTGGTGCTGTTTCGCTTGACGTTGAAATGGAGACAGGAACAGGTAAAACCTATTGCTACATAAAGACTATGTTTGAACTCCACAAGGCATACGGATGGAGTAAGTTTATCGTTGTCGTTCCGAGCATTGCCATTCGTGAGGGTGTGAAAAAAACCTTTGAGATTACACAGGAACATTTTATGAAATCATATGGGCTTAAGGCTCGTTTCTTTGTGTATAATTCTTCAAACCTCCACCAGTTGGACGAGTTTTCGCAAAACTCCGGTATTAACGTGATGATAATCAATACACAAGCATTTAACACCACCATGAACGAGGAAAAGAATGTCGAAGGCAGAAGCGGCAACGAGGCCGCCCGCATTATTTATACCAAGCGCGACGAGTTCGGCTCGCGCCGTCCCATTGACGTTATCAAGGCGAACCGTCCCATTATTATTTTGGATGAGCCGCAGAAAATGGGTGGCACGGCAACGCAGAATGCTTTGAAAAAGAATTTTAACCCTCTGTTTTCGCTGAACTATTCCGCAACGCATAAGACGTCACACAACCTCGTTTATGTTTTGGATGCGCTGGATGCTTTTAAAAATAAGCTTGTCAAAAAAATTGAGGTCAAAGGGTTTGAACTGAAGAATCTAAGCGGCACAAGCAGATATTTGTATCTTGCCGCTATTGTAATAGACCCCAAAAATCCTCCGCGCGCGCGCTTAGAACTTGAGGTTAAACGTGGCGGCGGTATCAAGCGTGAAATACAAACCCTCCGCGTAGGGGATAGCCTTTATACGGCTTCGAAAGGATTGGAGGAATACAAGGGTATTTCCATTGCAGAAATAGATCCGATACGCGCTATGATCACATTCTCTAATGGTGATAGCTTAGCAACGGGTGAGGCAAGCGGCAATGTGAATGAGGATGATATCCGACGCATTCAGATTAGGGAAACAATAGCGTCGCATTTCGATAAAGAGGAAGGGCTGTTTGAGCAGGGCATAAAGTGTCTGTCTCTTTTCTTCATCGACGAAGTGGCAAAGTACCGTCAGTACAATGAAGATGGAGAGGAAATTCCCAGTGAGTACGGACGTATTTTTGAAGAGGAGTACAATGCAGCACTCAATGAACGACTGACACTATTTCCTACGGACTATCAAGCTTACTTAAGAGGAATCCAAACCTCGGAAACCCATTGTGGATATTTTTCCATAGATAAGAAAGGCAGATCTGTAAATAGTAATGTAAAGCGTGGAAGTGAGTTTTCGGACGATATTTCAGCCTATGACCTCATACTCAAAAATAAGGAACGCTTGCTTTCCTTTGAAGAGCCGACAAGATTTATATTCTCACATTCCGCATTGCGTGAGGGCTGGGATAACCCCAATGTATTCCAGATTTGCACTTTAAAACATTCGGATAATGCGACAGCAAAGAGGCAAGAAGTAGGGCGCGGCCTGCGTCTTTGTGTTAACAGTACTGGCGAACGGCAAGATGTTGAAGTTTGCGGTGAAACCCTTGTTCATGGTGTAAATGTTCTGACGGTTGTTGCGAGTGAAAGCTATGCAGGATTTGTAGCAGATTTACAGAGAGAAATCAAGTCCGACCTTTATGAGCGTCCGACAAAGGCAAATGTGGAATATTTCGCCGGCAAGAATGTTATAATTGGAGAAGATACGCACTCTATTACAATCGAAGAAGCAAATGCAATATACAACTACCTTGTCCGTAATGAATATGTTGACGATAACTTTGGTATTACGGATACTTACCGTGCTGCCACCGAAGCGGGCAGCTTTGCTCCGCTAAAGCCGGAACTGATTCCGCTTGCAGAAAACATACATAAACTGGTCCAAGCGATATTTGACCCAAGTATTCTGAAAGAAATGGCGGGAAATGGACACGATACAAAGGTCAAGAATAACCCGCTGAATGAAAACTGGAAGGACTTCAAAGAGCTGTGGGAACGGATTAACAAAAGGTACGCATATACTGTAGAGTTTGACAGCACAGAACTTATTCAAAAGTCTATTGCCGCCATAAATAGCGAGCTTAGGGTAGCCCGCTTGACATATACCTTGACGAAAGGTGAGCAGACAGGCATAGACTTTAATGTAAAGCGTACTGAAACAAAAAGACTTGAACGTGCACAAGGAAGCTTTGCCGAGTATGATCTAATTGGTAAAATTGCGGAAAGAACAATTTTAACGCGTAGGTCAGCAACAGCAATTCTGAGAGGTATTTCACTTGAAAAGCTATGGCTGTTTCGAGAAAACCCGGAGGAGTTTATTATCAAAGCTGCTGGAATCATCAATCGACAAAAAGCGTCGGTTGTAGTGGAGCATATCACCTATACACCAAGCGCGCAAGAACCGTATTCGCAGAGCATCTTCAATATGAGCCGAGCCACTGACGAATACGCAAAGGCGTTCAAGGCGAAACATGCCATTCAAGACTATGTATTCACGGACGGTACGGCGGCTGATAGCATAGAACGGCGGTTTGCCAAGGATTTGGATGCTGCCGACGAGGTTGTTGTTTACGCCAAACTCCCCAGGGGCCGGCGTGGGTTTTATATTCCTACACCCGTTGGCGAATATTCGCCGGACTGGGCAATTTCATTTAAGAAAGGCGCGGTAAAGCATATTTTCTTCATTGCTGAAACTAAAGGAAGTATGCAATCGACGAAATTCGGTGAAATGAACCGTACCGACGATATTGAGAAAGCTAAAATTATGTGCGCAAAGAAACTATTTAATGAGATTTCCACAGCAGGTGTAAAGTACTATGATGTTGACAGCTACCAGAGTTTGCTCGATGTTATGGAGACACTGTAGATAAAATGATGCTCCGCTTTACATACAGATATTAGTGAGAACTCACAGGCTAAAAAAGTGAGTGGCAATGTCCAGTACAGCGCTGATTTATCGGAAAGTATAAAAACCTGAAACAAGCTGACTGTATCAGGCTGCGGCGAAAATCGGGCAGAAAAGAGAGGGGTTTTGGGAGGGGCGTAAAAGGAGCTTGCAAATATAGGGCAAAATTTCATAAAATATTCAGCATTATCTCGCGCTTCTCAGGTGTCAATACCCGTGGGGTATATTTTCTATGCTTCTGGCGGTTTTCCAGATCGAGCAGGGACTTCTTCAGCTTATGAAAATCGAATCCGGCAAATTTCTCAAGAAATACCTGCAGCTCTTCAAGCTCATTTTTTATATACCTTCGGTCTTTCCGAAGCTTTTTAAGCATTCTGGCGTATTTATAGCCCTGAGAGGCACTGAGGGCTTCGCAGAATTCCAGCTCATGAAGGATATCTGAGATTGTTTTATCTGCTGTACTGAGCTCCTGGCGCAGCCTGCGATATTCCTTATTAGCTTTATCAAGCTTATCCCGGATCATATCCAATGTATCTATTGCAATACACATAATTAATGCCTCCCTAAAAAAGACTATTATCTGCGAATGGAAAACAGCTGTCATTTAGACAAATATACATTAAATCGGGTATATGATTATAAATATTTGTATATATGGTCGAATTTTTTAATTTATGCTACTTAATAGTAGGTTATAATATAATTATACTACATAAAAGTAGAATGTCAAGGAAATACTACTAATTAGTTCAATATATACAATATTAATTTTCTATGTTAAACTGTTGATGGAGTGATAATAATGGATTTTGCAGAAAAAATAAAGAAATTAAGAAAAGAAAAAAATTTATCTCAAGAAGAATTAGGTAAAGCAATAGATATTCCATATAGAGTTATTGGTTTTTATGAAACTAATAAAAGATTTCCGCAGGAAAAAGAAACCTTAATAAAATTTGCCGACTTCTTTAATGTCTCAATTGACTGGCTTTTGGGCAGGACTGAAATCCGCAGCTTTTCAAAAGATGGCTCAAACATTATTTATATTGATTCTGAGGGACTTTCTCAGGAGGATATGGATAAAATCAAGGAATACGCTTCAATGCTGAAAAACAAAGGCAGATAGCGATATCTGAAACAATAGGAAGCGGCTATTCATAAAGAATACATTGGCAAGGGGAGAGTGCCAGTTTGATTTGGGTTAGAGTCTAAACAGCTTTTAATGAATTGCCATTTAGTCCAATAATTACGGATGGTGTATAAAACTTATTTTTAAAATTCACGTACTATTAATTATATACCGTAAATAAACGAAAATATAAACTACCGTTATAAATGTGATAGTAGTTGCAATTAGAATCTATTGTAATTAGTTAGTTGGAAAACCATATTTATTGATATACCATTAAGAATTATGGTATAATAATAGCAGAATAATTAATTCTGGAGGCTGTTATTTATGATAATTAAATCATCAACAACATTGAGAAACGATTACGGCAAAATTTCTACCTTGGCTCATGAGGTAGAAGAGCCTATATATATTACCAAGAATGGTGAAGGAGACATTGTGGTAATGAGCATTGAAGCTTTTGAAAAGAGAGAGCAACTTTTAAGGCTCAAAGCTAAGCTTGCAATGGCTGAACAGTCAAGGCTTTCTGGAGAACCCACAGTTTCACTAGAAGACGCTAAAAAAAGGTTAGAGGAGAAATACAGAAATGCAGGAGTATAATTTAGATATTTTAGCCCCTGCATGGGCAGAACTTGAGGAAATTGCGGACTATCATTTAATTATGGTTGGTCCGGTGTCTGCAAAAAATATAACAGATCAAATACTTACATCGCTTGAGCGGCTTAAAACATATCCGCTATCGGGTGTTGCTGTCCAAGATAATGAATTGAATTTATTAGGATATAGATTTGTAGCTAGTGGAAAATATGTTTGTATATACAGAGTTATTGGAGATACTGTTTTTGTTTATCATATAGTACATGGTTCAAGAGACTATCCTAGATTATTTAGATCATGAGGCTAAGACTATTGAAAGAGAAACAATGTGTAAATGATAAAAAGTCCTTGTTTTAAGGGAAGCAATCGTTAATACGCTGGTTCATCGTAACTATAGTATAGGCGGCTCAAAGATAAGGATATTTATGTTCGATGACAGAGTGGAATTTCACAGCCCAGGCAGACTACCGAATACTGTTACCATAGAAAAAATGAAAATAGGTATTTCTTACGCAAGAAATCCATTAATTGCTGGAAAACAAGATATTTAGGCGATGATGAATTTCCAAACTATGAAATTCACAAAATGTAACTGCAAAACAGTGGAGACATATTTTTGACAAATATACACGTTGGATGTTACAATGTATAAAGATTAAGGAGGATTTGAAGTTATGACTCTGCATCCATGTTTAAAATAAGTTAGCAATAAAGAGTGGATTTCATCTTATGATGATGAGCTTTTTTTGTTGTGCTTATTTTGAGATGCAGACATGACTTGTAATTGGGGATAGTTTTTTACTGTGCCCTTTCGTTGTGATTTCTTCTCGTATATATGCAGATTAGAAGCTCTTGTCGTAGCTTCTAATCTGCATTTTTATTGCCTAAATTGCTAAAATATTAAAGAATATGAGGAGAATTTATATGAATAAACAAAATAGGCATCATGTCTTTGACTCTTGTACTCGTGAGTATATGGCATCCATATGTGAAAAAACTTTAAGTGAACGGTTTTAATTCATCAGAGATAAAGAGGAAAGAACTATGCCTTGGTTTATTTCGCATATGCCTCATTGGGGAAATTGCAGGATATTCAGATAATTAGAAAACTGCGAATTTAATAAGGAGGTTGGATTAATGAACCTATTGATAAAAGCAAAAGACATTCGCGTTGAGTATGTTGGACGCGATGTTTTGGATATTGATGATTTGGAACTTTACGACTATGATAGAATTGGTCTGGTTGGGGGTAATGGAGCCGGGAAAAGCACATTGCTTAAAATGCTTTTGGGTGAGATTTCATTGCCTGACTGTAAAATCAGCAGATATGGAACATTTTCTTACATTCCCCAACTTGATGAGACAGTTGTAGAGAAGGATATTAACCATGTGCTGACTGGTAAGTTGGGTGTAAACCAGTTATCCGCTCAAACCATGAGTGGAGGTGAGGAGACACGATTGAAAATCGCACAAGCCCTTTCAGGAAATGTACATGGTATCTTTGCTGATGAACCTACCTGTCATTTAGACAGGCTCGGGATTGACTTTTTGATTAGCCAGTTAAAATATTATTCAGGAGCATTGCTTCTGGTCAGTCATGACCGATATTTTCTGGATGAAATAGTAAATAAGATTTGGGAACTAAAAGATGGAAAAATCATTGAATATTGGGGTGGTTATAGCGATTATCTACAGCAAAAGGAGGAAGAACGCCAAAATCAAACAGCACAGTATGAGCTATATATCGCTGAACGCAACCGCTTAGAACAAGCGGCTGAGGAAAAACGAAAGCAGGCACGAAAAGTTACTCAAAAAGAAAAAGGTGCCGAAAAAAAGAATAACTCAGAAAGTGCCGGTCGTCTGGGACATCAAAAAACCGTTGGAAGTAAACAAAAAAAGCTTTATAATGCAGCTAAAAATATGGAGCACCGGTTGCAAGCAATGGGAGACATACAAGCGCCGGAAAATATTCGCACAATACGTTTCCGGCAGAGCAAGTCACTTGAGCTTCACAACCCATATCCAATTACCGCAACGGATATAAGTAAATGCTTTGATGATAAGGTCTTGTTTGACAAGGTATCTTTCCAGATTCCCCTTGGTAAAAAGGTTGTCTTTACAGGGAATAACGGAACTGGTAAAACCACATTGTTTCAAATGATTTTAGACCGGGAGCCAGGGATATACATCTCCCCGAAAGCTGTCATCGGCTACTTCGCTCAGACCGGATATAAATACAATCATAATCAGAAAGTCATGGAATATATGCAAAACGATTGTGATTACCAAGTATCTGAAATCCGTTCAGTATTAGCTTCAATGGGTTTTTCACAGAATGACATCAATAAAGAGCTTGCTGTATTGAGCGGCGGAGAAATTATCAAGCTTCAGATGGCAAAAATGCTGCTTGGAAGATACAATATTTTATTGATGGATGAGCCAAGCAATTTCCTTGACATACCAAGTGTTGAGGCTCTTCAAGCATTGATAAAAAACTATACAGGGACAATCCTCTTTATTTCTCATGATAAATATCTAATAGAGAATACCGCAGATATTGTTTACGAGATAGCCGACGGTACACTGAAACTTGCACCTGATATAAGTTCTCACAATGCAGGACCGATGCCGCGCATGTGAGAAGAGGGATATGGCATGAGGCTTGAACTTTATATTTCAGAAAACTTTTTTAACATACCTCTTACCATTTTCTATGAAGGACGGCGTTGCAGGAGGGCTGCAACGCCTTTTTTCTTTTTTTATTTTAGCTGCAAGCCGGAAATAGGGAATAAAGCTGGTTTTCTTCCTGAGCTTCTTTAGGTTATACAGATATTAACCCCATTAAATATTTTTGGAAGTATATTGACATGTCTGGGAATAAAACCTATAATTGTGTTGAAACATCCCGATTTATAAAAAAATGCAGATTAAACGCCGTTGAGCATGTTGTACATCACATGATACGCCGCGGTTATGACAATGCAAAAAGACAGGAGTGTTATTATGCTTAAGGAGACCATAGCTGAAATGCAGAATTTGCTTAACAAATCCGTAACCGACAAAAACCTGTCCTCAGAAAACATCTTAAGCTTAAGCAGGGAGCTCGACAACACAGTTATAAGCTATATAAAAGCGAAAAAGAGTACTGTAAAAATAAACAGGGAAAAAGTGTATGAGGATTTGTTTTTAAAGCTTTGCGGAGGCAGCTACAGCCGCTTTGCCCGAGAAATCTCCGTAGACCCCGGGCATTTGCACCGCTTTCTGACCAAAGATGTGGGAGGGGGCAAAAAGCTCATGTGGGGAATTATACTTTTTTGCAAAAGAAGAAACCTTGATTTTGAGAACTATATTGAGATAAAGGTTGTAAAATAAGGGATGAGCTTGAAATGAAAATTTGCATATAAGCCACAGAAGCTTCATTTAAAATTCTCCGGAACCGTTTGGGCCGGAGAATTTTAATATTAACGCACTTTACCTTTATTTCCGAATTATTGACATTATAATAATTTAAGTTTAAAATAAATAACTGTATAAATGGTTAATAATATTAAAATCGGAAATAAAACCAACAAATAAATATAATTTGTGTCGAAAAATATAAAATGGCTTGGTGCCGAGGGCCTTGAATAATTCTATGTAAATTTATCTTGTGAGGGGGGTGCGTATAGTATATCTGTAAGCATAATGCCGTATAAGAAAGGAGGTTAAAAATCTTCATTTTTGCCATTTGCAAAGTATTAACAGGTATTTTACATAATCTGAATACTAATATGATATTTTACACTATATAAATAACCAGCATAGTTTTTTAAAACTAAAGGAAGCTCATTATTTTAATCTATATAGATATTGCTTTTGCAAATTTATTAAAAGGATATGATGTAATTTGAAGATGAATTTTGATGTTAACATTGGCGAAATAAAGCCCGGAATGATATTGGGGGAGGATGTTATAAATAATGGAAGCCTTCTTCTGTCCAAGGGCATGGTTATAAAGCCAAGCTATATACCAAATTTAGTAGCCAGGGGAGTAAGCAAGGTTGCGGTTATAGCGGAGAAAAAATACAGCGACATATTTTTAAACCCCGTACAAAAATTTTATGCTCAGACCTATGAATGTGTGGCAAAATTGATTGATAACCTCAAAAACGATTACAACATAACGGCATCGGATGCATTTCCCGTTGTGGAAAATATTCTTGAGACAGTATTTACAAACAAGGATTCCATTTTATTGCTCACCGGCTTCAGAGGCAAGGGGGATTACTATTACGCACATTCCCTTGACGTATGCATTTACAGCCTTATAACAGCAAAGGCCATGAAACTGAATTATGAGGAAACAGTCACGCTCGGAATGGGTGCGCTGCTGCACGATGTTGGTAAAACCAAGGTGCCGGACAGCATTCTTCTGAAAAAGGGGGATTTGACCCCGAGTGAATTTGATGAAGTAAAAAGGCACTGCATTTACGGATATGACATTATAAGATCAATTCCCGGTATCAGGCCGAATGCGGCTAAAATAGCCCTTCAG
Organism: Anaerobacterium chartisolvens; assembly: GCF_003337415.1. Classification (GTDB taxonomy): domain Bacteria; phylum Bacillota; class Clostridia; order Acetivibrionales; family DSM-27016; genus Anaerobacterium; species Anaerobacterium chartisolvens. The sequence goes on along the minus strand of NZ_QPJT01000004.1, from coordinate 228,382 downwards.
CACCATGAACGCTGCGACGGGAGCGGATACCCGTGCCATCTTAAGGGTGAAAAAATAGATACGCTTTCTAAAATAGTTGCTATAGCGGATATATATGACGCGTTGACATCGGACAGGGTATACCGCGAAAAGGTTCTCCCTCATGAGGCAGCAGAATACCTGCTTGGTATATCCAACTCTGCGATTGACTCTAAAATTGCCAAGGTATTTCTTGAAAACATAGCGGTATATCCAAAGGGGTGCCAGGTGCTTCTCAATACAAATCAGGTGGCCGTAGTGACAGATTCAAATAAAAATATGCCGCTTCGGCCCATTTTAAAAATAATAAGCGACAAGGACGGGATGCCTCTGCAGCATCCGTTTGAATTTGATTTACAGAGCCATTCCAATGTTTTCATTGTTCAGATGTTTAACTAAACAGGGGATAAGCTGTGCTTGTACGGAACGCCCCCTGTGGCGTTCCGTCTCAATTCCCCCCAACACTCTTTCTTACATCCTGTTATCCTTTATAAACGCTATGAGCTCGTCTGCAGTGGTATAGGCCATACACGTTACGGTGTCGGCCGCTCCGTAATATATGGCGATCCTGCCCGTGGGAGCGTCATGCAGAGCGGCACACGGAAATACCACATTGGGCACGTCTCCCACACACTCGTATATTTTCTGAGGCGAAATTATATAGGGATAGGTTCTGTATAATACCTTCCACGGCCTGTCAATGTCCAGCAGAGCCGCACCCGCGCTGTATACGTATCCGTTGCATGAGGTAAGCACTCCATGGTATATTAAAAGCCATCCCTCGGTGGTTTCTATCGGGATGGGGCCTGCCCCTACCTTGGTGCTCTGCCAGCCCTCTGATGTTGTTGACATTACATGGCGGTGGCATCCCCAGTGGCACATATCGAGGCTTTCACTGTAGAAAATATCCCCGAAGGGTGTGTGTCCGTTATCACTGGGACGACTCAGCATTGCATACTTTCCGTTAATCCTTCTGGGGAACAAAACCCCGTTTCTGTTAAAAGGGAGATAAGCGTTCTCAAGCTGGTAAAATTCCTTAAAGTCATATGTATAGCCTACGCCTATGGTCGGGCCGTGATAGCCGTTGCACCACGTTACGTAATACCTGTCGTCTATCCAGCAGACGCGGGGGTCATAGCCATAGACAAATTTTCCTATTTCCTCATCGTCGCATATGAAGCTGATGGGGTCATTGTTTATATTCCAGTGAATTCCATCCTTGCTTACGCCTCTGTGTAGCCGCATAGAACGCCCTTTGTCGTCACAGCGGAATACACCAGCGAATTCACCGCCAAACGGAACAACCGCGCTGTTGAAAATACTATTGGAGCATGGTATAAGATCTCTTTGAATTATAGGATTCATTTCTGAACGCCACAGTACGTCGGAGCATTGCTGCGGCTTGGGCTCCCACGGAATGTTGGGCAGAGCATTTCCGATAATGGTTTGTTTTTGGGACATAGACATTTTACCTCCTCAAAATAACATGCTTTAATTTAATATTTAACGTTATTATATTTTAATTGTTAGCTAAAATCAAGCATAAATAAATTTACATCTGCAAATAAGTAAACTCAGTAAATTGATTTATAAGAAAAAGTAAATTTACATTGGAAAATAAAGATTTATGTGATATAATTGCTTATACTAACAAAAGGGTGGAGTAAAATGGCGCAAAGGGTAAGCATGGAGGACGTTGCAAAAAGGCTTGGAGTATCCAAATATGCGGTTTCGCTTGCCATGAGGGGATTGCCTGGCATTGGCGGTGAAACGCGGAGCAGGATACTTAAAGAGGCGGAGGATATGGGATATGTGTATAAAAGGGGAGCCGGTGGCGAGGATGAGAATAACATAAAAAACATATGTATTATCATATCCAAAAATGTAAGGGAATCCGAAGGCTTTTTTGAATATATACAGTATGGCATAGAAAAGGAGGCCAGAGCCAATAAAATAAACTGCATTGTGTTTTGCTGCGATGAAGGCTCGGACGGGTATGAGGTTCCGTTAAGCCTTAAGCAGAAGATGGTGTGCGGGGTTATTGTTGTAGGCGGCATAGAAAGGTCATATATTAGTGAGCTCAAGAAATATAATATTTCTATAGTGATTGTTGACCACTATTTTGAGGACGCTTTAGCCGATTGCGTTCTCACTGATAACATAAACGGCGCATTTTCGGCCGTTTCATATCTAATAGAGCTGGGACACACGGAAATAGGCTTTTGCGGGGATATTTACGAAGCCCCGAGCTTTTTTGACAGGTGGCTGGGATATGTAAAGGCACTTAAACGCTTCAATATTGAGCACAGGGAAGCATTGTATATTAAAAGCCCTGAAGCATGGAATCCGAAGGCTGCCATGCCTACAGCCATTATATGCTGTAATGACAAAAATGCCATTGAGCTGGTGAAGCTGTGCGGCTTAAAGGGAATACGCATACCGCAGGACGTTTCCGTCATAGGCTTCGATGATATACCCTCGGCCGCAAGGATAACACCTGAGCTGACTACTGTCAGGGTTATGAAGGAGGAAATGGGAGTAAAGGCGTTAAGAAGAGTACTCAGCAGGATGGGCGATCCCGGGGACGCCGGGCAGAATATAATTATTCCCACCCGCATTATTAAGAGAAAATCGGCCGCAGGCTTAAATATAAAAACTGAGGGCAGCCCAAAGGGAGAGTAATTCAATTGCCGGAGGCTGCCTCTAAAGGCCATGGCAAGCAGGCGTAAAAAAGCCAAGGAGATTATGACATGGTCTCATAGAGGCTTTTTTGCTGTCTGTAAGGCGTTTTATTCAATATTATATTGCTAAAAAAGATGTGATTGGGTAATATATGAAATAGAGTCAGATGTTTAGGGAGGATTTAATGTCATACAGAGTAAATGATGAAATATTACAAAGTGTTGAAAAACCATCACGATATACGGGAAATGAATGGAACAGCATACGCAAGGACCCGCTCGCGGTAAAAATACGTTTTGCTTTTTGCTTTCCTGATCTATATGAGGTGGGTATGTCCCATCTGGGCATGAAAATCCTGTATTCCATTCTTAATGAAAGGAGGGACACGTACTGCGAAAGAGTGTTTGCACCATGGGTTGACATGGAGTCGAGGATGAGGGAGCATAATATACCTCTTTTTGCATTGGAGTCGCAGGAGCCTATAGCGGGATTCGATTTTGTGGGGTTTACTCTCCAGTATGAGATGTGCTATACCAACATTTTAAATATGCTTGATCTTGCGGGAATACCCATATACAGCAGTGACAGGGGAAAGGATCACCCGTTTGTATGTGCGGGAGGGCCTTGTGCATATAATGCCGAGCCTCTTGCAGATATTGTGGATTTTTTCATGATGGGAGAGGGAGAGGAAATCATAAATGAAGTAATGGACGTTTACTCGAAATGGAAGGAAGAGGATGCAACCAGAGAGGATTTCCTAAATAGAATAGTAAACATAGAAGGGGTGTATGTACCGGGCTTTTACAGGGTAGAGTACAATGACGACGGTACCGTGCAAAGTGTAACACCCATGCATTCCCGATATCCAGAGAAGGTAAGAAAAAGAATAATGAAAAGCCTTGACGAGGCCTATTTTCCCGATAAGCTTATAGTTCCCTTCAGCGATATTGTTCACGACAGAATAATGCTTGAGCTTTTCAGAGGCTGTATAAGGGGATGCCGGTTTTGTCAGGCCGGTTTTGTTTACAGACCCGTCAGGGAAAGAACTGTTCCAAAGCTTTTAGAGCTGGCCGAGAAGCTTGAAAGCTGCACAGGGTATGAGGAAATATCGCTCACATCGTTGAGCACAAGCGACTATACAGGGTTTAAGGAGCTTGCTGAGGGACTGATCGATAAGATGGAGCATAAAAAGGTTAATCTTTCCCTTCCGTCCTTAAGAATCGATTCATTTTCACTGGATCTCATGGAAAAGGCCCAGAAGGTCAGAAAGAGCGGGCTTACCTTTGCGCCTGAAGCGGGGACTCAAAGGCTCAGGGATGTTATAAACAAAGGCGTAACAGAGCAGGACCTCATAAATTCGGTGGAAATGGCTTTTAACGGGGGATGGAGCGGAGTGAAGCTTTATTTCATGCTTGGCTTGCCGACAGAGACACTAGAGGATGTAGAGGGCATAGCGCGTATGGGCGGCATGGTTGTGGATGCCTACATGAGGGTGCCCAGAGAAAAAAGGGCAAAGGGCTTAAACATAAACATAAGCACCTCCTTCTTTGTACCCAAGCCTTTTACTCCCTTCCAATGGGAAGCGCAGGATACAATGGATGTGCTGCTGCAAAAGCAAAAATTTTTAAAGGATAGTATCCTAAAGGATCGCACAAAAAGCAAATATATAAAATACAGTTGGCACCATTCCGAGCTGAGCCTTTTGGAGGCTGTATTTGCAAGAGGCGACAGAAGGGTGGGAAGGGTGCTTGTAAAGGCATGGGAGAAGGGCTGCCGGTTTGACAGCTGGGGGGAGCATTTTGACTATGGCAAATGGGCACAGGCATTTGAGGAATGCGGAATAGACCCGGGGTTTTATGCAAACAGAAAAAGGGAATATGACGAAGTATTTCCGTGGGATCACATTGATGTAGGTGTTTCAAAGGAGTTTTTGAAAAGAGAAAATGAAAAGGCTTACAAGGAGGAATTAACTCCGAATTGCAGGACACAATGCCGGAATTGTGGCGCTTCAGGGCTTGGGGGAGGGGATTTTTGTTGAGTGTGATAAGAGCTAAGTTTATTCGTGGTGAGGAGATTAAATATATTTCTCACTTAGACCTTATGAAGGCTTTTGAAAGGGCTATAAGACGTGCGGAAATACCTATTGCTTATTCACAGGGCTTTAATCCTCATCCCCATATGGTGTTCGGGCTTCCTTTGTCCGTTGGTGTTACAAGTCAGGCTGAATACGGGGATTTTGAGCTCTCACAGCCAATGAACGCCGGGGAATTTATGGGCACTCTAAATAAAGAGCTTCCGCCGTGGCTGAAGATAATTGAGGCCGGAGAAAAGCGTTCGGGAAATAATATTATGGCGTCAATAGCTGCTGCATGCTATGATATTCTCCTCTCCTCCGAGCTCAAGACAAGCAGAGCTTTTATTGAGGACAAAATAACAGAGCTTTTGATGAAGCCTGAAATAACGGTAAAAAAGACATCCAAGAGAGGAATAAGGGAAGTAGATATCAGGCCCATGATACACAGGGTCAGTTTTAAGGAGCTGAATGGCGATAATTGTGAACAAAGAAAAGACGGGGGATTGTGTGTTGGCGGGGAGCCGCCCGTTTCCGACTCAGGGCTGTGGCTTAAGAAATATATCGACGGGCTGTCGGACCCAAAGCTGTTAGAGCCCAGCTGGCCTGTCGAAAATATATTCTGCCTGTCGGTGCTGCTCAGCGCGGGAAGCTCTCAAAACCTGAAGCCGGAAATATTTGCGGATGCATTTTTAGAGCTTTTAGGACAGAGGGGAGGGCTTGTAAAAATTCACAGAACAGAGCTGTTCACAAGCCTTGGAGGCAATTTGGCAAGCCCTCTTGACAATGGGGTTATAGAATAAGCATCAGTAATGTTAGGAGGAAGTAATGGTAAATGAAATAATTGTGGATGTTGGGTTGAATGAAACGAGAGTTGCCGTACTGGAGGATAAGGAGCTTGTTGAGATATACATAGAAAGGCCCTACCCCGAAACGCTTGTGGGGAATATATACAGGGGAAAGGTGAGCAGTGTTCTCCCCGGTATGCAGGCGGCCTTTATAGATATAGGGCATGAAAAGAATGCATTTTTGTATGTTGGGGATGCTGTTGCGCAGAGAGAGTTTATAGAGGAGGATGATATACACAAGGATTTTAAGGAATACAATATTGATGAGGTTTTAAGGCCGGGGCAGGAAATAACCGTTCAGGTGATAAAGGAGCCCATAGGAACAAAGGGGCCAAGGGTTACCACCCATATTACCTTGCCGGGGAGGCATTTGGTATTGCTTCCCAATGCAGACTATACAGGGATATCAAGAAGAATAGAAAATGAGTCCGAAAGGATAAAGCTGAAAAAAATAGCAGACGAAATCAAGCCAAAGGATGTGGGGCTGATAGTAAGGACTGCGTCTGAGGGTAAGGACGTAGAGGATTTTAAGCACGATCTCAATTTTTTGCTCAGGCTGTGGGAGTCTATAAAGCAAAAGGAGCACAGCGGAAGCGTGCCCAGATGTATGCATAAGGACTTAAATCTCATATACAGGTCGGTAAGGGACTTGTTTACATGGAATGTGGATAAATTCATAATAAACGACAGGCAGCAGCATTCCAAGGTATTAGAGCTTGTAGATATGATTTCCCCTTCGCTTAAGCTGCGAGTGGAATACTTCAGCAAGAACTATAACTTGTTTGAGTATTACCAAATAGAGAGCAAAATAACAAGAGCTCTTGCCAGAAAGGTATGGTTAAAGTGCGGGGGATATATTGTAATAGATAGAACGGAGGCTCTTACGGTAATTGATGTAAATACCGGCAAGTATATAGGAGGCTCCAATCTTGAGGATACTGTGCTGCGCACCAATATAGAGGCCGCGCGGGAAATAGCAAAGCAGCTCAGGCTGAGAGATATCGGAGGCATAATAATAATTGATTTTATAGATATGCATGAGCATGAGCACCAGCATATGGTGATGGATGCTTTAAGGCAGGCATTGAAAAAGGATCGGACAAAAACTACTGTAGTGGGGATGACGGGCTTAGGACTTATTGAAATGACACGCAAAAAGGTCCGGCAGGTGCTTTCGTCGATTATGAATGTAAATTGCCCTTACTGTGACGGCACAGGCAAAATATTGTCTCCCGAATCTGTCGCCAGCGATGCAGAGAAGGAAATATCGGCGTATTTTAAGAGGTCTGTTGCGCGTGCCATTCAGGTAGAGGTACACCCTTCAGTTGCTTCAATTTTAAAAGGAGAGGACGGAAGCAAGCTGGCGGAGCTTGAAAGCGTGCATGGTAAAAAAATAGTAGTAAAGGGTTCAAATGATTTGGCGCGTGAGGATATAAAAATTAAGGAGATTGACATTAATTCATTGGTATGCTAAAATATATCGGTAGCCGCACGGCAAAGGCATTATAAACGCAATTCTGATGTGAATTGCTGCCTTTTGGAGGCTCTTGGGATTTTTTAATTGATCCGGGGGCATCAAATCCGGCGAGACTGGAATGAGGAGGTGTTTTAAATGTACGCTATAATTGAGACAGGCGGAAAGCAGTACAAGGTTCAAGAGGGAGATGTTGTTTTTGTTGAAAAGCTTGCAGCAGAGGAAGGCTTGCAGGTGACCTTTGATAAGGTGCTTGCAGTTTCAAAGGAAGGCAGCGTTGAGTTCGGTGCTCCGTTAGTTAAGGATGCTACCGTAACGGCAAAGGTTCTTGGACATGGCAAGGATAAGAAGGTAATTGTTTTCAAATACAAGCCTAAAAAAGGTTATAGAAGGAAACAGGGACACAGACAGCCTTATACAAAGGTTACCATTGAGAAAATAAATGCGTAACAGAAGGTGAGGCTTTTATAAAGAAAAGCGGATATGATAAAAGTAAGCATAGTCAGAGATAAAGAAGGGTTTATCAGGGAGTTTACCGTGGAGGGCCATGCAGGGTATGCCAGGCATGGAAAGGATATAGTGTGTGCCGCTGTCACTGCAATTGTATTTACAGCATTGGGTGCGCTCGAGGAGATGGCCGGTATAGATACCTGTACCGACAATGAGGGTTATATAAAATGCTCTGTTCCCTCCGGGCTTGGAGACAGTGAAAGGCAGACGGTTAAAATAATTCTTGACACCATGGTTATAGGGCTTCGGCAGATAAAGCTTTCTTATAAAAAGTTTATATCGATTTTGGATGAGGAGGTGTAATCCAATGATTAAAGTAAATTTGCAGTTTTTTGCCCATAAAAAGGGAATGGGAAGCTCCAAAAACGGCCGTGACAGTGAATCTAAAAGGCTGGGAGTTAAAAGAGCCGATGGACAGTTTGTTTTAGCAGGAAACATTCTGGTGAGGCAGAGGGGAACAAGGATTTACCCCGGCACTAACGTAGGCAGGGGAAGTGATGACACACTCTTTGCATTGTCTGACGGCAAGGTTAAATTTGAAAGATTGGGTAAAGACAAAAAGCAGGTAAGTATAGTCAACGCATAAAAAGCAAAAAATAAATCCCAGTATATACTGGGATTATTTTTTTCTGCACATACGTTATTTTTTTAGAGGAGTAAAGAGATGTTTATTGACAGTGCAAAAATATTTATAAAGGCGGGAAACGGCGGCAACGGATGCGTGTCCTTCCACAGGGAAAAGTATATTGCTAAGGGAGGCCCCGACGGCGGAGACGGCGGAAGGGGCGGAGATGTGGTTTTCATAGTTGATGAGGGCATACGTACTCTGGCGGATTTTAAGTATAAAAGAAAATATACTGCCGATTCGGGCCAGAACGGAGGAGCGGCAAATTGCACCGGCAGAAGTGCTCAGGATTTGGTTATTAAGGTGCCGCCGGGTACCGTGATAAAGGATTCTGAGACGGGGGGCGTGCTGGCCGACTTAACTGTGGCGGGACAGATGGCAGCCATTGCAAAAGGAGGAAAGGGAGGAGCGGGGAATCAGCATTTTGCCACCTCCACCAGACAGATCCCCAACTTTGCAAAAAGCGGAGATCCCGGCGAAGAAAGATGGGTGCTGCTTGAGCTTAAGCTTTTGGCTGAGGTAGGACTTATCGGATACCCTAATGTGGGGAAGTCGACAATTCTGTCTATGGTTTCCGCCGCCAGACCCAAGATTGCAAATTATCATTTTACTACTATAGAGCCTAATCTGGGTGTGGTGAGTGTGGGACGTGAAAAAAGCTTTGTGATTGCCGACATACCGGGCCTGATAGAAGGCGCGCATCAGGGCGTAGGCTTAGGGCATGAATTTTTGAAGCATGTGGAAAGAACCAAGCTTCTTATTCATATTGTGGATGTTGCGGCAATAGAGGGAAGAGAGCCGATTTCTGATTTTGATGTTATAAACGAAGAGCTGAAGCTCTACAACCCCGTTTTGGCTGAACGGCCTCAGATTGTTGCGGCGAACAAAACCGATATTCCCGAAGCGGAGGAGAGGCTCCAGAAATTCACCAGAGAAATTGAAGGCAGGGGAATTAAGGTTTTTCCAATATCGGCGGCAACGAATAAAGGTCTTGATGAGCTGATGTTCTATGTGTCGGGCAGGCTTGATGAGCTGCCTGATACTGTTTTGCAGGATGCTGCCGGAGACGGCATGGTTGTATATACTCCGCAGGAGCAGAAGCCCTTTGAAATCCGTGTGGAGGATGGGGTATTCATAGTGGAGGGTGTATGGATTAAGAAAATAGTCAACTCTACCAATTTTAACGATTATGAGTCGATGCAGTATTTCCAGAGGGCGTTAAGATCCAGAGGGGTTATAGAGTCTCTTGAAAGCATGGGTATAAATGAGGGTGATACCGTAAAGCTGTATGATACTGAGTTTGATTTCGTGAGATAGAACAAAATTTAGAAGGACGGGTTCATTAGACAAGAGGGAGGAAAATAATGCTTACAAGCAAGCAGAGAAGCTATTTGAGGGGATTGGCAAACGGCATTCCATCAATTTTTCAAGTGGGGAAGAGCGGAATTAACGAAAATACGGTAAAGCAGTTTGAGGATGCCCTTGAGGCCAGAGAATTGATAAAGGCAACGGTATTAAAAAACTCGGACTCGGAAGCAAGGGAGGTCTGCGAGGAAATTTCTTCTGCCACAGGCGCAGAGGTGGTGCAGGTGATAGGAAGTAAATTTGTTTTATATAAGGAATCAAAAAAGAATAAGGTCATAGAGCTTCCTTAAGGGAAATTACAAAGAAACAGGGGCGTTATTTGTTTGGGAAATATCATTTTATTTGCTCCTACATATAATATAATTGAATTATAAATATATGGAGGAGCAGAAATGGAAGAAAGCGGCTTGAGCGGCAACCAGATACAGGAAGAGGAATGGGAGCTTATACGTAAAATCGAAATAGCCTGCAAGGTTTACAGATTAAGTGAGATTTCTTTAAGTGAAGCGGAGGATGACTACGGAAAGCTGAAAATTGCGAGGCTCAGGCTTGAGTTTTCCAAGCACCATCTGACTGCTCTGCTTGACGAGGCTAAAAGAAAGGGTGTAGTGTGGGAAAATGACCAATTAAAGGAGCTGGAGCTATAAACGAAAGACATCCTAAGAAAAACCAGGGATACCTATGTCCTTGGTTAATACATATATGTCCTCTGTTTTAGCTTCTTTTCTTCATAACACTGTCAATTATCTCCGAATATATGGTCTGAGAGTTCTTCCTCCAGTTGTCGCAAATAATGCGGGCATCATTTTTTGTACCTACCGTTAGCTTTAAATCCACCAGACAAAAATTATCCTCGTTTACGCTGCAACGCACGCTGTACTCATTTTCACTTTCAGGTATAAAATCTGCCGTTATAAGTGTTTCATTCCGCATATTTTTCTTTAATGAGGACAATGTACTGTCAATCTGAGCCTTGATCCCAAAGGGAATTATATTTGGGAAGTAGCCAAGGGTTTGCTTTCCGGTTTCCGTTATGCTGTAGAAGGTTTTGGACTCAATTATGCGTGAGCTTAGCATGTTATTATCACACAGCTCGTTTAAAAACTGCTGAAGAAAGAAGTAGTTCATAAACTTATTTTCCAGTACAAGCTTGGTTATTTGAAGGTTGCTCACAGGAATGTTAAGCTTGTTTATAATATAAAGGAGTATGAGCTTGCTTTCGGCAAGCTCCTTATTATTGGCCGGACTCATTTTACCCTCCATAATGCACTTGTGTCTTCTGTTTTAGTATACCATATATTTTCCCTTTCTTCCATATTACCCGTTAATTCACGAGTTGACAAAAAAGGACAAAAAAGTTATAATTACCATTATATTTATAAAAATATGAACTTTAATGTCTTTCCTATTTAATAACGGCACCTGAAAAGAAAAAATATATTTCAAAGACTGCTTCGGGTATAAATACTTATGCCGGGGCATATAGTTGTAAAGTCTGTCCTATAGAATGAACCTGAATTTTACAAACAGAGGCTTGCAAAGCATTTACTTGATTTTAAAAAGATGATAAGCTGGATATATATAATACCGCTTGCCGCCGGAGGCATTTTTAGCGGTTCCGTGAAGCGATTGGTATGAAAGGCTACATAGATAAAAGACTTAGAGTTAATAAAATTATACGAATGAATGGGGGAAATTAAATGGTAAAAAAGGAGATTGTCGCGCTTTTGCTTGCGGGAGGTCAAGGCAGCAGGCTGGGGGTTTTGACCAAAACCATAGCAAAGCCTGCAGTGCTTTACGGAGGCAAATACAGAATAATTGATTTTTCATTAAGCAACTGCATAAACTCGGGAATTGATACTGTCGGTGTTTTAACCCAGTACCAGCCTCTTAAGCTCAATTCCCATATAGGTATAGGAAAGCCGTGGGACATGGATAGAATAAATGGCGGTGTTACTATACTGTCGCCTTATTTGAAGGAGGAAGTAGGGGAGTGGTACAAGGGCACGGCAAACGCGGTATTTCAGAATATACATTATGTCGACAAAATTTCCCCTGAGTACGTTATAATACTTTCGGGAGATCATATTTATAAAATGGATTATTCACAAATGCTTGATTTCCACAAAAGAAATAATGCCGAGGCAACTATTTCTGTAATAGACGTTCCTATTGAAGAAGCCGGCAGATACGGAATTATGAATGCCTCCGACGACGGCAGGATTTATGAGTTTGAAGAAAAGCCGGCACAGCCTAAAAGCACTCTTGCCTCTATGGGAGTATATATATTCAACTGGAACACATTAAAGCAGTACCTCATAAGAGATAATGAAAACACATTATCTCAATATGACTTCGGCAAAAATATTATTCCCATGATGCTTGAGGATGGGAGAAGCATGTGGGCATATAAATTTTCCGGCTATTGGAGGGATGTCGGAACGATACAGGCCTTCTGGGAGTCTAACATGGACCTTATAAGCAGAATACCCGACTTCAACCTGTTTGACCCCAACTGGAGGATATATACGCCCAACCCTGTTGCTCCGGCTCATTATATAGGACCTGACGGAAGCATCAAAAAGTCTATTGTTGCTGAGGGATGTATGATATATGGAAAATTAAAAAATTCCGTAATTTTTCCAGGAGTTATTGTGGAGAAGAACGCTGTGATAGAAGACTCCATTATTATGTCGGGCGCAAGTATAGGAGAGGGAGCGGTTATAAACCAGTGCATTGTGGGAGAGCGGGCCTATGTGGGAAGGCATGTGAAATTGGGCGTTGGAGAAATAGTCCCCAATGAGCATAAGCCAAACATATACAACTCGGGGATTACAGTTATAGGTGAGGCGGCGCATATTCCGGATGAAGCACATGTGGGAAAAAACGTAATGATAGACATAGAGGTGACGCAAGAGGACTTTTGTGATTTTAAAATTTCTTCGGGTAAAAATGTATACAAGGGCGGTGTATGCGAATGAAAAATGTTATGGGAATTATACTTACAGGAGGAAAAAACAACAGACTTAAGGAGCTTTCCTCAATTAGATCCATATCTGCGGTGCCAGTGGCGGGAAAATACAGGGCTATAGATTTTGCGCTGTCCAGTATGGTGAATTCAGGCATAACAAACGTAGGGGTGCTTACTCAATACAGCTTTCGTTCTCTTATGGATCATCTTGGCTCGGGTAAGGAATGGGATCTGGACAGAAAAAATGACGGACTCTTTGTATTTCCTCCATACCTTTCTGAAAATGATACGGGTTGGTACAGAGGCAGCTCGGATGCAATGTTTAACAACATAACCTTCTTAAAGAGAAGTAATGAAAAATATGTGGTAATAGCTCAGGGAAACTGCATATATAAAGTGTCGTTTGACAGTATGCTTGAAAAGCATATCGAAAATAAAGCCGATATAACCATTGCCTACAGGGAGATGAACAACTTTGGGGAAGAGGAGCTTTCTTTATTGGGATTGATAAAGATCGGAGATGACGGAAAGATTTTGGATCTTCAGGAGAAGCCTCCCCACCCGTGGACCAAAACTGGCTCGATGGGAATATATATAATAGAACGTGAGCTTCTTATATCTCTTCTCGAGGAGAGTGTTGCCCATGGCAATTATGATTTTGTAAAGGATATTGTTATCAGAAATCTCGGAACGCTTAATATATACGGGTATGAATATGATGTTTACTGGAGAAGCTTAAGCACTGTCCAGATGTATTACAGGTGCAACATGGAGATGCTTGATCCCGAGGTTAGAAGAGAGCTGTTTATAGAGAATGGGAAGGTATATACAAAGGTAAAGGATGAATCTCCCGCAAAGTATAATGATGAGGCGGAGGTCAAAAATTCAATAATAGGAGATGGGTGTATAATTGAGGGCACAGTGGAAAATTGCGTTCTTTTCAGGGGAGTAACCATTAGAAAGGGAGCCGTCGTGAAGGACAGCATAATAATGCAGGGGGCATGTATTGAAGAAAATGCCATACTGCGTTATGCCATACTGGATAAGAATGTGGTTATGACACAGGGAAAAAGCTTAAAGGGAGAAGCTGATTGGCCTATAATAGTTGAAAAGAACGTAAGGGTATAGAAAGTGCTGTAAAAGCAAGAGAACGGCTATATTTTCCCGCAAAGCGGGTTAATATAACCGTTCTCCTGTTTTGTTTGCAACAAGAAGAATATATGTAGTAAAAGGTAAGTATGCTGCCGCCTATTTTAAGTATATATCAGCAAAATATATTTAAACAGGTCGCAACTGTTTGCATATAGGCTGACAGGCCTAAATAAAATATTGTACAATGCTGCGTTAGCTTAAGGAATGCTCATTGATTTTGCAATGCCTTTAAAATCAATTCGTCAAGCCTTTCGCTCAATTCTAAAACCGTATCTGTATCCAAGCTACGTTTTTGTGCTTCGTTAATTAGTGCATCTCTTAGTTTGGATATGTTGTCATCCAGCAATTTGTATATTCCCCTTTTTACAAATCAGTAAAACATCGGCATCCGAAGAAAACAAAAGCATTTACGGCTTGAGCTTCTTTTTTGCCTTTTGCATTAGCAGCCTCATGCCTTATCCGAATATCTTAAAAAATATCCCAAAGCACAATTATACCAATGCATTTTTTAAACACCGTGTAAATGTACCACAGCCCTATAAGTACATTTAAAAGCACTAATAATCATATAGATAACTGCAAATATATAAGTCATGTAAAGCTTCTTAAACACAGTCAACATTCCAATAAAGTAAGGACCGTTAATAAATCATCAATTACCAGTGTATGTAACAAATTATAATACTCGTTTTGAGTAGTGTCAATACTTTTTTTAAAAATTTTTTAAATTTTTATCAAGCCGACTTGATATAGGTTTTTTTCATCCTGAGTCTTGAGGATATTTTTTTAAAGGCAAGTATAGAGATAAGTGCAATTACGCCTATAAGCACTATAGTGCCTCCCGGCTTTAAATTTGCATAGTAGGAAATATAAAGTCCAGAGAAGGTGAAAAATACAGACAGAAGCACAGAAAGAATGACCGTCTGCTTATAGCTTTTGGCAAGCTGCATAGCCGAGGCTACAGGGAGAACCAGAAGCGAGGATATAATAAGAGTCCCAACCGTCCTTACCGATATTGAAATGGTAATGGCGGTAAGCAGGGTAAATATAAAATTTACGGCTTTTACGGGAACGCCTGCAAGCCTTGCCGACTCCTCGTCAAAGGTACAATAGAACAATTCCTTGTACAGCACAATTACCGATAAAATTACTACGATGCTGAGAACTATAACCATAAAAAGCTCAAAATCGGTTATGGCTACAATGCTTCCGAAAAGGAAGCTGTTAAGACTTGCGCTGTTTTTAACAAAGCCTGACAGCACACCTGCAAGACCTATACCTGTGGACATAATTACCGCAATCGCAATTTCGGAATACCGTGGAAATGCCTTCCTCACCTGCTCGATACCAAGTGCGGAAGCAACGGCAAAAACCACCGCGCCCAGTATGGGATTTAGCCCTGACACCAGTCCCGCCGTTACCCCGGCAAGCGAGGTATGGGACAAGGCATCTCCCATCATGGAAAGCCTTTTGAGAACCACGACAACCCCTATGCACGGAGTTATAGCCGCGATAAGAAGACCTACTGCAAAGGCCTTTTGCATAAATTCGTATTGCAGGATATCCAGCATTATTTGCCCTCTTTTCTTGTACAGTTTTTACAGTGGCCCGAGCCTGACAAATGCAGGTTTATGTCATACCCGTATATTTGGGTAACAACATCTCTTGTCAGTCCATGAGACGGGTCATGCTCCAGCAAGCCGTTCTCTCCAAGACAGATAAGCCGGTTAGAATGGGCCATAATGGCTCCAAGGTCATGAGTAACCATGACAACAGTCAGGCCAAGCTCGTGATTAAGCCGCGCAAGCAGACAATACACCGCTTCCTCAGATCTGGCGTCGATTCCTGATGTCGGCTCATCCAAAAAAATCAACTCGGGGCTATTAACAAGAACCCTCGCTAAAAACACCCTTTGCTGCTGGCCCCCGGATAAGTTTCCCATCAGCCTTTTGGCGTAATTGTGCATTTCAACCCTTTCAAGAGCATGATAAACCATTTCCTTATGTATTTTTTTAGGATATTTAAAAAGACCTATGTCTGAAAACAGATTAGCCTGAACAACCTCCTCAACGGTAGCGGGGAAGCTTCCGTTGAAGGAGGTTGCCTTTTGTGATATGTAGCCTATTTTACTCCAGCGCTTAAAATCCTTTATATTCTGGCCAAGCAGGCTTATATGCCCGCTGATTGGCGTCAGGGTTCTCAGCATAAGCTTAAGCAGGGTACTTTTCCCGGAGCCGTTTGCACCTATAATTCCCAAAAAATCCCCTCTGTTAACGTATAAGCTGATATCCCTTAGTATGAGTTTGTCACTGTAACCAAAATTAAGATTTCGTACTTCAATTAATTTGTCCATTTTCACATCTTTCCAATACTTTTATTCAAGAGCTTTTTTAAGAACCTCCAGATTTCTCCGCATCACCGACAGATATTCCTGTCCAGCCTGAATATCCTTTTCCTCAAGTCCTTCGACAGGGCTTAAAACAGCTACCTGCGCTCCCGATTCCTTTGCGATTGCCTCTGCCGTCTTAGGGCTTAACAGCTCCTCTGTAAAGATATACTTCACATTGTTCTTTTTTACAAAGTCTACTATCTCCGCCATTTTTGCAGCAGTAGGCTCCGACTCGGCATTCAGTCCCTCAATTGCAACCTGATTCAGTCCATATGCATTGCATAAATATCCAAAGGCCTTATGGCTGACCACGATATCCTTTGTTTTAAAGCCTGAAGCGGCATCCTTAAAGGCTTTATCCAGCTCGTCCAGCTTTTTGGCGTTATCTTGATAATTCTGTTCATAATAATCCTTGTTTGACGGATCTACTTTTACCAGCGCATCTTTTATAGCCTCCATCTGTTTTTTGGCATTCATGGGATCAAGCCATATATGAGGGTCATATTTAAGATCACCGTGATTATGGCCTTCCTCGTGTCCGGCTTCATGCTCTTCTTCCTCATGCTCACCCTCGTGCTCATGCTCATGCTCTTTACCTGAACTGCTCTTTTCCAGCAGAGTTGCGCTCTTTGAGGTATCTACAGCTACAAGCTTGTCACTTTTTAAGGATTCAAGAACCTTGTCCACCCAGCCTTCCATACCAACCCCATTATATACGAACATGTCGGCGTTTTTAAGGCTTGCGATATCCGAGGGCGACGGCTCCCAGTGGTGGGCTTCCACTCCCGAGGGAATAATGTTTGTAACATTAATTCTATCACCTCCTATTTTTTTAGTAAAGTCATACATAGTGTAGAAGCTTGCAAAAACAGAAAGCTTTTTTTCCTCTCCTGCAGAGGTGTTTTCAGCCGGTTTAGCGGAACAGCCTGAAAGAAAGCCCATTCCCAAAGTCAGCACAAGGCATATAAAGCTTGTCATAATTCTTTTCATATACGGTATATCCTCCTAAAAGTATATTTGCAAATGATTTGCGTTTGCATTATTATATATTAATATAGTATAAAATCCAAGCATATGCAAGAAATTTTATCTTAAAGGGAAATAGACTTATATATGTCCTGTAGCAAAGTATTTCCAAAATATAGCTTAATCAATCAGGGGTAGAGGTATTCCTCCTCCGGTTTAGAAGCATTTTCCACAGATTCTACCTCAATCAGGGGGTAAAGCTCGCCCTCATAACTATCCCGCACGATTTTCCCATTTATCTTTATCCAGGTGTTGCTCGCAAGCTTGCCCGCATCGTCATAACGGCATATAATCCCTATAGGCTGAAGATCAGCCGTGCAGCATGACATCATAAGTCTTACCACCACAAATTCATCGGGCTTTAGCTGGGAATCCTTTAAAACCTGTCCTTTTATTTCAATGCCTTTTCCGGCATACTTATCCACGTTATAGTACAGCTCGTCATTCCAAACAGCAAAGCTTGCATCGTCAACTATGACCTTATCCCCCTGAAGCTGCGGCTGGATATCTATGGGGTCCTCCTGATATTCGGGGATTTCATAAAGCTCTTCGGATGTCCCGGGGTACTCGTTAATAAGGCTGCCGACATCATCAGGCGACGTAAAATCTGACGAGAGGCTGCCGTCTGAGGCAGGCGCGGCTTTGGGCTGCTGAGAGGGCTTAAAATTGTTCCCTGATAATCCCGAGGTATCCATAACACTTGGAGGTATTAGAAAGGAAGCGGCAAGAGGTATTATAAAAAAGAGCAGATACGCTGTTTTTACCCTTGCTACCTGGGGCATAAATGCTGACCTTACAAGGAATACCGCTATGAGCAGCATAGCAGCAATTGAAAATTTCATATAAGGCACAATTCTGGGATGAACATAAAGCTGGACAGTTCCCGAACGAATTGTTATATAAAAAAACAGTGCAAAGCCCAACATGATTGCAGCTTTAATTAAAGCCTCAACATTAAATCTTCTATATCTGACATTATACATAACGGTCACTCCTATAACAGTATCGGTGTTAATAAGTACAGCACGGCAAAGGAGACAACGGCAATAGCAAGCACAAGCCTAATTACAAAGCTCTTTTTAAAGCTTCCTAAAAGCATGAGAAGGTTTTTTATGTCGAACATTGGGCCAAGCACCAGAAAGCCCATAATGGAGCTTAAGGGGAACTGCCCTGTAAAGGTGCGTGCTATAAAGGCATCTGATGTGGAGCATACTGAGAATATAAAGGCCGCAGCCATCATAACAAGCAGGGATGCAGCATTTTCTCCTCCCAGACCCGAGAGTACCTCCTTAGGGACAAAGGTAAGCATTACGGTGGAAATAAACGCTCCAATCACAAGAAACTTTCCCACCTCGAAAAACTCTGAAGCAGCGTGCATACATATTGCCTCAAGCTTTGGCATAAATCCCTTTTTTCCTGCGTATCCATTATCACAGAAGCCGCACGCACATGCATCCCGCCTTATGCTTCTATCATCAGCTAAAGGGCTGTTGTGAGGGAAAATCAGAAATACTATTCCAACTGCTACCGCAATAGCTATTCCCAGAAACGTCCTTAACAGAACCACCTTAACTTGTCCCGGAAACGCATAAAAGGTGGAGGCGATAACTATGGGATTAACTATCGGCGCGGCCAGCATAAATGTCATTGCCGCCGGGAGGGGGACTCCTTTTTTCACCAGTCTTCCCACTACGGGAACAATTGCACAGTCGCATACCGGGAAAAATATTCCTGAAATTACCGCGGTTCCAAATGCCACTGCATTATTACGGGGAAACATCCGTATAATGGTTTCTTCACTTACAAAAACCTGAAGTATGGAGGATATCAGCACGCCTACAAGTATAAAGGGAAAGGCCTGTATCAAAATGCTTATAAATACTGTGTTGAACAACTGAAGCCGGGAGAAATCAAGCTTAAATAGCCCTGTTGCTATGAATACCGTGTATAGAAAATATGAAACTGAAAACACGGCGAACAGCAAAAAAAGCACATCAGAGGGCTTGGAAATCAAGCCCGTTTTTTGTGGATACAGTGAGCCGCTGTCAATGGCTTTGCTGAGATCATCCTTAAAGGACACTGTAATTACCCTCGCCGAGCTGTTTATGGAGGAAAGGGTGCTTATTATTTTATTTATTTTATATTTCGAAGCATTATCGGCATTGTTGATAATAATTGCCTGACTGTTTACAATCTGCTCTTCAAGTATATTTCCCATATTGCTCATAAAGACATCAAACGTGGAGGCGTGCGCCATATGAAAAATCATATCGACACTGCACGTTCCCATTAGGCTGTAATGTCCCAGCACCGAAAGCAAATCTCCCACCCTTGACATACCGTTATGTTCTATAATAATCCTGTGGGGAAGATGCTTTTTTATAATTTCCGATATGTAAAGAGGGGTTATTGACCTTTCACTATCCACCCTTTTAATGTATACATCTCCGTTCTTGGAGGAGGGAGGGGATATTGCCTTTTCTTCTCCCGACTCACACTGGACCACCACAATGCGCTGCCCTGACATTCTCTTGCTTTTAATCAGCTGGTTTATAAAGGTGGTTTTGCCTGAGCCTAAAAATCCCGTTACTATATCTATTTGCGGTTTCATTCTTCACCTCGCCTGTGTATTAACCTTGAACAGCTCACATAGCCTGTCTTTTTTTAAATCCCTGCCTATTATACACAGGCGGCCGGTATAGCTTGAGGACGTGCTTTTAATGTCATACTCTCCCGATACATAGTCGAACTGTACCCACCTGCCATCCTGCACCTGTAATATACCCTTGCCTCGAAGCACCATTCCATATGACTTGCTTTCGCTTATGGACTTAAGAATATCCTCAAGCTGATTTTGTGAATATATTTTTGGGGTTTCGGCACCCCATGCGGTGAAGGTATCGTCTGCGCTGCCGGAATGCGAATGCCCATGCTCATGGCCGCAGCCGCAATGCGAATGCGAATGCCCATGCTCATGCCCACAGCCGCAATGCGAATGCTCATTTTTACAGGCATTTCTGATTTCCTTCTCAAGCAATTCCAGAGCATTCTGCTCCGCAGCGGAAATAATTATTTCTGCGTTAAGGTCTTCCCACGGGGTTGTTATGACATTGCACGTACTGTTTAGTGCATTTATTGAAGATACGGCTTGCTCCAGCTCCGTGCTGCCGCATTTTTGTGTTCTGCTTAGTATGACGGTTTTGGCTGATTTTATCTGATCCTTAAAAAATTCTCCGAAGTTTGAAAGATACATGGCGTACCTCTCGGTGTCAACCACGGTTATAAGCATGTTAATATTCAACAAGTCCTTAAGACGAGGACTTTTACAGGACTTTATTATATCCGAAAGCTTACCCACTCCCGAAGGCTCTATAATTATTCTCTCGGGAGAGTATTTTTGTATTACCTCGCTGACAGCCTTTTCAAAATCTCCTGCAAGTGTGCAGCATATGCAGCCTGAGTTG
Source organism: Anaerobacterium chartisolvens (assembly GCF_003337415.1). Taxonomy (GTDB): domain Bacteria; phylum Bacillota; class Clostridia; order Acetivibrionales; family DSM-27016; genus Anaerobacterium; species Anaerobacterium chartisolvens. The sequence goes on along the minus strand of NZ_QPJT01000004.1, from coordinate 207,787 downwards.
ATTTCCTTGATCTCTATACCTGTTTTTTTTAGAAGAGAGCCGTCGATGCCTATTTCTCCAAACTCATTCTCTATTATTACAAGCTTTTCATAAAAAAGCTTTTCCTTAATAAGCTTTTTTATCAAGGTGGTCTTGCCCGCTCCTAAAAAGCCTGAAATAATGTCAACCTTTATTTTCATGGCTTAAAATCCCCCTTTAATACTGCTTTGCGGTATGGCGCCTTTTGCAGCAGCCTCTTACTATCTGCAAATAATATGCATTTTCACTATAGTATATACTATAAACAAAATCTTTGAACTATGCAATATGTTTTAAATATTGAGTTTAGCTTTAAATTTGAAGGGTAAAAATAACCTATGAAGGCTTAAAAAACGAGGAGGTAATAGAATGAGTATGGAAATTTATAAGGCTATTGCAAACAGACGATCTATTTATGGAATAAATAAAGAAACAGTGACCTCTGATGAGAGAATACAGGAAATAATAAGGTATGCCGTAAAGCATACGCCTTCCGCGTTTAATTCTCAGACGGGGAGGGCAGTGCTATTATTGAGAAACCACCATGACAGGTTATGGGATATTACCAACAAAGCCCTGAAGGCAATTGTTCTGGCAGAAAGCTTTGCAGAGACGGAGCAGAAGATAAATTCCTTCCGAAACGGCTATGGTTCTATTTTGTTTTTTGAGGATCAGAAAATTGTTGAAGGACTTCAGGAAAGCTTCCCTTTATATAAGGACAATTTTCCCGTCTGGTCCCAGCACTCCTCAGGAATTCTGCAATACATAACATGGACGTTGTTGGAGGCCGAAGGCTTCGGAGCCTCTCTTCAGCACTACAGCCCACTGATTGAGAGTGAGGTAAGGGAAGCGTGGAGTATACCCGAGAGCTGGAAGCTGATTGCCCAGATGCCGTTTGGGAAGCCAGCCGCACCTGCGGGAGAGAAGGAGTTCGGTCCGCTGGAGGAGAGAGTTAAGGTGTTTGGGTAAACGCCGGAACAATTTAAGGGAGGCTGCATTTTGCACCCTCCCTTAAATTTAAACCTTGACTGTCGTCAAAAGTGATATATAGCGATAAAGATTTTACATGGAGGATATAATTTGGGCGTCTTTTCGTTGCTATTAAAAATTTCTGTAAGCAATTATATCCTCTATGTTTGTAAAATCTTTATCGCGTCCTATATAGCCTATTGCTTTTTAGTGCCAGCCCAATCAGCTTATCGGTATAATCAGCCATGAACAGAGGAATATTGAGCATATCTCCGTCCAGCTTTAGATTATTCAGGGAAAAACGTATCCTTAGCTTGGTTTCATCCCCAAACTTCTCTTTAAATTTTTTGAGACTATGGCTTTCGGTATTAGATTCAGATTTAACCTCTACAGGAAGGATGTCATTTTCCCGCTGTATAAGGAAGTCCACCTCATAGGGAGGATTGACCTGAGACCAGTATCGGGGGGTTACCTCGAACTGATTTTTTAGTGCCTGCAGCACATAATTTTCCGACAGTGCGCCTTTGAACTCGGTAAACAGGCGGTTACCCTCCCCAAAAGCGGTAGGAGCCAAATGTGCAAGTCTTCGAAGTAAACCAATATCTACAAGGTAAAGCTTGAAAGACGATAAATCATCATAGGCCGAGATAGGCAGTCCGGGTGCAGAGCAGCGATAAATTTTACTAACCAAATTGGCGTCGACCAGCCACTGTAATGCATCCTCATATTCCCGTGCTCTGGCACCTTCCTTCACAGCCTTATATATAAACTTTTTATTTTCACGGGCAAGCTGAGAAGGGATTGATCTCCAAATCATTGAGATTTTCGGGAATTCACTTATCTCGGGGTGCTTGGCAAAATCCCGCTCATAGGCTCCTATAATATTGGATAGAGCTATCTGAACAGCCTCCACATCACGATCCTCAGTCCACATCAGAACCGGCTCGGGCATACCTCCGGTGACATAGTACATTTTCAGCTTTTCATACAAGGGATTAAAAAAGGCATCTGGTATAGGGGCAGGAGTGTCAACGCTGCTGAGATACTGCGCCAGATTTTTATCACCATTTGCCATTAAAAATTCGGTGAAGCTCATGGGGTTGATTTGAAGGAAATCGACCTTACCCACTGGGAATGAGGACGGTTTGGACAGCGCAATACCAAGCAGCGATCCTGCACAGGCAACATGATACTGGGGCGCATTCTCGCAGAAGTACTTCATTGAATTGATAACCTTTGGACAGTCTTGTATCTCGTCAAAAATAATCAGCGTATTTTCTGCTTGGATTTTCTGCGCACTGGCCAGAATCAGATTTTGCAGAATTCGATCCACGTCCTTAGTGGTTTCAAAAAACTGCCTGTATTCCTCGTGTTCGTCGAGATTAAAATAGGCGACATTTTCGTAGTATCGCTTACCGAATTCTTTAAGGAGCCACGTCTTGCCTACCTGCCGCACACCCTTTAAAATCAGCGGCTTACGATGCTTGGAGAGCTTCCATTTCAATAAATCATTTAAAATAAGCCGTTCCATCTTACACCTCTATCACATTTATATATATGTAGCGATAAAGATTTTACATGGAGGATATAACTTAATGTAAGCAATTATATCCTCTATGTTTGTAAAATCTTTATCACGTCCTATATAATTAGTATATACCATTTTGATATGTATCACAACCAAAATCACAGAATTATTTATATTTTAGTGATTTTTATCACACTTTTATTTGAAAAAGTGTGATAAAAAATTCCTGTGACACAGGCCACAGGAATTCAGTAAACAAAGGTATGTACTATCTTATTTTATATTTTTTAAGCTTCTTATCAAGCTCCTGTACCAGCGAATCCAGACTTTCGGCATCAATCTTCATGTCCTCTATTGCCTTAAGCTGCTGATCTGTGGTTGCGGCTACTTCCTCGCTGGAGGCTGCAGTCTGCTGGGATACAGATGAGATATTTTCAATTGCCGCAATAACCTCATTTTTATCCGTCTGCATTTTTGTGACAGACTCGTTAACTTCATTTATCTTAGTTACAATAGCCCTAATTGCGTTTGCAATGTCGTTAAAGGAGCTGTCTGTCTTGTTAACTGCGGCATTCTGCTCCTGAGACACCTTTTTCATTATCTCCATCGACTGTATGGCAAGCCCCGATTCCTGCTGTATGCTCTGCATGAGGTTGTTGATCTCCTCGGTGGATTTCCTGCTCTGGTCAGCCAGCTTCCTGACCTCCTCTGCCACAACCGCAAAGCCTTTTCCTGCTTCTCCCGCTCTTGCCGCCTCTATCGCGGCATTTAATGCAAGAAGGTTTGTCTGCTCTGCTATAGTTTCTATAGACTCTACAAAAAGGCCGATATCCTTTGTAGTATTTGTAAGCTTTTCAACAACTGAAAATATCTTTTCAGAGGTATTGAAGTTTTCTTCCGACTTATCCCTCAGAATATTGACGGATTCAAGACCTACATTATTTAACTCATTAATTCGCGTGGTTTCCTGTGTTATCTTATTGTAGCTTTCATAGACAAAATTAATCTGCTCGGAAAGCTTTTCAACCATACTTACACCCTGTTGAGCTTCTTGAGCCTGTTCGGAGGCTCCCCTTGCAATTTCGTCTATGGTTTTGGATATTTCAGTCATGGCGGATGAAGCATCTTGAGAAGTTGAACTCACCCTTCTTGAGGATTGTATAATGGAAAGAGACAGAGTAAAGAAGCCTTCTATTAATGTGCGTATATCGCTTAGGACAGAGTTTACACTGGTAGACATGCCCTTAAAAATGCCATAGCTGTTAGAGTCTACAAGCCTTGAAAAATCCCCCTTCTTGATTAATTCCATTTCGTTTGTAAAGGATATAACCAGTTTTTTAAGCGAGGATTCCAAAAATAATTTTGCAATAATAGGTGAAACAACACCTGCCAGCAGAAAGAAGATAAAAGAACCCCATTGCTTTGTTATAAAACCTGATATAATTCCCCAAACAACACCTGCCAATAATGAGAATAAAATTGAGAGACTGAAAGCATTAACCTTGTTTTTTTCTGTATCCTTCATATTGTTTCCCTCCAAATTTAATAACGATTAGTGAGTTGCGAGCTTTGTTGCAATTTGTTATAAGGTAAATAAGGGTTCGACATAAATTCTTAAAACTCCTTCTTTTTTTGTTGATCTTTTGTTTAACGAAAGCAGAAAAGCTTAACGATTAGATAATAACACAAAGAGTGAGATATTTTTATATATTGCCCGTATTGCTAAGCGGCTAAATTTGAAAAACTTCCAGATATAGGGGAAGGATGCGCTTCTATCTACTTTAAAGTATATAAGCCTTGAGCGGGAAATATACTAAAATACTTTAGTATTAAAGTATTTTATTGACATTGATTGCACTATTGTATACAATTATACACATATACAAAATTACTATATAGAAGCGATGCGGCTGCAATTTATAAAAATGAGATTGGTGAGGGGATAGATATGATAGAATTTAATAAAAGAACAAATACTTTAGAGCAGACCCAGTATAGATATTCACTTCAGGATGTAGCCCAGCCCAACCTTTACAGGGAAATTTTCAGCTATGATGAGATACCGAAATGTACTTTCAACCACAGAAGGGTGCCTATGCATCCTGCCGACGAGATATGGATCACCGATACCACCTTCAGAGACGGACAACAGTCGAGGGCTCCATATACTGTCGAGCAGATAGTTCATTTGTTTGACCTTTTACATAAGCTTGGAGGACCAAACGGGATAATAAGGCAAAGTGAATTTTTCCTGTACAGCGATAGGGATAAGCAGGCGGTATACAAATGTCAGGAGAGGGGATATCGTTACCCGGAGGTGACAAGCTGGATCAGGGCTACAAAGAGTGACTTTCAGCTTGCCAAGGATATGGGTATGAAGGAAAGCGGGATTTTAGTGAGCTGCTCCGATTACCATATTTTTAAAAAGCTTAATATGACAAGAAGACAGGCTATGGAGCACTACATGGGGATAATAAAAAGTGCTATTGAGGTGGGAATAAAGCCCAGATGCCATTTTGAAGACATAACCCGCGCGGACTTTTACGGCTTTGTCGTTCCCTTTGCCCTTGAGCTGAGAAAGCTTATGGAGGAAAGCGGAGTGCAAATAAAAATCCGTGCCTGCGATACCATGGGATACGGTGTGTGTTATCCCGGAGCCGCACTTCCCAGAAGTGTGCCGGGCATAATATACGGGCTGCGTCATCATGCAGGCTTCCCCAGTGAATTGATAGAGTGGCATGGGCACAATGATTTTTATAAGGCTGTTTCAAATTCATCCATTGCATGGATGTATGGGGCCTCAAGCGTTAACTGCTCACTTCTTGGGATAGGGGAGAGAACGGGGAATACTCCTTTGGAGGCAATGGTTATTGAATACGCACAGCTAAGAGGTACAACTGATGGAATGGATACCACGGTAATAACCGACATCGCAAGGTACTATGAGGACGAAATAGGGTATAAAATACCTTCCAGAACTCCCTTTGCAGGAAAGTATTTTAATGTGACGCAGGCGGGGATACATGCCGACGGACTTTTAAAGGATGAAGAAATTTATAATATATTTGACACGGCAAAAATACTTAAAAGACCGATAGGGGTGGCAATAAACCAGGGCTCAGGGCTTGCCGGCATTGCACATTGGATAAATTCGTATTTTGAGCTGTCGGGGAGTGAGAGGCTGGATAAAAAGGATGCGAGGATAGCGGTAGTTAAGGAATGGGTTGACGGGCAGTACAGGGACGGCAGGGTGACGGCAATAGGCGACGATGAGCTTTTACAAGCCATAAGTCTTTTAGTGCCCGATATGCCGGGGTTTGGCAAGTAATATTCATTACAAGTAATGTTCATTACAAGTAATGTTCGGTGCAAACAATGTTCATTGTAAACAATGTTTACTAATTTAATTATATACAGGGAGGATTTATAATGGGACAAAATCTGGCACAGAAGATTATAGGGGATCACCTTATAAGCGGGGAAATGAAAGCGGGAGAGGAAATATCCATAAGGATAGACCAGACGCTGACGCAGGATTCAACAGGAACCATGGCATATCTGCAATTTGAGGCCATAGGGATACCCAGAGTTAAGACAAAAAAGTCGGTGGCATATATTGACCACAATACACTTCAAGCGGGCTTTGAAAATGCCGATGACCACAAATATATACAGACTGTGGCATCAAAGCACGGCATATATTTCTCAAGGCCGGGGAACGGCATTTGTCATCAGGTGCAGCTTGAAAGATTCGGAGCTCCGGGGATGACGCTTTTAGGGTCTGACAGCCATACTCCCACGGGAGGCGGAATAGGAATGCTTGCCATAGGTGCGGGCGGGCTGGATGTTGCAGTGGCAATGGGAGGAGGCCCGTACTACCTCATGATGCCCAGAGTCTGTAAGGTTAATTTGAAGGGAAGCTTAAAGCCGTGGGTTTCGGCTAAGGATATAATTCTTGAGGTCTTAAGAGTGCTGTCGGTAAAGGGTGGAGTAGGGAAGGTAATAGAATATGCCGGAGAAGGAATAAAAAGCCTTACCGTGCCTGAAAGGGCGACTATAACAAACATGGGAGCGGAATTGGGAGCTACAACCTCCATTTTCCCAAGTGATGAAGTAACAAGGGAATTCTTAAAAGCACAGGGAAGGGAAGCTGACTGGACAGAGCTGCTTCCCGACACCGACGCTGCATATGAAGAAGAGATAGAAATAGATCTTACAGAGCTGCGTCCTCTGGCGGCACAGCCGCACAGCCCGGATAATGTCGCTTCGGTAGCCGAGATAGGTAAAATAAAGGTGGATCAGGTTGCGATAGGAAGCTGCACCAACTCGTCATATATGGACATGATGAAGGTTGCAAAAATCTTAAAGGGCAAGACAGTAAAGCCTGATGTCAGCCTTGTCATATCTCCGGGGTCGAAGCAGGTGCTCACCATGCTTGCAAAGAATGGCGCGCTGGCTGATATGGTGTCGGCAGGTGCGAGAATACTTGAGTCGGCGTGCGGACCATGTATTGGTATGGGGCAGGCACCCGCCTCAAATGCGGTATCTCTCAGAACCTTCAACAGAAATTTTGAGGGCAGAAGCGGCACGGCATCTGCGAGGGTATACCTTGTAAGCCCAGAGGTTGCTGCCGCAAGTGCTGTTGAAGGTGTATTGACAGATCCCCGGGACTTAGGAGAGGCACCCGTTATAGAAATGCCTTCGAGCTTTGAAATTGACGACAATATGGTAATAGCTCCGGCTCCCGAGGGCAAAGAGGTCGAGGTAGTAAGGGGCCCCAACATAAAGCCCTTCCCTATAAACAGCGAGATGGCGGAAAGAGTGGAGGGAAGTGCCTTAATAAAGGTCGGAGACAACATTACCACCGATCATATAATGCCTTCAAACGCAAAGCTTTTGCCTTTCCGCTCCAATATTCCGTATCTTGCCGAGTTCTGCCTGACGCCCTGTGACGCGGAATTTCCCAAAAGAGCAAAGGAATCGGGCGGAGGCTTTATAATAGGGGGGTCAAACTACGGACAGGGCTCCAGCCGTGAGCACGCTGCTCTTGCGCCCTTACAGCTCGGGATAAAGGGAGTGCTTGCAAAATCCTTTGCAAGAATTCACATGGCAAATTTAATAAATTCGGGTATTATCCCCATGACCTTTCAAAATGAAGAGGATTATGACAAAATAGATGAGGGAGACAGGCTGGAAATTGAGAATGCGAGAGAGCAGATAAAGGCCGGGGATTGCCTGACAATACGCAATATCACAAAAAATACCGACATAAGGGTTAACATCTCAGTCTCAGGAAGGCAGACGGATATGCTGCTTGCGGGAGGACTGCTTAATTACACCAGGAAGCAGAGCAAATAAAAAAAGAGTACTCTTCAAAGAGGGAGAGGGATATGGCTAAAATTCAGCATAATGAAAACGAAAACAATTTAAGCTCTTTAAGAGGCAAGGTTTTTATACAGTTGCAAAACGATATCTTAAATGGTAAGTACCAGTCCGGGGACAGCCTTATTGAAACAAGGCTGTCCGAGGATCTGGGTGTGAGCAGAACCCCTATAAGAGAAGCCATAAGGCAATTGGAGCTTGAGGGGCTTGTCCGGTCTATACCCAATAAGGGAGCGATTGTTACTGGGATATCCGATCAGGATATTGAGGATATATATACAATAAGGATGATGATTGAGGGTCTGGCCTCAAGATGGGCAGCTGAAAAAATTACTCAGACAGAGCTTCAGGAATTAAAGGAAGCGTTTGATATGGAGGAATTTTATACCGTGAAAAATGACACGGCTCATCTGCTGGAGCTGGATTCAAGATTTCATGATATAATATTTAAGGCAAGCAAAAGCAAGCCCCTTATTCATACCTTAAGCACCTTTCATCACTATGTTCAAAGTGCCAGAAATGCTTCCCTTTCCTCTCCCGGAAGGGCTAAAAAGGTGCTGGAGGAGCACCGTGCCATATTGCAGGCCATAATTGACAAGGATCCTGACAGGGCCGAGCTGCTCACCAACCTGCATGTGAAAAATGCCAGCATGAATTTAATCAAAAATAAAAATCAAAGCGGTATATGATTATGACATATGAACTATATATGTAGCGATAAAGATTTTACATGGAGGATATAGTTTGATGGAAGAAATTTTTTTGACCCGTAAGGAATACATCTAAGAAAAGTGCCTGATGACAGACCCGGAGACGTTTCCCCGCAAGGCATCTTTTCGTTGCTATTAAAAATTTCTGTAAGCAATTATATCCTCTATGTTTGTAAAATCTTTATCGCGTCCTATATAAGATATAATATAAAAGCCATTCCTTTAAAGGAATGGCTTTTGGTGACCCATAGGGGATTCGAACCCCTGTTACCGCCGTGAGAGGGCGGTGTCTTAGGCCACTTGACCAATGGGCCGCAAATCTGACTGCAAAAAACATTATAACATGGATATAATAAAAATACAATAAAAAATTTTTATTTAATTATTTACCATAATTTTCTTTAAGATAACCACTTATGCAGTCAAATCATGAATTGGAGGTATGGAAATTTGCAATGGAACTTTAACACTGTGATGTGCTATAATACCACTATAAAAATTAAAGTTTGGAGCCTTTATGAGATTACCTGAGGATTTTTTAAATAAAATGAGTGCGCTTATGGAGAAGGATGAGTATGAGAGTCTCATACAATCCTATGAAAAGCCGAGGTACTATGGACTAAGAATCAACACCCTTAAAATAAGTGTGGAAGAGTTTTTAAAAATTTCTCCCTTCGAGCTGGAGCCCATTCCATGGGTGAGGGACGGATTTTACTACAGGGAAGGAGAAAGCCCGGGGAAGCACCCTTATTATAACGCGGGGCTGTACTATATACAGGAGCCCAGTGCTATGCTTCCGGGTGAGGTGGTAGATTCACAGCCGGGTGAGCGTATCCTTGACCTGTGTGCGGCACCGGGGGGGAAAACGGTGCAAATCGCCGCTGGCATGAAGGGAAGGGGAATTCTTGTAGCTAATGACATAAGCTCCGACAGGGTAAAGGCTCTTATAAAAAATATTGAGCTATGCGGAGTAAGAAATGCCATAGTTACTAATGAAACCCCTCAGAAGCTTGCCGGTGCATTCCCTGAATTTTTTGACAAGATACTGGTGGATGCTCCCTGCTCGGGGGAGGGCATGTTCAGAAAGGATCAGGATGCTGTAAAAAGCTGGGAAAAGTTTAAAAGCGAAAAATGCTCCGCAATGCAGTGGGACATACTGGAGCAGGTGGATAAAATGCTGAGGCCGGGCGGATATATTATATATTCAACCTGTACGTTTTCGCCCGAGGAAAACGAAAAAATGATATCGGCCTTCTTAAGCCTTAATAACGGGTATGAGGTTGTTGAAATATCCACAGTCGGGGGCATGGAGCGCGGCAGGCCCGGGTGGGCGGAGGGCAACCAAGCAGTGGCCGGTACGGTGAGGCTTTGGCCGCATAGAGTTAAGGGTGAGGGGCATTTTGCGGCATTGCTCAGGAAAAAAGCGGGGGAAAGCAGGGCGGCTGCTTACATTCCTTCTGACTCTGACAGCCGGAACGATGTCAGGCTTAATTTTTTTAGGAGCTTTGCGGAGGAAAACCTGAGTGAGGACTTAAATATTGGCGGCGGGGGATACTTTGATATAAAGGGAAGCAATCTGTATGCTTTTCCCGAGAGAGTGCCCGAGCTTAAGGGAATAAGGGTGGCGAAATTCGGATGGTATCTGGGAGAGTTTGGCAAGAACAGATTTGAGCCGTCACACTCTATGGTTGTCTCTTTGAATAAGCAGGATCTAAAAAACACAATTGATTTTGCATGTGATTCAAAAGAGCTGTCCAGCTATCTAAAGGGCGAAACGCTTATGCTGGAGGGAGAAAAGGGCATGAAGGCGGTATGTGTTAACGGATATACATTAGGATGGGCCAAGCAAATGGATTACATGCTTAAAAATCTTTACCCCAAAGGGTGGAGAAGGATGTCATAAAGCTTTGGAGGATATTAAAGAGGCGATGAAAGAAACTCAAAGGCTGGATAAGATTTTGTCCAATCTGGGCTATGGCACCAGAAAGGAGATTAAGCAGGCGGTGAGGAGCGGGCTGGTAAAGGTAGACGGTATTTTTGTCTCCGACAGCGGAATGCATGTTGATCCTTACGGAAGCAGGATAGAAATAGCAGGGGAGACTGTTAATTACAAAAAACATATTTATGTTATGATGAATAAGCCCCCGGGGGTGGTTTCCGCTACTTATGACAAGCGGCTTAAAACTGTGGCGGACATTTTGCCCGATTCCTTTAAGGTATTTGAGTTGTTTCCTGTGGGAAGGCTTGATATAGACACTGAAGGGCTTCTGCTGATGACCAATGACGGACAGCTTGCCCACGGGCTGCTTTCTCCGAGAAGGCATGTGTCTAAAAGGTATTATGCCGTAGTAGACGGAGAGGTTACGGGGGAGGACGTATTAAGCTTCAAGGAGGGCATAACCATAGACGACGGATATACAACGATGCCGTCGGAACTGCAAATACTTGAGGCAGGCAGGCAGTCAAAAATTGAGCTTACAATATATGAAGGAAAATTTCATCAGGTTAAGAGAATGTTTCAGGCTGTAGGCAAAAGGGTGGAGTATTTAAAAAGAATACAGATGGGAGGCTTAAGGCTTGACGAACATTTAAAGACAGGTGCCTCAAGAGAGCTCACGGGCGAGGAGGAGGCTATTATTAAGGACGTGCTTGCATAGCGGAGAATATTTACGGAAGGCTGAGAAGAAAATGAACAAGCAAAATGTGAAGAAGCTGGAACTGCTTCTAAAAGGAATAGAACAAAGAGCGGCTGAAAACTACGATTATTTTCAGGGCATTTCCGCAGTATATAAATCGGGCACAAAGGAATTTGCCGCTAAGGTTGTGCCATTAGATAACAAGTTGAAAATAAGCTTTAACGGAAGCAGTGAGGTTATAGAAACAGACATGCTTTCAGGAAGGCTTGCGGGCTATGCCGGGAGCTATGACGCCGTTGCCGTGGAATATGATGAAAGAGGCTCATCCATATGCATAGAGGCGGACAATAAAAATGTAAAAATGAAAAGCCGTGAAAATAGTGCTGAGACGCCTAACCCTTTCGGGCAAGAGCATTATAAAGGAACAGCCCCGGCGCAGGCGGGGGGCAGGGACTATCTTATAAGGCTGGGTCAGGCTGACCCTCTTCTTAAGGAAATGGGGATTTTAAGCCGGGATGGAAAGCTGAAAAACGACATGATCCGTAAATACAACCAGATAGACCACTTTGTAGAGCTCATAAGCGGAATACTTGAGGATATGTCCCAAAGCTGTGCATCCATTACTGTAATAGACTGCGGCTGCGGCAAATCATATCTAACCTTTGTATTGAATTACTACATAAAAGAGGTGCTTAAAAGGCCGTGCCATTTTATAGGGCTGGATTCCTCCGAGGCTGTTATAGAGGCTTCTCAAAAAATGGCGGGGAATCTTGGATACAAGAACATGGAATTTATTGCAACCGATATAAGGGGCTACACCTCCCACAGGAGCATTGATCTTGCAATAAGTCTTCATGCGTGCGACACTGCAACCGATGAGGCCATGGCGCTGGCTGTCAATAATGGGGTGAAGGCAATGGTAATGGTTCCATGCTGCCATAAGCAGCTTCTGGGACAGTATTCCTATCCTCCCTTCAAAGGGATTTTAAAGCATGGAATATTAAAGGCAAGAATGGCGGATACACTTACAGAGGGAATGAGAATGCTTCTTCTTGAGGCTGCGGGGTACAGCACCTCCATAGTAGAGTATATTTCTCCTCTTGAGACACCTAAAAATCTTATGATAAGAGCTCAAAAAACAAAAAAGAAAAATGAGCAGGCTCTTAAAGAATACATTGAGCTTAAAAAGCTTTTAGGCGTGGAGCTCACGCTTGAGAAGCTTATAAACTTATAAATTGAAAGAACAGGGGGCGCGGAACGCCACAGGGGGCGTTCCGTACGAGGATATTTAAGCCCCATCGTAGGGAACACCCCCCGTGGTGTTCCGCCCCCCGTGCATAGCGTTCCGTACAAAAATAAAGCGCAAGGACGATTAATCTCTGCGCTTTATTACAGCCTATATCTTAAACTGTGATATAGCGGTGTCAAGCTCCTGTGACATTACATTGAGATCCTTGGCCAGAGCTGCCAGCTCCTCTGTTCCTGCAATTTGCTCCTGTGTGCTTGCGGAAACCTCCTGCGCTGTTGCTGCGGATTGCTCCGATACAGCCGAAACATTTTCTATTGTGCTGAGGGTTTTTTGTCTGAATATTGATATTTCTTCTACCGAGCCTTCCATATGCCTTATTTGCTCTGATATGCCTTCCATAGCGTAAAGTATGGTCTTGAAGGACTCATCGGTTTGGGAAACTGCCTCGGACTGCTGCTGTATTATGTCGCTTGCAGAATTAGCCTCCTCTGCGGTAAGCTCGGATTTGTGCTGTATGGTGTTTAATATTCTGTTAATAGTAACCGATGCATCCTTAGACTGTTCAGCCAGCTTTTTCACTTCGTCTGCCACAACAGCAAAGCCTCTTCCTGCTTCGCCTGCTCTTGCAGCCTCTATTGCAGCGTTCAGCGACAGCAGGTTTGTCTGCTCTGATATATCTGCAATAAGCTTAACTATTTTCTTGATCTCCTTCATATCATCATTCAGACTGTTGATGTCAACAACTATTTTGGAAGTAACCGCTTTTGTATCCTGAGCTTTGTCATTGAGAATTTTGACGGTATCTAAAGCACCCTTGCTCAGAGATCTGGTATTGTCAACAACGGAGGATACGTTTCCGGCATCACTGCTTACCTTGTTTATGCCATCCGACAGCCTTCCCATATGCTCCATTCCCTGCGCTATTTCAGATGCCTGATCGGAGGCGCCTCTGGCAATTTCCTGTATTGTTAAGGATATTTGCTCCGAGGCTGCAAAGGAACGCTGGGAGGAGGCTGCAATTTTTTCAGAGCTGCTAAGAACCCTATGGGTTGAGGCCTGAACCTTTGATATAAGCGAACGTATGTTTTGAAGCATTTGATTGAAATTACCGATTACCTCACCTATCTCGTCCCTGCTGTTGTCCTTAACCGCTATTGCCAGATTCCCGTTCTTTGCCTCAGACATAAAGTTACTCAGGCTGGAAAGAGGGATAGAAATACTTTTAGCTATTATAAAGGATAATATTATGGAAACCAGCATGGAAACAACAAAAAACATCACTATGAAATTCTTTATTGTGTTAGGGTCGGCATTAATATAATCATACGGTATGGACGCAATGGCGTACCAGCCCGCTGACTGTATATAAGAGTGCGCTATAAGGCAGTCTTTGTTGTTTATAGTGTATTGAAAGGTTTCACTTTCTCCCGAAATTAAATTTTGCATAATTGATTTTTCTTTAAATTCCGTACCGAAGAGCTCAGGGGATGAGCCGGAAATTACAAATCCATCCTGAGTCAGAAGCGTTATTTCAGAGCCTTCTCCGAAGTTGATATTTTTCAACACACTTTCCATTGCACTGGGTTTGAGGTATGCAAATATATAGCCTATATCCTTTGCAGAATAATAGGAAGCAATTTTTCGCCCTAAAATTATACAGTCTGTAAAACTGTTGTCCTCTGTTGCTTTATAATAGGCCCATATAACAGAACTGCCGCTTTCGGAAAGGAGGTTGATATACTTGTCCTTAAGCTCCTTGTTTTTGCTCATGGGGCCCGGATTATAGCTGATGACGGCATCACTGCCAATCTTAAATATATCTGCCGACAAAACCTCGGGGGTTGATAAAAATTTAGAAAACATTTGCTGCGAGATATTGCTGGTGATTCTCACATCTTGCATACTGTCGCCTGTTTCCAAATCTGCAATACCATACCGTATTTCCCTTGACAGGGCCAAATCCATAAGGCTTGAGTCATACTTGCCCAAATGTGTCTGACTGATGGAAGAAAACTGCCCTATCATTTGAGAAGAATATGACTGGATCTTTTTTGTAATTGCCTCACTGGATTTTTTGTAGGCAAGAATTCCTGTGGTGCCAAGAGTAATAATTGAAATAAGAGTAAAAGAGACAATTAGACGCATCTGTATTTTGGTGTTTCTAAGCGGGTTTGCGAGACTTGAGATGCCCTTGGAAATACCCCCCGCTATTCCACGGGTCTTCTTATCTGTGGCCGACTTTGTAGTGTTACTCGTTTTGAGCTTCATTGCAATTCCCTCCATAGTTCATAACATCATTATAAATTTTACATGAAAATATAAAAAAGCAGGCCGGCTAACAATCTATCCCGTCAAGATGTGGTTTTATCGAATTAGGCTGCAGCAAGAAAGCCTGCAAGATATCACAAAACAGATCACATATTGGCGGCTCAACCGTCATAGTAAGCTATTACCTAACAATAAATTGGCGGGCAGCCCATTGTTAAATAATTTATACCGTAGACTTGTAGCTTTGTGCCCCCGCCTTTCGACGGGTTTACTATTTTCAATATTTTATCATATTGGATTATTATACTACATAAAACGAGTTTATTCTACAAAAAAATCAAAAAATAGCTCCGCGTGCAACGACGTATTTCGACATTCTCTTGCAATTATGCCTTAGGCACGGTAAAATTATAATGTAAATAATATTAAAGGAGATGACTATGGACAGCAATATGTTGAATAAACAGAAATACATAGCTTTAGTAGCGCACGACAATAGAAAAAGGGATCTTATAGATTGGGCAAAATCCAATTATGATGTTCTTTGTAAGCATTTTCTATGTGGCACGGGTACTACTGCCACAATGATAACCGAGCAGACAGGGTTACCGGTAAAGGGCTATAAAAGCGGGCCGCTGGGAGGAGATCAGCAAATAGGAGCGCGCATAACAGAAGGAAAGGTAGATTTTATGATATTCTTCTGGGATCCGTTATCGTCACAGCCTCATGATCCCGATGTAAAGGCACTTTTAAGAATTGCGGTGCTGTATGACATTCCCGTTGCAATGAACCGTTCATCAGCAGACTTTATGCTGAACTCACCATTGATGGAGCAAGAGTACCAAAGAAATGTTATTGATTACTACAATAAAATACCAAGGGATATTAGATAAATTTAGTATGCTTTGTACGGTTAAGGCTCTTTAAATTTTACAAGGTATTTTTCAGCTCTCTCCGGAATAGCTTATATTAATACTTATAAGCGTTATGGATGGATGTGTATTAATTCTATGAAGAGAGGGCTTAAGATAGCTATTTTCGTTCTGGCAATTATTCTGGCAGGCTTTATGCTGAGTCTCGCATCTACTGAGTCTTCAAACAACAGCATTCTTAAAAGCAGGTATTTTTCCTCAGGCTCAAATGCTTCGCAGGACATGATATCGGTACCTGCACCTTCCGAAAAAGCATATGAATTCCGTATGAATACTGTGGCAGTATGGAGCGTCAAGCTTATTATGGGATTTGCGGTGCCCATGTTTTTCCTGTTTTCAGGATTGTCAGCGGGCATAAGAAGCTGGGTTGCAGGAAAATTTAAGAGAAGATTTTTGATAATTGCGCTGTACTGCACAGCTTTCTCGGCGTTAAGCTACATTATATACCTTCCAATTGATTTTTACAGCGGCTTCATAAGGCTGCACAGCTATGGGCTTTCGGGGCAGACACCGGGGAGCTGGTTTAGCGACTCCTTAAAGATGCTTGTGATGGATGTGGTTTTCAACACTATAATTGTATGGTTTTGCTACACTGTAATGACAAAGGCTCCTAAGCGTTGCTGGCAGTATATAGCAATAGCCGCACTGCCTTTTTACATATTAATGTACTACATATCTCCAATTTTTATAGACCCTCTTTTCAACCAATACACTCCTTTAAAGGATAAGGCTCTGGAACAGGAAATCCAAAGCCAGCTCCACCGCGCTTCTATAAACAACTGCTGTCTCCTTGAGTCCGATATGAGCTCACGCACAAATCAGATGAATGCATATATGACAGGAATTTTCGGTTCTAAAAGGATTGTTCTGTGGGATACCACTATAAAAGGGCTTACAACAAACGAGATTTTAAACGTTACAGCTCATGAGGCGGGACATTATGTAATGGGGCATGTATGGAAATCCATTCTGGTCAACTGCATTATTGTGCTAGTGGGGGCGTTTGCGGTGATTAAGTCGTCTAGCTGGGTATTGTCCCAAGCCGGAAATTCTATGGGCTTTGTGAAGCTTCATGACATAGCCTCTCTGCCGTTACTAATTATAATGATAAATCTTGTGCTTTTTATTTCAGCGCCTGCCTCCAATGCCATAACGCGGTATACCGAAAGGGAGGCCGACAGGTTTGCTCTGGAGCTTACGCAAAACAACAGGGCGGCGGCAAGGATGCTGATAAAAATGCATTACAGAAGCCTTTCAATTCCCCAAAGCGGGATTGTATACAGGCTTTGGGCCTGTGATCACCCCGAGCTTCAGGAAAGAGTGGACTTTGCCAATTCGTACAGGCCATGGGAAAGATGACAGGGTGACAAGGGGACGCTGTTGACACACTGTAAGCGTGTCAACATCCCCATCAGACTGTGTGAAAACTATTTTGAGTGAAATTTCAAGCTATAATTCTTGCAAAAATGTAGCGGAGGAATCTTGGGGACGGATTCGTCCGCTTCCGCAGCGTAGCGAAGGACCGAAGGGAAAGCGGAGGAACCGTACCCCATGATGCCGCAGCGGTGGCGGGCTGCAATTTCTTTGGCAATTTTGAAGTTTTCACACGCTCTGCCGTCTCCCCGACACACCTTAATGCATGGTTACAAGCCCGTTTACAGGCACCTCGCTTTCCTTTCCCGTTTCTAGAAACCTCACCTTTGCCTTATTGCCCTTTACCGACAGTATCCAGACCGGGGAGTTCTCATAAAGCACGTCGATTTTTTCAGGGGAGTCCACAATTTGCATTGTCATTTTTGCATCCATTTTATAATCTCCTTTTATAATTTTTATTAGTATTTCACTATATACATGGAGTTATTACATAGCAAGTAGGGACGGTTCTTGCCTTGCTCTGTTTGCTTTGCTTGTTTTTTTGCAATATACTGTAGAATAATAGGCAAATGTGTTATATAATAACATTAACAATTATAAAAATTTCCGAAAAGAGGTACAAAATGAAAAAAACATACTCATTCTTAGCAGTTTTAATTATTTGTTTTACTTTTTTATTTTATTCACATGCATTTGCAGAGGATGATTACGGAGATAGCTTTGAAACCGCCACACCCATACAATTGGATACTGAACTGTCTGGAAATTTGGACGGTAATTCCGACACGGATTATCTTATGTTTACGCCTTCAGAAGATGGCGAATATTATATTGAGATCCAATATACACTTCCTTACTCTATGGATATCCCGGTAAATGTTTATGATAGCGATAAATATAGAGTGTATCAAAAGGACTTGAACCATGTATTTCTAGAGAAAGGGGTAACTTATTTTTTAGAGGTGCCAAATCCCCTTATTGTTACTACAGAAAGCGTGTCTTATAATATAAAAGTAATTCAAACTCCCGATAACTATGGTAATGATTTCTCATCTGCCAAAATAATAGATCCCGGAAGCCAGATAGAAGGACAACTCAGTCCATTTGTAGATGAGGCCTTTTTTCAATTCACGACAGATAAGGAGGGTTATTATGCAATTTCTATAGAAACTGACGAAAATGCTTCATTTGACTTTAGGCTTTACAATGATGAGTATGAAGGAGTTCCTTTTTCCATAGAATATAATTACCAGAGTATATATGCCATAAGCACATTAAGCGAAAATCAAACCTTATATTTTAAATTGGTAAATAATAATATTTATGACACAGCTAATTATAAAATAGCTATTGATTACATGGAGGATGATTATGGGAATGACATTTCTTCCGCCCAGAGCATTAATCTGAACCAGTCAATTTCAGGCAATCTTGAGACCTGGTCTGACCGCGATTATTTCAGTTTTATAACAGAAGAAGCGGGGTATTATTGCATTGATTTTGGAGGAGATACATATAGGATGTCTTCCACTTTATACGATGAAAACGGTATTGAAATTGTGTCTGCAACCGACAAACTGCATGTTCCCATAGTAAAGGCTTTAGATAAAAATAAAAAGTATTACATTAAAGTATACTCACGCGGCCAGATTTTAAATTATACTCTGTCTGTAAAAAAGGTCACAGACGATTTTGGTGATGATATAGACACCGCCCATCTGTTGCAGGAAAACAACAAGATTGAGGGTTTTCTGGACTTTTATTCGGATATTGACTTTTTTGAGTTCTCACCATTAGAGGATGGTCATTATAAAATTCAAGCAACACGTAAAAGCTCTTCATATTTACATGTTTACTTATATGATGATTTAGGAAACTTAGTTACTAATAGTACAAATGGTAGGTGGAGTAATTTTCAATTTACTACAACAAGCAGTCTGAAGAAAAGTAAAAAATATTTTATCAAGATATGCAACGATGAACAATACGCTGGGGATCAATACTTCAAGGAGGATCAATACAGCACTGCAAAATATACTCTGAACATAAGCTTTTATGCCGAAGATGATCACGGAAACGAATTTGATACCGCCACGGATATAAAAAGCAACGAATATATCAGTGGTAACTTTGAGATCTCAGAGGATATTGATGTTTTCAGATTTGTGCCGGAGAAAAGCGGAAAGTTTTTAATAAAAAAGACAGGCCCAACAAATCTAAAAGCATCAATATACGATAAAGACAGACAATGCATCAAAGAGAAAACTGAACTTAGCATATTACAGGAGCTTACGGAGGGACAGCCCTATTATATCTATATTTCAAAATATTCAGGTGTTTCCCCGAATAGTTATGTCTTTGCTGTTATTGACTTGGACTCTAATGAGGTTGCTCCATTTACAGTTGAATCTCAGGATAATTTACATGGGATAGCAATAAGTAATGTCAAAATATATTATAAGAAGGGAAATTCCTCCTATACGGCCATAGACAGATCTGAAATTTGGAATAAGTCTATGATCCATATTGAAAATGCCGATAGAAATTCTTCGCCTGCTAAAAGCACAGTAGTAATCAGCGGCCTGGACTGGGACATCGCAGATACCTATCTGATATGGATATGGAATGGCTACACATTACACAAGGCTACTGTGAAAGAACGCGATGCGGGAAAATCGATAGTTCTTAAGCGTGATGGAAGCTTTGTGGATTTGAACATAGATGTAGATTTTAAAGATAATCTTTTCAACACGATCCTTATACAATTAAACTATATTTGCGATGACGGATCGAGTGTTTTAGCCGAAGAAATGTATCACTGTGCTGTTCCATCAGTTCCCCAAGGCAGCTACAATATAAGGGTAAAGGCTGAAGATCAAGGCCATACTTATGCCTTGTTCAGAAAAAATTGCAACTTATCCAGCACTCAAAATTCTATAAGCTTTACAGCTCAAGATGTCTCCGAACTAAAAATAAACATGCAGGGGGAGGATAATGAAGGACCATGGGCAGAATCAATTTTCCTTCCTTCCTTAGAAGGGTTTAGCGATTCATACATTAGTCTATCTAGTACTTCCGATACAAAAAAACCCTTATACATAAGTAAACTTGGAAATCAAAGTGTCAGCATTGAAACTCTTGCTAGAAATTATAAGGATTCAGACATTATTGTTCCTTTTATTGAAAATCATAAGGATTCAGACATTATTCCTCCTTCTACTGGAAGTAGTGGGTCTTCAGGAACTATTCGCTACTATTACTATACTTATTCAATTCCTGTGGATACCAATAAAAATAATGACATTTACCTTGATGCTAAATTCAAGTCTGTTCTTAATTTAGATAGCCCATATTATCTCCCGGGCTCTCAAATGGATTTGACAGGAAATTTAGGAATATTTGACTCATATAACAATAATGTATATAGGATATTAAATCTAGAAGACCCTAAACAGTTAGGAAACACTCTGGAATTCAAATCAGGAGACAAAACGGTACTCTCCATACCTGATATAGACCTGCAGAATCCAGTTATAACGTTCCCCTCTGAAGAAGGCACATACCAATGCACCTTCAGCGTTAAGGACTCTTTGATACCAATTGAGCCTGTTACAGTACAGGTCAGGGTACAAAAGGCTCCGGATAAAGTAAGCGTGCAAAGCATAACCATAAGCGGAGGGAGCGCAATAAGCTCAAAAGGCGGCACGCTTCAGCTTGCGGCTAATATACTTCCGGATAATGCCTCCGACAAGTCGGTAATCTGGTCCGTGTCCAACGAAAATGGCTCTATTACCGATAAGGCAACTATATCTACAAACGGATTGCTTACAGCCAAATCCGACGGCAAAGTAAAGGTAGTGGCGGCAGCCGGAGACGGGTCAGGTATAACCGCTTCACTTGTGGTAACAATTTCAAATCAGTCCGATGAGGGTAACCCGCCTTATATTGGCGGCGATAATGTCGGCGGTACTCCTCCTCCCGCTGTTGTACCTCCTGCTGAACAGCCGGACATAGCTCCTGGTAAAAACGGGGAGGCAAGGATTGCCCAAAAGGCTCAGTACAGCTCTGCTACAGGTGAAAGCAAGGCTTTCGTTGATATGGATGCTTATAAAAAAGCACTTGGGATGGCAAAGCCCAATGCCGATGGAAATAAAACAATAGTATTGGAGATACCGGAAGACAAAAAGGCAAAAGCATATGTGCAGCAGCTCCCCGCCGAAGTATTCACTAAAGCTTCCGCAAATGAGACTGTGCAGATCATCACAGGCTTCGGCGCTGTTACCGCTCCCTGCAGAATGCTTGATGCTTCCGACATAAAAGGTGCAAAGAATATTTCATTAACAGTGTCCAGAGCAAGCAAGGACGGTATTGATTCCGTAACACAGTCACTTATAGGTGACAGCCCCGTTATCGATCTGAGTCTTAATGCCGATGGCAAAGTAATCTCATGGAGCAACCCCGACGTGCCTGTTGAAATATCCATACCCTATGTACCCACCGCAGAGGAGCTGAAGGCTCCCGAGCACATAGTGGTATGGTACATAGACGGCAGCGGTAATGCAATTCCCGTTCCTAATGGAAGATACAACCCACAATCTAAAATGGTCACGTTTACGACGACACATTTCAGCAAATACGCAGTCGGATTTACCAGAAAGACTTATAGTGATATAACGAAATACCCATGGATTATAAAGCCCGTAGAGGTGCTTGCATCTAAGGGAATAATTGAAGGTGCGTCAGACGGCGGCTTTGCTCCCGATCAGAACATCTCAAGGGGAGAATTTATGATGTGGCTGGTTAAGACCCTTAACCTCAACGCCGGATTTGACACCAACTTTTCCGATACCGTTAAGGAAGACAGATGGTATGAAGCACTGGGAATTGCCAAAAAGCTTGGAATAGCACAGGGCGGCGGAAATAACACCTTCTCGCCTGAAAAGCAGATATCAAGACAGGATATGATGGCTCTTACCGTAAGAACACTGAAAGCAGCGGGGATAAACGTACAAAATGTCAAAGCGGCAGACCTGAGTAAATTTGCGGATTCATCCCAAATTGCCTCTTATGCAAAGGAAGACGTTTCAACCATTGTGGGACTTGGCTTTATTCAGGGAAGCGGAAAGAATCTGAACCCTACGGGAACCACCACAAGGGCGGAAGTGGCAATAATGCTTTACAGGATTTACAATATGTAAAACAACAAGGCGAAAATAAATGGCGGTTTTTCATATTAGTTTTATGCTAATCTGAAAAACTGCCATTTTCTATTAATACCCAAAAAACAACATTATAATGTATTAAAAATACATGCACACTGGAATGAATAGTCCATTTCTATTCAAGCTGATTCATTTTATAATGAAACTATGAGAGATCTCTACATTAACAAGTATAGATAAATAGAAATTTATTAGAGAAAGGAACAGATTTGGATATGTTTATCAGAAGAAATGGATTGATAAGGACCGTAACATCGGTAGTTTTATGTTCTGTGCTGATAGCCTCTTTTGCAGGCTGTGGCAATACGAGCTCTTCAGGAGGAACACAGACAACTGCGTCAACAGATGCCTCCGTTTCAACCGATTCCGTAAGCACAGATACGGAAAAAAAGGAACCCATTACCCTGACTTTCTCCACCTTTAACAACTGGGGAACAGCCCAGAACGCTGTATCTATAGGTATTTCTCTTTATGAAAAAGGAACCGGGAATAAAGTAGAGCAGCAGTTATATCCCGATGATCAGTTTATGAATGTTATAAAGACCAAGCTTGCGACAGGTGATGTTCCTGATTTTATCGCCACATATGCAAGCCGTAAGGGTAACGTACCTTTGGATTTACTTGAGCCCTTGGATGGCGAAGAGTGGATAACACAGATTAGACCGGGCTTAGATAGCTTTTGTACGAGAGAGAGTGATGGGAAATGGGTGGTGGCACCCGTTGGAGCCTTATCCTATTTAGGTGCAATCTATAATAAGGATGTGTTCAAAAAGGCCGGTGTTTCACTCCCGCTTAAGAATTATGAGGATTTGCTTGCGGCGTGTGAAGCAATTCAAAAAATCGGTGTAGCCCCTATCCAGCCTGCGAATAAGGATAATGCCGCCTTTATATGGGATTTGATCGGTGATCATTATTTGTATGAGAAAAATCCTGATATAGCTAAAAACATCGCTGCCAATAAGCTGAATCCTTCTGAAAGCCCGGAAATTAATGCCGCTTATCAGCGTATTGTTGACTTGAAAAAGTATTTTAAGTCGGATTATGCTTCTGCAACGGGTATGGATGGTCTCAAGCAGGTAGCTAACGGCGAAGTGGCTATGTTTGCCAATGGATCATGGTGCTACGGAATATTGAGCAAGGATTATGCCGACAAAATGCCCAGCTTAGGAATTATGCCGATATCGCTGGGTGACGATTATCAGGCGGTTACACGTACCGGCCCTCAAAACGGTTTCGCTATTCCCAAGAAGTCCAAGCATATAAATGAAGCAAAGGAATTTATAAAATATGTTATGACTCCTGTGGTTGCAGGTGCCGTTGCAGAAGTTGCTCCGGGTACGTATCCTTTGAACGTGGATACCAGAAAGAGCTCATGGGATTCGGAAATGGAAGGCTACGTCGAACAAGGGCTTCCTACGAAAAACCAGACAATGGATGAGTATTTTGGTTCCTTTGATGTAGGACCGGGCTTCCAGGATAGTGTACAGACTATGCTCTTGGGCAAACCTATAAAGTCTGCTCTTAATGAGGAGTGGTACAAGAAGATGGCGGATCTGAACAAATCAAAGAGAACACCCGGATGGTAACAGCAAAAATTAATTGAATGGCAGCTTACATGCCTTGCATGGGCAAGGCATGTAAGGCATGAAAGGTGATGCGGATTGGGAATAAAAAAATTGGAAGATAGTAAGTATACTCTGGCGTTTGTTGTACCTGCATTTTCAATATATCTGATTTTTTTCATATTGCCTTGTATAGCTCAGATATTTGTTGCGTTTACAGATTGGTCTCTTGATTTTTTCAATAATCCACAGTTCAATGGCATTGACAACTTTAAGATGATGTTTACAGATCCGGTCTTCTTTAAGGCTTTGACGAACACCATTTACTATACCGTCGTAACAACAGTTTTAAAGGTTTCATTAGGACTTGCTTTTGCTGTAATATTAAATAGAAAGCTCAAATTTACAAATATATACAGAGCCATAATATTTTCTCCCATCATGGTGAGTACTGTTGTTGTTGCTTTGATTTTCAATGCCATTTACCACCCTGAAAGAGGTCTTCTTAATTTGTTTCTAAGGGGAATAGGGCTTGGAGCATTGGCAAAGCCATGGCTTTTAGATGTGAAGTATGCTATGAATGCCGCTTGTGTGATGGATATATGGATTGGAACAGGAATGCTGATGGCAATCTTCCTTGCGGGCATTCAGGCAATACCGAAGGACTATTATGAAGCTGCGGTAATAGACGGAGCAAATGAGTTTAAGAAGTTCTTCAAAATAACATTGCCGTTAATATTTTCTTCTCTTACGGTAAATACGGCATTGGGATTGATTGCGGGGCTCAAGGTATTTGGAAGCATATTTGCGCTGACAAACGGCGGCCCGAATGATGCGACGCAGGTTGTGGGAACTTTCCTGTTCAGATATTTCGGTCAGGGAATGATAGGCTATACCGCTGCGGTAGGTCTGGTATTTACAATTTTTATAAGCTTGGTAAGCTTTTTTCAAATCGGATGGATGCGTAAAAAGGAAGTGGAACTGTAATGAAAAAAAGTGTAGGCAACTATATTCTCGAAATAGTAATGATTTTTATTGCAATACTGTTCACGGTGCCTTTATGGATGGTTCTTGTAAACTCAGTAAAGTCCATTACTGAGGTAGCTGAATTTGGAATCTGGCTTCCAAAGCAATTTCATTTTGAAAATTATGTAAGAGTCTTTGCCGAAGCGAAAGCGGTTAGAGGCTTGTTAAACGGAATTATTTTATCTTTTTCAACCGTAATTATTTCTGTTGTTTTTGCGTCAATGGCTTCGTTTTACATTTCAAGGTCGAGGAAAAAAATCGCAGGCATCCTGTATGTGATTTTTGTGTTGGGAATTATCGTACCCAGTGCCGTAATACCCACATATCTGGTGTTGAACTTTATGGGAATGATTAATACGTATCATGGCCTGATTTTGGTCAACGCAGCCGGTGTTATTCCTTTTAGCGTTTTTCTGTACTGCGGATACATTTCCACAGTTCCAAGGGGACTGGATGAGGCTGCTGTGATTGACGGGTGTTCAGGCTTTCATATGTTCTTTAAAATAATATTCCCTCTGTTGAAGCCTGTTACCGTTACAATCGGAATATTTAACTTCCTTGGAGTATGGAATGATGTGACAAATCAATTGTACTTTGCATCGCCGGATAAGTGGACCATGCCCATGACGGTGTATAGCTTTTATGGGACGCTTTACAATGAATGGAATGTTATATTTGCTGATATTGTAGTGACATTGGTTCCTTTGTTTATTATTTATATTCTTGGTCAAAAGTATATTATTTCAGGGATGACGGCAGGTGCAATAAAAGCATAAAGGAGTGACGGAATGTGCGGCCTGCTTTGTTCACTGGATAAATAATAAAAATATAGGGGGTTCGTGTAATGAAAAAGGTACTGGGTCTTTTTATGCTATTCACTATGACTGTAGGCTTATTTGCCATGCTTGGGGTGAATAAGGCTTATGCAATGGGCACAACCTATTATGTAAGCTCTTCAACCGGCAGTGACAGCAATGCGGGTACAAGCTCAAGCGCTCCGTGGAAAACCCTGGAAAAGGTTGGCGCTATGACATACGGAGCAGGGGATCAGATACTACTGCGCTGTGGTGATGTCTGGAATGAAACACTCACCATAAGCAACAGCTCGGGTTCGCCTGGAAGTCCGATTGTGCTTTCTTCCTATGGCACAGGCAGCAAGCCGGGCATAATAAGAAATAACACAACATCGGATTTATGTGTCAAGGTGAATGATGCATCCTATTTTACAATATCCAATCTGGATATCGGTAATTCCGCCATGGGGATATGGTTCAATTACAACGATTCCTTCGGACATGCCGGGCTGGTAATTGATAATTGCCATTTCCACGACATATACGGTGTTGATCAATTTCACCCGTCCTCTGCTTTTCTGGGCATACAATTCTCGGCGGGCATAGCCATTGGAGGAACCGTAAGCAGTGAACGCCCCGACTATATCATGGTGGATGGTGTTACGGTAACAGATTGCAGTACCTATGATGCGGGCTCACTTATGGTATCATGTCAGAATTTCCTGATTAATCTGGGACCGACTGTAATAAAGAAGAACGTTAATATCAAAGGATGCTTGATGGAATATAACGGTATTTACGGCAATGTCATCTCTGAAACCGATGGCGGCACAATGGAGGACTGTATATGCCTGTACAACGGCAGCAGACAAATAACCTGCGGCTCAACGGCTTTGATGCTGGGGGTACTGTGGAATTATACCATAAAGGACTGTGAATTCGGTTATCAGCAGAGGCAGGGAAGCGATCCCGACGGGTGCGGCATAGACTATGAATTATCTTGTCATAATGTGACACTTATTAATTGCAATATACATCACAATGCCGGTGTTGGCATCAATTTATTCCACAATTCAAATACCGACTGGTATAGTGATTATTGTACCATTGACAGCTGCACATTTAACAATAATAATCAAAACGCTTATGTTGCAAGCGGATATGAAATTTATGACAATAACGGCGGACATGATTACAGATACGGTGCCATAACAAATAACACTTATTATCCAATGCCGGGGATTGGCTTTATTAATGCGTATTCTCCTACAACCACTTTAAGCAATAACAATTCGGTATCAGAGCCGGTATCAGTAAATTTGGCGCTGAATTCGGCGGGGAGCGGATATCCTGAGGTATCGGCGTCATACACATATTATCAGGATAATGTCTGGCAGGCTGTTAACGGGGTAATATCCTATAACGACACACCGCGTGACAGATGGACATGTTATCGTTATAATTCCGGCAGCTCCACAGACTGGCTGCAGGTTGACTTTGGTTCGGCAAAGACGGTAAGCTCGGCAAAGCTTTTCCTGTATGACGACGGCGGAGGAGTAAAGGCACCTTCAAGCTATAATATTCAATACTGGAACGGAAGCGATTGGGTGGACTGCGCGGGTCAGGTCAAAGCACCTGCACTGCCGGCCGGCAATACCGAAAATGAGGTAACATTTACATCTGTCTCAACCAAGAAAATAAGGGTTGTTTTTACACACCAGAGCGGGTCCTACAGCGGTGTTACAGAATTTGAGGTGTACGGAAATAATTTGGCGCTGAATTCAATAGGTGGCGGATATCCCGCGATATCGGCGTCATACACATATTATGAGGATAATATCTGGCAGGCTGTTAACGGGGTAATATCCTATAACGACACAACCCGTGACCGATGGACATGTTACAGCTCGGGTAACTCCACAGACTGGCTGCAGGTCGATTTCGGCACTGCAAAAGCTGTAAGCTTGGTAAAGCTTTGCCTGTATGACGACGGCGGAGGAGTGAAGGTGCCTTCAAGCTATAATATTCAGTACTGGAACGGAACGGATTGGGTGGACTGTGCAGGCCAGATCAAATCACCTGCACTGCCGGCAGCCAATGCACAAAATGAGGTAAGGTTCACATCTGTCTCCACCCACAAAATAAGGGTTGTGTTTACACACCAGAGTGGGTCCTACAGTGGTGTCACGGAGTTTGAAGCGTACCCATGATGAACAGTTCCCTCAGGGATTAATTAATCCCTGAGGGGATGTATATAATATAGGTGAATAATATTGAGGAATAAATGGTATAATACTCACCCCCCGGCCCCCTCTCTTTGCAAAAGAGGGGGAGAAGAAAAATCAATTCCCCTCTTTGCAAAGAGAGGGGCTAGGGGTGAGTTAATTATTTACTGGAACTTTTTTCTTCACTTTTATTTTATGCACCCAGGAACGGCCATTGACTTGATCCGGTACCGTATCTATAATAATAGTAGGCGGGATTATTGCCCAAACATCAGAAAACGACAGGCTCAAGGAGTATATCATGCTCGGAAACATAAGCTTTCAGAAAAAAATGTTCATGTACTACTCCTGCTTCATTATTGTTCTGCTGACCTGCCTTATATTGATTTCCAACAGTTATATGTCAAGCATCCTTAGAAGCCAGTCCGCCAAGAACATGGAGCAAAGCATTGATAAAATATCCTCGTTATTGGATGCTTCGGTGCTTGAAATCGACAGAATGTGTATGCAGGTCTACTTTAACAATGACATTCAGGATATTATGCAGGAGGCTCTCGAATTCGGCAAAGACAGCGGTAATTATTTTGACTATAATATACAGAGCTCCAAGAAGATTAGGAATATACTGGTTTCCTATAATTTTTACAAGCTTTTTGACAGGAAGATTACCCTTTTCAATAATAATCTGAGTTATATATCCTCCGGCGCGTATCCCGCAACCTTCACAGGCTTGCAGGAATCTTTAAAGGACTCTTCGTGGATTAACGAGCTGGCTGTGTATCAGGACAAGTTCAT
The DNA here is from genome assembly GCF_003337415.1 of Anaerobacterium chartisolvens. Lineage (GTDB taxonomy): Bacteria > Bacillota > Clostridia > Acetivibrionales > DSM-27016 > Anaerobacterium > Anaerobacterium chartisolvens. The sequence goes on along the minus strand of NZ_QPJT01000004.1, from coordinate 179,097 downwards.
TATTCTGCCGCCACACATGGACTGGTGGGTAAAGGATAAGAGAGACTTAAAAATATCCTTGATTAGAAATCTTATGAATACGTTTAATACCGCAAACAAGCATCTGGGGTATATAGAAGTGCAGCTTCCCTATCAGGAAATTGAAAAATTATGCAGCTCGTATAACGGTCAGGATCTCGATATTGTGATATTGAATGAAAAGGGAGATGCCATCTATCCTTACCAACGTTACGACACCGGCGAACTGTCCTTTTACAACCTCCTGAAAGGTAAAAATGGAGCTGTTGTTGAGTTTCCAGCCTCTGGAATCCGGAACTTGGTTTATACAAAGCATTCCGAATATACAAATTGGACTGTTATTCTGACACAGCCGGAAACTACTTTTATGTCGCCTGTAAACCTGTTCCGCAATATTTTCCTGATTGCAGGAATTCTCTTTGCTTTAGCTTCACTGAGCATCCTGTACCTCATCTCAAAATACCTGACGACACCGATAAGAGAAATGCGCAAGCAGCTCAACGCTCTGTCTCTGGAGAATTTCTCCATCGTTCTGAACGATAAAACAAATAATGAAATACTGATGTTTCATGATGTTTTTAACAGAACGCTTAACCGGATGAAGGAGTCCATGGAGCAGACCATAGAAGCGAAAGAAAATGAAGCCAGGGCACAGTTTTTGGCGCTGCAGGCACAAATGAATCCGCATTTTATCTATAATGTATTAATGGTTATTAGCTCGGCGGGCTTTGAACTCGGCAGCAGAAAAATTGTAATGATATGTACGCAGTTGGCAGACATGATGAAATATATAGCAACTGAGGACAGCATGAGTATTACAATTAAGGATGAATTGTCCCACACAGCAAATTATCTGGAGCTTCTCAAATGGAGATTTGCCGACCAGCTTCATTATGAGCTCTTTGTCGAAGAGGGCTTACACGGAATTGAGGTGCCGAAGCTCATTGTGCAGCCTCTGGTGGAGAATTCTTACAACCATGGGTTTTCAGGTAAAAGACCCCCCTGGCACCTGAGCATCAGAGGATGGCTGGAAAAGGGGCTCTGGACGCTGGAAATTGAGGACGATGGCGTTGGATTTTGTGAGGGGGAGCTGATGGAAATAAAACATCAAATCTCCCAATACCGGTCGGAATTTCAGAAGGGGAAGGCACCGTATGGCTTAAGTATTGGAGGCATGGGCTTGTCCAACATTTTTTGCCGGCTGCATATGCTTTACAAGGACAAGCTAATATTTGAGATTAACAGTGAGCCGGGGATAAGAACATCGGTTAGAATCGGCGGCCCTTATAAAATAAATGAATCAAGTAATGGATAGCTAAATGGAAAATAGCTGACTGGAGAAGGTGAATTAATTGATCCGAGTCATTGTCGTAGAGGATGAGCCTCCGATTTTGAACGCTGTAGCAAAAATGATTGAAGAGCTGCACTCAGATTTTCACGTTGTTGGAAAGGCGCCCAACGGGGAGGATGCCCTTGAGCTTGCCGAAAAATTGAAGCCGGATGTTGTTTTTACAGATATTAAAATGCCTGTAATGGATGGACTGACACTGATTGAAAAGCTGATGCACATGAAGCCTGCGCCTATTCCTGTAGTTCTGAGCGGATATGCGGAATTTGAATTCGCAAAAAGGGCTTTTTCGCATGGTACCTTCGATTACCTTATTAAGCCGATTAATCTGGACGTTCTGGAGGAGCTGCTGAACAGAATCGCCCATAGAATATATCAAACCATAAAAGACCGGGAGACAACCGTTCTGGATCAAATTATAAGAAACAATGCTTCCGGGGGAGACGGAGCCCCTTCTCTGTATATCACGGATCTTTTTCCCGGTCAGAGCTACGCCTGTATGCTGATATGCGCGGGCTCGTACTGCTCGTACCATTCCCCGCTGCTGACTCCCGGACAGGAATTTTGGGCAAGGAACAATATGGAGGAGATCATTGGAAAAAATGTGAAGGATAGATGCCGTTTTTGGATTACAGACGGAGAGCATGATAATGAAAAAATATTATTATTGGGCTCAAAAAGCGGTTCAAATATTGATATAAGCATGATTTCAAAAGAAATCTACCTTTTGCTGGCTTCCTACGGCACTCCCGTGACAGCGCTTGTATCGCTTGTGTTTCAGGATATAATGCAGGTGGGTGCAAGGATTCGCAAATTGCAGGGTATTTTAAAAAGAGATATTTGCTTTGGCTTTTCTCAATATATACAGGAGTCCCCCGCGGCAGAGGTAATCAAAAAGAGCGATCACGATATTTTACACCCTTCCTGGGAAAATAGTTTCCATACTGCAATTGCAATGCTGCAGGCGGATAATTTTAAAAGCAATCTGAAAAGCCTTTTAGCTATTTGTGAGGACAGAAAATGCCGCCAATATATCCTTGAAAAAATACTACAGCAAATTTTCACTCTGTTCTGTAAAATTCCTGAGCTGAATCTGACCAACCATATGGTTGACATTCATATGGAATTGAATGAAATAATCACGTGCTCGATCAGCTATGAGGGCATTTTTGAAAATCTATCCTGCCTGACAGAGGAGCTTTTTTACAGCAAGCCGACAACTGCTTGCCCAAACACCGAGCAGGATGATGCCATTGACAGGATCGATGCCTATATAAAAATTAATTTTACCGTACCAATTAACCTGCAAATGCTATCGGATGTTTTTGGTTTTGCGCCCCAATACCTTGGAAGGAAATACAAAAAGGTGAGAGGGAGAACTCCCAATGACTATATAATTGAACTTCGGATGAACAAGGCCAAGGAGCTGCTGAAAGAAAAGTCGATGATGTCAATTAAGGATATTGCCGAAGCGGTGGGATATGAAGATCCGTTTTACTTCAGCAGGGTGTTCAAGCTGTATACCGGAAAAACAGCCTCGGAATTCAGGGAGCTGCAAGCCTGAAAGCATCTAAAAAAACACATATTATATAGGACGCGATAAAGATTTTACAAACATAGAGGATATAATTGCTTACAGAAATTTTTAATAGCAACGAAAAGATGCCTTGCGGGGAAATGTCTCCCGGGTCTGTCATCAGGCACTTTTCTTAGATGTATTCCTTACGGGTCAAAAAAATTTCTTCCATTAAGTTATATCCTCCATGTAAAATCTTTATCGCTATGTAGATATCATGATAATCAATAAAAGGAGTGACTTTTAAAATGCAAAATATGTTAACCACTAAATTTGAGGAATTGCAAACACCCTATAAATTAGGCAAACCGGTTCTGGCAGGCTCGGGAGTTGCCGGAGCCTTTGACAGCGCAGCGGTTGATTGCCCTTTCATATTCTACCATTCAGATATGTTTCATATGATGTATGTCGGATTTGATGGCACAGGATACCAAACAGCCCTTGCTACGAGTACTGACTTGATCCATTGGAAGCACAAGGGGACGATTCTGGAAAGAACAGCTTCTGATCGCTGGGATAATGTCGGCTGTGCGGGTACGTGGATCATAAAAGACACAGACAATCTTTTTGATGTACCTGTTTTAAAGAAAATCGACAATAGGTACTGGATGATCTACCACTCATATCCCGACACTGGGTATGAGGCAGGGCCTGCCGAGATAGGATTTGCATGGACGGAGGATGAAACACTTCTGAAATGGAACAGGCTGGATAAACCTGTGTTTACCTGGAGGGACGGGGCAGAGTGGGAAAGAGGAGGGCTGTACAAATCGTGCATCGTAGAGCATGACAATCGGTTTCATATGTTTTACAATGCCAAGAATTGTGAGGAAGCATGGACTGAACAGATAGGTGTGGCAACCTCTCGCGATCTGGTACATTGGGAAAGGCTGGATTCCAACCCCGTAGTGAGAATCAGTGAAAACGGCTGGGACAGCAGGTTTAATTCCGACCCTTGTGTTTTAAGATATAAGGACAAATGGCTCATGTTTTATTTCGGTTATGACTGTCAGCACTCTCAGGAGGGGCTTGCGGTATCCGATGACTTAATCCATTGGGAGAAAGCGGAAAGCCCCATAATTCCCAACGGCGGCCCCGGTGATTTGGATGAAATCCATGCACACAAGCCGGCGGTTGTATACCATAACGGTATTTTATATCATTTCTATACCGCCGTGGGAAATTACCGGGAAGGGGTCGGGACAGAAAAAGTAATCAATGATTTCAGGTGTATCACCGTAGCTACTTCAAAAAGGATTCAACCGTAAAATATGCTCGGGAAACGTATGGGGGGACACACTCAACGGGCGGTTTTTAAAAAGGCAATCTTCATATGAGGGGGGAAGCGTATTGTGTGTTAAGTGGGATGCAAATTGGATATGGAATAAAAAAGAAGAACACAGCCAAAACATATACATGGAATTCAGGAAAGAATTTGAATTGGAAAATACGACAGAGGCGTTGAAGCTTCATGTTTCCGCAAGAAATGAATATGTTGTGAGTATTAATGGAAGGCATATTGGAAGAGGGCCGTCTCCATGTGATAGTGATTGGCAGTATTATGACACATATGAGCTGACAGACGATATGCTTATATGCGGCAAAAATATTGTCACTGTAATGTGCTACTTTTTTGGCAATACAGACATCGTCACCAATCAGATGCAGGGTGAAGCCGGTTTTATTCTCCAAATAAACAAATATGAAGAGACGGTGCTATCAACGGATGAAGCTTGGAAATGCCGTATATCCCCAACGTATATGACAAAAACTGAGCGGCTGCATAGGTGGGGAGGATACAAGGAAATTTATGATGCCAATAACGAAGACGGATGGATGGGGTTATCGTATAATGATTGGGGATGGGACAACGCAAAAATATTATCAGAGGCACAGAATGATAAAAGTCCCTGGCCAAGGCTGATTTCACGTGAGATTTCTTTTTTAAATTATGAGCAGGTTAAGCCCATAAGCATCCTGAGATCAGAGGATAACTTTGGAGTTATAAGCAATTTAGAGGTGATACTGAAGGAAAATGCTTCGCAAAATACCTTTTTAAGTATTGACGCATCGAAAGCAGGGGCATTTCCTGCGTTGGTATGGGATTTTGAGCGTGAGGTTGTAGGCAGGCCGATTTTTGAGATAGAAGCGCCGGAGGGCGGTGTAATGAAGGTATCCTACGGTGAATCTTTAGAATTGCAGCATATGGAGACGTTTATATTTAAAAAGGGAAAAAACAGACTTATGCCATTTGGAAGAAGAGCTTGCCGATTCATTAAAACAACCTTTGCCGCAACGCCTGCACCCATAAAATTCAGCTCATTAACCTTTGAAAAAGTAAGCTACAAATTCAGACAGGAAGGATATTTTGAAAGCAGCGAGTCTGTTCTGAATCAAATTTGGGAAACAAGCAAATATACTACCATACTAAACAGTCAGGACCACCCGGAGGATTGTCCATGGCGTGAAAAAGCTCTTTGGGTAGTGGATGCGGTGGTTATGGCAAAGGTAATTTATCATGTGTTTGGAGATACAAAGCTTTTGAGAAAATCTCTGGTTCAGGGAGCAAGGATTCAAAACAAGGATGGATCTATTCCCGGGACAGGCCCGGAAAAAAACAATTTTCTGCTCCCGGATTTTTGTGCTTATTGGCTGATCGGAGCTTATGACTATTGGAATTATTCAGGAGATTTGGATTTCATAAAGGAATTGTGGCCAAATATTAAAAAGCTTGCCGCATGGTTTGAGGCGCAGGTGGATGAAACGGGTTTGTTCAGCCGCGCTGACCGTGAAGGATGGTGGTGCTTTATAGATTGGACGGATTTAATTGAAAAAAAGGACAAGGTATCGGCTATTTCCTTTTTGTATTTTAAGGTTTTGAGCAATCTTATTGAGATGTCAAGAGAATTGGGATTCAAGGAGGATGCGGAAAAATATGAAATGGCCTCGAAGAGGCTTAAAGAATCCATTAGGAGTCATTTGTGGGATCAAGAGAGGAAAGCTTTTGTGGATTGTATGAATGGTACTGTTGCTTCTAAAAGCATTACATTACAGACAAACTTTCTTGCTATATGGTGCGGGCTTTTAGTTAATGAAGAAGCGGATTATTTCCTTGATAATTATTATTATAAAAATCTTCTTCCCGAGGTAAAGGGACCTTTTTTTCAGCACATTGTACTTGAAGTGCTTATTTCAAGGGAACGAAGGGGACAAGCGGTTGAGCTGATTAAGGATTATTGGGGCGAGATGGTTGCGAGGGGAGCTAAGACATGGTGGGAAACATTTGATAAGACAACACCCCATTGTACCATTCCCAGCACATACCAGGGAAACACGCCGACATATCTATGGGAGGGGCCGCCGGTCAGCTTGTGCCATGGATGGGGAGCTTCCCCGGCATATATTTTATTTCAAACCGTATTGGGGGTGGATGTGTCAAAACTCGGGAAAGGGGTTGTAAGATTAAGCAATCCTGTGGGGGCTGTTGAATATGCAAAAGGGGGATTGCCAACACAATGGGGGAGAATATCTGTTGAATGGAGTATGGATAGCGGAAAGCAAATAGGGAAAATTGAGCTTCCGCAGGATATAAAGGTGGAAAAGCCTATAGATTATGCGTTGGAAATTTTGTAGACGCTGGACTAGGTGACAAGGGGACGGGGATGTTGACACACATACATGTGTGTCAACATCCCCGTCAGAGCGTGTGAAAACTTCAAAATTGCCAAAGAAATTGCAGCCCGCCACCGCTGCGGCATTATGGGGTACGGTTCCTCCGCTTTCCCTTCGGTCCTTCGCTACGCTGCGGAAGCGGACGAATCCGTCCCCAAGATTCCTCCGCTACATTTTTGCAAGAATTATAGCCTGAAATTTCACTCAAAATAGTTTTCACACGCTCTGCCGTCCCCTTGTCACTCTTCTTCTGCCCTTCCCTGCTGTATTCCTTATAAGCGGGCTTCGTGAGCGGCCTCACGGGGTCCCTTGGGGAACAGCTCTTGTCCATGTTCCCCAAACCCCTCCACCGCGTCCTCAGTCGCCGGACGGCTGCCTCCGCTATCGCCCGCAATTCGCATCCTGCTCAGGTGCGGGCTGGGGCGGCGTCCGTGCCGCCCCCACGCTACGGGTGGAATGGATGAAGGGCTGGGGAGGCGAAGGACGGCGGGGGAGGCGTCTTGAATAACATTCAAAACCTTAATCACAATTTTCATCTTTTCTCCGACTTCGAAATTTCATTTCTTTTCGAGAGTAATAGTCTCTTAGTGTTATCAATAAAATAGCTAACTGCTTCAGAGGCAAAGATGCAAATAAAAATATATGCTTCATATCTATATCGCGTTTGTGCTTCAATAAAAAGATAAACGAATATAAAACCAATTAGAAGTATGTAAATAATGTTTAGTTCGGTACTTTTTCTTTTAATCTTAAACAATACCGCTGCCATGGCGGATAAAATTAAAAATAAATATTGCAGATGCCCGATATTCACTAATATTTTTATAAAGCTCCCGGAGCGCATTTCTTGGCTTAAAGCAAAAGTATATTGATGGTCTTTTTCACCTAAAAAGAAAGCCATCTTCTTGAAAAGATAAAGTGAAGTGTCTTTAAAATTCCTAATACGCTGCTTTAAAAATCTCTTACATTCATCGTTGTATTTATCATAGTCAAATCCAAGCGTGTGCAAATCATTATAAACATTTGTTTTTCTTGCATCTATGGTTTGATTTTCAAAAATACTCCCGTTTTTTGCTCCAAAACCTATAACTAACTTAAAATAAGGTATATTACTTCTGCTTATAGGTGATGGCGTAAGATTCATCTGAATGAAAACAGCATTGAAAGTCCATATTGTTGCATAAAATGTAAATATGAAAATAGCCAGTCTCGCTGCATATTTACGCCATGTCATTTCCCTGATTATTTTATAAATAAACATAATGCAAACGCCTATTATAATAATTATACCAACCGGCCGCATCACATTCATAACACCAAAAATTATTCCGGAGATTAATGTCCATCCTGTATTATCCAATAAAATAAGATATATTCCAACAAGCATAAGAAAAGCACTTATATGCTGATTATTAATTACCGATGAGCCTAGAATATTAAAAATGAATGTTGCATACAAAATAGATGTAATTGAAGCAGCCCTTTGTCCAACAAGTTTTTTTGCTATCTTATACATTAAAATTGCTGCACCTGTCATATATATTAACTCTACAAATTTAATAAAAAACAAATTGTATCCGAAAAATCTCATTAAAAGGGCCAGATATGCCGCATATCCTATCTGATAGTTATAAATATAGAAGTAGCTCGTTTTGTCAAAACCTTCATTAAAAGAGCCGGTAGCAATTTTGTAAGCCCCTTCCAAAAGGACTTTATAGTCAGAGACCTGAACAGTTCTTGCGTATACGTTCCAGATAAAAATAGAAAGCATCGAAGTAGCTGCCAGTATAACAAAAAATAACTTTGGTTTTTTTGAATTCAAGTATATAGCAATATAAGATATAAATCCTAAAAACAATAATACACAGAATGTACTTATAATATTAGTAACTCCAATTACAGAAGCATCATTGATTATATAGTACAGTGTTGACAATGCCATTAATAACAATATTGAAAAGCATGTATAGTATATAATCTTTCTTAGAAGATTTAAAATCATAAAGAGTACACCTCTCATTTAATATTCCCTTTAATTTGAAAATGATTTATTTATTTGTTCTTAAATACCCATATTTTATATCCTGTAAAATTCACGCCCTGAGCCATAATAGTAACAAGTATTTTGGCTATGTAAATATTAACTCCTAATTGCTCAATAATAAATTTCAGCCCGATTATAGACAAAGCTAATGAAATCATGTTAATCATAAGAAATTTAAGGATCTGCAAGTGTATGCCTACGCTAACACGTCTATTCTCAAAAGTCCAAATTTTATTAAGTATAAAGCTGTTTGCTGTGCCGGCTAGATAAGCTGCAAACTGGCTGGTTACATAATATACGGAAAACAACTTATGGAGCATAGAAAAAGTTAAGAAATCTATGCTTGTATTGAGTATGCCAATAAGAGCAAACCGTATTAAGTCCTTGTATCGCTGCAAAAGCTTTTTTATAAAAATTTGATAGCTATATATTGTTATCTTTTTCATTTTTGAAAAATCCAATCTGTCTGCTTACTATATAAAGAGGCCTTCCCTTTGTCTCCTCATAAATACGCCCTATGTATTCCCCAATAGTACCTAACATTAATAGGATAATGCCGTTAAAAAATAGATTTACCGCAATTATTGATGCCCACCCTGGTTGTGTAAAATTCGTAAATAGCTTCTCATAAATAACCCACAGAAGATACAAAAAACTGAGAGTGGATAGGGCTAAACCCAAATAAGTAGCCAATTTGAGTGGTTTATAGGAAAAAGATGTAATTGCATCGGAGGCAAATTTTATCATCTTTTTTAGAGGATATTTTGTTTTGCCTGCAAATCTCTCCTCTCTTACAAATTCAACTCCAACCTGCCTGAAGCCAATCCAGCTTATCAAGCCTCTTACATATCTACTCCTTTCGGGCAGCCTTTTAAGTATGTCACAGACCTTCCTGTCAATAAGCCTAAAATCTCCTGTATCTACGGGTATATTAACACTTGTCATTGATTTCAATATGCGGTAAAAACCTTTTGCAGTTAACTTTTTAAATAATGTTTCACCATTTCTCTTGAGCCTTTTTCCATAAACTACTTCATAACCTTCTTCCCATTTTTTAATCATTTCCAGAATAATTTCAGGAGGATCTTGTAAATCAGCATCTATGACAATAATTGCCTGTCCTAGTGAATAGTCCATTCCTGCAGTAATAGATATCTGATGTCCAAAATTTCTGGAAAAATCAATAAGTTTTATCTTATTGTCTGCTTTACATATTTCCACAAGTATTTCTGCAGTATTATCGACACTTCCGTCATTCACAAAAATTATTTCATATTCTTGGTCTGTTGCATCCATCACAGCTTTTAGCCTTTTATATGTTTCTTTAACTACTAACTCTTCATTAAAGACAGGAACGATAACAGAATATTTTACTTCCTTATTCATCTATTACTAACCACCTTTGTATAAATTAACACATCTTGATAATCCAGATTATTTGTATTTTATTCCACACGGATAAACATCTTGTTTGATGCCTTAATTAAATAATCTTCCAGATTATTGGTATTTATATACTCAATAGGATTACTTGCAATAAACCCTAAAATCTTGTATGTTCCTTTTTTACTCGGTGCTTTAAAACACACTTCTTTATATATTAAAGAATTTTTGACATTCTGGAAATATATATAATTTAATGAATCCTTAAACTCTGCTCTTTTGTCATCAATCAGCATCCAAAAAAGTGCATCTTCTGTATAGGAATATGTTCGTAGAGCTAATTTTACATAATCGTCAGCTTTCACTTTAATTATTTTTTCATTATAGATATATTCATTTATTTTATTAAACGAATTATTTAACCATAGACCCTTAAATTTCACTTCACTTTCTTTCATTTTTTCATATTTAAACATTATATCATTATTTAACTGTAAATTACTATTTTTATCTGTTAAAATATTGTATCTGGAAGAAAAACTTGAGTCAAAAAAATCTGCTTTACTTTTATTTAAAGTAGACCTTATTGTAAAAACTAATGGATTTATTTTATAAGGGAATTTACTATTATCTATTTCTATTGGCAGATCAACTTTAGAACCTTTATTTAATGTAAATTCATACGAAAATAGTCTTGAATTATTTGATTTATTTAGAAAGAAAGGCACTTGAGTATAATTAATACTCAACAATACTTCTAAAGTGTCGTCTTTATCTGTATTATTAAACACTTCTAAAACATAATCAAACTTTTCTCCATCATTTATAATAATATTTTTATCTTTAACAGGTATATTGCCTTTTGTTGTTAATTTTAAACCATAGCCTTTTAAAACGCCATGACTGTTCTGTCCTTTAATCATGCTTGAACTTAAAATCCTTCTATTATGGTAATAGCCTATAACATATTCCGCTAATAAAAAAATTGCTATAATTATTAATAAAGTAATTATGTTAGAGTAAAATTTTTTTGTCATAAATAGACAACTCCCTAAGTAATATTCTTTAAATTAAAACACTCCATGTATTTTATACAGTGGAGTGTTTTAATTTACTAAAAGGAACTCTGCTTAATAATTAATAGTCATAGCTTGTCTGTCCCCACCATTCGTAGCCTCCGTGATATGTGTCATCTGCATAGTGATTTCCTATTGCCGATGTTGCACTTGCACCCTTTGAAATATACGGGGTTGCGACTCCCTTGGTATTATATGCCGGAACTGTAGAAGAGCTGCTGAGTGGAGTACTATATCTGTCATATGTAACAACACTCACATTCATATATCTAATAGTAGCCTCGGCATAAGTTCCTGCTGCAACACTACTTCCACTTATATATAGATGTCCATGCACATCTGTAGTTCCAACATCTCCATAGTCATTTATTGCGGCAAACGCATAACTTGAAAACACCATAGCAACGCATATGGCTATAACAATTACCCTTGTAATACTCCTAGTTTTCATATTAATCCAACCTCCAATATTTTGAAATCGATATTGTATTTAGCAAAGATTTGATATAAAATAGTAATGTTACAGGTTTTTCATATCTCTTACATCAAAAACTTTACGAGGGTCAAGATGTTAGGGATATGTAAAGGCCTTTTATTGTCTGGAGATCTAATATGTAGCATAACCTGTTCACCTCCGTCTTGTGTTTTTATATTATATACAGGAATAAAGTTTTTCTCCTGTGTTTATAATATCCATATTACTACATATTTTCATTATAACACTAATAATAAATATCACAAAAAAGTTATAATTCCTATTTAGGTAATTACCACAATGAGGCATAATGCATTAAATTGTTGACTATTATTTCAAAATAATGTTTATTGTTGGTATTATTTCATATATTTCTATATATGTCAAGTTGTTAATCTTCTGTTTGAAGTGACAAGGGGTAGGAGTTGTTGGCATCACCTCTTGCATATATAGCTGTGTATGCAAGAGGTGGTGTTTAGGTCGAACATACCGATAAACGGAACTAAAGTCGCGATATACCATGTTGTAATGAGATGAATAATAGGCAAAGTATATTCTAAGATGAGAAGGAGTTATTCAGAGAATATAGCGTGTCAATAACTCTGTCCTTTTGTCACTTCTTGACATTTGTTTGTGTGTGTATAATAATGGGTTGTATAGCTCTGGTTATTTACATACTACGGAGATATATCAATTCTAAATAAAAGTAATCTTAAAAAAAGGGGGAGAAAAATGCTACTAGGAAGTGTACTCATTCTTTTAGCACTTGTAATGACTCTGTTTTTTGCTGTCGTTGCAGTAATACGCGGATATAAAGGTATGAAGCGGAGTAAAAGTTTTGATACATCTGATAAAAAAATAAAAGTTGGTTATTGGCTGCTTTCGGCTATACATATGTGGGCGGGTATTTTAATAACTTTGTGTTATTTAATTGCAGGAGTATTGATTTTAAATAGATTATAAAGGATGTGAACTAATGGGCTTTTTGATTTTTCTGCCGTTTATTGCGGCTATAATTGGAATTATTATTGCTTTTATTTGTTTTATAGGGATATGTCTGATAATTATTGGCGGTACTGGCATAGCAATGGATAAAATATACTTGAAACAGATGAAAACAAAAAATAGTGTGTCAAAACCTTTATTTAATACAAGCTCAATAATTTTAGGAATTATATTTATATTATTTCCTTTAGGATGCGTCTTATATGGAGTTATTTCTTCGCTATCACCAAAATAATAGTGTGACAAGGGGACGGGGTTGCCGACACACATATATGTGTGTCGGCAACCCCGTCAGACTGTCACTCATTACTGTATTCCTTTTAAGCGGCCTGCGTGGCAAGCAAGACACCCCAAGGTTAAGCGCTTACTCTTGTTTTATAACAATTTACAAAATGGGAGGCTTAAAAACATGACGGCAGGTGTTCCACCGTTTACCCTTAAAAGAAAGAATTACGGAGCTATGACTTGTTAGCATAACTCCGTAATTCTTTGCTTAGTCAAAATGTTGCTTAACCCAATCGATATAATCCAATGGCAATTCATTTTTTGAATATTTTATTACATTTTCTTTCATATATTCATACTTCAAAAGTTCAAAAGCATTTGAAAATACCGACAGTTCATACATACCATTTTTGTCTGCATAAATAAGCTGTATCCCTGTAAAGCTGTATCCATTCCCCATAAGCTCAACAAATAATTGAGCAATTTTTGCTGGCATTTCTAAACTTTGTTCCTTTGATAATACTTCAAGGTTATATACGACCAAAATATAAGCCTTTTGAGATTTCACAGCATAGTTGTTAGCATTTATCTCTGTCCACACATCAATGTTTTGCGGTAAAATTAAGTTTGTTGGGAAGTCTTTTTGAATGGATAGGTATTTTCGATTTGCTATATCACGGACTTCATCACTAATGCGTTTATCATAAATCGTGTTGTAATGAAGGTTGTAGCTTAATTCATACCCATCGTCTAAAGAACAAATGTATTTATTATTTAACCAATCAAATCTAACATTATTAATTGGTTTTCCCACATACTTGTTAACTCTATTTGTTGCAATAATTCCTCCAACAACAGGAAAGTAATCCATTCCAAAAAACATAAAACACCCCAAAGTTGTTAAGGAAATCAGAATAACGAGAATAAATCTGCTAAATCGTTTGCTCATATAGTCCCCTCATACAATAACTTTAGATTAGTCGGGATACCCAGATGACACCTTTGTTAAAAGTTCTTGGTTTTGTTTTCTTGGAGTTATAAAAAATCCAGAGTGTTCCCAATAATTAGCGATAAGATTTCGTGTGATATCCCATTTGTTATCTGGTCCTCCAACTCTATAGCCAAACCACTCGTATGTATATTCAACAACGCCATCACATCTAAGTTGGCTAATGTTTTCAGGATACACCCAAGTATTGCTGCCTGCCGAGTATACAATCTGGTCGAGGACATTATATGAAATCCCCCTCAATTCTCGTGCCTTTGAAACAAACGAATTAGCTACTGTCTCTGTGATAGTTGTGTTTTTTGGCTTAAAAATACCAAGATATTTTTTACCATTCATAAAATCATCCCAATGATCCCATTGAACAGGGTCTGAATAGCCGGGAGCGTGTATTATAGGCTTGTAATAGGTTCTATTGGGCTCGTCCATTAAGGCTGCGTGATCGTTAAGTCCAGAGTTGAATCCACTGACTCCATCACGATAAACAGCATATCCCTTCCATTCGGTTGTAGAGGAGTAAGCATATACGCTAACTTGTGCAAGCATAGAGAAAGCCAAAGCAAGGGCTAATAAAATATTTATCGCACCAATAAATCTGTTAGTTTTGCTCATATTTGAACACTCCTTTTATTCCGTTATTTTCAATATGTTTAACCGTTGCCATCAATTCTTCGCTTTGTGGAACTGTACGACTTTTAAGTGATTGCTGCAATGCTTCTCCAACTTCCAAAATAGGATGAATTTCCATTGCCTTAATAATATATGACAATTCACTCGAGGATGTTTTAGATGTGGATTTTTCCACCAACATTTGCACATTACGCTCAATGGTTGATATTTTCAAGTCTGTATCAATTTTATCATCGCTGATTATATATTTAAAAACATCAAAGTCATTCATTTTTGCCAATGAGTATATGAATTTGTCTTTTACTACTTCATTTTTGCTTATAGAAAATAGTTCTTTCAATTTTTCTACTATGATTTTCTTTTCAGAATCATCTCCACTAAATCGATTAAAATATTCTCCTGCACCCAAACTTGCTGCCCACAGCTTTGCATCTGAGACATTTTTGGTGTCGTTTATCAATATCTCAGAAGCGAATTGATATGCCTTCTCAACATTTGTTGTCATTAGCTTTTTCATAGCAACAACTGTAACAGAATTATCGTATTTATAGCAAATATCTGTTAAACTATCATCAGAAAAATCCCCAATAGCAACAATGTAATCTTTTGAGTCACTACTTAACTTGCCATCATTAAGAAGAGGCAAAAGTTTATTCGAGTCAGCCTTTTTCTCGATATACATTTTTATCAATATACTCTCCAAGATAGCTCCAGTTTCATCGTCTTGTAAAAGTAAAATTATTTCCTCAGGAGTAAATTCATCTTTTTTTTCGATTAAGGCCATAGCGTGAGGAACTAATGCAATCTTGCTATTATCGTCTTTTAGTTCTTGCTCAAGGGCTTTTATTTCAGCTAAAAGGCTTTCGGCTGAGTCGTTAAGATTGGATTTATAAATATCTTCTTCTGTCATGTTGAAGAATTTGGAAAATAAACTCAATCCATTGTTATACATTGCTGAGTATGCACTTACAGGTATGTTAGCAAAAATTATTGCCATAACTAACAACCCACTCAAAATAAGGGTGCGTTTCGTCTTCATCGGTAATCCTCCTAATTTTAATTAAATTTCCTGTCAAAATAATTGACAACTGTTTTAGTTGTACCGTTTCTTGTGCAGTCTGCTGTCACTTCCAAACGATAAGTTTTACCACTTGATACTGTGCCTGTCCCCGAAAAAGTCAATATTGATATATTATAGAGGTAACGGTTGGAAATGTTTTAAGTAAAGTGGTTGCTGACATTGTGTAACACATAGTCAGTATTGTAATAAATATTAAAACGTTTTCAATATTTTTCAAGCTAAATGCTTCCACAAATTATTTTGTTTGTGTTCGAACACATAACAAATTATAACAGGGTATATTTAATTAATCAATATAAATAATTCTACATTTTACGATATATTACAACATATTAGGTCTAATGTGTCTCTTTAAATTATTATTACAATAATTCATAATGTATTTTGTTCTAAGAAATCTAGAGACGGCAGACCAATGTCATAAAGCTTAGATTACAGAATATTACACAGAACGTTTTTTGTTACTTAGATATTTGTTTTTCCTCGAAGTTACTTCCACCTGATATCCTCCCGCCGAATAAGCGAAACATGATCCCGTCCCACTGTCACTGTTTTTTGTATTTCCTATATGCGAGGATTTATGATAAGCTTATAGGAGTATTTTGCTTAATAGAAAATAACAGGAGCTGATTTGATAAATGGGAAAAATTCTGGTTTTAACCGAAAAGCCCTCTGTCGGGCGCGATATAGCAAAGGTGCTGGGCTGCGGACAGAACGGAAACGGGTATATAACGGGTTCAAAATATATTGTGACGTGGGCGCTGGGACATTTGGTGACGCTGGCAGACCCCGAAGCCTACGGCGAAAAGTATAAGACATGGAGGCTGGAATCCCTTCCTATGCTTCCCGATAAAATGGAGCTGGTTGTTATAAAGGAGACCGCCCGGCAGTTTAATACCGTAAGGACGCTTATGCAGAGAGGCGATATAGATGAGCTTGTTATAGCCACCGACTCGGGGCGCGAAGGGGAGCTTGTGGCAAGATGGATTATGATTAAGGCGGGCTTTAGAAAGCCTGTCAAACGCCTGTGGATTTCCTCCCAGACGGATAAGGCCATAAAGGATGGCTTTAGCAGGCTACGTCCGGCGGCGGAGTATGACAACCTGTTTAAGTCGGCCAAGTGCCGCGCGGAGGCCGATTGGCTTGTTGGGCTCAATATTACCAGAGCCTTGACGTGCAAGTACAATGCCCAGCTTTCGGCGGGCAGGGTGCAGACACCCACGCTGGCAATGGTTGTTCAGAGAGAAAATGAAATTAAAAGATTTGTGCCTAAGGATTACTGGACGATTGAAGCGGGTGCAAACGGCTTTAACGTACGGTGGCAGGATAAGCTGAACGGACAGACAAGGCTTTTTGACAGGCAGAAGGCGGAGGACATCATATCCGCCGTTAAGGGCCGGACCGCAAAGGTTTCCGATGTGGCAAAGGAAGCAAAGAAGGAGCTTCCACCACTCGCTTATGATCTTACCGAGCTTCAAAGGGATGCAAACCGCAAATATGGCTTTTCAGCAAAGAAGACCCTGTCTGTTATGCAGAAGCTTTATGAGAGCCATAAACTGGTTACCTATCCCAGAACCGATTCAAGGTATATTACGCAGGACATAGTAGCCACTCTTCCCGAGAGGCTTAAAAGCATTGCGGTGGGGCCCTATGCCTCTGCGGCTCAGACGGTTCTGAGAAATAGAATAAATGTCACAAAAAGACTGGTTGACAATAGCAAGGTTACAGACCACCACGCAATTATTCCCACTGAGCAGTATGTAAATCTGGGCGTTCTTGATAAGGAGGAGCGCAGTATATATGACCTTATAGTGAAAAGGTTTATTGCTGTTTTAAGCCCCGCATTTGAATATGAGCAGACAACGGTGAAGATTGACGCGCAGGGACACTTGTTTTATGCAAAGGGCAAAATTGTGAAGGCGGCGGGCTGGAAGGCCGTGTACGGAGGAGCTGCCGATACTGAGGAGGATGACGACGTGGAGGACGCCGACCAGTCGCTTCCGGATATAAAAAAGGGGGCTGCGGTGAATTTTTCATGGGTAAAGACGGTGGCCGGAAAGACAAAGCCTCCCGCGAGGTATAATGAGGCCACTCTCCTTTCTGCTATGGAGCATCCCGGAAAGTTTGTAGACGATAAGGCCCTTGTTGAAATTATAGAAAGCACAAGCGGGCTTGGTACGCCTGCAACCAGAGCGGATATTATAGAAAAGCTGTTTGACTCCTTTTATATGGAAAGAAGAGGCAAGGAAATAATACCTACCTCCAAGGGCATACAGCTTGTGGGACTTGTTCCGGCCGATATAAAGTCACCTGAGCTTACCGCCAAGTGGGAGAAGCAGCTCCAGCTAATAAGCAAGGGAAAGGCCAATGCGGATATGTTTGTTCAGGAAATGAGGAAGTACGCATCGAAGCTTGTTTCAAATGTAATCGCCAGCTCGGAAGCCTACAGGCATGACAATATGACCCGTGAAAAATGCCCCGAGTGCGGAAAATACCTGCTTGAGGTTAACGGAAAGAAGGGTAAAATGTTGGTGTGCCAGGACAGGGAGTGCGGCTACCGCAAAGGGCTGTCGATGGTATCTAATGCCCGGTGCCCCGAGTGCCACAAAAAGATGGAGATACGGGGAGAGGGAGATAATAAGAGCTTCTACTGTGTTTGCGGCTACCGTGAAAAGCTTGAGGCCTTCCAGAAGAGGAAGGGGGAACAGGTAAACAAAAAAGAGGTCAGCCAGTTTTTAAACAGGCAGCAGGAGGATACACAGATAAACTCAGCACTTGCGGATGCTCTGTCAAAATGGAAAAGCTGACCCGGAGAAATTTTCGTAACTATAATGAATTTTAAAACGTCAATTCAGTTAAAATTAAAAAGGATATGTGATGCCTCATAGGTTTTCACGTATCTTTTTTTGTATAAACAACTTGGATTATATTGACAAAGAATATATAAAATTGCTAAAATAATAATGATAATCAATATCAAAAAAACGATGAGTGTTTTTAATCAAGGTAAGGTGTTTTGAATTTTGGAATATACAGCGTATATAAGCAAGGCTGAGGATTTCTTTAATATTTTTACAGAGAAGTACAATTTTATGGGAGAGAGTACTGGCATACAGCATAAATACAGAGTTGCGGAGGAATACGGGAGCGGCTGTATGGACAGGTATTCGCTAAAAAACGGACTTGAAATCTGCATGATAAACTTGTGCCTGAAAAAGGCTATACAATTCCAATTCAAAACCAGCTTACCGGTATTTGAGGTGGTTTATTGCACACAGGGAAGGGTTCTTAGGAATGAACAGGGCATGGGAGAGCTGCTGCTTAACGAAGGAAACATGGTTATTTATGTAAGGGGCAAATATGAGGGCTTTATCGAGATACCGGCAAATATGAATATAAAATGTATTTCAATTGCAGCATACAACCCGTTTTCAGGTATATTTCGCTATGATCCCGACGGCTGTGATGAGGGTTACGGGCGAGCCGACATTAAAAGCCTTGATGATCTCATGCGGCCTCATCCTATATGCCCTTGGCTTAAGGCTCCCTTCTCAGAGATGCAAGGCTGCACGTTCAGCGGTATAGCAAAGCTTATGTATCTGGAATGCAAGGCCATGGAGATAATTTCCTTTGCACTGGAAAAAAAGATTATTTCCCGTGAAAAGACTGAAATTGCTGTCATGCTTCGCAAAACGGATATAGAAAAGATTAACTTGGCGAGACAAATAATTCATGAAAATATAACAGACCCTTTATCTGTAGATGAGCTGTCGGAGCGGGTAAAATTAAACTCGTGTAAGCTAAAATCAGGCTTTAAGCATTTATATGGAAACACAATATTCGGTTATCTGAAGGATATAAGGCTGGAAAAGGCCAGAGAGCTTTTGGACGCCGGGCACGATATGAATATAAATGAAATTGTAAATGAAGTGGGCTATTCAAATACAGGGCATTTTGCAAGGGCCTTCAGAGAAAAATATGGCGTCAATCCTAAAGATTATCGTTTAAGGACTTAAAAATTCCTCTGGGAGTCGAATTCATTATACTGGTTATATATACTTAGATTAATAATAAGAATATATTGACAGTCTGAAAAAGGCAAAAAATTTTGACTTTTAGATGATAATGATTATCAAAATCAAAATAATCATAATTAAAATTAATAACCGGTTAACATATAAAAAAATTCATATGAATCAAATTCAACTCAAAATACAAATTGAGATTTTATGAGGAGGTACAATGGAAGCTGCTAAAAATTTATATCACAAATCGGTTCTGTCTTCCTTTGAAGAGCGGTATCCTGATTTTGCGCCCAATCTTTGCCTTATGCTTGAGCGGTGCGCTGAAAGGTATCCCGGGAAGGGGATATACTATGTAAAGACAGAGGGGGAGGATTTTTTTGAGCCGTATCCACAGCTTTATTCCAGAGCAAGACGCATTGCTGTGGTGCTGCAAAAGCGCGGCTTTAATCCGGGAGACAAGTTAATTACGCTTGTTAATGACGATAGGCTGTTTATAAATATTTTTTGGGGATGTATACTGGCCGGAGTGGTGCCTGCCCCTCTCCCTACGGTTACCGCGAATGATTATGAGCAGGTTGAAAACAAGAGGCTTGCAGGGGTACTTAGTATACTTAATTCACCTGTTATGTGTGACTCTGAAAAGGAAAAATTTTATTCTGTTATACACAGTATTGTAAAACAGCAGGATAAGGAGCTTTTGTGTGCGGAGCAAATTTTTGCTGAGGCCGAATTTGTGTCTCACAACGACTATGAGCCTTTGGCTGCTGATGAATACCGTACCGTTATAATTCAGTTTTCTTCCGGAAGTACGGGAATCCCCAAGGGTGTTATGCTTAACAGCTTTAATATGATTCAAAACATAAAAGCAAAGCTTGCAACAGAGCAGGGACGGCCTAAAGATGTTATGGCTTATTGGGTGCCGTATTTTCACGATTTTGGACTGTTTGGCTGTCATCTTGTTTCAGTGGGCGGAGGGATGAACCAGGTAAAGATGACGCCTGAGCAATTTGCCAATAATCCTATAGCATGGCTGAAAAAGCTGGATCAGTATAAAGCGACAATAACCTGCTCTACAAATACGGGAATAGAATTTACATGTAATGTGTTAAATCTAAGAAGGAATGCCGTAAAGGATTTGGATTTGTCTTGTGTGAGGGTGCTTTTGGAAGGGGCGGAGATGGTATCGGTAAGAGCGGCGCGAAAATTTGTGGAATATCTCGCACCAAATGGATTTTCACCGTCTGCCCTGATATTCGGGTACGGGCTGACCGAAACCGTGCTTGCATCGGCTTTGGGCAGCTCGGGAGATGGGATACGGTATGTGTGCATTGACAGGGAGGCTCTTCATAATCAAAAGGAAATAAAGTATGTTGAGGAGGCTTCTCCAAACAGCCTTTATATTGCAAGGGTGGGCTTCCCTGTGCCGTATTCCGATGTCCGTATTGTGGATGATGATGGCAAGCCGTGCGGCAATAATGTTCTTGGGGTTGTGCAATTGAGCGGTGACAATGTTACAAAGGGATACTACCAAAACCCTGAGGCTGATAGGGAGGTCTTCCGCGAGGGATGGTTTAATACGGGAGATCTGGGATTTACAGATGACGAAGGTGCGCTGTACATTACAGGGCGCGCAAAGGAAATGATTATTATAAACGGGCACAATTATTATCCGTATGATCTGGAAATGATTGCCGCGTCACATTCGGGAGATGCGTTCAGGGCGCTTACCATTTGCGGTATATATGATGAGGAAAAGAATACCGAGGAGGTGCTTTGCTTCTTTGTCCCTCCTAAGAAAGGCAGAGAAAATATTAACAGGCTTCTTGGGGATGTAAAGGAAGCTGTAAATCGCTTGAGTGGTGTAAGCATCCACAGGTTCTTTAAAATAAGGATGAGTGATATCCCAAGAACCACCAGCGGCAAAATATCGCGAAGGATATTTGCAGAGGAGTATAAAAAGGGAGCATATTGTGATAAAGAGGTTGTATTGGAAAACCAGCCTTCGGCCGTACAGCGAAATGACCATGAGGCGGTGATAAGGCAAATATGGAGAGAGGTTCTGGGGCTGTCTGATGAGGACGCGAGGAATATAGCGCCGCATGACAGCGTATTTAAGCTGGGATGCGATTCGCTTCAGGCACTTAGCATTCAGGGGCGTATGGAGGAGCATTACGGCATTAGGTTCATGCCTCATTACTGCTATAGGTATCCCACTCTTAAGGAACAGACGGAGTATATGGAGCAAAGGGACTTTTCAAAGGAGCCTCCTCAAAATGAGCTTGAGGCTCTGTTGCTGGATGTAATATGCGGTGTGCTTCGCATTGAGGAACACGAGCTGGGGGTAACGGAGGACTTTATGTCCAGGGCGTCGGGGCTGGGAGAGGCTGTTGAAATGGCTTCCAAGATAAAGGAGGCCTTTGCTGTCGGCGATGAGCACAATGACATCCTTTCCAGAAAATCCATAAGAGATATGGCTAAAGCCTTAAGGCCTATAGTGCTGCACACCAATGATGAGCAGACGTTGAAGAGAGAGAGGCGTTTCCCCCTTATGAATTTTCAGGAAACGTTGTATTTCCACCGCAAGGGCTTTATCAAAAATGAGCCCTCAGGCTTAAGCTGCTTTATATTTATGAGCGTAAGGATGTACGGGGATTTCAAGAGAGAGGCCTTCCATGAGGCTTATAACAGGCTTATTCAATACCATCCCGTACTCAGGGCGGTGATAGATGAGACGCAGGGCAGGCCCGAAATGATAATTTTAAGCTCCGTGCCTGAGACATCCTTTTATTATGAGGACATTTCACATATGGAAAGCAGTGAGCAGGAAGCCTTTTTGCAGTCGAGAGAAATAAAGAACGGAGACTATAGGTTTGAAATGGATAAATTTCCGCTTTATTTCGGAGAGATATTTAAGCTGGGGGACAATGAGCATGTATTTATGTTTAACTTAGAACACCTTATAATAGACGGATACAGTACGCTCACACTCCTTGAGGAGCTTTTCATGACGTATGAGAGCATTGCTTTGGGCAGGCCGGCAGAATTTGCCGAGCAGCCGCTGGATTTCAAGCATTATGTGAGTCTTGAGGAGATAAGGCAGAGGACTGATAAATACAAGAGGGCTCTTGAGAGCCAGGTCAATATTTTCAGGGATTTTCCTTCAAATGTGCAGCTTCCTTTTAAGCAAAATCCTTCGTCTATCGACGAGATATTTTTTGATACGCTGCATAGAAGAATTGACGGAGAGGCAATAAATTCTCTTAATACTATAGCAAAGGACTGTGGGGTTTCTCTTAATTCACTGCTTTTGGCGGCGTACTTTAAGATAATGAATTTGTGGGGACAGCAGGATGACCTTATAATAAATATGCCCATCTTTAACAGGGAGCACTACTTCCCCGGAGCCAGAAGAGTTATAGGCACATTCATTGACATATTTCCGGTAAGAATAAGAACCTCCTATGAGGAAAACGCAATAGAGATAGCAAAAAAGGTTGAGAGCTATGTAAGAAACATGCTGGAGGTGCCTGTATCCTCAATAGTGCTTTCGCGTCTGGCTGCAAAAGCCAACGGAATACAGCCGAAATCTATGAGCTCCATTATATTCAGCAATTCTATAGGACTTTATGGGGCACAGCTTTCAAAGCTTGAAACGCTTAAAATTGACAACCTTTCATTTCGCACAGGAGCGCCCGGGACCTATATCGACCTTGTCCTTATGGATTTTGAAGGCGGATACTATATAGACTGGAATTATGTAAGAGGGATGTTTGAGGACTCATTTATAGAAACTCTTTCAGACCAGTATGAGGCGCTTTTAAATGAGATTATAAACCAATATCCTTTAAACTGCTGCAATTGCAAGTTTACAAATAAAAATTTGCTTCCTCACGCATATGTTGATTTAATGAGCACTGTAAACTCCACCGACTCATGGTATCCCGTTAAAACCTTCGATGCATGGGTGGGAGAGCAGGCACAGAAAAATCCCGGCGCAGTGGCTCTTACTTTCGGGGAGCAGAGCGTGACATACGGAGAGCTTGACCGCAGGGCAGGAGAACTGGCAGCCTTGCTGAGGGAATACGGTGCTGCCGACGGCAGCTTTATAGCGCTGCTGCAGTACAGAAGGCCCGAAATGATAGTGGCCCAGCTTGCGGTATGGAAGGCCGGAGCGGCATATGTACCCATTGACCCTGCATATCCTTCCTCCCGCATTGCGTACATGATAGAGGATTGCGGAGCTTCAATCCTGATTGCGCAGAATAATTGCATCGATTCGTTAGGAGAGGAGCTTCCCTGCAATTTAAAGTATATTGTTGTAAACGACGGCATAAAGGCGTGTGAAGCACGGGGAGAAACCTCAATACTGGATTTGGAGGATGCCGGGAGGCTTCACAACCCCCAGCGGCTATGCAATTCTTCAAATCCCGAAAATCTTGCGTATATGATTTATACCTCGGGCTCTACAGGAAAGCCTAAGGGCGTTATGATTACTCACAAAAAGCTGTGCAATTTTATTTACTGGGTTCAGCAATACCACGGCATAGACGAAAAAGCCCAGTGTGCTATGGTGACATCATATTCCTTTGATATGACGCTGGCCTCCAACTGGTGCCCGCTGGTTTCGGGGAGTACCCTGCACATGCTGGATGAGCAGTCAACGAGGGACCCTGAAAAGCTTCTGGAGTTTATAAGCAATAAAAGAATAACGTTCCTGAATGTTACACCATCACACTTTTCTCTTATAGCCAACACACGGCAAATGCTGAGACGGGAGTTTCCCATAAGCTGGGAGCTGAGAGTAATGCTGGGGGGAGAGGTTATAAACACCAAGGATCTGAACATATGGCTTGAGTATTATCCCGATACACACTTTACAAATGAATATGGTCCCACCGAAACAACTGTGGCATCTTCATACTTTACCATACCGAAAAACAGCGAAAACCGCATTGAACTGACTGTAATACCTATCGGAAAGCCCCTTCCCAATAATCAGCTGTATATCTTGAATGAAGCGGGTGAATTATGTATGCCCGGAACAGTGGGATGCCTGTATATAGGAGGCGACGGCGTGGCAAAGGGGTACTACGGGAAGCCTGAAAGGACGGCTCAGGCGTTTGTGCCGGATAAATTCAGGCCGGACAGGTATGACACAATGTATTGTACGGGAGACATGGCGCGGATGCTGCCCGACGGAAATATAGAGTTTTTTGGAAGAAAGGATTTTCAGGTAAACTTAAGAGGATACAGGATTGAGTGCGGAGAGGTTGAGCAAAACCTTATTGAGCACCCGTCGGTTAAAGAGGCCGTTGTCACTGCAAGAAGCAATAAGGAGAATATTACTGTTTTGGTTGCGTTCTATACCTCTTCGGATAATACTCCCATACCTGACCATTCTCTTAAGGCGTTTCTCAAGGGAAGGCTTCCCGATTATGCTGTGCCTGCCCACTTCCGGCATATGGAGTCGCTTCCTCTGACTGCAAGCGGCAAGCTGGATATAAAAGGGCTTCCTGATGTCGCTGTTGACAGCTCCGCCGTGTCCGCGGGCTATGAGGCTCCTGAGACAGAGATACAGAAGAGGATTACAGCCCTTTGGGAGGATCTGCTTAATGTCAGGAACATAGGCATACATGATAATTTCTGGGATATAGGGGGAGATTCCCTTTCGGCTATGCGGCTTGTAAATAAAATGAAGGAGGAGGGCTTTGGGGAGTTTGCGCTTAAGGATGCGTTTGATTACAGAACCATCGCCTCTCTTTCCGAGGCGGTTGAGAAGCAGATGGAATACAGCAGGTCAATACAGGAGAATATATCGTTTCTTAAAGCATGTGACAGGCCCTGTGCAAGGATACTGTTTTTCCCCAATTCCTCCAGCTTTGCAACGGCTAAGATGTTTTCAGGGCTTTCATCTCTTCTGCCACACTCCATTGAGGTCATGGGCGTGAATATACCGGGGCATGGAAATTCAAAGGTGCTGCTGACCACGGTTGAGGAGGTGGTAGAGCTTTTTGAGGGCTTTATATCTGAAAAAAGGGATATTCCTCTGTATATAGCGGGGTATTGCTTCGGGTGCCTGCCGGCATTTGAGCTGACAAAAAGGCTCGAAGGGAAAAATTGTCTGGTTGACGGTCTGATTATGCTGTCATCCATGGCTCCTGACATGTTTGGAAAGCATTATTTTCCCGCCGCATCAGATTCTGAAATGGTGGACAATATGAAAAGGGCGGGGCAGGCGGCGGTTCAAATGTTTGCCGGTATGTCTTGCGAGGAGATTGCATTAAATTGCAATATAATACGCAATGACCTTAACTCAATGATGACATATAAATATTCCGGCAAAAAAATATGCGCGCCTCTCTATCTTCTTCAGGGAGAGAAAGACCAGTATATCGAGTCTACCGAATACCTTCCGAATTGGGGGAAATATGCCCGTGAGGTTATACACAGAGTTATTCCTGATGCCGATCACCTTTTTCTTGAAAGCCATACCGGACATGTCTCAGATATAATTACAGACATAGTGATGGGAAGGGAGGATGCAAATGAAAAGTCACTTGCTGATATCCTTAAAATCTAGCCCTTCGGCATCGGGAAAGCTCATTTGCTTTCCTTACGCCTGCGGCAACGCGTCAATGTACTACAGGATGTCACAGCTTACAGGGGATTTTCTGGATGTGTTTGCGGCGTGTATGCCGGGGCATGGAGGCAGGGGAGAGGCCCCTTCGTCAATTGAAGAATTTGCAGAGCCTTTTATTCCTTTAATAAGGCAGGAGGAGGGCCCCATATTTATTCTGGGGTACTCCTTCGGAGGATTTATAGCTTATGAGCTTGTGCGCAGGCTTAAAAATGAAGCAAATATTGCGGGGCTTATTCTTATAAGCTCCCCTCCCCCTAATACCGTAAAGGAAATGGACTTTATACTTGATGCCGGAGATGAGGAGCTATACAGGTATACTCTTAACTGCTACGGGTTTGACCTCAATGTACTTACCCCGTTTGAGAAAAGCAATTATTTCGCAACTCTTAGAAATGATACGAGTGCTATGAGAAAATATGAGTTTTGCCGCGAGGCTGTTTCTGTGGATACATTGGCCATACTGGGACGGCAGGAGGAAGAGCCTGAGCTTGTGCAAAATTTTCACAGGTGGGGGGACTACCTCACCTGCATAAAATACTCCGTCATTCCGGGGACACATATGCTTATTAAATCACACCCTGAGGAATTAGCCAGAGAGCTTGACGCGTTTATAAAAGAGCAAATAGGGGTGAGGATTTAATGGCGGTTTATATAGGCATTGATATAGGTTCCGTAAGCGTTGATATAGTGGTTGCGTCCTCGGAAGGAAATATATTGTCGGCGAGCTATATAAGGCACAATGGGCGTATTGACGAGACTATTCTTTCAGCTTTGGCAGAGCTTGAGGGCAAGCACGACATCATAGCGGCCGCAGTAACCGGCATAGGAGCGCAAAGAGCTTTAAATATGCTTGATGGCGTAGCTGTAAATGAGGTTATAGCTCTGGTAAAGGGAGTTGCCTTGAGAAGTCCCCATGCGCGAAGCATTATTGATATAGGGGGACAGGACTCGAAGCTTATTTTTCTGGAGCAGAATTTAAAAAACAGAAGGCTTATGCTTAAGGATTTCTCTATGAACAGCTTCTGCGCCGCCGGTACAGGAAGCTTCTTAGACCAGCAGGCAGCACGCCTTAAGCTCACTATCCAGGAGTTTGCCCAAAGGGCCGTTATGTCCCATAACCCGGCAAGGGTTGCGGGGAGATGCTCTGTTTTTGCAAAGTCCGATATGATACACCTTCAGCAAAAGGGCACCCCTGAGGAGGACATAGTTTCGGGCTTGTGCATGGCTGTTGCAAATAACTTCAAGGCCAATATTGCAAAGGGAAAGGATTTGTGTCCCCCGGTGGCTTTTACCGGCGGTGTATCAATGAATCCGGGGGTTTTAAAGGCGTTTCGCAATGTATTTGAGATGGATGAGGAGCAAATGTATGTGCCGGAGTATGCCACTGTGCTTTGCGCGTACGGGGCTGTGGGATGGCTGCTTGACAACCCCGGGAAGGCGGTTGCGTACAAAGGCATACGATCCCCTGACAGGGAAGGCGGAAATGAGGCTTTTAAGGAAAAGCTCCCCGCACTGAAAGCAAAGACGGAGTGTGGCGTGAGCTGCTGTGACGATCGCGGTGTAAGGACGGGAGAGGCTGTGTTTTTAGGCATAGATATAGGCTCTATTTCTACTAATATTGTTGTCATAGACAGTGAGGCGAAGGTTGTTTTCAAAAGGTATTTGATGACGGCGGGCCGTCCTGTTGAGGCTGTGAGAGAAGGGCTGCGCCAGCTTGGGGCTGCTTACGGAAACGGGCTGTCCATTGCCGGAGCGGCTACCACGGGCTCGGCCAGATTCCTTATAGGGGATCTCATAGGAGCGGATATTATAAAGAATGAAATTACTGCCCATGCGGAGGCGGCGGTGTTTATGGACCCCGAGGTGGATACCGTTTTTGAAATAGGGGGTCAGGATTCCAAGTATATTCATATATGCGGAGGAATGGTAGACGACTTCACGATGAATAAGGCTTGTGCGGCGGGAACAGGGAGCTTTTTGGAGGAGCAGGCGCAAAAGCTTGATGTTAAGATAAAGGATGAATTTTCACGGCTGGCGCTATCCTCATCAAGGCCTCTGGACTGCGGAGAGAAATGCACGGTATTTATGGAATCGGAGGTTGTAAAATATTTTCAGCAGGGGCAAAAAATTTCCGATATCACAGCGGGGCTGGCATATTCTATTGTAAATAACTACTTGTATAAGGTTGTGGAAAACCGCCCCATAGGCAGGCGCATATTTTTTCAGGGAGGAGTTGCCACCAATAAAGCAGTTGTGGCAGCTTTCGAGCAGGTTACGGGAAAAACTGTAAATGTGCCTGTACATCATGAGGTTATGGGGGCTTTGGGCTGCTGCCTGCTTGCGCATAGGAGCTATGCCGGGAACGCTGAGTTTAAGTCCCGGTTTAAGGGCATTGACTGTCTCGAAAGGCCCCTTAAGGCCGATACCTTTGAATGTCCAAGCTGTGATAATCACTGTGAAATAAACAGGATTTCGGAAGAGGGAAGCAGGACGCTGTATTATGGGGGACGCTGTGAAAAATATGAGGTATCTCTGGCACAGAGTAAAAGCAGTATTCCCGATTACTTTAACGAAAGAGAAGGGCTTCTGGGAGCTGAATCGGGAGCCGGAGGAGAAAAGCCTGTGGTGGGGATTCCCCGCATTCAGATGTTTTACGAGTATTTTCCGTTTTTCAAGGCTTTTTTTGAGGAGATGGGCTTTTCGGTATCAGCCAGCCCTCAATCCAACCGCGGAATTATAAAGAGAGGGATTGACAGCGTACGCACATCCTCATGCTTCCCTACAAAGCTTGCACACGGGCATGTAAGCTGGATTGCAGATAAAGCCGAAAGCGGGCAGGTGGATTTTGCATTTATCCCCTCTGTCCGTGAAGCCTGTTCATGCTCGCCGGAGCATCATCCCATGGCAAACCACTGTGATTTTACAATATTCATGCCCGAAATGGCAAGCCAGTCCCTGCATATGGACGAAAGACGGATAAAGATACTTAAGCCGGAGCTGCATTTCAGACTTGGAAAGCAGTCTGTCAAGCAGGAGCTTTACAAAATGATGAGGAGTATCGGGAATTATTCCTTAAATCACGTGCGCCGGGCATGTGAAGCGGCATTCGACGCCTATTACGGCTTCAGGGATACCATGCTTAAGAGGGGCAGGGAGGCCCTTGCGGCGATACCTCCTGACGATAAGGCCGTCGTGCTTATAGGAAAGCTTCACAACACCTGCGATAAGGCTCTTACATTGGATTTGCCTAAAATATGGAGGGGGCTCGGGGTACACTGCTTTCCAATGGACTTCTTTGACCTGTCGGGGACGGAGGAGGTGCATTCCTCATGGTATAACACCACTCTTGCTATGGGGCAGAGAATGATGTCGCTTACGGATATTATAAGGAAAATACCCAATGTATATCCTGTGTTTGTGACAAACTTCAGTTGTGTAAATGACTCCATGATGTCTCATTTTATTAAAAGTGAGCTGGGCGGAAAGCCTGCATTATACCTCGAAATTGACGAGCATTCGGGGGAGGCCGGCATAATAACGCGCTGCGAAGCATTCCTTGATGCAATCAAGTCCAGAGCCAACACACATAAATACCTTCCGGAAAGGGTACAGCGCAGGCCCTTTGTAAAGGATCAAATTAAAACTCTGTATATTCCGTATGTGGCAAGGGGCTCAAGAATATGGGCATATGCCTTCAGACACTGCGGAATAAACGCAGTATCTCTTCCCGAGCCCGACCTTGAGAGCTTGGAATGCGGCAAAAGGTTTACTACGGGGGAGGAATGCTATCCGTGTATTCTTATGACGGGAGATATATTTAAGAAAATTATGGCTTCGCCTGAGGAAAAGGGAATGGCGTTTTTTTCTCCCGGCTCCTGCGGAAGCTGCAGGTATGATTCATTTAACCCGCTGCATAATGTCGCGCTGAAAAAGCTCATGAAGCAAAAACCGGATATGGAGAGTGTTGTAATTGTAGATGACTATGCCAAGGCCAATCCGCAGTTCAAAAAAATTATATCCTCCCCCAAATATATGTTTACTTCCGTAAAGGCGTTTTTTGCCCTTGACATATTAAACCGTATGCTTATGAACATCAGGCCCTATGAGTGTGAAAAGGGCATGACGGAGCGGGTATTTGAGGAATGCATAGATTCGGTGGGGTATTCTCTGGAAATGGGAAAGGGTTTTTCAGATGCCCTTGGAAGAGCCTCGTCGGCAATGCTGTCCATACCTGTTGACCGTACTGTAAAGCGCCCGCGTATAGGGGTTATGGGGGAAGCGTATATAAGGAATGTTGATTTTTCAAGCAATGACATGATCCGCACACTGGAAATGCTTGGTGCTGAGGTTGTGACTCCGCCTGCCCATGAGCTGATTAAGTATACACTGTATAAAAACATCTACTATTCCGAAAAGGCGGGAAAGCATTTTAACGCCGCATTGGCAAGGCTTAAAAACAGAATTATTGACAGCCTTGAAACAAAGTATGTAAAGCCTGTAATCAATTATCTGGGATACGACTTTGACCCGTGTATGCTAAACCATGTAAGGAAATCGGGGATAACGCTTAAGGCGGGCACACATATGGGATCTGCCATAGAAATGATTAATTACAGGGCTGACGGTATTATAAATGCAATACCGTTTAATTGTGTGCCGGGGATGGTGGTGGAATCTCTTATGGAGCGATTTACAAGAGAGTATCCCAATATACCGTTTATGACACTGATATGCCAGGGGCAAAATCAGGCAAACAATCTCACAAGACTGGAAACTCTTGTACACCAGTGCAGAGAGAAAATAAGAGAGGAAAAAATGGATGAAAGAATTTACGCATAGGCGGTGCAGGAAATGCTTGCTTCAGGAGGACCCTTATCATAATGTGCATTTAAATGAGGATATGGTATGCAATGTATGCAGCCGGGAGGCGGCGGAAGAAAGAATGGGCTGGGAGGAACTAAGGGAAATATTTGAGGGCACAATTCAAAGGCTTAAGGGGAGGGCTGAGTATGACGGCGTGGTTATGATGAGCGGAGGAAAGGACAGCGCTTATCTTGCGTATACGCTGAAGAGAAAATACGGCTTAAAGCTGCTGGGCCTTATTAATGACATACACTTTGAATATCAGGAAACCTTTGATAATGCAAGCAAAATATGCGAGGCTCTTGATATTCCTTTAGAGAAAAATGTTTTGCCGCGGGAGCTGACGAAAAATTTCTTTCATTTTCTTTTTACCGAGAAGGAGCTTAGGGATAAAAGCCATGGACATATATGCAACTACTGCGGGAGAGTAATGATCAGGGCGGCGGGGGAGTATGCAAAGGCCAGAGGCATACCCATGGTATTTTCAGGCCATAATCCCGAGCAGGTATTTGGAATGGGGGAGAGCTACGAGATTGATGAGGCGCGGAAAATACGCAGGATGTTTACAATAAAAATGATAAGCGATTCGCTTGTAAAGGCCAAAACTCAGCTCAGGCTGAAAAGGAAGCCGGATTTAATCGCGTTTTTTCCGGATGAGCTTTTCCCTGAAGGGGTAACCGGCTTGTTTATGTATCAGCACTTTCCATATGAACCCCTGCACATGATGGAGGTTATAAAAAGAGAATTAGGCTGGAGGCCGATAAATAAATTTTCAAAGACGTATATCGCGTCGGGCTGCCGCCTTGCAAAGCTTTGGATGCACCTTGCGTACATGAATAAAACCTCCAGCTATGTGGATTTTGAATTAAGCAATCAAATACGCAGCGGTGTGCTTAGCAAAGACTTGGTTGAAAAATTCTATAATGACGCGGTGGATTCGGCTGGGGAAATAGAGGAGCTGCTTGATGAGCTGGGCATCACAGGAGGTATAGAGTCAATATTATAAAAAGGAGAATATATTATGAGAAAATTAACTTCAAAGGATCTTATTACAATCGGAATATTCAATGCCGTAGCAATTGTGTTGTATTTGTTTGTGGGAGTTATAACCATGCCTGTACCTATTTTACATTCTTTTGCATCTCAGCCCATCGCCGCATTGCTTAATGGGGCTGTATTTATGCTTTTAGCGCAGAAAACCGGGAAAAGGGGGATGTTTTTTATTTCGGGAATACTGCACGGAATTGTCTTTTCGATGCTCATGGGACTGTATGCCACATTGATACTGGCACCTGCGGCAGGGCTGCTGGCGGATATAATATGCGGTGATTTTAAATCGAAATGGAGGACAGTAATTTCTTATACGCTTCTTATGCTGGGGCTGTACTACGGTCAGGTTTTCTTCTTTTTCTTCTTTACAGACTGGTTTATGTCCTTCTTTGAGGGGAATGCTCTGGCACATAAACAGAGCGCGGCTGAAAGAATGACGGGAATGGTGTTTTTGGTAACAACCGCAGCTATGCTGGCAACCGGAATTATAGGAGGGTATATAGGAACAAGGGTGTTTAAAAAGCATTTCGAGAAAGCGGGTGTTGCAGGATGATAACATTTAAGGATGTAAGCTTTAAGGCAGCAGGCTGTGAGGACTATATACTGAGAAACATCAACTTAAAAATTCAGGAAGGGTCGTGTGTTGTATTCACAGGGAAAAGCGGCTGTGGCAAAACAACGCTTACCAGATGCATAAACGGGCTGATTCCCGATGTTTATCCCGGCGAGATGTCGGGAGAGATGATAATTAACGGGACACCGGCAAGGGGAGCATTATTATGGAATTTTGAGCCTATATGCGGCTCTGTATTTCAGGACCCCCGCTCCCAGTTCTTTACCACAAACACCACCAGTGAGGTGGCATTCGCAATGGAGAACTACGGTGTATGTACACATGAGATAAACAGGCGAATAGATGAGGTAATGACCCGGATGGATATTGATAATTTAAGGGGCAGAAGCGTGTTTAAGCTGTCGAGCGGAGAAAAGCAGAAAGTAGCCCTGGCTTCCGCTGTAGCCTTAAAGCCCAAGGTGCTTGTACTGGATGAGCCAAGCTCGAACCTTGATATACAGTCCACACTTGCGTTGGGAGGTATGATAAAAAGGCTTAAGGCGGAGGGCTATACAATAATTGTTTCAGAGCACCGGCTATACTATTTAAGGGATGTTGCCGACAAAATCATATATATTGACAAAGGGAAAATAGAATGGGAGGCGGCAAGAGAGGAAATATCGAAGCTTACACCCGCACGGCTTGCGGCGCACGGCTTAAGGTCGCTGAAGCTTAAGGACTTCGCACGGAAGGGCAGTGCGGATAACCGTGCGGATAACCGTGCAAATTTACCCTCGGAAGTCAGGCTAGATGTTTCGGGGGTTGCGTTTAAATACGGCAGGGGAGCTCAATTGTTAAAAAATATAACGTTTTCAGCTTTAGGAGGCGAGATAATAGGAATTATAGGCGCAAACGGCAAGGGGAAGACAACGCTTTTAAGAGTGCTGTCAGGACTTATGGAGCCTCAGGCAGGAAGCATCAGTATGAATGGGGTACCGCTGCCGGCAAAAAAACGCATCAAAGCATCGTATTTTGTTATGCAGGACGCCGATTACCAACTGTATGCGGAGAGCGTATCAGAGGAGGTAACGCTTGGGTGTCCGCACAGCGAGCTGCTTGAAAGAAAAAGAGACACCATACTGTCAAATATGGGTATTAAAATGCTTGAAAGCAGGCATCCGGGTTCATTGTCAGGAGGGCAGAAGCAGAGAGTGGTAATTGCAGCCATGCTTGTAAAGGATGTTGCTGTATTGCTTTTAGATGAGCCTACCAGCGGACTGGATTATGAGAGTATGAAAATGGTGAGCGGGATTCTTAAGCTCCAATCTCAGCAAGGGAAAATTATCTGTATCATATCTCATGACTATGAATTTTTAAATGAAACCTGCACGCGTATTCTGCATTTGGATAATGGTGAGGTTGTAAAGGATTTTAATATGTCGGAGGACAACTGCCTGCATTCAATTCTTTTTCAGGAGGAAGGACGTTATGTATGCTGATATCCGGAATACAGAATACCATCCTCTGGTGAAATTCATACTGATTGTTGTGATCTCAGGCACGGCTTTTACAACGACGTCTTACGCCGTATCTCTCATTCCCTGTGTTATATTTGCCCTGCTGCTGTGCTTTATGAAAAATTACCGCCTTGGTATGGGAATGCTGGCAGCGTCATTGCTGCTGTGTGCGGCGCAAGCACTTGCGGAGAGTAGTCCAAATGAATACGTCGCAACACTGGGTCAGGTGCTTGAGGCGTTCCGCAAAATACTGACAATGGTTATGGGAGCGGTGATTTTTTATGGCACCACAGAGACGACGGATCTTATAAAGGCTCTTGAGCGTATCCGCATTCCAAGATGTGTGGTAGTGCCTCTGGCTGTAACTCTGCGCTTTATTCCCACTATTCAGTCGGAGTTTTCGGCAATAAGAGACGCAATGAATATACGGGGTATACCCATAGGAGCTAAAGGCTTCCTTACGCATCCGTTAAAGCAGACGGAGTATATGCTTGTTCCGCTTTTAATGCGCAGCGCGCGTATTGCTGATGAGCTGTCGGCCTCATGCATTACCAGAGGCATTAATTCTGCCCGCGCTAAAACGTCATATAAAAGCATCACTGTGTCTGCACGGGATTATATGCTCATTGCGGCGGGTGCCGCAGTATGTGCGGCAATAGTAATCATAGACTCTGCATTACGTTAGGAGGATTTGTATTAAATGAAAAACGATATTTCTCTTCTGTCTGCCAAGGATATGAGAAGAAGCATTCTGGCGGCGCTCATCACTGCCGCAAGCGTTATTTGCGGAATCATACCCTTTTTTAATCTTCTTTCAATACTTGAAATGCTGGCGAGCAGGCAGCCCTTTGACAGGATAGCTGTGCAGTGTATAATAATAGCCGCGTTGCTTATTGCCAAGTCGGTTTTTTATGGGCTTGGGATAGCTGTCTCGCACAGGGTCGCCTTTTCTACGCTGATAGATATAAGGAAAAGAATTATTTCTCACATGGAGCGTTTATCGCTGTCGGATATTGCGGGACAAAAATCAGGAAGCTTTGCTCAGGTAGTCGACAACGAGGTCGAACAGGTTGAGGTCTTTATTGCTCATGCGCTTCCCGAATTGCTGGTTGCATCCATAATACCTGTTGCCGTGCTTGCATTTATGTATACCGTGTGCTGGCAGTTCGCGCTTATATTGACAATACAAATACCTGTTCTTATTGTGTTCATGATGCTGTTTATGAAACGCTACAGCAGCAAGTTTGAAGAGCTGACTCAAAGAACGGGAAAAATGACTGCCGATTTGCTGGAATATATAGAAGGGATTCGTGTAATAAAGGTTTTTAATACAGGGAGGGGTAAAACCAACGAAATATTGCAAAGGATGAAGGACTATATATCATGGGTGAAAAAAGTAAGCACCGTCATGACCTTCTCTAAGTTTATACAAAGCTGTATTATAAGCAGCGGAGTGTTTTTGACGGCGGCCATAGGAACAGGCTTTCTCATAGAAGGAAGCATAGAATATAAGGACTTTGTGATAAGCATTATATTTGCGGGCTTTTTTGGAGAGTCGCTTGGAAAGCTGCTGACTTACACCTTTAAGGTTATGAAGTTTAATTCTTCACGAAAGGCTATTTTATCTGTTCTTTCAATACCTGTAAGGGACAGAAGCGAGAAGGCGGCAAAAGCAATGCCGGGGGATATAGAGTTTTCAGGGGTATCCTTTGCCTATGCTGATTCTGCCGCAGTAAGCGACATCTCGCTCACAGCCCGGTCAAATGCTTCTACGGCACTGGTAGGGGCCTCGGGGTCAGGCAAAACGACAATAGGTAAGCTGATAAACGGCTTCCTTCTGCCTGACAGCGGAAAAGTCTCAATAGACGGAGTTCCAACCTGTAATATCTCTGAGGCTTCAATTGCAGAGCTTGTTTCATATGTACAGCAGGATGCATTTATGTTTAATACCTCAATTTACGAAAATATTTTAATAGGAAATCCCGAGGCTAAGCGCGATAAGGTATATGACGCTGCTAAAAAAGCCCAGATTCATAACTTTATTATGTCTCTTCCGGACAGGTACGATACACAGGCGGGAGAGGGAGGCTGCCGGTTGTCCGGCGGTGAAAAGCAGAGAATTTCACTTGCCAGGATGATACTTAAGAATGCGCCGGTCATAGTGCTTGATGAAGCCACCGCAGCTATAGACGCTCAAAACGAGCAGGCTGTCCATAGAGCAATTGAAGCTGTAAGCAAGGGCAAAACCACAATAACTATCACGCACAGAATGAATACAATATCTGACGCTGATAACATTATTGTTGTGGAAAACGGAAGGATTGCGGATCAGGGAGGACATAGGGAGCTGATTTCACGGTGTGATCTGTATAAAAGGCTTATGGATGCCCAGTATGCCGTGGAAAATTGGACTGTAAAGGAGGAAGAGGTATGCTGAAGCTTCTGTTTAATCTCGACAAAATGGAAATAAGA
This sequence comes from Anaerobacterium chartisolvens, assembly GCF_003337415.1. Lineage (GTDB taxonomy): Bacteria > Bacillota > Clostridia > Acetivibrionales > DSM-27016 > Anaerobacterium > Anaerobacterium chartisolvens. The sequence goes on along the minus strand of NZ_QPJT01000004.1, from coordinate 142,438 downwards.
AAGATGATCGGTGCCTCAGTATGCTTTGCTGTTTCTTCGCTATGCGGAGCGGCGGCAATTCTGACGGCTCTGCATATGATATTCGGGGCTGTTAGAGGGACGGTTGACAATGGTACCGTTAAGCCTTATATTGCAGCGGTAGGACTGCTGCTGCTGTCTCAGGCTGCTGCCGCCGCTTTGGGGGACTGGCTTAACCACAGTGCCGGCTTTTCACTTGTCAAAAGGCTGCGCCAATCCATAACCCTTAAGCTTCAGCAGTTTTCCATGGCTTTTTACACAAGGGAGCAGCTTGCGGAGGTAAGCTCGGTAATCCATAAGGATGTGGATACAATGGAAATGGTAATAGCTCATCTGTGGTCGAGAATGTTTGCAAGTATAGCTGTTTCCGCTGTGCTCGGCGCGTATCTTTTTACAATGGAGTGGAGGCTGGGGGCTGCAATGGCGCTATGTATTCCGATAGCATTAATTGTCCTCGCTTCGGGAACAAGGAAGCGGCAAAAGGCGCACGCCTCTAATCTTTCAGATAATACCGAAATGCTTGGGCTTTTTCTGGAATTTACCAAGGGGATGCCAATACTCAAATCATATAAAAAAAATGCCTCCCTGCAAAGACGGTTGGATTCTTCGGTTAAGAAGTTCGGAATCAGCAGCACAAGGCTTGCAAACTCTATAGCCGTGGTATCGGGACATTATTTTGTCTGGTTGGAAATATCATTTGCTGTAGTTGTGACTTTCGGCGCATATATAGTTCTTGGAGGAGCGCTGACTCCTGAAGAATATATAATTTTTGCAATACTAAGCAAGGAATTCATAAAACCCTTTGCATCAGCTGAATCGTATTATGTCAATTATATAATGGTTAAGAGCAGCTACGACAGGATAAGGAGAATAACAGATTCTCCGGTGCTTACTGATAACGGCACGGGAGAATTTCCCCAAAGCAGCAGCATAAGCTTTGAGGAAGTAAGCTTTTCATATAAGGAGGATAAAAAGGAAAGATTTGAAATATCGTCAATAAGCCTGACGGTGCCTCACGGCACGATGACGGCATTGGTTGGGCCTTCCGGGTCAGGCAAAACGACTATGACAAATCTACTGCTCAGATTTTATGATCCCCACGGAGGAAGCATACGGATTGGGGGCATCGACATAAGAGATATACGCTATAATACTCTTCTTACAAATATTGCAGTTGTTATGCAGGATGTTTTTATTTTTTCAGGAACCATTTATGAGAATTTGCTTATGGGAAATGAGGCTGCTTCACGCGAACAGGCGGAAGAAGCTGCAAGACAGGCAATGATCCATGACGAAATAATGGAAATGCCTAAAGGATATGATACAATTGTAGGAGAACGCGGAACAGGCCTCTCCGGCGGACAGAAGCAGAGGCTTTCTATCGCGAGAGCTTTTTTAAAGGGAGCTGAAATTATTGTTCTTGACGAGGCGACCAGCAATGTTGATCCTATAAATGAACAAAAAATACAGAAGGCAATATCAAATCTTGCAAAAAACCGAACGGTGCTTATCGTTGCCCATCATTTAAGGGCTATAAAAAATGTTGATCAAATCGTGGTTATGGAAAAGGGGAAAATAGCAGAGGTGGGAAGGCATAGCGAGCTGCTTGACAGCAAGGGGCTGTATTGTACTCTGTGGAATGCACAAAACAAGCCTAATAGCAGAAAAAGAAATGCGGGGTAAATAGTACCTGCTAAAATTATAGAAAGGCCCTGTGCGGAATCTGTTCCAACAGATATCACATTGGGCTTTTGATTTTTATGTGCCTGTTTAGGGATATATTTATTTTCAAGCTTAAAATATTGCCTTCCTCTATCCCTCCTTAATATGCTAAAATAAGGTTAGGCTAAAAATTAAATTTGATATATATTGACGAAGCATTCCATTCTTTTAGAGGTGAGGAGAGCCGGTAATGATACGGAAAAATAAAGCGGAGGTTTGTATATACGGAAGCAATTACACTGTTGTGGGAACTGAATCGGAGGAATATTTACATAAGGTTTCTACATATATTGATAAAAAGATGAAGGACATCGCCCAGTCAAAGAGTGCCTTGAGTACTTCGATGGTGGCGGTGCTTGCCGCTATCAATATTGCCGATGATTATTTTAAAAATATTGCTGAGGCAGATAAGTCAAAGCAGGAGCTTCAAAAGCATTCTAAGGAGATTGAGAGACTCAAGGGTGAATTCCTGCGCAAGGAAATGGAGCTGCGTAAGGAAGCGGAGAATATGAAAGCCGGCGTGGAGGAGAAAAAGGCTTTAGCTGTTGAAATGGAGCGTCTCCGGGAGAAATTCAGCCATAAGGAAAATGAATTAAGAAGCGACATAGAAAGGCTGGAGGCGGAATGTCGGGAAAGAATTGAACAGGTACAGGAGTCAGAACGGCTGAAGCGAGAGGCGGATGAAAGAGGGGAGACTCTTGCCAAGCAGCTTTACGATTTAGAGAGCAGATACAGGCAGATGGAAGAGAAGCTACAGCAGGGCGGTGAAAGCATCAGAAAGAAGTATGAAAATCAGGCGGAGGAATTGGAGCGCGAGCTTTATGACAGCAGGCTAAAATATGATGAATTGGAAGCAAGGCTTACGGAAGAGAACAGAATGCTCAGGCAGCAGCAGGAGGAGGACAGGCTGGAAGAAATAAGGGAGCGGGAGAGGGCGGCAAAAGAGGCGGAGGAAAAGCAGGAGGCGCTTTTAAAAGAGCTGGAGCATTTAAAGAGCGAATACAGCCAGATGGAGGAGCTTCTGTTTGAAGAATGCGGAAGGCTGAAGTCAGAGCACCAGAGGAGAGAGGAAGAGCTGCTCAAAAGAATTGAGGCGCTTGCATAAAAAGATTAATGGCTAATATTTTTAAAAAAGCTTTTTTTAGGTGATTATAAATTTATAAAATCTTGATTAAAGACAAGTTTTATTTTACAATAATATATGTTTCAAGTTGATATTATGGAGTTGCACATCAATGTTAAAAGATTCACAAATATATTTATATAGTTAAGGAGAAAAGGCTATGACGAAAATTAAAATGAATGTCCCTCTGGTGGAGATGGACGGAGACGAGATGACCAGAATTATCTGGAAGATGATAAAGGATATACTTCTTCTGCCCTACATAGACCTGAAAACGGAGTACTATGATCTGGGACTTGAGTACAGGGATAAAACTGATGATCAGGTTACTGTAGACGCGGCTGTGGCTACAAAAAAATACGGTGTCGCCGTAAAATGCGCCACAATCACACCCAATGCGCAGAGGGTAGAGGAATATAAGCTCAAGCAGATGTGGAAAAGCCCCAATGGTACTATAAGAGCTATTCTGGACGGCACTGTTTTCCGTGCCCCCATTGTTGTAGACAGCATAAAGCCGTCGGTTAAGACATGGACAAAGCCTATTACCATTGCCAGACATGCGTACGGAGATGTATACAGGGATGTTGAATACAGGCTTGAGGGCCCGGGAAAGGCCGAGCTTGTGTTTACCTCTGAGAACGGAGAGGTGGTAAGGCAGACAATACATGATTTCAAGGGCGCGGGTATTATTCTGGGAATGCACAATATTGATGATTCAATACAGAGCTTTGCAAGAGCGTGCTTTAACTATGCCCTTGATGTTAAGCAGGATCTGTGGTTTGCCACAAAGGACACCATTTCAAAGAAGTATGATCATACCTTTAAGGACATATTTCAGGAGATCTTTGATGCTGAGTACCAGAAGAGGTTTGCCGATGCGGGGATTGAATATTTTTATACCCTTATAGATGATGCGGTAGCCCGTGTAATAAGGTCTGAGGGCGGCTTTATATGGGCCTGCAAGAACTATGACGGAGATGTTATGTCGGATATGGTTGCTACTGCCTTCGGCAGTCTGGCAATGATGACGTCGGTGCTTGTTTCCCCCGAGGGCTACTACGAGTATGAGGCAGCACACGGCACTGTCACAAGGCATTACTACCAGCACCTTAAGGGTATGGAGACCTCCACAAATGCAATGGCTACACTGTTTGCATGGACGGGAGCGTTGCGCAAGCGTGCCGAGATGGACGGAATAGCTGAGCTGGCTGATTTTGCCGGCAAGCTGGAGGCTGCGTCAATAAAGACAATAGAGGAGGGCACAATGACAAAGGATCTTGCCCTGCTTTCGGAGGTGTCCGACAAGAAGGTTGTAAACACCGAGGATTTTCTTAAGGAAATTAAGGTGCGCTTAGACGCCATGCTGTAATTCGTACCTGTTAAGGAGAGTATGTACAATGAAAAAAGCAATTGTTTTGTTATCGGGAGGTATGGATTCCACTACCGTTTTATATATTGCAAAGGCTGAAGGGTATGAGGTATATGCACTGTCCTTCAACTATGGGCAGAGGCACAAAAAGGAGCTCGACTGTGCGCGGAGGATCGCGGACAGGGCGGGGGTGCAGGAGCATATAATAGTAAAAACCAATATGAATGCATGGGGGGGCTCAGCCCTTACGGATGATAAAATTGACGTCCCGGACAGGGATGAGAGCAGCCTGGATATTCCCATTACTTATGTCCCGGCAAGAAACATGATTTTTCTTTCTTATGCCGCGTCCTATGCGGAGGCTGTCGGGGCGCAGGATATTTTCATAGGGGTGAGTGAGGTTGACTACTCCGGCTATGTTGACTGCAGGCAGGAATTTATAGATGCAATGGAAAATGCAATCAACATGGGAACTGTGTGTGCTGTTGAAAAAGGGAAAAGGATAAAAATACAGGCGCCTCTTGTACACATGAAAAAGGCGGATGAAATAAAGCTGGGTGTGTCTCTTGGGGTGGATTACGGACTTACATGGACATGCTACAGGGGAGAAGAGGAGGCGTGCGGAACCTGCGACAGCTGCGTGCTGCGCCTGAAAGCCTTTGAAGAGGCGCGGTTGCGGGATGAGGTAAGGTATAAGGCCTAGAGTATAGATAAAAACCATTCAAATCCCCCGCGCATTATATTGTCTCCCCCTTCGTACGGACAGGCCCCTGTGCCTGTCCGCCTCTCGTTTGCGGGCGGGCACGGGGGAACACCTTCGGGCGGGCACAGGAGCCCGCCCCTACTGCTATCTTTCGATGCTTTGCTGTATTTTTGCTACAACCCTCCACAGGTAATATGAGACGGTGCCAAGAAATACCGCTTGCAGCACAAGCTCGGGGATACCGCCTGTTTTCCCAAAATATATCTTTATTCCTATGCCTGCGAGGGTTCCCAGAGTTCCTGCAAGAAGGAGTATCATACAGGCGGCCACGGCATTCCGGGTTCTTTTATTCCTTTTTATTATGCTTTCTTTATCAGTGAAGGATTCAGGGCGAACGCCTTCATACTCCTTTCTCCAGACGAAGCAGCTTGACATCTTGCCCACCAGCTCCCAGCCGAACTGCTTGTATATATCTATATAGTCTTTGCGGGGGAAAGCGTTTAAATCAAATACATACCTGTATTTTTTCGGTGAGGTTTTATTAAAGGTCATTTTTATTGAACTGAACTGCCCTATTTTGTTAACATTCCAGCCCTCTGAAGCAAGCTTTTCCATCCAGCTCTCGTAATCGGCGGGAACAACGTTTCTGAAAAGTGCAAACCAAACTGTTTTTTTATCCATGCTATACCAACTCCTTTGCTATCAGATATAATTCGCAAATTCTTACAGCTTCTAAGCGCAGGATTTCCCTGCCTGAGTCTGTGATAATATACTCTTTTTTTCTTTCATACTCTTTTGTGGGGATTATAAGACCGTCCTGTTCCAGTTTTGATATACTTTGATATATAGTCCCTGCCCCAAGAATAATCCTTCCGTTTGTCAGCTTTTGAACATACTGCATGATTCCGTAGCCGTGCCTCTCTTCATTCAGAGATGACAGAATATAGAACATTGTCTCACTCATAGGTATAAAGCGTTTTTTTAATTTATCAATGCTCATAAGCAATCCTTCCTTATAGCGTTTTGTGATATATCACGGTGCGATATATACAGTATATCACGATGTGATATACTGCGTCAAGAAATTTTTTAAAGGCGTTAAAGGAGTATGAGGGCTCTAAGCTAAAAGTCATATAAATAGTGATGTAAATATGCCTTCCCTTATTGTTGTTTAAACAAAGTTTAGAAATACCTCTTTTAAATTGTGGTAAAATATAATAGGTGTTTCCGTGCAGTGCCGCCAGACAAAAATCAGAGCTGAAAAGGAGGCTTGCTTATGCCGGTCATAGTATCCACAATTTTGAAATACGTGTTTGTTGTTATAATATATCTTTTCATATTTGGTGTGATACGCCTGATCTACCTTGATATAAACTCCATAAACCGCAAGGGAACCGGGGGCAAGGGACATTATCCCTATATTAAGCTTATTAACATAAGAGAAAATTTAGGGTTTAAGGTGGACGAGACATACCATATTGACAAGGATATTGAAATAGGGCGTTTGAACAAAAACGGTATTGTAATAAATGATCCGTACATATCGTCAAGACATGCAAGGTTTATAGTGAGAGATGGGAAATACTACATTGAGGATCAGGGGAGCACAAACGGAACTTTGGTAAATGGAATGGCCGCAGGAAGGCAGGAGACATGCCTTAATGACGGAGACAAAATCCATATGGGGCAGTTGGATTTCCTTTTTGTGGACAGGCCCCATGTGTAGCCCTTTATACAAAACATTTTGCCGGGAGGTAAAAAAATGACACGTCTTATAAGCTGGAGACAGCCCTTGGGAATTCTCATACTGGCGGATGCCGTTATCTTTTCTATGCTGTACCTGCATAAGCAGCCATATGACTATGCCTTAATACCGATAGGACTTATAATTGTCTCGTTGATATGTGCTTCATATCTTATTATAATAAGAAAGGGACTTGGAGACCAGTATCTGTTTCTTGTTGTGGGAATGCTTGCAAGCATAGGCTTTGCAATGATTTTCCGCCTTGACAGGGCATACGGTATTAAGCAGGCCGTCTGGCTCACTGCGGGAGTGATACTGTTTTTCCTCAGCTATTGGATTTATATAAAAATTCAGATGTGGGACAGGCTTCTGTTCTACTATATGTCTTGCTCCGTACTGTTATTTTCCGCAACGCTGATTTTAGGCAAAAATATTAAAGGGGCTACTAACTGGATAGTCATAGGAAACCACACCTTTCAGCCCTCCGAGATTATCAAAATACTTTTTATATTCTCGCTTGCGTGCTTTTTTAAAGGGTCACAGCAGTTTATACATAATAACTGCCGTATAGAATTAAATTGGCACCGAACAGTCAAAAGAGCGGCAATAGCCTTAATGGCATATACATTCATAGGCTTTCTCATACTGCAGAGAGACTGGGGCTCGGCCATGCTGTTTTTTATGATATATTTTGTCATGCTGTATATATTTGACGGCGGCTGGAGATTTCTTGCCTTAAATGCAGGAGCTGCCTTTATAGGGGCGGTTGGAGGCTTTATGATGCTTTACCATATACGTGTCAGGGTGGACACATGGCTAAACCCGTGGCCTCATATAGCCGACAAGGGCTACCAGATTACCCAGTCGCTGTTTGCAATAGCTGCGGGCGGCTTTTTTGGCACAGGTCTGGGAATGGGGAAACCGGAATTCATACCTGAGGTAAGCACCGACTTTATTTTTTCGGCTATATGTGAGGAGATGGGAATTCTAGGAGGGGTTGCGGTTGTGCTTTTATATTTCATATTGGCGTACAGGGGCTTTAAAATTGCTCTTACCGTAAAGGATATTTTCAAAAAGGCCGTTGCGCTTGGCATAACCTCTATGTTCGGGTTCCAGACCTTTATAATAATAGGCGGAGTGATAAAGCTTATTCCGTTAACGGGAATAACGCTTCCATTTATAAGCTATGGAGGAAGCTCACTGACAGCGAGCTTTATAGCCCTCGGAATACTTCAGGCTATTTCAGCGGGGGATTATGGAGAAACGGAGGAGCAGGCCGGTGAAGGAGAATAAAAGGATAGTCCACATGCTAATTGCCGTGTGTATACTGTTTCTAAGCCTTGTGGTGTATTTGACGTATTTTGAGCTGTTCTGGAAGAACAGCATTGCTTCCAATTCATATAACCGCAGGCAGTGGGACAGGGAGGAAAGGGTTATAAGGGGAAGCATATCAGACAGAAACGGTACTGTGCTGGCTAAAAGTGAGAAGCAGAAGGAGGGGCAGCAAAGGATATACCCCTTCGGAAATTTATACAGCCATATAATAGGCTATAACTCAAGGTCTTACGGAAGGACGCTTATTGAGGCTTCATATAATAACGAGCTTTTAGGACTGGGAGAATTGAGCTATGTCTTCGGAGGAGGCTTGGGGAAGGAGGGGGGATATGGGAATGACCTGTATCTCACTATCGATCACCGCCTTCAGGCTAAGGCCAAAGAGCTTCTTAAAGGAAAAAGAGGAGCCGTTGTCGCTATGGAGCCTAAGACGGGAGAGATACTCGCTATGTTCAGCAATCCGTCCTTTGACCCCAACAGCAAAAGCCTTTCCGAAAACTGGCAGGATCTGGTCGAGTCAGAGGAAAGCCCGTTTTTGCCCCGCGCAACACAGGGGCTTTATACCGCCGGATCGACCTTTAAGGTGGTTATAAGTGCTTCTGCAATAGAAAATGGGCTTGAGGAGCAGAAGTTTGAGGATAAGGGAACGATAACGATTGACGGAAAGGAATTCAAAAACTCAGGGGGAAGGTCCAACGGAACTATTAATCTGGAAAAGGCTCTTGCGGTGTCCAGCAACGTTGTATTTTCGCAGCTTGGGGTAACTCTGGGGGAAAGAAAGCTTAAGGATATAGCAGAAAGATTTGGAGTGGGAAAGGGTGTTGAGCTGGGAATACCCTTTAGCAAGGGATCTTTTTCATATAAGGATATGAGCAAGGCGGACATGGCCGCCGTGGGAATAGGGCAGGGAAAGATTCTGGTTACCCCTCTGTATATGGCGATGATAACCTCATGCATAGCAAATGACGGTGAAATGATGAAGCCGTATCTGGTAAAAAGAGAGGAATCCCACGAGGGAAGGGAGATAAAGGAATGGAAGCCTGAAGTTCTGTATAATGTCATATCCAAAGATACATCGGATAAGCTTAAAGAGATGATGAGGAAGGCTGTGGCATCGGGCACCGGCAAAAACGCTTCAATAAAAGGGATCTCTGTTGCAGGCAAGACGGGGACTGCCGAAAATGAGCTGACACAGAAGGAAAAAAACAAGGAGCATAACTGGTTTATAGCGTTTGCTCCCGTAAAGGAGCCTCAAATAGCCGTGGCGGTAATTTTAGAATACAACGGCTCAACGGGAGGGGAGGCGGCGGCTCCTATAGCCAGAGAGCTTATAAGGACGTGGGTAAACAAGTAACAAAAATTTCTTCCATCAAATTATATCCTCCATGTAAAATCTTTATCGCCACATATATATTTAGAGTATAACAGCATTATATAAATGTGTTATAATAACAAAAGGGAAATATTTGTTGAAGGAATGGTGATTTATATATGTCATGTGATTGTTATATCGACTCCGTGGAATTGATAAAGAAAGCGGAAAAATCTTTAATGTATGTTACTAATCGTCCGGATATCATTTTTACAAAAGGTAAGGGTTCATATCTATGGGATAGCAATTGCAACAAATACCTCGATATGATAGCTGGCTGGGCTGTGTGCTGTTTAGGGCATTCCCCCGAAGTAATGGTCGAGGCTTTGACAAGTCAAGCCAAATTACTGATAAACCCAAGCCCTTCTTTTTATAATGAGCCCGCAATAGAGTTTGCAGATTTGCTTACAAAAATCTCCTGCATGGATAAGGTTTTTTTCATTAATTCCGGGGCAGAAGCGAACGAGGGTGCTATCAAACTAGCTAGAAAATATGGGCAAAAGTATATGAACGGAGCTTTTGAAATTATTACCGCTTGGAACAGCTTCCATGGAAGGACCTTAGCCACAATGGCGGCTTCCGGCAAAAAAATATGGGAGAACCTATACCAGCCCAGACCTCAGGGATTTACAAAGGTGCAATACAATGATATTGAGTCATTAAAGCAAGCAATTTCTAAAGATACTTGTGCTGTCATGCTTGAGCTTGTTCAAGGCGAGGGTGGCGTAATAGTAGCCGATAAGACTTATATTAAACAAGTAAGACAGCTTTGTGATGAAAATAATATTTTACTTATAATAGATGAAGTACAAACTGGATTAGGCAGGCTAGGCCATATGTTTGCGTATGAAGACTATGGAATTGAGCCTGACATAATAACACTTGCAAAGGGAATTGGAGGCGGATTCCCACTCTCAGCTCTTCTTGCAAAGGATGAGGTATGTTGTTTTGAAGCTGGGGATCAGGGCGGAACTTACAGTATGGCACCTTTAGGTGCGGCAGTAGGGAAAGCAGTGATTGAGGAGATTATTAATTCAGATTTGTGCAATAACGCAAAAAGGATTGGTGAATATTTTACTGAGCAGTTATATAAATTGATGGAGCGGCATAAAGTCATGAAGGAAGTGAGAGGAAGCGGGCTATTACTTGCAATTGGGCTGCATGAAGAAATTGCTAATCAAATAAAGGATGAATGCATGAACAATTTCTTGATTATTAATGCTCCAAATACAAAAACATTAAGGTTCATGCCGGCTTTAAATATTTCAACTGCTGAAGTTGACGAGACCATAAGCATTTTAAATAATGTTTTAAATAAAGTTTCTAAAATATCTTAAAAAGGGGTGCCGGAATGAGGTTAGAAAACCCCATTCCTGTTAAATATGCTTTAAAACAATTATCATTAATATAAATAAATTCATATAAATATGCGTCGGGGATTATTACAAATAAAATTTACAATAAAATGTATTAAACCATTGACAGTGGATATTTTTTGTAATATTATATAAATGCTTATGTTGTCGGTTGAATTAACCGGTTCTTGTACAATAATTTATGTATATACTTTGAGTATATTAAAGTGAGGCGACAAATTATGTTTGAAGACAAGATCCTTGTTTGTAAGGATTGTTCCAGAGAATTTGTTTTTACTGCCCGTGAGCAGGAGTTTTATGAGTCCAAAGGGTTTCAGAATGAGCCCTTAAGGTGCAAGGAATGCAGAGATCTTAAGAAATCTCAGTTCAACAGGGATTCTTCTGTCAAGAGAGAAAGGGAAATGTACGATGCCGTTTGCTCCGAATGTGGAAGAGAAACTAAGATTCCCTTTAAGCCTCATCTGGATAAGCCGGTTTATTGCAGTGAATGTTTTTCAAAACGCAAATAAATATCTGTAGTTGTCCTATATAAAGTACCAGCCTCGGATACATAATTGTATTCGGGGCTTATATTATGTGGATAACTTTTTTGGATTGCTGATTTGCATAATATTGGTAACCTGCGCTTTATGCCGAAATGGAATACAAGCTTATACAATATGCCTCAATCCCTTTGATTGCAAGAGATTTGGGATTTAGGCAGTATTTGTCGTAATGTGGGACAAATGTTTTAGAGTATACATAACGACAGAATTTTATTGATTAAAAATTAGTGCCATATCCACATGTCAAACAGGCTTAAATAAGTTATTCACAGGTTTATGCACATTATCCACAGGGATTATATTCACAAAACACACGTTTTGTGGGGTATGTGTGGATATGGCCTCCGAACAGTTGAAAAAAGAACCGTTGAGGGACAAGCAAATTTTTGTTAATACTATGTAAATTAATTATTAAGCTGTGAGCCAATAATCTTATTCTTTTTCTTATTATATGTGGCGATAAAGATTTTACATAGAGGATATAACTTGCCGGAAGAAATTTTTATTTGACCAATAAGGAATACCCCTAAGAAAAATGCCGAGTGACAAACCCAAGAGACTTTTCCCCGCGAGGCACTTTTTCGTTGCTATTAAAAATTTCTGCAGGCATTTGTATCATCTATGATTATAAAATCTTTATCGCATCCTATAATAGAAGGAGGATTTGTTTTGGAAATGTAGAATAATACTATAGTATGGATATTCTTAAATACCAAAGCTTCGAGCAGCAATATAAATTTTGTTTGAGCAGACATGCTTTGGGTAAGAATATTAATAATTCTTCATTAATGAAGTGCTGTAAGGCTCTTCTGACAAATTATCAACTCACTTTATGACGCGAAAGGGGCTGTGACATTTATGAAATTCATAGTTAGCGGTAAAAACATTGAGGTAACTGAGGCTTTAAAAGGAAGAGTAATGAAAAAGATGGGAAAGCTTGAAAAGTTTTTCAATCCCGATACAGAGGTACATGTTACCATGAGCGTTCAGAAAAGCAGACAGATTATAGAGGTTACCATCCCCTTTAATGGAGTAGTGCTTAGGGCTGAAGAAGCAAACGACGATATGTATGCTTCCATAGACAAGGCGATTGATGTGCTTGAGAGGCAGATAAGAAAAAATAAAACAAGGCTTGAGAAAAAGCTCCACGAGGATGCCTTTGCGGATGAAAATTTCTCAATTCCCGGGGATATACCCGAAGAGCATGAGTTTAAGATTCTCCGCTCCAAGAAGTTTGCATTTAAGCCCATGGTGGTTGAGGAGGCAATTCTTCAGATGAATTTGCTGGGTCATCAGTTTTTTATGTTTTCAAACGGAGAAACAAACAAGGTAAATGTTGTTTACAAGAGAAAGGACGGGAATTATGGGCTTATAGAGCCTGAATTCTAGTATTTTTTAACACAACAAACTTTTTGCTATATAGGACGCGATAAAGATTTTACAAACATAGAGGATATAATTGCTTACATCAAACTATATCCTCTATGTAAAATCTTTATCGCTACATAAGTATAACAATAAACATTGGTAAGTGAAAAGTGCCGCATAGTCAATTGATGCGGCACTTTTTATCATATATGCGGGTTGTAAACCATGTGTGCATTTGATACAATAAAAACAAATTTTTTATAGATCATGGAGCTTTTTGCAATTATGAAAGGAACATATTCTATGCCGCAAAACGAACTGGAGACACTGCACCAATATTTTGGGTATACGTCTTTTAGAAGAGGACAGGAGGAAATTATAAGGAGCATACTTGAAGGCAGGGATACTGTCGGTATAATGCCGACGGGGGGAGGCAAGTCGCTGTGCTACCAGATCCCTGCGCTCATGCTGCCGGGAGTGACTCTTGTCATTTCCCCTCTTATTTCCCTTATGAAGGATCAGGTTGACTCACTAAGCCAGTTAAAGGTGCCTTCCGCATACATAAACAGCTCCCTTGGCTGGAGTGATATTGAATACACCCTCTACCTTGCGTCTAAGGGAGAGTTTAAGCTTATATATATTGCGCCCGAAAGGCTTGAGTCGGAAAGCTTTATGAGTGTTTTAAAGGGCATGAATATTTCTCTTTTAGCTGTTGACGAGGCTCATTGCGTTTCCCAGTGGGGGCATGATTTCAGGCCAAGCTATCTTTCCATAGCAAAGCTTACCGAGAGGATGAATTCACGGCCTGTTATTGCCGCGTTTACAGCCACTGCAACCGAGCAGGTGAAGCAGGATATAATAGACCAGCTGTGGCTGTGCGACCCAAACACCTATGTAACGGGCTTTAACCGTGAAAACCTGTTTTTTTCGGTGGTAAGGGGGGAGGACAAGCTTCAGTATATTACCGATTATTTGAACTCCTGCGGGGAACAGCCGGGTATTATATACGCTGCCACGCGCAAGGAAGTGGACAAGATTTTTGAGCTTTTGTGCAAAAAGGGCTTTAAGGCAGGCAAATACCATGCCGGACTGAGCGATTCCGAAAGAAGCCGCACACAAAATGCATTTTCTTATGACGAAATACGTGTAATGGTTGCCACAAATGCTTTCGGCATGGGAATAGACAAATCTAATGTGCGATTTGTAATCCATTTCAATATGCCTAAAAATATGGAGGCCTATTATCAGGAGGCAGGCCGTGCGGGCCGTGACGGCGACCGGGCGGAGTGCATACTTTTATATGGCCCTTCAGATATACATATTCAGAAATTTTTAATAGAGCAGGGGACGCAATCCCCTGAAAGAAAGGCTGCCGAGTACTCCAAGCTGCAGGATATGGCCGATTACTGCCATACCTCCGTGTGCCTCAGGAAATATATTCTCGAGTATTTCGGAGAGGAGGCCGATAATGAATGCGGCAATTGCGGAAACTGCACGGATGAGAGCGAGCTGTCGGACATAACGACGGAGGTTCAGAAAATCCTTTCCTGCGTAAAGAGAATGGGAGAGCAATATGGAGCAAACCTGACGGCAAATGTTTTAAAGGGATCAAGCAATAAAAAGGTATTTCAATTGGGTTTTGAAAAGCTTTCTACATACGGAATAATGAGAGAGTATACCTTGAATGAGCTTGTCGGGCTCATTAATTTACTTGCCGCAGAGGAGTATTTGTATGTTGCCGAGGGGGCATATCCTGTTGTGAGGTTAGGAAGAAGGGCCCTGCCTGTCCTTAAGGGGCAGGAGAGGGTCATGAGGAAGCTCAGAAGAAAAGCGAAGCAAGAGCCGCAGACTGCCGACAGGGAGCTTTTCGAGCTTCTTAAGGCTCTGCGCAAGCAAATTGCATATGAGCAGAGTGTACCCCCGTATGTTATTTTTAATGACAGCACACTTAGGGAAATGAGTACAGTATATCCTGTTGACTATAGCTCTATGATGAGGATAAATGGGGTGGGACAGAGCAGGTTTGAAAAGTACGGGAATCAATTTATAGAGGCCATAGCGGGTTTTTGCGCACAAAAGGGGATTTCTCCCGCAGCAGCGGCGGTTTCAGACCCTGTCCGCAGGGCCTCGGCAGCGACCGGGACGGCGGCAAGCCATTTGCAGACCTACGAGTTATATTCACAGGGCAAAAGCCCGGAGGAAATAGCACAGCTTAGGGAGCTTACGCTAAAGACGGTAGAGGATCACATCATTCAATGCGGAAACGAGGGGAAGACTATTGAATGGGACAAATTTTTTACCTGCGAGCAGGAGGCACTGGTGCTTGATGCCGTTCGGCAGGCGGGTGTTCAAAGGCTAAGACCCATAAAGGATGTGCTTCCTTATGATATAAGCTATTTCATAATAAAGTCTGTGCTTTGCAAGAACAGGCTGCTATAAATAATTTCTAAAATTTGCCATATAATTTATGCAGGAGGTGTTTTTATGAGTAATGACGGAACTATCTTCAGCAGGCCGATTACAGAAATCATCAGAGACAGAATATCCGTGAGGACGTATTCAAATAAAGCCGTAACGGATGATACGGTACAAAAGCTGGACATATTTTTGAAGGAGCTGACAGCTTCCCAAACTGCGGGGCTGAGGCTTACATCAATCGCCGCATCTACGGGTATGCAGGGAGGGGCTTCAAGGCTTGGCACCTATGGCATGATAAGAGGAGCCTCACGGTTCATTGCCGCTGTTGTCGAAAAATCAAGCAACGATCTTGAACGGCTGGGATACCTTTTTGAAAAGGCCGTTTTGTATGCTACGTCAATGGGTTTGAGTACCTGCTGGTTGGGAGGAAGCTTTAATAAAGGGGATTTTTCAAAGGCGTTATCCATAAAAGAGAATGAGGAAATACCAATTGTGTCTCCGGTGGGATATGCAAAAGAGGGGCGGGACATTGTGGGATCGCTTGTGAGGTTTTCTGCAGGCTCCGCAAACAGAAAGGCATGGGACGAAATTTTCTTTTCGGGGAGCTTTGAAGGCAAGCTGAGCCGAAGGGATGCGGGAGACTACGGAGAGGCTCTTGAAATGATGAGGCTGGCTCCTTCCGCTTCAAACAAGCAGCCGTGGAGAGTGGTGGAGAGTGACGGAAAATATCATTTTTACTTAAGGCATACAAAGGGATATGGCAAAATGCTGGGCTATGATGTACAGAGGATTGACATGGGGATTGCCATGTGCCATTTTGAGATGACAGCGTCGGAAATGGGCCTTAAAGGCAGATGGAGCAGGGAGAACCCCAATATTTCCGGCGTACCTCAGGACACTGACTATATTATAAGCTGGGTAATTTAATTTGTTGCAGCATTATAGCAAATTTGCAAAGTGTAGTGCTTTATTATCAAAATGGAGGCAGAGAGATGAAATATGCATGGGTTGATGAATATTGCCTTTCTAAAAAGGGTGCTGTCAAAGAATATAAGCTTGAATGGAATGCTACAAGATATATGATAAAGGGAAAAATGTTTGTGCTTCAAGGAGGAGACAAGGAAGGCAAATCAATTATTACTTTAAAATTGGAACCATCCCATGGACAATTATTAAGGCAGCAATTCAAGGATATTGTCCCCGGATATTATATGAATAAGGAACATTGGAATTCATTATATTTAGAGGGTGATGTGCCGGATGAAATCGTAAGGGGAATGCTGGATATGTCCTATAAGCTTGTCTTGGCTTCACTTAGCAACAAGCTCCAGAAAGAAATTCTGGAGAATAAATGATTGATTGCAAAAAGAGAGGCTGTGTGGCAGAGTTCAGGTTCATAAATAAATTTATAATTGTGATAGGTGGTTAAAAAGCTAATGACAAGCGATATTAGAAAAGAAGAGTTTTATCGGCTAAGAAAAAGGATATTGGAAATTCAATTTGAACGCTTAAATGATCCGCAAAAAGAAGCAGTATTTCATATAAATGGCCCCCAATTAATTTTAGCCGGAGCCGGAAGCGGCAAAACGGCTGTTTTAACAAATAGGATAGTATACATGATAAAGTACGGTAACGCCTATCACAGTGAGTATGTCCCAGAAGGCCTGACAGAAGAGGATTTGCAGCTTATGAGGGACTATGTAAGTGATTATACCCCGGGAAACGCTCAAGTGTTGACCGACAGGCTTTCATATATGATAAGTGAGAGGGGGGTACACCCTGCCAACATACTTGCAATTACGTTTACAAACAAGGCGGCAAGGGAAATGCGGGAAAGAATAGACAGGCTGGTGGAGGAGAATTCCGAGGATATATGGGTAAGCACCTTTCACTCATGCTGTGCAAGGATACTTCGGCGTGATATTGATAAGATAGGCTTTGACAGGAGCTTTGTGATATACGATTATCCCGATCAGCAGACGGTTGTTAAGGACTGTCTCCGCGAGCTCAACATTAACGATAAAAATTTTCCGCCTAAATCGGTGCTTGAGATGATAGGAAAGGCAAAGGATGAGCTGATTGAGCCGTCAACCTATTCCTCCATATACGGAGGGGATTTTAAGATGGGCAAGGTTGCGCAGATATACGAGCTGTACCAGAAGAAGCTGAGGCAGAATAATGCCCTTGATTTTGATGACATTATAATGTACACCATTAAGGTTTTTCTGGATAACCCCCACATTTTGGAGTACTATCATAGGAAGTTCAAGTACATACTGGTGGACGAATATCAGGACACCAATACCGCCCAGTATTCGCTCATAAGCCTTCTGGCGCAGAAAAGCAAAAATCTGTGTGTGGTGGGCGACGATGACCAGTGCGTTTACGCATGGAGAGGGGCTAATATAAAGAACATACTGGATTTTGAAAAGGAGTTTAAGGGCTGCAAGGTTATAAAGCTTGAGCAGAATTACCGTTCGACCCAGACCATACTTAATGCCGCAAACGGTGTTATTCAAAATAATACCGGCAGGAAGGACAAAAGCCTGTGGACTGATAATTTGGAGGGAAACAGCATAAACCTGTATCAGGGAATAAATGAGCATGACGAGGCCTCCTTCATAAGCGAACAGATAAAAACACTCAGTGATACAGACGGCAGGAGCTACAAGGATTTTGCGGTGCTTTACAGGGTAAATGCCCAGTCACGCGTAATAGAGGATATGCTCATGAGGGAGGGCATTCCGTATAAAATTGTGGGGGGATTAAGGTTTTATGATCGCAAGGAGATCAAGGACATAATAGCATACCTCAGGGTGATACAGAACCCTGCCGACAACATCAGCTTAAAAAGGATTATAAATGTGCCCAAAAGAGGCATAGGCGACACCACTGTCGGCAAGGCCGAGGAGATAGCAAACAGGCGCGGCTGCAGCATATTTTCCGTAATATCCTCTGCCGGAGAAATACCCGAGCTGCAAAGGGCGGCGGCAAAGCTCCATAATTTTGAGCTTCTGATATCAAGGTTCAGGGCCATGAAGGAAGGCATGAGGATTTCGGATATAATTGAGGAAATAGGGACACAGTCGGGAATATTAAAGGAGCTGGAGCAGGAGGATACCCCTGAATCCCGAACGAGGATTGAGAATATTCGGGAGCTTATTTCGGTGGCTCTGGAGTTTGAGAAGGGGGAAGATACTGAGGGCACTCTGGAGGGCTTTCTCGAAAACATTTCGCTTGTGGCCGACATTGACAGTGTTGACCCGGAGGCCGACAATATTGTGCTTATGACACTGCACAGCGCGAAGGGACTGGAATTTCCCGTTGTATTTATGGCGGGGATGGAGGAGGGAGTATTTCCCGGCTACAGGGCAATGGTTGACGAGACTGAGGTTGAGGAGGAGCGCAGGCTGTGCTATGTCGGGATAACGCGGGCGCGGGAGAAGCTGTTCATGACAGGTGCATACAGCAGGACGCTGTTTGGCAACACCACCTACAACAAGGCGTCCAGGTTTATAAAGGAAATACCTGAGAATCTTATTGCCGACTTAAACAGGATGGAGGCGGCAAGCAGGAGCAGAGGCAGCACACCCGCGAGCGGGGGGACTTTGCCTTCTGCCGGGGGAGCATCCGCAAGCCCCAAGCCGCTGTCTCAGCTTGGAAGCGTGTATGTAAAGGGCACTGCTCCTTCGCCGCCTATAGGAAGAGCGGTCAGCTTTTCAGGCGGTTCTATAAGCATAGCTCCGAGAGAACCTGCTTTAAGCGGGGTTTCGTTTAGTGAGGGAGACACTGTTCAGCATAAGAAATTCGGGGTGGGGGTAATTACGTCGGTTGAAAAGGAAAAGGGTGATTTCAAGCTGGAGATACAGTTTGAGGGGCACGGAATGAAGAGGCTTATGGCGGCATTTGCAAATCTTAAAAAGCTGTGAGAAGGGCAAAATCTGAAAAGAGGTGAGAAATCATTGCAAAAGTGGATAAGGGTTCTGGTATATTTGTTTTTTATAGTAGCATTTATTTTTTTGAGTGAAAATTTAATAAGTAAAGCCGAACACTACAGCGCGATTTCATATAGCAAAAATTTATATCACCTTGCCATAATTTTTATAAATATTATTTTCGGTGCATTACTTGGGATGGAATACATAATAAATGAAAAAAGAAAAAAAGGGGCATGGAAAATAAATTTCCCCAAATTTGTGATTTTATTTTTGCCGGCATTATTATTTAACTTATATTTCATTGCTTTAGTTTTTAATGCCGCATGGATTCAAAATCTGAATTTTTTATACCGGGCTGTAGTTGCTACAAATATCATTTCTACAATTTTCGGCTATTCTATAATGACAATTTTAAAAAAGGAATGATAAATAAATTGTGGGAACCTATTGGCTTGTCTGAGATAAGTGCAAAACTTTTAATGGAGTATTCAGGGGCCTTAAGAGGCCCCGAGTATAATATCCCTGATCCTGAATGCGTCCGCTAAGCCCCGCTTGTAGATAAATCTTTCCCTTGTGACTTGCATTTCCGCCGTTAAACAGCTATAGTCCTCCAGCAAGGCCTTTTGCTCCGAGGTGAGTGCATTCGAGAGTGCCTGTTTGAGCTGTATGCTTTTCTGCTCCAATTCAGTGTAGTGTTTATCTCGTCTCAGCCTTTTTTCAATAGCACTTTCCATCCTGAAAATTGAAAAATGGCGGACAAGCTCATCCAGTGAGCTGAATTTGTTTGTGATCTTTGACATATTAGATCCTCCTAATCATCTTAACGATATATCGTTAAGATGATTATAGCAAAGAAAATACTTAATGTCAACGATGTGTCGTTAATGTTTTTTGATTTTATTTGGTATAATTTTATATATATAATTATAGGTGGTGTTGACGTGAATATAGCCGAATGCTGTGCCAAAAGAATATTATACCTTTGCAAGGAGAGAAATATAACTGTAAACAGGCTGGCAGGTATTTCGGGCCTCACTCAATCAACTGTAGACAGCATTATTAACGGTAAAAGTAAAAATCCCGGTATTATAACCTTGAAAAAAATATGTCAGGGACTAAATATATCTTTGTCTGAGTTTTTTAATGATCCCTCCTTTGAGGACAGTGAATGAGCAGCTTAAAATGCTTACTGCTTTTATTGATTCCATGAAGTAAAAACAGGACACAGATTTCGCTATAGCGAAAACAAATTAAATAATACCCTTGAAATTTCGGTATAGATATTGTATTCTGATGGTATGCTATTGCCAAAGGAGTGTGGAGAAATGATTCAGCGGGAAATGTACATGTCTAAAATCCGTCCGTTTATGAAGCAGGATATTATTAAGGTTCTGACAGGAATAAGGCGCTCGGGAAAGTCTGTAATGCTGGAATTGATACAGCAGGAATTGCGCTTGCAGGGAGTATCGGACAAGCAGATTTTATCTGTTAATTTAGAAAGCAGAAATAATCCTTTTGCCGCCTCTGTTGACGGCATTTATTCATATGTTAATAATTTTGCTTCCCGTGCCGCCGGTAAAATATATTTGTTCTTTGATGAGATACAGGAGCAGGATGGCTGGGAAAGCATGATTAATTCATGTATGATAGATTTTGATGCCGATATTTATATTACGGGATCGAATGCTAAGCTGTTATCCGGTGAGCTTGCTACCTATATTGGAGGCAGGTATGTTGAATTTAAAATCTTCCCTTTCTCTTATAAAGAAATGCTGGATATTACGAGCTTCAAAAATAATGCCGAAGCATTTCAAATGTATCTTACAAGAGGGGGGATGCCTTTTCTTTATCAGTTTCCGATTGATGAAAAAAGCTCAATGCAGTATCTGAGTGATATTTATGATTCAATTATATTAAAGGATATAGCAACAAGGAATAAAATCCGTGATATAGAGCTTTTGAAGAGGACTATTCAATTTTTCATAGCAAACATCGGAAATACATTTTCCGCGGCCAATATTTCAAAATATCTGAAAAGTGAAATGAGAAGTGTTTCCACAGAAACAATCTACAATTATATTGATTATTGCAAAACGGCTTGCTTCCTTCATCTGGTTCCGCGCGAGGATGTAATAGGGAAAAAGCTCCTGCAATTTCAGGAAAAAATTTATATTGCAGACCACGGAATTCGTGAGGCTGTTTATGGAAACAATATGCGCGACATAAATCAAACGCTCGAGAATATTGTATATATGGAGCTGCTCCGCCGTGGATATAATATCAGAGTCGGTAAGAATAGCAGCAACGAAATTGACTTTGTGGCAGTGTCGGGAAAGGAAAAAATATATGTTCAGGTAACATATATCCTTGCCACAGAGGAAACAATTGAAAGAGAATTTTCAGTTCTTGAAACCATTCCTGACAATTATCCCAAGTATGTCGTTTCGATGGATGAAATCGACAGGGGGAGAAACGGAATTAAAAATGTCAATATCCGTGAATTCCTGCTGATGGATAATTATTGAGGGCTGTGCTTCTTATCACCCGTTCCTATACCTTTCGTACTGCGACGTAAAATATCCGATCTTATGTGTTACCTTGTCAAGGTGCTGCTCCATTTGCGCTATTTGCTCCTTAACAGCTTTTTTATGCGCAACAAGCATTTCACACCTTTGCTTTAAGGTATTGTCTCCCTGTTTGCTAAGGTCTACAAAATCCCTTATTTGCTTTATAGACATCCCTGTGTTTTTTAAGCAGCATATCAATCCCAGCCAGTCCAGATCGGACTCAGAAAACGCGCGGCTTCCTCCGGCACTGCGTTTTACGGAAGGGAGAAGCCCCTCCTTTTCATAATAACGCAGTGTATGCGGGGGGATATGCATTTGCTCCGATACCTGCTTTATAGAATAAGCCATAAAAACCATCCTTTAAAATAATCTGGGAAATTTTATTTCCCTTATTGACTTAAAGTTAACTTTAAATCTTATAATATTATAAGGCATGTACAACCGCGGTGCAAGTATATATTAACAGTTTACGGATCGCAGAATTAAATATTTTGTTAATATATAGGATGCAATAAAGATTTTACAAACATGGAGGATATAATTGCTTACAGAAATTTTTAACTACAACGAAAAGACGCCTTGCGGGGAAATGTCTCACGGGTATGTCATCAGGCGCTTTTCTTAGATGTATTCCTTACGGGTGAAAAAAATTTCTTCCATCAAACTATATCCCCCATGTAAAATCTTTATTGCTAAATATATAGGAAGGTTCGCGGGCCATAAATAATGGAGGAGGAAAACAGGATGCTAAACTTTGATTTCCAAAATTCTACAAGGATTGTATTCGGCAGGGATACCCAAAATGCCGTAGGAGAGCTTTTGAAGCCCTATGCAAAAAAAATACTTCTTCACTACGGAGGAAGCAGTATTAAAAAAAGCGGCCTTTATGACACAGTGGCTGCTTCACTTAACGCAAACGATATTGAATTTGTGGAGCTTGGGGGTGTTGTTCCAAATCCCAGACTGTCGCTGGTTCATGAGGGTATACGTCTTTGCAAAGCTGAAAATGTGGAACTCATTCTGGCAGTGGGAGGAGGAAGTGTAATTGATTCGGCCAAGGCAATTGCCGCAGGCATGTACTATGACGGTGATGTATGGGATTTATTCGAGACGGGCAGGTCTACCGATGGAGCTTTGCCTGTGGCAACCGTTCTGACTATTCCGGCGGCAGGCAGCGAGTCCAGCATGAACACGGTAATTACCAATGAGGCTATTCAAAAAAAGCTTGGGTATGGAAATGTGCATTTGAGGCCGTGCTTTAGCATAGTGAATCCCGAGTTGTTTTTTACGCTACCAAAAAACCAGATTGCCAATGGCGTTGCCGATATGATAAGCCATATATTTGAACGCTATTTTACAAATACAACAGAGACAGACTTAACCGACGGGCTGTGTGAGGCGACGCTTAGAACTATAATGAAGAATGCGTTGCTTGTTGTTAAAAATCCCCGGGATTACGATGCCTGGTGTCAGGTAGGGTTTGGCGGAACGGTAGCCCACAATGATCTTTTAGGCATGGGGCGGGAGCAGGACTGGGGTTGCCACGGAATGGAGCATGAACTCAGTGCTATCTATGACGTCGCACACGGTGCCGGACTCGCGGTGGTTACCCCCGCATGGATGAAGTATGTCTATAAGTCCAATATCAATATTTTCGTCCAGTTTGCTGTTAACGTCATGGGTGTTTCGGGAAGCTTCAGGAACCCTGATGCCATTGTAATGGAAGGAATTGAGCGCCTGAGCGAATTTTTCAAAAAAATGGGGCTTCCTTCTACCCTTGGCCAGCTTGGCATTGATGAAAGCAACCTTGAGCTGATGGCTAAAAAGGCTACCAGAGAGGCCTATGGAAAGGAGTATCCTATCGGGGGGCTTAAAAAGCTGTATTGGCAGGATGTTCTGGAAATATACAGGCTGGCTCGGTAATTTACCGCTACATATCTATAAAAATAAAAAACAGCGTGCTACACGCTGTTTTTTTTATCTTAAATTGTATTTGCCAAGCATTTTAACCCTATCCAGCTCTTTTATAATTATGTCATATAAATTAAGATCCAAGGTGTTGCATATGGATGCCAGATAAAAAAGGTTTTTTCCTATTTCCTTTTCTATTATATCCCTGCAGTTTTCGCACAGCTTCCCTTCCAAATGAGTTTCCATCAAAAGCTTCATTTCTTCAAAATCTCCGTCCTCAGGGAAGGACTGCTTCTCAGCATTAATCTTTATACAACCGCAGTGAGTTACCGATTTTACTACAGAACGGTTGACCCGGGCGTTGGAATCCTGAAATTTAGTAATCAGGTCAATGATGCTTTTGTTCCTGACAAGAAGCTCATTTGCAGAATACTGCAGCTCATCTATTATAATGTCCTTCAATAAAGCTCACTCCTTAGCTGTGATAATTTTATCAATACAAAAATTCACTTAAAGGTCACTTCCATTTTTATTATAATTGTTTGATTGCGCTGTTGTCAATTAAAAACCTTCTGGTAAACATTGCATATAAAATTTTTAATTTCAAAAAAAATTATCGTTGACATAAACAAATACAAATGTTAGAATAAATCGTTTTGACATTATTATATATTTATAGTATACTATTTATTAATAAGTAGTTTGTGGTTAAGATATATTTATAGCAGATTTTTGATCTTTAGGGCTTCCGGATAATTTCTTAAGGAAGTTTTATTTGTTGGAGGCGTTAGTTATGTTTAATGTTGGGGACAAAATTGTTTACCCAATGCATGGTGCTGGTGTTATTGAGTCAATTGAGGAAAGAGAGATACTTGGACAGAAACAAAACTACTATGTTATGAAAATGCCTGTGGGTGATATGAAGGTTATGATTCCTACACACAATATTGAAGATATAGGCATAAGGGAGGTCATCAGCGGGTGCGATGTGGACAAGGTATTTGCCATATTGGGAGATCAGAACCTGAACGTAAACAGCAACTGGAATAAGCGTTACAGGGAAAACATGGTTAAGATAAAAAGCGGGAATATTTTTGAGGTTGCCGACGTAGTCAGGTCATTGATGCTCAGAGACAGAGAAAAGGGCTTATCTACCGGAGAAAGAAAAATGCTGAACAGCGCACGTCAAATTCTTATAAGTGAATTGGTTTTGGCAAAGGGGACAGACCAGCTTGAGATTGAGGGTATTATAAGTGATTATATAAACATATAAGAGCTTTGTTTTTTTGCCGGAAAGGCTGTAAATAGCCAATATCCGGCTAGTTATCCTCACTTAAGCATTATATGTTATTAATATAAGGGAGTTAGGTATTGTGATAAACAATGTACTAAAGGGTTTATTTGCCGTTATTGGTGCTGTTACAGGTGTTACTCTTACCAGAACCTTCTTTTATATGCATAATGTCAAGTTTCATACCGAGCTTAAAGCCGCGGTTTTTTGTCTGGTTACAATAGCTTGTGCATTTTTGTTCTATGTGACTGCAAATCAAATTATTGCATTCGTATTGAAAGCACTTGATAAAACTGAAGAGGTGCTCCAGAAAATGTCATTATATGAGCTGACGGTCAGCTCATCGGGACTCATAGTCGGTCTTATTGTTGCAAATCTTATAAGTATTCCTATAAATAAGGTAGATATAATCGGCCTGCCCATATCCATTATTGCAAATGTTTTATTCGGGGGAATAGGAATTTGGGTTGCGGTAGGAAAGAGAAATGAAACCTTGCATGGCAATTTTAAAGAAAGAATTCCTCTTAAACAGGAGGATAATATAATGTACCAGAGCAGACTGCTTGATACCAGCGTCATAATAGACGGAAGGATTGTGGATATCTGCAGAAGCGGTTTTCTGGATGGGGATATTATTGTGCCTGACTTTGTGCTGGAGGAGCTAAGGCATATTGCCGATTCCTCTGACTCGCTTAAGAGGAACAGGGGCAGGAGGGGTCTGGATGTGCTTAACGCAATGCAAAAGGAGCTGCCCTATCCTGTGAGAATTGAAAATTTTCAGGATACAGAGGGCGGAGAGGCCGACGACAAGCTTCTTAGGGCGGCAAAAAAAATCAATGCAAAAATACTTACCAATGATTATAATCTGAACAAGGTGGCTAATTTCCACGGAGTTCAGGTGCTGAATATAAATGAGCTTGCCAATGCAATGAAGCCCATTGCCCTTCCCGGTGAGGAGATGTCCATACAGGTGGTTAAGGATGGAAAGGAGAGTGGGCAGGGCATAGGGTATCTTGATGACGGCACAATGATAGTGGTTGAAGGGGGCAGAAGATATATGGGGGAAACTGTGAGTGTAATAGTGACAAGCGTTATACAGACCGCCGCCGGGAGAATGATTTTTGCCAAGCCTAAAAACACTATTGAGAGAGTTATTTAAAAAGCTGCTGCGGAGGGAAAATGCCTAATAAAAAGCTGTGCGCCGGCGCGGTTATTGTAGCTGCGGGCAGAGGCGCGCGCATGAATACCGATATAAATAAGCAATATATTGAGATAGCGGAAAAGCCTATACTTGCAAGAACGGTTGAGGTGTTTGAAAGCTGTCGTCATATTGATGAGATAGTACTGGTTGTAAATGAAAGCGATATAATATACTGCAAACAGAACATTGTCGATATGTGCGGAGCCGTGAAGGTGAAGACAATAGTGTCGGGCGGGGAGGAAAGGCAGGCTTCTGTCTATAACGGGCTCTGTGAAATAGATAAAGCCTGTGACGTTGTTGTTATACATGACGGTGCCAGGCCGTTTGTAACACATAAAATTATTTCCGACAGTATTGAGGCGGCTGACAGGTACGGAGCCTCATGTGTGGCTGTTGCTGTGAAGGATACGATAAAGGCAGGGGATAAGGAAGGCTTTATAAGCTCCACTCTGGAAAGGAGTGTGCTGTGGTCGGTACAGACACCTCAGTCCTTTAGGTACCGGCTTATAATGGACGCACATATTAAGGCTGCGGAAGAGGGCTTTTATGGTACAGATGATGCTGTACTGGTTGAAAGACTTGGTGTGAGAACCAGACTGGTTATGGGAAGCTACGAGAATATAAAAATCACCACACAGGAGGATTTGGTTGCGGGAGAAGCCATAGTGCGGTCAAGGGAAGCAAGGCACAGAAAAGAATAAGGCGTTAAGCAGTTATATTATTGTGACACAGCTAAATACCTGAATGCCCTTGCCCTGCCCGAATTGTGTAAGCCCCTCTCCTGTTGTGGCGGTTATGCCTACGCAATTTTGGGGTATGTCCAGCAGCCTTGCTATGCTTTCTCTGAGCTGGTGTATCTTGGGGCTTATTTTTGGTGTGGAGCACTCAATTGATATGGATACATGCACGATTTTGCTTTCACCTAAGTGCTTTAATGCCTCGGCAAGATATGCTGTACTGTCCTTTATCCCGTGTTTTAAGCACATTTCATCGCTTACCGATCCTAATATGTTTACGCACGTTACACCTGAAATAGCGTTGGTTATTGAGTGAAGTATTACGTCGGCATCACTGTTGCCGTGAAGCGGCGCATGTCCTTCAAAGACTACGCCTCCTAATATAAGCTTTTTGGCGTTGTCGTTGAAATCGAACCTATGGCTGTCCTGTCCTATACCTACCTTCAATCTTTCAGCACACTCCCTTTTTGCTTATTTTAATATTGACATCGTACAATGGGTATATTATATTAAATATGAGTATAAGTCAATGACGGGATCAATGAGAAGCGGGATTTTTAAGAGAGAGGGCCATTTGGTGCGAGGCCTTCGGCAACAGCTTTTCTTCCCACCCCTGAGATGCAGTTGATGAAACTGACGCATGAGCCCCGGTAAAGGCTTTCAGAGCCGGACAGCGCACGGATTGGCGCGTCTATTTGGGTGGTACCACGGTTATAAGCTCCGTCCCTTAGTATTTTAAGGGCGGTTTTTTTATTTTAAGATTATTAAAATATTTTATTGAATGGGAGATGAGGCTTATGGCACAGGAAAAAAAGCTTGTAGAGGCGATAACCTCCATGAATGAGGATTTCACACAATGGTATACGGATGTCATCAAAAAGGCGGATCTAGTGGATTACTCAAGCGTAAGGGGCTGCATGATAATCCGTCCGTATGGCTATGCAATATGGGAAAATATTCAGAAATACTTAGATGCCAGGTTTAAGGAAACGGGTCATGAAAATGTATATATGCCCATGTTTATTCCCGAGAGCCTGCTCTTAAAGGAAAAGGAGCATGTTGAGGGGTTTGCTCCCGAGGTTGCGTGGGTTACGCACGGAGGGGATGAGAAGCTGGCAGAGAGGCTGTGCGTGCGCCCGACCTCAGAGACGCTTTTTTGTGATCACTATGCAAATATAATACAGTCATACAGGGACCTTCCCAAGCTGTATAACCAGTGGTGCTCGGTGGTCAGGTGGGAAAAAACGACACGGCCATTTTTGAGGACTCTTGAGTTCTTATGGCAGGAGGGGCATACGGCACATGCCACCGCGGATGAGGCGCAGCAAGAGACAATAACAATGCTGAATGTATACGCGGATTTTTGTGAAAAGGCTCTGGCTATTCCTGTAATTAAGGGGAAAAAGACAGAGAAGGAAAAGTTCGCCGGAGCAAAGTCCACCTATACAATCGAAAGCCTTATGCACGACGGAAAGGCGCTCCAATCGGGCACCTCGCACAATTTTGGAGACGGCTTTGCAAGAGCGTTCGGAATCCAGTATACCGGCAAGGAGAACCAGCTTCAGTATGTGCATCAGACCTCATGGGGAGTCACAACCAGGCTTATAGGGGCTATTATAATGGTTCACGGTGATGACAGCGGGCTGGTGCTTCCTCCTGTGATAGCGCCTGTGCAGTTGGTGATAGTACCTGTACAGATGCATAAGGAGGGTGTGCTGGAGAAGGCGGGAGAGCTTAAGCAAAGGCTATCGTGTGTGGCAAGGGTAATAATGGACGACAGCGACAAGATGCCCGGCTGGAAGTTCAGCGAGCATGAAATGAAGGGTGTGCCGCTAAGACTTGAGGTGGGGCCTAAGGATATTGAGAAAAATCAGGTTGTCCTTGTGAGAAGAGATACCAGAGAAAAGATATTTGTTTCAATGGATGAGCTGGAAACCAAGGTGCCGCAAATTTTAGAGGAACTGCAGAACGCACTGCTTGAAAGGGCAAGAGAGATGCGGGATAAAAAGACCTTTAAAGCGGAAACGCTGGACGAGTTTGAAAGGACAATTAATGAAACTCCCGGCTTTATAAAGGCTATGTGGTGCGGAGACAGGGCCTGCGAGGACGCGGTAAAGGAGAGAACCTCCGCAACTGCCCGGTGCATCCCGTTTGAGCAGGAGACAATATCGGATAAATGCATGTGCTGCGGAAAGCCCGCAAAGCATATGGTTTACTGGGGCAAGGCTTATTAGCGGCGGAGGGGAGCTGTCTTTCTTAAATAAGGGGCTAGGAATTGGCATTATTTGAATTAGAATTTTTGCTTTTTTATATACTCTTATGTAAATAATTCATCTAAATGTGTTAATACTATATAACATAGTAAATTCTTCTTAGTAAGAATTGCATGAATTTGGAGGGATTTTATGAAAAGAAAGATAGCTTTTTTACTGGTAATGGCACTGGTGTTTATGTCGGCTCCCGCACTTACGGACTCCCATTCAGGCAGCGTTATGGCGGCATCCTATTTCCAAAAGGCAGACTTTATTGATGGGGTGGTGACACCTCATGCATTAAATGTAAGACAGGGCCCAAGCACAAAATATCCTGTTGTGTGTGTCCTTAAAAAGGGACAGGCCGTAAAGGTATTTGGAATGCTGGGAGACTGGTATACCATATACGATCCCGCAAGGGGATGCGTCGGCTCTGCATACAGCAAATATGTCAAGGTTGCAGAGTTTACAAATGTCAAGAAAAATACCGGCAATACCGCAGCCACTCCGGCTAAACAGACTGAAACACCTAAGAAGGCGGCTGCTCTGAAGGGAGTTACACAGGACGAGCAGACACTTCTGAACCTTGTCAACAAGGCAAGAACAGACGCAGGGGCATCGGCATTGGAATTTGATATGGAGGTAATGAAGTGTGCCAAGGCCAAGGCCAAGGACATGGCGGATAATAATTATTTCTCACACCAGTCTCCTACCTATGGTTCACCCTTCGACATGATGAGACAGTTTGGAATAAGCTTCAAGACGGCGGGTGAGAATATAGCCGGAAACCAGACTGTGGAGGGCGCATTCAAAGCATGGATGAACTCTGAGGGCCATAAGAAAAATATTCTGAATACAAACTTTAACTACGTAGGCTTTGGTATTGTTGATAGTCCCACATACGGGAAGGTAATGGTACAGCAGTTTATAGGCAGGTAGTTCGGTTTTTGGAATTAATGAATTTAAGCTGAAGGGAAAGAGGAGGGGTATATCAATAAAATATACCCTCCTCTTTATATTTTCTTTATATTGAACTCTGGGACAACTTGAATTTTTTTACCCTTGAGGTAATTTAAGCACCCTGCGTCTCCCGCAAAATCAAAGACAAGCTTGTATGCCCATAACGACTGATGCTTTGCTCCTAAGGGGCGGTTAATAGCATTTGTGCCGTATTTTCCGTCTCCTATAACAGGATGGCCTATGTGAGCCAGATGAGCGCGAATCTGATGCGTGCGCCCGGTTATAAGCTCTACCTCCAGACGGCTTATATTGCTTTCATACGACAGCACCCTGTACCTTGTGGTTATATTCTGTGAGCCCTTTGGGGGGGAGTCTGAAATAAATACCCTGCTTCTAAGCTCGTCCTTTACTAAATAGGCGGTGAGCTCTTCATAATTCCTTTCCATTTTGCCCCATACCAGACACTGATAATACTTTTTAATTTCCTTATCCTTTATTTTTTTCAGCAGGATTTTTAAGCTTCCGCTGTTTTTAGCTATTATTACAAGGCCTCCGGTGTTTCTGTCCAGCCTGTGGCATAGGGAGGGCTTAAAATCGTCCGAAGCAGACTCGTATAATTCTCCCTTTTCCTGCAGGTAACGGTGTACAAGCTCTATCAGCGTACTGTCAGCCTGTTCTCTGTCAGGGTGTACCGCTATTCCCGGCTGCTTGTTGACAACTAATATATTGGCATCCTCATATGAGACGTTAAAGTACGCCTTGGTGTTTTCTGCGTCACTTACGGGTGATCCGTCAAGAATTTCATCGCTTATATAAATGTCCAGCCTGTCGCCCTCCATGGCGACATAGTCCTCCTTCACCCTAACTCCGTTTGCTTTTACATCCTTTTTTCTGAAAGCCTTAAACATGGCGCTTGAGGGCATTTCCGGGAAGCTTTCCCTTATGATGCGGCCTATCTTTTTGTTTGATTGTGCTGCTGTAACTGTTATTGTTCTCATTCTGCGTCTCCCAAAGCTTGTATTAGTGGAAAGAAATTTCTGTAGAATAATTTTCATCTACCCGTAAGGAATACCTCTAAGGAAAGTGAATTCATGTTTGTCCCTAGAGACTTTTCCCGCGAATTCATCTTTCCGATGCTGTTGAAAATTATTTCGGAAGATATTTCTTTCCTATGACAAAGTACTGCGGAGATTATTCATTTACTATATGGTTTATTTTTTCCAGATAATACTCTGAAATTGTTTCTGCTATTTCAGGCGATTTACCCTCCGAATATACCCTGCAAAGAGGCATATCCGCGTCTGGGAGTACCAAAGCCCAGCCGTTATCCATTATAAATTTTACTCCGTCTATAAGCTCTATTCTCTCGTTGTTTTTATCAGTAATTAATGTCCTCATTACCTTGCCCTTTAATTCCCACGGGCAAAAAATATTTCTTTTGCTCATATAAAAGCTGGGTATTTCATTTATAGCTTCAGTAAGCGTTATGTTATTAATGCATAAATACTCTATAATCTTTACCAGCCCTGCAAGGGCGTCAAAATTAAGAAGGAACTGCCCCATGTCCTCTCTGCTTTTATAGGGATTCCGGCTCAGTATTTGCTCCATAACCGCCTGGGAGGAGGTTTTGGTGCGAACCACCCTGCCTCCGTATTTGGAAGCGAGGCTTTCTATAACGGACGGCGCTGTTACCGGCACTACAACACTGATATTTGGCGAGCTTTTAAACGCAATGAGCGACGAAAGCGATAAAAACAGGTCATCCTTTATTATATTTCCATTCTTATCAATTAATATCAGCGTTTCACCGTTGCTGTCTATAAAAGCGGCAAAGTCCGCGTTGGTTTTATTTATCTCATATATTATAAGATCCACCGCCTCAGGATTGCAAGAGGAAAAGCTTACAACCTTGCAGCCCGAATCCGCCAGCATTGACAGCACAATTGAAATAACAAAATCAGAGGGGGATATAACGCAGATTTTAGGGGATATGTCCATTATCTTATGAACATCGGTCTGATTTAGTATGGATCTTATGTAATAATCCTTAAAATCGGTTATATTATTGAGCCTGCTGATTTCCTCTCCCGAGCACCGCTTAAAGTCCTCCCTGAAATACGCATTCTCAATCTTCCTCTCGGTGCCTCTGCTTATGCTTCCTCCCTTGGAGTCCATAAAGTCAACCCTCAGCTTATTGGGGTTGTCGTCACTGACCTTTATATGTATTCCTCCCTCCACCGAAAGGAAATTGATGGCATGTCTTGAGATAGGCGTAAGAAGGCTGCTTAGATTGAAAACCTCCACGCCTATTGAAAGTATTCCTGATACAAAGGCATGCTTGAACATTCTGGCGGAGTTTGAGTTTGTGGAGCTTACAACAACCTTAGAGCCCTTTTTAAATATCGAGCCGTAGGCGGCGCCAAGGCGTGTGGCAAACTCAGGGGATATATCCACATTAATTATGCCCGACAGCCCGTTTTCACCAAAAATAGTTCTTGACTGCCTTGAGCTCCATATAACATTTCTGTCCACAATTGCAAGGGGGTCAATGGTTTTCTGGGGCCATATTTTTATGTTGGGCTTTATAATAGCCCTCTCATTAATTATGCACCTGTCTCCTATTATGGAGTTTTCAAAAACAGATACATAATGCTTCAGCGTCACTTTATTGCAAAGGATTGCTCCGCGTATTTCAGAGCCAAACTGTATGGAAGTATTATCCCACAGCACCCCTCTTTTTATGGACACCTCATCCTCTATTATATTGCCGCTGCCTATAACGGAGAAGTTATCTATGACGGTTCCGTTGCCTATATGGCAGTTGCTGCCTATAAGGCAGGGGCCGTTCAGCTCTGCGTTGGGCTCAATGACCGTCCCGCTGCCTGCCCACACTCCCTTTTTTATCTCTTCTCCTTCAAAAGGAAGCTTTATTTTGCCCTCAAAAGCGTCATAATGTGCCTGCAAATAGCTTGTGGGATCTCCTATATCGCACCAATATCCGTATGAGATATATCCATACATGGGTATTTTGTTTTCAAGCAGCAAGGGGAAAAGCTCCTGACTGAAATCAAATTTTTTGCCCTTTTCAAAATAGTCCAGAACCTCAGGCTCAAGTATATAAGTGCCTGTGTTTATAGTATCGCTGAATACCTCACCCCAGCTTGGCTTTTCAAGAAAGCCTATGACAGCGTCATCCTCGTCGGTGAGGACAACACCGTATTCTAAGGGCCTCTCAACCTTGGAAAGCACAAGAGTGGCCTTTGAATACTTACGGTTATGGTATTCCAGAGCTTTTAAAAGATCCAGATCGGTAAGCGAATCTCCACTTATAACTATAAAGGTTTCATCCAGAAAATGCTGGGCGTTTTTGACACTTCCGGCGGTTCCCAGAGGGAAATCCTCTATAAAATAATGCAGATTCACACCAAGGCTTGAGCCGTTTCCAAAATAGTTCTTGATTTTATCGGGAAGGTACATTAAGGTGACGCCTATGTCAATTATTCCATAAGACTTAAGCAGTTCTATAATATGCTGCATAATAGGCCTGTTCATTACAGGAACCATTGGCTTGGGCAGGTCGCAGGTCAGAGGACGCAGCCTCGAGCCCTCGCCGCCGGCCATAATAATGGCTTTCATTAAATCATCACCCTTTCGTTGGTATTTTAAGCCGGTGGAACATATTGACTGCTTCAATGCTTTGAATTGAAGAAAATATAATAGACCATGTGTTAATAGTAATATATAATAATTATATTCCATAAATAATTTAAAAATCCTCTAAAATGTGAAAAAATGTTAGGTGTTATCAATTGAAAGAAAACGTTTTAAACAGTGAATTATGTGGCATATATATAATCTGTTGATGTCAATTCCTTAACTCGAAATTTTCCATGATACAACAGAAATTAAAGAGGTGAAAGATGTTGAAGCATGTAATATTAGGAAATGGGGCTGCGGGTATAACGGCAGCGGCAAAGCTCAGAGAGGCCAATGCAAATGATTACATAACCATTGTCAGCGGTGAGGCGTGGCCGGTGTATTCAAAGCCCATGCTTCCCGATTACATCGGAGGCAAGCTTAATAAGGATAAGCTTTTTTTAAGAAGCCATAATTTTTATCACGACAGCAATATTGAGCTGGTGAGAAATAATCCATGCAAGGATATAGATGCGCAGAGCAGGAGGATTATCCTAAATGACGGTACCTCCATTGAGTATGACAGGCTGCTTATAGCAGTGGGAGGTACTCCGCTTATTCCCCCTGTCGAGGGGCTTCGGGAGGCGGGCTGCCTTACGCTGAATTCATTGGATGACGCAGACAGGATAAGGCAGCAGTCGCGTCAAGGCGGAAGAGCGGTAATAATGGGTGCGGGGCTTACCGGAATTGAGACAGGCTTTGCGCTTAAAGCCTTGGGCATGGAGGTATGCATAATTGAAAGAGAAAAGAGAATTCTGCCTTTGCAGATGGATTCTGAGTCCTCGGAGGTCATGCTTGAAAGGATACGGAATGAAGGAATAAAAATTCTTATGGAAACTACTATTGTCAAGGCGTGTGGCGGAGAGAGAAATACAATTCTTCTTTCGGACGGAACACAGCTTACATATGATATGCTTGTTGTATCAAGCGGCACTCGTCCTAACGTAGCTTTTGCGGCACAGTGCGGAATTAAAATCGGCAGGGGAATTATAGTGAACGAATTTATGGAAACCTCCTGCCGCCATATTTACGCGGCGGGGGATGCCGCGGAGCTGGTTGACGCAAAATCAGGCAATAGCAGGATTGCCTGTATATGGCCTAATGCTATGAATCAGGGAAGAGCGGCTGCTTTCAGCATGGCGGGACAGCCTCAGGGCTTTTCTGCTGAGGCGGCCCGCTTAAATCAGGTTCAGATGCGGGATATACCCTTTGTTTCAATGGGGCTTGTAAACCCGGAGGAGGACTGCGAAATCCTGTCGCGCCGCTACGACAGCGGGGCATACAGAAGGCTTGTGATTAAAAACGGTGTTGTTAAGGGAATGATACTTATAGGTGATACCAGAAGCTTAAGGAGCATAGGCGAGCTTATACGCAAGGGTGTTGACACCTCGGAGTTCCATCACAGGCTGCTGGAGGAGGAATTTTCTCTGAAGTGACGAAAAGGAAAGGAAGCTGTGAAATGGGCTTTTATGAACAGATAAGCAGATATTATGATTATATTTTCCCGGCAGGGCGGGAGCAGCTTGATTTTATAAGGGAGTGTGCGGGTGTTCCGCCCAAAAAGGTTGTGGATGTCGCCTGCGGCTCGGGAGGCTACGCAATAGAGTTGGCAAAGCTGGGCTATGATGTAACCGCAGTGGATATTGACGAAAAAATGATAGAAAAGACAAAAAGCAAGGCATCACAAGAGAGAGTGGATATACGCGCCTTTAAATGCGATATGAGAAATTTAAGCGGCACGGTGACAGGAGAGAACGATTGTGTTTACTGTATAGGAAACTCCATAGTCCATCTGGCGGGCAAAAAGGAAATATCGGATGTCTTAGGGCAGATGCATTCTGTTCTGGGCAATGACGGCACTCTTATTATCCAGATTATCAATTATGACAGAATTATCAGGCTTGACGTACAGGGTCTTCCTGATATCACCAACCGTGAAGCGGGACTTAAGTTTATAAGGCGATATAAATATTGCCGCGACACGGGGCTGATTGATTTCAACACCGTCCTTGAAGTAGCTAACGGCAGTGAGGTGCAGAGCTATGAAAACATAGTCCCGCTCTTCCCGCTTATGAGCCGTGACATGGCTGAAATGCTGGAACGGGAAGGCTTTAAGGATATAAGCCTTTACGGTGACTTCACAGGCACTCCCTATAACGAAAATTCATTTATGCTTGTAGTAAAAGCTGTTAAATAGAAGCCGAATAGGCTTTCTTTTTTTGGGAAAATATAATGTCGGAGGGAGCTGCTCATGAAATTCAGGCTTGGGTATGTTGCAATGACATTAAATCTTCACGACTGTTCACCGTCGGGCACTGTGACTGCTGCGGTGCTTGGAAGGCTTCCCGATGAGCAGGCGAGGATGTACAGGCTAAAAAGGGTTGCCGCAAAAAACCTTGAGAATACCTTGAGGATTCTTATTTACAACAAGGCATACAACATAAAGGTCTACAGGCTCACGTCCAAGCTTATACCTCTTGCCACCCATCCCCTTACTAAAGGCTGGGATTATACCGGCGATTTCGCAAGGGAGCTTAAAAAAATAGGGGATTTCATTAAGGAAAATGATTTCAGGGTAAGCGCCCACCCCGACCACTATACGCTCATCAATTCACCCTCTCAAGACGTAATAAAGCAGTCTGTGAGTGATCTTGATTATCACGTAAGGCTGCTTGAAGCCATGGGGCTTGATGATTACAGGTATAAGCTTGTCCTGCATGTAGGCGGGCTTTATAACGACAGGGAGGCTTCGATATCCAGATTCAGGGATAATTTCACAAGGCTGCCAGACAGAATAGCAAAAAGGATAATTCTTGAGAATGACGACAAGAGCTATGACGCGCATGATGTGCTGTGTATTTGCCGCGACTTAAATATACCCATGGTGGTAGACGTACACCATGACTGGTGTCTGAACAGGGGCGAAGCTCTTGAGGTGATTCTGGAGGACATTTTTAAAACCTGGGACGGGGAGTATTTCAGGCCCAAAATACATTTTTCGAGCCCAAAATCCCAAAAGGATTTCAGAAGCCATGCCGACTTTATTAATGCTGAGGATTTCGAGCAATTTTTAAGATATGCCGTAAAGCCGGGAATAGATTTCGATGTCATGCTGGAGGCAAAAAGCAAGGACTCGGCATTATTAAGGCTTTCAGAGCAGCTGGGGAATATTCATGGTGTTATCAGGCTAAATGAAGCGGAGTTTGAGATGTAATAAAAGCTTAAAGCTTTGCAGATAATATTTACAGGTAAAAACATTATCATAGAGAGGAGTATTTACATGAGTAAGAAAAATTCCAACGGAAGCAAAATGGCTAAAACCGGTCCGGGACCCAGCAATGATCAGCTTGGAGAGAATGCGTCACATGCGGGCTATGCGGAGAAGTATGACAATAAGGGCAAAAACGGCGGAAAGCAGGGACGCAAGTAAGGGTAAGGACAAGCGCAAGGGAGGCTGTGAGCCGGATGCTCACAGCCTCTTGCTTGTCCCCCCTCTTTTGAAAATTACCGATTTCAAAACCGCAGCCGGAGTGCTATAATTATATAAATTAGGATACAGACTATCTAAAAAGGATGTAAAATAATTTCCGGAGGAATAATTTCCCCGGAATGCGTGACCTGGATATAATTTAAGCTAACTAAAATCACAAGCGCCTTCTACAGGTATACATGCTTTTATAGTTAGAGTAGAAATT
This sequence comes from Anaerobacterium chartisolvens, assembly GCF_003337415.1. GTDB lineage: Bacteria > Bacillota > Clostridia > Acetivibrionales > DSM-27016 > Anaerobacterium > Anaerobacterium chartisolvens. The sequence goes on along the minus strand of NZ_QPJT01000004.1, from coordinate 105,097 downwards.
ATTATGGAGGATATTATTTTACATCCTCCGTTATCCGATATGTAAAAGCCTAAACTATATAGCATTGGGTGCATGAAGGTGCAGGCACCTGGCGCAATACGGTTAATTTATTTTGGGAGGCTGTTTATGATTACCGCAGTGGTTTTAAGTCCCGCCGTGGATAAAATATATTTTGTGGACGGCTTTAGGGCCGGTGGGCTCTACAGGCCCGAGGATACAGTTAAATCGGCGGGGGGGAAGGGAATAAACGTTGCCAGAGTGGCGGCTGCTTTAGGTCAGCGGGTCAACGCCGTAGGATTTAAAGCTGGAGATACGGGAAGCTGGCTTGTATCACAGCTTGACGGGCTTAAAGTGAATACGTTTTTTACAGAGGTTCAAGGCGAGTCCAGAACCAACATCAACATAATAGACAGCGAATTACATACCGAGACAGAGCTTCTGGAAAGGGGCCCGCATATAACCCCCGCTGACACAGAGGCATTTCTTGAGGCTTTTAAAAGGATTTTGGAAAGAACCAGTGTGCTGGTATGCTCAGGAGGGCTTCCGCACGGCATCCCGGAGGATTTTTACCGAACACTTATAGAAATATCCCGCAGCCGCAATATAAAGGTCATTCTCGACAGCAGCAATAAAATGCTGGCTGAGGGAATAAAGGCAAAGCCTTATATGGTAAAGCCAAACATAAGGGAGCTTAGCGGATATATAGGAAGGACGCTTGAAACTAAGGAAGATATAATTGGAGCGTGCAGGCTTATAAACTCACAGGGGGTGGAGGTGGTGACAGCCTCCTTAGGAGCCGGGGGTGCCTTGCTTGTGTCGGGAGACACGGTGCTTGAGGCGGTAAACCCTGCGGTGGAGGCCGTTAATACAATAGGCTCGGGGGATTCAATGGTTGCGGGCTTTGCCTCCGCGCTGGCTGAAAATTACACACTGGAGGAGGCCTTCAGGCTGGGGACAGCCTGTGCGGTTGCAAACACCCAATTCATGGAGATAGGCGTTGTGAGCAGGGATCTGGTTCGGAAGTACAGGGCTGAAACAATAATCAGGCGGGTGGGGTAAATGCCTCAGCCCTGTTCCACTTAATTTTTCGCTGTCTTTTGTATTATTTTTTTCATCGTGCTTAAGTCTGCAATTGTGTGCCTGTCCTCCGGCGGATAATAAGCCCCTCCGAAGAAAATCTTTGAATTGCCGGCAGTGGATGTGTCAAAGCGGGTTGCTATTGATGCAAAGTGTATTTGACTTACGCCGGTTTTGTGAATTATTTCCTGTACATTGCCCAGCTTAATACCTGCGCCGGGAAGTATTTGTATTCTGCCCTTTGCATATTTAACTAATTCTGCGATCAGAGGTACTCCATCGTACACCGAAGCTTCCTGACCGCTGGTAAGCACCCTTGTAACCCCAATTTCTATAAGCTGGTCAAGTGCCTTAAAAGGGTCCGGCACAACATCGAAGGCACGGTGAAACACTGCCTCCGCGCGTCCGATAATTTTCATCATGCGCTGTGAATTTTTTAAATTTATCGTCCCGTCGCTATTAAGAAACCCAAAAACAATTCCTTCAGCCCCATGCTCTATAAATAACCCGGCATCCCTTTCCATAACCTCAATTTCATTTCCGCTATAGTCAAAACCGGCCTCGCGGGGACGAACCATAACCATTACCGGGATTTTCAACCGTTTTTTTGCCTCTATAAAAGTCCCGAGAGACGGGGTAAGTCCTCCTTGCTGCAGGCATGAATTTAATTCTATTCTGTCGGCACCGGCCTGTTGGGCAATTAAAGCATCGTCAAGAGAGCCGCAGCAAATTTCTGTTAATACTCTGCCTTCCATATGGAAATTCCTCCTAAATCAAATTTTCAGGCTTAAGCCTCAGAGATATCAATAAAGTTCCGCAACCCTTACCACTAAATTTTCACCATAAGGATATCCTGTGGCATCGAAGCAGAAAAGCCCCGAGTCTGTATCCTGCGTAAAAGCCAATTCTTCATTATTATCCAGCCAGCGCACGCCGCTAACCTTCCTGTGAACGCCATAAAATGCTCGCGGCCCGGATTTGTTAGCTCCTAAAGTGACATTGGGGTGTCCTTGCACATGCAGCTTATATATAAATAGATAAACTTTGCCGTCATCACCTTCAAGGGCAAAGTCTTCATGGCCTCCTCTGATCATACACGGCTTTCCTTCATATATTGCCCTTCCGTTAAGGCTCATCCAGTCTCCTATAGTCTCCATGAGTTCCTTTTGAATACCGGGTATGCTGCCCTGTGCGGTGGGGCCTGTATTCAGCAAATAATTTGCGCCCGCTTTGCGGCAGGCACAAAGATTTTCAATCAGCTCGGAGGTCGATTTATAATTTAAATCCCGTTTCCCTATACCCCAATTCTCATTCATGGTCTGGCACATTTCCCCCGTTACATACTTGCTCATGCCATTCCTGTTTAATGGCACCGGCCTGCCCTGCTCAAAGGTAACACTGTCAATCTCGGGATGAGACAGCTCCCCCCGTGCCTCAAGCCCGGTGTTATTTACAATGATTGCCTCAGGCTGGTACTTCCTTATGGTTCCATACAATTCATCCAGCCTCCAGTCGGCATCAGGCTTATCCCAATTCCCGTCAAACCATAGGCCGCCTATCTCGCCATAATTTCTGCAAAGAATTTCTATGGATTTTCTGAGATACTCAAGATACGCATTGAAATCTGTTTTATAGCTTTCCTGATACCAATCAAGTGTAGTATGGTATAAAAACGGTACAATGGAGTTTTGCCTGCAAGCGCTTACAAATTCAGCCACCAGATCCCTTCCGGCCGGGCTGTGTACCGAGTCATAATTTGACAAGCCCTTTGTATCGTACAGGGAAAAGCCCTCATGATGACGGGCTCCCATCGTTATATACTTCATTCCTGCTCTTTTGGCAAGCAAAACAATTTTTTCCGCATCGAAGTCCTCTGCCGTGAAGGTGTCCTTCAGCTTTGCATATTGGGATAACGGTATATTTTTGAGGTTCATGACCCATTCGCCGGATTCCAGCTGTGAATATAAGCCAAAGTGTATAAACATACCAAAGCCCATTCTCTCAAAATTCTTAACCCTTTGTGACGGTATCGGCAATAACAAAAAGCATCAACTCCTTAACTTTAATTTATGCCGCCTCATGCCGCATTATCCCTTAACGGCGCCTGCGGTCATTCCGGCTATTACATATCTCTGGAAGAACAGATAAAGTATTACAACGGGAAGCGCGGTAAGCACCAAATCAGCAAAAACATAGTTCCAATTACTGAAATACTGCCCGAAAAAGTTATAAACGGTAAGAGGCATTGTCCATTTCGACGAGGAATTAAGGAAAAACAGAGGAATCATCAAATCATTCCACACCGACATGGAGAGTATAACAATTGTAGTGGCTATTACCGGCTTTAATAATGGCATAATAATTACAAAGACCATTTTTATGGGGCCCGCTCCATCAATAAAAGCCGCTTCATCCATTTCCCTCGGAATGGTTTTCATAAAGCTTGTCAGCATAAACACTGCCCACGGTATCTGCGTTGCGCTGAAAATCAGAATGACCCCCGAATAGGTTCCCATCAAATTCAGCACCTTTAAAAGCCCGAAGGTGGTTATAAGCTGCATGGGCGCTATCATTCCCATAAGAAAAATATTATATATTATTGACGAATATCTGCCGGTTCTTCTTGCTATAATAAAAGAACACATCACAGACACCAGAATAATCAAAGCAATTGAAAAAAATGTAATGAGAATGCTGTTTTTAGCGGCATTGATAAGACCGCCAGTTTTAATAACATGAATATAATTTTCAAAATGCCATTCAAGCGGCGGAATAATATTGAAATGCGCCGCTTCGGGGGCTGATTTTAAAGAACCGAAAAGTACTATTAGCAATGGTATCAGTACTACAAGGCTTATTACCCACATGATAATTTCTATAAGGATTTTATGCAGCTTTCTTAAAAACGCCTGATTCATGCTTCATTCCACCCCTCTTCTTGTAAGGTTATTACTGATGCTGGATATGATAAATATAGCTATAAACAGCATTATACCCATTGCTGAGGATCGTCCCAGCGTGCCTTCTCCAAAAGCCTTATACACATATGTGTTCAGTACCTGTGAAGCAAAGCCCGGGCCTCCTCCTGTCATGACAAAAACCGAATCAAACACTTTTAGTCCGCCTATTATGGCAATTGTCACGTTTACACTTATTGCCGGCTTTAAAAGAGGAAGCGTTATTTTAATAAACTGCTGTAACGAGCTTGCACCATCGATTCTTGCAGATTCATAATAATCACTGGAAATACTTTGGAGCCCGGCGATGAATATTGCCATTGTAAAGCCGCTCCATTTCCATATTTCGGCTACACAGGCGCAGTACAGGGCCGTTGTGCCGTTTCCCAGCCAGTCTGTCTGCAGGCCTGCCAGCCCTATGCCGGCCAGCATGTTGTTAAACATGCCGTCCATGCGGAATATGGATGAAAAGACAAGCCCTACAACAATATAGCTAAGAGCCGCGGGCAGATAAAATATTGTCCTTAAAATATTCCTTCCACGAAGCTGCATGTTTAAAACAACTGCGAGTGCCAGCCCCAGCAGAATTTTCATAAACGAAGTAATTATTGCGTAAACCAGAGTGTTTCTTGCCGATAAAATAAAGTATTCATCACCGAATATATATTTAAAATTCTCAAAACCAATAAACTTTGGCGTAAGCAGCCTGTCAATATTCCAATCATAAAAGCTTAATATAAATGCCGCCGCCACAGGCAGAATAAAAAACACACCAAATACTAAAATAGCCGGATATGTCAAATATTTTGGATACAAAAGATTCTTTGCTTTCATAATACTCCCCCTTAAATAAAGCAGGCCTTAAAAGCAAGGCCTGCTTTAAAAGTAATCCCAAAAGTATTTTTGTACCTTAGAATCCCGGCTGGTTCTTTTGCTTCATAAAATCTGAGTACTTTTTATCAAATTTTTGCAGAACGTTATCAGGCGTAGAGCTGCCCGCAACCATTTCAATATAATAATTCCAAAGGTCGCCGAAGCTGCCGCTGGCCGCTCCCATAGGGTCATTAATCTGATAGCAGTATTGGCCTGTTGTAATATAGGTGTCAACAAGAGCTTTTATATAAGGCAATACGTCTCCGCCATCAACATCGGTGAAACCGGGGAAGCCGGCATTTTTTTCCCAGAACATGTTCTGATACTTGGGCTGAGACCACAAATTTACAAACTTCTTTGCGTTTTCAACCTGCTTACCGTTCTTAGGAACAAATATTCCCTGAACATATGCCCCTGTTCCTATCATCAGCTTATCTTTGAACGGAATAATAAATGCTCCCAGCTCAGCATCAGGCCATTTTGACATTATGTCGGTTGCCGCCCATTCACCGTTAAGCATCATTGCTGCCTTGCCTGTTGCAACAGCCTCCTTTGCCATGTCATATGTCGCTGAAAGATTATCCTTGTTCACATAGCCCTTTTTGTACAAATCGTGATAATCGTTTAATATCTCTTTAAACTCAGGAATATCCGACCATTTCATTTCATTGGCAAGCAGCTTGTCCCATACCGCCTGATCGTTTGGACTTAATGCTATGGGAACCCCAAGCGTCATGAATATCTGAGTGGTCCAGCTATCCTTGTTGCTGGCATAGAAGGGGACGACCCCGTTGCCTTTTGTCTTGATGGTTTCAAGGATGTCGAGAAAATCTTTGTAGGTTTTGGGCTGTGGATCTTCTATTCCCACACTCTTCAAAACCTTTTTATTATAGTAGCAGGCACCGAAGAAGGAGGAGGATTCCCTTGGAAGAGCGTATATTTTGCCGTCATCCGGGTCCTTTACAAGCTTGGCGTTATTAAGCCTGGATACCCATGGCTCATTACTCAGATCCTCCATGTTTTTGGAGGCGCCAAGATCACTGCTGTTTTGTGTCGGGAAATTATAATCCAATACATCAGGAACCTCTCCTGAAGCCAATTTACTTTTAACCAGAGTTACATACTGGTCATCCGGCACTATCTGAAATTCCACTGTAATATTTTCATCCGCTTTAAGCTGTTCCGCCATGTCTTTTTCAACATCCTTGAATTTGGTAGTTGAAGTGAGATAGGCTATTGTGAGAGCCTTCTTGGAGTCATCTGTTTTTATCGGGGCATTGGTTGACTGGCTCTGGGTACCCTTGTTATCCGAGGTGCCTGATTGGCCACATGCGGCAGTTGATACAGTCATAAAAGCAGCAATTGTAATTGCAAGAGCTGTTTTCAGCTTAGACGAGTTCATTTCGTGTACCTCCTCTTTTTAATTCACTTGTTTGTATTCTATAAGCATATCCGGCGCGCCTTATATTTATATTATAAGCTTATTAAAAAATAAATAAATGTTTCAAATGAAAGAGAAGCATGTCTCATATTAAAAAATCAATATATGGGGCATTGCTATGATATAATAAGCGTAAGCATAACAATAAGGAGCTGCAGTGAAAATGTTTAACAGCCTCAAATTTCAGACAAAGCTTTTTATGTACTATTCAGTTGTTTTTATACTTATTGTTTCTTCGGCGTTGTTTTTTTTCTATATATATATATCCCAGATTACTCTTAGGCAGTCGGAGGAAAACTTGAACCAGCTGACTACAAGCACTATGAGTCAAATAGACAATTTTTTGCTTGACATGGACAGGACAACCCTCTATGTAATATCAAATCCAGTAGTGAAAGAGGTGTTTTCAGGCATTAAAAAAAGTGAGGAAGCCCAAAACTACTTTTCGGTAACTACCGAAGACAACAGGCAAATATCGGACACGCTTGCGTCAATATGCCTGGCAAATTTGCAGACTCCCTTCAGAACCAGCCTTTATAATGCAAACGGGGATTATATAAGCACGGGAATACGCGATAATTCAAACGCTATTGCAAAGCGCGTATACCATGAGGATTACGGCAAATGGTATACACAGCTCATTTCCGGGCCAGGCAAGGTAATTCTTCCTACGCATGATGATTTTTGGTCGGAAGACGCAAATATCAAAATGATCTCCGTTTTAAGACAAATTATTATACCGAGCAGCTATGAATCCTTTGGTATTGTTGAAACGCAAAAGCCTTACGACAGCCTTGAAAAGCTGCTAAAGCAAAATGACTCTCCCGGAAGAGGCATTTATCTCCTTACCGAAAGCGGGGACATTGTTTATCCTGTGTCTGCGGATTTTACCTCAAGTGACGCAGTATATTATCTGGATAGAATCAATACCGGCAAATCAGGCAATGCAGATGTCACGGGGCCCGTCACAAATAAGTCCGAGCTTATTTACTATACCAGATCGGATTACTCCGGCTGGACGCTTATTCTTGCGGAGCCTAAGGAAAATCTGCTAAAGCCTATACGGCTGACGGGAATGATTATTGTACTCACGGGGACGGGGCTTCTGTTCATTTCTCTTATATTTATATTTATACTTTCCAACAAGCTTACACGCCCTTTGAAAATACTGAGGAATTCTGTAAGACAGGTGACTCTCGACAATCTGTCAATGGATATTGCACAATCGGATGACAGCGATGAGATTATTGAATTAAATCATTTGTTTGACGGCATGTTTGCCCGGCTGAAGGACTCAATGAACGAGCTCGTTCAGACCAGGGCGCATGAAATGAAAGCGCATATGATAGCCCTCCAGTCACAGATGGATCCGCATTTTTTATATAACATGCTTTCGGTAATTAATGCAGACAGCCAGACAACAGGCTCGGAAAAAACCACGCAAATCTGTGTGCTGCTGTCCTCCATGCTCAGATACTCGACCTCCTACAATGACGACTTTTTACCCGTTGGTGATGAAATACGGCATGTAACAAATTACCTTAAGCTTATGAAGATAAGGTTTGAGTACAAGCTTGATTACGAAGTAGCTGTGGACGACAAGCTTTATCAGAAAAAGACAGATATACCAAAGCTGACACTTCAGCCGATAGTAGAAAACTGTTTTCACCACGGATTCAGGAGCATACAGCCTCCGTGGCATATTAAAATCAACGCCTTCTGCGGCGGCAGCACCTGGTATGTGGAGGTCTCCGATAACGGCGCAGGCTTTAGCGAGGACAAAATAAAGCGGATTTTTGAACAGGTTGATGAATTTGTCAAAAACCCTTATACCAGTATAAAGGATCTGAAGCTGGGGGGAATGGGACTTATAAATACTATTGTACGGCTCCGGCTATTATATAAAGAGGATATGATTTTTAAAATAGAGCAAAATGCCGGGGGAGGGACAAAGATTACGCTGGGAGGGCCTATATATGATTAAGGTTATGGTTGTTGAAGACGAACCCCCTATTTTAAGAAGTATTTGCAGCATTATTGAAGCTGTAAATCATGAATTTAAGGTCATCGCAATGGCGGACAGCGGTTCTGACGCAATAAGAATGCTTGAGACAGACATACCGGATGTGCTTTTCACAGATATTCAGATGTCGGTTGTTGACGGCTTGGCGCTTATACAGCACATCCGTGACAAAGACCTTGATATAAAGGTGGTAATATTAAGCGGCTACAGTGAGTTCAATTATGCCCGGTCTGCAATGGCTCTCGGCGTAGAGGATTATCTTTTAAAGCCTTTGGACAGGAGTGAGCTGTCGGTTCTCCTAAGCAAGCTGGCAAATGATATTAACGGCAAGAGAAATAAGCGTCAAAGGGAATTTTTCAATTCAGTAATTGAAAATAGGATTGTCTCTACGGAAGGGGATTCATGCATTTCCTCCAAAGGCTATCTGCTTTTAATGCTTTTTTGCGCGGGTTCCTTTCCCACCTATTCTCTTGATTATTATTCTCCCAGAAGGGTTTTCTGGGAGAATACCGATTTGGAAAAATTAATGCTGAAATTTTTGCACAGCGATGAGAGTTGTTTTGCTTTCAAGGGAACCACGGGCGCTGAAAGAGTTGCTGTATTGACGCTGAAGGACTCTTCGGACGACCGGGCGAAGTATATTGCGGCTTCCGCGCTGGAAGAGCTGAATAAACTGTACGGCTGCATAAACATAGGAATCAGCCCCTATATAGAAAAAATTGAAACGGCAGGCGGTATTTTAAACGATCTCAGGACACAATTAAATAAGAAAATGGTATTTGCCAAATCGCAGATATTCAAGACCGCTTCCTCCGCTCAAAGCCTTGATGCTTTAAAACCCGATATGCCTGTTATGGACACTGTCAATCAAAAAAGAATACTGAAATGCGCCGAAAGCGGCAGCATCTCGTCTTTAAAAAATGAGCTTTTAAACCTGTTTCAGCAGTGGGAGGCATCAAGCTTTTTGCAGATCTGGGTTGAAAAGCTGGTGAAGGATGTAGTGTTTCTGTGCTTGGGAGGGCTTGGGCTATCTAACTCCTTTAATTCTACAGACCTTGAATTGCAGATAAATGAAGCTGTATCAAATTCAAATAACTATAAAGAGCTTTTTATAAATGTATGGTACATTTTCGAGGAGATGTTCCAGATAAAATTAAAAGCTGGATATTCCAATGAAAGTATTGAACTGCTGATGGAGAAGGTAGACATGTACATTGCCGGAAATCTGACAGAGCAGATAAACAACCAGTTGTTATCGGAAAAATTCGGGCTTGTCCCCTCTTACTTAAGTAAGCTTTTCCGCAAGCACAAGGGCATGTCGCCAGCCGATTATCTGTTTCACCTCCGCATAGAAAAGGCAAAGGAAGTTATCGAGGGCCAGCCCGACATACTGACAAAGGATATTGCCGCAATTACAGGCTTTTGTGATCCTTTCCATTTCAGCAAGGTCTTTAAAAGAAAAACAGGCATGTCTCCCAGTGAGTATAAAAGCCTTGTCGGCAAAAAAAGGGAATAATAGCCGAAAGGCTTACAGAATAAACACCTCGACCCTGTTGCGGCCCTTGAATTTTGCCTTATAAAGAGCCATATCCGCTTCCTTAATCAGCTTATTCATAATAATGTCTGTTTTTGTCCCCTGCTTTAAAGCCATGCTTCTTATTCCCAGGCTTATTGTTATATGTATACTGTGGTCTCCGCATATAAAGGTATTGCTGTCTATATTGCTCCTTATTCTCTCAGAGATTTTTCTTGCGCCCGAGGCTTCGGTGATGGGGCACACAATTAGGAACTCCTCTCCGCCATATCTTGCCACTATATCCGACTCTCTGACTGAGTGCTTTATAATCTTTGAGGCATCCCGAATTACACAGTCGCCTGTCTGATGCCCGTAGGTGTCGTTAATCGTTTTAAAAAAATCTATGTCTGCCATAATAAAGGATATCGGCTCACCGGATCTTATTGAGCGCGCAAGGGTTATGTGCAGGCTGCCTGCTATATAGTTCCTGTTATACAGTCCTGTTAATGTATCGGTAAGAGCCATTTTTTTGAGAGCCGTATTCCTTGCCGTCAGCTTTTTAACCTTTTCCTTAAGCTCGTTGTGCCTGCCCCGGGTCTTCAGATGGACGTTAATGCGCGAGGTAAGCTCACGGAAGCTGAAGGGCTTCAATATATAATCGCTTGCGCCCCATGCAAAGGCATAGGTTTTTGCATCAATATCATTTGACGAGGACAATACTATTATTGGAATGCCATATGGCCTTGCGGCATTGCTTATTTCCGGCATCAGGCCTTTGCCGTTTTCATCCTCCATAAGAATGTCTATTATTATTATATCGGGCAGGGAGGAAGACATAAGCTCACGGGCAGCGTCGGGAGTGCAGGCGAAGGAGGTTGTGTAGCCTATTCCGCTTAGGTGCCGGGAAAGCTTTCCTGCCGGGATAGAGTGGGGATCTATCACAAGTATGTGTGTTTCTTTATTTTTCAGCATAAAACCCTCCGTTATACCGGCTTTAAGATTTTATAAACGAGGCATCTTCTATATTATTGGGATAAAGTGTATAATATATACCAATAAGCTTATTTCGGAGGATATATGTCGGATATTATTTCACAATTGATACAGGAATTCAAGCTCAAGCCGCTTCAGGTTCAAAATACTGTAAGGCTTATAGACGAAGGGAATACAATACCTTTTATAGCGCGTTACCGTAAGGAAGCCACGGGAGAGCTGAACGATCAGGTTCTAAGAGAGCTTTATGAGAGGCTTATGTACTTAAGAAGCCTCAATGAGAGAAGAGAGGATGCCAAAAGGCTGATAGACGAGCAGGGGAAGCTTACGCCGGAGCTTTCCGCCGCATTGGATAAATGCTGTACCTTGCAGGAGATTGAGGATATTTACAGGCCCTTCAGGCCCAAAAGAAGGACAAGGGCCACAATTGCAAAGGAGAAGGGCTTAGAGCCTCTTGCAAATATTATTTACCTTCAGAGCATATTTAAGGGAAGCATAGAAGCCGTTGCGGAGCCTTTTGTAGACCCCGCGAAGCAGGTGTGTACAATTGGGGAGGCGTTGGATGGGGCAAAGGATATAATAGCGGAAAATACTTCAGACAATGCTGAGTACAGAAAAGCTGTGAGGGGAATGTTTTTCAGGCATGGTATGCTTTCCTCAAAGGCGAAGAAGGAAGAGGATTCGGTATACAGGATGTACTATGACTTTAAAGAGCCGCTGGCGAAAATTGCGGCGCACAGGGTACTGGCTGTCAACAGAGGGGAAAAGGAGGAGTACCTTCAGGCGGGAATAGATGTACCCGACGAGCGCATCATAGACTTTCTGAAAGCACAGACCGTTAAAAGCCCCCGCGCCATTACCTCAAAATATGTCGAGGAGGCGGTGGAGGATTGCTATAAGCGGCTAATGGGGCCATCCATAGAGAGAGAGGTAAGAAATGAGCTGACTGAGCGTGCCGGGGAGCAGGCGATGAAGGTATTTGCCGTCAATTTGAAAAACCTCCTGCTGCAGCCTCCCGTAAAGGGAAGAGTGGTGTTAGGGCTTGACCCCGCTTACAGGACGGGCTGCAAAATAGGCGTTGTTGACGATACCGGGAAGGTTCTGGAAACCACCGTTGTTTATCCCACTCCTCCGGAGAACAAGGTGGAGGAAGCAAAAAAGGTATTGAAGGGGCTCATAAGCAGGCACGGTGTTGACATCATATCCATAGGAAACGGGACAGCGTCGAAGGAATCGGAAATATTTGTAGCGGAATTGATTAAAGAGATAGATAGGGAAGTATACTATATGGTGGTGAGTGAAGCGGGCGCGTCTGTTTATTCGGCATCGAAGCTGGCAGCGGAGGAATTCCCCGAGTTTGATGTTGCATTAAGAAGTGCCGTTTCAATCGCCAGAAGGCTTTTAGATCCTCTTGCCGAGCTTGTTAAGATAGATCCTAGAGCCATAGGGGTGGGGCAGTACCAGCACGACATGAATCAGAAAAGGCTGGGAGAGTCTCTGGGCAATGTTGTAGAGGATTGCGTAAACAGTGTGGGAATTGATTTAAATACGGCATCCGCATCCCTTTTGTCATATGTATCGGGGATCAATTCGGCAATCGCTAAAAATATCATAGAGTTCAGGGAGCTTAACGGAAGGTTTAAGAGCAGGAAGGAAATACGTGAGGTAAAGAAGCTTGGAAATAAAGCATTTGAGCAGTGTGCAGGATTCCTAAGGGTTCCCGGAGGGGAAAACATATTAGACAATACCTCTGTACACCCAGAGTCCTATGCCGCGGCAAAAAGCCTTTTGCAAATAATGGGCTATACCTTAAATGACGTTAGAGATAGGAAGCTGGGGGATCTTAAAAATCAGGTTTTGAAAAAGGGGCTGCAAAATGTTGCCGAGCAGGCGGGGGTGGGAGTGCCTACACTGCTTGACATAATAGACGAGCTTCTAAAGCCCGGAAGAGATCCTAGAGATGAGCTTCCCAAGCCCATGCTTATGGCGGATGTGCTGCATCTGGAGGATTTGAGAAAGGGAATGGTGCTGACGGGGACAGTAAGAAATGTCGCGGACTTTGGAGCTTTTGTGGACATCGGTGTTCATCAGGACGGGCTTGTGCATATATCCGAGCTGTGCGACAGATTTATACGAAGCCCGATGGAGGTTGTGGCGGTAGGAGACATTGTCAGGGTAAGGGTATTGGAGGTGGATGCCGCAAGAAAGAGGATATCGCTCAGTATGAAGGGAATATAGGCGGATGCATTTCGTGTCGATATTTACACCATAATTAGAGTGTGCTATAATTACCACTGGGCTTAAGTCTGAATTCAGAAAAGCCGTATATAATCATTTTAAGAAGGAAGGTGGTTTTACGAAAGCCTTCGGGAAAACCATACGCGTTATACTGAGCAGGCCTCTGATTATTGTGTTTTTCAGTATAATCGCATTTGTATACTGTATTATAGACAATTTTAACCCCTTGGCCAATATACTTTTAAAGTGGAGCACCTTGAGCGGAGGAGACATATTTCAAAGCATAGTTATAATGCTTCAGATAGTGCTTAAGGCAGTCATGAATGTTCAGGGCATTATTCTGCTGGCGGCTTTTCTTGTAGCGGTTTCCATTTGCATAGCAATAATTTTTTCGGGATATTTCGGAATGGTTAACAATGCCCTTGAGGGGAGGCCTAAGGAGAAGGGGGAGTTTACCTCGGGAATAAAAAGATTCTTTTTTCGCATATTTCTTATGTCATTCGTATTCCTGTTCCTTGCCGTTGTGTTTGTTGTTTTTATACTTGTTGCCTCAGTACCCGCAATGGTTATAACAAATGCCGCGCTTTCAGGAAGTCAGGAGCTTTTAATTACCGCGATCGCTATTGATTTTATAACGATAAGCGTTGTGTTTTTAGGATTCATGTTCTTTCGTACATACATGTCGTTTTGGTATCCGGCTGCAATGACTTATGGAGCAAAGGCATTTATAATGGGAAAGCGTACGGCGGACAGGTATTTCTGGGGTCTGGTTTCCAGGTTTATTGCTTTTGATATTATTTTCATTTTATTTCAATTGATTATTATGGGCATAAGCGGAACAATCGCAGCTCTTATAATAAAGTGGATTTTCTATACGGCGTTTTTCTCAGTTCTAATTACATATGTATTTGCCGCGTTTAAGATACTTTCTGTGAAGAATACAAGACCTTTAAAGGAGGAGCCGGCTTGATAAGCCGTCTCCTCTTGTCATAGATATGCAGCGATAAAGATTTTACATGGAGGATATAACTTGCTGGAAGAAATTTTTTTGACCCGTAAGGAATACATCTAAGAAAAGCGCCTGATGACATACCCGTGAGACATTTCCCCTCAAGGCGTCTTTTCGTTGCTATTAAAAATTTCTGTAATCAATTATATCCTCTATGCTTGTAAAATCTTTATCGCGTCCTATATGGACTATTTTGCGAAGTTGTGTTTTCCTATTTTTACAATTATTTGCCTTGTCCATATCCAATTGCTGGTTGCTGTGGAGGGATTGTAATAATAAATACAGCCGTATGAGGGGTCCCATCCGTTTAATGCGTCTCTGGCCGCTTTACGCGACGAGTCGTCGGGCTCTAAATTTATCTGCCCGTCCGCAACGGCATCAAAGGCTCCCGGCTGATATATTACTCCCGATATGGTTTTGGGAAACCGGCTGTCTCTTATTCTGTTCATTACAACCGCCGCAACGGCTACCTTGCCTGTATACGGCTCACCCCTTGCTTCACCGTGGATTAGGTGGGCAAGAAGCTTTACATCGCTGCTTTTCCAATTTGCTGCGGACGATTCGGCTTCACCTGTAGGCAGGCCAAGAGCTGAAAGAGTTTCAGGACCGGCAACGCCGTCCACCTCTAATTTATTTTTATATTGGAAGTCCCGCACCGCCGTATAGGTCTGATACCCATATATTCCGTCTACCGCTCCATTGTAATACCCCCAGTTCTTTAGCTTTGACTGGATGTTTTTTACCTCCTGCCCGCTTGACCCGTAGTATGAAAGGGCAGCCCTGCTGTAGCCGTACAAATTTGTTACACCATTCCCGTAAAGTGCTGTTCCGCAAAGCAGAATTGTAACCGCAAGAACTAAAAAACATGATAACAGCTTCGTCTTTTGCAAATTAATCCTCCTTAAATAACCTGCTTTCTTAAGAAAAAAGCAAAGTACTGTTTAGAGCAACGTATATTTTATAGAAATATTTTTTGTTATTTGAAGCAAAATATTCATGCATTTTAAAAAGAGAAATAAAATAGAGGCTTAGAAAAAGCCCCCGTATTGTATAATGTGACGCTAAAATTTGGAATTAGACAAAAAGTATGTAAATAAGTATGAGTAAAAGAAACTCGTCCTCTATTCCATTCAGTCCTTCGGAAATAAGAAGGAAAATAAGTCCTATAAGAATTATTTCCTCCAGACGGATGCTCTCTATAATATTCATCAGAGAAAATTTGCCTTTTCCGCGGCTGCTGTTATCATTGGCATCAGGGATTTCCTTTTCGTTGGGCAGGGGAATGTCCTTATTCTTTTCAAAGGATTCCTTTATTATTGTGTTAACAGTTTTATCATTTTCAGGTACTCTATAATTGTCTGAAAGAGAGCCTGAATATGTATATTTCTTATTATATAGCGGTTTTTTGCGGTAAGGCATTACCCTTCTTCCCCCTTTATAAAGAACTTTTATCAGATCCTTCCATAAGTCTTGTAAGGCCGGTCATCTGGATCATTCTTATACAGGTCCCCAGCTTTTGTTGTCTCTTGCTGCTTAGAAAGGGCTTTACTGCCGTAAGCAGATTAACTCTGGGATCATTTGTGCTGTTTAAGCGATCCATTATCGTTTTTACTTTTCTCAGCATTTCTATATTTTCGTCCATGTCACTTCTTTCCCTGCTTTGCTCTTTTGAAGAGGCGACGGGCGAATCCTCGTCAGACGAATTGCTTTTTCTTTCCTGACTCTGGCCTTGGCCTGCGCTGCCTGCCAGGAGGTTAATAATTCCCTTTACGTTATCGGGCATGTTCTCCTGTCCCAGCATTTCAGCTATTTCCTTTATCTTTTTACTCATATCATCACTCATTGATTACGCCTCCAATACTGCTAAAAGGGATCAGATGGTTGTTAAACCTATTAATAATATATTCAGGGATTACTTAATAAAGTCCTTAATTTTTTTAACTATTTCATCTCCGTTTTCTCCTATGAGCTGAGACAGCTTTTCTAAGTCTGCGCCGGATATTTTTTGCTTCAGATCATCCTTGTCGATATTAAGCTCCTTTAGCTTGCTCTCGTCGAGCTCGTTAAACTTTTTCATCAGATCTTCTTTATCCATTTTATTTACTTTTTTGGCCAGGTCCTCAGTATTTCCCTTCTTAAGCATGTCAAGTGCGGAATTAAGCTTGGCCTTAACCACCTTTTCATCCATTTTCCCAAGCATTTCGGCCAGTTTCTTATTCAGTGACTCATTCATAAAACCATCCTCTCTATAATTTAATATTTAATACGGATTGCCCATGATATATTGTCTTTTTTATTAAACACTTTTACCATATATAATATTAAAAAACATATAAAGTGTTACAAAACAAAAAAAATTGTTTTTAACAACGATGCTTTTATAAAATATTTGGATGCTTTAGATCAATAAAAAAGCAAAAGGAATACAAGTATGAAGAAAAGTATCTTGCTGTCTCCAAGTCCGGCTCTAGGATTTATGGCCCTGCGCAGCTCCAGATACCTGTCGTCATAAAAAAGCAAGAGGAAGACCAGTATAAAGAATAAAAGCTCGGTGTTTTTACTGTGCATAGCAACCTCCCTTGGGGTTAAAACAAAGACTCCCGGCCTATATAAACAAAGCGGGAGAAATAATATGGTTATATTTAAATAATATTCAAGGCGTGGGGAAAATGTTACAATAAATTATAGATATATAACAAAACTGTTTTCTAAACACAGGACATAAACACATATTTAGGAGCAAATCTATGTTAATGCATGAAGATTTCTGGTAAAATAATAGTATATTGAAGGTTGCGGAAGGGGAGAGCATATGTCTAAGCATACAAAAGCAGCACAAGACAGCGACTTTATAATGCTGCCTGTTGTAGACTTTGTTTTCAAACTTTTGTTTGGAGACATTAAGCATAAGGAAAGGCTCATATCGCTGCTAAGTGCCATACTGAGGCTGCCTGAGAAGGAGTTTGAAGGGATAGAAATTATCAACACCGAGCTGCCGAGGATGTTCGAGGAGGACAAAAAGGGTATACTTGATATACGTGCGAGGTTTTCCGGGGGAAAGCAGGTTGATATAGAGATACAGGTGCTGCCGTCTGTGTTTATGGCTGAGAGGACGCTGTACTATTTAGGCAAGATGTACACGACCCAGGTAAAAGAGGGAGAAACCTTTCACGCGCTTAAAAAGTGTATAGCAATAAATATAGTGGACTATGAATTTCTGCCTGTAAGGAAGATGCACACGGTATACCACTTAAATGAGGATGAGACGGGGCACAGGCTGACGGATGCGGTTGAGGTGCATTTCTGTGAGCTTAAGAAGGTAAGGGAGGGGACGGGGATAACGGATATGAATGACCCGTCTATAGACTGGATGAGGTTTATAGGTGCAAGAACGAAGGGAGAGATGGAGATTATGGCTGAGACGAATGAGACTATAAGGGATGCGTTCAATTATTTGCAGGTTATAAGCAATGATGAGCAAAAGAGGCTGGAGTATGAGTCAAGGCAGCTTTGGCTCATGGATCAGAGAACAAGGGAGAAGGTTGCCAGAGACGAGGGTATGAAGGAGGGCATAGATAAAGGCATAGAGAAAGGCATAGAGAAAGGTGCTCTGCAAGCAAAAACGGGCATAGTAAAAAACCTTCGCAGTATGGGTATGAAGGCTTGCGATATAGCCAGAGTCACAGGGCTTACACAGGAAGAGGTTGAGAATATAAAATAGGCCTTTAGCGGTTGAAAACAGCTAAAGGTTCTAAAAGCTGTGTTCTAAATTTTCTTGTTGATTTTTTGATTATAATATACAATAGGTGGTAAATAAGATTAAATTTATAATAAAAGGACGGATGACCTGTTGGATAGCTTTTCATACTTACTGACATTTATAGAGGGGATTCTTACGTTTATATCACCATGTATACTTCCAATGCTGCCTGTTTACTTCTCTTACCTTGCCGGCTCCTCCAATGCTGCTTCGGGGGAAGGCTCTTTAGACAAAAAAAGGGTTCTCTTAAATTCAATAGGCTTTGTAATAGGCTTTACAATAATTTTTATAGCGTTAGGTGCCGCCGCGACATCTCTTGGGCACTTCCTGAAGGATCATGCTGAGGTATTCAGGAGAGCCAGCGGCATTCTCATGATTATTTTCGGTGTGAATTTCACGGGTCTTTTTAAAATAGGCTTTCTAAACAGGGAAAGGAGGTTTGAGTTTAAGTTTGACAGGCTTAAATTTTTAAGCTCAATAATTTTTGGAATGGTATTCGGCTTCGGCTGGACTCCATGCCTTGGGGCCTTTTTAGGATCTGCTCTGGGTATGGCGGCAAATTCAGGCACCATGGCGGAAGGAGTTATGCTCCTCTTTACCTATTCTATAGGGCTTGGAATGCCGTTTGTAGTATCAGCCCTCCTGTTTGAAAGGATTAAGAGCGCGCTTAAGGAAATTCAAAAGCATAGCAGGGCAGTAAGCATCGTTTCAGGAATTATATTAATAGCTGCGGGAATACTTGTTTATACAGATAAAATAAAATATCTGGGCAATATTTAGAGTAAGCACGGTAAAATGCTTTATAAGCTTTGAAAAATCAGTTGTATGCAGGGGAAATAAACATTTAATTTTATGGGGGATGGTTAACGTGAAAAAATCTCGTGGTGTTGTAACTCGTAATATTATAATATGGGTAGTGGCGGCAATAGCTGTTTTTGCGGGTCTGTACGTCGTGTACGGAAAGTACGCAGGCACAGGTGAGGATGAGGGGCTGATAGGAGGCTTAAGGCCCGCCGCCCAGGGAGAAGAGGAGCTTGTTAAAATGCCGGGTTTCACGCTTCCCGATATAGAGGGCAATGAGGTTAAGCTTTCGGACTACAGGGACAAAATTGTCGTTCTCAATTTCTGGACTACATGGTGCAAGTATTGTAAGACTGAGATGCCGGAGTTTCAGGAGGCTCAAAAGGAATATGCCGAATCGGGAGACGATGTGGTGATGCTGACTGTGAATGTTCAGGAGGATGAGGAGACTGTAAAGAAGTATCTCTCCGACAACGGAATTACTCTTCCCGTGCTAATAGATAAGGATGGCTCTATCGCGGCAGCTTATGGTGTCAATGGATTTCCTACAACGTATATTATAAGAAAGGACGGGACACTTTATAAATATGCTCCGGGGGCTATAGACAAAAAGACGCTGAAGAAAATGGTTGATGAAATAAGGAAGTAGATCGGCTTTCGGAATATATGGAAGTAAATTGAGTTTGTCCCTTAAAGACTGGGGGAGGAAATATGAGCAGTAAAGTAATTTATACAGATGCAGGAAAATTTGAAGAGGATGTATTAAAATCCAGCTTGCCTGTACTTGTCTATTTTTATTCGGAGGATTGCCCGCCATGCATGGCATTGAATCCCATGTTCGACAGAATAGCTGAGAGCTATGGAGACGGCATGAGGTTTGTCAGGATTTTCAGACAGCACAACAGGCAGCTTGCCGAGAGCTACAACATAAAAAGCAGCCCTACACTGTTGTTTTTTAAAGATGGCAGAGAGGTTTGCTCAAGGCTTAACGGCTATGTAGGCGGACTTGAGATCAGGAAGTCCATCGAAGGCATACTCGGGGGACAGTGTACGAGAAAGGAAAGGGAAAAGATATACTGTGACGTGCTTATAATGGGTGGGGGGCCGGCAGGGCTTTCTGCGGCAATATATGCGTCCAGAGCCAAGCTTTTTACTGTTGTGGTGGATGAGGGACTTGTGGGGGGGCAGGTGGCAACAACCTTTCATGTTGCCAATTATCCGGGTACAAACGGAGTTATAAGAGGAATGGATCTCATGGAGAATATGAAGAAGCAGGCCGCTGATTTCGGTACTCAGATAGACGATATGAAGGAAGTACTTGAGGTAAGCCTTAAGGGGGAGGAGAAGCATATAAAGACCGAGGACACGGATTATTACGCGAAAAGTGTAATAATTGCCTCCGGCGCACAGCCAAGAAAGCTTCCGGCTGAAGGAGAAAGGGAGTTCAGGGGCAGAGGGGTACACTACTGTGCCACATGTGACGGCGCAATGTATCAGGACACCGACCTGCTTGTTGTGGGAGGAGGAAACTCGGCGGTAGAGGAAGCGGTCTTTCTCACAAGATATGCAAGGCATGTTACAATAATACATTGGGCTGACAGGTTTGAGGCGTCAAAGGCCTCTCAGGAGGAAGCCTTAAAAAGCCCTATGATAGATGTGGTTTGGGACTCGCAAATAGTTCAGATAAAGGGCGAAAACTTTGTTCAGAGTGCTATAATTGAAAATGTAAAAACGAAAGAAAGAAAAGAATTGAACATCGACGGTATTTTTGTTTATATAGGAATGGTGCCCAAAACGGAATTATTCAAAAATATGATTGGGATGGATGAGAATGGGTATATATATGCTGATGAGGATATGAAGACTGATATTGACGGGGTATTTGCAGCCGGAGATATAAGGGTCAAAAAGGTCAGGCAGATTGCGACAGCTACTGCAGACGGCGCAATAGCAGGGATTATGGCTGAAAGGTATGTAAATGGGAAATAGGATTATAGGGTTAAGGAGTATATTAAATAATGTATGACGTAATAATAATAGGAAGAGGGCCTGCGGGAATATCGGCGGCGCTTTACACGGCAAGGGCAAACCTAAAGACTCTTGTAATAGGTCAGAGGGAGAGTGCGCTTAAAAGGGCATCCAAAATAGAAAATTACTATGGATTTTCACAGCCTATAAGTGGAGAGTATTTACTGTCCGAAGGAGAGAAGCAGGTACTGAGGCTTGGAATTGAGATGGTTTCGGGAGAGGTTGTTTCGATAGAAAAGCAATCCTACTATGAGGTTACTGCCTCCCAAAATGTTTATACCGGGAAAACGGTACTTATGGCGACGGGTCAGGCATATAGTAAAATAAAGCTTCAAAATCTTGAGAGGTTTGAGGGGAACGGAGTAAGCTACTGTTCGACCTGCGACGGATTTTTTTACAGGGGACTTACCGTCGGAGTCTTAGGATATAAGGACTATGCCGTGCATGAGGCTATGGAGCTTGAGGCGTTTACAAAAAATATAACCATATACACCAACGGAATGGAGCTTCAGCTCACAGATAAATTTGCGGAGGAGGCGTACAGGTTCAAAATAAACACCAGGCCGATACTGAAGCTTGAAGGCTCGGAGGCTTTGCAGAGCATACATTTTAAGGATGGCACAAGCGAGGAGCTGGATGGATTGTTTGTTGCATATGAAACTGCTTCTACCTCGGATTTTGCCAGAAAGCTGGGGATAATGACCCGTGATAATTCCATAATTGTGGATGAAAACCAGACGACAAATCTTGAAGGGCTGTTTGCCGCAGGAGATTGCACAGGGGGCTTCAAGCAGATATCAACCGCTGTGGGGCAAGGCGCCATGGCGGGTAAAAAAATTATTGAGTACGTAAGAGGGCTTAAGAAGTCCGATAAGGAAGATTAATTTAAGAATTTAAGAATGGAGGAATTTATATGTCGATAAAAATTTATTCAACACCTACCTGCGGGTACTGCACAATGGCTAAAAAATATTTTGATTCAAAAAACATAAGCTATGATGACGTTGATGTTTCCACGGACAGGAACGCTGCTGCCGAGATGGTCAGCAAATCCGGGCAGAGGGGCGTACCTGTGATAGATATAAACGGAAGCATTATAGTAGGCTTTGACAAGGACAAAATAGACAGCCTGATTTAACGTATGGAGAGTTAACATTTATGTAAAAATTATATCCTTGTTTCATAAAAAAATATGTGATAATATGAAAATATACGGATTTTGAAGGAGACCCTGCTATGAAAGCGCAGCTTGATGAAAAATATAATTTTTACCGGCGGCATGTTGTTGTATTCAAAGACAGTTGCAGCTTTAAAAGTGACCATTTATGACCCTGTGGCTTTGTGCCCAGGGTTTTTTATTATTTAAATTCAAAAACGGAGGTGTGGCGTAATGCTATTAGGAAATTCTATTTACTTTGATCATTCTACTCTTTTTAGAAACTCCCAAAGAGATAATATGACCTTTGCCGAGGTATATGAAAGAATACTTGAATTTATAAAAGAGGATTTGGGAAGCCCTTACAGGGTGTCGATAGGAACGGATTCCCAGGTAGGTGCGGGAACGGTTTTTGTTTCCTGCATACATGTTCATAAAATAGGAAAGGGCGCGATAGGGTTTCTTCATAAAACTCAGATACCCAGACAAATAAAAAGCCTGAGGGAAAAAATCTATCTTGAGACTTGCGCCACGCTTCAGCTTTCATATATGTTTGAGCAAGGGCATATAGATGAAATACGGAGGACGGTGGGGAAGAACGTGGACTTTGAGTTTCACATAGATATCGGAACCAACGGAGAGACCAAAGCGCTTATTAATGAGATGGTGGGAATGGTAAAAGGGCTCAGCTTCAAGCCCAAAATAAAGCCTGACAGCTACTGTGCGAGCTGCTTTGCCGACAGGTACACCAGAGCTATGTAGAAAAGGCTATGCAGCCAAGGTTATGCGCGGCGGGAAGGTATAATTTTAAAAACCTGTTGACTTGTGCCTAAAATATTTGTACTATAATTTTTGTTTGCCATATAATTATGTTAACACAATTAAATGGCAGCTAAAATGAGAATGGAGGTATGAGAGTGAGGAAAGCCGTGTTGTTTAAGCTTAAAAGCAGCGAGCATATGAGGGAGTATAAGAGGCGGCATGACAGCATATGGCCCGAGGTGCTTGAGGCAATTAAAAAATCCGGAATAAGAAATTATTCAATATGGAATTTTGAGGATCTGCTGTTCGGGTACTATGAAATAGACAGCGAGGAGGCCGATAAAAAAGCTGCCGAAATACTTTTTAGCGAGCCTAAGTTTATAGAGTGGCGCAGCTATATGGAGGATATAATTAATATTGACGGCAACGGGCAGAAGGAATATCCCATGCAGCTTATGTTCCTTCTGGAGTAAAAGTTTACATGGGGGGTACAATGCCGCTGTAAACTGTTTTTTGCGGCATTGTATGCAAACGATATCAAAATCTATGCCTAATTTTAATTTTAAAAGTATTGACATAACGCATATTTATTGATAATATGTTATTGACAACGTTGTCATAAATATCTGACGGAGAGCTATGATGCAGACATTTAATTGACGATAGTGTCTTTAATACGAAAGTGTCTTTTAAGTATTTAAAAGGTAAGGAGAGAAAGATGTTTTTTAATCTCAAATCTATCGCCAAGGAATTAAACGTATCGGTGTCTACTGTTTCAAGAGTTGTTAACAACAAAGATAATGTAAATGAGGAAACGAGAGCAAGAGTTCTGGAATTGTTGAACAAATACAATTATGTTCCCAACGAGGTTGCGCGCTCACTTAAGAATCAGACAACAAACATGATCGGCATAATAGTTCCCGACATAACCGAAGGTTTTTTTGCACAGATTATTAAGGGGGCCGACCAGATATTAACCGAAAACGGTTATTTTCTGATATTTTGCGATTCAAACGAATGTGAGATAAAGGAAAAGCACTATATGGAGCTTTTGTTCCAAAAAAGGGTAGAGGCTCTGGTGCTCGCGACCGTTTCAAAAAACACTAAACCGCTGAGGATGTACATTGACAATGATATTCCTGTAGTATTTATTGATAACCTTCCCAACCTTTCGGAGAGCTACGATGCCGTATTGATTAACAATGCCAAGGCAAGTGCGTTGGCGGTTCAGCACCTTATATCAAACGGGCATGAGAGAATTGCCATTATTGCGGGCAGTCAAAGCGAAACAACAGGATATGAAAGGCTTAACGGATATATCCGAACTTTGAAATCAAACGGAATAGAAGTAGATGAGAAGCTTATAAAATATGGCAACTATAAGGATGATTCAGGTTATCGCTGTATGAAGGAGCTTATACAAAATAAGCGCGATTGTGATTTCACCGCAGTGTATGTTACTTCGGAAAAAATGACATTGGGTGCGCTTTCGGCTATACGGGAGGAGGGATTGTGCATCCCTGAGGATCTGGCGGTTGCGGCTTGTGACTTTCATGACAAGTCAGGGCTGATCGTTCCCGGCATTACAACTATCGTGCAGCCTGAGAGAGAGATAGGAAGCCTTACCGCGGATTTAATTATCAGAAGGCTTAAAGAAAAGAAATTCTCCGTTAAAGAGACTGAACAGGAAACGGCAAAGCAGACTATATTGCTTGAGCCCGGGCTTATTATAAAGGAGAGCAGCGGAACAGTTTACAAAAGATAGGCATTTTAAAATGAAATCACCTAATAAAAGTAAAATTTAATTTTTTTATCTCTTTTTGCAAACCTTTGCAGAGTGAAGCCGCTAAAACCGAGATTGAAGTTACAATGGGATTCCCGTTTGAATTATAGCAGGCCCAATGTAGTATTAATAATGAAAAGAGGTGAATCAATGGCAGAGTACGTTTTGCAGATGAAGGGTGTTTCCAAGGCATTTCCCGGAGTAAAGGCATTAGACAACGTAAGCCTGAATATAAGGCCTGGAGAGGTTCATGCTCTTATGGGTGAGAATGGAGCGGGCAAGTCGACGCTTATGAAAATACTCAACGGCATGTATCAGCCTGATGGCGGAGAGATTATATTCAATGGTGAAAAGGTTTGCATTACATCTCCCACAGAAGCGTTAAAAATAGGCATATCTATGATATATCAAGAGCTGAACCCCATTCTGGACATGACTATAGCTCAGAATATATTTATAGGCCGGGAGCCGATGCAAAAGAACAGACTTTTTATTGATGACAAAAGGCTTTATTCCGATGCAAAGGTGCTTCTGGAGGAATTCAAGATGCCCTTAAATCCGCGCTGGAAAATGTCAAAGCTGTCTACGGCGCAGAAACAGATGGTTGAAATGATTAAGGCTGTTTCACTCAACTCCAAGCTTATCGTAATGGATGAGCCCACATCATCCCTCACCGAAGAGGAAGTAAATACTCTGTTTGCAACAATTGAAAGGCTTAAAAAAGAAAATGTTCCTATTGTTTATATTTCGCACAGAATGGAAGAGGTTTTCATGATATGCGATACGGTGTCTGTCCTTCGTGACGGGCAGTATATAGGGACGCGGCCTATAGGAGAGCTTGATAAAAATTCTCTCATATCAATGATGGTTGGAAGGGAGCTGAAGGATATTTTCCCCAAGACTGAGGTACAGACAGGAGAGACGGTTTTAGAGGTTAAAAGCCTTTCTAAAAAGGGCGTATTCAACGACATAAGCTTTAAGCTTCAAAAGGGTGAGATACTGGGCTTGTATGGACTGGTCGGCGCAGGCAGAAGCGAAATAATGCGCGCTATATTCGGACTTGACAGCTATAGCTCGGGAGAAATTATTCTTAACGGCAAGGCTCTTAAAGCAAAAAACACAAAGCAGGTTATTGAAAATGGAGTATCAATGGTTACGGAGGATCGAAAGGAGCTCGGGCTGGTGCTTTGCAGGTCGCTTAAGGAAAATATTTCTCTTGCGAGCCTTGACGATTGTTCAAAGGGGCCCTTTGTAAAGCGCAAGCTTGAAAATGAAAGATGTGTGAATATGACCTCCAAAATGAGGGTTAAAATGAGCAGCCTTAAGCAAAATGCAGAAAGCCTTTCAGGAGGAAACCAGCAAAAAATTGTCCTTTGCAAATGGCTTATGAAAAACCCCAGGATACTGATACTTGATGAGCCCACCAGAGGAATTGACGTAGGCGCGAAGGCGGAAATATACCAGCTTATGAGTACATTGGCATCTCAGGGGCTGGCGGTTATAATGATTTCGTCCGAGCTGCCCGAGGTAATAGGCATGAGTGACAGAATACTGGTTGTAGGAGAAGGAAAAATTAAGGGTGAGTTTGCAAGGGAGGATATTTCTCAGGATGACTTGCTTGCGTGTGCATTAGGAGGAGATAAGTGATGTTTGGTTTTAAAAATAATTCAGCTTTAAATTCGGACGGAGCCGCAGCACTGATGAAGGAGCCGGGAGAATCATTTAAATCGTATATGAGAAGCTATGCACTGCTGGTGGTATTTTTAGTTATGGTTATTGTGCTGTCTATTATTTCACCTACATTCATGACGCCAAAGAACATAGTAAACATATTCAGACAAATTTCAATCAATGGTATTTTAGCTGTGGGTATGACCTTTGTAATAATACTCGGAGGGATAGATCTTTCAATAGGCTCTCTCTGCGCTATTGCAGGCGTTACCTCGGCAATAATGCTGGAGAGGATACCTGGCATATCCTTTGTGGCAATTATAGCGGGAGTGCTTGCCTGCAGCTTTTTAGGCGCCGTTGTGGGCTTCATCGTATCAAAGTTTAAGATAGCACCATTTATAGCAACTCTGGCAATGCTTACAATTGCAAGGGGCTTGGCATTGGTTATTGCAGAGGGAGTACCGCATACAATAAAGGATCCCTTTTATATATCCTTAGGAAACGGGTATCTTTGGGAAACCAGCTCTCCGGATCAGATAAGCATACCGACTCCTGTTCTTATATTTGTAATTGTTGCAGCGGTATCGATGATTATACTCTATAGAACAAAATTCGGACGGTATGTTTATGCGGTAGGAGGGAATGAGCAAGCCTCAAGAGCCTCGGGAATAAACGTAAACAAAGTAAAGATGATGGTTTTTATACTTAACGGAACTCTTTGCGGTATTGCCGGAATAGTGCTGGCGGGAAGGATTACCTCCGGGCAGCCGTCTGCTGCAACAGGCTATGAGCTTGATGCCATCGCGGCGGTTATTATAGGCGGCGCAAGTCTTACAGGAGGCGCGGGAAAAATAAGCGGTACTATTTTAGGAGCGTTAATTATAGGTGTACTTAATAATGGCCTTGTGCTAATGGGAGTGTCATCCTATTACCAGCAAATTATAAGAGGAGTTATCATAGCGGCGGCGGTTATCCTTGACCAGAGGACGAAGCATATAGAGTAAATTTATTTTAGGCAATCTATTAATCAAAATTTACAAAAAAATTAAGGAGGAAGAGTCATGAAAAATTTATTCAAGGTAATGGCACTTATTCTGGCATTAAGCATGATGCTCGCAGCCTGCGGTAATTCCGCACCGTCGGGGCAGGGGGGGACATCGGACAGTCAAGCTTCAACGCTGCAGGATTCTGATGGAGGTGCCGAAAAGGTATGGAAAATAGGGGTTACAACACAGGCATGGAAGCATGAATTTATTAAAAACCTGGTAAATGCGTTAAAGGCCACGGACGAACAGCTTAAGGATGTTGAGCTTACAATCATAGACTCTGACGATTCTGTGGAAAAGCAGCTCAATGATGTTGACACATTAATTGCACAGGGCGTTGACGGAATAATAATGGATGCAAACAGCTTTGAAGGCTCCAGTCCGGCTGTTGAGGCCTGCAAGAAGGCAGGAATCCCCTTGGTTGAGCTGGTTGCTTATACCGAGAATGAGGAATATGCTACCTTTGTCGGAACTGACGTTAAGGCGTCGGGGCTTATGGCGGGGGAAACTATTGCAGAGCTTCTTGGCGGAAAAGGAAAGGTTCTGATGATTGAGGGCATGATGGGACATTCCGGGCAGGTTAACAGGGCGGCAGGAATAACTGAGGCTCTTAAAAAATACCCCGACATACAGATGCTTGACCAGCAATCGGGTGAGTGGAGCAAGGATAAGGCTATGGCTGTTACGGAGAACTGGCTTACAAAATATCCTGAAATAGATGCAATTGTCGCTCACAACGACGGTATGGGGCTTGGTGCCATGAATGCATGTGTGGCAGCGGGAAGAACGGAGATAAAGGTAGTTGGTATAGATGGGGATACAGAGGCTCTTCAGGGAGTAATTGACGGAAAATATGCCGCATCGGTGCTTGATGATGTTTGGATTGAAGCCGACCTTGCCGTCAGAGAAATGAGGGATATCTTGAACGGAGCTGAGCCTAAGAAGAAAATTATAGTTGATTATGTGCCTATTAAGGATGCTGCAACAGCTCAGAAATATCTGGATCAGAGAAAATAATTGTGAACGTAGAGTACGTGCTTAAGTCCGTTTGTACTGCCGGAGGAGCCGATTTCTCCGGCAGTGCGAAAAACGAAATAATAAACATTAAAAGGGGAGTTAAAAATGTCATATTACAACGAGATGGAAACACAGCGAAGGCTGTCTAAGGTAAAGGAAATACTGGAGAAGGAAAATCTTGACGCAGTTCTTGTCTACTATGATGAGCTGAATATAGCAAACGGATGGTATCTGACAGGCTGGTGTCCTCAATTTGAAAAGGGAGCCGTTCTTGTGCCGAGAAATGGAGAGCCGCTGATATTGGGAGGACCTGAAAGTGAACCGTTTGCAATTCTCAACAGTGCAATTAAAAACACAAGGAACTTCCCGGTATTCATGGTTCCCGACGAGGAATACCCAAATGCCGTAATTATCGATTTTCCCAAGCTTTTTGCAGAGCTCCAGAAAAGCATTGACATTAAGAGGGTGGGAATAGTGGGAACCGAGGCTATGCCGTATCAGGTTTATACACAGCTGGAGGCGGGCTTTAAGGGCGTGGAGCTTGTAGACATAACAGATAAATATGTAAGATTGAGGTATGTAAAATCCTCGTGGGAAATTGAAAATATAAAAAAGGGCTTTGAGCTTTCTCTGGAGGCCTATAAGGCAATGAAGGAAAAGGTAGCCTGCGGGACATATGAGTATGAGGTAGCGGCTGCCGGGGAATATGTGTGCAGAAAGCGGGGCGCAAACAGCTTTGGCTTTTCTGCAATAGTAGGAAGCGGAGCAAGATCGAATGCCGTTGTGCCTACCGCGCTTAATAAGGAGATGCTTGACGGGGAGCTTGTAATGATTGGGCTTGCGCCAAGAATTAACGGCTACTGCGGGGTTATGGGAGACACACTGCCTGTAAACGGAGTGTACACAGAGAGCCAGAAAACCTGTGTCAACCACCTGAGGGAGGCATACAGGCTTACAAAGTCTATGCTGAAGCCCGGAATGACAGGTAAGGAGATAGATGTGCCCGGGAGAGAGTATTTTGTTAAAAATAACCTCATCCAATACCTGGTGTGCCCGTTTGCCCATACAATAGGGCTGATGGAGGCGGAAGCGCCGTTCTTCGGTCCTAACGGAGACGAGCCTCTTGTTGCCGGAATGACGGTTTGCGTTGACGTCAGCTTCTTTGGACATCCCGAGTGGAACGGGGCAAGGATAGAGACAGGCTTTTTGATTACTGACGAAGGGTGTGTGCCTCTATGCCCGGAAATGGATGAAATACTTTCAAAGGACATTGAATAGGAGGAGTTAGCTTATGGAGAAGGGTAAAAGATTCTGGGTTTTCGCAGACGGAGATCTCCCGCCGCAGGGAGATGAGGAGCCATTAGGCCATGAAGCGCTTATGGTGCTGAATATGAATGAAACTGCAGCCGAGATTTCACTGGATTATTATTATGAGGATAAGGACCCCAAGGAAGGGGTGAGGGTAACGGTACCTGCTAAAAGGGTTAACTGCTTCAGGCTTGATTACCCTATTGGAGAGGAAAAATTTCAAAACACTTCGGGACAGTATTCGCTGGTTGTAAACAGTGATGTGCCGGTAATTGCAGTATTCGGAAGATTGGACAGGCGTAAGGATATGGCGTACTACCCGGTGCAGGGTTTTAGTGTTTAAACGCTATGGAATATGGAGATGGTAGAATGAAGGTATTAGTTGGGTCATTTCAGTGTGAATCCAATACCTTTTGCAAGAAGAAGGCCTCATTGGAGGATTTTGAAATAGTGCAGGGAACAGAGGTTATTGACAGGCTTGCCGCATCGGGGGTTTTTGCGGATAATGGATTTGAAATCATACCCGCTGTCTTTGCAAGTGCATTGCCGTCAGGAGAGGTGAGGCAGCAAGCGTTTAATTATGTAAGGGATGTGATACTAAAGGTCATTGATGATAATCCCGGTATTGACGCGGTCTACCTTTACCTGCACGGGGCAATGTGTGTGGAGGGAATTGGAAGCGGTGAGGAGGCTCTTATCACCGCAATACGGCAAAAGATAGGTATGAATATTCTCATTGGAGTTGCATTGGACTTTCATGCCAACAACACCAGTGAATTTATAAAAAAGGTAAATATAGTTTACGGCTTCAGAACAGCGCCCCATATCGATCATGATCAGACGGAAATACGGACAGCGGAGGCTTTGTGCAGACGTGCCCTAAAACGGCAGCTTCCCGTTACGGTGATGTTCAAAGCCCCCGTTCTGGGCGCGGATGCCGCTACAACAGACAAATATCCTCTAAAGGATATGATGGAAATGCTGGAGCCTCTCGACAGTAATGAGGATATAGCGTCTGCGGCGGTATTTAACGGCCAGCCGTGGGTTGATTATGAATTTACAGGGCCAAGCGTTGTCATATCCTATATAAATAACAGGGAGCTTGCCGTTGAAGCCGCAAGAAGAATATCCGCGATTCATTGGGAGGGCCGCGGTAGCTTCAGGTTTGACGTTCCGGCTTTAGAGCCTGTCCAAGCGATTGAGTCGGCTATTAAATCGGACAGGCTTCCTGTATTTATAACAGACTCGGGGGACAACACCACAGCCGGGGCAGAGGGTGAAGGAACACTGATGCTGAGGCTACTTATGGAAAGCAAGGCTGACAATGTCCTTGTCTGTGGTATTAATGACAGGGAAAAAACAAACGAGCTGTTGAAAATGAATATAGGAGATGAAGTAGACGCGGTAATAGGTGAAAGCTCCCATGAGAGCTTTGTAATTCCTACGGCAGTAAAGGGAAAAATACTTAACAAGACAAAGGTTACGGGCTGGGCTGGAGAAGATGCGGGAGACGCGGTAGTAATCGACCTTGGGCAAATCCATTTGGTTATTACAAACGAGAGGGCCGCATTCATTTCGCCAGCACACATTGAGGGCCTTGGGCTTAAGCTCAGTGACTATAAAATTATTGTGCTCAAGATGGGCTACCTCTTCCCCAAGCTTGTGCCTGTGGCAGGAGAGGTAATATTTGCGCTGACTCCGGGCACAAGTACAAATGTGTTTTCAAGCCTTGGCTATAAAAATATTACAAGGCCGATATACCCTATAGACACGGATTTTGAATGGACTCCCGTTCAGATTGTATAAAAAGCTTATAAGGAGGCGAATTTAATGAATAAGCTACTGCCTGTGCCTAAAATAACGGAAGAAACAGAGGGGTGCAGCAAATCCTTTTCAGGCTTTAAGCTTGACCTGTCCTCTGCCGGCGTTGGCGAAGGGCTTCAATACAGGGAGATAGTGGAAATGAAGCTGTGGGACTATCCCGGTCTTAAGGTTTCTGAACAACAGATCGGCTGCCCCGAGCTCATGGAATTAAGGCTCATATATGGGCTTCAGGGAGAAGAGACGGACTGCCCGAAGCTTTTTGCAGAGCAGGGATATGTGCTGACAGTGCAGAAGGAGCTTGTAACGATAAAATTTGAGAACAGGCAGGGGCTTGTATACGCACTTGCAACACTGAAGCAATTATTTGTGAAATCAGGAGAGCATTATGTAATGCAGCTCTGCAAAATAACCGATTGGCCTACCGTTGAGATCCGGTCGGTGTCCAACACCTTTTCATGGTATGCAGGCTACGGGCGGCTTGGCTTTGACATGCAGCTATGGGGCTATGACGAGTGGGTTGAATACCTTAATATCTGCTCCGACATGAAAATTAACCAGTTTAACATGTGCATGTACGGCTATTGGCCCTTTGAGCTTCCTTCCCACCCTGAAGCGGTGATGAAGAACTACCCTGTAAAGGTATGGAATGAAGAAAGCGAAAGCTGGGTTGCGGTACATTATATACATCCCAATCTTGCAGAGGAATTTCTTTCGAGGCTTTTAGAGTATGGACATAAGCTCAGCATGAAATTTTTTGCATATGTAGGGCTTAACAGCTATAACGGAGGCTATCCCAGCATATACAAAAGCAAGAGAATGAAGCTGCCCGAAAACAGTAAATTTATAAATGATTTTGACACGCTATGCTTAAGCCAGCCCGACACAATTGAATACCTTAAGGACTCAATGAGGGCAATAGCAAGGCTGGGATATGACGGCATTGACTTTGAGGAGAGTGAGGAGGCGTGGTGGTTCTGCGACTGTGATAGGTGCAGGGAAAAATATCTGTCGGCGGCCTCATCACCCGCAGAGGCAAAGCACATAGCCAACTATGAGCTGCTAAAGGTGCTTTACGCAGCCATAAGGGAGGAAAACCCCCGATGCATAATAGGTATAAGGGCATGGAGGGAGCCTCCTCTTGAAAAAGACCCTGAGTACCTTAAAAGAATGGTAAGCTCGATACCCGAGGATGTAGGTCTTTTCTGGGCGCCGGGGCTGTACTGCTCCGAGGGGGAGTTTGAAAAATGGGCGAAAGCCTTCGGACGGGACAGGATATGGGCGCGTGACACCGAATCCAATGCGGTTTCATCATGTCTTGGAAGGCTCATAAGAATTTTCCGCTCCAACGGCTTAAGGTGTGACGAGGAGAGCAACCACCAGTACCTTGAGGAGGACATCAGGCAGCATATAGGCTCGGCAAGCCTTGGCGCAAAGGGAATAAACGGCTATATGTTTGAATGGTACGGCTTCTTTTTGCACCTGTTTGCACACGCACATTACGGGTGGGGCTCGTGCATGGAGCCGGAGGATTTCTACAGGTATTCCATTGAGACGGTGTTTGGATCTCGGCTTGCCGAGGACATATTATACGTACTCAAAAACATGTTCACCATACACGAGAGCCAGATGAGCATATTCCCCACGGAATTTCCTTTTGCCCGAAACAAGGTGGAGGCTAGGGACATACCTGCAATACAAAAGGCAATTGAACGGCACGAAGCTATAATGTCGAAGCTTTACAGCGTTAAAAAGGCTATTGACGGGCATGAGAGGCTTAAGGTATACTCACTGCACTTCAAAAAGCTGATTGTGGCTAATATGCGAAACAGGGTTATATATGACCTTGCCCTTGCGTCTATAAATTATGACAATGCAAAGACGGAGGAGGACAAAAGAAGGTATTTGCTTGAAATGTCCCGGCATAACGAAAGAAACTTCGACATAGTAAAGAGGAATTATTTCGATGTAAACCCCGTTGCGGAAACAGGTACAAAATCGTGCATGATACCGTATCACGAGCTGAAGCGTGTTATCGACAATGAGCTGTACCCCGACAAAAGGGACGAGCAGCCGATATACTTAGGCGTTGAGGCTCTTGGCTGGCTGTGGCTGTAAAAGCGCAAGAGCTGCCAGCGTGAGTTGTCAGGGGGATTATTCTCCTGACAACTTTTCTATGCCCCTTCTTTTCAAAACTAAAATCTACTTGCTGATCATGAATATACCCGCTATGCACAATACCATTCCGGCAATCTGCCGGAGGGTGATGCTTTCCTTATATAAAACAATTCCTATTACCAGCAGAACACAGGCAAGGCATACATTGGCGATCAATGACCCTGTGCTGACCTTCCAGCCCACCCTGTAGATATAAATGTATCCGAATTCAAGCGCAACAATGGAGCAGCCAAAGACCAGCGACGTCCAATCGATCTTCCGGGCTTCCGCCACAATATCCTTGCTCCCGCTTGTGGCAAAAAACAGCAGCACAGATAAAAAGGCGGCCGTAAGATAGGTGACGGCAAGCGACGCAAAGGGCTGAACGCCTGCAGGCGTTGATTTAGCACAAATGTTATAAACAGTGTTTGCCGCAACTACAACAAAAATCGGCCAGATGAAATTCAGCATGATTCCTCCTCTAACAAAAAACCGCAAACAAGAGAAAAACCCTTGTTTGCGGTAGGCGTCCAAACGCATTTTTAATTCCTTATAAATTTATAGCACACAAAAATTATAGCATAAAACACAGCTTTTTGTCAAACCCGATCCATTTTTACTGAGTGCATAAAATAAAAAACCAAATGTAAATTCTCCCAAAAATATTGACATAATATTACTATAAATGATATGATTTACTAAAAAAATTCAATATACTGGCTTATAAGTATTGGAATAGAATAAAATACAAAATATTATGTTAATAATAAACGGAGGATACTACGATGAAAAAACATTTCAAGCCGGCTTGTGTGATTCTGTGTGCTTCAATCATATTTCAGGCAATTCTCATGTATACGCCTTACAGAATAAAAGCCATGAACGAAGATGTTACAGGACAGCATCAGGCACTGTGGGAGTCCGGCTCTGAGGAGTACGATAATCGGGCTTTAACGGAGGCTGCTCCTTCAATAAGCCTGCAGATGTACAATTCAAATACAAGTCCCCAAAGCAATACCATTTCACTGAACATTAAAATATGCAATATCGGTACTGCACCGATCAATAAGTCCGATCTCGCTATAAGGTACTACTACACTGTAGATGAGGAAAAGCAGCAGAGCTTCTGGTGCGACTGGTCGGATTCGGGAAGCTCCAATGTTTACGGCAGCTTTATAAAAATGGCTTCTGAACAGCCCGGTGCCGACTGCTATCTTGAGATAGGCTTTAAAAGCGGCTCAGGTGTGCTTGCCCCCGGAGACAGCACGGAAATTAAATGCAGGGCTACAAAGAACGACTGGACAAATTACGACCAGTCGGACGACTATTCTTTTAACCCGGCCGGCAGCGGTTATTCCGACTGGGACAGGACATCGGCGTACTGCGCGGGCGGGCTGCTGTGGGGGAACGAGCCGGGGATGCAGGACGCGGAGGAAGAAGAGGAAGATGATGCCGGAGAAGGCAGCGGAGGCTCACTGAAGCTTCAGGTATACCATGCGGGGAAGGGCGACAGGGAGAATACGCTGTACATCTGGTACAAGCTTTACAATACAGGCGATGCCCCGGTTAAGCTGGAGGATGCAAAAATAAGGTACTATTACACTGTGGACAACGAGGAGCGGCAAAGCTTTTTCTGTGACTGGTCAAGCGTGGGAAGCACATATGTAAAGGCAAGCTTTCAAAGGATAAATGTGGGTATAGAGAATGCAGACTGCTTCCTTGAAATCGGCTTTAAAAGCGGGGCGGGAGTCCTTGGGCCGGGAGAGGGCGCAGAGCTTCAGTGCAGGGTGGCAAACTCAAGCTGGACAAGCTACAGCCAGTTTAACGACTATTCCTTCGACCGGGGCAACACCGGCTACAGGGATTGGGACAGGGCTGTTATATACATAAACGGAGACAGGGCGTGGGGTACCGAGCCCATTGCAGCACCTGAAGGCATTACCCTCGTGCCGGGCTTAAGCAGCATGGATATAAGCTGGGGGCCTGTGGCATGTGCCGAAGGCTATGAGGTTGAAGCCGACGGGGCTGTTGTTTACAGCGGTGCGGAGGCATCGTATATACATACCGGGCTGGTTCCGGGAACGGAGCATACTTACAGAGTCAGGGCGCGGAACAGCGTAATGCTGAGCCCGTGGAGTGAGTATGTGACAGGCGTAACGCTTATTGATAAGCCATCTAACATTATAAAGGACGTAACCGAAACCCGTATAAGCATACGGTGGGATGAGGTGGAAGGCGCCGGGGGCTACGATGTGGAGCTGAACGGAGATATTACAGATAACGGGCAGCTCACAGGCTATATTCTTGACGGGCTTCTGCCGGGAGATATGTACACCTTCAGGGTAAGGGCGAGGGGAGCGGCGGCAAACAGTGGGTGGACGGAGCTTATGGAGATTCCGACGCTGCCGGACGTACCTTTAAACATACGCACCGTGTCCGGCAGCAGCTTTATAAAGGTTTTATGGAATGAGGTTCACGGAGCCTCGGGCTATGACATAGAGGTTTACGGTACGCCTGTAGACAACGGAGCGTCGGCTTCATATACACATACCGGGCTTGAGGCCAATACACAGCGCATCTACAGGGTAAGGGCAAAGAATTCAAGCGGAGCGGGAGTATGGAGCGAAGTTACAGCGGCATCTACACTTCCGGCAGCTCCGAATAATATATGGATTGATGCTTCGGATATATTCCTTAAAATAACGTGGGACAATCAGGCCGGTGCGGATGGATATGATATTGAAATTGACGGGACAAACGTAATCGGCCTTGATACAAACACATATATGCATACACCTCTGGAAGCCAACTCACAGCATGTATACAGGGTAAGGTCAAGGAATGCCGACGGGGTCAGTGAGTGGAGTGAAGAAATAAAAGGCATTGTGCTGCCGCTGTCTCCTTCGGATATAACGGTATTGTCCGTTACCGACAGTGAAATAGGCCTAAGCTGGATGGAGACAGAGGGCGCGTGGGGCTATGACCTTGAGGTAGACGGCACGGTGATCGATAACGGAGCTGCCGTTACATACCTGCATAAGGGACTTGCTCCCGACACGGCGCACACCTACCGTGTAAGGGCGAGAAGCGAGAGCACCCTGGGCGATTGGAGTACGCTGCTTGAGGTGTGTACTCTTCTTCCGGTGCCTTCGGGGCTTAAGGCCCATTCTGAGGATGGAGAAATAGTGCTGGAATGGGATGCGGTAATGGGAGCGGACGGCTATGACATTGAAATTGACGGGGAGCTTTTTAAGACTGGAATAGATACGCGGTATATTCATGAGGCGAGCGTTGCGGGAACAGAGCATACCTACAGGGTGAGGGCCTTCAACGGAAACGGTTCGGGGGACTGGAGCGATCCGGCCTATGGAACCGCCTTGCTTGGCAAACCCTTAAACATAACCTTTTACGCGCAAAGCACGTCGATAGCACTGGCATGGGACGGGGTGGAAGGAGCCACGGATTATGATGTGCTTGCAGACGGGGAAATTGCAGACAACGGAAGCGGCACGGAATATGTTCACAGGGATCTAAAGCCAAACAGTATGCATACCTATCGTGTAAGAGCGAGAAACGAAATATGCACAGGGGAATGGAGCGATCCCGAGGCTGTGTTCACACTGGTGGGAATACCTGCAAATGTAAAAGCGTCTGTAGAAGACGGAGGTATAACGCTTATATGGGATGAGGTGGACGGAGCCGCCGAGTATGACGTTGAGGACGGCGCGGACATTATAAATAACGGTTGTGATCCAATATACCTTCATAACGGGCTTGAGGCGGATGCAAAATACACCTTCAGGGTAAGGGCAAAAAATGAAAACGGCGAGGGACAATGGAGCGAGCCCGTCACCGTTGTGACAGGGCCTTTGGTGCCGGTAAATATCAAGGCGGAGCCGGAAATAAATAAAATAACGCTGACATGGGAGGGCCCGGATAATGCCGCCTCATACGATGTGGAGGCCGACGGTGAGGTTGTGGAGGGGATCACGGACGCCGCATATGCCCATGAGGGGCTTCTGCCCAACACAAGGCATGAATACAGGGTAAGAGCGAGGAATGAGGATGGAGTATGCGGCGAATGGAGCGCGCTTGTGGAGGCAAACACCGTGCCGGAGATTACTATAGAGGTCGCGAGGGATGCTGAGTTCAGCTTTGTTATAGCTTTGCCGGCAAAGCAGGACGTTGATAAGTATAGTGTGGAGGTTCAGTACAACCCCGGTGATATTGAGGTACTTGACCTGTACGCCGCTACAGCGGTGATTGATATGGAGTCCGGGAGGATTGAAGGCACGGGTATTGAGGTAGAGGAGCTTTCCGGGGACAGGATAGTATATGGAGTTGAAAATGCGGGTAAGCCAGTCGTGATAGTTTTAAGGCTGATGTCCAGGACAAACGCCAAAACAGGCATGTCGTACAGAGTGGAGTAGAAAGAGAGTGCGTATCGGGATATATTTGTAGTATTGGAGGGGTTATTATGATAAAAAGGCTGATTAAAAAAATAGTATGCCTGATTTTAATTTTTGGTATATGCAGCTTAAGTAATTTGCCCGAGGGCTTGCAAAACGGAACGCTTTTAAATTTCAATAACAAGGCTTATGCCGCTAATGCAAGGAATGCGGATATTGTGTTTGCAATAGACACCACAGGCTCAATGCATGATGAGATAAGCAATGTAAAGAACAATATAAGCGAATTCGTTAATATTCTTAATGCCAACAACATAAATGTGCGATTAGGACTGGTTGAGTATAAGGACATATATGAGGATGGTTATTGGTCAACTATAAACAGAGGATGGTTTAGTAATGCAAGTGATTTTAGAAAAACATTAGAAAACATTATAATTGATGGCGGAGGAGACGGCCCTGAGTCTGCAGTAGATGCTTTAGAGGAAGCAAGAAGGATGGCATATCAACAATATTCCAAGAAATTTATTATACTTGTCACGGATGCTGATTATAAAGAGGGTACGCGCTTTGACACTTCCCAAAAGAAAATCTTAATGGTTGACGAAATAGAGATGCTTAAAAATGACAATATTACTGTATCTGTAATAGCAAGCGAGTGGTATAAGAGTGTATACACAAGTCTGTTTACAAACACCAAGGGCATTTTTGGGAATATACAATCAGGATTTTCTGCAAGTCTACAGTCTTTGACAAGCATGATTAACACTAATGAGCTGCCTTCGGTATCAATTATTTCGCCAGCACAAAATAGAATATTCGGACAGTTGGATACGGCTTTTACTCCATCAATTTCAGTCTCGGATGCCGATAAAGATACTCTGGTTTGCAGGTACTATATAGATTCCGAGGTTTCTCCGAGGGAGACTAAAACTGTATCCAATACTGCCTCTACTCAGTTAGTTAATTTTACGAGCATAAATATGGCTTTATTATCTGAGGGGAACCATACGCTTAAATTTGAAGTGAGTGATAATTGGGATAATCCTGTAGTAAAAACAATTGCATTTAAGGTTGATAGATATCCTCCGTCTATTGGAGATGTTAAGCTTGAGGCGGTGGAGGGTGGAAGAAGCATAATTGTAACGGGATCTGCTTCGGACAATATATCAGGACTGCATTCGACCCCTTACAGGTACTCGGTGGGAAGCACGGTATACCAGTCATGGAGTTCCAATGCTTCGTGTACTATAAGCTCACTTATTCCAAATACACAGTATACGGTAAAGTTTGAAGCTCGCGATGCGGTGGGCAATATTTCAGGTGTTTCAAAAGCAATCCACACCAAAGCACAGGCACCGCAGTTATCCTTAGGCAGTCCTGCCGAAACCTCCATAGACGTATCGGTGAGCGACTCAAACCCGGCGGCCACACAGTATCAGCTTATGGCAGGACAAAGCTATGCCTCGCAGGACGGCACACTTACATCCCAGCCGGTGTGGATAACACTCACAGGAAAAAAGCTTACTGTGCGGGGGCTGGCTCCGGGAACACAATATGGCTTCAAGATCAAGGCAAAAAACAATGAGGGTGTTGAAACGGAGTTTTCACAGGTTAAGACAGGCACTACTCTTGCTTATCCTCCCTCTGGTGTCAGCTTTGCAAGAGGCATGGAGCATATAGGGCTGGAATGGAGCCCGTCAAGCGGTGCTCTGGGCTATGACGTGGAGGCCGACGGAGCGCTTGTGTACTCAGGCACCGCAGCCGCATATACTCATACAGGATTACAGCCTGATACATCACATACATACAGGGTAAGGGTCAGAAACGCGGGAGGGACAGGCGGCTGGAGTAATTCATTCAGAGCCTCAACCCTGCCCCTGCCTCCCGGCGTTCCTCAGAATATCACGACGGAGGAAGCTAAGACCGAGATAAGGATAAGCTGGGATCCGGCGGAAAGAGCCGATGCCTATCATATAAAGGCCGACGGCGAAATAATTGATATAGGAAGCAATATAAGCTATTCGCACACAGGGCTTTTGCCGGGAACTCCGCATACATACAGCGTCAGAGCCGTAAACGAGGGAGGCAGCGGAGAGTGGAGCGAAGAGCTTTCTGTGGAGACAATCCCCAATCCCCCGGATACCCCTGCAAATATAAAAGCAGAACCCACAAGGACCAATGTTACGGTAACATGGCTCTCATGTGAAAGGGCGGAGGGCTATGAAATAAGCGCGGACGGGGATATAAGGGATGCGGGGGCGGAGCTTTCCTTCCTGCATGACGGGCTTTTGGCAAACAGCAGCCACACATACAGGGTAAGGGCCTGGAACCGGGGAGGCAAAAGCGAGTGGAGCGATCCCGTTGAAATAACCACATGGCCTGAAATACCTGCCGTGCCCTCAAACATAATGGCAACCTCAGGCGGTGATTTTATTGCAATAACGTGGTACGGCATACAATGGGCGGAAAGCTATGATATAGAACTGGACGGAAATGGTATCGAAAATACCGCAGGCATGTCATATACCCACGCGGGGCTTACGCCGGGTACAAAGCATACATACAGGATAAGAGCAAAAAACATAAGCGGTGAAGGCCAGTGGAGCAGGCCCATAGAAATGTCGGTGCTGCCTCAAGAGGATGCCGGAGGGGCTGAGCCGGCTGTACTTATAAACATGGTTGCGGTGGTTACCACTAACTCGGTTATGGTGTCGTGGGACGCAGCCGCAAGAGACGCACAGTATGAAATAGAGGTGGACGGGGAGGCAATTGACAACGGCGAAAGCACGTTATACAACCATACGGGGCTTCCGCCCCAGTCCTTTCACACATACAGGGTAAGGCTGAAGGACGGAGAGGGGAAAGGACAATGGTGCGCTGTTCTGGCTCTTTCTACGCTTCCGTCTCCTCCCGGAGCACCATCAAACATAACCGCATCCTCAGGCAACACCTATATAGAGCTTAGGTGGGATGGAAACGAGGGAGCAAGCTATGATGTAGAGGCGGACGGAAAAATAATTGATGCGGGAAGCCTGCCGGAGTATATCGACGAAGAGCTTTCTCCCGGGACAACACATACATACAGGGTAAGAGGTAAAAATGCCGGAGGTGTTACCGCATGGAGTGCAGCTATAACAAAGAGCACCACAAGCCCGGTATATGAATTGGAATGCATAAGGGACGTACAGCTTGACTTTTCCCTTCTGGCCTCAAATGTACAGGATTTCTCAGGGCTCAAGTTTGTGGTGGAATACAGCCCGGAGGATATGGAGGCAGTGGATTTGTGCCGCTTTACGGCAGCCGCAGACATAATGCCGGAGGGAAGGATACCGGGCACAAGCCTTGGCGTAAAATACACCCCCGGAAGGATAGAGTTTACGGTAAACGAGAGCATAGCGCCGGGAACGGCATGGTCGGGCGAGATAGCCACAATAGTATTCCGCCCTAAAACAGACGGGAAGACAAGCATAAGCTTCAACATGCGATAAGGCGAGGTGAAAAAATGAGACGGATTATACACAGTAGCTATAAGGCTTTTGCAGTGGTAATTTGCATTGTGCTGCTTTTGACATCACTGCCCCTGACGCTTGGAGGCTTCATGGGAAAGCAGAAGGGAGACGCGGACGCTGCGGGCGCAAACGATCAGAAGACAGCTTCAGAAATATCGAATATGACGGGAGTCAGCATTGAAGAGGTCATGAGGCTGAAAAACGGCGGACGTTCATGGAACGAGGTGCTGAGTGCGCTGAAGGACACGTACTATATAGGATCTGGAAGCGAAAAAGCCAAGAGGGAGGAACTGCTGCTGAAAGCGGGGCTTGAGGAAGAGCTGGTTAACAGTCTTAAAAAAGAGGGCTTTTCGGATGAGGATATAACCTATGCAAAAATGCTTTATGACAGAGTAGAATTCCAGCTTCAGCAAATAGAATGGAATGCGGAAGGTTCGGCGGCAATTAATGGAACAACGGGGGAGCCGGACAAGGCCTACAGGGATAACGGCGCATACCGTGAGCTTGCTGCAAAAATGGACAAAAGTGCTGCAATACGCTCCATGCTGAGGCTTAAAGAGGATATGAAGAGCATTGAAGCTGCTTTTGACGAATACCTTTCTTCACTGCAGCTTGATATCGACATAAACGAACGCATAATGGATAAAAATTCGTATTTGGATAAAAAGGATCAAAAGCTTTTTCTTTTGGGAGCTGAAAATATAATTACCATCTCTAAGATAGAAGAAAAAGCCCTCCTGCAAATACAGAGGGGGAACAGCACGGCAAGCGATTTTAAGCAGGCCGGGACGGATGCAGACGGCGGACCTGCGGCAGGTAAGGATTCCTTGTCCGGCACAAGCCCGTTGCCTGATATGCCCGATATATCGGCTAAGGATCTAAGGCCCAAAAATCCGACTGATGAAATAATGGAGGAAATAAGACAAATAAGTCCTATAAGTCCTGTAAATAACTGATTGCAGAGGAGATAAAGCTTATGAGGAGCATTAAAGGAATAAAGATAATTATAATTGCCGTTGCTCTGGTATTCATAGCGCAGGCCGCATACGGAGCATACCACATGGTTGCCGTAAAGACTACGGATGAGCAGCAGACCACAGGGCAGAGCGATAACGGACGGAACACGGAAGTACAGCCGGCGGCGCAGACGGACAAGCCTGATGAGGGTGTAAACGAGAGCGTAGCTGAGAGCATAGCTGAGAGCATGACCGAGGGTGAAATTTTGGAGGATGAAGCCGATTACAGCATCACCCAGAATGTGCTGGACTGCATAAAGGCTTACGACCCGGAAGGCTACACCCGCAACGTTGACAACTACAGCGCGCTTCTTAAAAGACTGAATGTACATACAAGGTTTAAAATCGAGCTGGAAAGACATATAAAGGAGGGGGCGGGGATTCCCGATATCCTCACGGCTTACTCCTTCCTCAACGACCGCTTCGGAAGGCTTGAGGACATTGAAAGGCTTCTGGGCATGAAAGCCCGGGGGCAGAATTGGGAAGCAATTTTTAAGGAATATGTGAAGGACAACCCTGAATTTGTTCCCACCTCGTTTGATTCTGAGTACCTCGACAAGCTTCTGGAAACGCCGGGAATAACTCAGGACGATATTATGATGGCCGACAGGGTAAGCCAGAGGCTGGGAATATCTATTGGAGATATAATAGCGAAGAAACAGTCGGGAATGAGCTGGAGGCTGATAAACGCCGGGTATGGCATTGTAAACGGTGACGAACAGCTGCCGCGTGTACCTGTTACCCATGAGAAGCTTGAGAAGCATTGTGAGCAGACGGGGCTTTCGCAGAAGCGGGTAGTGGAGGCTCTGGTTATGGCGTCAAAGCTCGGGGTTTCCGACGTAACTGTGCTGGAATGGGTAAAGAAGGGCCTTTCAAACGAAGGAATTTATGCCCGTGCCTATGAGGAGAAATATTATTTTGGGTAGAGTATATACTCACCAAATAAGAGGGGGTTTTTTAGTGAAGCGGCACATATTTAAAATTTTCGCTATATGCGTAATAACACTTATAACAGTTTTCATACAGGTGCAGGGAGTACTTGCCGAGACTTTGGAGGAAAGGCTGAACAACCTTGTAGGCCCGGCAAAGCAATACAACACAATGCTGTCACCGGCATATTTAAGGAACAACGCCACAGAGGAGTCAATAAGCCCGCAGAGCGGAGACATCAGTCTGGTGCAGACCGACTATGTGCTTCCGGGCATAAACGGGCTTGATCTTGAGATAAAGAGAATGTACAGGAGCGGTACCGCCAATGTTCAGGAGATGAAGGCGGAGTATGTAAACGGTGCGTGGGTGGATCAGGTGTACTCCGACAATAAAACGTCATCATTCTATGAGGACAGGTACGATCTGGGAGTCGGAATGAGGTTTTCGTTCCCGGCAATGGAAATAAAGAAAAACTCCGATGGGACAAGCCACAGGTTTCTGCATACCGAGGCAGGGGACGTATACAGGCTGATGGGGCCTGAAAGTGTTGACAATGTCAATACATACAAACCCGAAAACCAGACCATAAAGGATGTCACTGTAAAAGAGAATAAGGGCTTCAGCAACGGACAGACCGACGGTACGTCCTTCTATATGATGGAGGGCAAGGACGGCAGGAGGACATACTTTGCCGATGACGGGAGAGTTCTGGGAATAAGGGATAGGTACGGCAACACAATAACCTTTCTCTATACCTCTGTTCCATATACCGTAGACGGGACGGACAAAAGCAAAAAGCTCATTTCCAAAATAATAGACACAGCAGGAAGAGAGACGGCTATAGAATATAAGCAGGATGAGAGCTTTACCGCAGGGGCGATTGAGGATAAACGCTACGGCCTTGAGGATAGCCATATGGCGTCACAGAACCCTGACACCACCCATTCGGGCGATCTTAAGGGTAAATTTCAGGTTATAATCACCCTGCCGGGAAATAAAAAGCTTGTATATGACAAATCAGCCGTACTTCTCAGCAAAACAAACCATATATTAAGAACCAGGCTCCAGCGGGTGTATGATGTGGACGGAAAGCCAAAGTACCACTATTGGTACGACCAGCCGCAGCTTGGCTTTACCTACACCAACGGTAAGCAGTATTCGGCTTACAACAGGTATGAGAATCTTACACAGATTGACTACTGCAAAACAAACAGGCTAGAGCGGTTTACATACAGCACCTGCACAAAGGGACTTTCGGACAAGGGCAGTATGCAGTACAGAAAAATATTTGAGAAAAGCGAGCTTGCAAGAACCGGCTACGACGCTTCAAAGACCGAATTTTTAGA
The DNA here is from genome assembly GCF_003337415.1 of Anaerobacterium chartisolvens. Classification (GTDB taxonomy): domain Bacteria; phylum Bacillota; class Clostridia; order Acetivibrionales; family DSM-27016; genus Anaerobacterium; species Anaerobacterium chartisolvens. The sequence continues at coordinate 60,447 of NZ_QPJT01000004.1, read as the reverse complement.
CAGATTCGCATTTAATATAAAGGACAGAACCACGTATAAATACACAAACGAAGCCGACGGCTTTGGGTATGAGGGCTATAAGGAGAGTGACCAGCCATACCTTAGAGACACCTACAGGTATTATACCGATGTTACCGTCTATGACGGAACTGTTTTAAGATACACCTATGACGGGCTGCATCAGCATGTGGGTACCGAAGAAACGGGAAGCGGGCATAAAAGAACAACAGTCACCGAGTATGACGAGATGAAGTTTCCCAAAAAGACAGAAAAAACCGTATGCGCTATGGAAAACGGAAATGTAAAGGGGCGGACGGTAAAGACGGTTGAAAACTTCAGGTATGACGATTACGGCAACCTGACAAACTATACGGGCCCTATGGCGGAGAGGGACGACAACGGATACCCGGCAGACAGCGAGAATACCGTTGTATATTCATACGCATATGACAGGTTCCATGTACTGAGCTTAAAGACCTGGAAACAGGACAAGGACACAACCTGCCAGACAATATACACAATAGATGACATGGGGAATGTGGTAAAGGAGCAGAGAGTGAATACCGGAGATGCCGCACTCTGGCTTGAAACGGACTATGAATATGACAGCCGGGGAAACATGACGGGGAAAACAGTGCATTCGGACGGAAACCTGTACGTTACCCGCTATGAGTACGGAACTGACGATTACGGCACCGATCACAAGGGGGCATACCTTACAAAGCAGTACAGAATTGCCGGGGGTGAGGAAGCAGTCATAAGGTATGCATATGATTTTAATACAGGAAGCTTGAAATCCGAAACAGACGCAAGGTCAAACATAACAGCATATGAGTACGACATACTGGGCAGGGTAACCCGTATTGCAAATGCTGACGGCAGCGTGTCCAAATATGTATATGGTGAATACAGGGATAAGGACAGAAACATTGAATATACCGATGCAGTGGGAAACAGGGTAAGGTATCGGTATGATATATTTGGAAATCAGTTGACGCATGAGGCATACAGTGAAGGCGGATGGCAGCTCATAAATGAAGCCCTGTATAACTTTAAAGGCAGCAAAACAAAGGAAAGGGATTCAAATGGGCACAGCATAAGATATTCCTATGACAGTGAAAACAGGCTCACTAAAAAGGAATATTATGAGAATGATGCCGCAAGAAAGGAAAGCATACTGCTGGCGTATACCTATGGCGGTGATGGCGGGGCAGGTGATGAAACACTGCTTTTAGTCACTATGACGGACGAGGACGGGTATAAGCACAGGCTATACTATGATAAGCTGGAAAGGCTGGTAAGAACCGACGAAACCCCGGATGGTAATACATATTATACCACAACCTGTGCTTACGACTATGCGGGAAACAAGGTCAGCGACACCGATCCGAGGGGCCATACAACACAATACCGATACAATGCCTTGGGGCAGCTTGAGTCTGTATCCGATGCCGTGGGAGGTCATACGCTGTATACCTATAACGGGCTTGAAAAGCCCGATACAATCACCGAGCCTGAGGGGAAAGCCACAAAATACATATATGACGGCATGGGAAGGACAAAGGAAGAGAGAATATATCAGGAGGACAGCCCGGAGAGCTATACATACACAAGATATACATATGACAGGTCGGATAACATAGAAACAATTGTAAGGGGAAGTGTTAAAGACGGTGGAGACAGTGTTTCCTCCTCTACACGCTATGCTTATGACAAAATGAACCGGCTTGTTGGCGAATATGCCGGAATTGACGCTTCCGTCACCAGCCGTACCGAGTATAAATACGACAATAACGGAAACAGGACGGAGGCAGTGCAGTACATAGACGCGCAGGGAGCGGCGACAATAAAGCACATCTGCGCTTATGACTATGCCGGGAGAATGATAATAGAGACAGGCGTTATGAGCGCAGGTACTGGGGACGAGCAGGGAAGCTATATGAAAAAGTTCCGTTACGACCACGCAGGAAGTCTGACAGAAGAACAGAGATACAACGGAACAAGCTTTGATACCACCTCGTACAGGTATGATTACAGGGGAAGGCTTGTGGAAAAAACACAGCCCCTAACACCCGAAGGGGATGTAAAAACCACCTCCTACACATACGACAAACGCGGAAATGTGCTTTCCGAAACTGTGGCATTCGGTGGAGAGGCCCGAACCACGCAGTACAAATATGACGGCATGGGAAGAAATACTGCCAAAATAGACCCGATGGGGTATATAACAAGACACCTTTACGATGAGAACGGCAACCTTATAAAAGAGATTGACGCTAGGTACTCGTCACAGGAGACCTCTTCGGCTCCCGGAACCGGGTATGAATATGATGCTTTGAACAGGCAGATACTTACCTCCGTCTTTGACAGCACGTCAAGCACTGTAATATCTTACAGGGAGTATGACGGACGCGGGAATGTAATAAAGGAGGCCGACGGGGACGGCTACAGCAGCGACAACCCCGCGGAATCCATAGGGAACACATATAAGTACGACGCAAGAAACAATGTAATTGTCTATACCTCGGCACAGGCTTCAAAGGACGGGTCGGAGCATACCATGAAATACACCTATGACGGATCAGGCAATGTACTCACAGAGGAAGACGCTTTAGGCCGGGTAACTCAAAACACATATTACTTAAACGGACTGCTTAAGAAAAAGACATACCCTGACGGCTTGTCGGAGAGCTATGCCTATGACCTGACAGGAAGGGTAAAGACTGTAAAGACCGACAGAGCGGGGAATAAAACGTCATCATACAGCAATTTGTTCGGAAAGGCATACAGGATAGAGTACCCCGATAACACTTCTGAGACCTTCCGATACAATGCCAGAGGAGAGCTGGCTGAGAGCCGGGACAGGGAGGGCAGCGCAAAATACTTTGAGTATGATTTACAGAGCAATGTGACTGAAAAGAAGGAATACATATCCACGGGGGCGGGTTATGATCGCTACAGGCTTGTAAAGAATACATATGACGGGACAGGAAGCATTCTGACCTCGGAAACCTTTGAATATACCGTACCAAAAGGCTCCGTTGAAGGAGGACAGGAAAAGCCCGCCGGTGACAGGGTTGAATATACCTATGACAAAAACGGAAGGCTTATAAGGGTTATGGGGCCGATGGGAAAGGAAACGGCAAACGAATATGACAGAAAAGGAAACCTTATCACCAGAAAGCAGAAGGTGCGGGACGGGTACTACCGTATAACAAGATACCAGTATGATATACAGTCGAGGCTTATCTCTGAGGCCCTGCTTGCGGAAACCTCCGAGCTGGACACAGCAAGCCTTGGGAAAGCCGTGCTTGATTCCGAATATACTACTAGGGTAAAATTAACCACCTTCTACAGCTATTACAGCAGCGGGCAGCTAAAGGCTAAGACCAGTCCTAATGGCGGAACGGCTTCATATGAATACGATCTGGACGGCAGGCCGGTAAGAAAGACCGACGCCATGGGGTATGACACAATGTATATATATGATACCAAAGGCAATCTCATAGAGGAGAAAAACGCCAGGAATATATCGGTATACTATGAGTATGACAGCATGGACAGGCTGATAAGAAAAAAGAGTTCGGCTGCGGACGGAGGGCTTGCCGTAACCAGATACATATACGACGCAGCGGGCAACTTGAAAAATCAGATACAGCCGAACAGCTATACTGTGGAGACGGATACCCCGGAGCTTGCCGGGGCAATGGAGGGCATGTCCTATACCTATGACAGCATGAACAGGCGTACATCAACGCTGTCACCTGAGGGAGAGGGAGTGGAATACCTTAAATACAGCCTTAACGGTAATGTGGCAAAGAGGGTTGACGGGCTGCGGTTTGCGGGAAGCATTGACACCTCGCCGGGGACAATATATACATATGACGGGCTGGGAAGGGTAACAGACTCAACTGATGCGCTGGGCGGCAGCAGGCATTTTGAATATGATGTGCTTGGAAGCCTTACTAAAATGACCGATGAAAGAGGGAATGTAACAACATACCAAAACAACCCCGACGGAACTCTTGCCAAAATTACCTACCCGGACGGAGGGCAGGTGGAATATGCTTACGACAGTATGGGAAGAAAGGTGCTGAGCAGGGATCAGCTCGGCAGCACAACATTATATGAATGGAACAGTCTGGGGTCTATAAAATTGAAAACCGACGCTCTTGGGAACACACTGGAATACAAATCGGACGCCGAAGGAAATATAACGGCTTCAAAGGACAAGCTGGGCAGTTGGACATATATAAGCTATGACACGGCGAACAGGCCGGTAAAAAAGAGAATTCCAATTGAGAGGGATGCAAACGGCAACATACTATACCGCACGGAGAGCTATTCCTACGACGAGCTTGGAAGCGTGACAGGAAAGACTGTTTCGGGCACCGGCGACAGGCTTTCGTCCCGGACTGTGAGCTATACCTACTGGGACAACGGACTTGTAAGCACGGTAACCGACAGCGGCGGGGCGTATACAAAGAGCTGGTATGACAAGAACGGAAACACAATAAAAACTGAAAGCCTGAGAACAGAGGGCGTATACAGCGTACGCAGGCTTAAATACGACAGCATGGATAGGCTGACTGCCTCCATAGACCGTGCGGATGAGGACGAAATCCATAATGCGGGCGCGATGCCGGGAATAGAGTCTCTTAGGGATGCAGAATACCCCGGAAGGCTGATGCTGATAACGGAGTACGGGTATGACGTGCTTGGCAACAGGATCAGCGAAACAAGCCCGATGGCCTTCGCATATGGAGAAGGGCAGCAGGAGCAGAGGCAGGAATATACTGTGCTGTTTGCCTACGATGCGTTAAACAGGCTGGAAAAGGTAACGAGAAGGCATGAGGGAAGGGATATATGCACACTGTATGCCTATGACGAGTCGGGGAACAGGATAAAGGAAACAGACGAAAGGGGCTTTGAAACAACCCACAGCTACGATAGCATGAACAGGCTGGTAAGCTCTGCCGATTCCGAAGGCGGGACAATAGCCTATGGCTATGACATAGCGGGAAACAGGATATCGCAGACCGATGCCAAGGGCAACACAATGGAGTATGGCTATGACAGCCTGGGAAGGGTACAAACAGTCACCGACGCTTACGGAATCGTAATAAGCACAAGTCAATACGACGTGGCCGGAAACGTAGTAAAGGAGACAGATGCAAAGGGTCATTCAACGCTTTATGCCTACAATCCTGAGGGAAGGCTTATACGGAAGTCCTCCCCCGAGGCGGCGGCACAGGGCAAATATACCGCGGAGTATCGGTATGACCAGTACGGGCAGCTTATAAGGCAGACCAACGGGCTGGGGAATGCAACAGCTTATGAATACGACAGTGCAGGGAACCTGACAAGGGTTACGGACGCTCTGGGTATAAGCACAAGATACACCTATGACAGGCTGGGAAGCAAGCTGACGATGACCGACGGGAGGGGCAAGCTGACCAGATACGGTTATGGAGCGGCAGGCTTTTTAACAAAAGTGACTGACGCAGAGGGCAGGGACACCGCATATAAATACAGTCTTGACGGCAATACTGCCTCTATCAGGGACAGAAACGGGAACACCACCGTTTTCAGCTATGACAGCAGGGGGCTTATGCTCGAAAGGAAGGTTCAGGAAACCGGGGACGTAATAAAATATACCTATGACGAGGCGGGGAACAGGGCATCAATGGAGGACGGAAGCGGCACAAGCACCTACAACTATGACGGCAACGGAAGGCTGCTGGAAATACGGAAGGGCGGCAGCTTGCAGATATCCTATACCTATGACATTGTGGGGAACATAGAAAGTGTAACCGACAAAAAGGGATTTGCCACCCGCTACGGCTATGACAAATCCAACAGACTGGAAAGTGTGGCATATGGTGGCAACACCACAAGCTATGCCTATGATGAAAACGGCAACAGGAGGTCTATAGACTACGGAGGGGGACTAAGGGAGGAATACAGCTTTGACATGGACAACCGTCTGGTGGAATTAAAGAACCTCAGGCCGGACGGCGGAAGCATATCCCGGTACAGCTACAGCTATGACTTGGCGGGAAGGCAGGTATCCAAAACCGACAGCTACGGAACGACGGAGTATCAGTATGACGGTGCGGGAAGGATAATCAGGGTAACTGCTCCCGGAAAGACGACGGTATACGCCTATGACAGGGGAGGGAACAGGGTATCCCAGAATGAAGCCTATACCTCTGTCCAGCCTATGGAATATATTGACGAAAGCATAGGAAAGGATATACAATTTAAGATAAAGAAAAGTGAATATACTTATTCTGCAAGCAACACACTCCTTAAGCTGGTAGAGAGGATGTACGGAGAGGATGGAAAGGAGCTCGCGCAGAAGACCACCAGATATGAATATGACACCAACGGAAACCAGCTTAACACAAGCATAAGCTATATAATGCGTGACAACACAGGGCTTAGTCAGGGATCAAGAGGCTCTGCCTATGGCGACAGCATAGAGGTAGGGGTGGACAGTCTTCTGGAGAGGACAGGCTATGTCTATGATGGGTTTAATCGCCTAACCACCGCCGAGACTGTAAAGAGCGGCGTAAGAAGCATAGCCCGGTACACCTATGACGGGGATGACTTGAGGGTAAGCAAGACGGTAAGGCGGTCGGACAACGAGAATAGGCCAGAGGTTACCCAATACCTGTACGACAGGCAGCACGTAATACTTGAGACAGACGCGGATAATGGCATAAAGGTGCGGTATGTAAGGGGAGTAAACTACATAGCAAGACTGGATTCATCCAATGAGGCTTCATACTTCATGTATAACGGTCATGGCGATGTGGTGCAGACGGTGAACGCAGCCGGAGAGGTACAGAACAGCTATGACTATGACATATGGGGAAATCCGACGCTGACGGTGGAGGAATATGCGTGTGCCATAAGGTATGCGGGGGAATTCATGGATGCCGAGACAGGGTTGTACTATTTACGCGCAAGGTACTATGATCCTTACGTTGGCAGATTCATAAGCGAGGACAGTTATTGGGGCGAGGACAGCAGTCCATTGAGCTTGAACAGATATACATATTGTGAGAATGATCCCGTGAACTACATCGACCCGACGGGGCATTTGAAGCAGGGAGACGAAAAGCTTACGCAGAGCGCGCAGCTTCAGATAGTGGAGCTTACAAAGCAGTGGTATGCTGCAAGCACGCAGGCCGAGAAGCAGAAGATAACCAATAAGGCCAACGCCATAAGAAATGAGTCGGGAAACATAGCCAGAGTCAGCGAGTCAAGCCACAACAGCAGCTTTTACAGCGGCTTCAGCAGTTCCATATCGGACGGCAGCAGCATGAGCAAAAGCGAGTGGAATTCCATAGCCAACAACTTCTACGTGCAGGGAAGTGTGACCGTGAGCAGCGGAGTATCCATAAGCAACATAAACGTAAGGAGCGGAACGAGCGCGTCAATCACCAATAGTGGATCGATAGGATCGATTATTACGGGAACACAGAGCAGTACAAGCATAACCAACTATGGATCGATTAGCAGCATAACCACAGGCATAGGCAGCAGCACCGCGATAAAAAACAGCGGAACTATAGGGAGTATAAGCACGGGCAGCAAGAGCAGTACAAGCATAGTTAACAATTGGGGAATATTAGTTACAGATATAGGAAGCGGAGCGACGGCAAACATACAAAATAACGGCAGTATGCTTCTGATTAACATAAACAATCCTAAAAGCTTTAACTGGGATGCACAAAATATGTTGTCAGGCATACCGGGAATAAACATAGGCGGCAGCGGTTCAATAGGAGGCATAAGCGCGTACATAGGCAATGGCACAGACTCATTGAGATTTGATATGGGGAGTGTAACCGAAGGACGATTTGATCAGGCACTAAGAATACAGTTTATGAGTTCGGCAATGAGCGCGGAAGAAAGGTTTCTTACGGAAAAGCTGGGCCAGCAGTGGGTAAGGGATGTAATAGCGTTAGACTCACGCTTTGAGGGTGTAAAGGTTGGGTTCGACGGACAGAATGTGACTATAAACGGCCTACCGCTAGTGATCGATGCAAAGACAACGCTAAACGGCAAGACATATGCAAACCCCGACAATATATGGGCAGCACTGGACAGTTATTGGTATAAATATATAGGAATAGGTAACGTGACCGCGAGTCAGGTAATGACCTTTGAGGAATACCTTAACCGTTATTGCAGCAAGGTAGGAATGAACTTTGAGAACACGGGAAACAGCATAACCGCATTTTTCGAGAGGTTCGGGAACGCATTGGTTACTGATGATCCGAGAGTGGCGCGTGAATTCAGTGACGAAATGGGAGGCTATTTCCAGAGCTTCTTTGAAGGGCTTGGTAGTACACTGCTGGACCCTTACGGCTCAATTGGTGCCATAGATATAGACATCAGTAATTGGATTAATGAGTTTGATGCAGCAAACGACAGGAAAAAGATAGATATGCTTGCTGCCATAACTAATAAAGGGTTGTGGCAAATACCTGTAATTGCGGCTACTGACGGGACTGTGAAGGTTTTAAGTGGAACGGTAAAGACTTGGGGCGTTGACCCGACAATGCAAGCAGCAGACGAAACAGCGGGGGTACTGAAAAAGGGCTCCTATGTAAAAAATCCTACCGCACAAAACATAAACAGTTTAATTAAAGAAGGCTCAAATTATGTAGGTAACTCAAGGTTCAACGGTCAGTATATGTATGTGGTTGATCCCCAGGGGAATATCATAATTGGGAGCCGTGGAGGCCAACATATGCCACACCCAACACTTATTGGCGGTTCTAATCCCCAAGTACAGGCAGCAGGAATTGTTGAGATACGTGGGGGTAAGATATATAAAGTTGACAATGCGAGTGGTCACTTCAAGCCAGGAGCTGGTTCCTTAGATGCAGCACAAGGGGCATTTAGTAAATTGCCGTCTAATGTATTCTCTAAGGACTTCCAAGGATATGTGCCTTATGGTAAGTAAATGAGATACTATTCGAGAGAGGTTGTGGGGTTTTGAAGAAATTTATCAATTCATGGGGACTTTATCCATGGTTTATAGAAGATGGGGAATATCTAATATTTCCAAAAGATATTGAAAGTTTTAAAAAATTATCGCCGTATGGAAAGGTATTCAGATGTATTGATGAAGTTGATGGATACTTAGTCCTAAAGTATGGAAACGAGACATTCAGGGTAAAGTCTGACTTGTATAAGATTGTAGATGCTCCTTTTTTTGAAATTGGATGCAATGTTAAGCTAGTAAAGGATAATACACAGGTAGGGACGATAGAAGAAATACAATGGCATCAGAAAAATAAGGTTCCTATGTACTATATTTCCATAAATGGGAAACAGAAATCCACGCGCTACTTTAATGAAGATTTGATTGCTACATAGCAAAAGATTAGAGAATATTAGACATGAAAGAAGGCGGAGTAAATGGACTATTCGAAGTTGAGTAAAGAAATTTCTTATGCTTTGCGTCATGTTCCATGGGAATATGAGTTGGAACTGGATGAAGAAGGCTGGGTTGATATTAAGCAATTACTTTCTTCCCTCAGTGATTCTATGGAGTGGCAGGAATTAAGCGAAAAGGATTTACATATGATGATAAAAAACTCCGATAAAAAACGCCACGAAATAGCCAGCGGTAAAATTAGAGCGTTATATGGGCATTCAATTCCGCAAAAAATTTTAAAAGATTCTAAGGTTCCGCCGGAAATATTGTACCATGGTACAGCAAGGCGATTTATTCCGTTAATAAAGGAAAAAGGTCTTTTGCCACAAAATCGGCAATATGTTCATTTATCTGTAGACACTGAAATAGCTTTACAGGTAGGCAAAAGACGTGACAGTGAGCCAATTATCCTAAAAATCAATGCTATGCAAGCATCACAAGAAGGAATAGTATTTTATCAAGGAAACGATAAAGTTTGGTTAACTGATGCTATACCCAATAAATATATAAATATCTAACAGTAGAAAGGAAGCCCCGGCCCCCCCACCGCCGGGGCTTCCTTCTGCCCTCGCGCCCCACATCCGCGCCCCCCATGCACCCCTCGCCCCCCGCCGCCGCAAGCCTCGCGGCCTCCCCGGCGTACCGCGCCCATCCCGGCGCATCGGCACATTCGCGCGGGGGGGGCTTTGCGCTGCCGGGGCCGCTAGTCTCCCGCCATGGCGGTTCGCGCTCCCGACGGCTCCCGCTGTCCCGCCCGCCTTGCTGCCGCCCAGCCAAACGCCCGTTTATCCTGCCTGCACCAAAATGCCGCGCCTCCTGCAAATCCCCCTGCCGCCTCCCGCGCCTTGCTGCTATGGGCTGACAAAGGGATGCTTTTCCCACTGTGCCTCATTTTTGCTGCTGCCCTGCAATGCGGATAAGGCAGCCCCCTGCGAATGTAGCGTCTTTTTGGCAGCCTCCTTCTTTGCCTTTAAACGGGCGGTCTATCATTCAAATACCTTGGCAGGTATTTTAGACTTGGGCAAGCAGTTAACCATTTGCGGTGAGAATGAAAAAAGCTCCCATTTTTACTTTACATAAACTATTGCTTGAAAGAATTATAAGATATATAATTGTATTGCTTGGTGAAAAAAATGGAATTTTTCATTAATAATTCTCCTATCTTAAAGATGTACAAAACAAATTGGAAGTCATTGACATAAAGTAAGGGGGGATGGGTAATTTTATTTAGAGAGGAGCTTTTGGACGCCAATGCAAAATATAACTATTTACGGAGGTTAGTATATCATGAGGATTGCTAAAACAATTTCTTTAGCTTTAGTGCTTTCAGTTGCTGTATTGCTTTTTACTGTAATTCCTTCAGCGGCTTCAGGGGTTCCTGCTGACAAGTATACCTATGAATTATCAGGTATGCTGAAGGTTCAGATGGAGACGATTGAATTTGAAGGAACCGATGGCCCTCAGGAGTATGAGGTTATTTATGTTGGAGAAGATGCCGAGATAAAGTTTACGCCAAAGGAAAAGATGTCTGCCAGCGTAAGAGCTTATGACCCAGACGGCTACTATTCAGGCAATGTAGAGTTGGAAGTAGAAGGTTTGGGAGGAGGTTTGACTGAAATTGAAGCAAATAAAACAGCAACAGCAGCTCTTGGAATCAATTTCTGGGGCTGTCCTTATCCTTACTACATATTCAGCTTTGGGGATGATCAGAATACCACTACGATTATTTATAAGAGCTCTGATGAGGCCGCTGCACCGGCTCCCGAGCCAACTGAGGAGCCAACTGAGGAACCAACTGAGGAGCCAGCCGAAGAGCCAGCTCCGTCACCGGTTTCCGAGACTGAGCCTGTAAAAGAGCCTGCACCTGCGCCTGCACCCGCGCCTGCACCTGCACCTGCTCCTAAAGTGAACACTACATACAAGGTTCAGCAGGGAGATACGCTGGGAACTATTGCGTTAAACAATTATGGAAGCTATAAATATCATACAAAAATATACAAAGCAAACAAAGAGCTTCTTAAGAAACATAAAGACCGTCTGTCTGAGGGAATGGAACTCATTTTACCCTCTGATGGACTTTTGCCGGTGCTTAACACCGAAAAAGGAAAGGTGTACACCGTAAAAGCAGGAGATACGCTTGGCAAGATTGCAGCAAAGCATTATGGAAGTGCGAGCAAGTATACTAAGATATATGAGGCTAATAAGGGTATAATTAAAAATGCCAATTTGATTTTTGAAGGACAAAAAATCGTAATACCAAACTAGTTAGTATAGCGCTGAAAGCGCTAATATACATGAAATAGATCCTATAAAACAGTCAGTTAAAAAGAGGCCGTTTAGTATTAGCCTCAAAATTGACCAGACTGTTTTATGGGATCTTTTTTTATATAATGCAAATATACAGGCAGAGAAAAGCTTATAGAAAGCCTGCCCTTTTCACAGGGGCAGGCTTTTTGTCGATACTCTTCCCCAATAATCGAAAGCACATAAAGGCCGTATTGAGCGAATAGAAATAGATCAGATGCTTTGATGAATGTATGGAACCTTTACTATGAAAAAGGTAAGAATTTTTGTTTTAGAAAAAAGGAAGACGCAGCTTTTTTGCTGGACAGCACTTACCCTTTTACTGGCCTGCATATCCTTGTGGGTCTATTTGTCCGGCTTGCCCGCCAATACATTCGTTGATCCCAAAAGCGGAATTATTGTAATCGATCCGGGGCACGGGGGAATTGACGGAGGAACAAATAAAGACGGAATACTGGAGAAGGAAATTAATCTCGATGTTTCCCGAAAGCTTAGAACATTTCTGCATGAAAAGGGATATACGGTTGTCATGACAAGAGATGAGGATATTGCGCTAGACCATCTGAATAATACGGGCCAGAACAGGCATCAGCGGGATCTGAACGCAAGGCTGGATATAATTAACGGCAGTAATGCACAGCTTTTTTTAAGCATACATGTCAACTGCAATTTCAAAAAGACCTCTACCGACGGAGGCATTGTATTTTACGATGATACCTTTGCAGAAAATAAGAGGCTGGCTTATTGCATTCAGAGAACGCTGAACGGTATGGAGATCGACGGGATAAAGCGCACTATTCATGATCCCGTTGAGTCAGAATATTATCTTTTGAGCTTTTCTAAAATTCCCGGAGCAATTGTTGAGACCGCATTTATGTCTAACAGTACCGAGCGGCATCTGTTGACAACGGATGAATTCCGGGAGCAGCTTGCAAGGGCTGTTGCAGATGGAGCAGAGATCTATCTCAAGCAATCCGGTGAGGTGCTTTTGCCTGATTCGCACTATAAGAGGCATATTCTTATTAATTAAAATCCAGAGGGGGATTTGTATATGAAAAGATTGTATTTTGTGGTTGTTCCCAAAAAGACAGCCCTAGCTGTATTTTTGCCTGTTATTGCTTTTGTGGCAGCTTTGCTGCTGTGGAGTGTAATTCCGTTTAGTACCAGCAGCGGGATGGTGCAAACCTCTGCGGAGGGAGCTGGTTACGCCGGTAATGGAGGAAAGCTTGCAATTATTATTGACGATTTCGGCTCCAGTAGAGGGGGTGTGGAGGAAATGATGTCAATAGACAGGCATCTGACCTTTGCGGTTATGCCGTTTTGCGAGCACTCCCAGGAAGATGCAACGGCAGCTAACAAAAAGGGCTATGAGGTTATCGTGCATTTGCCGATGGAGCCCAATCAGGGCAAAAGGAGCTGGCTTGGGCCGCATCCCATTCTTGCGGGAATGAATGGAGATGACGTGGCGAAAATTGTAAGAGATGCGTTTGACGATGTGCCGTTTGCCGTTGGCGCAAATATTCATATGGGTTCAAAGGCCAGTAGTGATGAGGATATAGTTTCTGCCGTACTGGATATTATTAAAGAGAAGGATCTGTACTTTGTGGACAGTCGAACCGCAAATCAGCCAATCAGCAAAAAAATAGCCGATACAAAGGGGGTGCGCTGCTATGAAAGGGATGTGTTTATAGACGGACAGCAACCAAAGAGCTTTGTAAAAGAAAGGCTGAATCAGGCTGCAGACAAAGCCGCTAAAAAGGGCTATGCGGTTGCCATAGGCCATGTGGGGGTTGAGGGAGGAAAGGTAACAGCAGCGGCAATAAGTGAAATGCTGCCTGAATTTGATCGGAGAGGGATTGAGCTGGTCTATGTGTCGGAGCTGGCCCGGTAGGTTGTGCTTTATTCTTCTTTTAATGATATACTTAGTGAGAAATGACTGGCTAGCAAGATGTGATGGTTAATTGCACCAAGCAGCTTTTAAAATCAAAATTCAGAAAGGAAGAGTAAATAGAGTGAAAAAACCTGTGATTGCAGTTCCTATCGGAGATCCGGCAGGAGTAGGGCCTGAGATTGTTGTCAAGGCTCTTGCAGATCCTGCTCTTACCGAAATAGCAAGATGTATTGTTATAGGGGATAAAAGGATTATTGAAAAAACGATAAAAATAACCTCTGTAAAACTGAAAATCAACATAATCAAATCCCCTGATGAAGGAGTTTTTGAGCATGGAATTGTTAATGTTATAGACCTTGAAAACATAGTGCCGGAAAGCTTTGAATTTGGAAAGGTATCCGGCTTGTGCGGACAGGCTTCGTTTGAATATATCAAAAAAAGCATTGAGCTTGCAAACAGCGGGACTGTCGATGCCGTGTCAACTACTCCCATTAACAAGGAGGCATTGAAAGCCGGGAATGTGGATTTCATAGGCCATACGGAGATATTTGGGCAGCTTACCCGAACGCAGGATCCTCTTACAATGTTTGAAGTAAGAAACATGAGGGTGTTCTTTCTGACACGCCATGTATCACTTGCCAAAGCGTGTACCATGGTAAAAAAGGAAAGGATTGTGGACTATGTGGTCAGGTGCCATGAGGCTCTGCACAGACTGGGGGTTGCAGAGGGAACAATGGCTATAGCTGGCCTTAATCCACATTCGGGAGAGCATGGGCTGTTTGGAAATGAGGAGGTGGAGGAGGTCTTTCCGGCGGTCAGACAGCTCAAAAATATGGGATATGCCGTCGAGGGCCCTATAGGAGCGGATTCGGTTTTTCATCTGGCATTGAAGGGCCGCTATAATTCTGTCCTTTCTCTGTATCATGATCAGGGACATATAGCAACTAAAACTCTGGATTTTGAAAGAACAATTGCCGTTACAAACGGACTTCCGTTTTTACGAACCTCTGTCGACCATGGGACTGCGTTTGATATAGCCGGAAAAGGAATAGCCAGTGAGATAAGCATGATTGAGGCAATTCGTGTTGCCGCAAAATACGCATTGAATTTTAAAGCTCCCATGTGATTGGTGGATAAATTAGGGAAAATCTTAGACGTTAAATTTGAAAAAAGGACTAGGAGCTTTACAAACCAAAGCTCCCAGTCCTTTTTAGTTATGGGGATGAAAGTATAAAATATTTTTAAAGCAGGCTAAGAGCTTATTGGAAGCTTATCAACAGCCCCAAGCAGGTATTTTTTCACCCATGCAAAATCGGTAGAATTTATTGCACCATTCTTATCTACATCGGCGGCCTCTAAACCGTCCTTTCCCGGAAAGGTATCAATTAAGCCTAAAAGATACTTTCTGATAAAAGCATAGTCGTTTGAGTTTACAGTTCCGTCGCCGTCAACATCACCATATATAATTTGAGGGGATGGGATGCCTTCCGCGAATCCAGCCAATGCATATATTAAAGCGGCATTCCAGTTTATTGCGATCTCATTGGTTTGATAGCTTTCCTCTATGTCAACCCAGTCCTTAGCCCCCGGCCAACCGCCTCCAACAAGATAGCCCGGCCATGGGTCATGTATTGAGTCTGCACCCGAACGCCTGTCATGCGGCTTCATAGGAGGATTAATACCAAGACCCGTCACAAAGGAACGGTTATAGTAATTTCTTCCAAACAAAAATCCTATGGCATCCAGAGCCGTATTTATGTAATCGGTTTTAGGAGACAGATTATTGGCAATCTGAAGAATCATTGTCTGTCTTGCCACCGTTCCATTGCAGCCCCAGTAATATGATGCTCCCAGAGGCCTTCCGTAGCCATGGCTGTTTCTGGTGGCTACAATTCCATCTGCAGTCGATATGAGGGAGGATTTTATTGAATTATATAGAGCTTGATTTTTCCCCTGCCGTTCAGAAAGCAAATAAGTAAACATTCCTAAATTACTTACATTGCCCCAGTCGAAATCGGTGTCTATTTTTCTGGAAAGGCTGCTTGCTCTGCTCTCAAAGTCGCTTAAATAGCTGCTGTCGCCTAAGGTTTCCCACATTTCTGCCGCAGCCCAAAGCCTGTCGTCACTGTCGGAGGTAGCATACTCACCTGTCGAAAACGCACTCTGATCAGCATTTGTGTTGTAAGGATTGGCTTTTAAAAATTGGTAGCTTACCTTGGCTGCATTAATGCATTTATCGGCATATGACGAATCATAAGGTCTGAATGCTCTGGAGGCCATAGCCATCATTGCCACAAAATCCGCTGTTGCCGCACTGCCCCAGGGTGTAAAATACCTGTTGTCATTTTCATGCTCGGGGAGAATAAACCCACCAAAGTTTCTTGTAGACAGCTTATGGCTGACTTTCCCGCTGCCGTCGGGATATTGCATTGTTAAAAGCCAGTCAATTTCATATTTGAGCTCGTCAAGATAATCAGGAATTGAATTGGAGCTTTCCGGCATGGTGAGCTTAATGTCCTTAAGTGTGTCCTTAAACTGTTCCCATGCAATAAACATTGAACCGACAGTTATTCCTGCATTTACGACATATTTATTGTAATCTCCGGCATCATGCCAGCCCTTTGAGCCGTCTTTCCTTGTATGCTGCCCGGTTATATAGTCCAGATATGCATCGTTGGTATGGCAGGCCCGGTGCGAAAATGTCTGCCCCCGGTATGTTGCCGAAACCTCTGTTCCGCACCTCAGTAAATACATTCCCAGCATTGATGTTTTAAAAGGCTCCATATATATGTCGTTTGCAATTTTGAATGTAATGCTTTTGCCAATACCGGGGACAACCAGGCAATAAACTCCACCCTGTGTTACCGGGGAGAAATTTGCTATAAATACCTGCTCACTTGTATCAGGATTGAACATTGAAGCAGTTTTACCTGTAAACACCACCTCTCCGTTTTCCTTTACAAGGTGGAAATCAGAACAGCTTGCAGCAATCGTTGCTCTTTTTTCCTGTTCTGGCAGGTAGCCTATCGAATTTAATCTTATCCTTGAATCCAATTGATAATTTCCCAGAGATATGGTTTGTGCAGACACCGTAACAGGATAAAGCCCTGTGCCGGCTATACATACCAGCAATACCACGCTTGCTAAAAATACACTTAATACCTTGCGGGTCAAATTTTCTTTCCAGACTTTTTTAATTAACCCCATTTCACATACTTCCCCCTTCACATTTTAATATTGGTTCTGTATAATATGCTTTCGGAATTTAGTTTTAACAATCCCTCCTTTTCATATTTTTATTAACACCCTTACTATCCTAAAAAGCTATAAAAGTGTATAAATCTTGTATTAAAAGTGCTGTGGGAAGTATAGGACTGAGAAGAATGCTGCGTAAAAAAATAAATCAGTGCTGTTTTGATATATTGATATGCGTCTTGTTGAGCTGCGATAAATTTACTGCTTCCCTGTGATGCCTGATACAAAACGACAGTAAAAATTATAAATTTAAAAATAAAAATTTAAATTTTACAATATCTTATATTATATAAATACTTAAAGCTTTTTTCAAGCATAATTTAGATTAAAAGGTAAAATAGGACAAAAGCCTGCGGAAATAGACTATCATTTTCCAATATCGCTTTTTTATATTGCAAAGCTTTAAGCAAAGTTAAGGTCATGTAAAAAAATGATAAAATACAGAGAAATATCCAAAACATAGTTGAAAAATATATCTTTTTATGTTATATTATGTTCAAAAGATAAAGGTACTTAAAAAATTAGAAGTTAATGGCACAGTTTGTATGTGTAAAAAACTTAAAGCTCAACGCAGCAAAAACAGTCGTAACGGTAGCAAACCTCCATCTTCTGATGGCCCGAATAAGGTGAAGTATGTGTACATAATATCAGGCAAGGTGGGGCAGTGGAAATAAAGCCCCATAGATTGTGATTGTGCATGTGGCTTATCAGATATTGAAGTAGCCTGCAGAATCCAAGCAGGTTATCGGAATTCCAGTGATTAAAGCAAAGATAAATGAGCCCCCAGTGGCGGACATGTCGGCAAGTGTCCCTTTATTTAAGCTGCTTATAAACATGGTTTAAACGGTCTTGTTTATAGGCTTATATACTTGTGCCCGGAGTTGGGCTGCAAATACCATGATGTATGGACATTAAAAACAGAACAACAAACAAAAACAGGGGAGTAGTGTTTAAGTATGATAATAAAGAGATTGGAATTGACCGAAATTCAAAAGGGTATATATTTTGACTGTCAAATAGACAACCCTGTATCCTACAACATATCGGCCTCTATTTTATTCGAGGACTTACAGGAAAAATATTTTGAAAACGCGCTGAAGCTGCTGGTTATAGAGCAGGAGGCGATGAGAAGCTGCCTAGAAATAGTTAACGACCTGCCTATGTATTCGGTTCACGACGGCGTTGACTTTAAATTAGTCAAGCAGGATATTTCGGAAAGCCCAGGCAACCGGGAGGAATTGCTGAAAGGAATTGTTGAGGAGGAAATAGGCAAGGCCTTTGACCTGACCAAGGCTCCTCTGTTCAGAGCAAGGCTGGTGAAAACAGACTTGAGCAAGCACCTGTTTATTATCTGCATACACCATATTATCTCAGATGGAGTATCTCTGGAAATTTTTAAGGATAAATTATTGGACAACTACTATAAGGCCGTAAACACCAAGCCGGTTGTATTGACTTGCGACAGCGGCTTTTGCAGCTTTATTGAAAAGGAGAACATAAAGCTGCTTAAAGGAAGGTTTGACAGGAAAAAAGAATTCTGGATAAAAAAAATGCAGGGAGCAGAACCGCTGGCATTACAGGCTGATTTTTCAGCAAAGCAAAAAAGCAACGGTACGGGCAGGGAAAAACGCTTTATAATACCTGCCCAAGCAATGAAAGCTGTCGGGACTATGGCAATGGAGCAGGAGGTAACGGTTTTTTCAGTGTTCTTTGCAATGTTTGGCGTCCTTATGAATAAGTACACACAAAACGAAAATATTACATTGTCCTCTCCTTTTTCCTACAGGCCGGATTTGGACTTTGAAAGAACAATCGGCTGCTTTGTTTCCATGTTGCCGATACGCTTCAATATAGGTAAGGAGGAGCAGTTTTCAGCCATTGTCCATCAAGTCTCAAAGGAAATATATGATGCGTATAAAAACATAGGATATCCTAATAATCTTATACTGCGTGACAGCCAGTTGATATCGATGTCGGGGTCGCCTTCAATTTTTGATGTGTCGTTTGTGTACGACGTTTATGAGGATACTGAAAAATATTGCATAAAATCAGAGATTATAGATCAGGATGTTGTTACCTTCCCCGGAAGCCTGATGGTGGTTTTAAATAAAAAGCCCGACTGCCATATAATAAAAATTCAGTATAAGCCGGAAATTTTCTCTGACGAAACGATAGAAATGCTTGGACAGAGATTTCTCAAATTATTAGAAATAATAACGGCTGATATAAATATTAAAATTGAGAATATTGATCTTATGCCAGAGCATGAGAGAAAAGCTGTTTTAGAGGATTTTAACAGCACCTGCTATTTTGAGCACCGCCCTCAAACGGTGATAGATATATTTAATTCCAAGGCGGCAAAGCATCCCGACAGAATAGCGTTGATTGAGGGAGATGAAAAGGAAACCTATGCTTCGGTCAATTTGAAGGCAAACCAACTGGCTAAAAGGATTATGGATTTCAAAGGAAAAAATAACATGGCGGTGGGCGTACAGCTTGCGCGTTCAAGGGACATGGTTATAACCATTTTAGCTGTTCTTAAGGCAGGCTGTGCTTATGTGCCAATAGATGCCTCGTATCCTATGGCAAGGAAAGAGTTTATTGTAGGGGATGCCGGAATTTCTTTGTTAATAACCTCGCGCAGCTTAGACGGGGAAAAGCCGGACAACGTCAGTGTTATTTTTGTTGATGATCCAGATACCTATACAGGCGACAGCAGCAATCTGCCGGAAGAGTGCGACCCCTTCAGTCTGGCGTATATTATGTATACCTCGGGTTCAACGGGCAAGCCCAAGGGAGTAATGCTGGAAAACCACAGTATAGTTAATACCCTGCTGGATTTGGAAAGACGCTTCCCACTGAAGGAGAACGATATCTTTTTGCTGAAAACCGCATACACCTTTGATGTTTCCGTGACGGAGCTGTTCGGATGGTTTATGGGCGAGGGGAGCCTGCTTATTTTAGAGCCGGGCGGAGAAATGAATACAGATTTGATATTGAACGAAATTGAAAAGCACAGAATAACGCACATCAATTTCGTTCCTTCTATGTTCAGGCTGTTTTTGGAGGTCTTTGATAAGGAATCCAATATTAAAAGGCTGAATCCTTTAAAGTGGATATTTATAGGAGGAGAGGCGGTCACTCCCGATATTGTACATAAGTTTAATTCTCTTAAAACAGGTGTCAGGCTGGAAAACGTATATGGGCCCACCGAATGCTCAATATGGGCCTCTACCTGCTCATTGAACGATTCCACCCATGCGGCAAATGTCCCCATCGGGAAGCCGCTTAACGAAACCCGGTTGTATGTGGTGGAGGACAATAAGCTGCAGCCGGTGGGAATTCCGGGAGAGCTTTGCCTAAGCGGTGCGGGCTTGGCTCGCGGGTACTTAAACCAGGAGGAACTGACAAAGCAGAAATTTATACCGAATCCTTTTTTCAGAGAGGGTGTTGATGCGGGGCACTACAGGTATATGTACCGTACGGGGGACTTGGCGCGCTGGCTTCCCGGGGGAGCTATGGAATTTTTGGGACGGCTGGATTTTCAGGTGAAACTGCGGGGTGTCCGCATGGAATTGGGTGAAATTGAAAATGTGCTTGCCGGATACGAGGGTATTGTTCAGGCTGTGGTTGTTGTCAAGAAGGAGCCGGGCAGACCTGACAATCTTTGCGCGTATTATCTTTCAGACGCCGAAATACCTCCGGCAAGGCTTAAGGAATATCTGGCACATTCACTCCCGGCATATATGATTCCGTCGTTTTTTATACATAAAAAGGAGCTGCCGCTAAATAACAGCGGTAAGGTCAACAGAAATATTCTTATATCGGACAGGGAATATCTTAAAAATATAGCCTCGGAATATACTGCTCCCAGCACCGATACTGAGATGAGAATAGCCGGAGTATGGAAAGAGGTTCTGGCTGTGCCTGACGTTGGAGTGGATGATATTTTCTTTGAAATAGGAGGAAATTCATTATCTCTTATACAGATGCATAATAAGCTTAAAAAGGCTTTGAATAAGGATTTCCCCGTAACGCTGCTTTTCAGGATGCCTACCGTACGCCTCTTGGCGGAGCACTTTTCAGCAGATGAGGAGGAGGCAATAGCCAACAGAGAGGAGTACTTCAAAAAACCGGGAGATATTGCGCGCAGGGATATTGCTGTCATCGGATTGTCGGTGCATGTACCGGGAGCGGAAAGCATAGGTGAGTTCTGGGATAACCTAAAGAGTGAAAGGGAATGCATACATTTCTATAGTGACGATGAGCTGCAAGGGCTTGGAATAAGCCCGGATACAATAAGCTCTCCAAACTATGTCAAGGCGAAAGGCCGTATAGACGGAATAGATTATTTTGATCCGCAATTCTTTGAGTATACTCCGGGTGAGGTGCAAATGATGTCCCCCCAGCTTCGGATTTTATATCAGGGAGCATGGCGGGCTCTTGAGGATGCGGGATATTATCCCGGCTCCGACACATCGAGAATCGGCATATTCTTAGGAGGATCGGATGATTTTGAATGGTATAAAAGGGTTCTGTTCGGAGGAAGTGATTTCAGTGACAAGTATCAAGCCTTTACTCTCAGCACAAATCACTTTCTGGCAACCAGAATAGCATACAAGCTTGACACTAAGGGGCCTGCGTTTTCTGCGCTTACGGGGTGCTCAACCACTCTGGTTACACCTCATATATCCTGTCAGTCTCTGATTTTAGGCGAATGTGACATGGCTGTGGCAGGAGGGGTAACCGTTGAGCTTCCGAATGAGGGCGGGTATTTTTATGAAGAGGGCATGATGTTTTCTCCTGACGGCCACTGCCGCCCCTTTGACGCAAAAGCGGAGGGAACGGTTTTTTCAAACGGAATGGGGCTGGTTGTTCTGAAAAGGCTGGATGATGCCCTAAGAGACGGAGATAATATTTATGCCGTTATTAAAGGCTCCGCCATCAACAATGACGGGAAGCAAAAGGTTGGGTTTGTAGCTCCAAGTATAGACGGTCAGGTGGATGTAGTCAGGCAGGCTTACCGTACCGCGGGGATAGATCCCGAAACGGTAAGCTATGTTGAGGCTCATGGCACGGGCACATCTCTTGGCGATCCTATAGAGGTAAATTCACTTACAAACGCATTTGCTTCAGACAGGAAGCAGTTCTGCGTGCTGGGATCATTAAAAGGAAATATAGGACACGCCGACACGGCGGCAGGGATTGCGGGCTTAATAAAGGTAGCTCTTAGCTTAAAGCATAAATATATTCCGGGAACGGTCAATTACCAAACACCCAATCCCAAAATTGACTTTGAAAACACACCGTTTATCGTAAAACCGCATGGCTGTGAGTGGAAGGATGCAGGTGCGTCCGGAGGATTGCTGCGCGCTGGGATAAACTCCTTTGGAGTGGGTGGGACAAATGCCCACATGATTTTGGAGGAGGCGCCGCTCTCAGAGGAAAGCAGTCCTGCCGAAAGGACAAACCTTTTGGTGTTCTCGGCCAAGAGCGTAAGCTCTCTTTCCCAAACCTCACAGGATATTGTAAGGCATCTTGCGCAAAATCCTCATATAAACCTGTCCGATGCGGCGTGGACGCTTCAGATAGGACGAAAGCCGTTTAAATACAGAAAGTCTCTGGTTATTAATGAAAAGCTCCTTGAGAACCCCAAAAAGGTGCTTGAAGAACTGGATGGAGCTACTGTGTATGAGGCTAAGACTGGAAAAAGGAATATTTATTTTATGTTCTCGGGGCAGGGAAGCCAGTATCAGGGCATGGGGCGCGGGCTTTATCTCTCGGAAGACCACAGTGGGCTTTCGGGTATTTTTAAGCGGCATATAGACAGGGTTTTGGACATGCTGGAGGAAGAGGAACGCGGAGAATTCATAGAAATAATGTATGGCAGTGAAGACCCGCAAAAAATTAATCAGACTGAATATACGCAGTTTGCAATATTTGCTACCGGTTATGCTCTTGCTAAAACAATGATGGAATTGGGTATAAATCCGGCGGGAATGATTGGACACAGCATCGGTGAGGTCACGGCAGCCGCCGTTGCCGGTGTGTTTGAGCTGTCTGATGCGGTACGGATAGTAAGGTACAGGGGCAGTATAATGCAAAGACAGCAGCCGGGTACAATGCTTGCCGTTATGACCGATGCATCTGTAGTGAAAAGGGAGCTGGATGCCGATGTATGGCTGGCTTTGGAGAACACAACAAATAATTGTGTGGCGGCAGGCAGCAAGGAGGCAATTGAACGGTTTGAAGAAAAATTGAATAAGCTTGGGATAAAGACTGCGAGAGTAAGAACCTCCCATGCCTTCCATACTCCTATGATGGAGGCGGCGGCGAGACAATTCCATGATAAATTGACGGAATATAAAATAAATGAGCCCACGATACCGATTATTTCTAACCTCAGCGGTACATGGATCGGGGAAAATGAAATGACGCAGCCCAGGTACTGGGCATCGCATATATCCAACGCTGTTAACTTTAAAGGGGGTCTGGCGGAGGTATTAAAGGACACAGATGCTGTTTTTGTAGAGGCGGGTGCCGGAAATACGCTGTGCTCATTCGCCAGACAGCATGAGGCTAAGGACCATGGGCACCGCTTTATAAATCTTATACGCCACATCAGAGAGGATGAAAATGATGTGGAATATATAGGCAAAAAGCTGGGACAGCTTTGGGAGGCGGGCCTCGACATAGACTGGTATGCTCTTAAGGGAGAATGTGTGCGAAAGCGTGTATCTCTGCCCGCATATGCGTTTGACAGGGTACATTTCCCGATTGATACGGTGCTTGATTCATGGCATGAGGAGGCAGCTCCCAAACATGGGCATAGCGCATATGGACATATGAAGCCTGAGGTGCCAATGTCAGCAGAACTGGGCGATATAAATGAGGTGGAAAATGCCGTTATTGAAGCTTATAAGACGGTTTTCGGATTTGACACCATAGAAGGCGGCCAGGATTTCTTTGATATTGGCGGCGACTCCTTGAAGGCTGTCAGCCTTGGTTCGGTATTAAAAAGGATGCTCGGCATAAAGGTTGAAATACGGGACATTTTTAAGCAGACAACGCCAAAGAGATTGGCAGAATTTATCCTCAACAATAATACCGGCTTTGAAATCGGCATGGCAATTAAGCCTGCCCAAAAGGCGCATCATTATCCTCTCTCTTCCTCACAGAAGAGGATGTATACCTTCTACCTTATGGACAAAAATACTCTTGTCTACAACCTTCCTTCGGCTACGCTTATAGAAGGAGACTGGAAGAAGGACAGAATGGAGGCCGCTGTAAGGAAGCTTATGGAAAGGCATGAAGCCCTCAGAACCTCCTTTAATATCGTTGACGGACAGCTTGTTCAGAAGCTGAATGAGATAACAGAGCTGCCAATTGCCTATTCGGAGCGCAGGTATGAGTGTGATGAGGATCTGCACGGAATTTCAAAGGACTTTATCAGACCGTTTGATTTATCACAGGCTCCTCTTTTTAGGATGGAGCTTGTGAAAACAGGAGAAAACAGACAGCTTTTATTATTTGATATACACCACATTATTGCTGACGGCACGGCTGTTGAAATTTTGAGCCGCGATTTTAACGCGCTTTATTTTGGGGAACTGGAGCCGCTCCCAATACACTATAAGGACTATGCGATATGGCAAAACAGCTTCTTAAAGTCGGAGGCCATGAAAAAGCAGCAGGAGTTCTGGCTGGAGCATTTAAAGGGAGAACTCCCGGTGCTTGAGCTGCCTGCTGATTTTGAAAGGCCACATATATCGGATTTTGCGGGTGGAAGGCTTGGGTTTGGCATTGAAAGTGAATTGGCAGAAAAAATTACCGCGCTGTCCCGCAGGCATGGAGCCACTAATTTCATGACTATGCTCAGTGCATGGTATATATTGCTTGCAAGGTATTCGGGGCAGGAGGAGATAATAGTGGGCACCCCGGTATCGGGAAGAACGCGGGATGAAATCCGTGAAACGGTAGGCATGTTTGTAAATATGCTTGCTATAAAAAATTACCCGGAGCTTGATAAAAAATACAGCGAATTTTTGGGCGAGGTAAAGGAAAACACCATAGAGGCGCTGAAAAATCAGGATTACCAGTTTGATGCTCTGGTAGAACACTTAAATGTCAAGAGAGAGCTTAACCGCAACGCCGTGTTTGATGTTTCGTTTGATTATCACAATATGGAGCTGTATGACTTGGAGATTGAGGGCTTTAGGTTCACACCATGCCAGATGCATATTGAATCGGCGTCGCTTGACCTGCTGCTTACCTGCAACGAGGATAAGGGACGGGGCTTAGAGTGCTTTATTGATTATTCCTCGGGACTGTTCAAAAAAGAAACTATTGAAAGAATGGCGGGGCACTATAAAAAAATATTATATGCCATAACTGAAAATCAGGATGTTGAGCTCGGCAAAATCGACATGCTGACTGAATGGGACAGGGATTTTATTCTCAGCCAGCTTGAACGGACAAGGCTTGAAATAGATGAAGAGGTTGTTATTCAGGAAATGTTTGAAAGGAATGCGGAGGTATTGCCGGACAAGGCTGCGGTAATTCTTTCAGATGGCCGTGAGATCACATACCGCTGCTTGAATGAGCAGGCAAATTGTCTGGCCTGGAGGCTTATTGAGCTCGGTGTGGATAAGGATACCGTCGTCGGAATTGTTCCCCAAAGGGATGAAAGCCTGCTTATAGCAATGCTGGGCATATTGAAGGCGGGAGGGGCATATGCCGCAATTGATCCAGGCTTCCCGGAGGACAGGATTTCCTATATGATATCGGAGAGCAGGCTAAGGGTGCTTATAGCTCCTCAGAAATACCGTACCTGCTTTGGGTTTGAGGGCGGCTTTGTTGAGCTGGAAAGCCTTAAAAGCCCAAGCGGAAGCCTTTCCAATCCGCCAAGGCGCGGGAGCAGGGAAAGTCTGGCTTATGTAATATTCACCTCCGGATCTACCGGGATGCCAAAGGGCGTAATGGTGAGGCAGGAGGGCGTGATTAATCTTATCAGCGACCATATAAACAGAAATATTTTTGCCGCTGAGGATGACAGGATAGCTTGCATAGCAACCCCTTCCTTTGACATATTTGTGTTTGAATCTATCCTTCCGCTTTGCACCGGGCACTCAATTTATATGGCCGATGAAACGGAATATCTGGATTCCAATTTGCTTGCCGGCAAGATCGTGCAATATGGGGTGACACATATCCAGAGCCCTGTGTTAAGACTGAGGGCCATGGTGGAAAATCCTCGCTTCAGCGATGCCTTAAGCAGGCTTAAAATGATTGTGGGAGGCGGAGAGACTTACCCTGTGTCACTTATGAAATACTTGCAGAAAAACACAAGGGCTGTTCTCTATAACATGTATGGACCGACAGAAACAACTGTAACGGCAACGGTTAAGGATTTGACCGAGGCAAGAACGGTAACTGTCGGCAGTGCTATTGCTAACACGCAATTGTTTATAATAAACGAAAAGGGCCTGATGCAGCCCATAGGCGTATATGGAGAGCTTTGTATTGCAGGGCGCGGTGTGTCGGGAGGGTATATAAACCGCCCGGATGAGACAGCGCTTAAGTTTACAAAATTACAGCAAAACGAAGACATACTCATTTATAAAACAGGCGACCGTGCGCGTATGCTTCCAAGCGGTGAGATTGAGCTTATGGGGAGGCTTGACGCTCAGGTCAAAATCCGGGGCTACCGCATAGAACTAAGTGAAATTGAAAATACAGCCATGCAGGAGGGCAATGTTTCATACGCCGTAGTGAAGGCATTTCACAGTGATAACGGAAATACGCGGCTGGCTCTGTTTTATTGTGTTAAGGAAGAAAGTGATGCCGAAGGTGGCATAAACGGGCAGTTAAAGGAACGGCTGCAAAAAAAGCTGCCTGATTATATGATGCCGGCATATATATTAAAGCTGGACAAAATGCCTCTGCTCCCCAATGGAAAGGTGAATAAGCAGGCGCTTGTTTTGCCGGAGGACGATCAGGTCATAGAAAATAAGGCGTCGGCAATGCCTATGAGGGTAATAGAAAAAGAAATAATAGCAATATGGAAAGATGTCTTAAATGTTTCACATATCACAGTAAGGGATAATTTCTTTGATATAGGAGGAAACTCCTTTGGACTTATGCTGGTAAATAATAGGCTGAATGAATTATTGGGATATACAGTGCCGTTAATGCAGCTGTTTGAAAACCCCACGGTGGAGCTGCTGGCAAAATCGTTTAAAATTGATGAAAACAGCCCGCTACTGGCACACGAGGAAGCAATAGGGCCGGATGACGACGGTGATATAGCTGTAATAGGTATGTACGGACGGTTCCCCGGAGCCCAAGATATAGACAATTTATGGGAGAATATCGTCGCGGCAAACGAGTCGGTAAGGCCATTCTCTGACGAGGAGCTTGCAGCTTCGGGAATAACGAAGGAGGAGATGAGTGATCCCCGCTATGTGAATGCAAAGGGCTATTTGGAGGGAGCGGAATACTTTGATGCCGACTTCTTCAACTTCACAATGAAAGAGGCAAACACCACCGACCCGCAGATACGCTTGCTGCATATGTGTGTATGGAATGCTCTTGAGGATGCGGGCTACAATTCCTTCGACTATCCCGGAAGGATAGGGCTGTTTGCCGGAAGCGGCTCCAATGTGCCGTGGATAACGAGCTTTTTAAGCGGCAATACCGACTCAATGAACGCTTTTGAGCTGCTTACATTAAATGACAAGGACTTTGTTACAACAAAGGTGTCGTATAAGCTTAATCTAAGAGGCCCCAGTGTGAATGTCCAGACGGCATGTTCCACTTCGCTTGTGGCTATACACCAAGCGGTAAAATACCTGCAAAGCGGCGAAACCGATATTGCCGTCGCCGGTGCCGTCTCAATATCATATCCCCGCAAGGAAGGCTATTTATGGCATGAAGGGATGATTTATTCAAGGGACGGACATTGCAGGCCGTTTTCCGATGAGGCATCGGGAACGGTATCCGGCAACGGCTGTGCTGTGGTTGTTTTAAAGAAACTGGATAGGGCTCTGCGGGACAATGACCATATCTACGCCGTAATAAAGGGTTCCGCCATTAACAACGACGGCAGAGAGAAGATAGGGTTTACGGCGCCAAGCATTGCGGGACAGCGCGATGTAATAGAAAAGGCACTTAAAAGAGCAAAAATCAGCTCCGAGGATATACAGTATGTTGAGGCTCACGGAACAGGTACTGCGCTTGGAGATCCTATAGAAATTGAAGCTCTGAAGCAGGCATGGGGCACGCAGAGGAGAGGATATTGCGCCATAGGCTCAATCAAGGCAAACATAGGGCATTTGGACACAGCGGCAGGGGTCGCAGGTTTTATTAAGGCGGCACTGGTTGTAAAAAACCGTATGATTCCCCCAATGATTAATTTTAGAGGCATAAATCCTAAAATAGATATCGCGGGCAGCCCGTTTTATATTAACTCCTCTCCAAAGCAATTGGATGCCGGAACGGTAAGGGCGGCGGTAAGCTCCTTCGGAATAGGGGGAACAAATGCCCATGTCATTGTTGAGGAGGCTCCAAAGGCGCAGAAGTCCAATCAGCCTTCCGAGGTCAATATTTTACTGTTCTCCGCCAGAAGTGAGAGTGCCCTTATAAACACTTCCGAAAGAGTCATAAGCTATATTGCGGGACATAAGGAGCTTAACCTGTCCGATGCAGCATGGACACTGCAGGTGGGGCGCGGAAGCTTTGAGTACAGGAAAGCCCTTGTTACGGGAAAACAGATGGATAATGACAGCTTATTGCACGAATTCATAAAGGATAGAGGCCGCAGGGTAAAGGAAGGCCGGAAAACAATAGTGTTTGTACTGCAAGACAGCAAAAAAATATGCCAAAGGGTGGGAAGCAGCCTGTACAAGGCAGAGCGGCCATGCAGCATTTCGACAAGCTTTGAAAAATATGTGCGCGCTGTGCTGAATGAATTGAAGCGGGACGAATATACCTCTGTTGAGAATATACTGACGGGCAGAGGGGCTGCCGACTCCTTCCAAAGGGATATTGCGGTGTTTGCCGTTAATTATGCATTAACCATGACCTTAAAAGGCTTAGGGGTACAGCCGGAGGTTATCTATGGAAGGGGAATAGGTAAGCTAAGCGGCCTTGCGGCTGTAAATGCAATAGGCCTAGAGGATGCGGTAGGCTTAATACGCGGGGGCTGCGGAAGGGACTCCGCCGGAGGGGAATGGCCTGAATACACCGGCAGAGAATCACATGTGCCGGTGGTTGACAGTATCAGCCGACAATTAAAAGAGGAATTGGATCTAACAATTGTCGTCAATATGGGTGCAAGCTTAAAGGAAACGGATGAGGAGCTGCTGCAAGCGGACAGTGTTATTCCGGCAATGAACGGGGAAGAGCTGGAGCTTAAGGACATTTACGGTACATTGGGTATGCTGTGGTGCAGCGGCTGCAGTATTGACTGGAATGAGGTAAACTCTTCGGAGACGAGAGCGCGTATTCCGCTTCCGGGCTACGTATTTGACAGAATTGAGTTTGACAGCGATGTTGTACCCGGTAATATTTTAAACGCACGGGACAAGGAAAATGCATCGGAAAAGGCTGAAAGACAGTTAACCAGCTTAGAGGATGTTAATAATAGGCTGGCGGAAATATGGAATGAGGTTTTAGGAATAAAGACAGTCGGTGAATGTGACGATTTCTTTGACCTTGGAGGCGATTCATTAAGCACAATACTTATGGCCTCTCTGATACAGAAAAGGACGGGAATCAATATTCCCGTTGCCGAGATATTCGGAAATTCTCATTTTGGGGATATTGCAAGGTGGCTGTATGAGCATAGGGAGGAAAATACCGATTGCCTTGAGGTCGATGGGATTGAGGCTTTGGAGGAGCGGCCGTATTATGAAACCTCCTCCGCACAGAAGCGCATGTTTGCGGTAAACCAGCTTGATAAGGATGCTGTGGCATACAATCTTGCCAGCGTTTACCTCATGGAAGGAGTACTGGACCGCGAAAGGCTTAAGCATACCTTTTCAACCTTTGTAAAGAGGCATGAATCCTTCAGGACATACTTCGGGCTTGCAGACGGTCAAGTTGTGCAATATATTTCGGAGGAAGCTCCGCAGGTGGTGGAATTTGCACAAGCACGGCAGGAGGATATTTTTGAGGAAATCAACAAATCAATCAAGCCGTTTGATTTAACAAAAGCGCCGCTGATACGGGTTAAGGTCATCAGTGCAGGAGACAAAAAGCACTATTTGATCATCGACATGCACCATATTATCTCTGATCAAAGCTCCATAGGCATACTACTGAAGGAATTTTCCGTTATTTATTCGGGCGGAGTTCTGCCGCCAAATGATATACGCTATATTGACTTTGCGGCGTGGCAGAATAAAATGCTGAAAAACGGGCAAATGGAGAAGCAGCTCTCATACTGGATGAATGAGTTTGACGGTGAGGCGCCTGCATTAGGTATGTACACTGATTTCCAGAGCCCTCAGAACACTTCGCATAAGGGCAGGGTAATGAGCCTTGAATTGGGTATGGAGGGCAGCAGGGACATAAACGCCTTTGTTAAGGACTGCCATATTACTCCGTACATGCTCATGATGGCCTCGTTTAAATTGTTGCTGTGGAAATACACCGCACAGACGGATATTGTTGTGGGAACCGGCGTGGCGGGAAGGAGAAATTCCTCTCTGAACAGCATTGTAGGCATGTTTGTAAACCTTCTGCCGGTGCGTTCTCAGATTGACGAGAATTTGACAATAGGACAGTATTTGGAGTACATAAAAAATAAAATGGTAATGGCCTTTGAGAATCAGGACTGTCAGTTTGACATTCTGATTGAAAGGCTGAACCTTGATAAGGGGCTGTCAAACAACCCGTTGTTCAGTGTGGTGCTGAATTATGTGAATATGGGCACGGATGAGCTGGAAATAGACGGACTGGCGTTAACGCCTGTGGTGCCCGAAACCATAGACACCAAATATAATATTCAATTCACCGTTATTGAAAAGGATGGACAATACGGAATTGAGCTTGAATACTCAACCGAGCTGTTCAAGGAAGAGAGCATAAGGCTCTTTGCCAAACGCTTTTCAAATATGCTTAAGATTATTATGGAAAACAGAGAAAGCTTGTTGTTGGATATTTCAATTGTAACTCCCGAGGAGGAGGACTGGCTGTTTAACGAAATAAACAATACTCCCTCCAACGCTCCCATAGAGAAAAGCACCATACAAATATTCGAAAATATCGTAAGAGATCATGGAGATAATATTGCTCTGGAATTTGAGGAGGAGGCCTATACCTATAAGCAGTTGAACAGCCTGGCAAACCAGCTTGCTGAAAAAATAGCCGGTAAAAATGTAGGGAAGGGCGATAAGGTTGCGATATTTATTGAAAGAGGGCCGAAGCAGATAATCAGTATACTTGGAATATTAAAATGCGGGGCCGTTTATATCCCTATAGACCATGAATACCCCGACGAAAGGGCCAGCTTCATGGTAAAGGATGGAGAAGCTAAGCTGCTGCTGACATACTCGCATCATGTGGCAAGGATTGATCCTCCTGTGGAATGCCTGCTTCTCGATAAAGAGGGTGCAGAGCTGGATGCTTTTAAAGAGACGGGGATTGAGTGTGTCCATACACCGGGAGATCTATGCGGTGAGGATGAGGCTTATATTATATTTACGTCGGGCTCGACAGGAACGCCCAAAGGAGCGGTAATATGCCACAAGAGCGTAATCCGTACCGTGATGGACACAAATTATGTGTCGATAGATACGTCCGACAGGGTATTGCAGATGACTAACCATACCTTCGACCCATCTGTCTTTGATATATTCGGTGCATTCCTAAATGGCGCGCGCTTAGTCATGGTGCCGCATGAGGCGTCCTTTGAGATGCCTGTGCTGGCTAAGATTTTTGAGGAAAAGAAAATTACCGTATGTGAAATGGTTACGGCGGTATTTAACATGCTGGTGGACTATAAGGTGTCGGCACTTAAAAACGTCCGCAACATGTATATAGGTGGAGAGGCAATGTCGCTTAAGCATGTTCGCAAGGCTATTGACAGCTTAGGGCCGGGGCATGTGGTAAATGTATACGGTCCGACGGAGGGCACGGTAATAGCGTCCTTCTATACCATTAATCACCTTGATCCCAAGTGGACCAGTATTCCCATAGGGCGTCCGATATCCAATACAACGCTGTATATTCTTGATGAAAAGGGAAGGCTTATGCCTCCCAACATCCCCGGTGAGCTTTGCATAGGAGGCTGCGGTGTGGCTAAAGGGTATTTAAACCGTAAGGAAATGACTGACTCCAAATTTATAAACCTTCAATTCGGCAACAGGGAAAGGGTCTACAGAACCGGCGACAGAGCCTTGCTTTCCACCGACGGAAATATAATATTCTTAGGGCGCATAGACTTTCAGGTTAAGCTCAGAGGCTTCAGGATCGAGCTTGGGGAGGTAGAGGAGCGCATTGCTCTGATTGACGGCATTAAGGATGTAGTGGTCATAGCCAACAGGGACAAAACAGGAAGCCTGTACATGGCGGCTTATTATACCGTCAGCGGGGAGGAATATTCCCATATCACCCCCGAGCATATACGCTCGGTTTTGGAGAATCAGGTTCCCGACTATATGATTCCGGGCAGAATGAAGCGCATGGACAGCTTAAAGCTTACCCATAACGGTAAGATTGACCGCAGGGTGCTGCCGGAAATCCGTGAAGAAAATATCGAGATTGCTGCCTGCGACGCTCCCAGAAATGAGACAGAGCGTTTGATTTTAGAGGCAATGAGGACGGTACTGGACAACCCCAATATGGGAGTAAAGGATGACTTCTTCTTAAAGGGCGGGCACTCTATAAAGGCAATACAGCTTACTCAAATGCTCCGTGAATCGGGAATTGAGCTGCTGGTAAACGACATTTTTAGCTTTGCAACCGCTGAAGAGCTTGCCGTACAGCCATGTGTAGTTTCGGCAATGAACCAGAAGCTGAAGGACGGGGGCGATGTAAAAGAAGGAATTATCAAATTAAATGACGGACAGATTGACAATTTAGTGCAGTATATCTGCAATTCCGCCTCAATGATGTCGGACATGGTTTCCTTAAGCAGCATAAAATCAGAGTTTGAAATGACGGCGGTTCAATCGGTGCATATCAAGGCTGGAACCAATTATTGCGGGTTTAACTTCAGCATTGAGGAGGAGGTATCCGAGAAGGATCTGCGAAGCATTCTGGCAAATATAGTGGAACAGCACCAGATGATGCACTGTGCAATAAAGGATATAAATGTAGAGCTGTGGAGCCAATTTGATGTTGAGGGGCAGGCCGATATTTTAGCTCAGTGCGTATCCTATACAAACCTTGAAATGTATGACAGCGAAACACAGAACGAAATTATCAAAAGGATATTTTCGGATCTGGTATACAGAGAATATGAAGAAGGAAAGCTCACATGGAGGTTATGCTGCTTAAAGCTCAGCAAAAAGGAAACAAAGCTGATGTGGTTCTTTGATCACTCTGGCTTTGACGGAATGTGCTCCGAAATAATCAAGAGGCAAATACTCGCCGCCATATATGGCTCCGACGGAGCTTTAAGCAGCGGTGTGCAGAATATGCAGAGGTACGACGACTATGTGTCGCTGCTGAAGAAAGGGCCGGTAGGAGTGAGCGAGCAGGAAATATTCGACATGTTCAGTATCGACAGGTGGGGAAGTAGCAACGAAATATTCCTTAAAAAGCTGGAGCAAATACCTGGCAGGGAGTTCAGAGAGGTTGAAATATCAATCCCGCTTGACGATAGAAAGCAAAACATATGGGTGTATGCATATAATCTGGTTTCAAGGCTGCTGCGAGAATATACCGGTGAAAAGTATATTCCTATGTATATAGTTAACTTCGGAAGGAGCTATAACGGCACCGATTACTATAACTGCATCGGAGAGTTTTTAGATGTTATTCCCGTCCTGCTGGACGATGCCGAGGTAGAAAAGGAGCTTGCGAGGCTGCTTGATTTCTGCCGCATCCACAGCATCAACTTCCTGACGCTGATACATGATGAAAATTTGTCGCAAGAGTATCCCAGACTGTCAAAGGCTCTGGAGAAATACTTTATGATAGATACCCTGTGCTTCAATGTTGCTCTCTACAATTTCCAGGGTGCCATAACGGAAGAGGAAAGGAGGCTTATACTGGAAAGTGAAAACAACATAGAGGATAGAGACCTGCTGGCTAAGCTGCTCATATCGGTTGACTATGACAAGGACTCAATGTATATCACCTTGGAATGCTCGGAGGGGCTTAATGTTAAAGCCATTGAGCAAATACTTGAGGGTGAGGGCTGCTCATGCACAGGGAGAAAAACCATGACATTCAAGCATTCGCTGCGCCCATAGGGTCGGCACAGAATACTATTAATTTAAGGGAGGTATTTATGGTAAAGATAAAAACGGAAAAAGAAAAAAACATATACAGAAAATATCTGCTGCTTTTTATCTCAATATCCTTTGGCATCCTCTGGCTGCTGATAATCCTGCCATACGTCTTATTCAGTGATTTTATGGTGTCCCGTTTCGGAGAGCTGGACGGAAATAATCCGCTTGCAATGATTGGATTGAATTCTCCTGCCATTCCGTGCCTTCTTATCTATCTTATTTATGGCGGGCCACGGGGCTTGGGTAATTTCTTACGCACATTAATCCCACGAAGAAAGGACCTGCTGTGGATTCCCATAATACTTTCTGTAACAGCCCTTTGCTCGGTGAGCGTGCGGTATATATTGATTTTATTTAATCTCTATGTGCCGGAAATTACAA
Organism: Anaerobacterium chartisolvens; assembly: GCF_003337415.1. GTDB lineage: Bacteria > Bacillota > Clostridia > Acetivibrionales > DSM-27016 > Anaerobacterium > Anaerobacterium chartisolvens. The sequence goes on along the minus strand of NZ_QPJT01000004.1, from coordinate 25,694 downwards.
TGCAGCCGATGGAGATGCTTGTAGTTTTCCTTAGCAATTTCTGGGGAGAAACGGGCATGATTGGGATAGGAATAGGGTTTTATGGCTTTGTGCTTCCATATTTTCAGAGGAAGTATAAAAATAATGTAAAGGCCGGAGCTATGACAGGACTTCTGCTGGGGCTTTTATTCTTCCCTTCGGCTCCCGATATCGCAACCTGCCTGTTATATGTCGTGCAGCATATTATATTCAGCGTATGCATCAGCTATATTTTGAATGATGTTGGGGGGAATGTATTGTTTTATATGCTGGCAATGTGGGTGGCGGGCGCAGGCGGAAAGCTTGGCTTGTACGAGTTTAATATAAGCGTGCAGATTGTTGAGATTCTTTTATACTGCGTATTGTTTGCCATACTGCATTTTGTATTTAAAAGCCGTAACGCAAATAAACCGGTGGAAGAAATATTGCAAGTGTTTCCCGATTTTATAGAAAACAGAAGTTATCCAAAAAATAAAAATTCCATAGTAGGGGCGTAATTTATTATGAATATTTCGTTGTTTAGTGAAGTGAGAAAAGGAGAGGAGGGCAGGCAGGTTATCTTTTTTCCATATCTGGGCGGTTCAGCTTCGGCCTTTAACGGCTTGATTGATAAGCTGGGAGGACATATGAACGTATGGGTGGCAAACCCTCCGGGACATGGCAGCTCAAAGCTTGAACCGGTAGAGGACATAGACGTTTTAACGGATATGTATTACAAGGAGATTATAAAAATAATCACTCCCGGATGCATTCTGTTCGGGCATAGCATGGGAGGTGTAATCGCCTACTATCTGACGCAGAAGATAATGGAGAACCGGGACATAGCTGGGGGGCTTAAGGCGTTGGTGCTGTCGGCATGTGCCGTTCCCCGCTCAATGAGGCATGAAAAAAATTCTCTGCTGCCCGATAGTGAGCTGCTGGAAAAATTGGCTGCGTATGGAGCTATATCCAAAGAAGTAATACAGGAAACAGGGCTGCTGGAGTTTTTTCTGCCGGTATTCCGTGCGGATTATAAAATACTGGAATCCGCCGCCGTTAAGGAGCCCGATACTGCAATTGATATACCAACCTTTTTGGTTTGGGGGGAAAATGATTCCGTTCAGCCTGCGGATACGCTTGGACAGTGGCTTTCATATATAAAGGATAAGATAACGGTGCTGCCGATAAAAGAGGGAGAGCACCTGTTTATTGACAGCAGAGCGTCTGAGGTTGCGGAGTACATAGAGAAAATATCTGATGGCGCATTTATTTTAGATGATACACTTATTTAAAACATTATTTCGGGAGGATTATTATGTGGATTTTAGTATTGATTGGCGCGGGCTTGCTTTCTGCGCTTGTGCATTTATTAATAATTGGGTTTGGCGGGGGTGTAAGCGTGATCTGCGAGGTGATTGTGCTGCATCAGTTTGCGGTTACTCACGGCTTGCTGGGTGTGCTTGGCTTTTATATTAATGTTATAAAGGCAGATAGCACGGCTAAGTCCCTTGGCTGGCCGGGAGGACCGTTTCAGGTGAAGTACGGTTTTTCACAATTGGGTGTCGGGGTAATGGGTATTTTATCCATATGGCTGAGAGGGCCGTTTTGGATCGGAACACTGGTAACATTGTATATGTATGGAATCAGTGGGCTGTGGACGCATACGGCAGAGGTAATTAAAAGTGAGGTTAAGTCCAAGACGGAAATTGCCAACATTATTCTGGATGTTATTTATCATGTGGTTATAACCATTTTATTGCTTCAGGTGCCGGGAGTATGGGGCTGAGGATTGGGGGAGAACAGTTTGAAGAAATAAAACCCGTATTGGAAGGTGCAAGAAAGAAAACCAGATTAAGAGAAAAAAATCGTAGGGGCAGACCTGCGTGTCTGCCCTGAATTACCCAAAGACACGAAACATGCAGACATCAGGGCAAACATCAGGGCAAACATCAGGGCAAACATCAGGGCAGACACATAGGTCTGCCCCTACAGTGATAGATTTTAAACAGGATATTATGTGGAGAGGTTAATGAATGAAAAAGTTTTTGATGCTATGGGTCGGGGAGCTGGTTTCCAGTATCGGCAGCGGTATGAGCAATTTTGCTCTTGGTGTTTATATATATAAAATGACTGAAAGTGCGACTGCGGTATCTCTGTTTACGCTTTTTGCTTTTTTGCCCACCGTGCTGTTAAACCCTATCGGGGGTGTTTTAGCGGACAGGTTTGACAGAAGGCTGATGATGATATGCGGTGACCTTTTTTCTGCATTGGGCCTTCTTTATATACTTATATGTATGCAAACGGGCAGCGTTGAGATATGGCAAATTTATATAGGTGTTACCGTCAGCGCAACATTTGTTTCACTGCTTGGGCCTGCCTATAAAGCCACTGTTACGGATCTTCTGACAGAGGATGAATTTGCAAAGGCAAGCGGCTTAGTACAGCTTGCATCCTCCGCCAAGTTTCTGATTTCTCCCGCCGCTGCCGGGTTTATTCTGGTGTTTGCGGATGTAAGGCTGATATTGCTGATCGATATAGCTACGTTATTTGTTACTGTGTTTACAATTTTATTAGTGAGAAAAGGAATGCGGACAGTGAGGTCTGCTGTGAAGGCTGCCTATGACGGCTTTCATCCCGTTAAGGCGTTGAGGGAAGGGTGGAATGCCGTGACGGGAGATATGGGAATAAGGGTTTTAGTTGGCTTGATGGCACTGGTATGCTTCTATGTGGGGTTTTTACAGACTCTGCTGGCTCCTATGATTCTCTCCTTTTCAGATTCTAAGACATTGGGAATTATTCAGTCGGTCAGTGCGGTAGGCATTTTAATCGGCAGTGTTATTATAAGTGTCTTAGGCATTAAGAAAAACTATGTAAATATTTTATCAAATTCCCTTATAGTAATCGGCCTGTTTATGGCGGGTATGGGGCTTACGACAAATATTTACGTAATTATCGGCACAGGGCTGATGTTCTTTTTGGGTCTGCCCTTTGCAACCGCCTGCGCCGATACTCTGGCAAGGCTTAAGATACCGAATGAGCTGCAGGGGAGGGCATGGGGCTTTATAAGCGTCCTGTCGCAGGCCGGCTACCTTGTGGCATATGCCGTTTCGGGCGTGCTGGCCGACTATGTGTTCGGACCGTTATTAATGAACGGGGGACTTCTGGCACAGAGTATCGGGCTGTTCACAGGCACAGGCAAGGGAAGGGGCATAGGCTTCATGCTGATAATCGCAGGACTGTCGGTAGTGGCAACTGCGGTATTGGTGAGAAAGGCAAAGCCTTTAAGGAATTTGGAAAACCATATGAAGAATTATACGGAAAATGTGCAGAAATGTTAACGATTATATGGAGAATATTATATGTTTGTGATAATATTGTAAGGTGTTTTTTGTCGGCAGAAACGCTTAGGAGGATTAAAGCATGAATTTATCAATGGTAAAAAAGGATTTGCTGAGGAATAAAGCGATTAACATTACTCTGCTGCTGTTTATTGTTTTATCCGCGGCGTTGATGTCCATAGGAACGATGATAGTCATACAGGTATTTGAGTCAATTGATACCATGTATAAAATAGCTCGGCCGCCTCACTTCATGCAGATGCATATGGGAGATGCGGAACTTGGGCAAATAAATGATTTTGCCGAGGGCATAGACTATGTGGAGGACTGGCAGGATATAGAAATGCTCAATGTCTACGGTGGGAATATATGGATAAAAAAGCCTGACGGAACAAGCTTTTCAATGATAAACTCCCTTTTAGATCTTGGCTTTATAAAGCAAAGCGAGAAATATGATCTTTTGCTCAATATGGACAATAAGCCCATTTATCCTTCAAAAGGGGAAATCGGGGTGCCGATCATACTGCTGGACAGCTACGATATAGACATTGGAGACACCATAACAATCAAGGACGGGGATTTTTCCATGAGCTTTACAGTAACAAGCTATGTCCGTGATTCGCAGATGAATTCCACCATGTGTTCATCCACTCGGTTTTTGGTGAATGAGAGGGAACATGAAATTTTGAAGGAAAATACCGGGAAGATTGAGCACCTGATAGAATTCTATCTTAAAGACCTGTCTCAGGAGATGAAATTCCAGACTGCCTATGAAAATGCCGGACTTCCTGCAAACGGGCCTGCCATTACTTATACCGCTATCAGGCTGGTAAGCGGTCTGCCGGATATTATGATGGTGGTGGTAATTATTCTGGTAAGCTTTTTCCTTATTTTTATCGTATGCCTGTGCTTAAGGTTTACAATTTTGACTGCAATGGAGGAGGAGATAAAGTCAATAGGCACTATGAGGGCGATAGGTATTTCATTCCGCGATATAAGAAAGCTTTACATGATAAAATACAGAGCGCTGGCAATAGCGGGATGCATTATAGGGTATGTCATATCCATATTTGCAAACAGGCTGTTCCTATCAAACATAACTAAAACCTTCGGTTCACCCCAGACGGGTGCTGCCACCGTGATTATACCGATTTTTGCGGTATGTATCGTCTATATGCTTGAAATGCATTTCAGCAAAAGAATTATGAAAAAGATAAAAAGGATTTCCGTTGTGGAAGCACTTATAAGCAGCGAAGGCAATGACAAAATTAAAATCTCCCGGGCTGTAAGGTGTTTGGGGCTTCAAAGGGTTAAACGCCTGCCTGTCAATTTATTCATGGGTGTAAGGGATATTATGGCAAAAGGCAAAATATATTTTATGCTGTTTTTTATAATGCTTGTTACAACAAGCATCATGGTTGTTCCCATGAACCTGCTTAACACATTTAAATCACCGCAGTTCATTAATTACATGGGGAAATCGATAAGCGATATAGTTATTTCAGTATCCACAGCCGAAAGCCTTACGGATAAATATGACAAAACGGTGGAGATTCTCTCCGGGGACGCCGATGTAGCGAATTATTCAATAGAGGCCCGCACTGTGTACGAAGCGGTCAATAAGGACGGAGAGTGGATAAATATAAACGTTGACTGCAGCGATAAAGCAAATGAGGAACTGCGTTATATCTCAGGGAACATGCCTGTGAATGAAAATGAAATCGCAATTTCGGTAATGAATGCAAACGAGCTTGGGGCAAGCGCGGGCAAAACCCTGAAAATGAGGATGGGCGGGCAGCAAACGGAAGTAATTGTTTCGGGCATTTATCAGGATGTTACAAGCGGGGGCTATACCGCTAAAATGACAGGAGATTATGATAAAAAGGCTGTGAAGGAATATTCCTTCAGCGTAAATTTAAAGGATGGCGTGAATGCCGGTCAGAAGGTAGACCAATACCACGAAGCCATGGGGGTAGACGTTGAGGTAATGGATATGGAGGAATTTGCAAGACAGACGGTGGGCGGCGTGACCAGACAGCTTAGCAAGGCGGTGCTTGCGGTTGCGGCTATGGTGGCATGCTTTGTGGCGTTGTTTATAATACTGTACTTAAAGCTGCAGATTGTAAAGGAATATTCTCACATTGCCATATCCAAGGCAATAGGCTTCACAGTATTGGATATAAGAAAGCAATACCTTATAAAGACATGCCTGGTGTCCCTTATAGGCATCCTTGTCGGAACATTGTTTGCAAATACTCTCGGTGAAGGCATAGTAAGCGGTATTATAGGAATTGTGGGGATAGGAATTTCAAAAATATCATTTGTAATTAATCCCGTTGAAGCGTATTTATTTTGTCCGCTTATTATTCTGATAATTGTTGTATCGATGACATGGTATTGCTCGGCTGTTTTTAAAAATTATAACATAATCCGTCTTATTAATGAGTGATATATAGGATGCAATAAAGATTTTACAAACATAGAGGATATAATTGCTTACAGAAATTTTTAATAGCAACGAAAAGACGCCTTGCTGGGAAATGTCTCACGGGTATGTCATCAGGCGCTTTTCTTAGATGTATTCCTTACGGGTCAAAAAAATTTCTTTCATCAAATTATATCCTCCATGTAAAATCTTTATTGCTAAATATATAGAAGCTGGCTTTATAAATTATAGGGGGTACGTGACGCCATGAAAATTGTTTTGGAGGCAAAGGCTTTATATAAGAGCTTCGGGAAAGAGAAGGAAGACGAAGCGGCAGTGTTAAGGGGGATAAATCTCCAGATAGGGCAAGGAGAATTTGTTGTTATAATGGGTCAGTCGGGCTCGGGAAAATCAACTCTTCTGTACAATATCAGCGGAATGGACAGGCTGACCCGTGGACAGGTGCTGTTTGACGGAGAGGATATTTCCAGCTTGTCCGACGACAAAATAAGTAAAATAAGGCTTAACAAAATGGGATTTATCTTTCAGCATTCTCATCTCTTAAAGACACTATCTATAAAAGAGAATATAATGCTTCCCGGAATTAAAGCCGGTAAAAAGACCCGGGCGGAGGTAATAAGGGATGCGGAGGAGCTGATGCAAAGGATAGGCATAGAAGCAATCGGCGGGCATGATATTACAAAGGTTTCAGGCGGGCAATTGCAGCGCGCCGGCATATGCAGGGCACTTATCAACAGCCCCGGAATCATTTTCGGAGACGAGCCTACAGGAGCCCTAAACTCAGGTGCGGCACTGGAGGTAATGAAAATTTTAAATGATATAAATCAAAACGGAACCACGCTGCTGGTTGTCACACATGATTCAAAGGTAGCGGCAAGAGCTGAGAGAGTGATTTACTTAGCCGACGGAAAAATAGAGACGGAATACATGCTTGGCAAATACAACAGTGAAAAGGAAGATTTAAGAGAACGTGAAAATGAAATGAACAAGTGGCTGAAGCAGAGAGGCTTTTAAGCACCATAAGAGGAATTGCAAGGAGGCGTAAGAAATGGCTAGAAAGGCTGTTTTAAACGGTAAATCGCTTATTTATCCAAAGGAGTACAATACTCTGGCGGAAATGATTGTGTATATAGCGCAAAAATATCCCCATAAGGGCATAAGATACATAGACGCAGCTGGCAGAGAGGAGCTTGTATGCTATCAGGAGCTTGTGGACAATGCGCGCAAATGCCTTAAAAGGCTTTATGAAAATGGTATAAGGCCGGGGGACAAGCTGATATTGGAGATTGATAACTCTAAGGAATTTTATAACGTGTTTTGGGCGTGTATTTTAGGGGGAATTATAGCGGCGCCTGTTACCCAGCCGGCATCATGGGAGCCGGGCTCGACGGGGCTGCTGAAATTAACCAGGGTATGGGAAATTCTTGACAGACCCGTAATAATTATTGAAAAGCAAAACCACAAGCATTATAAATTGCTTCAAGGCTGTGAGGAATACGGGGAGCTCAAGGTTATTTCCACCGATGAATTGGTTTGCGGCGACATGGAGGAAATATTTCCGACAAAGCCGGAGGATCTGGTGTTTTTACAGTTTTCCTCAGGCAGCACAGGCATTCCTAAAGGAGTCAAGCTCACAAACAGAAATATACTTACAAACATAATTGCTCTCAGCAACAGGTTTGAGGCTACAGAAAATGACATAGCCTTTACCTGGCTGCCACATACCCATGACATGGGGCTGTTTGCACAGCATATGACTCCTATAGTCAACGGCTGTAACATAATGAAGTTCTCACCCTTTACCTTTGTGCGTTCGCCGTATATGTTTTTGAAGAAGCTGACCGAGCACAAAGGTACATGGTTTGCATCCCCTAATTTCGGTTATGCGTGGATGACGGAAAAAATACCCGATGAGAAGCTGTCTTCTTTGGATTTGTCCTCACTCAGATTTGTGCTAAACGGTGCGGAGCCTATATCTACGGCAGTAAATAATACTTTCGCAGAAAAATTTTCTAAATGCGGTTTCAGGAAAAACATGATGCTCCCCGGATATGGAATGGCGGAGGCGACTGTTGCCGTATGCATATCAATTGTGGGAGAGCTGCCCAAGGTTCATAGCATTTCCAGAACAAAAATGATTAATGAAAATATTGCCGTCCCTGTCGAGGATGACAATGACGCTGATAAAATTGAGTTTGTCCAAGAGGGAGGCCCTATACAGAATATAAACGTGAGGATAGCGGATGACAGCGGCAGAACGCTTGATGAGGGCATGATTGGAGAAATTCAGATAAAGGGAGAATCTGTTACAGAGGGCTATTATAATTGTGATGACATAACAAGCAGGATGTATGTTGACGGGTGGCTGCGCACGGGGGATTTGGGGTTTATTGCCGATAATTCTCTGGTGGTAAGTGGAAGGATAAAGGACATAATATTTATCCGGGGCCAGAACTATTTTGCCCATGATTTAGAGGAAATTATATATGAGCTTGGCACGATACCCCGGGGCAATATCGCTGTCGCAGGGCTTTTTAGCGGCAAGACCCGGCAGGAAGAGCTGCTTGTGTTTATAAAGTACAAGCTTGATATAGAAAAGTTTTTGCCCTTACGCCAAAGCATTGTAGATAAATTGAATGAGACACTGGGAGTACAGGTAACCCATGTCATTCCCATTAAATTGATACCAAAAACCACAAGCGGCAAGGTACAGCGTTTTCAGTTGTGCAATTATTATGAAAGCGGAGTATATGACACTTTATTAAACGAAATACAGGCAGGCATAGACAAGTGCGGGGAGGGAGAGAGGATTGTCAGCCTTCCGCAGAATGAACTGGAGATATTCCTGCATAAAAGCTGGTCTGAGCTTTTAAATATCCCCCCGCAAAGAATATCAATTGATGATTCCTTTTCTAAGCTTGGCGGCAATTCCGTAAAGGCGTACCAGCTTCTGGATGCAATTGAAAAGCATCTGAAGAGGGAGATAGGCCCTGAGGTGCTTGTTCTCTGCAAGACAATAAGGGAAATTTCCGAGTATCTTCAGTCAAGGGCGGATTGCGGAGGTAAAAAGACATCTGACTTAAGGCCGGAGAACAGCTCTGAGGATAACAGGGCCATTGCAGTAACCGGAATAGCCGTAAGGCTGCCCGGTGCTAAAAACCACAGGATATTTTGGGACAACCTGTACAACGGCAGGGACAGCATTGCCAAGGTAAGTGCCCGGAGAAAGCAATTATGCGGCGGCACACAGTGGGATGAGTGGATGGGAGAGCTTGAGGATATTGATATGTTTGACAATGACTTTTTCGAGATGTCTCCCGAGGAAGCAATGGTCACAGATCCTCAGCAAAGGCTTGCTTTGGAGGCCTCTTATGAAGCCCTTGAGGATGCGGGAGCGGTTCCCGGCATGGAGGAGGAGCGTAATGTCGGGGTATATGCGGGGATAAGCTCAAACACTTATCTTAATCTGCTTATAAAACATATAGAGAAAAACGGTATAGACAAGGTTCACCACAATGCAATGGTGGGCAATATGCCCAATATAATAGCCGCGGCAATATCGCATAAATATAATTTCACAGGCCCCGCAATGGCTATTGACACCGCCTGCTCTTCATTTTCAGCCGCCGTATGCCATGCGGCCTCCGCCTTAACAAATAACAGCATAAGCGGCGCGGTTGTCGCGGGTGCAAATATTCTGGCAGATCCGTCAATACATGTGCTGGCACGAAATGCAGGCATTATTTCCTCAACGAAATATTCAAAGGTGTTTGATAAAGACGCCGACGGCTCGGTTCTTGGAGAAGGGGTTGTGGTTGTCTATTTAGAGCCTCTTGATACGGCGGTAAGGGACAGCAAAAATATATACGGAGTTATACGTGGAGCTGCCGTTAATAACGACGGGTATTCTCTGGGAATAATGGCTCCAAATCCTCAGGGGCAGTTTAAGGTTATAGAGGACGCATATATGAATGCCGGAGTTTCGCCGGATGAAATAGGATATATTGAGGTACACGGAACGGGTACGGCAATTGGGGATCCCATAGAAATTAACGCACTGTCCAAGTTGTTTTCCAAGCATGGGAAGGATACGCCCCGCCATATAGGAATAGGCTCCGTTAAGACCAATATAGGACACCTGCTGCCTGCTGCCGGCGGCGCGGGGCTTGTAAAGGTTTTGCTTTGCTTAAAGAATAAAAAGCTGGTCCCCACACTGCATACGGAAAATGTCAACTCCGCCTTGCAGCTTGAAAAGACCCCGCTATATATTGTAAAGGAAGCCGGGGACTGGCCGGCAAGGGAGAGCGGGACACGGAAGGCGGGAATAAGCTCCTTTGGCCTGGGAGGGACAAACACGCATATCGTACTGGAGGAGTGGAGGGAAGAGCCTGCCGCAGCTTCCGGGAGCAAGCTGCAAATACTGACAATGTCTGCTAAGTCGGAGGGCGCATTGGAGAGTATTATAAGTCAAACCGAGGACATGCTTAAGAATACTCCTGATATGGATATCAACAATTTGTGCTTTACAAGAAACCGCTACAGAAGGCATTACGGATATCGCGCCGCCTGTATTGTCTCTTCAGGCGGAAGCACGGGCAGCCTCAGTGCCGTGAGCAAGGGCAGTTTTCTAAAGAACAGGCCGGCAAGGGTTTGTATAATAATAGGGGATATAAAGGAATGTATCACAAAAAATGTAGCTGCTTATGGAGGGGAGCAGGGCAGGGTGCCGGAACAAAACCTGCCGGAGCTTTATGACAGCGTAAACCGGCATAATATCATGGCATTGGAGGGGTATGACGGCAAGGAATTATCATTTTTTGCATACTGGTATTGGTTAGCAAGGGAAATAAAACATGCCGGGGCAGATATTTTAAATATCAGCGGGATGGGCTCAGGGCAAATAGCGGCGGATGTGCTGAACAATGAAATAGATTGGGCTGCAGCATTAGAGGAATACTTTGCCGGAGGCAATACAGGAAAAAAAGAAAGCCGGGGCGATAATGAAAATCAGGCGTTGGGACAGTCTCTAAAGAAAGCTGATATTGTGCTGGGCCTGTGCATTGCAGAGGACGACTGCACAAAAATGCTGCCTGAAGGACTTGGGGACAAGTTAAAAATCCTTGTTGCACAGCCTGCGGAAGGGGGTTGCTTTGACTCGGGATTGCTTTCGGTTATAAGAGACTTATATGCGGCAGGAGCAGACTTTGACTGGAAGAGCATCCATCCCGACGGATCGGGAAGGGTAGTGTCGCTGCCACCGTATCCGTTTGAAAAAAAGTCCTTCTGGATAGATCAATTGAGAGGAGAATGAGTTTATGAGCAAGGAAGATATTATTATGACAATAAAATCTGAAATTGGCGCAATATTGATGCAGGATGCCGATTCCATAGATGAAGAGACCAACCTTTTGAAAATAGGCGTTTCATCCATACAGGCATTAAAAATTATTAACAGGATAAGAAAGAAGCTGGACATAGATATTTCACCCGTCGCTATGTTCGAATATAAAACCATATCCGCATTTGCAGGGTATCTATATGAGTGCAGGGAGGAGGCTGTATGATGAGCTGTGATTTAGAGCAGAGAAAAATAGTGGATGAAGCAGAGGCTTTTGTGAATCAGGAAATACGCCCTTATGTAAAATGCTTTGAGGAAAACAAAGGCATACCAAGGGAGCTTATAGACAAAATGGCGGCAAAGGGGTATCTGGCGGCTGCTCTTCCAAAGCAGTACGGAGGCCTTGAGCTTGATCCCGTGTACTACGGACTGTTTACAGAGGTGTTTGGAAAGGCGTGTACCGCAACAAGAAGCCTTATTACCGTACATACATCTCTTGTGGGAGAGACATTGGTGCGCTTTGGCACGGAAGAGCAGAAGAACAAGTGGCTGCCCCGTCTGGCAAGGGGTGAGGCTATCGGGGCGTTTGGCCTGTCGGAGCCGGATATAGGCTCCGATGCCAAGAATATAAAGACAAGCTGGCATGAAGAAGATGACTGCTATGTGATTAACGGCACTAAAAGATGGATTACCTTCGGACATTTAGCCGACCTCTTCATTATTATTGCGGCAAATAAAGGCAGAAGTACGGCATTTTTAGTGGAGAGGGCTTTCCCCGGTTTTGAAACAAAGCAGATAGAGGGGATGATGGCTGCCCGCGCCACCTGTATTGCGGAGCTTTATTTAAACAATGTAAGGGTTCCAAAGGAAAATGTGCTTGGAAAAATCAACTTAGGCTTCGAGTATATTGTTTCAACATCTCTTGATTGCGGACGCTACAGCATAGCGTGGGCAGGTGTGGCGATTGCTCAGGAGGCACTGGAGGCGATGGTATCGTATTCCCGCACCCGTACACAGTTCAATGAAAAGCTGAGAAGCTTCCAGCTTATCCGCGGAATGATAGGGGATGCCGTTACCAAAACCCACGCAGCCAGAGCGCTTGCCTTAAAGGCGGGTGAACTGCGCAAGCAAAAGGACCCCGATGCGGTAATGGAGACAACCATGGCAAAGTATTTCGCGTCCAAGGTGGCTGTGGACGTTGCGAATGACGCCCTGCAGGTACACGGAGGAAACGGCTTTCTAAGCGAGTACCCCGTGGAGAGGCTGTACAGGGAAGCGAAGGTGCTGGAGGTTATAGAGGGATCCTCCCAAATGCAGCAGGAGATGATTTCCAGCTTCGGGCTGCAGCGATATTATAAAAGGAGATAGAACATGAAGCTTGCAATACTGTTTCCCGGACAGGGAAGCCAGTACATAGGAATGTGCGGAAAGCTGATTAAGGAGTTCTCCGATGTAGATAAGATTTTCCGTGAGGCCAATGAAATAATGTGTTTTGATATCCGTTCGATGATATTGGACGGGCGAATTGAGGAGCTGACGCTTTCACAAAATGCACAGCCTGCGGTGGTAATTGCCAGTTATGCACTGTTTCGCGTATTTGAGCATCAAACAGGGGTAATGCCCTCTTATGCCGTTGGGCACAGCTTAGGCGAGATTTCCGCCCTCATTGCGGCGGGATCGCTGTCGTTTGAGCAGGGGCTGTCGTATGTCGGAAAGAGAGGAAGGCTTATGCACCGCGCAATGGAGGAGAAGCGGGGGAGATCGGGAATTGTAACCGACATGGAGCTGCATATTCTGGAGGGTATTATTGAGTCAATAGCATTAGTTGAGTATATAACAATATCGGGGTACAATTCTCCAAGGCAGTTTATTGTTGCCGGAACTCAAGCCGCGCTTAAGGCCCTTGACAAGGAGGCGGATAAGCACGGCGCGGAATTTATTCCATTTAGAATGATACCGATGAAGGCTGACGCGCCTTATCACAGTGAGCTTATGACGTTCATAAGGCCGGAGCTCCGTGAGGCTCTTAACGGCATAAGCTTTAAGCAGCCAAAGTTCAACATATGGTCTACCGTTACAGGAAGGTTAATAGACACCGCAGACAGCATTCCCGGCATTCTTGGCAGCCAGCTTGTTCTGCCTGTCCTCTGGAATCAGTCGCTTAAGCAAATGTGCAATGCCGGGGTGGAGCTGCTGGTGGATATCGGGCCTCAGGTTATAATGAGAAACCTCATACGCGAGAATCCCGAGCTGCCCGAGACTCTTGCCTTTGAAGATGAACAAGACGCAAAGAAAATACTGGAGCATATTAAAAGGGGGTAGCAGAATGATATCTCAAAGGAATATAGAGTATAACAACAGGGTGAAGCAATACCTGCCCGGTGGTGTTCACTATAATTTTAACCTTCCGTGGCAGGAGACTCCTCTTCATTTCATAAAAGCCAATGACAGCCGGGTTTGGGATATTGACGGAAATGAGTACCTCGACTTGTACGCGAGGTTCGGAGCATTAATCATCGGCCACGGGAATGAGGAATATAATGAGTGCTTGAAAGAAACCATTGACAGGATTCTTTCCGTCAGCCACTGTGATATCGACGCCGAGGCCATGGAGCTGGTTGCCAGATACGTACCGTCGGCTGAAATGATACGCTTTGGCCTGTCGGGCACCGAAATTGTCCAAAACGCACTCCGCTTAGCAAGGGCGTGGACGGGAAAGAATCGTTTTGTCAGGTTTGAAGGACACTATCATGGAAATGCCGACAATATAATGGGAGGAAGGGCTCCAAGAAAAGGCGAGCCCGTTCCGTCGGATTTTATAGGAGATATAAAGGGGACGGCGGGGCGTGCGCACGAGTCGCTGGAAAGCCAGTCATACCTTCTGCCATGGAATGACGCTTCTGTTTTGGAGGAGCTGCTTATAAAAAAAGGTGACGAAATTGCGGCGGTGATTACCGAGCCGGTTTGTGTAAACGGGGGAAGTGTAATGCCTGCGCCGGGGTATTTGAAAAGGGTGAGGGAGCTGTGCGATAAATATAACGCCGTACTCATTTTCGATGAGATTATAACGGGCTTCCGCATGGGCTTGGGCGGCGCTCAGAAGGAGTTTGGCGTTATACCTGATATAACTACATTGGGCAAGGCAATTGCCGGAGGCGGAGTTCCTGTTTCGGCACTGGCGGGCAAAAAAGAGATTATGCAGCTTTTGACGGATAAGAAGGTCATACACGCCGGAACGTTTAACGGATACCCGCTGGGGACAGCGGCAGTTAAGGCTACCCTTGAAATACTCAGCCGGAATAATGGGCGGGCTATAGCAGGAATGAATGAAAAAATAGAGCTTATGCATGATGTAATGAGGTCCGAGGCGGCTAAGGCAGGGCTTCCGCTTGTAATTCAGGGGCCTCCGGGCTGTGCGGCCTTTCACTGCTGCGAGGATGTGATAGAAAACACTTGCGATTATACCTATGACATAATGACTCTCGATATAATTTTAAATAATAATCTTTCTAAAAACGGAATTCTTGTTTCAACCTTTTCAAGGATATACCCCAATATTTCCATAAGCATGGAGGATGTGGAGTGGTTCCGGGAAAGGGTTGGCGCGGCGTTGAGGGAAACAAAGGAAGCATATGATGAAATGGCTTAACGGTACTATGACAGTTAAGAAAGTAATATCTTCCGGGATAATTTTTAACAGCATCGGAAAGACGCATTTGAGGGAAAAGTCTTTAGGGAACGAGCATAAATGCGCTTTCCTCAGATGTATTCCTTACGGGTCTAAAAAATTACCCTACAGAAATTACTTTCTGCTATCAATATGACATAGTATTACTTAAATTGATAAAAGAAGAGGGGGATAAAGAGGCATGGATAATAAGATTATAGCCATTATAGGAGCGGGCGTTATGGGCTGCGCGACAGCGCTGGATGTGGCAAGACACGGATACAGCGTTATTTTAAAGGATATTTCCGCCGAGGCTCTGGAAAAGGCGGAAAAGAGAATGAAATATGAATACCGCTCAGCCTGCATGATGAACAGGGAGTATTCTTCCGTGGGGCTTGACGATATTTTAAGCAGGATAACCCTTAAGGCAGATTATGGGGGTATCGACAAGGCGTATATTATCATTGAGAATATCAGTGAGGATATCGGCAAAAAGATTGAAGAATATGGGAACCTGTCTGAAATGTGCGGAAGAGAAGCTTTCTTTGCTCTGAATACAAGCTGTATTTCCATTACAAAGCTGGCTTCATATTTGCCTGATCCCAAGAGGGTTATAGGTACACATTTAATGAATCCCGTTCCACTTAAGAAAATGGTGGAGGTGATAAGGGGATGGCATACATCGGAGGAAACGGAAGGCGAGGTAGTTTCATTCTTAAAGACACTGGGGAAAAACCCTATTGTAATAGATGATCTGGCGGGATTTGTTTCCAACCGCCTTTCGCACCTTTTCATGAATGAGGCGGCGTTTATTGTTCAGGACGGTATTGCAACGGCGGAGCAGGTTGACAATATTATGAAGCATGGCTTCAGCCATAAAATGGGCCCTCTGGAGACTGCCGATTTAATAGGCCTGGACACCGTTGTCGATTCTCTGGAGGTACTCTACGAGAGCTATCAGGATTCTAAATACAGGTGCTGCCCATTGCTTAAGAAGATGGTAGACGCGGGCTGCCTGGGCAGGAAAAGCGGGAAAGGCTTCTATAAATACATATGAGAGTATACAGGGTTTTCCCCATTACATTGAAATTTCTATAAATACTGGGTGGTAAGGAGCGATAAAAATGGATTGCAGAAATGAGATAAGAAAATTTATTATGGAGAATTTGTCAATAGACGAGGACAATGTCAAGCTGGGAGACGATGACAATTATTTTGAGCTGAGGTTTGTGAATTCACTGTTTGCAATGAAGCTTGTGAATTTTGTCGAACAAAGCTTTGAAATTGAAATTGATAATGACGAGCTGGATTTAAAGAACTTCAGCACCATAAACAATATCATGACACTGATTGATAAAAAAACGGTAAACAAACGCAATTAGTACTATGCAACGGAATTTGCCTCTGACGCACAGAACGGAGATATGAATGTCCCGGCTCGGATCATGAAAGGAGAACAAGCAAAATGGTTATTTTTATAATAGTACTATTTGCAGTAATTTTTGCAGGTGCGGCATGTTTTTTGGGAATACGGATGAAGAGCAGAAGGATTTTAAAATATATCCCTGCAGGGATTGCCGCGAGTACAGCTCTCGGGTTCTATATAAAGGCCATGAGCTTTTCGGAGGGTTTTGGGGCTCTGGGGAACTTTATAATGGCAATGATCTCTGCGGCAGTATTTGCCGCTGCACTTTTAGCTGCACTGGTAATGGAGCTGGTGAACAGAAGAAGATAAACCTTCGGTGAGTGTAGAAAAAAGGGGGCGCCATGGGGTATAACACTTGATATGTAATTTACCGATAGTGATGACTGCTTGTGAAATCATAATAGCATTGCGGATTTGCATTTACATATACATTAATTTGTGATACAATGTATATACTAATAGCGAAAGGAGTGTTACATTGTGGCACAAACGACATTAAGTATTCGTATGGATGAAGACGTAAAAAAACAGTTCGATGCTTTTTGTGCAGATGTTGGGATGAATACATCGGTTGCAATAAACCTATTTGCTAGGGCTGTTTTACGTGAAAGACGTATTCCCTTTGAAATTGCCGCCAGTGACGACCCGTTTTACAGCGAAAGTAATTTAAAACACTTACGCCGGGGAATGGAGGCTTTAAATGCAGGGAAAGGTAAAGAGCACGAGCCTATAGAGGAAAAGTGATGAGAAAAGTTTGGTTTGATGAAGCATGGGAGGATTATCTATACTGGCAGACACCTCCCTCTTGCATTTCCGTATCAGCCCATCCTTTTTTCTATATCGCTGATTTTGTCCTTTATTTCATCCTCTGTCACGGCACTTAGGAAGGTTATATTATAGCCCAGCGCTTTTTTGAGGTTTTCCAAAGCGTCGGCAGGCCTGCCGAGCTTGTCTAAAAGCAGACCATAGTTGTAGTATGTACTGGGGCTGGAGGGCTTTTGGGATACCAGCTTTTCAAAAATCTCAAGCGACTTTTCATATTCTCCTCTAAGATAGTAGGTTTGTCCAAGATTGTCAAGTATGACGTGATTGCTGCCGTTATAGTCATATGCCTCCAAATTGAAGGTTAACGCCCTTTCCAGATCTCCCTTCAGTATAAGCATATAGCCCAGGCTTCCGTATACGGTAGTATTTCTATAGCTCTCAAACACCTCCGTAAGCATATCCACAGCCTCGTCTATCATGCCCTTTTTCCAGTATACCAGCGCAAGATTGGACTTTACAAGCATTTTATCGTCACTGCTGATATCGGATGCCGCGAGGCGCTCAAGTATTTTTTCCGATTCCTCAATATTTCCTGACTTCAGAAGGAGATAGGCATAGGAGGCGGTAGTGGCAGGCTTGCATTTCCCTGTGATATAGGCCCTTCTTAAGTATTCTGACGAGCCCTTTAAGTCTCCCTTTGAGTATCTTATGTTCCCTAGAAAAACAAATATTGCCGTTCTGATGGTATAGGCTATATAGGCAATGTATGCCAAAATTCCGGCTATACCCAGAAAGAGGTTGTACGTAAACAATATGAATATTACAATTAAGGGAAGAACAAGGTTAATAAGAACTTTTTTCACTCTGTTCATAGGTCTACCTCCAAAAGTTTAATGTTGCTTATATTATATATCATTATAAACCCAGGGGTATACCTGCCGCAAGCAATAAGGCGGGCAAAATATGCATTTTGAAAATGTATTAAAGAATAAAATATGGTATAATATAAGCGGTATGGGAAACTCACAGCATTAACGTCATAAAATATTTTTCCATGATAGGAGTGGACCTTCATTGGCATTATTAGAAATAGCCTCTGCCATAGCTGCTCAATTGGCAAGTTCCTTTTTGCTGAATTTTATATTTCTTGTTGTTTATGCAATGCTTGTATATGTAATAAGGGATCAATATGAAAAATATAAAATGCTTGAGGATGGCCGCTTTGTAAAGCCTGTAGGGACAGTAAGAGATTTGGTAAAAGAGTCGGTGCTTTTTGGGGCGGTGGCGGGCTTTATAGCAAGCTTTTTTTCTGTTGTCGGGGGTATCACTGTTGATTCAAGGTCATATGAATACATGGTGCTTATATTGATTATTCTGAGGCTTATAAATATAAGGTATTTATGCATTGCCTATGCGGGGGGAATACTGGCTCTGATTAATACCGTTTTGGGGTTTAAGAGCTCCGATGCTTCCTCAATACTGGCGTTGATTGCCATACTGCACATTGTGGAAAGTGCAATGATATATGCAAGCCCGGGGAAATACACGATTCCAGTGCTTATTAAGCACAAGAGTGGCATAGTGGGAGCCTTTTTTACACAGAGGTTTTGGCCTGTGCCGGTAGTGCTTCTGACATTCCTTCCGGGAGCTACTGGACAATCGCTGCTGGATATTATTGCAGGCGGGGGCTGGATGCCGTTCAAACCTGAAGCCGCAGGTGCTGCGTCAAGCCTTGGGCTGGGATGCATAGCCGCTGTGCTTGGTTACTCCGATGTTTGTATTACAAAGGAGCCCGATAAAAAAAGCCGTGAAACTGCGGGAAGGCTTTTAATCTACAGCATTATTCTGTTAATTGTTGCATGGGCTTCCGTGTACCTGCATGTATTTAAAATAATAGGTGCGGTTTTTGCCATTGCGGGGCACGAGGGAATAATAATTTACGGGAAGCATAGGGAGAAGAACGGGCGGCCGTTGTTTGAAACGGTAAGAAGAGGAGTAAAGGTATTTGATATACCTGTCGGAAGCCATGCACATAGAATGGGGATGAAGCGTGGAGATGTAATACTGAGTGTAAACGGAAAGGACGTACAGACCGAGGAGGGAATAGCGGGGGCACTGATGGAATTCCCCACATTCATATGGGTGGATGCCGTTGACGCAGACGGTAACAAAAAATACTATGAGTACAGATGCTTTCCAAACGGAGCGGACAATCTGGAAATAATGACTGTTCCCCGGGAGGAGCGCATCACATACAACATAGATTATTTTGAAGACATGAGCGTATTAAAAAACATGGTGCAGCGTTTTAAGGGGACAGGAAGGCCATTGTAGGGAACGCCCCCCGTGGCGGAACACCACAGGGGGTGTTCCGTACGAATGTTTCCCAATAATATTTAACATTAAATCTCCCATACAAGGGTATAAATATAGTAAGGCTTAAGCCGTACTATATTTTTTTCTAAGAAAGGGTGACTTATGAGCATGGAGGCGTGGAAGGGATTTAAACAAGGCAACTGGTGTACCGAAATAGATGTCAGGGATTTTATACAGCTAAATTATACTCCCTATGAGGGGGATGACAGCTTTCTGTGCGGCCCTTCACAGTCCACGCAAAAGCTGTGGGAGCAGGTGAAGGTATTGCTGAAAATGGAGCGGGAGAAGGGGGGAGTGCTTGATGTGGACACACATACAATTTCCACCATAAGCTCTCACCGTCCCGGATATATTAATAAGGAACTGGAAAAGGTGGTGGGCCTTCAGACTGATGAGCCTCTTAAGCGTGCGATAATGCCCTTTGGCGGAATACGCATGATTGAGAAGGGCTGTGAGGCATACGGCAAAAGGGTGGACCCCGATGTGCTTGAGATATTCACAAGCTTTAGAAAGACTCATAATGAAGGCGTATATGACGTATATACCCCCGAAATGCGCAGAGCCAAAAAGGCGGGAATAATTACGGGGCTTCCCGATGCCTACGGGAGAGGGAGAATAATAGGAGATTACAGGAGAGTGCCTCTATATGGCGTTGACAGGCTTATACACGAAAAAAATTACGAAATGGAAAGCTTGGAGTATGACTATATTGATTCGGACACCATAAGAAACAGAGAGGAAATAAGTGAACAAATAAAGGCTCTTAAGCTGCTTAAGAGTATGGCGGCAGGCTACGGCTTCGATGTGTCCCGTCCCGCGGAAAATGCTTCCGAGGCTGTGCAGTGGCTGTATTTTGCATATCTTGCCGCGGTGAAGGAGCAGAACGGTGCAGCCATGAGCATAGGCAGGATTTCCACCTTCCTCGACATATATACAGAGAGGGACTTAAAAGCCGGAAGGCTGGATGAAGCGCAGGCACAGGAGCTTATAGACCAACTGGTAATAAAGCTGCGCATAGTGAGATTTTTGAGGACTCCGGAATATGAAAAGCTCTTTAGCGGAGATCCCACGTGGGTGACGGAAAGCATAGGAGGCATGAGCTTGGACGGGAGGACTCTTGTAACAAAATCATCCTTTAGGATGTTAACCACACTGTTCAATCTTGGCCCAGCTCCAGAACCCAACATGACAGTGCTGTGGTCTGTGAATCTGCCGTCGGAATTTAAGAAATTCTGTGCAAGGGTGTCTATCCATACCAGCTCCATACAGTATGAAAGTGACGATATAATGCGGCATCATTGGGGGGACGACTATGCAATAGCGTGCTGCGTGTCGGCAATGAGGCTGGGCAAGCAGATGCAGTTTTTCGGGGCAAGGTGCAACCTTGCAAAAGCACTGCTGTATGCAATAAACGGCGGAAGGGATGAGATGTCGGGCATACAGGTGGCGCCCAGATTTTCGGCGGTTGAAGGCGAGTACCTTGAGTATGACGATGTGAAGGACAGGCTTAACATGGTGCTGGACTGGGTTGCGAGGCTCTATATGAATACACTGAATATCATACATTCCATGCACGACAAATATTGCTATGAAAGGCTTCAAATGGCGCTGCACGACAGAGAGGTATTCAGGACAATGGCTTGCGGTGTTGCGGGGCTGTCGGTGGTGACAGACTCTTTAAGCGCGATAAAATATGCAAAAGTTAAGGCAATAAGAAATTCTGAAGGGCTTGTGGTGGATTTTAAGGTGGAGGGCGATTATCCCAAATACGGAAACAATGACGAGGCGGTTGACTCTATTGCTACAATGCTTGTAAAGGTGTTCATGGATAAGCTCAGGAAGCAGAGGACTTACAGGGGAGCGATGCCAACCTTATCTATTCTTACCATAACATCAAATGTCGTATATGGAGAGAAGACAGGGAATACGCCTGACGGGAGAAAAACAGGGGAGCCTCTTGCTCCGGGGGCAAATCCCATGCACGGAAGAGATATTAACGGGGCTCTTGCGGTGCTTAAAAGCATTTCACGGCTTCCTTATGAATATGCCCAGGATGGGATATCATACACCTTTTCCATTATACCAAGGGCTCTGGGCAGGGATGAGGATACAAGGATAAAAAACCTTTCTGCGTTGCTGGACGGATATTTTAAGGACGGCGGGCATCATATAAATATAAACGTATTTGAAAAGGAAACGCTGTTAGATGCCATGGAGCATCCCGAAAAGTATCCTCAACTCACAATAAGGGTTTCGGGATATGCCGTTAATTTTGTAAGGCTTTCGCGAAAGCAACAGCTTGATGTAATAAACAGGACGATACACGAAAAAATATAGATTAAAGTGGGGTTGGAGCAATGACTGGGAATAAAGAGCTTTACGGGAGGGTGCATTCCTTTGAAACCTTCGGTACGGTGGACGGGCCGGGAATAAGGTTTGTGGTGTTCATGCAGGGATGTCCTCTCAGGTGTCTGTACTGCCATAACAGGGATACATGGGATCCGTTGGGTGGAAAGCAGTATACCGTGGATGAAATTATAGATCAGGTAAGCAAATATATGAATTATATCAAAGCCTCCGGGGGAGGCATAACGGTTACAGGGGGGGAACCTGTTCTGCAGGCGGATTTTGTAGCGGAGCTGTTTAAGCGGTGCCGGGAGATAGGCGTGCATACAGCCTTGGACACCTCGGGCTTTGCGGATATGGACAGGGTGAGGGAGCTGCTTTGCTACACTGATCTCATACTGCTGGACATAAAGCATGCGGTTGACGAAAAGCACAGGGCTATAACCGGGGTCGGTAATAGCAGAATAAGGGAATTCGCCTTTTATGCGGCGCAAAAGGGGATTCCCATATGGATAAGGTATGTGCTTATACCGGGGTATACCGATGGAGAAGAGGACCTAAAGCCCGCGGCGGAATTTATAAGCCAGATTAAGACTGTCGAAAAAATAGAGGTGCTTCCGTATCACAGCATGGGAGCCTTCAAGTGGGATAAGCTGGGGCAAAAATACCTACTTGAGGGAGTGGAAAGCCCAACGGAGGAGCAGGTTAAAAAAGCCAGAGATATTCTGGAGTCAGGTAAAAGCGTAGATTGAATTGATATTGAACCATATTTGTGAGCCATAGGGGGAGGGGAGGAATTTCCGACTCCCCCTTATGGATGTGTGTTTCGTAAAGATTACTGTCTTTGAGGATAAAGTCCGGCAGTAGCTATGTAGTATCTCATGCCGGGGATGGGCTCCGCGCCTCTCAAATCCGGCAGGCAGAAGGTAGTGCTGCCGTTACCTCCATAGGTAAAGCCGATAAGTGAAAACAACGCCTGATTCTGGTTTACCTGAAGCGTCTGGCCTTGGCAGGATGACCAGTATTCCATTTCAAAATTATTAAATGGGAAAAGCTGAATTTGACTCAAAATAGGATCCGTAAAAATCCCCCCTTCTTAAAATAAAATTTGTTAAATTTCAATAATAAGCCGCAGCACACTACTGCCTTTGGGGATAAAGACCCTCGGTAGCAATGTAGTACCTCGTGCCCGGAAGCGGCTCCGCACCTTTCAAGTTAGGCAGGCAGAAGGTAGTTCTGCCGTCTCCCCCGTATGTAGCACCTATAAGAGAGAATAACGCCTGATTTTGCATTATCTGGAGTGTTTGCCCCTGACAGGACATCCAGCCCATCATTTCAAAGGTGAATGGAAATAACTGAATTTGACTCAAAATAGCATCCATAAAAAGTCCTCCTTTAATGACAATTTTTATTTACATATATAAATTATATAATCATCATTAAAATATGTCAATTATAGTACTAATATATTATTTTACGCTTAAAAGTAAAATAAGTGTAGATTTTTCAATGGTAATTGTTTATAATTATAGTAAGTCATATACGATGACAAGGGTTATTATAATATGTCTATATTTTATTTATATTAATTTGAGAGGGTGGAAAAAATGAGTGCTATTAATTTGGCTTTAAACAGGCCTGCTTATTCAAGCTCAAGTGTTTTGCCTTATACTGCCGGGAGAGCTGTGAACGGAAGCACTGCTCCCACGAGCAGGTGGCTCTGCTGCAATTTGCCCGGATGGATATGTGTCGATTTGGGAGTTGCTTACAGGGTCAACAGATGGATTATCAGAAATATGAGTACGGCCGGGTGGGCTTCTCCCGATTATAACATTGTGGATTTTAAGCTTCAGGGAAGTAATACCGTAACTGATGAACGCAGTATGAGCAACAGCGCACTATGGACTGATTTGGATACCGTTACCGGAAACAGTTTGGCCATAGTTGATCACACCCTTCCCAGTATAGTTACATACAGGTATTTCAGGATGTATGTCAGCAAGGGACTTAGATGCAATACCAAGTTAGCTTCGGCCATGGAGCTTGAAATTTATAAGGCGCCGGACAGCTCCAAGCTGACAAATCTGGTTCTGAACAATACCGCACAGCAGTGTATCGTAATGCAGCCTACGTTTAACATGAATACTACAGCATATACTGCCACCGTACCATATGATACAGCTTCCGTCACACTGACCCCCACTGCCGAGCAGGGCAATGCGATAATCAAGGTGAATGGAGTAGCGGCAACAAACGGTCAGCCGTCTGCACCTGTCAGCCTTAACGTGGGAAGCAATGCAATTCCGGTTCAGGTAACGGCAGGCGACAGTACTTCGCAGACAACGTACACTGTGACGGTGACGAGGGCAAGCAGCCCGTATTTAACAAAAGTTGATGTAACCTATAAAAGTGGGAAATCACCTACAACGCAAACTATAGACATTATTACGGGTCAGACAGAGTATAATTGCGATATACCCAATACAATAACAAATGTTACCATTACGCCTTACTCGCAGGATACAAGTGCAGCAATCCTTGTAAATGGTGACCAAAATCTAATCAGCGGTGAGACTTCTAGCTCAATACCTGTAGTTGTAGGTACAACAAGAATACCTATCAATGTGACAAGCAGTATCGGGGTTGACAGTGAAGAATATGGAATAACTATAGTGTAAGCAATAAAAGCTTTTAATATTGTTGCTTAATTTATAACACCTATGTCTAAAATTAAGATGAAATCAGTTAGACATGGGTGTTATGTGAATTTAACAAAGAAGCATACATTATAATATAATGATTATTAATAATAAATAATTATGATAGGGGGAAAGGGCAGTGCAAAGGCAACAACTAAAAAGAGTATCAGCAATTTTAGTTATACTTTCTGTATGCATCACTGCAGCTTTTGTTTTCATTCCAGCTAATGCCTATGCTGACCCCATAGCTATTGGTGGGATGCATACATTTGGCAATACATACTTTAATTATGACGGGACTGATACAGCGGCAAGTAATGATGGCTACTTTTCGCTTAAGGCATCAAAATATGTGTTTGGAGATGATGAAACTTCTGCGTGGCTTGAAGATGGTGATCAGACAGGTGAAGAAACAGTATATTTTGATGTTACAAGCTCTAACGGCCTTGGAAGCTTTGAATTGGAGGATGTGGATGTTGGCGAGTGGGAGGACGGTATATATAATAATGTTTATGTTGTGGGGTATGCAAATGGTGAAGAGGCATTTTCTACAGCAGCTTATTCAAGTCCTATGGATGGGACAAATCAAAATTTCAACATTGACATGACCGAATCTCAAAATAAAATTATTGATTCTTTCAGAATTTATTACACAAAAGGTGCTGGAACAACTGCGCATTGGTATTTTATGCTGTGGAGCTTTACGATTAAAAATGCTTCTACGGATTTACCGCCTAATACAAATGCACCAGATGCTCCCAATGTAACAGGCACAACACCCACAAATGATACCACTCCCACATGGGGCTGGACACAGGGAGTCAATGCGGGCAATGGTACATACAGGTACAAGGTTAACAGCAGTGACTTAAGCACAGGAGCCACCGAGACAACAGATACATACTATACCCCCGGAAGTAGCTTGTCTGACGGAACACATACGCTGTATGTGCAGGAGAGGGACGACGCGGGAAACTGGTCTGCAAGCGGGAGCTTTGCCATAACGGTGGACACTTCAGCGCCTATAGGCTATGCCATAGAAATAGATCAGGCATATATAAATAATTCAAATAAAGCCTCCATGTCGTTCACATTTGCGGGAGCAGAGGTTGGCAGTACATACGACTACACTATAGGCAGCACCGGAGGCGGAACGCCTGTAACGGGGAGCGGAACGGTGACTTCGGCAACCCAGCAGGTGACGGGAATAGATGTAAGCGGGCTGACTGACGGGACGCTAGCGGTAAGTGTTACCCTGACTGATGCGGCAGGAAACACAGGTATGGCGGCTACGGA
>NZ_QPJT01000003.1 GCF_003337415.1 Anaerobacterium chartisolvens | reverse complement strand
ACGAATCGCTCTTAAAAATGCTGTATCTAGCTACGCAGGATGTATTAAGGAAATGGACAGGCAGGATTCAGAATTGGGGTCAGATATTATTACAGCTATCAATTTTCTTCCCAGAGAAGGTTAAATCGCATTTGCGATAAACCTTGGGGAGCCCTCCGCGGTGGCTCCCCAAACCCCTCATCCGCGGTACTTGCTGAGGATTTTGGGCAAAAACCACCCAAAATCCTCAGCAAGTCAGTTTTGATGGTGAATGGAAGGAAAAAGCACAAAATTATTGACAGACCCAAGGACAATGACGAAAAGACCTCCTATCGTAGAATAGTAACTACGACAGGAGGTCCCGTTTTGTTGTATGGCTATTGCTAATGCGCTTAAACCCCTTTATTTTCAACTCTTGACGTACGTTCAAGCAAGCAGCAACATTCTGTATGCCTTGAGTGGTCAAGAAACGCTAGTGTCAAGTCAGGGCTAAAAATTTTATTGGATAAGCGATTATCCGCACACAAATCTTCATTTTTTTATCGGACACTATAAAAAATCCAATGCATTGCTTTCCATTATATTGATAATGTGTAGTCAGTTTGTTTGCCTTTATAGGATAAGTTTTATACAATAAATACCTAAAGGCGTTATAGCATATTTATATTCTAAATAAGGATTACTTTGTACATTAAGTAAAAATCCTTTTGTCTCTAAATCATTTATGCAAACCCAAAACTCCTGCATCCCCAAATTAGTTATTTTTTTTTGTATTTTAGAAAGTATTTCTTTCAATGATTCACATTGAGATATACGTCCATTCAAGTTCCCATCTGGATCTAAACATCCATTTGCTTTCGCTTCTTCATAAAATGCCAATAACGTAGTCAAATGGATAGGTTCACAATCTTTCAATTTACTTATAATATTATTCTTCCTAAACTGGTCACTATCAAATTCTTTATTCCCAATACCTATTTTAAAACTCTCAATATCCATTAAGTTATCAATCCTTTCCTCATAGACTTTAATATAAAATAATATTTTAGCAAATTCTGATTATTAGCCGTATGTGAAATCCAATATTGTATCTTCTAATATATGGATGTCAAAAAGCTGATCTATCACTTATTCCCTGTTACTATAATATTTATATATTTTTTCATTACATAAATGAAAAGAGCATATATCGAAATAGTAATTAATAACTCAATCCAAGATAATATCACTCCAGAGAATATTGCTATTTTTTCACCCAAACACGTAATTTTCAAATAATTACCATTAACTAACAGTAATTCTACATCAAACCCTCCATCAAATTTAAAAAGAAAATGTCTTATGTTTACGAAATCCGGAATGAAATTAGATATTAAAATTAAGATGAAATAAATACCTACCATAAAAGTATAAAGCCAAAAAAAGGCTCTAGTACATACCTTATTATTGATATCTCCAAATGCTTTTATTGCTGGTGGCAATTGCCTGTATCCATGATTTGCACTATTATGTAATTGTACTAACTCATTATATTTTTTTTCTACTCCTAAGAGTGAGTTAATTCCAATATTGATTAACGCGATAGTTGTTGACAAAATGCTCAATTGCAGTAAATATTGTAAAGAAAAAGGTACCAGATATCTCATTTTCCCATCTCCTTTTTTATTTCAAATGTTTCAATACCTGCTTCAAGCATTTTTTCAAGAAACCTATATTTGTAATTATCATAATCATCTAATGACTTGTTTGCAGTATGTTTAATGCAGTTCATCCATTCTTTTGTTGATTCTTTAAGAGTTGCCGGAAATCCACTTATACC
This sequence comes from Anaerobacterium chartisolvens, assembly GCF_003337415.1. GTDB lineage: Bacteria > Bacillota > Clostridia > Acetivibrionales > DSM-27016 > Anaerobacterium > Anaerobacterium chartisolvens. The sequence goes on along the minus strand of NZ_QPJT01000003.1, from coordinate 277,976 downwards.
TCCACCCACATAGAATGCAAACTTATGATGATTAAATGCCTTCCTATAAATAAACTGTATTAATTCGGCATTGCTAATATCACAACCATTTGAAATTGTTGGTAATGAATCCTTGACACTAAAACCCTCTATACTATCTAAGAGAAGGCGTTGGGTATATAATCTATCCTGGAGATATTTAATGTTTATATCGTATTTTTCCTTTGAAAACTCATCATCCATTCTTGCCCATTGTGGAGTACCTGTATAAATAATATCTGCACCACATAGTCTTGACATTTTGAGTATGAACTCTCTACTCAAATGTCTATACATTCCAATTGCATCTGGGTAACAAGTGATTGCAACTTGGCTATCTAATTTTGTCCTTATGTATTCAGAAACTAATCTTAAAGAATCAAAACCAGTAACTAAAACATCAATTTTCACAAATTTTATTCCTTTAGAATGTGCATATCTTAGTCGTTCAATCATCTTTTCAATTGAACCAGTAATGTTAACTGAGAATTTTGTCTTATATGAACGCTGTAAATTCGCCATAATATCTACACGACTTGTAAAAGGGCAGTATATTGGATCAATTATCCGTTCATCATCTTCAATTATATCTATTTCACCCTTCGAAACTTCTTCACAGACTTTCTTAAGTTTGTCTATAGTCAGTCCCATTCTGGGTTTAATAGAGAAGGCTACAATAGGCCTTAAATCAGTAATTACTGTATCTTTAAGAAACTCTTTATAAATTCTGTCTATTCCTATATTTGGCCCTTTAAAGTATTCTCTATAAACATCAGAGTTAAGACAAAAATCTGCTACCTGGATTTTATAGAAATAGCTATATGTTAGGACATCTCCTGCTATTGTTGCAATAAAGTGATCAACCCCCTCAGATTCAAAATTAAAGAAGTCATCTTTGAAGGTCAATGTAAATTGTTTTTTATCGGAAGCTAAATATTCAGGTTCTATACTTGGTTGAAAGTCTTTAACTGATTCCCAACCATCAATAGTTTTATCGATTGCTGTTAATTCATCTGCATAGGTTCCCCAAGAAACATCTCTTGCAAAGCTTCTTAACGCTTCTATGGAAACATCTCCGCTAAATTTGCCCATTCGTTCTTTAATTTTTTCTTCTTCTTTTAAAATAAAATTATTATAAGTAATAACTATTGACATTTTTATTATCCTCCACTTTTTCTATTTCAATAGTTGCAATTGTCATTATTTCATTTTTATCTATTTCCCCATAAAATTTTTTAAGCGCATTTTCAAGTTCTTTAAAACTATTAAAACCGTCTTTTCTAGCATCCTCAACTGTAATTTCAGAAAATCCTAGAATCCTTATTTGGGTTATACTGACGACTAAACTATTCGTCTTAAAATAAATTATTGCTTTTCCAGCTTTATAATCTCTTACACCCTTGCGGATAGTAGACTTTTTCTTACCTGATTTTATTAATTCGTAGAATTCGGATGACATTTCAATAAATTGTGGTTGATCAATTAATCTTACTTTAAAAGCAATTAATTTATTATTACCGCAATTTTTAAGTCTTAGAATCTGAGTGCTTAAGTCTATAGCATTTTCTAAGTTAATCGCACCAGAAATGATCTTCTTATAATCAATACTTCTAAAAACATTGTTAATAGAATCGAATGTTCTAATTTCCTCTATTACTCCCCATATAGCCTTTGATGGGTTATTATATCCACACCTTAACTCAACTACTTTTCCAATTTGAATATTTTTCTCCGTATATTGTCTACCATATTTCCTTAACTCCCATTCTTTTCTGTCATGAATAAACCAATTATAAGGTTCCTTAGCAAGCGGGACAAACAATCTCGGTATTTTCATACTATGATCCAACTTTCTTATAAAAATATAGTTTCTTATGAGGAATAAAACATCCTTCTTTTTTATTAAAAAATGGCCTTGAATTCAATAATTTATCATAAACATTATATCCTGCTTTATTGAGGAAACTATTAACTTTAGAATCTAAAATCTCTTGTGCTATACTTTTAGTATGTGTTGTAAAAACTTCTATATAATTTGAAGGAGGTATCATTTTAGTATTGGATACAATTCCGGCATGTTCAGCTAAGATTGTTCCAATACCAATTCCTTGAAATAACTTTAGGACTGCAAACCTACTTGCCCAAGATATTTTTAGCAACCCAATTACAATATCTCGTGATAAATCATTTCCATTAGCATCTTTACCACTTATTAAATATTCATCAACTCCTAATTCTTCAGCAATTTTAATCCTTCCCTTAGGACTTGCATAAGTCAGCTGATCAATAATTGCACAACCTATTATTTTACTAGATTTGGATAATATTTTTTGAAATGGAGTTGATTCTTCGGGTTGGTTGAGTTTCTCAAGGAAGTATTCATGATCTTCATCAGATTCTATTTCTACAAGTATCATCATACCTTTATTGGGTGGTTTCAAATAATGGTTACTTTCTATAATACTATTACCAATGCAATAATCAGATTCATCGATAGCACTTCTTATAACAATACTAATATTATGATTATCATAATTTATCATACTTTTTACATTATAGGCCGGTAATAATTCAATAGATTCAGTTATTCTTTTATTTGTAGCTACCAAATGCTCTACGCCATCTATTATACCATACCTAAAATCATAATCTTGTATAGCTTTTCTGCCTATAATACAATCCTTGGGTAATTTAATCAAAGGAATATCTTTGTTCTTACAAACTAAAAATTCTCCCTTTAAACGCGGCGTCTCCAACTTTATCATAATACACCCCCATACTACACTAACCACTATCTTCTTAATTGATTAAATCCCATAAAACACGAACTCTTTTATCTTCAAATAATTTAATCGCATTCTCCTTATCCATTACATATCCCCCGTATTTTTAAAATTTCACTATCTTAGCTATCTACATCAACTCCAAGATATCGCTGTTTCTTTGCTTATAATAAGATATTATTCGATATAAATTCCCATTTTCCTCCATGCCGCTATAAAAATAATATTTTTACTCAATTTAGTCTATCTAGCACTTCTCAATATCACTGATTTTATAAACGATACTGTTCCAAGTAATCAGTATATTTTCGCCGGACATACTCCACAAACTGCATTTGCAGTTCTTCTGTACGCAATATTTTCGCTTTTGAATCCATGTAAAGCAACCATTGAAAAAAGTCATTTTGATCTGTAACATCAACGATAACCATACATTTATTAAATGGCCGTTCAAAGAATAGTGATTCGTTGCCAAATTTTCGTTTAACTTCTTGTTGAATTATATTATCACAAAGTAATGTTACTGTTTCAAAACTGGGGGAATACAAATTTTGGCTTCTGTCCATATACCACCTTAAATAGTACTCTTTTCTGCCCGGCCATACATTAATTTGAGATGCATTAGTTTTGTCCAAAATCATTAACTTATTGATGAGAGCTATCTCAAAGCAATCCAATTCATTGCTTTTTTCATCATGACCCAGCAAGATATATTTACCATCATCAAGAAATATGTAGTATGGCCTTACTTCTTTTTTATGTCCGCTTCCATAAAAGGCCTCTCCATTAAATTGACGAGGCATTATCATTTGAAATGATACTACTTTGTTTTCGGCAATTGCACAGAGTAGTGCACTAATCTTCTCAAGTTCACTTTCTGTTTCAACCTTATTAGACTCATTTATGAAACTGCCTTCCTCCAGTAGCGCCGCTATGGAAACCGAACATAATGACCATATTTTCTGCAAAATTGCTGTACTTGCTTGAACAGTGAGAAATGTTGCATCTGCAACCAAGTCCGCAATTATTTTCAACTCATGCTTCTCAAAAAGGTACGTTTCCATATAATAGCCGCGATTGTGATTGTCACACTTGATAATTTTATATCCAACGGTTTTCAGAGCTTTCAAATCTCGAAGCACTGCCTTCCGCTCAGCGTCAACACAGCATTGCTTTAATTTGTTTATGATTTCCGTTGTGTTAAGCGGATGATTAACATCTGTCTTTTGAAGCATTTTAAGAACCAGCAAAAGCCTTGGCTTTTTTACATTTTCCATCAGATTTCTCCTTTGGGGATTCTTTTATTTAAGAATAAAATAGAAATCCAGTTTTTACAAGCCTTGTTCGGATATATTCTATGAAAAATCAAAAATGCCATACCATTTCTGGTACAGCACTTTTCAAAACTATTTTAATCTGCAATTACGAAAAAGTCGCTTGAATACAAGGTTTGATTTAAGTTTTTTAATTTTTAGCCCTAATATACGCTCAATAACGCTGGTGTCAAGTCAGGGCTAAAAAATTATTGGATAAACACAAATCTTCAACTTTTTATCGTACACTATATAAAATCCAATACATTGCCACCCATTATATGGATAATGCTAATGATCTAATTCTTTCTATTCTGCTAAACATAATCGTTCATGTTGAAATGTTCTAAAACTTTTTTACGCAAATCTAAATCCATAGATTTTGAAGGATAAATTCGTTTATCCGGGAAATCATACAAGCTATAATTCCATTGGTATGCGTAATACTTAGGTGATTGACGAATAAGTTCAATGTGCAAGCGATCCATTTCAGGATGTAGCGAATTTTGAATATGCATAACGTGTTTATCAAAAATCTGCAATAGTGCAATACCATGCTTTTTCGCATATTCTGATGCACCACTCTGGAAGCCAGATGTAGAGATCAAAATCCCCTTGTGTCCACCTAAACTTCGCACCTTATCTGCTAAAACGACAATTTTTTCACGTTCAATTGGTCGTGTATATCGTTTGCATTCTACAATTACTTTAAAACGAACTGATAATGCAATGAATTCAGCATAAATATCAATTTGATAATCCCCATCATCAGTTTGAATTTTTTGATTATGGATCATGGAGAAATCTTTTAAAGATTCTGATTCAGCATAAGCCTTCAAAACCTCTAAACAATATTCTTCAAATTCATTAGCAGAAATGCTTGAGACAAATTTCCGATATGGATTAATTGTTTCCATTACACTTTATCCCCCCTCCACTTATCTTTGCAGCAACGCATAACCTACTCTATGGATAATCAAGAGCTCATTATTCATGTGACGATAGTATTATAAATCTAATCCTTCAGTCTTTTATTATCTTTATATTTCCCGATACCACTTCTGGGTTGCGCTTTGAAGTAATCCGATATCTAATATCACTATGTTTTCAGTTACAAAAATCGGCGTTGGAAAAGCAACTACCGTATGTTGTTTAATGTAATCTATATGAAGTTTAACTATACAAGATGAATCACTTTGATAATAATCATACTCAAACACATCGTCCAGATTTTCCTTATAGTCCTCTACATAATCTCTTGATAAAAACGAATATCCTGACATGGGGACAGAGGATGATACAGGGTGATTCAATGGTTTTCTTGATGAATCATAATCCATAAATAATGCCGTGCCGTTTATTCCAAACAATTCTGCCAGAGAACAATCATTACAAGCATATTCTAACGACCCTTCTTCCGGAAGTGGAAGTTGCTTATGGTGCAACAGTGTACCCGATTCAAATTCAAGTTCAATGTCAATGTCTTCATCAAAGGTAGTTCCCTCGTTGGACAACAAAAACTGTATACAAGAAAGATTCTCGAAGCATTTTTCTATTGGTATCCAATTCAACAACTCATTGATTGCTTTTTCCAGGGTGATAATGTTGTCATATTTTTTACTTTCGGCATCAGTTCCTTCAAAAGTGCGCCCTCTGCCCAAGATAGTCGGTGTACTCAAATGATTTTCTCGCAAGTGCCCAAGATTAAAAAAGTCATCAGCGATTTCTATTTTCATATAGCCAGCAAAAAAACGAATACACTCTTTAGTTACGTCGCTAATTTCTACCGCTTTATAAAAAGTTCCTAATATAGAATTTTCAAGATTATGATATGAACCCAATTTATTTTGAGATATTTTAGAAAACAATTTTAAAATCTTTTCCTGCATTGCTTTGGAATCTTTGTCGCTGTTTAATATAAACTTTCCTATGTAGGCATCTTCGTATAGTTGGCCTTCATACACAGATTTTAGTTTCAACTGAGGCCGAGCCTTTGACACTAATTCAGTGATTTTAGGCAGTATCAAAAAATACTGAGACAAATGCGCGAAAAACAATTTTCTAAAGTCCTCGTCACTGGAATAGGTGAAATATAAGCCCCTGCCTTTGTATCTATCTTTGAACTCATTCACTTTAACGTACTGTTTGTCATCAATGGAGGAAGGGGTGATCGGCTTTTCTGAAAAATACATAAAGACCTGTTTTCCTGCATCAAGCATGATTTCGATTTCTTCCTCTGAACCAGAACCATACCGATCAGTAGGTGTTCCAAAGCGCGTCCAGAAAATTGCGATTGCAGCGTCACAATCCTTAACAAACTGCTTATTCAGTAATTCCTGCGGCTTGTCCCCAGATTGGGCGTAAGAACTTTTAGACCAATGGCGAGAACGGATATTGATCCCTAACGGATCGGAATATAGTTCATTAAACTGTTCAACAACTTCTTTTATAATATCAATTTCTCTCTGGATATCTCCCGGGCAGGAAATAAGCAAATCGTATTGAATAACATTTTTAGCCATATAATCCTCCGCCAATTTATTGCAACATGATTTTATAAGCAGTTCCCATTATTACCCTTATAGGTATATAAATAATGGTTACAATATAATAAAATGTTCACTTTTTTCTTTGTAAGTAGCATACTTTTATTGTATCTATTGCCATTGTTTATTGCTGAAATCACTTCATTGATATGAAGTTGTTTTTATATCAGCCCCTATCAAATTCAGCGTCATGCTTTTTATCCCATTCCATATTTTCTTTAGCGCGATCTATTTCATATTCTGCCCACTCCCGAATTCTTCTTAATTTATGGTTCAAATATGGACTTACATTTTTATAGATTTCTTTAAACCTATCACTTGCAGGTCCCGAAAAACTCTCAAACGAATGTCTACCTGCACAGAATTCACGAAAAAATCTATCATCATTTTCAAATTCAGTTAATAACCACTCTGTTAATGGCGGTATATAATCAGGAATTGTTTCCGTTGGTTCAGGACTTTGTATATGCCTTGCTATAGCCCTTCCTGCTTCTATACCATTGCTCTGTATCCATCTTTTAACAACATCAAGCCCAATAGCTTCAAAAAGTCTCCTAAATACACTAATAAAGAAAATATCTTTGTATTTTACATCATTTATTTTTAACCCAAGAGATTGCATCACCTCATTTGGACGCACTTTTGCAACTTCAATTAACGATTCTAATGCATCATCTTGCAATAAATGTAATCCTAATTCCCAATTAACCAGTGCAATTGTCAAAATGTCTATTTTTTCTATCAAAAAAGTGTCCGGAAGCATCGATGCTACTTTATTCCAATAATGATCATCAAAAATACAATTCTTATCAATACAATGTTTGAGAATATATAGAGCCGCAGAAGCTAAAGGTTCAATTAGGTTCTCTTTTTTATCATGATTCCATAATGCCAAAAGCTCAAGCGCGGTTTTATAAGCATATTGATCATTATTTTCAGCAAGCGAAATAAGTAGCCTTAGAACTTCATTTTTTTGATTATCCGATAAGAAAGATGACCATGGATTCGATGCCAACCCAAACAAAAGCTGACTAACATTTTCTCCAGCCAAAGGTATGCCCATAAGTAACCTTTTAAAGCCATGTTCACTACAATCAGAATTAATTGTAATAATAATTAATTGCTTAGGATATGTCGGCGCTAATTTATCAAGATCATTCGTAATAAATTCAGGAATGCATCCTTCTCTTTCAAGAATTCCATATATATACCCGTCAATTAAGTCAGTTATTAATTCACTTAATAATTTGGGCATAAAAATCGGATATAATATATGTTTTTTGTCTAAATATCCTAGTTTCATTCCAAAAAATCGTGAAGAAATTGCATCTTTACTTTTAAACCAATCCCATAAGTTATCTAGCACATGTATATTATTTAACGTGTTTTCAGCTAATAATTGATATGTTTTACTTCTATCATTATCGCCTAATACATTCCTAAGCGACCAATACCCTCGGCTAGTAACCTCTTTTATTTCAGACTCAAGCGTAATAGGTTCTAATGAATTCCTCCATTTTTTAATATCATTTAATTCCTTATGGATTCCATTATTTTTATCTTTATCATTATTTAATTCAAGAAAAGATATATACTCATCAAGCTTTTTTCTTAATAGTCTTGACTGCTCCTCATTCAGAGCCTGTAACGTAAACCAGCCACAAAGCAAATCAAAACAATCATTTTTTAAAAATACTTGAATATTTTCAATTATAAGTCTAGTAGGGATATCCTGCTTTTCAGGCCTTAAGCCTTTAACAGCATATATTATTCTACTTGCTGCATCTTTTCGTAAATCATACAACTCTTTATATGTTTTAGGCCTCCATTCTTCAGGTGTCAATCTTCCACCAATTACTTTTGGGGGGATCATTCGCGAGATACGATCTTGTAATAATTTGACACAAGCATTTGCTACAAGATATAGCTCATCCATATTTGCGTTAGAAAGCCTCTTAAGTAATATATTTAACCTATCTTCAAAAGGAATTGCTGTCCAAGACATCACTGGGAGAAATAGACCTTGCCATATTACAGTACTATTATTGCCAATATCATTTTCCGTCTCAAATAAAGCAAGACGGAATAGGATAGATTCACAAGTATAAAAATATTCTGGGAAACATGCTAGATGCTCACATAGCCATACCGCCTGTCTTCTGCCTCTCCATCCACCACTACCATCAGTTTTACCATCAAAGCTTAATAGTATTTGGGCTGGGGCAATTTCAACCGATTTCCTTAACCAAGCTAATCCGTTTTCTGGATCTAGTTCTGTATATGTTAAAAAAACTCGTGAAGCCTCTCGAGTAAATATTAAACTAATGTCATATTCCGCAAATTCTTCCCGAAACCACTCGGCCAATGCCGAGTTTACCTCCTCTCTTAATTTACTATTACATTCTTGTCCTCTTTCGAAAAACCTTTTTTGCATTTGATATGTAGGCATACCTTTTATGAATTTTGTAACTGAATGTTTTATAATATCCCATGTCCAGTTTTCAAAAACAAATCTTGCAAGTGCTCTTGGAGTTGCCTCAAAAAAGTCCCCTTTTGAATTACCGAGTCCGCAACTTATTGCTAAGTTAATCGCCCTATCAAAATCTGTTTCAGGCTTACCAAAATAATTAGAAATATAAGTAAGCTCTTTTCTGTATTTATTCTTGTATCCCAAGTCAACTAACATTGAGAATATTTCATAGAACTTTCGAAATTCATTTATATCACCAATATCATTTTTATAAAGCTTTAAAATCCTATTAAATATCTCCTGAACATTTTGTATCGGCTTATTTCTTAATCCAGGATCTCTTTTATACGACTCTGATAACAACAATGCCAATCTTAGATCACAATCACTCCATTTAGCTATTTCTTCAGACTGTTCTTTTGATATGCTTGAATCATATGATTGTATTACTTTGGTAATATCATCATTATCATCAGGAGGTGTAACAAGAAGAATATTTTCATCATAAAAATCGCCTCTTCCTTTTGGCAATGGACCAATTGTTACAATTCTAATACGTTTATTATACTCCGACAGCCTATTATAAAGTTTATTCCATTCTTCTATGGTTACGTCATCAATAATAACCAAACTATGAATTGATTCATCTCTTGTAATATATCTTTCATAACCGGATGTGAAGCAATCTATGTTTTCAAAATACAATACACTTTCAAGTAATTTTTCTTTTTTACATGCTTCATTAACAGTTCTACTTTTCCCAATGCCAGACTGCCCTACTAAATGTAATATATTGGGACTAAATGTACCATAAAAATGGTCTATTATACGTGTTATTAGGGTCGATCTATTACTGATATCTACCCAAGGCACCTTAAAAAACTTATTATCCTTTATCCATTCATTAATTGTCTTCCATCTAAGAGGTAAAGAAGGAAAATATTTTGGTATAATTCCTGGGTACTTGTTTATCCATGCCGTAATTGTATCATTATACATAAAATGAATTAAGTCTTTGTTAAATTCATACTTTTGAGACAACATATCAGCTTTATCTCTGAGTTTATCTCTATAATTATTATTTACAGGTACTGCAACACACCAAACATATGAACTATTGCTCTTTAGATAATCAAGTACTTTCGGATGTTTGCAAACTTCATTTTCTAAAGTTGATGGTTCCAACCCATCTTTACCAGATTTGATAGACCAATATGATTTTGTTAGTGGCATAAATGAACGTGACTCATTAGTACTGGCTACATTAATCTCTATATCCCTTCCGCCATCCCCCACATTTGTTCTATAATCCCAATTAATTTTATCAAGAGGTATGCCACATAGTATGGATTCAGATAGAATTAAATCATGAATTAACGACTCAAATCTATTGGCGTTACCTATCATTATCTCCAGGTCAGAATTATTAAAAAACATTTCGACACCTCAAGATTGTAATTTTTTATTGTGTTCAACTTCGCCTAAATAGACATAATTGGCGCCCAAATACAACGATTATACTATTCTTTGATCCCCTTTATCCTCTTTGCATTCTTGCTTGTTACAACTTTTTTTCCTGTTGTTTCTTCAAGTTGTTTTCTAGCTGCATTTGCAACCTGACCACCTTGCTGAGCCACTGTCTTATTTTCTTCAAAGGTTTCTGGCTCTTTTTGTTTAGAAATTTCGGTAGTTGAAGCTTCTGCAAGCATATTCAAAACCAACTCAAGATTTGTCATGTTGTCCCGCAAATTTTCTTTCTTTAAGCCTTTGAGATTCTTATATTCTTTAGTAGTTAAACCTGCCCAAGACTTAGAAATCTCGTCCGTTAATATTGCATATTCAATACCTTTTTGAACGCCTCGTTTATCCCACTCATCTGTCAGTTCTTTTCTGACTTCTATTGTTTTTAACCTTTGGTCAATCCATTCTTTTGAATATCCTTTTCTAAGATATGTTTCAAGGGCACGCTCTATAGCAAGTTCAGGATCCGCAGTTTCATCTATTCTTTCGCTTCCAACCTTTGCAAGCCATATTTTAAAAGGTTCTGCTTTGGGTGACGGTATTGACTGAATCAAACGCAGAAGTTGCTCTGTGTCAGCAACATCGGTTTTGTAAAATTTCCCATCTGTTGACTTCATTTTCAGTTGTCCGATTTTATCGGACAACTGGCTTCCCTCTGAATTAAGTTTAGATTTGAGGTCGCTCCAATATTTTCGAGGGCGGTCAGTTCCAGTCAACACTTCAATAACATCAATAATAGAGAAAAACCATTTTTCTTGTTCTTCATCCCATAAAACACGTACTCTTTTATCTTCAAATAATTTAATCGCATTCTCCTTATCCACTACGTATCCCCCACCTTTTAAAACTTCACTGTCTGAGCTATTTATATCAAATACAAAGATATCGCTGTTTCTTTGCTTACATAATATATTATTCGATAAAAATTCCCATTTTCCTCCATAATGTTATAATAAATATTTCTATTCAATTTAGAATGTCTAACACTTCGCAACGTCACTGATTTTATAAACGATACTGTTCCAAGTAATGGGTATATCTTCGCCGGACATACTCCACAAACTGCATTTGCAGTTCTTCTGTACGCAATATTTTTACTTTTGAATCCATGTAAAACAACCATTGAAAAAAGTCATTTCGATCTGTAACATCAACGATAACCATACATTTATTAAATGGCCGTTCAAAGAATAGTGATTCGTTGCCAAATTTTCGTTTAACTTCTTGTTGAATGATATTATCACAAAGTAATGTTGCTGTTTCAAAACTGGGGGAAAACAAATTTTGGCTTCTGTCCATATACCACCTTAAATAGTACTCTTTTCTGCCCGGCCATACATTAATCTGAGATACAGCAGGTTTGTCCAAAAGCATTAACTTATTGATGAGAGCTATCTCAAAGCAATCCAATTCATTGCTTTTTTCATCATGACCCAGAAAGATATATTTACCATCATCAAGAAATATGTAGTATGGCCTTACTTCTTTTTTATGTCCGTTTCCATAAAAGGCTTCTCCATTAAATTGACGAAGCACTATCATTTGAAAGGATACTACTTTGTTTTCGGTAATTGCACTGAGTAGTATCCTAATCTTCTCAAGTTCACTTTCTGTTTCAACCTTATTGGACTCATTTATGAAACTGCCTTCCTCCAGTAGCGCCGCAGCGGAAACCGAACACAATGACCATATTTTCTGCAAGATTGCTGTACTTGCTTGAACAGTGAGAAATGTTGCATCTGCTACCAAGTCCGCAATTATTTTCAACTCATACTTCTCAAAAAGGTGCGTTTCCATATAATAGCCACGATTGTGATTGTCACACTTGATAATTTTATATCCAACAGCTTGCAGAGCTTTCAAATCCCGCAGCACTGCCTTTCGTTCAGCCCCAACACCACATTGTTTTAATTTGTTTATGATTTCCGTTGTGTTAAGAGGATGCTCAACATCTGTCCTTTGGAGCATTTCAAGAACCAGCAAAAGCCTTGGCTTTTTTTCATTTTCCATCAGATTTCTCCTTTGGGGATTCTTTTATTTAAGAATAAAATAGAAATCCAGTTTTTACAAGCCTTTTTCGGATATATTCTATGAAAAATCGAAAATGCCATACCATTTCTGGTACAGCACTTTTCAAAACTGTTTTTAAACCGCAATTACAAAAACCCGCATGAATACAAGGTTTGCTTCAAAGTTTTAGCTTTTTAGCCCCATGTTCGCTCAAAAAAGATGCCGTCTGAAGCTAGTAGCCCCTTGGCGGAGGGATAACTTTTTACATTGATTCAGTCTACATTCATAATTATAATACTGAGGTCCAGGTGACCTGCATCTATTTTACCACTTCAAGGGTCACTACTAGATGAATCTCTGGTGCCGCAAAAAGGTTGAATATTATCAGATGTTAGGCATTTATCATTGATCCATTCTTATTGTTCGGTTAAAATCATCGCTTAATTTCCACGGAATGTCATGCCTTAAGCCTTTGAACAGGATTCCCTTTGCATTTGGAAGCGCTTTGGCAATATCTTTTGCCGACTCCTTCATTGCTTTTGGTTCTTTTTCTCCCACAATTACCAGAGTTGGAACATCGGCTTTAAACAGATCATCAGGCTACTTTAAGTATTTAAACAACTCGCCCATATATCCTGTCGAGAGAGCCCACGATAAGGAGCATGAAGTCCTTCTCCAAACTCTGTCTGTCAGCTTCATTGAAAAAGCCAAATTGTTTAACTTGATATTCCAGCAGCTTTTTGTTTTTCATTATCATGATTATATTTTCTTACTTTTATACTACTCAATTATTCTCCTTAGGTTTAGGCGGTATGATTCTAACATTTTTCATCTCAATCTTTTTAATTTGTATAAGCATAAACGGGGTAGGGTCATAAGCACATTTATATTTTACAAAACAAAAGACGCGAAAGATAGCCTCCACGTCAAAAACAAATTTTCCTATTCGGCCTCTCAAACCTTTGATACGTCAGCGTTTCAGCCTTTGCAACAGGATTATTACTTCCACATGGCACGAGTACTCATTACCGATGTCTGTGTTAGAGGGAACATATCAACAATATAATTATACTGCCAACTACTAAATATGCAATTGGCGTTTTTGTTTCTATTGTTAAAATACTTATTAAATTCCTCATCTTTCTTACCTGTGGGATTATCCAGTCCCCAATCTTCCCTGTGTTTGCATGGAAGGTAAACAATGATGTGGTAATACACAGTGTGCGTAGAGATTTTTTCAATGTACCTCTTTTTCCAGAAAGTCCAGAATTTTAGTCCAGTATTCCTCATCATCTTCTACGTTTTTAAAATCACAGTCCTTTATAATATAATGCACCCGAGAATTGCGTAGCCAGGACTGTGCTTCAGGATAAGCCTCTTTGAGCCTGTCCATATTGATGGGAGGTACCTCAGTATCTCCTGTGCTTGCTATTAATAGTACCGATCTTCCATCGGCGTTTTTAATTTGTTCCACCGGCTTAATATATTTTACTTTTTCACTGCCATATACCAGTTTTAAACAGGATACGATGAAGGGCTCTTCAAGGGATAGAATGAAATTAGGTGTCCCATATCCATCCAGCGTGTCCAGTATAACATCCTCAAAGCTTGAATAGGCCGACATAGCGATCAGTGCATCAATGTCTTTTAGCTGCCCGAAGGAATTAACTGCAATTGCGCCGCCCATTGATGCTCCCTGTACGACAATCGGTACATCCTTATACTTTTCTTGACTGTTAATATAATCCACAACTGCCTTTACATCCTTTACTTCATCATATCCAAGACATATCCTGTTACCATCGCTCTTTCCATGTCCTCGAACATCAAGTAATATGGATGCATATCCATTATCCTGCATAAATTTCGCATGACCGTAAAAATAAGTAACCGATGGCTGTACAATACCGCTCAAATATATAATTACTGCTTTCGGATGAGTGGTTGTTATTTCTGAAGCCCATATTTTCAAACCATCTTCGGTTCTAAAATACATTTGATTTTCCTTCAGGTTAAAGTCCTTTGCCTGGTAAATATCCTGAAGTGGAAAATCATTGGTTACATAGCCGAGGTAATTAACATGCCGGTTCAAAAACATCGGCAGTGCAAAATATGGAAGCAAGATAAGAATTGTAAGAAAGATTCCAGTTCCTATTATAATTACTTTTACAATAATGCGTAAAACAAATTGTTTTCCTGTTCTTATCCCAGTAAAATATTGTTTTATTTTTCGACGAAGTATAATATAAACCGATATAGATGCTATTAGAATAGGAATATAAATCAAACCTTTTAAAAAGGCTCTCAAGGTATTAGTATCAGATACATATTCAACTGTAAAAGTTGTTATCATCATGATAAAACACAAAAAAAATAATACCAAGAACAAAACAGTTATGGCTTTTAATAATATATAAGAACTTCTTTTTTTATTAATATCAAAACATTCCATTATTCCCCTCCTATTTATACCATTTTATCATTGTCGAAAGCAATTTACAACTTTTTAGCTCGTTACTAATTAAGAGGCGGTAGTTCCACAACAGGGCTACCTCCTTAATTTATTTTCAACAGTTCTCTAGTCTCAACCTATCCTAAAAACAGTAGTTCCCTTGTCTCGCAAGGCAAAAAGTAGTTCTGTAGTCTCAACCCTGACTTAAATTTTATGTACAAAGCTATACTCGGAGGATAAAAAGCAAGGTTTCCATTAAATCGGTATTTCTTACCGAAAGTCTGGAAACCTTTGAATGCAAGTCCTTTTGAGCCTCTTTATTTATCTTTGCGTGACATCAAGACAACCGTCTCAACATGCCTTGAGTGTGCAAAAAGATGTCATACCCCTCTGGTACCCCCTTGGCGGAGTCCCTGTAAACAGCATTCGGCTTTGTCGAAAAACGCGTTTATATGCTTGAATTTTAACAATACCTTAATACTGCAAATTATTGGAGCTAAATCTAAAACTACTTTGAAAATTGAGTATAAAATAATTCAGCAAACTGTCCGTATTTCTTTACTTCTTTAAGGTGAAATCGCTTTAATGCTTCCTTCTGTGAAAACAACGGTATTCCTATCCCTAGTAACACAGGAGCGATCTGAATTATCATATTATCTATCATATCATTATCTAATAATGGAGCTATTATTGTGTTTCCTCCAACAATCCAGATGTTTTTATCCTTTTCTAACTGTTTAACAAATTCTATAATATCGCAATTAATTGGAATAAACCCCTTTGCGGATAAGCTTCCATCATGTGTAAAAACATAGTTTTTTGTGGTCGGGTATACACTATCTATATTCTCCATATTTTTAATTTCATTAAATGTCCTTCTACCCATGATAGTAATATCCATACTTTTATAGAAACTATCATAATCAGTTTCTTCTACTGCTCCAGTTTGATAAAGCCAGTCCAAATTATGGTTCTTATCAGCAAGATAGCCATCCAGCGTTATACAGCCATAAAAAAACACACTCATTTTAAATCCTTTCTAAATACGTATCGATTTAATCATACTAAACGGTAAATTAACAATTCCGGTAGGAATTATCCGCCATTGAAAATTTAAGCCTTTACTATTAAACAGCATACTTCTGTATGTACCATACAGGGAAACATATCCACTGACTAAAAATTGCGGTAAACCAATATATTATGTATTATTTTAACATTAATACAACATCAATACAATATATTGCAAGAAAATAGGGACATTCCTCGTCATTGCCTTCTGATTCAGCGATTTCAGTCAATTCGCGCAGTTTGCTTTGCAGCAGCTCCTTATTCGGCAAATGAAGCTGATACTGAGCCACTAACGCAGGTGATAGACTGCGCCGCAATGCATACTCAACTACCGCATCATCTTTATCGGTGCATAGGATCAATCCTACGCTCGGATTCTCATTTGGCTTTTTAATGTCACTATCAAGAGCTTCAAGATAAAATTCCAATTGTCCTAAATGCTCTGGCCTAAATTCGCCAACTTTAAGCTCAATCGCCACAAGACACGCCAGCTCACGATTATAAAAAAGCAAATCGATAAAGAAATCCTTATTACCTACCTGAACCCGATATTCTTCTCCAACGAAAGAGAAATCCCTGCCGAATTCAAGAATAAAATCTTTCAGGTGAGTGACGATGGATTTTCGTAACACCTTTTCCTTGTGCTTATGTGGAATGTCAAGAAATTCGAGAACATAACTGTCACGAAGCGCTTCCAAGCCTTGACTTTTTGCAATGAATACTTTGTTCTTCTCGTCGGAAAGCATAGTACGCTCAAATAGCATACTGTCGATTTGGCGTTCGAGTTCTCTTTTAGAATAACGGTTTTTCACCGCAAGCATCAAATAAAATTCACGTGCTTCTGCAGACTTTGCCCGTGACATAATAATAAGATTATTCGTCCAGCTAATTTCTCGCACCAGTGGTGCGAGTTTTTCAGATTCAAAATAAATCTCATAAAATTGCCTCATACGCCAGATATTTGAAGCTGAAAATCCTTGAATTCCAACGTAATGATTTTGAACAAAGTTTGCAAAATCGCTAACAACAGACTTCCCCCAGCCCTTTGCCTTAACCTTTTCGCTTATATACTTCCCTATCTCCCAATACATAGAAATAAGTTCACGATTGACAGCACGGAAAGTGTTCTCCCGCGCTTTTTCTATTATAGAGAGGATTTCACCGAAGTCCTCAGAATTATTTATTGTCAAATCTTTGCTCACTAAATCAGCTCCTCGGCAGCTCATAACCTATTACATATTGTATATTACTGTAAATAATCATGCAAGCAAAAGATAACCGCCTTTGATAGGGACATTCCCCAACAAATCAACAGAAATAGATGATGAACGTCCCCGGAAGCGTGGAATCATGAAAAGTGAGTTCAACGCAAGAAAGAAAAAGAAAACTCTGAAAAAAGAAGAGATAGAGCTTCTTGCTTGGAAACCGCCTTGGGGACGCTCCTGCTTTTTTCACAGTTTTCCGGCTCTGCCTGCTCCGTACACAACAAAAAAAGAAGCCGACCTTCGGCCAGCCTTAAACCTATCCTATTTGAATTAATGGATTGAAAACTCTTCAATAAACAGGAGCGTCCCCACCTCTCCCAGTTATTTCTACAAAGACAAATAGCAAACAATAAAAAACGAGGCACCAAGATTTTTCTCTCTTAATGCCTCAAGGTTTTCTTGTTTTGCTTTTTCCGATAAACCTAATGCTTACAATTTGTCTATATTTCCGCACATAATATCATTCATTTTTTCACGCACTTTTTCTTGGTTTTGCCATAACAAGCTGCTCATTTTTGAAAGGTTAGGGTTGTTGTAAATCCATGATTAGCAACACTCTTTATCTGCATTGTTCCCTCATGGGCTTCCACAATCTTCCGGACAAGCAGCAGCCCTAAACCATGTCTCAAATCCAGCCTTTCATCAGTGCTGTTCATGTAATGAGGTTTTTTCTCTAACTCTTGCAGCTTTTCAGCCGATAATCCAATACCATTATCAGCGATAATAAGGATAAGGGAAGCATCGTTGCAATCAAGGGACAGCTTGACATTACAGCCTTGCGGATTGTGTCTCATACTATTCTGTACCAAATTGCTTACAGCCCGTGAGATTAAACGGGAATCACAGTCTATTGCGGCTGTTTCAGCAACCGGAGTGATTTTAATATCAATAGAATAAATATCGGAAACACCCGTATTGAATAATTCTGCCACATAGGAACGCAGTAGCTTTGATAACCGAACAGCCTCCTTGTGTAACGGCTGCATTTCATAGTCCAGTTGCGATACTAAATTCAAATCCTGTACCAGCTCTTTCATCTTAACGCTTTGCTTTCGTACAATTTCAGCCTGTTCCCTTACGGTGTCGCTTACGGTTTCATCATTCGCAATGCGTCCGGCATACCCCATAATCATAGAGAGTGGGGTGCGTATGTCATGGGATACTCCACTAATCCAATTAGCGCGGGCTTCGTTCTGCCTACTTAAAATTTTAGACGCTTTATTTACACTGTCAGCCACTTCCGATAATTCGCCGCTGATAGAAAGAGATACTGGTTTACCATTGGAGAGTGTTTCAATGGATGAAATAATCGGCTCTGTACTCTTGATGATTTTCTGCTTCGACAAATGATAAGAGAAAAACAGCAGAAGCAGATCAACCGCTAACATTCCTGAAAAATAAAGCGGCAGGGTTCTAATCGCTTGAATGGAAAAATAATTGCTTGTAAGTTTGGTATAGCTGTCTTTCGGATAGCCCAATACCAGCAGCCCACTATTGGTATTCCAAACAAAAACAGGATAATCTTCAAGATAGCCCCTTGAAAATATAGCGACATCCGAAACAGTATACTCCACCGGAATGTTTTCCGGGGCATTAACAGACCACATGGTTTCTCCTGCTGCATTGAGGAAAATAGCCCAAATATGATTGCTTTCCAATTTATTGCGGGCTTTATCTGATAGTCCATCCAATGTAGACGCTGCGGCAACTTCTTCCAACATATTATTAGGTGATATAGCCCCATAGTCCTTTTTAATAACGCTATGAAAAGTCCATCCAAAGGCAATAACATTGATAAGCAGCAACACAAGAATAAAGCCTGCAAAAGATATCAGGTGTTTAGATATATACTTTCCAAATGATTTCATAGCGTCACTTCCTTGTATTCAATTTGTAGCCTAATCCCTTGATAGTAATAAGGGAAACAGGTTTTGACGGATCTGTTTCTATCTTTTCCCTTATGCGCCGTACATGGGCATTTAGACTGTTTTCATACCCAAAAGGATTATCCCCCCAAAGAGCTTCGCATAGCGCGTCCACAGTGACGATTTTTCCCTCATTTCGGGCGAGTGTTTCAAGCAGAGTATGTTCTTTTGCTGTTAAAGAAATGACTTCACCGCCCCTGCTTACCTCTGCGCGACTGAAATCAATCGTACAACTGTCTAACTTCAACAGTGGGGCATCCTCTTTATAGCAACGGCGCAAGACTGCATAAACGCGCAATAATAATTCCTTCGGCATAAATGGTTTTGCAATATAATCATCTGCGCCGAGACCTAAGCCTGCCAACTTATCCGCAGCTTCGTCTTTGGCTGTAAGGAAAATAATTGGAATATCAGTAAACGAGCGCATTTGTTCCATAAGCAAAAAACCATCCCCATCCGGCAACATGACATCCAAAATTGCTAAATCAGGCTTTTCATTTCTGCCGACTGCAATGCCTTCTTTAACAGAAGCAGCGATGACGATATTTTCAAAACCGTCGTCCGTTAAGATATTTAAAACTAATTTGAGTAAATCCGGCTCGTCGTCTACAAGCATTATTTTTTTTGTGTGCAAAAACGAATGATCCATAGCATTACCTCCAAATGTAAACATTATAACATAGGGCGTTCATTTGGGGTGCAGTATTGCGAAAAAGCAAGGTAAAAGTAAGGACACGAGAATGTAAAAGTCAGGATGGTGTTATAACATGAAATCAACGAAAGGAGATGTTTCATATGAACTATGTTATCACAACAGAACAGTTGACTAAAAAATACAAAAATTTCACTTCCGTCAACAATGTTTCACTTCACATTCGCAAAGGTAGTATTTACGGTTTCATTGGCCCAAATGGATCAGGAAAATCCACTACTATGAAAATGCTGTTGGGGCTGACCGCCCCTACAAAGGGTAGCTTTACCATTGATGGGAAGCACTTTCCAGATGATCGACTGGTAATCCTGAAAGAGATTGGTTCTTTCATTGAATCGCCCTCGTTTTATGCTAACCTGACAGGCCGGGAAAACCTTGACATTATCCGCCGGATTTTGAGGTTATCGAAAAGCTCTGTAGAGGATGCTTTGGAATTAGTTGGTCTTACCGAGTTTGGTGACCGTCTGGCAAAGAAGTATTCGTTGGGTATGAAACAGCGTTTAGGTCTTGCCGGGGCGTTGTTGGGGCATCCGCCTATCCTTATTCTGGATGAACCGACCAATGGGCTTGATCCGTCCGGTATCCATGAAATTCGTAATTTGGTGAAATCCCTGCTTGACATTTACGATTGCACCATTTTAATTTCATCGCATATGCTCTCTGAAATTGAATTGATTGCGGACGACATTGGTATTCTCAATCACGGACATTTATTGTTTGAGGGCAGCTTGGATGATTTACGTCAAAACGCATTACATTCTGGGTTTGCTGCGGACAATCTGGAGGATGTGTTCCTTTCAATGGTGGAAAAGGACAATGCAGCAAGAAAGCAGAGAGCAAAGCTATGAGGACACTTGCAATCGAGCTTCGAAAAGAGAAACGGACTGGAGTTATTCCCGTATTGCTGGCGGTTGGTATTTTGGGTGGTGCATACGCTTTTGTCAACTTCCTTGTGCGAAAAGACACGCTTTTGAACCTGCCGTTAGCTCCAATGGATGTGCTGCTGACCCAACTTTACGGCATGATTATGATACTAAATATGTTTGCCATTATAGTAGCCGCCTGTATGGTCTACAACATGGAATTTAAGGGCAATGCAGTCAAAAAAATGTATATGCTTCCTATAAGCGTCCCGGCTATGTACTTTTGTAAATTTTTGATTATAACCGTGATGTTTTTGGTGGCTGTCGCCCTGCAAAATCTGGCACTGACGCAAATTGGAATGACAGACTTGCCACAAGGGGCGTTTGAATTAGGGACGCTGATAACCTTCGCCGGGTATTCGTTTATTACTTCCATGCCGGTACTGTCCTTTATGTTATTGGTTTCCTCGCGCTTTGAAAATATGTGGGTTCCCCTCGGAGTAGGGGTAGCCGGATTTTTAAGCGGCATGGCTTTGGCAACATCAGATATGGGGCTGCTGCTTATTCATCCCTTTGTTGTAATGCTAAAGCCCGCAGTAGCTATGAGCGCACAGCCTGATATTACAGTTACTATTGTATCTATAATCGAAACAGTCCTTTTCCTTGGCGCAGGATTATGGATGGCAAAAAACCTGCGCTATGAGTAAGGAGGTAAACTGATGAACTTTTTAGAATTGCTCAATATTGAGTTTATTAAAGTGAAACGCTCTAAAATTATTCCCCTGATTTTCGTTGCCCCATTGTTGGTGGTGGCGTCGGGGATCGCCAATTTGAGCAGCTATTTTACGCCTGAATATACCAATGCCTGGCCTGCTATGTTCATTCAGAGTGCTTTGGTCTACGCCTACTATCTGCTACCATTTTCTATGATTGTAGTCTGCGTGATGATTTCAGGACGGGAAACACAAAACAATGGGATGTTAAAAATGCTGGCTCTGCCAATCAGTCGTTATACGCTCTCACTGGCAAAGTTTTGTGTACTTATGTTTTATCTTTTCATGGAAATGGTAGTTTTCCTTGTAGTTTTCGTGATTGCCGGGTTGATTGCAACAAGCTCAATGGGTATTACCGAAACGCTTCCAGTGCTTTATCTTCTGAAATGGTGCGCGGGGCTGTTCCTTACCATGCTGCCTTGTTTGGCAACCATGTGGGCGATTACGGTTCTATTTGAAAAGCCCTTGCTTTCTGTGGGTTTAAACCTGCTCCTTGTCATTCCCGGCATCTTGGTGGCTAACACCCCGCTCTGGATTGCTTATCCGTATTGTTACAGCGGCTATTTGGTGTCCTGTTCGCTGCATGATTTCACAGCAGCATCCTCCGATACTGCATTTTCGCTGATACCGTTCCTACCTTGCGCGATACTGATCTTTGTACTGGTTCTTGTGCTGGCCGTCACCCAATTTGGAAAGAAAGAAATGAGGTAAATATAAAAGATGGGGACATTCCCCAACAAATCGACTCGTAGGGAACGCCCCCCGGTGGCGTTCCTCCCCCCGTGGCGTTCCGCTCCTATGTATTGCCCTGCATCTGGACAATGATATAGCAAGACAGCTGGCAGCAAAAGCTATCCAGATCATCCTTGCATCCCACTTACACCGTTTCAGACGAGCCGCCGAAGCACGGAAACGCTTATAACAACTATTTGAAATTTGCGATGAGAATACAAAAGTCGCGAGAAAATGCTGAAGCTACGGGAAGAGCTACCGGCTGTTGAGGAAGATCGTTTGGCCGGCCGTGCCGGAGTTACACCAGACGAATTGGACATCTATTTAGAAAGCATTATTGATGAGGTGGAGCATGGAAAAGAAGCCTCCATTTAATGGGCCCCTTTTAAGTACCTAATTTTTAGAAATTTATATGTTCTTTTAGAAGTAGAAATCTGGAAAACTTTTACTTAAAATGCTTAAAGTTTTGAATCTACCCAGCCAAGAATATAGTCCAAAGCCAATTGCACATTACCGACTTGACAGTGATGCGACGCGCTTTCTTCTTTAGTGAAGATTCGGCCGCTTACCGATTTGGCGTTTGTTAGAGCCTTGATTTGTTTTTCAAAATAAACGGTATATATGTCCTCCGCCCCCGCGAGAATCAGTACATCTTGCTGAATCAATGATGAGAGCGCTATGGTATTGTAATCCATAATGCATTTATAATAATCATGAAGGTTTGTGATATTACCAAAAACATGTTGGCCTTGTTGAAACAGCCAAAGTGAAAATGGATTCGCTTTCATTAAGGCCTCTATACTCTCCCACTTTGGGCTATCTGGGGCTTCCATTAAATTGTTTATCAATTTCTTAAGCTCATCCGGCGCTCTAACTAAAACCGCTCCGTAAAAATCATAAATTAAATCGTATAACACAACCCTCTTAATGCGATCCTCATAAGCTGCCGCACGCGCCGCCAGATATCCTCCTAAAGAAATGCCGATTAAAGTTACTTCATTTAGCTGGAAATAATCCAAAATTACTTTCGTGCAGATTTCCCATTCAGGTTTCATTTTCATTTCGCATCTGTTTAAAACCTCACCTTGGCCAAATCCCTCAAACATGTAAACATTATATCCATTGGAGTATATATATTGCATAAGCGGGATGAATTCCTGAATAAAGGAATCATATCCTCCATGTATGACAATATCACCTTTGCTTCCATCGGTATGGCACTTATATATTACGGAAAAATACCCGGCTTCAAACGGGACATAGACATATGTCAG
Source organism: Anaerobacterium chartisolvens (assembly GCF_003337415.1). Classification (GTDB taxonomy): domain Bacteria; phylum Bacillota; class Clostridia; order Acetivibrionales; family DSM-27016; genus Anaerobacterium; species Anaerobacterium chartisolvens. The sequence continues at coordinate 254,248 of NZ_QPJT01000003.1, read as the reverse complement.
CCCGGCATCTTTATAAGCGGCTTGATATTCATTCATACATCGTTCATAGAGCTGCGACTTTTGCATTTGTTTGTTGGCGTCGGCGTTATCATCCAGCATGAAAAACAAGGCCGCGCGCAAGCATGTGGCTGAGGCGGCCAAATCCCCATTATTATGAAATGACTCAACCCGGCTGAGAAAAGACTTAGACCAACTTCCAAAATCTGTTAACTCCTTGCCTATTTCAGCAATCGTGTCATAGTTCAGGCAACCGAATGAATAAAATCTATTCAGTTGGAAATTAAAAGCTACGTCCTGATGAAAATCATGAAAGCCTATTGGAAAATTCATTATGATACCTCCTATACATTGATTCATTTACATCTCTGTATCCAGCATTTTAGAAAGAAGCGCTTTTATATGGATTAATTTTTCTTCTATAGAATTTACTTCAGTATCATGTATAATAGCGCTCATACCAAAAAGAGTAAATTGACTTAGCAAACGAATATTTGGTACAGGCACATTTATGGTATTCTTTTCTAATCCATCAAGGATTATTTGTTCAAACAAAGGAACCATTTTCAGCAATGTTCTGGAATGCAATACCACCATAATTTGAGGATTTACTTTTTCGGTATGCATCAGGCTATATTCGGAAATAGAACCTGGCAGGAGGGTAAATATTTTATTCAGCTTCTCCTTAAAACTCAAACCAGCGGAGTTGACAATTTCGGTGAATTTGGCAATGTATTTCTCGTTGTAATCCTCTAAAGCTGCTTCGTATATCTCGTTCTTGGATTTGAAGTAGTGATAGAACATGCCAATTTCCCCATCCGCTTCTTTCAAAATAGAGCGGACGGACGTTTTTTCATAGCCGTTTTCTAAAAATTGTTTCAAAGCAATTTCTATAAGTTCCTGCCGCCTTACATCCGGCGCTTTTACAATTCGGATCATAACACCCTCCTTACTCACAAAACAATGTTCTGTAGCTATTGTACCAACAGAACATTGTTTTGTCAACAGGCAAATAGAAACCCTTATTAAAAACTATACTTTCAAGAAAAATGTAGACATTGGTTATGAATTAATGGATTGAAAACGCTTAAATAAACAGGTGCGTCCCCACCTCCAAAAGATGGGGACATTTAAAAATAAAACAGTATTACCACAGTGGCGGAACACCACAGGGGGGTGTTCCCTACGAATCGTGAATGCCACCTTTCATTTTATGATTTCCGACATTGCTTGAAAGGACTTGCGGCACATGGTATAATCCTGCGTTTGACACTTGTAATTTCATAGCAATGCGGTGCGTTGGGCGTGTTGAGGAACGGACATGAAAGTGTCTATATAATTATTATACCAACCGCTTTTCTGCTTGAAACACCCTATACAACAAACTGGTCTGAAATAAGCAAGCCCATATTTGTGATAAAAGCATGAAATTTTATTTTAAGGAGTTTGTATTACTGCTTTTATGTTAAAATTTTTATATTATATAGGATGCAATAAAGATTTTACAAACATGGAGAATATAATTGCTTACAGAAATTTTTAATAGCAACGAAAAGACGCCTTGCGGGGAAATGTCTCACGGGTATGTCATCAGGCGCTTTTCGGAAGATGTATTCCTTACGGGTCAAAAAAATTTCTTGCATCAAGTTATATCCCCCATGTAAAATCTTTATTGCTAAATATATAGAAGATTTGGAAGGTGATTTTATGGACGGTGAAAGAATTCTGATTGTAGACGATGAAGATAGAATCCGTGACATGCTGCGGGAATACCTCTCTCCCCAGGGGTATATAATTGACGAAGCAGCTGATGGAACAGAGGCACTGGATTTGTTTAAAAAATATAAGTACTTTATTGTCATACTGGATATTATGATGCCTAAACTGGATGGCTGGACAGTCTGCAGGGAAATCCGAAAGACCTCTCAGGTTCCCATCATCATGCTGTCTGCAAGAGGAGAGGAGTATGACAAGCTTTTCGGATTTGAACTCGGTGTTGACGATTACCTGGTCAAGCCCTTCAGTCCTAAAGAGCTGCTGGCAAGAATGAAAGCCATTATACGCCGGAGCGCCAGTTCTGATTCTTCAAGCAGTCAGAAAAACAATGTCCGGTTTGAAGGATTGAGCATAAATTATAGTTCTAGAAATGTAACTGTAGATGGCAAGCTCCTAAGCCTTACACCTAAGGAGTATGAACTTCTGAGCTTTTTTACCCGAAATCCCAACAAGGTGTTTTCCCGCGATCAGCTTTTAAATGAAGTATGGGGATATGATTTTTATGGCGATCATAGAACGGTGGACACTCATATCAAAATGCTCCGGGAGAGTCTCGAACATTACCGCAAATTTATCATTACCGTGTGGGGGACTGGATACAAGTTTGAAGGAGGTACAAAATGAAAAGTATTGCTGTTAAGCTATGGTCTGGAATGATGCTGCTGGTCATTGTTGTCCTCATACTCCTATGGCTTTTTCAGATCGTCTTTTTGGAAAGCTTCTATACCAATCAGCGGGTTGATGAGGTAAAAAATAGAGGAATTGCAGTATTAAAGGAGTTGGACGATATTAGCAGAGATGAGCTTGAGAGCAGACTTGACAGCTTTATTTATGATTACAACTGCAGTATAAACCTGGTTGATACACAAGGAAATAATGTTTACAGCAACGGAGCGGCACGGCAAATGCCAATGATGATCCAAAACTATTTTAGAGCCGATCACTTCAATGAAGTGATTTCAGGGAAAATCATTTCTGTGCCTCTGACACACCCAAGATTCAACAGCACCTATATGCTGATCGGTATTCCGGTAAATACCGGCGAAAAAATTACCGGCGCCTTGCTTATCAACATGCCTCTTGCACCTGTGAAGGATACTGCCGCAATATTAAAAAAACAATTGATATATATTAGCACTATTCTGTTTTTTGTTGCATTGCTCCTATCCTTTATTCTGGCAAGAACCTTTATTAAACCCATCCTCAGCATTACCAGAGCTACAGGCGAAATGGCTTCTGGAAATCTGGCAGTCCGGCTAAAAATAAAATCCAGAGATGAAATCGGAAGGCTTTCTCTGGCTATAAATCACCTTGGTGAGGAGCTTTCAAAAATTGAACAGCTCAGGAGGGATTTTGTGGCCAATGTGTCCCATGAGCTTCGGACTCCACTAAGCCTTATAAGAGGCTATGCTGAAACCATCCGGGATGTGACCGGCGGCAATGAGGAAAAAAGGGCAAAGCAACTGGAAATAATAATCGAAGAATCCCAAAGGCTTGGAGCAATTGTAGATGACATCCTTGACCTTTCACAAATGCAGTCTGCCACGAAAGCTCTGAATTTAGCTGATTTTGACTTGAATAATACTATAAAAGATATAGCCGAACGGTATGATCTCATAAGCAGCCAAACAGGTATAAGATTACTGGTAAACAGTCACGGCTCCGTAATTGTTAAAGGTGACGAAGCAAGGGTACAGCAAGTGCTGCACAACCTTCTTAACAATGCCTTCAACCATAGCCAATCTGGCGCATCCATAGTAATAAACATGGAAAGAAATGATGAAAAAGCAAGAATAGAGGTTTCGGATACCGGCAAAGGTATTTCACAAGAAGATATGAAGCACATCTGGGAGAGATATTATAAAGCAGATAAATCAAGCAAAAGCAAACATCTGGGAACAGGCCTTGGGCTTGCCATTGTGAAAAATATTCTGGAAGCCCATCAATGTAAATATGGGGTGGAAAGTACCGTGGGGAAAGGAACGGTATTCTGGTTTAATCTTCCTGTTGCTTGATTTTTAAAAGCTTTCAATCTTCTATCATATTTTCATCACATTTAACCATTATAATGAAATCATCAAATCAAAGGAGAGTGATTTCAATGAAAAATCTTAAGCGTTATGCAGCAGTAGCTGCAGCAGTAGCAGTACTTACAACTGCGGGAGCAGTTTTTGCTGCAGAAATTAAAACACCGGCAGATATCGTATCGGGGCTAACGGGAAAGTCTGTCGAGAGCCTTAACACAGAAAGAGCATCAGTCAAAACCTATGGCGCTATTGCCAAGGAAAGCGGGAAGCTGGATGATTTCAAATCACAAATGCTGGAGCAGAAAAAGGCAATCCTTGACCAAAGAGTCTCTGAAGGAAAACTGACAAGGGAAAAGGCTGATGAAATTTATGGTGCAATTAAGGAAAACATGGCTTCCTGTGATGGGTCCGGTTCTTCTGGCATCGGCAAGAAATATGGCGCAGGCTTTGGAAACGGAGCCGGCTGTGGTGCTGGCAAGCAAGCTGGCGGCATGGGTATGGGTCGAGGCAACATGGGCAAAGGTATGGGCTTTGGCAGAAAATAAGGACTGTAAGTAAGTGACAAGGGGACGGGGTCGCTTTTGCTTCTTGGTATACTTAAGATAAAAATTACATCTTGCATGTATAGCTATATATATGCAAGATGTAGTGTCAATAACTCCGTCAGGCTGTGTGAAAACGCTGAACCTGCAAGAAAAATTGCAGACCGTCACCGCTGCGGCATCATGGGGTACGGTTCCTCCGCTTTCCCTTCGGTCCTTCGCTACGCTGCGGAAGCGGACGAATCCGTCCCCAAGATTCCTCCGCTACATTTTTGCAAGAATTATAGCTTGAAATTTCACTCAAAATAGTTTTCATACAGCCTGCCGTCCAATGTCATGCTAAGGAATAACCTGTATGGTATTTATGTGCTTTCCCCCAGTGTAAATATGGGTTGCACAAGATACACAAGGGTCAAAAGACCGGACCGTTCTGCCTAATTCTACAGGATTATTGATATCTCTCACAGGTGTACCGATAAGTGCCTGCTCAGCAGTTCCCTTCAAACCGTTACTGCTTCGGGTTGAAAGATTCCAGGCAGATGGTGTGATGATCTGGTAAAACGAAATAACCTGATTGTTGATTTTGAGCCAGTGCCCCAGAGCTCCTCTTGTTGTATCAATCAAGCCTTTTCCGACAGCGGTCTCAGGAATGGTATACTCCTTTTGTACTGATACGCCGGGAATAAGATTTTCAAGCAGTGTATTCATTATTAATGCTACCTTTCGGGCTTCCAGAACCCTGGCAATGGTTCTGTCCATGGTTGATATTCCATTTCTGTACTCGCCGGAGAGCCATTGCCTTGCCAGAGGCCCGCTCTCAAAAGGCAACCCATTGTATCTTGGAGCCTTTACCCATGAGTACGCATGAGGCTTGCTCATATCAGCTTCCGGGTCAGCTTCAAGAGGCTTACTGAAGCTTTGTTTATCCTTATACCAGGCATAGTCTATCTGCTCAGTGATGTTATCCGGATTGAATAAACTTGTTTCACCACCTATATATACAAGAGGATTCACATATAAGGTTCCCAGATTCTTATAGCCGTTGAAACAGCCAAAGCTTAAAAGGTTCCCATAACCCCTTCCAATATAAAAGTAATCTCTGTAATATTCTGCAATGGTATATACATCAGAGAGCATTCTATCATTAATAAATTGGTATATGGAGTGTAATATCGATTTTATCTTGATGATTTTATCAGCAGTTGCCTGTGTGGTAATTCCTCCAATAAATACTCCATGGTTATGTGGAACCTTGCCGCCAAGTACGGCAAGCATTTCGTGTGCACTACGACTTAAGTCAAGAGAATCAAAGTAATCCTTGACCAGTCTGTCATTCTTTTCTTTTGGCAGTCTGAAATCACTATGTTCTGCCTTAAACAGAGGATAATCCTCAGGAAGCTTAACAAAATCAGGGAGAGTATATTGGTAAAAATGACGGATATGGTTTTGAAGGAATTCACACCCATGGAGTATGTCTCTTAAGTATCTTCCCTGTTCAGCTGGGATAACTCCTATAGCATCCTCCAGAGCAAGGGTGGAAGCCATGGAATGGGCAGTTGAACAAATCCCACAAATGCGCTGGGTGAAATATACCGCATCAAAGGGGTTTCTACCATGTAGCATTTTTTCAAATCCACGAAACAACAGCCCTTCTGTTCTAGCATCCACCACCCGGTTGTTTTCAATATCCGCTTGAATTTCCATGAATCCACTTATCCGGGTAACAGGATTAATAATAATCTTCTTGCTCACTTTTTCACTCCTCTTGTTATGTTGTAGCTGATAAAAGGTTCCATTGCGTCAGGGAATCCAAATTGTGCACAGCCAATGCAAGGAGTGTCATCCTCAATAGGCCAGTTAACATATTGATTCCACTGTCTGATTGGGCAGTCTATGCGTGTTACCGGCCCGCGGCAGCCCAATTTGAACATACAGGTTTTGTCACCAAGCTTTTCTGCAAATATTCCTTTATCAAAATATGACCTGCGGGGACATCTGTCATGAATTAATGTGCTGTAAAATAAAAGAGGCCTATCCCTGCTGTCAAGCTCGGGTTGTCCATAAAGCAGGATATGGGCGATTGTACCCATAAACCAGTCCGGATGGCAAGGGCAACCTGGCAGCTTTATGACCTTTCGATTTAATACACTCTGCACACTGACACACTTAGCAGGATTCGGTCTAGCTGCAGAAACCCCTCCATGGGTTGCACAAGCACCTATAGCAATAACATGGGCTGCCTTCTCGCCAAGTGTTTTAACTGCCTCAAGCGCAGTTATCCATTTACCATTCAGGCGTCCGATAATGTTGTAAAGGCCGTTGTTTTTAGTCGCAACAGCGCCTTCCACAGCAAGGATATAGTCACTTCCCGGAATACTAAACAGCTGCTCCATCGCATTCTGCCCTTCGCTGGCTAAAAGACTGTTATTATAGATAAAATGAGTCATCTGCGAAATCAAGTACTTGAAATCAGGATTCGATCCATCGAGAAGTGATATGATATTTCCTGAACACCCAGTCAATTCAAGCCACACAAGATTCCTTTTCCTCAAAACATCCTGTCTGATTTGTGTCTTCACAGTCTCCACAAGACTTGCGGCTGTGTTGAGCCTTGCTTTATATTCAGGGCAGGTAATACTTCCATTGCTCGTATTCAAAGGGGCCATTCCCTCCTTTATTTGAACCTCTCACCTGTTCAGTGAGTGTGTCCACTTACATTGTTTCCAACTTTCCAACTGCTCTTAATTTACTCAGTATAGGCTGCCCTGCATGACAGGAAGCAAATTCGTTGGTGAGGTTTTTGCCTGCCGTCAGGCCAAAGTGTGTTGCAGCCGCCCAAGTGGCATTGTTTGTAACATCATAAACAATACCATTTACCGCTACATATGCGGGGTTGCCACCCTTTCCATCAAATCTGGATAGCTCTTGCAGTGTAAAGGTTGCTTGGGTTCCCGGAGCCATTGGCTGCATCAAGGCAGGCGGATCTGCTATAGGGGTAACCCCCGGTTGAAGTGGCAGAATTTGCGGCTGCACAGTCTGGCTCATAGCTACAGCAACAGATTCAACCATAGATATTCTGTCTATTAAATGGTTCAGTATCAGATTCCTTGTATATATACATGGAACTACATATAATAAGCTTATATCATAATTAATTTCCGCCATAATACGGTCAAGGTTTTTGCCTGAAAAATCTTGTACTCTCATGCTTTCCTCCGGCAATAAATCTAATATATTTAGTATATTCCGAAGGAGTCTTTTAGGTGATTTATATAATTATTTACTTAACATACCCTGAGAACCATCTGACCTTTTCACAAATAATTCTCTCAACCTCAAGACAAATTTCATTGAATACACCCTTCAGTGCTTCGCTTAGCTCACATCCAAATCCGGCTTCCGCTGCTTCAATACCAATTAAACAGCCCCTCAATGGGTTCGAGTATAGCCGCATTAAATCAAAAATGCTCATGTCATGCTGAAAGCCGGTTTCTCCATATGTAGTAATCACTTCCTCCAAATTATATAAATGAATGCTTCCAGCTGCTTTCCCTGAGTATGCAGCATCCAGAATAATTACAAAATCATCTTCCTTTAGCTGATGAAAGCAAGACTGAAAATCGGTTTCTCCAATAATGACTTGAATTCCCATTGATTCCAGATTGTTTTTTAAATTCTCTAGAATCTCTATGGCAATACCATCATCCATCATAAGCCTGTTCCCAATACCAATAGCTTTTATCATTCCATTAACACAACCCATCGAATTAATCCTGAATAATTGCGCCACTAAATATATATATGCTGAAGCACCATTTTTTATCCATTAGCATTTCATCCCTGAATAAAATCCGACAGGCCCTTGCGTTCCAACTTCATGCCATCGGCAAAAGCCAGCGCTCTTTCCCATGTCTTTTCCGTTTCATACTTGAAAAACTGATACAGTGGACTTAACTCCTCAGCCTCGTCATACTTTTGCAGGCACTCAAAGTACATCCGCTTATCCTCCTCATATACGATGAGGGGAGGATGATTTCGTATCATGAGGTATTTGTCCAAATCGGCGACCGACGTAATTTTGTAAGCTTGCCAAAAGCCAATAATCTGGTTATATTGGTCCAAGTGCATTCCTCCTTTCGTATTACTGGGTATATTAATGTACTCGTATATAATCTCACACTCCGCATTTTTTGTGACTGACTTTATTGGACAGCAGAGCTACTGTTGTAACTTCATATTCTCTCTGTATTTACCCGGTGTAATCCCTTCATATTTTTTAAATGTTCGTATCAGAGCCAGACTGCTGGTATACCCGGCTTTTTCAGAAATCTCAGCTATACTCAGCCCGGTGGAAAGCATCAGCTTTGCATTTTCAATACGCTGTTTATGGATATAGTCTAAAATACTTATCCCAGTACGTTTTTTAAATATTCTGCTCAAGTAGGAAACATTCATTTCATATTTCACTGCTATAGCCGATACATTTAAGTTCTGATCGGAATAATGATGATTAATATAATCAATTATTTCAGTAATCTTACTTTGTGCCTCTTTGGATTGGTTATTGTCGCTGTACTCTACAATACTCTTGAAAATCAGTTTTATCTGCTTCTTTAATTCAGTTCCTGATTTAGAATTAATCATTCGCGTCATGGGATCAAGCTTATTAAAATAATCCATGTCAGCCTTGGATTTAAATTCTCCGATTGCATTGAGCATTATATTAATCAAACCGAACATGCGGCATTTTACGACTTGAAAGTTAGCTGTATGAGACGGCAAATATAATTCCATAATACTGTCAAGCATAAGACTGGCATTCTTAAAATCATTGTCCAATAAATAATTCATAAAACAAATTTCATTTTTCATTGTGTTTATATTCTCTGTCTCATCCGCTTTGCTCTGCTCTATTGATCCATATTTGATCACTATATTTGATTTTTCCATAAGTCTTTTATATTCTAAAATTTCAAGAGTCTCCGAATATGCGGCGGGAATTCCGTCAAAATCCTTCTTAATATCACTGACTGCAGCCGAAAGTTGAATGTCAAAATGCTCCTGTATAAGTTTAATTGAATTCTGAGCCGCTTCTGCAACAGCATTGTAGCCCGAATCAACATCCGCATCGTCCATCCCATGTTTATAATTGATTAGGCAAACACTCATGCCATCTATCTCAGTAAAATATCTTATATACTTATCACCTATCAGCTCCTCAGTGATATTTTGAATAATAAAATAAACCAGCTCAGTATTTTCTTCATCCGGATTTTCGCTGTTATTGAGCAATATACTTTCAGGATTTTCTATTTCAAAAGTAATAACAATAAAATTATTGCTTTCAAAATCTATTTTATATATTTTTTGCAGGTTTTCCATACGGGTTTTATCCCTGATGCTGCCCTTGAGCATTCTCATAAGAAAGTTTTTGCGCAACGGAATATCCTGATTCCTGATCCTTGTTTCTGCGTTTTCCTTGTCGGTAATGAGAGAGTTAATTGCGTTTTCTATCACTTTGTACTCATTCATGCCGGACTGCTTAAATAAAGAAGCATTCTTTGATGAAATCTGGGTTAACCTCCTCAGAGGATCATAATTCTTTTTTGCGACCAGATAAATAACTATAGCACCCAAAACAACGCATACTCCAATATAAAAGTATACTACTGTTTTAATGTATCTGATTTTATAGGCAAAAACCGATGAGGGCATGGAAAGGATATATTCTAGGTTGATAATCTCCGACCCTACGTGGGTTACCGTTATATCCTGATTTTTATTGCTTATGTTAAAAACACTGTTATAAGCTTTTAAATCCTTATAATTTACAAACGGGAAATCGTCCCCGCCATAAAGCTTTAAATCTTCATTTAAATTGTTGAGAATGGATATATTGGCTTTTGATTCGGTATCCAGGCTGCTCATTACATCGCTGAGCTTTTCAGCATTTATAGCTATCATCATTGTAACCCCGGGCGATTTTGAATATATATTGGGTGTAAGGGATTGAAATAATACTACGGAATTTCTGGCACCCGTACCGCTGTCTTTTTTAGAAATCCTTATATTTCCCGGGTTCACTTGCTGAATCTGCTTTTGCCATTCCTCCAATCCTGTCATAAAGGCATCTTCTATAAAGAGTTTTATTTCGCTGCCGGTATATATGCCATTGTCAGTTAAAAGACATCCGCCGTGGCTGAAATACAAATATATATTTTCAACAAAGCTGTTTGACACAATATATTTTTTTAGATCCTTTTGGATATTGCCCATGGTATACAGGTTTTGCGGCGTATACAGTTCCCGGGAATTTGAAAGAGTTTTAATTTTGGGGTCAATTGCCAAAGCATTGCCGATTTTTTTTAATTCCCCCATCTTGCCGTCAACCAATATTTTAAATTGCTGCAAGGAGGCCAGATGAACACTTTCTACCTCATGCTTTATTATGTTTATTGAATTGTAATATACAAATTCGCCTACTATAATAGGGATTATAAAAATTAACAAATTGGTAGCTATCCAGGTTTTAAAAACTTTTTTCCTATTTTGAATCTGTCTCTTTATCTGCATAACTCCTCCCTCTTCCCTTAAGCCGGTAACCTGCCGCATCTAAATATTTAGCAATAAAGATTTTACATGGGGGATATAGTTACAGGCTGTGTGAAAACTATTTTGAATGAAATTGTAAAGCTTTGTCCTTGCAGAAAAACAGCGGAGGAATCTTGGGGACGGATTCTTATGCTTCCGTAGCGCAGCGTAGGACTGAAAGGAAAGCAGAAGAACCGTCCCCATGATGCCGCAGCGGTGGCAAGCTGCGGTTTTATCGCTTGTTATATCTGTCCAGAGCGTTCTGTTGTATTTTTATAATCTGATCAATACCCATATTTTTAATCTCGCTTACAAATGCATCGTAGTTGGAAACAGACTCACTTCCCATTATGAATTTAACAGTCATATCATCGACATAAGCTATGATATCACTCATCCCTGAGGTATAAACAGCCTCCTCCTCATAGGTTCGGTACAAGGGCGGCATATTCCAGCTATTATCCGTTTGTCCCCAATATTTTCTGGATTCCAGCTGTGCCTCAGACAGCAGGGAGTTCATCCACTGCTCGTCGGCTACACCCGGAGTTGATAAGCCATTGAATCTGGTCTCTAACATCCACGCCCATGCCGGTTCCGGATCGTTGAGAATCCTCTCCACTATGACAGGCTTCCCTTCCCTCATATTATAGGAAGTTCCTTCTATACCCCAGTTTGTCATCAGTATGCCCTCTTTTGAATATACATAGTCCAGCCATTTTATTGCTGCTTCGGGATATTTGCAGGAGGTTGTTATGGCAGTAAAGCCACCCACGCTCCAGGTGGTATAGCGGAAATGTACCTGCTCGCCTGTCCCTGATACAGGCGGATTAACCGGCTGCAAATAAAAATCCGGATCTTGGGCGGTTTTCGACACTTTGCTATAATAGTCTCCGACCCACCCAAACCCAAGGTTTGTCGCTCCCGCCTTGCCGGCGGGCATATATTTTGCCGAAAAAGTATCGAGATCAGCATCTCTGACCATAAAGAACTTATCAATCAGGCCTTCCTCATACCATTTGTTCATAAAGGTTAAATACTTCTTATAGCCAGGTTCAATGGGACCAAACTTTACTTTTCCGTTTTCCTGGTAAAACTCCTGCCCTTTTCTGTTAGTATAAGCCGTACCAAATGCAGTCAAAAATTGCGAATTAAGCCCTGCACCTGTTTTATTTATCAACAGTGGGGCCACAGCGCCTTTCTTTTCTTTAAAGGCTTTTAAAACAGTATACCAATCATCCAAAGTAACCGGAATTTCCAGTCCCAGATCGTCAAGCCAGTCCCTGCGGATAACCAGGCCATTTCCCGGATTAGCTGCTCTGGGTATAATGGGCCTGTTTATGTCGGAAATGTCGGCATTAATTTGTGCAATCCCATATATGTTACCTTTATCTGTGATTGTCAGCTTTTTAGTAATTGGGTCAGAATTAATAATTTTTTTATAGTTAGGGGCATATTTATCAATCAAATCATTCAATTTAAGTATGACACCGTCGTCTATTGCCTTGTCGTAACCGCCGGGATAGCTGTAATCATTGCTTTGGGCAGCATTAATATCCTCAATCAGATCCGGTAAATCCCGAGATGCTATCATAAGATTGTAAGCCTCAGCCGCTTGTCCGGCAGGAGGTTCTATCCACTGGATTTTAATACCTGTCCTTTTCTCCAGCTCAATATTGGATTTCATAATTGAATTTGACTTTACTCGTGACTGCAGAATATAAGGCATCCAAACCTTTAAGGTTATTGGTTCTTCGACGATTGGAAGAGCTTTAGCCGATGTATTGGATAATTTGGAATCTGCTGTTGAAGTGTCTGCCGTTGCCGTATTTCCGTCTGATATATTATTATTTGGGCTGCAGCCTGAAAACACCCCAAAGAAAGCCGAAAGAACAAGAATGAGCGATATCTCCTTTACTGTCTGCATAAGCACCCTCCCTGTTTATCATATCCTATTCGCCGGTTGACATGCACCCATATTATTTCATATACATGGGTACCTGTCAACCGCATGGCATATTTTGTGCTACATGCCTGTATTGAATATCAGTCTTCGGGTTTGTTCAAGGCATCTGCCAATGCGTTTATATATTCGTTCCTTGCCCTTTTGCCAATTTCGGTATCGTTGAATATCGTCTCAAATCCATGGAAGCACCCCGGGTATAGATGGAATTCAACAGGGACATCCGCCTGAGCTAAACGGTTGACATACTCAATGGTTTCATCCCTGAAAAGATCAAGGACTCCAATGCAGGTATACGCAGGCGGCAGTCCGGTCAAATCTCTGGCGCGGGCTGGCGCCGCATACCCCGGAACCTCATCGGCAACGCTGCTGCCAAGGTACATGCTCCAGGCCAGCCTGTTTTGTTCCCTGTTCCATAGCCTTGGAAAGTTCTCTTTATTTATTTCATAGCTTGAAGGTGTGGTGTTGCGGTCATCGAGCATAGGATAAAGGGGCATTTGAAACGCAATTTTAACCTCTCCCCTGTCACGTGCAAGAAGTGCCAGCGCGGCTGTAAGCCCACCGCCCGCGCTGGCTCCGGCAACGGCGACTTTAGAAGTATTAATGCATAACTTATCTGCTTCATTCACCATCCATTTAAGTGCCGCATAGCAATCCTCTATAGCCGCCGGATAAGGATATTCCGGTGCCAGGCGGTAATCTACCGATACAGTAACGCAATTTGCCGCAATTACAAATTGCTCGCATAAGCCGTCATCTATGTCCAGGCTTCCCAGAACATAACCGCCTCCGTGAATCCATAGCAATGCAGGCAGAAGCGCTTCTGTTCTCCCGGCAGGCTCATATATTTTAACTCTGATTTCAGACTCCGGCCCCGTTATTTTACGTTCAGAAGTCTTAACAAGCGGAGACCTTTCTATCTTAGGCATCTCAAAGCCCTCGGGGATCTGTGGGTTCCGCAAATCAACAACAGGAAACCCTTCCATTATTTTTCTTAATTCGGGAAGTACGTGTTCCGCTCTTTTCATATTAACCTCCATAAGCCGCATAGCGGCTACAAAATGTAATGAAATCTATATCCTTTATCACTATTCCTCGGTATTCTTATCGCATTTATAAGCTGTTTAAAGAACGCTGTTGCTAGGCCTCGGGAGAGCTTTCCCTGAATACACACTCAGCCTCGAAGCTGAGCTTGACACTGTCCGTCAACGTTCCTCTGGTGATTGCACTGTGCAGTATTTTTATACAGTTACAGCCCATTTCCTGGAGCGGGGGAGCGAAGCTGGTTATACCGGGCTTGATAATACTATTGACAGTATTGTTTCCGTAAGAAATAATCTCAAAATTTTCCGGAATGTCAAATCCAGCTTCCTTAATGCAGCGGACAACTCCCGTCACCATACAGTCTGCCAGAACAAAAACCGCCGTGGGCAATGCTTCAGACTTTAAAATCTCCCGCATCGCATTATATCCTCCCATGTCATTAGCCTCACTAAAAACAGTCGGAAGAATAAAAGCGTCGGTGCCGGAATCAAAATTCTGACTTCTGAATCTGTCAAAATAGCCTACCCCTCGAAGGCTCAACGCCCGGCTTGAATAATCCGGCGATATAGTTACGAATTTTTTGTGCCCCCGCCTGATAAAATGGCTCATTGCCTTGCTTCCCAAAGTATAATCATCAGTAAGCACCGAGCAGTAACCCCTGGCTGTGCGGTTGTATAAAACCACGGGAATATTGAAACTACTGTTCTCGATAAATTCTATGTCACTATCGGTAAGTGCCATCAAAACCGCACCCGAAGCAAATTCACTGCAGATCCACGTGGATACCTGATGTAATTTTCCCAGCTCATACGGTAATAAGATTATTTTGTACTGTAACCCCTGATCCCTCATGTATTTATGAGTATTTTTAAGAAACTGGTTTATAGGGCTTCCTTCCAAATTGAACGGCAAAAAAACACATATTACAGATTTGTGAAAATTCCTTTTTTTACGCCTTTCCCTTTTTACAGGCTGATATCCCAATTTATTCGCAGTCTCTAAAATCCTCTCGGCTGTCTTGTCCGAAATCCTGAATTCATCGCTTCTGTTATTCAATACAATGGAAACAGTGCTTAGCGATACTCCCGTCAATTCTGCTATTTTTTTTGCATTTATTTCGTTAGGTTTCATATACACTACCTCTTGAGCATAATACGCCGTAAATTAATATTTTCTCCCTTTATTGCTATTATACTATAAGCTTTAAAAAACACAAAAATTATTGTTTAAATTGGGTGCATAAATTATATCTGACACAGCATTTCGGAAAATCGCAATAGGGACTACAATTGAAGCACCTTTTTTACATAACAGCATAATTATCCAAAAAAAATGGGTAAAAAGAGCCAATATATTATGGCGTTTTATTCCAGATCCAGATTTTTAATAAGCTCCCTATCTATCTTCCCCTCACTTCGAGGGGAAGGAAAAGAAGGTCCATGTAGGACTTGTAGGATGTCTTCTTATTTCTTTCGCTAGCTGCTTTACATGCGCCTGCGTTGTTCTTCTCATTTTCTTCTCCAGTGCCCTTCTTTTTCTTCCCCTCAATATGAGGGGAAGATAGAAGGGGAGTTAAAATTTGCATTTTCGTCACTTAAATTAAATACACCCGTTGGAATTCATTAAACCAATACTTTCCTATTGAACCACGGATAAGAGTTAATATTAATCTTCGGGATAAATTATATCCCGACGGAGGGGCAGCCATTCCTGCAGTGCAATTTTAAGAGTCTCGTCCCACAAATCCCATTCATGCCCCATTCCCTGAATAACTTCAATCCTGGTTTCATATCCCCATTCCCTGAGATCCTTTTCGGCCAATGTAGCACGGTGAAGTGCGTGATCACTATCGCCGACACGGAAGAAAACCTTGGGCAGCTTCTTCCCCAGTTCTACGTTATTTTTTGCCGCAGCATAAACATCGTTGACAGTACCTTTGATATATTCCGGATCGTTAATTTTCTCATCGATGCCGCCGCTGACCGGGCTTTTCATTATATTGTCAAAATCAATTTTACCATTAACCGTTTTTACCATGCTTGGAACTCCGGGGCGGTAAGAAGCCCCGGACATCAGCAGAACTGCCGCATACCTCTCAGGATAATTCATGGCTGCCTTCATTGCTCCGTGAGAGCCCATAGACAGACCGGCAATAAATGTATCCTCCCTTTTATCAGATATCGGAAATAATGTTTTGCAGAGTCTTGGCAATTCTTCCGTGATATAGGTAAAGTATCTGGTCCCGTCTTCATAGTCAGTATAACAGGAGTTATTTACACTTGGCATTATAACCGCAAGCTTATTGCGATCCGCATATCGGACAATATTGGTAAAATTTACATAATCACTGTCGTCGCCGCTTCCGCCGTGCAGCAGATACATAGCCTGATATTTCATCCCTGGAATATACGTGTCTTCAAAGCCCGCCAAGCTGAGGTCAAAGCTTATTGTAGGTAAAATCACAGTAATATTTGTATTCATTCTTAATGCTTTTGACAGGAAATTCATTTTTAAAACCGCCATAAGTAACCCACCCTTCTAAAATAATAAGAAAATACGCTCCGCCCCTTTTAAAATATCGTTGATAAGATCGGCCATGTTTGCCGATAATACCGAATAGTGGTCGGTAGCATACAATACATTTTCACATACCGAAACATGAAGATTACAGATGCTCCGGCAAAACCATTCAAACGATATATACAGCTCTCCGTTGCGGTGCAGTGCCTCACAAAGCATTGACGTTATACGGTTGTCAACGGCACAGCCAATACTGCCACGCGCAAACTGCAGTTCCCTTCCGTCTTTGAGTATCAGCGCAGCCGAAAGGGTATCCTCCGAAGGTGTATACTCTGCGTCAAATACCTCTGCTATAAACGAAAGAGGTACACACAGGTATTCTCCCCTCACCTCCTGTCCTCCGTTCAGACCATGGTATTTAAGCTTCTGCCACTTTATTGCAGGGCCGGACATACCGATAACACTGTTTTTGAACCATGCTGTTGAGCAGTCCTTTGCGATTGCGACGGCAAAGCTGTCACCGACGCGCGGAGCAACGGTTCCGGTATGCACTATGCTGCCGCCCTGCTCGCGGCGAGTGCCGGAAAAGAAATAATCCCAGACCAGACCGGCGTCATCAAGAGTTTGTCCATGGTCACGGTTCTTGATATCCAGGTAAACCAAATCGGCCCTTTCTCCGCTGTAAAACGCAAGGTTATTCTCACCCTGAATGCTGATTTCAGGCAGGCTTTTACAGCCGTTGATACTAAGCCAGTATTCCCTATTGTATCTGTTTAATTTCAGGTCGTCGGGAAAGCCGTTCAATTCGGGACGGGATTGCCAGATGGCCAGAGGGCCTCCACGGTTTATGATTTTTCCGTCCCCGTCATATAGAAGTCCTCGGCCTACCGCTGCACCCGAACCGGCAGCACCGGCAAGGAGGTTTCCGAAATTCCGCGCAAACTGGTTGGTCATCATGTCTCCCATCGACATACCCTGCATGAAAACCCGTCCCTCGTCAATATTATACTTCGACTTCATCAAGTCGAGCAGTCCAAGCACCAGCCTATTGTCGTGATTTTCCCCGGGACTGCTCGGAGTCGGATGCAAACCCGGTTCAAGGCCTTTTTCCAGCTTGGCCTTATCCCACTCCACCGTCCAGAACCTTCCCGAAGATGAATTGGGAAATACCAGTATAAAGCCATCGCGGTCTGCGACCATTGTCCACGAGGTGTATATAGCCTGTCCCCAGCCCGTCATCATTCCGCCGTGCATCGAAAATACCAGAGGAGTCTTCTTTGACGGATCGTAGCTTTCGGGCACATATTCATACCAGGTGTCTTCAATGCCGTCGGCTATGACTCCAGTGTACTCGGTCAGCCTTTCGGGGTAGACCTGGGAGTTGTTTCCGTTTTCATTTACAACCACATCAGTGGTTTTTATAATCTCGGGAAGATAATCCCTGTTATTGTCGTCTGGGGTTCCCGGCAGGATTGTGACTTTTTTATTCATATTATAAAATCATTCCTTTATTAAAAAATATTTTCATATTATCTTCAACAGCATTGCCCTATCCTGTCACAGCATTTTATAAACAATTTACCGTCCCGTTTTCGTCGGTATAGGTTATCTTATATTCCTTTGTTCTTAAGTCGGCATCCAGTGAGGTGATATAACTGTTTTTTGTCCAGGTTATTTTAAGTAACCCGTTCTCAGCCCCGTCGTCTATTGAAAACTCGCCGTCAAAGGCCGGATAGGTATTTCTGAAGCGCATTATTTCGTACATTCTTTTCAGCATCGGATACTGAACCCTGTCCTTGATTTCAGCCTTTGTATAATTGTGGCGGTTAATGCTTCTGGGCTCTCCTACGCGCTTAAGCGTTTCCAAATCGTTCTCTCCGGCCAGCAGTCCGACATAGTAAACCTGGGGAATACCTGGAGCATAAAACTGCACTATACGGGCAACCAGATAGGCTGCATCATCTTCATCCAATGCAGAATAATAAGTGCACATAAGCTGGTACTGCTTGGCTTTGCCCCCCGACGCTTTTATTATGCTTTCAGGTATTTTTAAATACATCCGGCTTTCCTCGGTTTTTTTGTTAAGCCGTTCCGTCACAAATTCAATTTCTTCCTCGTCCAGCAGTCCGGCAACATCGACAACTCCAATGCCGTCATGAGTATCAAGTGTTGTAAACTGCTTGCGGGGGCATATTTTCATCCAGTTAACCAGCCTGTCGGTACGGCCCGACAACAACCCGTGAAGCAGCAGCATCGGTAATGCAAAATCATACACCCAATGCCCCTTCTCTGCCATTTTAAGCTGTATTTTATAGTTTTCATGAATTTCAGGCAGCATTTCGGTGCCTGAAGCCTTCAATGGCTCCATACCGATATCCAGTACGTCCCAGACCTCCGGTTCCACAAAGAAACAGCTTGTACCCGGGCGCTTTGACGCATATGCAAACGCGTCAAAGCGGATAAGCGGCACATATTTTGCTATGCGCTCGAGGTTTCGTTTATAATACTCCTTTGTAACAGGAGACCACGGATCTATATCTACCTGCTCTTCAAAGAAGGTATTCCATATCTTTACCGTCTTTCCGTCCTCTCTGGTGAATTCCTTGTAAGGCCCTCCCAGCTTTCTGCGGTAAAGGGCTTCCAATTCCTGTTCTGTTGGTTCTCCATTCGGCCAGAACTTTTCCCAGTGTATAAACATATCCTTGTACGGTGAGGCGTCGCCGTTCCTCATGTAATCCTTAAATTCCTCACAGCGTATTGATGCATGATTAATCATAAAATCAGCCATCAAATAATACTTCTCCGAGAACTTTTCTATATCTGCCCAGTCCCCGAAGGAAGGCTCCACAATATCATAGTTGATAACGGCAAAGCCTCTGTCTCCTGACGAAGGAAAGAAAGGAAGGATATGAACCCCGCCGATTACTCCTTCAAAATGCTCGTCAAGAATCCCGTACAGATCTTTTAAATCACTTCCCATGCTATCACCATAAGTAATCAGCATCACCTGATTTGATATTTTTTTCATAATACCTCCCATGAGCCACATAATATAATGAAATTTATAACCTGTCAGCCGTTGTCCTTCAGAATTCCGTTTATAAGATATGCCATGTTCATTGACAGTACATTGTAATGGTCTGTTACATACAGCACATCATCAAATACCGAAACGTGAAGATTGTAGAAGTACCGGCAGAACCATTCAAAGGATATATAAAGCTCGCCGCTGCGGTGCAGTGCTTCGCAAAGCATTGCGCTGATGCGGTTATCTATAACACAGCCGATGCTGCCCCTCGCGAACTGGAGCTCCCTTCCATCCTTCAATATAAGCACCGCTGTAAGTGAATCCTCGGACGGCTGGTATTTTGCTTCAAACACCTCCGCAATAAAGGAAAGAGGAACGCACAGATACTCGCCCCTTACTTCCTGACCTCCTTCCAGGCCATGATATTTTAGCTTTTGCCACAGAATAGCACGTCCTGACATATCGGTTACACTGTTCTTGAACCATGCCTTTTTGCAATCCTTTGCTATTGCGATGGCAAACTCATCGCCGGTACGCGGCGCAATGGTTTCTGAATGCACTATCCTTCCGTCGGGCTCTCTCCGCGTGCCGGAAAAGAGATAGTCCCATACCAGTTCGGCATCGTCAAGCGTTTGTCCGTGATCTCGGTTCTTGATGTCCAGAAAAACCAAATCCGCCTTGTCCCCGGTATAAAAAGCGTAGTTGTTTTCACCCTGAATGCTGATTTGGGGCAAAGCCTTGCAGCCGTTAATCTTTAGCCAATATTCCTTGTTAAGTCTGTTTTTTTCCAATTCCGAACGTGGATTTAAAAATTCGTTCAGCTCGGGGCGGGACTGCCAGACTGCCAAATGGCCTGCACGGTTGTTTATATTCCCATTTTTATCAAAAATGACTCCTAAGTCTGACGGGCCTCCCGCACCCGCAGCACCCGCAAGAACATTTCCAAAGTATCTTGCAAACTGGTGTGTCATCAGGTTTCCCATCGACATGCCCTGCATGAAAATCCGCCCTTCGTCGATATTGTATTTTGATTTCATAAGGTCTATCAGTCCAAGCACAGCCTTCATATCGTGATTGTCGTCGGGATTTTCAGGAAACGGGTTTAAGTAAACTCCGTCCGGACGGGGCTTGGAACGCTCCGCATAAGTTTCTTCATCGCATTCCACTACCCAAAATCTTCTGCTGTTTGCATTGGGGAAAACAACTATAAAGCCTTCCCGGTCGGCCACCATGGTCCAGCAGGTATATATAGCCTGCCCCCAGCCTGTCATCAGTCCTCCGTGCATTGAAAACACCAGTGGTGTCTTCTTTGCCGGGTCATAGGATTCAGGTACATATTCATACCATATGTCCTCAAGCCCATCCGCTATAACTCCTTTGTTTTCTGCCAATCTGGCAGGATAGACCTGAGAGTTGTTTCCGTTTTCATTTACCACCACATCGGTTGTCCTGATAATCTCAGGCAGGTATTCCCTGTTGTCGTCATCGGGGGTACCCGGAAGAATTGTTATTTTTTTGTTCATTTCATCGCCACTCCTTCTACTTAAAGTATAGTAATTAAGAGAATATCAAGCTATCTCTTGATTTCTTTTTGTAAGCTTTTTTCTATTTACTAAAAAGATAACCAATGCAATCAGAATAGGAACCGCCATAATCCGGTACATAACCGTATATCCCATAAGCTTGCTCCCTCCATTTTGTTGTATTAACGTTACAATGGTTCCCGCAAGCGGCGGTATTATCAAATAACCCGTGTCAAGACCTATATAATTTGTATTGCCGGCCACACCTCGCCGTTCCTTCGGGACAAGGCTCATGCAGAGAGTCTGCATTGCGGGCTGGCAGATACCATAACCAAAGGCTGAAACAGCACCGGCAATTAGAAACATCGGCAGAGTACGGGAAAAGCTGACTATGATAAACGATGCTGCAAAAATAATTATTCCCGGAATAATAGTCTTATCTATGCCGTATTTATCCGCAACCCTTCCTCCTATAGGACGTGTAAAAAGCAGGCATATCGCATACGCGGTAAAAAACAGTCCGATATCCTCTATCCCGCATTCCCCTCCGTAGAGAATGATAAACGAATTTATACAAGAATATGTTCCCCCAAGGAAAAACATTATAATAGCCGGAACAATCACATCAAAATCAATTATATTATTTAGAGAAATCTTAAAGCCTGCCAGCCTGTCAGGTTCTTCAGTCTTCATCTGCAGCGACAGTATACACGCAACAGCTAACAGTGCGGCGGCAATAAAAAATACCTTGCTGTATCCAACAGCCTTAAGCAGCTTCAAGCCGATTGTCGGCCCGACAGCGGTGGCTACCGCCTGCCCTAACGAAAAAATGCCTAGCCCCGAGGCCATCTTGTTCTCAGGCAGTGCGTTACTGGCCAAAGCCAGTGTAATGGGTCCGAGAAAGCCCATCCCCATGCCGTGAAGCAACCGCCCTATAATAATCATAGGAATACTTGCAGCAAAGCCATAAAACACAAAAGCCGCAATAATAATGCCAATGGTCACAGCCAGCAGCCGGTTCTTTTTGAAATAGCCGGTGGCCGGGCCTACCACCGGGCGGACACATAGCGCCGTTACCGCAAACATGCCGGATACCATTCCGACGATGGTAGCTGTTGCCCCCAAATGCTCCGCATATTTCGGGATTAGAGTGTTCATCATGAACTGGCCCATATTTAAAATAAAATTTATGGCAAATATAATGAAAAACGCTTTATTCCAAATGGTTTGCTTACCTTTGGATACTGCACCTTCTGAAATCAATTCATTCATATTATCTATCTCCGTATATAGGCTCGCGCTTTAATGGGAGCCAGTTAGAGAGGACTTTTTCCAAATACTTGTCCCAGAAACCATAGTCATGCTTCATTCCTTGGCCTTCCTCAAAATAAACGTCGTAGCCCAGATTTTTCAAAGCCAAATAGTCCTTGTAAACACGATCCCGGATAAAATCCTTTTCACCGACACCGATAAAATACTTCGGCAGGTCTATCTTTTCCGCAATATTTTTTTCAGCGAACGTCAGCAAATCATGTTCAGAGCCTATAAACTCATCCTCTCCCAGCAACGTGTCGCGAACCCTTGTAAATTCTATATTAAGGCTATGTTTATATTCTTCGCGGTCAAGCGTTACGCCGATACCGCCTGAAAGGTCTACAACCGCGGAATATAAATCCGGCCTCATAAGCCCCAGGCCGAGCGCTCCGTTTCCACCCATCGCCAGTCCCACTAGGAAAGTGTTCTCCCTCTCGGTTGCAGCAGCAAATAGGGATTTAACTACAAGTGGTAATTCCTGAGTAAGGTAGTCAAAATATTTAAACCCGTACTTTGTATTCATATAAAAACTGTCGTTTACCGAAGGTGATACCAGCATTACCATGTTTTCCTCGGCATACTGCTCGAGCTTTGTGTATCTGTACGGAGTGGTGTCATCCTCACCTCCGCCGTGGAGCAGGTAGACAGTTTGAAATTTCATTCCCGGTACATAAGGTCTTTTACCATTTCTTTTGAGCAAAGGGTCTTCAAACCCCATTTCAGTCGTCATATACCCTGTCGGATAGCATATTGTAATATTAGTACTAAGACTTAGAATATCCGAGCGGTAGCTGAATCTTAAAATCCCCATCGTTTTATCGGATAATAGAGCAAGCTGCTCAATTATCCCACCCTTTCATATTTATTAATTATTATTTTTTATCATCAGGATATATCACTGCACGATATTAACCCTTTACAGCACCTAGCATAATTCCGTCCGCAAAATACTTCTGCAGGAAAGGATAGAGGATTAAAATCGGCAGAATGGCTATAAAGGCAATGGCCATACGGATTGATACGGGATGTATGTTGGGCGTGCTGCCCGAGCCCTTATTGTAGTTGGCGTATGATACCGTCGCCTGTATATTGGCCATCATCTTATTCAAAAGTGCCTGAATACTGAGCATACTGGGCTCCGATATAAAGTACAGGCCATTTGTCCAGTCGTTCCAGTAAATAAGAACGGTGAAAAGCCCTATTGTTACCAGAATCGGTTTCCCCAGAGGCATCGCAATCTTCCAGAATATTCTTAAATACCCCGCTCCGTCAATTTTGGCTGATTCGTATATTTCGTTGGGTATATTTGCGCTGAAATATGATCGCATGAGTATTATATTAAATGCGTTCGTCAATAAAAACGGAAATATATATGCCCAAATCGTGTTTGTAATTTTCATACTTGTCCACATGATATAAGACGGCACAAGCCCACCGTTAAAAAGCATAGTAAAGAATACAAAGAAGCTTATTGCTTTTTTACCCGGCAAATCCTTTATAGAGAGCCCATAGCTCATCATAGCAGTTATTACCGTACCAATAACTGTACCGACAACTGTTGCTGCTATAGTTATTCCATATGCGCGCAATATCATGTCAATAAACGTCTGGATATACTGATAAGCCCCCAGACTTAACTTTTCCGGGAAAAACGAATATCCGTTGGCAATAAGCACGTTATCATCAGTAATTGATGAAATAAAAACCAATACAAGCGGCAGAATCATCATAAGTGTCATTAAAATCAGTATGGCATTAGATATGATTTTATATGTTTTATTCTCCTTCATTTCTCTCCAATCCCTCTTTTCTTTTTAGAATATTGCATCCTTCTCGCTTATCTTCCGAATTATCGCATTTACCGATATAACCATTATAAAGCCAACAACAGCCTGAAGCAGACCTGCTGCAGCCGAGCGCCCTATACCGCCTGCCGACATCATAAGGGAACGGTAAACATAAGTATCGATTGTATCTGTTACGTTATAAAGCGGGCCAGAGTTCTGAGGTATTAGATAAAACAGGCCGAAATCGGAATAGAAAATCCTTCCGACACTCAGTATAAACAACGTTATCATTGATGGAATCAGACACGGAAGGGTAATATGCTTTATCTGCTTCCATTTTCCAGCACCGTCAATTGAAGCTGCTTCATACAGCGAGCCGTCTATTGCAGATATTCCGGCTATATAAATCAATGTGCCATAGCCGACTGTCTTCCAGCAGTTTACAATTATCAATATCAACGGCCACCAGGTGGGGTCATTATACCATTGAATAGGGTTGTCTTTAAAAATCGTATAATTCAGCATACCGTTCTGCTGACTTAAAAAGGCAAATACGATATAGCTTACAATTACCATTGATAATGTGAACGGCAGAAGTATCGAACTCTGATACAGCTTTTTCAAGCCTTTTCTGCCTATATCAGATATCAATATCGCCAGAAGAATACCGATAACATTGTTTACTATAATAAAGGCAATATTATATAAAAGCGTATTTCTTATAATTATTCCGGCATCACTGGACGATAAGAGGTATTCAAAATTCTTGAATCCAACCCAGGGACTGCCCAACAATCCCTTAGAAATCTTAAAGGATTTAAAGGCGGCTATAATGCCAAACATAGGTATATAGTTGTTGATTATCAGATATACCGTACAGGGCAGCATCATCAGGTAAAGCGGGATAAACTGCTTGATTTTGCCAGTTCTTGTTTTCATTTGTTGTCTCCCTTTATAGATTTGTTCAGAGGTTACCAAAGTCAATTTCGGCTCAAAGCCTCAGGCATTAAGCCGTAATTGACTTGAATTTTCTTTAAAATAACTTCCGACTTATCATAGGTCTCTATTTGTTATTTTCTAACCATGCGTCCATCTGCTTCTGCTTTGCGTCTATGACTTTTTGCAAGCCTGCATTGTAAAGCTCCTTGTTGAATTTAGCCAGCGTAGTCTCAGGATCTACGGCACCGAAGCAGATAGCCGACTCATATTTGGCAAGTACCGCATTGCACTGGCCTATTTCACCGGAAACCTCAGATGGAATGAAATTCAGTCCATATGCCTTTGAAATAATAGAACCCTCATCAAATTTTTTGTACTGTTCCCAGAGATCCTTCGGGTTTCCTGCCCATGGAGTCATTAAATACTGGTTCGGATATATGAATGAGAAATCTTCATGATAATTTACATTTGTACTTGTTATTCCCTCAGGATAGTCTGCCAGGCCTTCCGAGTTGACAACCCAGTCCTTATCGGGCACACCCCAGTTCAAATAATTGTTAAAATCTGCATTTGTATATGCCCAATTGAGGAACTTGAATGCATTTTCCTTGTTCTTGGACTGATACATTACACTGTTAAGCACGGCATTTACCTTGGTAGTATCCTTCATATTCAGCGAACATGGAATGAGTACAGTGTCATAACCCGTCTGTGCCTTTATCCCTGCTTGCTGGTTGGCAACATATGAGGC
Organism: Anaerobacterium chartisolvens; assembly: GCF_003337415.1. GTDB lineage: Bacteria > Bacillota > Clostridia > Acetivibrionales > DSM-27016 > Anaerobacterium > Anaerobacterium chartisolvens. Next base: position 228,449 of record NZ_QPJT01000003.1, on the reverse strand, counting down.
AAAGAATGACGCAGCCTTGCCTGTTGTCATTTTTGAACGTCCCTCTTCCTTTGAAACTGCTATATCCTTCGACATATAACCTTTGGTATACCAATCTCTTGACAGCTGCGCAAACTTCTTGAACTGCTCAGACTCATACCAGTTTGTAAATTTAGTTGTCTGTCCATAATTTTCAAGCACACCAAAACTATCGCCCAAGCCGTCTACGTATGAAAGAAAATTCTGTCCGAATATACGGTTGCCGTCAAAAGGTATCACATCGGGATACTTTTCCTTAATCTTGGAGAACAGCTCCGTCAGCTTGTCAAATGACGACATGTCTTCGGTGTTAACATTAAAATCGGTCTCCTTGTAGCCAAGAGCATCGAAAATGTCTTTTCTTACAAAGATTCCGGATGGCATTGAACGAGAACCAACCACAGGGAAGCCGAGCAGCTCATCACCGAAGTAGCCTGCATTCACATCATCACCAAGTATTTTGTATATATCCTTTGTATATTCGGTATATTTTGATGCATCTACAATATACCCTGCCTCAAGAAAGGCCGCACGACTGAACGAAAAAACGAAGGATATATCCACAGGTTCACCGGCTGCAAGCATCGCGGGATATTTTGTGTTATAAGTTTCCCATCCGATTGGCATCAAATTTACCTTCATGTTCAGGTCTTTCATTGTAAGCTTGTTTATAAGCTCATTTACTTCTCCCTGGTTGCCTTCCTTAGGTGCATGGTAAACAAAATTTACAGTATATGGTTCTCCTTTGGATACTGTCGAACTGCTTGCAGCAGAAGTCCCGGAATTGTTCCCGTTACTTGTATTTCCTCCTCCGCAGCCTGCAAGAATGGTCAAGGTCATAGCTAATGCAGCCGTTAATGCTATCACTTTTTTTAACATTTTTCAATTCCTCCTCATAATATAAATATATATCTGGATTTTGATACTTACCGGGAATGCAGGTCTTTCCGGCTTACCCCCCCTCCATTCTTAAATTGTCCTGTGATTCCTAATTCCCGGAATGCATTTTTAGCACCGATTATTATAAATAAATACAAATAGAATGAAATATTTTAATATGGACTTGCACCAGTGTCTTCAAGTCCAAAGAACTCAAGGGCATGCTGTATCGCAAGATCCCAGAATCTCCATTCGTGCCGGTAACCGTCAAGTGTCCAATACTCAGCCTCAAGCCCTATCTCTTCGGCATGCTTTTTAAAGATTTTAAGGTTTTGATATATTATTTCGTCTTCGGTACCGCAGGCAAACATAAGACGTGGAAGTTTTCCGGTACCCGCAAGGCTCTCAAGAATATCCCATACATTCTCATTGGAATTCAGGAATGCTTCAAGGCCTCCGGCATTATCCACCATACTCTTGGTACGGATGGCAAACATATTGTCGCTCTGCAGATATTCTTCGGTCAGTTCATGAAAATTTACCGGAGCAGCCGAGAGAACAGCTGCCGCTGCAAACTTTTCGGGATAATTGGCTGCAAATTTGATGGTTCCCCGGCCGCCCATTGAAAGGCCTGCAATAAAATTGTCCTCCCGTTTGTCAGATGCAGGAAACCAATTATAAATCAAAGGCATAAGCTCCTTGGTTAAATAATCGTACATGCCAAATCCCATCATAGCCTTATCCCAGTTTGAGTAGTTGCTGTTTAGCGCGCTGGGCATTACTACAATCAAATCCTTTTCACAGGCATACAGCTCAATATTGGTTCTGCGGACCCAATCGGTATGATCACCGTAAGTGCCATGGAGCAGCCAAAGTACTTTATACTTCTTATTGCTTTCATAATAGTCTTTTGCATCAATGCCACGCGGTCTGTTAGGAAGTATAATGCTGATCTGATGACTGGAATTAAGGTATTGGCTTTCAAAATTCATTGTTACTAAAGACATGTCTTTACCTCCTGTTTTCTTTCTTTATAATTATTTGAATTTTTACAAACTCACTGTATAAATCAATAAAGACTATCAATAGTTAATTAATATAGGTTTGAAGGCGAAGGGTTCAACCGATATTGACTTCATAATATATATAAACCGAATGCAGGAATTTATCATAGAATAAGTATAGCTTCTTGCCAAATTTGCTTTTTTAGCAACAATAAATGCTTAATTTTAGCTTAGAATAATTTGCGCAAATTTTCAATATTGTTTTTTATACTTTAGCAATATACATATTTGTACTATTTATTTGATTGGTTGTATTGCTGAAAACAATACGTTTTGACAGATTGTCAGCTATATGCCGGATAAAAGAATTAATATATTAAGCTTACAGTAATCGAGGTTTTAGCATGATCATATATTCTTAATTTCAATATCGTTTTTTGTACTTAGGGTATATACAGATTTGGACTAGTTGGGGACGCTCCTGCTTTTTCCACGGACTAGTTGGGGACGCTCCTGCTTTTTCCACAGTTTTCCGGCTCTGCCTGCTCCGTACACAACAAAAAAAAAGCCGACCTTCGGCCAGCTTAAACCTATCCTATTTGAATTAATGGATTGAAAACGCTTCAATAAACAGGAGCGTCCCCAATTCTAAATTCTAAAAGAGCACTGCCTCATCTCTATTGTAGTAATCAGGAAGTTGGTGTTTCCATAAATTATAGTAGCGTCCCCTACTACCTATCAACTCCGCATGAGACCCACTCTCTACTATTTTTCCGTTGTTCATCACATAAATCCTGTCACATCTCATTACTGTACTCAGTCTATGTGCTATTATAATAGTTGTTATATTCGTACTAAATTCATGCATAGTCATCTCAATAGCTTTCTCAGTGGTAGAATCTAAACTACTGGTTGCTTCATCCATTATAATGATATCAGGTTTCTTTAATATGGCTCGTGCAATAGCCAGCCTCTGTTTTTGACCGCCTGAGAGGTTAGCACCATTTTCTTCAATTATAGTATCATATCTTAATGGCTGAGAATTTATAAAGTCATGTATCTTAGCCCTCTTACATGCATCAACTATTTTTTCATAATCTACTTCATCACAGCCAAGGCTAAGATTTTCTTTGATTGTATCAGTAAACAAAAAAATATTTTGCGATATATAGGCTATTTTATCTCTTAATACTTCAACATTTAAATCTTTTATATTAATTCCATTAATTAAAAGTTCTCCTTTTTCACATTGGTAAAATTTCATTAATAATCTTATTAATGTCGTTTTTCCCGATCCGCTCTCACCCACCAGTGCAATCTTTTCACCCTGTGATATCTTAAGATCCAGCCCTTCTATAATTAATTGCCTTGTTCCATATCTAAAATGGATGTTTTTGAATTCTATATCTCCTCTTAATGTATCCGGAATGATTTTCTTACTTTCATCCTTACTTTTTTCTATTTCCAGATCTAATATTTCCCCTAGCCTGTCTGCAGCAACTATTGCAGTTTGCAATTGAGGCTGTAGATTAACTAAATTTTCTATAGGCGTAGTAAAATAAGCCAGCAAAGCATTAAAAGCCAGCAATTCACCAGCTGTCAGATTCCCATGAAGAACTTCAACCGCTCCGATCCACAACAATACTATACCAAATACAGACTTTATTCCACCTTTTAATGATGTCTGAATATTATTTATTAATCCGGTTTTAAACACACTTTTAATAAGCCTTATAAATCTTGTTTCAGTTTCCAAGTTTACTCTTCTTTCCGCGTTAAATGCCTTTACAGTTTCAATACCACTTAATGATTCAAACAAAAAGGACGTTATCCTTGCACTACTTTCCATAGTAATTCTGTTTACATTCTTGATAGGCTTATTGAATGACCAAACAATGCTGGCATAAAGTATTACCGGGATGATTGTAATCCCAAACAATAGACGGTTTTGACTATATAGAATAAATCCTCCGATTATCGCCATTAGTGTATCTATCATTATAGTCAGGGTTGCGCTTGAAATAGCTTCCCTTATCTTTGTGGCATCATTAAATCGCGAGATTATTTCCCCTACCTGTCTTGTACCAAAAAAGCTCATAGGAAGTTCAATCACATGATTATAATACCCAAGCATCAAAGGTATATCTATCCGTTGAGATAAGTAAATAAGTAATTGAGTTCTAAAAGCACTTAGTATTATTGAAAATATGCTTAAAATAACAAAACCGATTGAAAATATATGTAATGTACTTTCAAGACTGTTGTTCAATACGTCATCTACTAGAATTTTGAAATAAAAGGAACCTAATATGCCTAAAACTGTATAGGTAATTGATATAAAGAAAATATTTATTATCAATCTTTTTTGCGGCTTTAGGAGTCCAGCAAACCTTGAAAACAGTCCTTTAGTTTCATCGCCTTTTCGAAAGGTGCCTGAAGGTATTATCAGTATCAATACTCCCGCCCATGTTTTAAAAAAATCCTTTGGAGAATATTCCACTATACCCTCGCTGGGATCAGCCACTATAACTTTTTTTTTGGTTATTTTATGTATAACCACATAATGAGGGAACTTACCATCTATCACAACATGGGCTATTGCCGGTAAAGGCATCTTCAAAAAGAATTTTTCTGTATTGCTTTTAATAGCTTTAGCAGTAAATCCAAGTTTTTCAGCTGCTATTACTATACCTAATGCCGTTGTTCCCCTTAAATCCGTTCCCGCATATTCCCTTATACTGCTAATAGGTATTTTAAGTCCATATTGTCTGGATATAGTGGCTAAACAAGCCGTAGCACAGTCCTTTGCGTCATGCTGCTTTATACATATATATCTTCTGAGCATCTCTGAAAACCTTTCTTTTAATAAACAGACTTGTCTTAATTACTACAAATCGCAATTTTGCTTCTGAATAAGTTATAAATCCATTTTTCTGATGATTATACAGTCCGCCAACAGTATAATCATGCTTATGCCAATCATGATAAATATTCTTTCGGCCGGATAATAAAAAACCCGAAAACCTTCCATTGCCTTTAAGAATGGTGTTTCACTAAATATTGACTTCAAAAAATCTATTTTGATTTTATTAGCTGCCATTTGAAGAACACTTATAAATGTATCATAGAACATTATATATAGCACCAGAAATGTGAATATAAAGCTTTTTGTCAACATTGATAAAAAAAATGCTATTGAGCTTATAAATAATGTAAAGCAGATGAAAACCAATTCTATGCTTAAAATTTGCTTTATCAATATAAGGACACCTGTTTCTTTAGCCTCCATACCGATTAATGCCAGCAAATTAAATATCACGCCTAATATCACGGCTATGACGACTGCCGAAAAACTCTTGGATACAACAATGCATATTCTGGATAATTTTCCTGTAAAAATGTATTTATAGGTATCATATTCAAACTCCCTCACTAAAATTGTTGAACATACTATTATTAGAAGCAAAGGAAAAATGCTCATTACCAATTGAGCCTTTAATAATAGTACTTTATAGGGAGGGAAAATAAATATCCCAATAGCAAATATAAAAGAAAAAGCTATGCTGCGCTTATTAATTATACTTCTTATATCGTTTTTAATTATATATAATATGGCATCCATAGTTCTTACCTCTGCTTATTTATTTAAATCCTTTTTCTTTAAAATAAGTATTGAGAATCCTAAAAATAGAATAATATATATTAGCATAAAAATTAATTGGATTATTTGAAATTTAAAAGTATCATTCCAATCGAAAATAATATATGTTGGTGATATTTTTATCAACTCAAACCAAAAAGGAATATTCTCCGCTTTCTCAATGCCGATTATAAATATAGGTGCATAAAACTGAATTATGCCAAAAAGCAGCAGGGTATATATCATTGTAGCCTTCAAGCTAAATGAAATTGATGTTACCAAAATCGAAAAGCTACCAATAAGAGCTGCCACTGCCACGTAAATTATAAGGGTACTGAATAATTCATAATTAAAAATATCATTATACAAGGTCCCCTTGCCGGTCCACAATACAATAATTATTTTAATCAGTACCTGAAGTAACCAGCATATAAAACCCAATCCGGCTATGGCTATTATCTTGCTGAACAATATGCTCATCCTTGAAAAGCATCCGGTAAAGGTATATTTATATGTACCATTTTTAAACTCACGTCCGAGAATAAACACACTGGCCAAAATTATGGCAAACCTTATTACTGAAAAATACTGAGATAGGTAGTCTTTAACCTCAAATGAGGCAGGTCCAGCTTTAAGCCAGAACAAAACATATATTACAGATACTACAAAAGCAGTTTTAATTAAAACCGGTCTAAATGTATTAATAAACTCAATTTTTACTAATGGGAATATATTTTTATTCAATAATATTCTCCTCCATTATCTCAATAAATCTTTTTTCAAGGCTTGCCTTTTGCCTATAAGTCCCCAATATATTAATGTTGTTTTCTAAGAGCATAGACAGTATCTCGCGTATTGAATATTCCTTCAAGTCAGCTATTACTTTCCCTTTACCGTGAATTGATGTGTAGATATTTTTAGCCTTAAAAAAGTCTTTAAGTTCCCTTATATTATCCGTTTCAAATACAAAGCATGAACCCTCAGGGTTTTGCAGATTATCTGCCGGACGAACCTCGTCTACTATTATGCCATTTTTTATGAAGAAAACCTTTTTGCACATTAACTCAATTTCAGTCAATATATGACTGGATATAATCACGGAGATCCTTTTCTCTTCTGACAGGTATTTAATGAATTCTCTTATATTCAATATTACATTGGGGTCCAATCCATTTGTCGGCTCATCAAGCACCAGCAGCTTAGGATTACCCAGAACAGCCTGTGCAAGTCCCAGCCTTTGTTTCATCCCAAGGGAATACTTTCTGGCTTTCTTATGTACAAAATCCTTGATTCCAAGCAGATTAATTATATTATCTATATCTTCCTTTCCGCTGCACCCGGATATTTTAGAGAAATATAATAAATTATCATATCCAGACAGTTCCGGATAAAATCCTGGATTTTCTATTACACACCCAGCTCTTTTTTTATTTTTATTTGTCTCGCTTAATACATTCTCACCTTCAATAAAAACATTACCTTCATAATTTCTAATCAATCCCACGATAATTTTCATCAATGTAGATTTCCCAGCTCCGTTTGGACCTATCAAGCCTGCTACCTCACCCTCTTTTACAGAGATTGTGACATTGTCCAGAGCCTTTTGATTTCCATACAGCTTTGTGACATTATTTATTCTTAGAACTTCTTTATCTATCATTATTATACCCTCTACTCCAACGCCATTATATTTGGCATGTTATCTTCTCTGTCGATTCTTAAAATTTCATATCCGATGCCTGCTAAACCCAGCATAAATCCATTATTTTCATATTGCTTAAAGTCTTCTGTTTCCATTATACCAACCAGATATTCTATAAAGGGTTCAATTGTGCTGACAGACTGCCTGTATAAACTTTCATCATTTAATACAATCCCTGCTTCCTTTAATATGACAAGATTACCCATATCTCCATGGCATAAGCACCAATCCCTTTTTAACCCGCTGCTTATCGTTGTGCTAATTGCGATTTGTATTTCTTTATCTATCATCTCATCCCTAAATCCCCATTTTAGCAATTGAAGCTTACTCATTAATATTCCTGGCGCTCCATGGCACCACCCGCAAGAGAAATTTGTCTCATCTATGGATCTTTTCCAATTTTTTTCTTTCTCTACATATGACGCTCTTTCAAATAATAATGCTTTATTGACAAGAATTTTTATTTTTTCTTGCCGTGTGATACTGTACAGCCTGTAGATCTGAGCAATAACTCCGGCATTTCCATGTGCATATCCGATATAACCTTTTCTGCTCCACGTAATTCCCGGCAGTCCATCAATAACTATTGCTTCCTTTTCAAGCCTCTGATATATTCTTTTAGCTAATTCAAGTGATTTAGATTTCATTAGCATATTATCAGATTTAGTATAAATTGTAAGCATTACCCCTATAATACCAGCTTCTCTTATTATATCAAATTTTTTCAAAACATCAATTTTATTTTCAATTATTTTCATTATATTGTATATTGTTTGATTATATGTATTATTTTTGTTATTAAAGTCAATATAAAATAATGAATATGCGGCTCCGGCTAACCCTGAAAATGCGCCAATATCGATATCTTCTGTATTAATTTCGTGTATGCTCTCCGGTATCTGACGTATTATTGTTTCACAGACCTCCTTTTCAATATTACGGTATTGCGGACTATCCGATAATTGCTTAAGAAGGCTAAAAAACATGGCTATTCCTGACAGCCCATAATATATACTATTATCCATCGGTTTATATATGTTATAGCCAATTTCACTTTCCTGACTTCCAAACCATGTACGATCATTGCCTTGATCTGATTTACCTGCTATGCTCCTAGCTAATAAATAATCTGCAATTTTTTCAGAGGCTCTTATAAATTTACTTTCGTTCCACTTTCTCACACCTGACTTTTGAAACTCTGTTACAGTTTCTTGCTTAACCGGTTCAATCATTAATTTTGAATTGATTATGCTTATCTGTCGGTACATATCGGTTTGACTCATATTTGTAACTTTATCTTTTATTGTACCAATAGTACTGCTTTTTAGTTTTACACCAGAATCTTTGGAGTGTATTCCTTTTACCTTTACTCCATTTCCTTTTACATAAAAATATGGGATGTCCCCCTGAAGCATATCATGTATTTCCAGAAGATTCATTTTATAACTTTTTTCATCTTTCTTATTGGCAATTCTATGCAGAAATACCTTCCTGTCAACGTTATTTGTCAATAAATCTGGATGGTAGCTGCTGTACAAAAGCTGTGCATACACATTAGTAGGTCTGTATACTATTCTGACAATCACATCGCTAAAAAGTTCTTCTATTTTATCAATATAAAGATTTATATTTCTTAATATCCACTTATACATATTCTTGAAGCCATCTATTATCTCTTCTCTGTAGCATTTCGAATCTGCCACTTCTCCTTTGATACTGGGATTATTGCCCTTGGCTTCAATAGCAGCATGCATTATTTTTACTCTCACCTCATCTGTTCCATAATTCTCAATAAACTTCGTGGCAAAAGGTGATTCCTGTTCTTTTGTACCGCTCAATCCGCCTAAATCCAATATTTTATTATTATTTTTGTTGGTAACGTAAGTTGGCAATAAAATATTTTTGGTAACAGAATTACCTAACTCTTTCATTGCAAGCAATGGAGCCGACTTTAATTCATATTCGTCAGAAAAATCCGGATGTATAAAGGTTTCCAGATCCACCAGTACAGGCGTGTCTCCCTGGGCTATGATATTCTCATGATGAATGTCAATCCCATTTGTCGTATATAGCACACACATAAGCAATCCAACTTTATAATAAAAACCAGCCAGTTCTTCGCGGCTTTTGCAATCATGGTATTCAATAAATTCCATCCATCCAGCATCCTCTATGCTATATACTTTTGCCGCAACCAGCTTATATCCATCATCAACTGCAGTACTATTGAGCCATTGCAAAAACTCACGGTACTTTTCTTCAATAGCTAAATTACGCGGTTTATAAATGATAATCTTATCGGTGTTAAAAATCAGTTTTGATACTGATTTCCCATCATTATGGGTATCACCCTCCCCCATACTCATCGTTTTGATTTTTCCTAGGCTTTTACCATCATTCAATCTATTTTCAATTTCATTAATTTCTTTTTCGGTATCGTTAATAATTTTAATAATAAATTCCACGCTGTATTTTACTTTAATATCCAATATTCTTATCAACTCGGGATAATTTCTATAGATTTCTTTTCTATATTCATTATCTTTTAATAATACTTCATTGTAATAATTACCTCTGTCAATACTGCTGTCCCCTCTTAATATACTATCTTGCCTTGCATAGTATATTTCGGCAATAATTGTCTGAAATCCAGCCAGATGCAATAAATTAAGTGTATTATGAATTGCCTGCTGTAAAAAAATGTTTTTATCCTCGATTATATTGCTTTTATCTACTGCGGCAAAAAGCTTGTCTATATATTTTTTCAAAACAGGCTCATAAAAATATACCCACATATTTTGATTTTTCAAATTTCCCAATATGCTATCCAATAATTCCTGTCGGGTAATGCCGCTCCATATCATCGACTGTAATAGTGAATCATCATTTACATTGTACTCATAAATAAATTCTTCAAATCTTTTACCTGATACGTTAGCAATAAGTTCTTCTATATCGCTTATCTCATTGCTTTTCGGGAAAAATGATTTCCAGTAGTTCACTAACTCGTCATGTTTTATCAGGTTTAAAACTTCTCCCATCATCTCAACTCTCCAATACATATTAATACTCATGAAATACGTAAGCAAGCACATGCCCGCTTACGTATTTCATCACAAATAATCCTGTTAACAGGGTAAACCAGTTCTACTGCATTCTGCAGATGTGGTCAGCACCGCACCGCAACTCCATACCTGTGTCGCTATAGTCTGTGTAACGGTGTATAGGATTGTTGTTCCAATTACACATAAAGGAGTACTTCCACCTTCTATTGTTTCAAGATCCTGACGCTGGATCTCTTCTCCCAAACTCCCGACTGAGTTATTAAAGTCATTATTTGCATTATTCCTTAATAATGGATTCCTTTTTGAAAAGTTCACAAAAAGCACCTCCTCTTTTTTAGATTATATCAACAGTCTCTCTGTCTCGAATATGTATTGTACCAGATTTGCCTGTCAGCAGGGGTTGCCTGTTCTGCTGCATTCTGCAGACGTAGTCAGAACCGCACCGCAGCCAAATACCTGTGTAGCGATACTCTGTGTAGCTGTGTATATACCTATTACTCCCAAAACACATCCTAGAGTGCTGCCTCCCTCTATTGTTTCAAGATCCTGACGCTGGATCTCTTCTCCCAGGCTTCCAACTGAGCTGTCAAAACCAGTACTCACATTGTTTCTTAACAGCGGACTCCTTTTTGATAAATTCACAACGAATACCTCCTCTCTTTTTTAACTTTTTAGAGCTTTTAAATTATATCAGCAAGCTCTTCCCTTCGAAGTAGTACAAAAGAACTCGCAAATACCAAGTATCATAAAGATTAGAAATTTCAATACAATCTATCCCATATATGGAATAGATATTATAATTGCATTATACATTAGTGCAAATAATAAGTCAATATAATCCATATAAAACTATAATATGTATTTGATTGCCTTAATTGCTTGGGGACGCTCCTGCTTTTTCCACAGTTTTCCGGCTCTGCCTGCTCCGTACACAACAAAAAAGAAGCTGACCTTCGGCCAGCCTTAAACCTATCCTATTTGAATAAATGGATTGAAAACGCTTCAATAAACAGGAGCGTCCCCAATTCTCAATTCTCTAAATTCTCTACACCCCCAATTATCCACCCCAGATATAATCTTTATATACTGGTTTAAACTTTAGAGGATATAACATTATACTCCTTTCTGTGATAGATATTAACGGCATGATTTGTTTTATACTTGCATCTTTATTACTCTATTTATTTAAGACCGCTTTTGGTTCGAACATAAATAAGTTTTCCTTCATTAACCTCATTAGCTGCAATAGCAACAGGCTTTTCAGAATCACATTTTGCAAGCGAATAAGCCCCGTCCAACAGTTGTCTTGCCCTCTTGCCTACTACAACACATAGTGTATATCTGCTGTCAACTTTCTTCATCAATTCACTTATTGGAGGATTTATCATAAATATTTCTCCTTATACATATATTTGGTAAAACTTGTTCAACATATAAATTATCCTCTGATCTCAAAATACATCCCTTTTTAACCAGTGTCCCACCTCTGTGATCAGCTTTACTTTTCTACTGATTTCCATGAATGCTATTCCATAAGAAATTATGCTTTCAGAGCCTTGATTGTAATTCAGACCTTTTTCATTCAGCCCGTCATAACAAGCACCTGTCTCTTCATCTATTACTTTATTGTCATACGCATAGTTTTCTATATTATTTACAGCAATAACATTGGTATCAATAATTCCCATATTGTCAATTGCGGTTATAAGGTCCTGCGTAAACGTAGCCAAACCACATTCACGAGGCGGGTAAGTACTTAAAAATGCAATTTTCCCACATATACTATTTGATGGCATTTCGATCTGTCCTTTCTATTTCTATATCGAATAGGTAATTTTTATATCATTTATCATAGATATCACTAACCGGGTATTTATTTTTTTATACAGGAATCTGCCGATCTAATTTATGGGAGAAAACTGTATTCAAATAATTTAAATTCCTATTAATAAAGCAGTTTGATGTAACAATAGTATTTACTAGTCTCACCTCACTGCTGATATTGATGTCATTCCAAAGAATGCTTCCAGTAACCCTGCTTCTGCTGCCTATGGAAACGTTATCTCCAATTACCGAATGACTTATAATTGCTTTTGCACAAATTTCAACATTATCCCCGATATAAGCTGGGCCTATTATTTTAGAATCAGGGTGGATTTTAACATTCTTACCTAAACTTATATTGCTGCTGGAAAAGTTGCAGTCAACCATCTTGCATTTATTGTCCATGATGTCCTTATGCACCTGAATATATTTTTCAAAGGTGCCAATGTCCATCCAATAGCCGTCATGCTTATAAGCAGCAATTTTATGTCCTTTAACAATAAACCTCGGGAAAATTTCCCTTTCAGCCGATACCACCCTGTTATTAGGAATTTCTTTAAGAATTTCCGGCTCAAATATATAAATGCCTGCATTTATATAACTGGAATCGATTTGCCCTTGCACAGGTTTTTCCACAAATGAAATTGCATATCCATCCGTATCATGATCAATAACGCCATATGCTGATGGGTCCGAAACCTCCGTTATTGCTATAGTAGCAATTGCATGTCTATTTTTGTGGCAGTCCAGCATTTTGGGTATATCTATGTCACTTAATATATCAGCGTTAAATACAATAAAAGTATCTTCAAACTGTGCTTCTGCTTTTTTTATAGCTCCTCCCGTACCTAATGGAATGTCTTCCACGATGTATTGAATTTTCAGCCCGAATTGTTTCCCATTTCCAAAATACTCTTCTATGTATTGTGGCTGGTAGCAGCTGCTTATCACAATTTCGGATATCCCACTCTTTTTAAGGTGTACCATTGTCCTTTCCAGTAAAGGCTTGTTCATTATAGGAACCATAGGCTTCGGAACCTTATCGGTTGAAGGCTGCAGCCTGATTCCCTTACCTCCGGCAAGAAATAGTGCTTTCATAATTTTTTTCCTTTCTCTTTAAACTTAATAAATCTAAAAATATTAATTTTCTTTAGTAATCATAATGTGAAAATTATTCTTAGAGTAGTTGATAAAACGCATAATCATGGGTTGAGATTTGTCGTAACTCAAACATCGGCATTCATGTCTAAGGTCATGGAATACCGATTAAGAAAAGGGGTTTAGATAAGTATGCTCTGACTGCAAAGTCGCACTTTTGAGTATATGACCACATACCAAATGCTTGCGAAACAAACCTTTGGTACTTTTAATCAAACAGATTATAGTGCTAACAAGTCTATTTAGGTTTGTTCGTTGAAAGCAGCGAAGATGTTGGAACTATTATTTTCTTCTCAGCCTTTTTCTTCTTTTTTTCACGTTTCTTTGGACTTTTATCTCCCATATTCAACACCTCCTGGAATTCATATATTAAACGGCAAATAATCTCCTACCCGATATTAACAGGCAGGACGCCCGACATTTCACCAATTACATTAATTAATTGTGAATTTGAAGGGACTACAATTTTTGCATTGCTTTTTAGTGCTGTTTCTGTTGCCTGCAATTTTCTTAAAAGCTGGGCATTACCTTTGAAATACATCTCAGCGGCCTCGTTTACAAGCTTTAATGTCAAAGTTCCGATAATATTTCGGAGTGTCGTCCTAGCAAGATTCACAATCTGGAACTTATAATTGTTGACATTGTATACGGAATTTTTTACACTTTCCTCATTCGGTTTGATTCTAAAGTAAACCTGTGCATCAACATTATGTCCTGAAGTATTATCTGGCATATAGTGTTTCTCTTTCGAATATCTTTCTGAAATGATATCCATATATTGAATAGGTTATGGCCAAGGGAAAAAGCCTTGGCCGTTTAAACAGCGTCCAAAAAAACAGCCTCCAATAATAAACCCTTTCTTTCCCTATGATCCCAAGACGAAATATGGACTTGAACAAGGCTATTAAATTACTGAAATTCATATTAACCTTTGTTCTTTGCTGCATAGTATTATATTCCTTGAAAAACCGCATAACGCGCGCATAATAATATTTGGGTTCATAAATAGTGCCAAGAACTTTTGTATATCCTTCAATAAGCAATTTATGATCCATTTTAGGGATAAAATTAATTGAGAAATCAGTATTATCGCCCGTCATGCCGTTCAAGATGCGGCCTTCTTTTGTAAGCCTCTGATACAGTTTCGTTCCGCGCGGAGCGTTTAATAAACCCACCATAGCTGTAATAACACCGCTTTCCTGTATAAACTTGATCAGGGTTTCGAATATCGAATCCGGATCGTTGTCAAAACCTACTATAAATCCTCCCTGAACTTCCAGACCTGCCCTTTGGCATTTATTAATACAGGCTAAAAGGTCACGGTTTTTGTTCTGATACTTGTTGCATTCAATCAAGCTTTCTTCATTCGGAGATTCAATACCTATGAATACCATATTGAAACCTGCTTTTACCATTAAATTCATAAGTTTTTCATCATCTGCAAGGTTTATGGAGCTTTCTGTTAAAAAGTTGAAAGGATATCCTTTTTTCTCCATCCAATCAATCAGGGCGGGTAAAACTTCATTTTTGATGATCTCCTTGTTACCAATAAAATTATCATCCACAAAAAATACACTCTGTCGCCAGCCTGCTGAATATAAGGCTTCCAGTTCCAGAAGAATTTGTTCTTTGTCTTTAATTCGAGGTGCTCGTCCAAATAGTGTTATAATATCGCAGAACTCACAATTAAAAGGGCACCCCCGCGAATACTGAATATTCATAGAGGCATATTTGCTCATGTCTATGAGTTCCCATAGAGGAACAGGAGATTTTTTTATATCCGCCCATTCTGTGGATGTATAGATATGCTTTGTCTGCCCCTTTTCAAGATCTTCAAGGAAAAGAGGAAGGGTTATCTCTGCCTCATTCAGCACCAAATAATCAACATCATCAAATTGCTCACTCCATGCCGTAAAGAGTGGCCCACCGGCAACCATTTTAACTCCCATTTTTTTGCACCTGGCAATAATGGTTTTTACTGATTCCCTTTGAATCGACATAGCACTTATGAATACATAATCAGCCCACACCAAGTCCTCGTCCTTCAAATATTTAATACTCATATCAATAAGCTTTTTCTCCCATTCCACAGGAAGCATGGCTGCCACTGTAATTAAACCCAAGGGAGGAAAAGCGGCTTTTTTCGAAACAAATTTCAAAGCATGCTTGAAGCTCCAGAATGTATCTGGAAATTCCGGATAAACCAGTAGAATTCTCATAAAAAATACTCCTTACATAAAGATTTTTAATTGTTCACTTTTTATTCCAAAATATATTTCTGTGCCTTATACTGGTATTATTAAAAAATAATGAATAATACAATTTCCGCAACATTGCAATTCCATCCTGATTTTTTTCTCGCTGTTTCATATAAATAAAAGGTGGCAACTCTAAAATGAGCGTTCCACCCTAAAGGTCTTGCCAATAAATTGTATAATCTACTTGAGTATTACTGTTATTCCAATTTCATATCATTTCTCAAATGGTCAATAGAATAATTCTTTCTATTCCCTACTTTAGGTAAAGATGCCACCACTTTCGCAACATCATTTTCCTCAAGACTTTCAAAGTACTCGATAAGCACCGCAAGCCTTTCATATTCAGCAATTGAAAATAGTACTGCATCAGGCTGGTTGTTTTTCAAAACAAATATCTTACCGAAGCTTTCCGCCTTTTCCCTGCAAGCTTTATAATTCTTTATCATTTCTGAATTTGCAACTATTGCTTTTGTAGAAATATTCATTTGTATTATCCCCAACCTTTCCTTTTATATATATCATATTCTTATTATTATAATTTGTCAATTAATATTTAGATAAATTTTTCTAACTATTTTTCTAACTATTTTTCTAACTATTTTTCTAATAACTTTTCTAATAACTTATTAATATTCTTTGTATTGTATACAGACATTATTCAATTAACCCGCTTAACCGCTTTTTCAAGCTTTTTATGGATTGATTTTCATCTATAAAATGCCCAAAAAACCGGGCGAAAAAATGTACTTTTGTGGCTCAATTTTTGTTAATTTTTCACCTCAAACCCACAGCATATTGCAGTTGAAATGCCTTATTTATCGTTTTGACCACCAGGACATTGGGGACGCTCCTGCTTTTTCCACAGTTTTCCGGCTCTCCTGCTCCGTGCACAGCAAAAAAGAAGCCGACCTTCGCCCCGCCTTAAACCTATCCTATTTGAATTAATGGATTGAAAACGCTTCAATAAACAGGAGCGTCCCCAATTCTCGTAAGATTCATAAGCATTTGATGTAAAAGTCTTAATTAGTATATACTAATAATTTTCTTTAATATAAGCGACGGCTTTTCCAACATCTGCCACATGGGATATGTTTGATTTTAGACCAAAGCCCCAGTCATAATATTCAGTCTGATAGCTGGTCTTTATTAGAGCATCTTTGTAGTCTTGCGGTGATAAATTAGGATTTATTGATTTCAATATTGCTACAAACCCGGCCAATACAGGTGAGGTTGAGGACATAGATAAATATGGAACATCATCACCAGTTTTAATTTTTGAAAAGTCTCCATTAAAACTTTTGTATTTTTCATATTTATTTTGAATTAGAATGTTGTAATCATAGTGCAAAATATTTACATCGGCTTCCCTTTTGCCCTCGGAAGAATCAAAGAATCCGTTAGGATAAAAATTGTTTGGATTATCATAATGTATAAAAGTTGTAACAATTCCATGATCTACTGCTTTGTTAACAGCTTCATCAATTTTGGGGCGGTTCTTTTCTGAAAAAGATGCATTTGAATACGTAAGAACATCAATATTGTTTTGGATAGCCCAGTCGATAGCTTTAACCATGTTATCCACCTGTTTATCCTCATCCATATCGGTGGTGCATAAGGCGTAGATATCACAATCTGGTGCAATTTCTTTGAGTGTATTAGCCATCCAAAATCCATGCAATTCTTCATCAAGGGCACCTTTGTTTTCACTGAAATTCACTGCATCAGCATAAAGGTCTTTATGAGTGCTATAGCCAAAGCTCCAGTCCATGATTCCCACCTTGACGCCCTCACCAGTACTTATTGCTTGTGCGGCTTTTAAATTATGTACCGTAGAGTAAGTATCTCGTGAATTTGCATTTGAAAATACTACTAAACCATTTGACACGCTTGCCTCTTTCATCGGATTCCGCCATAAATAAAAATTAAATATTAACGAAGCTACTAACATAATTGATATCACAGGTAATATAAATTTACGTATTTTTTTCATTTTATAATTACTCCTTTTAATCTTAATAGTGACTATAAATGTTACCTTACGATATAGACATACGAATAAAATAGCATATTGTTTATTTGATAAATTATATCAATTCATTGTGCGGCACCATATAAATCCAGCAAGACCAAAAATTAAAAATACCCTGTTTATAGTATAGTACAACCTCCCACCAAAATCAATTCTTTTAATTCTATTCTTTCTTTTTGGACATTAGGGACGCTCCTGCTTTTTCCGCAGTTTTCCGGCTCTCCTGCTCCGTGCACAGCGAAAAGGAAGCAGGCCTTCAGCCTGCCTTAAACCTATCCTATTTAAATTAATGGATTGAAAACACTTCAATAAACAGGTGCGTCCCCACCTCCGTCTTGACTTTCCGCATTCGTCGGAATATTTTCCAAAAGTTCAAGCCGCACATTATATTCACCCGGCATACACTCTTCAAAGGTATATTTACAGAAACCAATTGCAAATTGTTCTTCTCATAATTTCTCACCATCCATAGTCGCCTTTCCATTTTTTAAAAGCTCTTCAAGTCTACCGATTTCTGTTTTAACAACTTCCTTTCCGAGTGAAGTAATCTGATATTCTTTTTTCCTGCTGTCTTTTTCTCCAGAAATTGCAGTAATCCAACCTCTTTCAAGCATGGTACTTATTGCACCGTACAATGTTCCAGCTGCAAGCCTCACTCTTCCCTGGGAAAGCTTCTCAATATTTTGCATAATCCCATATCCGTGAAGGGGAGTTAGTATAGAAAGCAAAATATAATATACCGCTTCTGTTAGCGCACCGTTTTGATTTATTGACATAAAGAATTAACCTCCACTATATCCTTTGCCGTTATATCGTCCAACGATATATTTAATTATATCGGGCTCCGA
Organism: Anaerobacterium chartisolvens; assembly: GCF_003337415.1. GTDB lineage: Bacteria > Bacillota > Clostridia > Acetivibrionales > DSM-27016 > Anaerobacterium > Anaerobacterium chartisolvens. The sequence goes on along the minus strand of NZ_QPJT01000003.1, from coordinate 210,024 downwards.
TATAATTGTCAATTGAATTTTAAAAAAATGGGACATTCTAAATAGTTTAAGAATGTCCCCAATTTTTCAAACCTTTTTTCTGTAATACAATTTTAGTATCCCTTTTACCAGTAAAGAAAGTATCATTGTAATCATTAAAGTGAAAAAAACAGTTCCATCAATAAAGCCTGAAACAATTGTAGCAAAGATAATACCACCCAGAACAATATTTAATGCTATACTGCTAATCTTTGATTCAATAAACTTTTTGCGCTCATCATTTTCTTCGATGTACAGCAGCTTAAGCTTTTCAGGGATTTTTAGTGCGGCAGCATATTTGGCCATGTAGTAAATTATAACGAACTGTAGGCCCACAAAAAACCCCATCGTAAATCCGACGGCTATATCGGGAACATCGTATCTTTTACTTACCATATAGCCCATTGCAAAGAGTATAATTACAAAACCGTTATACACTCCAGCTATAACCAAACGTTTTCTCAACTTCGTTTTAAAGATTTCCATTTTATATTTCCTCCACATCTGAAAAATCAAAAATATCCTCTATTGTAGTCTCAAAATACTTGGCAATTTTATAAGCCAATATAAGCGAAGCTGTGTATTTTTCGCATTCCAATGAGGTAATGGTCTGCCTTGTAACACCTACCGCCATAGCCAACTCCTCCTGTGATATTTTCTTCTTCTTTCTCATCTCTTGAATTTTTGATTTCAAAACTTCACCTCCAAAAAAAGCAAAGCTCACTTTGCATATAAAGCATAGCAAGCTTTGCATTGTTTGTCAAGTTCACTTTGCATTTGGGGACATTCCTCAAGAAATAGTATATATCAAATTTCTCCCCGCCGTAAATTCGCTTGAGGAAAACATGCGCTAATAAAAATTCAAAATAAAAATTCCTCTTTCCCTTAAATATCTTTATATATACTTTACCAATATTTGCAGTATCAATTAATAACTGAAGAATTGAAATAATTTTTTTATGCTTATTGTTAACCCAGGAACAAGTTGGTTTAAAACAATATTTTTGCATAATGCCATATCCGTGAAGGGGAGTTAGTATAGAAAGCAAAATATAATATACCGCTTCTGTTAGCGCACCGTTTTGATTTATTGACATAAAGAATTAACCCTCACTATATCTCTTGACGTTATATCGCCCGACGATATAATTGTCAATTGAATTTTGAAAAAAGACGGGTGGGAATGCCCCCGGGGAGCTTCACAGATGATGCTTGGGGTTCTTTGGGAACCAGCCTCTTTCCGTCCGTCTTTTCTGCTCCTTTAATTCGCCTATGGACCATAATGATGAAAACCCAATGACAGCTAAGCCGGCCGACACAATATCATGTCCAACAATCAAAGATGCGGCAAGGCAAAGAATCCCGCAAACCAAAAACACCGGCCATACCTTATCTGTGAAGTGATACTGACATTTGATTACGATTGGGTGGAATATACCGATGCACAAAAAAGCTATGACACCGATGATTATACCGGAAAAGTTCATACTATACACCTGCCTTTTAATAATATAATGTCGTATTTTCATACACTGTTATGCCAAGCACCTTAACTTCGATCCCGGCAGCGTATCCATCAGTGCCTCTGACCACCCTTTTATTCATTGTCTTCCTCCTCAATAAAATTCCGCATTTATCTGCAAGATATATATCTGTTTTACTATATAAAGTCAAATAAGTCAACCGTAACCTCGATCGACTTATTTCAAAAAGATAGTGAGAAAAAGCCCCTCATCCGAATAGTGGGTCGTGGCTGCAGCCAATGCCGTTGCCGGCAAAAGTTACATGGCAATGCACAAACACAGCAGAATGCTAAGTAATCGTTTTTTCATTTCATTCTCTTCTCTATTTTAGGTTGATTTCCGGCCAGAGGCAAATTCCGACCTCCAGCGCTTTAGGCTTGTCCAGATGAAAGTCTGCATACCGGCAAAACCAGCACTCCTCCATCCCGGGCGGCGCTGCCTTCCGCGGTGTGAACGCAGGACACCTCTGCTTCGGCCACACATTGCCTCCGCCATTTGGAGCGGACAACATTCGAGCTGACGTTTCGGTTTCCGCCATGAAACTTGCCTCCTCCACTTTTGTTTGTCTGCATGATAGCATAGAAAAAAGCAAAAACGACCGTTCTGCACTTAATCAGTCGTTTTTACGCTCAAATAACACAATTTATTTTTTAAGAAAGGTTTGACAAACGGTTCAGAGCATGATCCGAACCCGGAATACGCCTCTGTCAACCTTGTAGCCGATCTCTCCGCTGCAGCGGCTCACGAAGGCGGTCACGCTCTTTGTGCCGATACCATGGCCGTCCGCTGTGGGGATCGGTAGTCCGTTTTCACCCAGTGCCGTATCCTGTAGACAGGCATTTTCTACTCCGATGAGTAACTGTCCTGCAAATGTCGCCGTGCAGCGGAGGAAACGCTTTTCCTTCGGAAGCTGCTTATTTGCATGGATAGCATTTTCCAGCAGATTGCTCAGCGCCATGGCAAGCTCCAGTGAGTCCGCTTCGCAGTCTGCCGGGATATCCAGAGATATGTCACAGCGGATGTCGGAATCCTCAGCCATGGCGATGTAATAGCCCACAATGGCGTTGACCGCCTGATTCTTGCAGTAAGTCTTTGCGCGCTCCGGCGTCGCAGAGGTGTGGCGCTGCAAAAGGCGCATAGCCTCCTCGCTTTTTCCCTCCTGCAGCAACTCCAGCAAAGCCGCATCAAAGTGTCGTTGGTCATGGCGCCGGATGCTGGCAGCCCGGTCTGCCTCGTCCATCAGCGCAAGGCGGTGCTCCATGGCATTTGCCGAGGAACGGAGAAGATCATCCTCCGCCTTCATCCGCAGATTTTCCTCCCGTAGCGCATGTTTGCCGGAGATCATCTTCAGCGACGAGAAAATAGAGCCGTAGACGCACAGCGCCATCACGCAGAGAACCAACAGCGTACCGGCATTCTCCTGCAAGGCCTGCTCCACATTGCTGTCCTTGACCAGCACATAGAAAAAGCACACCAGAATGCTGATCGCGGCCAGAAAATAGGCTTTCCATTGCTCCATAACCTGTCGGTACAACGGCCGAAGGAAGCGGTAACACAGAAAGAGCGCTGCGGCAAACAGAAGCAGACGGATCACCGTGTTGCCGTATTGGGGAGCGGGCAGCGGCCTTGAGAGCCAGTAGGACAGAACCAGTACCACGGCGAATACATTCATCGCCGTCACCACATTGAAGCACCACTGTGCAAAAGTCTCCTTGAACAGCAGCTTGAATAGAAACATCACCGGCACGGAAAGCAGCACGCTGCCATAGACTACGGCGGTATAGTTTCCTGTCCGATAAAAGCCGATATTCAGCATGGCATCTGCCAGAAACAGGGCAGTCAATGCAAGAAGTGAAAAACGTTTGCTGTACTTCGGCTGCGCCACAGAAAACAGCAGCGAAAGGATGCAGAGATTGGTCACCGCACTGCGCACAACATCCGAAATGACATCAGTCACGCGTTTCTCCTCCAAGCCGATAATTGAGATACGCTTCCTTTACCGCATCGTAGCGGCTGCGGGCAACGGGGATCGTCCGTCCGACGGATAGCTCGATCTCAGTGCGGGTCAGACGCCTAATCGCCGACACATGGACAGCAAAGGCGGCATGGCACTGCAAAAAGGTGCTGGAGGCGAGGAGTGGTGCAAGATGAGCGGCAAAGTCTCCACGGAAAGAGACTGATGTAATGGTTTCGCCTCCCTGCAGCGTATACTCTATACAATGCCTGATATATTCACAGCACACGATGTCGCAAAGGCGCAACGTCCGATAGCCACCAGACATCTTCACCGCGATGGTTTTCTCATCAGTCAGATTCAGTCGGGAGATGGCAAACTCCATCGTCTTGAAAAAGCTCTCCTGCTGCAAGGGTTTTAAAAGATAATTGACAGGGCTTGCGGCGTAGGCCTCCAGCGCAAAGCCCGGCTCCGTAGTGGCATAGATGATCTGGGCATAGCTGTCCAGCCGCCGAATCTCCCGCCCCACATCAATGCCGTTTACCATGGGCATGACAATATCAAGAAGATAGAGATGAAATGTCTCTTTTTCACAAACCGTCAGCAGTTCATCCGGATGGGAAAACTTTCGCACCTCGGCGCTCAAATTATGTTGAATAAGATACTCCCTTGTCAGCGCAACAATTCGCTGTAGTTCTTCCTGAATATCATCGCAAACTGCTATCCGAAGCACTTTAATCACCACCCTTTTCATCATCATACCATGAAGCCTGCAAGATCTCAAGAATGGTGATAATTTAAAATTTCTGTTGTTATGTATACACCTTTTAACGATTCAAACCCGACCTTTCGTTAAAAGGTTTGCCCGACATACAGCAAAACAGTCTCCGGAAGCTGATTCTTTTCAGCTCACCGAGACTGTTATTGTTAAATAGTTCAATAAAAGCCTTCTATATCGGCGTTTTCGCAATAAGAAACTGCACACCGGTTAAGATAACCATTATATCAAAACTGGTGTGCAGTGATGGTGCGGATGACAGGACTTGAACCTGCACGGGGTTACCACAAGATCCTAAATCTTGCGTGTCTGCCAGTTCCACCACATCCGCACGAATTTACTCTGCAATTATAGCAAGGCTTTCATCCTTTGTCAAACTGTATTTTTATAAAATATTTTTCACAACGCTTCCCTCTTAGCCTCCTGCATTAAGCCGGCACGGGAAAGTGCCATTCGGACTGCCTTAGCCAGAGGCACGGCAACAATCACCGCAATAACGGCATTTATTGTGGAAACAATAGCCTTTTGCAATAATGAAAGCAATACCGGCGTTAACTGCATACGCATAATATAATAGTTTTCAATGTAGCCCCGGGAAAGATATAGTATAACATACAAAACAGCACCGCATGTGGCCGCTATAATATTTCTCAGTATCTTTTTAGCATCTGCGCCATTTCCCCATGCGATTTTTCCGCACAGCCATGCCATGGCAAACTTAAATGCAAATGTAAAAGGTGCCGAAGCAGTATACAGAGGATTTGTCAAATCAAAGAACATCGAACCGAAGCCCGCGGCAAGGCCCCCCCACATAGGCCCTAAAAGCAGCCCCGATAACAGGCACATGACATTCCCCATATGGATGCGCGTGTTGTCAATTGCGGTTGGAATGGGAATCTGCAGGAACGCCGAAGCAGCATATACCAACGCCGCCAGTACACCTGTCATTGCCATCTCCTTGACTGTAATTTTGTTTTTCATGATATTATTCCTCTCTTTCTTAATATAATTTATGTAAGGCAGCTTGCTTTACAGGCCGGAAGGACGCAGAACTCCTGCCAGCTCGCCTAAGCTGTACTCAAAGCTTACACCAAAGCGTCTGTCGGTAGCACCTGCATAGCTGCACCTGATAGAATCGGAAGTGTACTTTGAGGCAATTTCAGTCGAGTCATACAGGCTAAAGCCGTTTAGCAGCGCTGCCAGCAAAGTACTGCCGAATATGTCCCCCGTGCCGTGATAGCTCCCGGGGATTTTCTCATTGAGAACATAGGCTATTTCTTCGGTATCTCGGTCATAAGCCGCCGCCCCCAGTGTGTCGTCGTCAAAGTATACTCCTGTCACAACCACCTTCTTCGGCCCCAGCTCAGCCAGACTTTGGAGTAAGTATTTTATATAATCCTCAGTGTATGGGCCATTTCTGTATTCCTCTCCAAGCAGCAGGGCAGCCTCCGTAAGGTTAGGGATAATTACATCGGCTTTTGAGCATAGCTTTGTCATTCCCCCGGCAAACTCAGGATAAAACGAGGTGTAAAACTTACCGTTATCTCCCATGACAGGGTCTACAAACAGGAGGTTGTCTTCCGCAGAAAACATGTCCAACAATTCAGAAACAATTTCCAACTGCTGAAAAGAAGCAAGGTACCCCGTATACATGGCATCAAATCTAATGTTTAATGATTTCCAATGCCTTGCAATGGGGAGAATATCACTGCTTAGATCCCTGAACGTGAATCCCGGAAATCCACCGGTATGAGTCGACAGGATAGCAGTGGGTATTACGCTTGTTTCAATTCCTCCTGCTGAAAGAACCGGTAATGCCACAGTAAGGGAACAACGCCCGAGGCAGGAAATGTCATGAATTGCAGCTACCCTTTTTTGCATCTAAAGCACCTCTTCTAAGTATTTGTTCACTTTAATTCACTATTAACTAACAAATTTGTATATAATATTATATTATACAATAATTTGATTATTTTTCAACAGCGAATTTCATATTTTATAGAGAGGTTCCCACTTTAAAAAAGGTTTTTTTCCGCTTGCCTGTACACTATTTCCCTGCCCGAATCAGCTGACAATTGGACATCCTCCAGCAGCCTGTGAAGCCTTAGCATTTCCTCACCGGTTGTAAACGAGGTATTCCTTTTATCATTCCGGATTGCATCAATTATGCTTCTGGCATAGCACCCGAAGGAGCTTCTGAATATTGACTCCGACTCATTATAGTAATCGGGAATATCCACGCAAACGGCATCACTGTTGAAAAGAAGCTTTTTATCCAAATCAAACGTGGCAACTCCCTTCTCCCCCATTATAATTATGCTGAAGGCTTTATCCCCAAACCCTACCGCCGATGCTGAAAGATGAACGCTGATATCATTTTCAAAGCATAAGTCGGCGCTGCAAAAATCTGATGTTTTATTCGAAGCGTCAAGAGAGCTCATAAAACCTTTTAAAGAAATGCACTGTTTATCGCCAAGCCAAAACAACAGCAAATCTAAAAGGTGAGGAAATATCGCAAGCCGTATTCCCCCTCCCATGCTTCCATCTAAATTCCAGGTGTTTTTAATGCTGTCATCCCTGTACAGCGAAGACTGAAAATGCACCTGGATAAAGTATATTCGTCCAAGGGTACACTCAATCAGCTCCTTTACCTTCTTGAAATATGGATTGAATCTCAGCTCAAGATCTATAAGGCATAATTTTTCAGTGCCTTCAAACAAGTCAATCAGTCTTTGTGTCTGTCCAAAATTCAGGCACAGGGGTTTTTCACACAGCATATGAATGTTATTTGCAATGACATATGAGGCTTGTTCAAAATGATATTTTGTGGGAGAGGCTACACATATCAAATCAATACCGGGCATTGCACACATCTCCTCCACACTTTTGCAAGCATTGGAAAGCTTGTATCTGTCGGCTATTTCAAGGGTATGGCTATAGTTTGAGGCTAAAATTCCGGCTATATTGACATTAGCAATATCTCTGAATTTAGGGAAAATACATCTAAGACCCAAGCCCGCTCCAATAATACCCACATTAATATTTTTCATTCTTCACTTCCACCCTTTTTCAGTCCACTATCTATATAGTTGGCTTTTGCATATCGGATAACGGAGGATGTAAAATAATATCCTCCAGAATAATTTCTACTCTAACTATAGAAGCATGTATACCTGTAGAAGACGCTTGTGAATTTAATTAGCCTAACTTGTAGCGCGGTCACGTATTCCGGGGAAATTATTCCTCCGGATATTATTTTACATTCTTTTTAGATAGTTTTTATCCTAATTTATGTAGCGCACTATCGTATGTTATAATTCCGGCTTATTTTTGACATTTCCTCATACTCGTTGTATAGGGCCTTAGGAGGTCTCATATCCGGGGATATTTTCCCCTTCAGTCTCAGAAACATCCTCTCGCACGCCGCCTTTGACTCCATTGAAAGCACCCTTATATAATTGGCCTTGTCAAAGCAGTTGCATACTGCCGGCCCTACGCTGATGCCAAAATCCTTTTGCAGGTGAAAGGCAAACAATTCCCCCGATTTATTACCGTATTCCTCCTCAAAGCTCTTGGGAACAGGCAGTAAAAACGAAATTCCCGCGTGGGGAAATTTTAAATCACTCCAGCCCAAATCTCTGAATCCCGATACTAATGTCTCCATGCTTCTGGATATTCTCTCTCTCACTTGGGGAGGATCAATCTTTTTAATGGCCAGCTCGGCCACCTTTTGATTAAAAAGAGGAACCATAACATTCATTTCATAATTATGATATTTTATAGCATTGACAAGCTCCTCATTTCCGACAATTATCCCTACGCGCAGCCCAGATAAGCCAAATTCCTTAGATAGGGTATAAATCTCTATGCAATTATTAAAAGCCGCCTCACAATGAAAAAGGCTTATGACCGGCCTGTCCTCAGAATAAGATGTCAGGCAAATGTCGTGATCATGAACAACCCTTAAATTATATTTCTGCGTCAGGCTAACTATCTTGTTCAGTTCATCAAGTGTTACCTGGCTGCCTGTCGGATTATTGGGATAGTTTAGGTATAAATACATCCAATCCTTTTCCTCATACTGCAATATTTTTTCCTCAAGATCCTCTAAATCAATCAGTCCGTTATTGGTTTTAATCAATACTACCTTTGCCCCATTAGCAGCCGGTATGGATTTTGCAAAAGTTACCGTAGAATCCATAACAAACACTACTTTACCGGTAAGAATAGTCGAAACTGCATCAATAGCCTGCATGGTTCCCTGGCACACCATTGTGCCAAGCCTTGAAATATCTAAATTATATATCCTTTTTATAAATAAACGGAATGTATCTAAAAACCCCTGATCCCCCTCCGGCGACGGGTAGTTTTGATAATAATTGCCTTCAGTAAGCAGTTGGGCATATTCCTCTTTTGCCAGTATTTGAGGAACCACCTTTGAAAATGTACTGGCAGAAAAAAGATCCATAAACTCCTGCTTGTATGCCTTTCCATAAAAAGAATTAAAAAACAGGTATTTCTTATATACTTCATTGTAATATTCTCTGGCCACTAAGAAATTCGGGTTAATCACTAATTATCATCCCCTCTATTGTCATGTATTTTAGTTATATTATACCATAATATGCCAAGCATTTACATCATTATTATTCAAATTACTATATTTCTAAACCTTTTATTCCCTAAATACAGACAATTATTTGATGTATGGTGCTATTTTCTTTCTTTCACGGCCATATGCTCCCATATACCCATTTTATACCGAATTGTCAAGCTTAATGTACTTATTAAAAAGCTCAGTGGCCTGCTGGAAAATATGCCCATGATACCGAATGCCTCAGTCAATATAAGCGCAAATATAATTCTGGCAGCTAACTCCAAAAAAGTATTGAATATGGGATACTTGACTTCTCCCGAGCTTCTCAAAAAATTGGTCAGTATGTATAGTGCCGCCAGGCATATATAAAAAAGCCCCACAATCTGCAAGTATTTGAAGCCCAGCAGAACCACCGCCTCATCATTTTTCACGATAACCCTCATAAGGCTTTTTCCGCCAAAAAAAACAACCGCATTAACTCCCGCTGTGATAAACATTGCTATTTTAAATGAAGTCTTAAGTCCATCCCGAAGCCTCTTACTCTCACCGGCACCGGCATTTTGGGCAACAAAAACCCCCAGTGTTGTTCCAAGATTTACAACGGGTATTGTCATAATTGATTCAATTTTATATGCCGCCGCATATGCGGAAATAACATCGACACTAAATGTGTTTATAATGCTTTGTATTATAAGCATACTCACACCTGAAAAAAAATTCTGAAAAATAGATGTAAGCCCATATTTAACAATTAACGCTATTACCTGGACATCTATTTTGAAATTTATTTGAAAGTCCTTTAATGTAAATAAACCGTTTCGGAGAAAATATATAGCTATGCCGGCTCCGCTGAATAACTGCGCCAATACTGTCGAAATTGCAATCCCCCTAATGCCCATTCCCAAAATTATTACGCTGTATATGTCAAACAGTATATTCAGAAAGCATGAGAGTACCAGAAAATAAAAAGGTATTCTGGAATTTCCAATGGCTCTGGATATAGCGGCTAAAAAATTATATACTACAACACAAGGAAAGCCTAACGCTATAACTGAAAAATACAGTGTCCCTTGCTCCAGCATTTCAGACGGCATATTCATCATCTTAAATATTGCCCCTGCACTCATAAGACTCCCTATAGTCAGCAATGCAGACAGCACCACAGCTAATTCAATAACAGCGGTATATGCCTTTTTTATCTTGTCGGTATTTTTTCCTCCAAAGTATTGAGAAATTAGTATTGAAATACCTGAAGCTATTCCCATAACAATACCGTTTACAAGCAGCATGGGAATATATGAATTTCCTACGGCGGCCAAGGCATCCTTTCCCAGATACCTCCCTACAACAATTGTATCCGCCACGTTATACAGGTTTTGAAGTATGCTTCCCATAATAAGAGGAACCATAAATTCCGTCATGATTTTGGATGGCTTCCCCTGTGTCATGTCTACATTCATTCTATTAAATCTATTATTTTTCATGTCTCTTAAAACCATCCTTCTCTTTTCAAAAGACGCTCTTTTATTGATTTATATTTGCATATTATAAGGGAGCAGTAGAATATATCTTCTGCTCCCTTATAATATAATCTGCCGATATTTACCTGAAAACAGGTATAACCTCAAAGGTTTGCTCTGCTCCTATGTCATCGCTGACTGCCCTAAGCAAATCATTCTGAGTTTCATGCAAGCCTAAGTACTTTCCCGTATGGCCCTTAATGGCAACCCTGTTTGCTCCTATGCAAATGAAATCAAATGCTTCGGTATGTCCGATGGTGTTGGAATTAGGTATAAGTTCTAATTCCCCAGTGTCTTTTAAGCTGACATATTCTCTTGTATGGGTCTGCACAAATACTTTGTCAACTGCCAGAGGTACAAAAAATGTAATCTCAGGGCCGAAGTCATCACTGCAATCCTTTAATTTTAGTTCGCCTCCGTCGTCAATCGATAAATATTTACCATTAGAGGCTTTTAATGCGACTCTTGCACCAATAAAAGACATATATTTCACTCTCCCCCATTACATGTATTATAATTCAGTTTTTACAGGGATAATTATACCAAATCTATTTAAAAGTCGCAATGAATTTGTCAAAAAAGCAAACATATTTAGTGCTCAGCTTTTTGAGGGATGGATACATGAACCGCTGTCCCCTTGCCTTTTTCGGATTCAATGCGGATATTCCCTCTGAATTGACCCTTTAAAGCAATATTCGCTATATAAAGCCCTAAGCCTGTCCCCTCTTTTCCCTTTGTGGTAATCATTTCATCAAAAATCCTGTCCTTTATTTCCTTGTCAATGCCCCTTCCATAGTCCTTGACGGTAAAAACAACCTGTCCTGCGGACTTTTCCACAAGCACATCTATTTCTCCTCCATTATCATATGCCTGTATTGCATTTATGATAATGTTGTTTAAGATCTGAGTAAGAGCGGTAATATCCCCCTCAATCTCCGCCTCACTGTCCAATTCCAATATTTTATTCAACCTGCAGCGGTATTTTTTCAGCTCAAACTCCATCAATATGCTTACCCTGTCCAGTATTTTTTTAACTGTAAACACGTTTCTGTCGCCGCTGTTGAAGCTGGTTGCCTGGTCCTTTACAGCTGTTATTATGTCGGATATGTATATAAGATAGTTTTTTATCATATCCCCCCACTTGTTCATCTCCTTTATGACGCTGATATATTGAGGATATTGAGAATAAATATTAAGATCCTCCAAAAGCTTGTCAATACTCCGGGTATGCCTGCTTATCGCAAGAATTCCTCCAGAGGACGCCATAAGGGGAGACTTTATGTTGTGTGCAATTCCGCCTATAAGCTGATTAAGCGAAATAAGTCTGGCCTTCTCCACCATTTGGTTTGTATTTTCCTCTATAAGCTTAAGCACCTGCTTGTGCTCAGTTATATTTTTAAACAGTATAAGAGTTGCCATAAATCTCTTTTGTATAAAAACAGGTGTGATTTCGACATCAAAATATTTGACGGAGCCCCCCGCACCAAATTCATACTCAAATTTCACACTGGCTGCATCCTCCCGGGCCTTTAACACTCCGTCCGATATTTTCATATTAATATTTCCAAATATTTTATTTTTGAATATTTCAGAAAAATCATTTTCATTTTCATCTATGTATTTGCCAAATTCGTACTTAAAGGCTTTGTTTATTTTAAGTATATTATTTCTGTAATCAATTAATATAAAAGAATCGCTTATATTGTCAACAATACTTTTAACTGCAATGGGAATCATGTCCAGAAAACGATATTTGTAAATTGCGTAGGTTATGCATATTGCAGTAAAGCAATAGCTTATGGTATGTACATAGTCGGGCAGCTCCAAAGGCATCATTAAAAAATACCCTAAATACAAAAGATAGTCCACCACTATGGGGGTAGACATTCCAAGCACCACGATCAGAATCTGCTTGGAAAGACATTCGGTATACTTTAAGCTGAAACGGATTATATAAATTATCGCCCCTGTTGCAAAAAACAACTGCCACGTACAGTGTATGTAATAGTAAGTGCCGTAGGAAATGACCTTAGCATAAATGGGGTGTCTTATCAGAAAAACTCCGTGCAAATCGTTTGTAATAATCATAAGCGTACTGACAACAGGGGGTATAAGAGTCCAGACATATGTTCTTATACCCTGTATTCTATCGTTTATCAGCAAAACCGAAAGTAAAATCAACGTTGATGGGAGAAAAAATACGCTGATAGAGCCCATGCAGAAAAACAGCCACATAATGTCTTCGGTTAAAATAGCCGAAGCCTGATTCAACAGCCTGAATAACGTCCACAGGAAAAGAAGCCCTACGCTTATACTGCACATTCTGTGAAGCTGCTTCTTATTCTTAAGCGTTTCAATCATTATGATAAGCAGCAAAAGCACCGCGGCTGAAAATAAATATACCAGTATCCTTGCCGTAGCTCCTGTCATATACCTCTCTTACTCCCCTATCTTTTTGGATTATACGGACTTTCCGCAAAATTGGCCTTATAACACAGCAAATAGTCTGTGGTTACCTTGAAAAATTCAGCAAGCTTTTTTATGTTTTCCCCGGTGGGTTCAGTCTGATTTGTCTCCCAGTTAGCTACGGCAGTTCTGCCTACACCAAGTATTTTGCCAAGCTCCTCCTGATTAATTGAATGAAGCTTTCTGAGCCTTTTTAACCGGACTCCGAAGGTTCCTTCCTTTCTTGCATGTTCAACAGATTTTACGGCAGACTCTATCATGATTAATATTTCTTCAAAATTAGCGGTCTTTTCACAGTACATTTGTATGTCCATGCTCTTTAACGTTTCTACCCCCGGGACCTCCTCCGCTCTCCCGGTTAACAGCATGATATAAATTTCATCGTCAATTTTTCTGATTTTTTCGGTAACCTGTCTTCCATTCATGCCATCTATGAAATAGTCAAGTATCAACAAATCATAATTACCCTCTTTTATAGCCTCAATTCCCTCTCTGGAAGTTAGAAAGCCATCAACAGAATACTCTGCGGAAAGGTTTGCTACAATGGAATCTATTATTCCCTGCTCATCATCAATTACGGCTATTCTGAATTTGTTTTCCATAGAACTCTGACCCCCGTTAAAATAATTATAATCTTATATTAACACAATAATATTACTTTATCAATAGGTTATACATTTTTAGTGACTTATTAATTATGTATTAAAATTAAATTATTCATATTTATTGACATTATTGTTTATAAATATGAATAATTTAAACCCATATATTTATTTAAAAATATATTATAATTAAACATTTGTTGTTTTTATATCCATAAAAATTTTTTTATAGAATCTATTGACATGTCATTAACTATGACGTATATTATTATTGTAGATGATATCATTTATGACACATTCTGGTAGTCCTTCATTAGCTATCAGCAATGGAAGAAAAATTTAAGTATTTTAAAAACAATTTAAGAAAGGTGGATTTTAAAAATGGCAAATATTAATTGGAACGACGGGAGACTTATCACATTAGGAGAAGGGCAGGGAGCTACCTGCACAGTCCTGAACAAGGGACAGCTTTACGGACTGGTATTTTACAACAGCGCAGGAAATGACACCGGTGCTGACGTAACCATAGTATGGGGGAACGGTAATCCTCCCGAAACCATCCATGTTCCCGGTACAACAGGCAATCAGGGACTGGCATCGGTTTTCTTCCTTAACGGGACAGATACAACCACAGTTTCCGCTACAGTGCTTCCCAATCAGCCCGGGGCTCAGGTACAGACCTACATAGCAAGCGTCAAGATGCCGGTAAACACTTCGGGAATCAACAACATTTCTCTTCCCGCAGACAGTACTCCTCACAGCTTTAACAAGTTTACCCGTTATTACACCGTACCTGCATCACACTGGTATAACGTGCAGATTAACAGTAACATAAACCAGTTTATATCAGTATTATTTACAGAGCAAAAGGCAACGGTATATGTTGTCAACGCGGCAGGTGACATATCTTCCTTCATTACCGGTGTAGGCAGTGCCAAATCACTGAGCCAGTACAGCATTGTCACATCCGCGTACCAGACTATTTCACAGCCTATAATAGGCAACGGAAGCCAGTATGTGTTTGTAAACGCCGACAGCGTACAGGATTCACAGAGCGCGACCATCGCCTTCACCTCCCTCAGCGCACTGTATGCGGCTCATGATGAAGCAGAGAAGAGTGCATAATAAAAACACAGGCATGCTTTGACACCTGTGCTTGTATATAATTTTCCGCAGGGCGGCAAGCCCTCCCGCTGCCACCCTGCGGAAATTGCCTTATATCCGGTGTGCCCTGTAACAGAATTCATGTGGCGGCATAAAAGGACATTAATAATTTCACCCCATAATCACTGTAACGGAATGCGTGGTGCCCTTGCCAAACACGGGTATTTTATCTGTTTCACTTCCGTCCACAACGAGCTTGCGCACGCCCTTCGATACTCTGTCGGGATTCTTTACTTCAATATTATATACCGCTCCTCTAAACACCCTCTTTGCTTTAAAGCCCTCCCATTCGGAAGGAATGCACGGATCTACCGTAAGGCAGTCATAGCCCTGGCGAATACCCAGAATGTATCTGGAGGATGCCAGCATATTCCATGCCGCCGTTCCCGAAAGCCACGAGTTTCTGCCGGTACCGAACTGAGGGTGCTCCCTGCCCAAAATATTCTGCGGGTATACATAGGGCTCAACCTCAAGAAGCTCCGCCGCGTCATTTCTCGCAGCAGGCAGAATCTGCTTGTAGTATTTAAAAGCCCTGTCCCCATTTCCAATCATTATATTGGCTATCATAACCCAGGGGTTTGTATGTAGGAATATGCCTCCGTTTTCCTTTGTTCCGGGAGGATAAGTGGTAATACCTCCCTTTGACTTATCAAACTGCCTGTAGGCAGGATATACCGTAGCAATACCATATTCAGAATTCAAGTATTTCTCTACCGCTTCGAGACACTTTTTTGCATACTCTTCAGTTGCCACTTTCCCAAGAACGGCCCACGACTGGGAATTTATATATATCTTTCCGTACTCGCAAGTCTCAGAGCCCAGAGGCATTCCCATATCGTCAAACGCCCTCTTATACCATTCTCCGTCCCAGCACGAGGAGTTTATTGCCTCCTTCATGTCGCTAAACATGTGGGTATATTTTATGGAGTCCTCATCCCTTCCAAGGTAGCTGCAAAGCTCAATCATTGTATTAAGCACATTGCAGTACAGCATTGATGTGAACACGCTTTCGGCCACACCATTTCCCATATCGAGATTGAGAGTATCGTTCCAATCCGCCCTTCCGGCAAGAGCCAGCTTATTTGGCCCCAGATTTGCCCCTGTGAATTCAATCGCCCGGCACATATGCTCCCAAACGGTCCCAACGGTCTGCTTATCGTTGTAAGGAACCTCCATATCAAGAAAATCAAAATCACCCGTTTCTTTTATATAGTCATCAACAGACATAATAATCCACAAATGATCATCCGAATACCAGTCAAACTTTTTAATGGGGGCATCTCCCTCACCGCCGCTTCCCGTAAGCGGAAAATACAGGTGGTACGCCCTTCCGTCGGTGTACTGGCATTTAAGTATGTTTGTAATGAGCCCCTTTGCCTCATCGGGAATTGAATGCATTACTCCCATGATATCCTGCGCGCTGTCCCTAAAGCCCATTCCGCGTCCAAGGCCGGTTTGATAAAGGGACACAAACCGCGACCAGTTGAAGGTGACCTTGCACTGGTATTGATTCCATAGGTTTACAAACAAATTCATATCCTCGTCAGGCGTTTCTACATAGAGCTTATCAAGGTAGCTGCTCCAATATTCCTTAAGCCGGCGCAGAGACTCACGTGCAAATTCGGGACGCAGGTACTCCCGTATTTCCTCTCTTATCTTGCTTCTGTCCTGTGCAGAGCCTAGAATAAATACCATTTCACGCTCTTCATTTTGCTGAAGCTCCACATTTACACAAAACGCACCAACCCCATTCATCCTGTAGGATGTTGAGTTTGAGCACGCCCCCAGCTCTACCGCTATGGGATTGGACTCAGACCTGTATTTGCCTATAAAGGCCTCCAGGCTTGCATCATAGCTTGCGACCTCTTCCCCCGAAGCAACAAAAGCTCCCTCCATGCTCTGCTCAAACTCGTGAGGATAGTATACTATTATTTTATCCTCATATTTGCACTGGTTAATCTGCTGGCACCAGTCAATGTTCTGCTGATCCTTTATTGCGTCCCAGAAGCAAAACTCCGCATACGAAAATACCTGAAGCCTTCTTGGCGCCCCGGTCAAATTTTTAAGCTTTACAAGCCATATCTCAAAATTTTTATCATCAGGAACAAAATAAGTAACCTCTGACGCTACTCCCTTATTCTCACCCTGTAAAACGGTATACCCCAGACCATGCCTGCAGCAGTAGCTGTCCAATTTACCTTGTACCGGCTGCCATCCCGGATTCCAGTATTCTCCGTCGGCAGCATCTCTTATATAAATATACCTTCCCGGTCTGTCCATCGGAATATTGTTGTATCTGTACCTTGTTATTCTTCTGTTTTGAGGGTCCCTGTCGAAGCTGTAGCCCCCGCCGGTATTTGAAACAATTCCCCCATATTTCCCCATGCCTATGTAGTTAATCCAGGGAGTGGGAGTGTCGGGTCTTGTTATCACATACTCGCGTTCCTTTTTGTCAAAATACCCATATCTCATTTTTTGTCCCCTTTCAAAAAATCACTTTGCTTTATAGTTTGCCATATCTTACAATTACTTATATAATATAGCTAGGGGGCTATAAAATCTATCCAAAATTTTATTATTTATTTCAAAATCTTATTAAACAAGAGGAGCTATCAGGCTTATTTTGCCAGCTAAAATGAACATTTTTTGGAATTATCCTGAAAGCATCCCAAAACAAAAAGAGGAGAATGTAAAATGGATACCAGTACAGTAAGCTCTTTTATAGATACCGGCCTTATATCCCCGAGAGTTATCAAAAGCAGTCTCTTTCTTCAGGGAATGGATTTCCCTGTCGGCCACAAGCTTGAAAAAAGATTTGTCTATGACTATGAGCTGGAGCTGATCGTCGAGAGCCGCGGCTCAATGGAAATAGACAATAAAATACACAATATAAAAAAGGGAGACATCGTTTTCAGAAAGCCCGGCCAGCAAACCCAGGGCATTATGCCCTACTGCTGTTATCTAATATGCTTCGACATCAGAGGAGATCTGAGAAAGGACGCCGACAACTACGACTTTCATAAGCCGCAGGAATTTCAGCATTATTACATAAATCCCATTCTCGAAGCAGTCCCGACGGTACTCTCCCCTGTCTCAAGCGAAAAATACACCCGACTTTTTGATCTTGTATTGAAGGAGTTTATAAACCGCTCCCACATTTCGGATCTTTTGTTGAAATCATATATGCTGCAAATACTGTATCATCTATATATGGACGTAAACAACTTTATTACCAGAAGCACTTACCCCTATTCTTGCCACAATAAATCATTAGATATGGTTATTGAGCACATTCATGGCAATATGGAGCAAAAGCTTACACTCAGTGCCTTAAGCAAAATAGCAAATTTGAGCCCCAGCCATTTCCACAAGGTTTTTACAGCCTCTATGGGGATTTCTCCCATAGAGTATATTACAAAAAAGAGGTTGGAAAAATCCAAGGAGCTTTTGGTCAAAACCAATCTTTCCATAGCGGAAATTGCACTAAGCTGCGGCTTTGAAAATATTCCGTACTTCAGCTATGTTTTTAAAAAGAAGGTTCTGCTCACTCCCGGAGAATTCCGCAAAAAGTTCTGCTATATGTAAGAAGGCTGAAGCATTCCAGAACTTACTATAAATTAGCTCAGCTGTTTTAACAAATTCTTTTTTACAGCATATAACTGTTATTATGATAATGTTGGAGAGCCGGTATATGCTTTGCTTACATAAGCCTGACCCTTTTAAAATTGCAATTATAGCTGCATTGCTCGCAATAATAGGAGATACGCTTGCACTATTTCTTGTAGTCTCAGCCTTTAAAGACAAACAGGAAGATATAGCGGAAGAAAGAAAGTTTTTAGAAAACCAGATACAGCTTTATCAGGAAAAGTTAAGCAAGCTGAAATAGACTGTATTTTAAGTATAAACGCATACATGTTAACATAATAATTGGCTTTTTGTAACCTAAACGTTTATGTACTCATAATATGTAGTATGCAGACAAACGATTAACTGTAGCTATTATATTTAAGGGGAGGTTTATCTATGCAGAGTTTTAATCCTAATTATATGCAAATGATGAGTATGCCTCAGCAGTATTCTCCTATGACAGCAATGCCCGATGAGCAACTGGAAAACATGTATCCTAAAACCTATCATATTGTTCAGCCTATGGTAGAGAATGAGTGCAATAATATGGTTTCAAATTACGGAGATATGTATTGCCCCAATAAGGCTCACTTAGAAAACATGATAGAGAATATATATAAAAAGGTGGAGGCAAATGTTGAAGTAAATGTAGAGGCTGACATGAAGGTGGAGGCAGACGTAAAGGGTGCTGTTAAAGACGATATAAAAGAAAAGAGCGCTGAGAAGGAAAAAGAGAAGGATAAGGAAAAAAGCAGGCAGTTCGGCTTTGGAGGAAGGCGTATACTGAGAGATTTAACAGGCATACTTCTTATAAGGGAGTTAATGCGCAGAAGGCGCCCATTCTATGGATATCCTGGCTACTACGGCGGAGGCTTCGGCGGGGGCTACGGCGGAGGCTTCGGATACCCCGGATATTACGGAAGAGGCTATCCCATGTATTAATATAGAACTGTTTGTTTTATAAAAAGGTGTTTTCAGGACTTCAGTTTTGGTGCTGAGGTCCTGAAAAATGTATTTAAAAGATGGGGTTAGCATTTTCACAAAAAAAGCCTTACATTGCTGTCATTTTCAGTTGAGGGCTTTTAACAGAGAGTCTTGGCTTAAGCATTTATGTCATAAACCATAACTAGAAAAGTCATTTTTCGTGACGTTTTTAACGCATCTGCGTCTATATGCCACTTACTATATAATACCTTATATTTGATAAAAAATCAATGTTTTTTTAATTTTTATGGATATTTTTTTATCTTTTTATATGAGCTTAATGCAAGTGCTTATAAGCAATTTTGTCCATATTAATGACATGCATAATATGCTTTGCCTGCCTATTTAAGAAAAATATAAGCCAAGGTCTAAACCTCGGCTTCACCGTCAAAATCATCCTCATATTCAGGAAAATTGTCCATACTCCATTCCATACATTCATAGCACAGGCCGGTAAACTGGTCTATGTCCTCAGTCTGTTTATGGCAAACTATACAGCATTTTTCCATTTCACCTTACCTCCTTATATAGTGCAGCTTTAAGTCTACGCTATTGACCAAGTAAGTGCATTAATATTTTATCATCTTTCACACACTTTGAACATACTTTTTTACTCATTGGAAAAATATTTTTTCTCTTCCTTACATTCATGGCAGTATCCATAAATTTCAAGCCTGTGCCCTGTAACGTCAAAGCCTGTTTTGTCCTGCAGCAGCTTTTCGTATTCCTCTAACGGACACCCGTCCACGGGAAATATTTTTTTGCATCCCGAGCATATCAAATTGTGCTTATGCTCCCTTTTATTAATCTCAAAAAACGCGCTGCTGCTGTCTGCTATAGTGGATTTTACCACCACCTCTTTAAACACAAGGATATCCAGAGCCCTATAAACGGAGGAAAGATTTATAGAAATATTTTTGCTCTTCAAATTCAAAAAAATTTCCTCGGCAGTTACAGGCTTTCCGCTTCCTTCGATAGTCTCCAGAATTGAATTCCTGTGCTTTGTATTCCTTAGCCCCTCCCGCCTTAATACTTCCGTATAGCTCCCCGTTTCTATCATCCCGTCCAACCTCTTCGTAAATTTTAATTTTTGTACATATATTATTTTATCAATTAGCTTGAGTTTTTTCAAATTTTAATGCTTGTGACAAATATTTTTCTCCACAGGCGGCATACGCAATATCGTTGGCAGCCTTCATCCCGCTTTGCAGAGCTCCCTGAATCCATCTGTGCACAGCCGAAATGTGATCACCCGCAAAACATACTCTTCCATTGTACTCCGGCAGAGCCATTGCATATGAGAATATCCTCTTTTGCTGAGGTGAAAAAAAGCAAAGAGCTCCTCTCGTCCATGGGTTTCTGCTCCAATCAATAGTTTTTGACTCAATGACAATATCATCAAGATATCCCTGCGGAAGCCCGTGAACCCTCTCTACTTCATGCTTTATTTCATTAAACCGCAAGTTCTCCGGCAGATTTCCCAGCCTCACCGAATCAAGGTTATAGTTATATGATGCCAAAAGCACTCCTGGCTCTTCCGCCGGGCTATAATTATTCGGACAGCAATTTGAAGAACCCAAAGGGTACCATACAGTCTGTATCGGAAGGTCTGTATATGATCCCCCTCCCGTTATTCTCCTACCCGGCTCCCCCTGCTCCCAGAAACGCTTCCTGCAAAGCATAATGCATTTCATTGAATCTATATAGTTTACCTCCTTGACAGCCTGCATTTTCAGCCCGCTGAAAAGAGGCTCTATATGTACGGTGCGCAGTGATGAAAACGGTATGGCACACACAACATAATCAAAGCGGCACTGATAGGTGCTTGCTGTTTTTCTGTCCAGATATGACAGCCTTACCTTATCTCCCTCACTGTAAATCCCCGTCACAGGGCTTCCCATTTTCCACACCACCTTCCCTAAGTCTGCAATACTAATCCCCGGATAATGCTTTGCAGCATTAACATCCGATAGTGAGTCGCGAAATGCATCCGTAAGTCTTGAGGCCCCCCCGGGGATTTCATATAAAAATGACAGGTTGGCGGGATAATTTGCCTGTGCAATATCAATATAGCTATTGTATAAGTTTGAACCGACAAGAGGAGATAGGCCGGAAAGCATACTTATTGCCGCGTTGGTGAGTCCTGCCTCCTCCATTATTTTTCTTATTTCTAAAAAGTCCCAATAAACTATGTATTTGTTATAAAAGGGCTTGACCTCAAGCAGCTCTCTTCTTTCTTCAGGGGATGCACACAGCAGAGGTCTTTCAAGTGCATAGTAATACAGCCTTTGCCACGGAGTATTTCTCTCCCACTCATTCAGGCAATATTTAGGATATATATACTCCATTACATTTCTGCCCAGAGGATCATTTCTCACCCTTGTGTCTCTTAAATAAATGAAGGCATTTGGGTTATTCTGTACAAAAGGTCTGGTTTCCAGCCTGAAAAGATTTATGTAATGCCACACCGTCTCATGAGTAACGGGAATTCGCATGGCGCCCAATTCGCCATACAGCTCCTTGCTTTTATCAAAATAGTAAGTGTATACCCTTCCGCCTACTCTGCTTTCCTCCGCTTCAAATATGGTTATGTCAAAGCCCGCTCTTCTCAGCTCGAATGCTGCCGAAAGCCCTGCTAAGCCTGCTCCTATTATTGCTACCTTTATATTCTTGCATTGCCCCGGTGCGGAAATGGATGCAATGCTTGCAGGCGGAGACATAAGCTGAAAAATATTATTTATGTCCTCAGGACGGCCCCTCTCCATCAAAGCATATTTCGCCATGATATATCTTTGAGTGTTTGTGGGATTGCAGGGCTGGGCAGGCGGAGAGATTAATATATTATTTATGCTCATACTATTAACTATTCCTTTCTCGTTATATAAGGATTTAATCAGGAATACTATAGTTAATAATATGAAACAACGTCCTCATTTGTTAATTAATCCAAAAAACAATTGAGCAAACAGGCAGTACAATCACTACCAGTGCCAGAAGCATAAGCATAATCCCCCCCAGTATATTTTTCCTTTTGCATGTCCATATGCCATATGAAAAGGTGTATATACCTGTCCATACAACAATAAGAATAGCTATTATATGTCCGTGTACACTCATCGTGCGTATATCTCCCCTTCGGTTGAAGTTATCGGTGATGACCTGATGGTAAGCCCCGGCCTCCTTATTTTCACATCCACGCTTACGTTAAAGGTAGCTTCCTTATATCTTGAAAGCCATTTAAAGTCCTTCCATTGATCCCATGTAAGAAATTTCTTTTTCATTCCGCTTCCCAAACCGCAGATATCGCTTTGGAAATCCTTTGAGGTCATTACCAGAAAGTCTGAAACGCCCTTTTTTATAAACTCCTCATAGCCTCTTTCAAGTATGCTCATCTTTTCGGGACTTTCATAGTTTATTCCGCTCTGTATAACTGTAATATCTCCCTCAAGCATTATCCGGATATCTATAACAGGCTTGTCATTTACCATTTTAATGTTTTTGTTCGGCTTTCTTGCCTGTCTTATATTTAAAATCACAAACCGCTCTTTTTCTATAGGATCCGGCATTGTCACATAAGCCTTGTTAAATTTTCCTCTCACCATGAGATAACCCATGGTTTGCTCACCATCTAACTCACCCACCATTTTCCCCCTGTCAAATACCGCCAAGCCCATTATTTCGCTTTGAACGCTCCCTGATTTGGGCAGGCTTCCCGCCTTAAAATCCCCCTCAAGAGGCGCCGGTCTCCCCTTATCCTTATATGTAGAGTCGGCAAGAGAAAGATCCTCGGGAGATTTATACTTCGATACTCCCGCAAGGGTTGCAACAGGCTGAATTGAAAGAGATTTGCTCTGAATATAAAAATTATGAAACATCGTATCGGCAGTGAATCCCGTGTGGAGGTGAGAAATGTTGTTCAACTCGTAATACTTTGCAGGATTGCCCTCCAGCTCGGGCTTGACGCTCTTTATATAATCGACGGCAGTCCCCTTGGCCACAAGTATATTTACCGTAGGACGAAACTCTCTCCCCTTTGGAAGCGCGATAACAAGATCAGCTATACCATTTCTTGCAAACTCCTCCGAGAACACAAGCACCTTTGTATGAGAAAGATTAATCTGCCTGCTTATAAAGTTGTTTGCCATGTTAAGCCCCGAATATATTGTGGGTGCCTCCAGCGTTATAATCTGGGAGCCCTCTTCGGCGTCTCCTCCGCCTCCTCCGTCTCCTCCCTTAATTTTAGGAGGCACAACAAGCTGCAAAGTCATCATAAGCTTATTGGTTTTCCCGGTATCCAGACCTATTGCAACAATGTATGCCATGTCATCAATCTCACGGCTGTCATAGCATCCCGTAAGAGTAATGCAAAGCATGGCAAAAATGATTATTGTCCTTACAATGCTACTCAACGGCTTTTTCACCTTTTCTCTCTCCCTTTTTTCTTTTTTGTGAAATATTCGCTATGCTCAATACTATAATAGGAAAAACAATTGTAACTATCCATATATATTTCCTGAAGTATTCCTCCTCCAGCTGTATGGCCGTCGCAAGATTTGGAGGAAGAAGGCTTATATTAAAAATAAGTATGGCAAACGGCGCTATCAAGGGCTTTTCATATTCAAGCTTAAAGGTTTTCCTGAATATATGGATTATAAAATAAAAGGCTCCCGACAGGTACAGGAGTGCCGTCGCAGCCCATATAAATACAAAAACCGATTCCACCCTCTGAAAAAATCTCCCATAGTTTATAAGCCTGGCCATCTGGTATATGGGCAGAAAATTTTCAATGGAGACTGTGTATGGGAAAACCATAATGTAAGACAACACGCTCCACAGAAACAGGCATGAGGATATTAATATGGAAGCATACCCTACTATTTTAAAATTTCTGTTTGTTCTTATATAAGGAGCAATAAAAAACAAAATTGACGCTGCGGAAAATATGGAAATTCTAAAAAACCCTTCACCGAAAATCTTTTCGGGCCCCGCACCCAATACAGGAAAAAGATTTGCCATATCATAATATGGAGAAACTCCTATCGTAATAAACAAAAAGCCTATCGTTATCAACGGTATAAAAATTGCTCCAAGCCTTACTATAGCCTCCAGACCCAGATATGCGCCCACGATCATTCCTGCCACAAAAAAAAGAGTTACAAAGCTTATCGGGGATTCGGGCAGTATTATCACCTTCATATCCTCTGCAAATTCTCTGAGTACAATAGAAATTATATACATAATATATGCTGTCATAACCAGTCCTGTTATTACTCTTAAAATTCCCCCTCCCGCAATTTGGCTTATATCTATAATATCCATCCCCTCAAAGCGTGAATAGAGCTTCGAGATCAGCCAAAAGGCCACAAGCATAATAACAGAAACATAAATAATTGTGATCCACGCTGCAGTACCCGCCATTTCTGTCATGACTCTGGGAAAGCCCAGTATTATCTGCGTGCATATAAGATTAATCAGAAGTACAGTCCCTTCCCATTTCCCAAATATGATTTTACTGCTCATCCTCATCTTCCCCCTTCGAACCGTTATCCATCCAGCCCCTGCTTATCGGCGCCTGCCTGCGATCATCCTTCGGGTTCAGGTAATCGGGTCTTCTCTCCTGCTTCCATATGGGCGCCCTTAAAATGCTGTCGGTAAAAGCGTTAGCTGTCTTTGGCCCAAAGGGTACCAGAAATGGAACCCCAAAGGACTTTGCACTGACCAGCCACATGCCGTAAATGAATAGCCCGGTGGTTATTCCGAGGAACCCTGCCATAGCCCCGATTATAATAAACGCAAATCTAAGTATTCTGAAAGAAAATGCAAGTGAAAAATTAGGAGCCGCAAAAGATCCTATCCCTGTAACCGCCACTATTATAATCAGCACAGGGCTTACTATATTTGCCGCCACCGCCGCCTGTCCCAGTATTAATGCCCCTATTATTCCAAGGGTAGGGCCTATCGGCCCGGGAATTCTTATTCCCGCCTCACGTATCAGCTCAAATGCAATTTCCATAATAAGAATTTCGATCACCGAGGGAAAGGGCACCATTTCCCTTGCCGCCTCTATGGAAAACAGCAGATCGGTAGGGATCATCTCCTGATGATAGTTTGTTATCGCTATATACAGTCCCGGCAGAAGAAGAGACAGCGCAATCCCAAAATACCTTATTAAACGGAACAAATTTCCATACGGAAACCTGACATAGTTATCCTCAGGTGACTTAACCATATCCTCCGCGGTAATAGGCATAATAAGCACAAACGGACTTCCATGCATTATTACGGCAACTCTTCCCTCTGTCAATGCGGTTGCCACCCTGTCGGGCCTTTCTGTAGCAATTATCTGGGGAGCGGGAAGAAAGGAGCTGTCCTCTATAAACTGCTCAAGCTCTCCCGAATCGGACAAATAATCCACCTTGAGGCTTTTTAGTCTTTTTGCCACTTCCTCTACCAGAGACTCATTTGCGATATCCTTTATATACATCATGGAGCAGGGGGTATTGCTCCTTTCCCCTATCTCAAAATTTTGGCATATCAGGTCCTCATCCTTAAGCCTTTTTCTTATCAGAGCGGTATTAGTCCTAATTGTTTCTGTAAACCCCTCCTGAGGACCTCTGATTACAAGCTCGGTATTGGGCCTTTCCACTCCCCTGTGCTCCCAGCCCTTTACATCCCCAGTAAACGCTTTGGCTATGCCGTCTACAAATATTGCACATCCTCCAAAATTTACCTCGTCCATTATTTTTCTGTATGAGGTAAATTCCTTCATTTGATTGTGGGGGAGTATTTGTTTTTTTATATATTCCGCGATATCCTCCTCAGCCTTCTTTATCTCGAGGCTTGAAAGCATCATCAAGGGCTGAAGTATGTTATTATTTATAACCTTTCTGTCTGTCATCCCGTCAAAGAATATAATAAACGCTCCTACCGCCCTGTCCTTAAGTATAATATCAAACTCTCTTATTACCACATCCCCGTTCATGGGGATATTATAAAGCCTTTTCATAGAAGTGAGATTATGCGAAAGGTATACGCTTACCTCAGAGTCTTTTCTTTTATTTTCATCCTCTTTTTGTATCTCCTTCTCCTTTTTGCTGCTTTCGTCTGTGCCGCGGTCTATTTTTCTTATGCCTCCCGGCTCCTTCCGCCTTCTGGCTCTGTACTGCTTATCCTTTTCGGCATTGTTTTCAGCACTGTCCTCGGTTCTGTTTTCCTTTGAGCTGGTTTCCTTCAAAACAAACCTTTCCATCTTTTTCGGTTCATTAAAAAATAACAGTTTTTTTATTATTTTTTTATACCCTTCCAAACATCCCACTCCCTTTAGAGGCTTGTTTTTTTAATATAAATGTTAAAGTGCATAGGTGCTAAAGCACCACCCTATCCGCTTTTCCTTCTCCCATCTTTACAAGGTATACATCCAATTTTCTCACACCGAAGGTGTGTGCAAATTTTTTGTCAAACATGGCAAAATCGAACCTGTTTTTTCCCTTTATAGCGCTTCCGGTATCCATAGCAACAGCATATCCCAGCCCTTTTATATAGAACACCGTGCCAAAAGGCCAGTATTTTCCGTCAACAGCCAGAGAAATACCGGGTATTATGGGTTCTCCCGAATTGGTTATTCCCTTGTCATTTCCGCACTCGTCGGCACTTGGGGTATACGCTGTTATAGTAAACTTCCCCAAATAATCGCCCCTTTGTATCTCACCTCTCGAGGTTATGCCGGTAAACTTAGTAAAGTTTTGGGGCTTTATACCCACAGACGCAGCCATTTTGAGGCTGTTTTGGAGAGCAATATTATCTTCCGTAAGCTCCCTGTTCTTCTTTATAAGCTCCTCATTGCTTTTCTGAACCTCATCTATCCTTTTAAGTATCTCCTCATTCTGAGAGCTTATTTTTAAGTACTCCTCTTTTATTTTGACATTCTCCATGGATATTTTCTCATTTTCCTCGCTGATGGCTTCCTTATCCGCCGATATTATGCTAATATTCTCAAATGCCGTGGTATATTGCTGTTTTGCATCCATATATCTATTATAAATATAAACGCTGTTTAATATGAGTCCTGCCGTCAAAACTAAAAAAATACCTATCAAAATAGAATATCTGCTGAATTTATGTTTTAAGTTTTTTTTCTCCAATTCGCCCATTTTCCTTTCTAAGCTGGCACAAGCATTTGTGTTTAAGTCCTCGTGTCCATCCAACACAATTTTTCGGACATCATCCATAGTATTCAACTCCTGTTTTTTATTACTAATCAACCTTATTTTTATTTGTTTCCATATTTTTAGCACATTATTCATACGGGGGACATTCAAAAATTTTTTCTGTTTACATATTGCCTTTTAAAAAACCATATGCTATAATAATTAAGCGTTGTCGGGGTGTAGCTCAGTTTGGCTAGAGTGCTTGCTTGGGGTGCAAGAGGTCGCAAGTTCAAGTCTTGTCACTCCGACCAAAAAGAAGGGGATTACAAGAAATTGTAATCCCCTTCTTTTTGGTGTGAAATGGGTGAAAGGGGGACGCTCCTTAATAGAACTCATATTTGCGGGGACATCCCCTAAAAAAAACCCAAAAAACTCCTCGTTGCTGTTAAACTAGCGTTATCATCTTTTAACATTGTCTGGACAAGATTAAAGGATTAAAGGATAGACAAGATTAATAGCAAATGCACTCATCCTGTAAATCTTTTAATCCCGCAATCATGTTCAGACAGCTTGATGGGGACATTCCTCAAAAAAACCCTGCAAAAGCTCTACCCTGCTGCCTAAGAAATGTCCCCGCATCAGAACGCCACAGGTCTGCTTTCCCTAGCCTACCCTCTGATAGATCAGCATTTCAAGAAGTGATGACAACAGATTCCCTTTGGTTATCAGCTCAAATCTGGGACCACATTCCTCCCGATAAATGCGTAATACCTGCAAAACCGCTATTTTGTTGTACCTTTCCGGTTGTACCTTAATAACATACTCTACATCGTTGATTGTCATATTCACCGTATAGCTCGCTTCCAATGGCTCGACATGCGCTTTCGTAACCAGAAATTTGTGCAGTCCTTCAAACTGCTTTGCCTTTAACTGCCGTATGATCATAATGCTCTTCCTTTCTTTGATATTGTCCACATTTCTTGAAAGGATTTGCTGCGCATGATATAATATTTACGCTGCATTTGCTTTCAGGCATGTGTCAGCCGGGAAGTGGCGTGTTTCTTTGATGAGTGTGCGCCGCTTCCTTTACTTTTTATTGAGGCCGTCATATATCTTGTCAATTCCCTTTCGGACAATATCTGTGCATTATTATTACGGGAGCGTTCTTAAAATTTTGCACAATATTGTATTTTAAATGAACAAATGTATTTGACTTTTAGTGGGAATTAATGTATTATTTAGCAAGTGATATAGAGCAGTAATTAAAGGAGGATAAATTTATGATAAGAAAAGCACTTAAAACTATGTCTTTATGTTTAGTATTAGTATTATGTTTTTCAATTACTACTTTTGCATATGACGATTCAGGGGTAGTCAGCGAAAATATCCAAATCTCAGACCAGAAAATAACATCTGTTGAAGGGGATGCAAACGGAGGCGTCACAACTCGCGCTCCAGCCCCTCCAGTCACTAACGTAGGTATTACAAACGCATTTATACAAAACGGAAATGTATATGTTGAAGTTACTGTAATAGGTTATGGAGACCAGTATGCCTATTATGACAGCTCAAGAGTTACCAGCTATACAACTGTGTATCTTGGAAGCTATGAAGTATATGGTTTTGTATACACATATAATTGCGGTCCGGCAACTGTTGGATCACATTCATTTTCATTCCGGACAACTTCATTTAATTCCCCGTGGAATACCATGACTGCTTCGGCAACGTTAACTATCAGCTAAAATAACAAAATTGAATCATTACTGCTCTAATTCTGTTAAAGAAGGGAAACCACTGTTATTGGGCTTCCCTTCTTTAATGCCGGGACACTCCGTTATTGTTCAAGATAAGGGGGATGCTTCAAAAGACAAAAGGGGACGCTCCTTAATAGAACTCATGTTCTTGACAAATTATACCCAACATTGTATAATGAACCCAAGGGGGGCTGGTATAATGCCAAGAGCAGCGAGAAAGAAATCAGTAGAATGCACGTATCATGTGATGTCCAGGAGCATAAGCGAAATAGACCTTTTTCAGTGTGACGAGGATAAGGACTACTATCTTGCACTGCTGAAGAAGTATAAAGATAAGTACTGCTGCAAAATATACGCTTACGCTCTTATGGACAACCATGTGCATGTTTATATAAATCCTTGCGGGTACGATATATCGTTATTCATGCGCTGCCTGAACAATGCCTATGTGGCGTATTTCAACAGAAGGTATAACCGCCATGGGCACCTGTATCAAGGAAGGTTTGGCAGCACCATAGTAGACAGTGACACATACAGTCTGACGCTGTCGGCATATATACACAACAACCCAAAGGATCTTCCCGACTATGCAGGGAAAGAGGAGCTTTACAGGTATTCGTCATATGGAATCTACACGGGCCGAAGGAAAGACCTTGAGGGAATAGTTGACGTAAGCTTCATACTCGCTCACTTTGGCGGAGACAAAAATGCCGCCCGCGAAAAGTACAGGGCCTTTACGGAGTCAATGAGAGAGACAGGCATAATGAAGGAAGTGGATAACAGCATTATAAGGGCATACACTGAAAATGTATACAACAGTGAAAAGTCTTACATAGTGCGGAACAGGACACCGGAGGAAATAGTGCAAAGGGTAGGCCAATTGCTGGGGGAAAGGCTGGAGGAGGCTCTAAGAAGGAAGCACAGCAGGGAGACGAGCAAGGTCAGGGCATTTGTGACCTATATAATGAGGATATTATGTGGGTACACTTATAAAAGCATATGCAAGTACATGGGAAATATGTCTACGGGCGGGGTAACGAGGCTGTCTAATGAAGGATTCCGGCTACTCAAAAAGAATATACAGTACAACAATGCTTTCAATTCACTGATTCAAATGGGATAAGGCTGCTTTGGGCAAACATGTAGCTGAGCCTTAAAAAGGCCTCCACATTGTGCGCAGGCCTTTTTTTCGCGCCTGAACTCAGGCTGTCAAAAAACCAAGGCACAACAGATATGGCCTTGGTTTCTTTTGATTTTAATCAAAGATGCTTCTTAAAGTAGAATTACATTATTATTTTTACATATTTTCTATAATTTATAGTATTGGTTTGTTTTAATTTAAGCAAAAAACAGGAGCGTCCCCTACTTAAGCTGCTTTGCGTTTATACGCCCTCATCGCAAAGATATAAGCAACGGCCATGATACCGATACACCACGCGAGGGCTACCCAGATATCGTTTCCTACGGGTTCGGAGTTAAGCAGCGAGCGAATCGACTCAACCATTGACGTTACAGGCTGATTCTCAGCAAATACGCGGACAACGGTTGGCATTGTTTCTGTCGGAACAAAAGCTGAGCTGAGAAAGGGCAGAAAGATCAGCGGATATGAGAACGCTGATGCGCCCTCCATAGATTTTGCCGTAAGCCCCGGAATGACCGCGATCCACGTCAGTGCAAGCGTGTATAGTACAAGTATTCCCGATGCCGCGAGCCAGTTAAGTATTCCCGCACTTGAACGGAAACCCATAATAAGCGCGACAAAGAAAATAATAACGACGCTAAGCATGTTGGACACAAGAGAGGTCAGCACATGACTCCACAGCACCGACGAGCGGCCGATAGGCATGGAATTGAACCGCGAGAAAAGCCCTTTCTGCATATCCAGAAACAGCCGATAGGCAGTGTAGGCTATGCCGGACGCAATAGCCATCAACAGTATGCCCGGCAGTTGGTAATTAATATAATTCACGTCCGTGCCCATACTCATTCTTACCGCACCGCCGAACACATAGACAAACATCAGCATCATCGCAATCGGCGTCAGCGCCACCGTGATAATCGTGTCCGGGCTGCGCAATATGTGCTTCATTAATCGCCCGGTCAGTACGCCTGTATTGTTTTTCATTTTGATTGCCCTCCTTTACCGATAATCGCGAGGAAAATCTCCTCGAGTGTCGGTTGTTTTTCGATATATTCTTTTTTTGCGGGCGGGAAAAGCTTTTTGAGTTCCTCAAGCGTCCCATTAGCGATAATTTTGCCCTCGTTCAGGATCGCGATTTTGTCGGCAAGCTGTTCCGCTTCATCCAGATACTGCGTTGTGAGCAGAATGGTCACTCCGCTTCCGGCAAGCTCCTTAACGGTTTTCCAGACCTCAAGCCTCCCCTGCGGGTCAAGTCCGGTTGTCGGCTCGTCAAGAAAGATGACGGATGGCGTTCCCACAAGGCTCATCGCTATATCCAGCCTGCGCTTCATGCCTCCAGAATACGCACCCGCCCGTTTGTTTGCCGCGTCAGTAAGCCCAAAGCGCTTGAGCAGATCGTCGGCAACCTGGTCTGGTTTGGGAACACTCCTTAGCTTTGCGATCAGTAGAATGTTTTCCCGCCCGGTCAATATCTCGTCCACAGCGGCGAACTGCCCGGTCAGGCTGATATTTTCGCGCACCTTTCCCGACTGACGCGAAACGTCAAAGCCGCAGATGCTTGCGGTTCCTCCGTCAGATTTTAGAAGTGTCGAAAGGATGTTGACCGCCGTGGTCTTGCCCGCTCCGTTGGAACCGAGCAGTGCAAAAATCTCACCTCGCTTCACTTCAAAATCAACGCCCTTCAGAACTTCTATGTCCTTGAAGGACTTTCGCAGACCTTTCACCTCAATTGCTTTTTCCATCCCCTTATCCCCCTTTTACTTTGTTTTATCCGTAACCTTTTTTATGGCCTTATTAACTTCCCGGTCAACAGATTCTTGATAGATGTCAGCGTAGGTTTTTGAATCTTTGATTAGATCATCACAGAAAGCCGCTACGTCACTGCCTGTCACTTCGAGCACGCCTTTCCCGGAGGCTGCGCCCTCTTCAAATAAATCGACAATTCCCGAGAGCAAGTCCGTCCCGTCGGTTAGCTCGACAGGACCGACCTTAAAGAGATATTTTTGAAGCTCCTTATAAACAATCTGATAATCCTGCGGAAGTGCTTTGACACGTGCTACGTGTGCTCGCCACTCTTTTTTGCCTTCAATGATATCTTGTATTCTCATTTTTTCCTCCTATTTACCTAATTTTTTAGCTATATTATTGTTGAGCTGCTCGCGCCACTTGTCGCGATAAGTCTTTGCCCCTTCTTCGCCGGCCAGCGCTGAACAGAAGCCTTTTATATCGTCACCCAAAACCTCTTGGACACTCTGACCGTCCGCCGCCGTTTCTTCAAGCAGGCCAAGCACACCGTCAAGAATTGGCATGAGGTTGCGACCGGTGAAATCTCCGTGCGGCAAAAGATTGGCAAAAATTATTCCCCATGCCGCTTGATAATCAGCAGGCAGCTTTTGGGCTCGCGATTCAAAAGCTTTCAATTCTCTAGTCATGTCACTACCTGTGATTCTTTCCCAAAAGTTCATTATTTCCTCTCCTTTAACTCGTTAATTTTCAATTCAGCAAATTCCCATTTTTTCCGAAACTTTCGCAGTTCCTCGCACCCCGCTTAGAAGGCAGCGCCTTTCAGAACTTCTTTTTTGTAGGATTTTTTCAATCCTTTTATGGTTATGGCTAAATCAGTTATTTAGAATCGTTTCCCTTTCCGAATTTATTCAATATGTCGCGGTTTAGCTTCTCGCGCCAGCTTTCCGTATATGTTTTAGCGTTGCGCAAAAGTTCGTCGCAGAAGGCCGCCACATCCTCGCCCGTAATTTCCAAAACTTGTTTACCTTCCCCTGCACCAGTTTCAAACAAATCTATCAATTCATAATGAAGCTTCAACATGTCATAGCCGTCTCCTGACGCAAAATTCCACATGTGCCCCTGAATTTTCTTAAATACGTATTGATAGTCTTTCGGCAGAGCCTCCACCCTTGCCATTTGCTTCTTGTATTCGCGCTTGCTCTCAATTATTTTTTTGATATTAAAATAATTATCGAAAAACTCCGACATTTGATTATTCCTCCTTTAATTGGTTGATTTTCGACGCAACAAACTCCCATTTTTCCCAGAACTTCCGCAGCTCCTTGCGCCCCGCGTCGTTGAGCGCGAAAAACTTTCGCGGCGGCCCCATATCGGATGGCTTTTTCGTAATTTCCACCAGCTTGTTTTTCTCAAGCCGTACTAAGATGGTATAAACCGTCCCATCCACAACGTCCGAAAACCCGAGGGCATTCAGCCGCCGTGTGATCTCGTAACCGTAGATTTCCTCGTGGCTGATGATTTCAAGTACACAGCCCTCAAGCACGCCTTTGAGCATTTCCGTTAGGTTTTCCAGCACAATCACCCCTTGCTATTCTGTATGACTTGTATTCAGTAATACTAATTACTAGTATATAGTATCACATAATAGTGTGGTTGTAAATAGGTATATTTTTGAGGAACCAAAATATCTCCCTAAGTAATATGTGCAATCCTTTCATTTTGATTAAAATAACAGTACTCGGTATTTGCTATTTTGCACAGGAATGGCTTCAGTCTGTGAGTACAGGTCTACTATGGAATTTCCCAGATCACTTTATGTCCATAATACTACCGGCAAACTGGAATTTAACCTCTTTTACTAATTTCATCTGCTATCTGTGATTTTGAAATATACATTGCTTTTATCATGTTGTTGAAACGAGTGGGATGAGATGTACCCTCAGCAAATTTGGGCTGCGTTTTTTCACATCTCTCCTTATTTAAGGAGACATTCCTCAAATGTCCCTGCTTATGCTAAATATATTTTGTAATATTGAAAATATTTATAAAAATAATAATAGTTATCATGCCAATAAATAATTTATTCAGTGTTTGATTCTTGATAAATCTGTTTATCTTAGAACCTGTTAGTCCTCCTAATACACCACATGCACACATCAGCAGCAGCATGTATACGGAAAATTCAGGGATATCCCTCTGCAGCAGCGCGCTGAGAATACTGGATATTTGAGACAGAAATATGACATAGAGGGAATACACGGCTGCCTGCTTCTCACTCATGGAATATAAGTAGAATAATACAATAAGATTAAAAGGTCCTCCGCCAATTCCTAAAAAGGAGGATATGACTCCTAACAAAAAACCTGCAATAAAGGCAATTCCCTTAATGGTTACCCGTTTGGTTTTTATCATATTTTTAAAAAGAGAATATACTAAGGTTCCCGCAGTAAGTAATACCAGAACAACCGCTTGTACCCCACCTATGTAATCGGGATTGGGAGAATTTTTTACAATCATCTGAAAAATTTCTTTCCCAGCCAGTCCCCCGACAATACTTCCTAAAGATATAACAACCGCAAAAGCCCTATCAACCTCCCAGTTATCCCCATATTTCTTACCGCATTTCGAGCTGCTGAGCAAGGACACTCCCGACATAGATAAAACCGTACAGCCGGAAAGAAAGCTAATTGTTGTTACCGGCATAACTCCGGTGGCATCCAGTACGGGCTTGATGATAACACCGCCTCCGATGCCGCAGATAGAGCCTGTTACTGAAGCTAAATAGCATACCAGAGCAATAATCAGGTTAATCATTTTATACCTCTAATAATTTATTTTTCAATCCATAGTATAAGCCTTGAAAAATTATATGTAAAGCATTAACCTGAAAACTACTATGGCATAATTGCTGTAAATCGTCCATAGACATTCCTCAAAAATACAGCAAAATTTCTGCGTTATTGTTGAGGATTGTCCCCTCTTATCTGACATGATTCTTTAAACTAAATGATATAGTTTTGTAAAACAAAAATGGTATAATTTATTTGTTTACAGTGTAATTGCGGATTTAATTTCACTAATGAGCTGTAAATTCAATTTGATTTTTTGGAGGAAATTAAATGAAAAAAATTATTGCAGGAATATTAAGTCTTTTAATCGCTATTGTACTGGCTGGACCTGTTAATGCAGAACAAGCACCCATTAAATCACCTGAGTCTTCCATCTGGCAAACCGGTAAGATAGCAGCAAGTATCGAAAGCTTTAGCCGTGTAGTATGTTTTAAAAACAAGCTATATGTAGCAATTGCAGCTGGTGGAAAGATTAAAGCTTCAGTTGATGGTATAAACTGGACTGAAAACCTGAACACTTCCCATGAAATCCCTTCCGAACTGAATGATATCATCTGTACAAATAGCCAGATTGTAGCAGTTGGCCATAACGGTACTTTTCTAAGATCGACAAACGGATATGACTGGAATGTGGTAAAGCCCATTACAACAAGTTCAATAGAAAAAATTATTGTTGGAAAAAATCTATTTCTTGCATTTACTGATAAGCAGGGAGAAATTCTGACATCAAGCAACGGTAAAAACTGGAAAATTCAGAAAACAGCCTTAAAGCAATATGTCTCCGATGCTGTCTGGAACGGAAAGGTCTTTGTAGCTGTTGGTGCAAAAGGGGAAATCAGCACCTCTAAAGATGGAGTTGCATGGCAAACGAAAACCCTGAAAAATAAGCCTGGTTTTAATAAGATTGTATGGAATGGCAAGCTGTTTGTTGCGTCAGGAACTACATACGCGAGTACAGATGAATATGATTATACGTCAGGATTATATATTGCTACCTCAAGGGATGGGTATAATTGGGGTATTAATACTCTTATGACTAAATACCTGAAAAAGAATTCTCGCGAAATATATATATGCATGTGTGAAAATATTATCTGGAATGGTAAATCCTTCATTCTTATAGTTAACGAGATAACCGGTCAGGGACCTGGCCCTGAATGCAGGCTAATTACTTATTCCTCACTCAATGGGGTAAAATGGCAGCGTACTAATGCCAACGTCGGAGGGGATTCATTAGTTACAGTATGGTCAGGAAAAGCTTTTGTAGCTGCAGTTAACTACTTCGCGCTCCCGGGTTATTGGTATGAATATGATATTTACTATTCAAGCGACGGTGTAAAGTGGAAAAAAGCTTTTCAGCAGAGTAGGGCAAACCATAAAATTAATGACATAATTTATAATAACGGTAAGTTTGTAGCTGTTGGTGATAACGGTGAAGCTAAATGCTCTACTGATGGTGTAAACTGGATTGAAAGTGAAATGATCCATACTCCACAATTTTGGGATGGCAATAAATTCATTTCGATTGATAGTGAAACGTATTCTATCTATTCATCAAAGGATGGATTGGAGTGGAAGAAAGAAAACAAGAGTGCTGAGGAAATTATTCGTTGGGGTATATGCTGGTCTGGAAAAGAATACGTCTCTTTTGGCCCGGACTTTTATCTGGCAGCCTCAAAAGATCTTGTTTCCTGGGATAAGATAAAACCTGCGGTTATGGATAGTTTCTATAAAAACGTCGGTCAAATAAATGCTTTCGCATCAGATGGATCTACATACATTATTGCCGGCTCTGATGGTACAGCCGTTTCATCTGATATGAAGAGCTGGGTATCAAGAAAAGAATTAAATTATTATAAGTCTATTATAATCGGTAGTTCTAATTATTTAGCTATAAATACATATGGGCAAATAGATGCTTCTCCCGATGGGTTTAGGTGGAAACGCATTAAAATAAAGGACTACAACAACTCGATAATTAAAATTATTTATTCAAACAATAAATTCATTGGTATTGGAAGCAATGGTGAGGTATGGTACTCAAAGAACGGGACTGACTGGGCTAAGGCCGAAAGCCATACTAATAAAGCTTTGAAGGATATCTGCTGGACGGGTAATGAATTTATTGCGGCAGGTGATGAAGGAATAATTATAACGTCAAAGGATGGTGTAAATTGGAGACAGGAAGAATCTCCATTAAATATTAGTTTTTCAACTGTATGTACAAATGGAAAAATAGTGATAATTAGCGGTCCGGGCGGTTTTATTTATAAATCGCTGAAATAACTCTTAGGGGACATTCCTCAAAAATAAAGCAAAATCTCTGCGCTGTTCTTGAGAAATGTCCCCCCGCCTGCTTTCTCCCCCTCTTTTGCGAAGCAGGGGGGTGAGTAAAGCTTATTATAGCTGGGTTTGGAGAAATAATTTCTGTATATTGGTTCTTTTGCAATTAGTCATATCTCTGTCCTTGCTAACCTCGCAGGGACCTAATTTGTTTGTGCATAAGAATCTGAATTCACACTTAAGGCATACCTTGCTGTCTATTTTATTGATAGGCAGCTTGGAGCGGATTCTTTTAAAAATTTCATTTTCAAACATATTTGACAATGAATCTTCCAGCACGTTTCCTATTTTATATTTTTCGTTTTCAAAGCACTGGCACGGATACACATCCCCATTGCTGGCAATATAGAAGGACGGGTTACAGCTAAGCAGGTTCGGAGAAGTTGGAGGAAGCAATCTGGCCCCATGACAGAATGAAAACATATTTATTCTGTTATGGACTTTTTTTGTTTCTTCAGGAGTCCTTTGTTTGTTCTCCTTATCACTCAGGTATGTATTTTTAAGGCTTCGTGCAACGCTTTTTATATATTCCTTCTCTGTGACAGAAAGCAGCTCGTTGACTTCGGCATCTTCTATTTTGCCGTATTGGGTCATCCCCCAGGATAAGTCACAGTTATTCAGCTTTTCATACAGCACGGAAACAAGCTTGTCCAGAGAATTAATATTCAAGGCGGATACTATGGGCTTTATGATTACAGTTATTTTTTTCTCTTTTGAAGAAAATTCATTTATTTTTTCCAGTGCTGTAAAAATACTTTTATCAAGACTGATATGCGGATTTCCCCATAATACTTCCAGCTCCTCCTCTATCACACTGTCCAGGCTTATGGTAAAGCCGTCTGCATATTCGGCCAGCTTTCCAATATCAATAGAGTTCAGAAGTGTTCCGTTAGTTATGAAATGAGTTTCCAGACCTATCTTTTTAGCCTCACTGCAAATATCAATCAAGTGATTGTTCAATGTAGGCTCTCCGCCGGTGAAAATAACCTTAGAGCCCTTTAATGCCTTAAATTCGTTCAATACCTCCACAACTTTTTCTTTTGATATTATGAAGTCTGAGCTTTTACTTATCCTATTATGCCTCTCTTCTTTATTAAAGCAATATATACAGTTTAAATTGCATTTATCCGTTAAGCTTATATAAATGTCATTGAAGGGATAACTCTCTACCGTGTCAATATTATAGCTTTCGCTCATCCAAGCTGCTTCAGCAGCAGTCTTATCAAACGACAGAAAGCCGTTTTTAGCCAATTCCTGGGCGAAGGGCAGAACATCTTCATTAAATGTTGAATCGTCAATTGAAAATTTATCAATTAAATTTTTCTTTACAATATCCATGCTGCTATTATTGTGAATTTCATTATATATTGCGGCACCTATTTCATCTAATGTTATCCAGTAATGTATTGAAGGATTAAATAAAATATATGTATCGTGACCATTTTCAATAATGCTTTCATAATCGTCTACTTTATGTAAAAAATTGGTGTAATTATCAAACAAACATGTTTTTTCATTAACAGTTTGCATAAACGGACTCCTTCCCGGCTAATTAAAATCTAACAAAATATAACTTTATTACCTTTGGATTTTACTGTATGTAGATCAAATCCAAGCAGTTTTAAAATTATATGTTCTTTTTACAGGTAACGGACTATAAAGCTAAGCATAGACTTTTCCAAAAACACGCCAATATCAGCCTATCATCGGGGGACGCACCAAGTCCTTGGGGGACACATTAATGTCAATCGGATATTTGGGAGCAACCAACCCGGTAAGTATAATTGGAGGCCATTTTATCGGGGGAATCTTTATGATGTCTTCTACAGTCAGTCCGACAGCACCCCCATTTGTATCGAGTGATTCTTTTACTGACATGTCTTCCAGATCAACTTTGTTAAAAGACGGTTTTTCTATTAATGGTTTTTTCCACATAATAATACCTCCTTAAACTTTTCACAGCACTTGATTTGATCTACTACTATATTATACCATTTAAAAATGAATTTTACAAATAACACGTGCAAAAAAATAGATAACCAAAGCATGTATTGTCCTAATCTTAAAAATTGATGGAAATTTTAAAAGGCCTGAAAAGAGGCGGGCATTAACGATATAATTAAAGTCTGCCGCCTATTATAGATACGTAAGCCATAAGCTGCTCCATAATAGACGGCTTTTTTTCAATATCTTATGCGGTTAACGGTAAGCAGAGTTTACTTTACTTGACTCTTGACTAAAGGATATGGGTAAGCGATTATTCCACTAAGAATAATAGGTGGCTTTATCGGCAGAATTATCGGTAAATTGATAATTGCCTCGGATACTCCAACAGCGCCCCCATTTGTTTCACTTGACTCTTTTACAGACAATTCCTCCAAATTAACTTTCTGAAAAGATGGTTTTTCCATTGACGGTTTTTTCCACATAATAATACCTCCTTATATTTCACATCACTTAACTTGCTTTACTTCAAAATTATACCATATAACAATACATTTTACAACTATATAAATAAGATGTTTTGATGATTATCTCTTTGCACAATCACGGTATTGATGCCCCTTACATATAATTAAATTAAATAACTATGACGGGGTTTTTATGAAATTTGGGGACATTCCTCGAAATTTGGGGACATTCCTCAAACTTAACGCACATTAAGTTTGAGAAATGTCCCCAAATGTGTCATTGCCGCAGAAATGCTAATATGTCATCCACTAAGCCAACAAGCGTATGCCCCTCTTCCTGCAACACAGTAACTTTTGCGTGAGGTACAAGGCTGCTGTAGCGGTGTGCCGTTTTGATCGAATGAAACATTACGTCTTTTTTCCCTACTAATAAAAGGGACGGTATTGTTACCCGCGTTAGTTCAGCATCCGTAAACAAAGGAACCTTCTCACGCCTAAAATTGAAGCTTTGCCCAATCAGCTTTTGATAATCCATTATCACCTGCGGTATGGGCTTCCCGCCATTGACCTTGCGATACAGCCGTTCTATGCCTTTTTCGCCCAGCAGAATATAGGCTAAAGACACAAATGCAAACGACGTTTTTTGCGTACCCACTCCAGCCGGACATAACAAAACAAGCTTATCAACCATTTGTCCATTTGCGATCGCAAACTTCAACGCAAGCCATGCCCCCAAGGAAATTCCGACTATGCTGGCTTTTTGGATGGACAGTCCCACAAATACGTCGTGAAGCCAATTGTCAAAATCAGAGCCTTCAAAGGATAATTGCTTATCGTCACTTTTGCCTGGTTCGCCTTGTAAATCAACACCATATACTCTGTAATGCTCGGAATACTTTTCCATGTCCTCAATCCACATGGCTGAATTTATGCCACTGCCGTGAAGCAGTACCAAAACGGGCGCATCTTCTTTACCTGCCGCTATTACAAATGCCTTTCCAAAGCGCGTGTCAACATAGATTTCTTCATGAGGAATTCTCATGTTGCCAAGAAATGTGTCATACGCTTTGTATACGGCACTCTTGCCCTCGGTCGTTTTAAAAGCAAATGTATCTCTCATTTTATACCCCCTCCTCTTAAGCCAGCAGCCAGCTTACAGCATCATCTAAACCGGTGAATATCCGAAAGGTATTCCCTGTGCTGTGCTCAGAAAGCATTTCCTCAAAACGTGCGGGGAAATGTTGTCCGCCCTTTAACGTTACAGCAGCTTTGATATTATAGTTTTCAAACTTTTGCAATATGGTGCCGGCAAGCCCTGTCCTTAGCCTTACAAAATCATCCGAAAGGCTGTCGCCGTCTAAAACCACTGCGTTGGTGCTGTGCTCGGCACAAAGTGAAATGATGTCAATCGCA
Source organism: Anaerobacterium chartisolvens (assembly GCF_003337415.1). GTDB lineage: Bacteria > Bacillota > Clostridia > Acetivibrionales > DSM-27016 > Anaerobacterium > Anaerobacterium chartisolvens. The sequence continues at coordinate 168,984 of NZ_QPJT01000003.1, read as the reverse complement.
TCCTGCTCCCGCAAAATTAAAGGGCTGTCGCTTGTGAGATAAATATATCTTTTCCCTTGGGCCTCCATTATTTTATAGCTCATAGTCGATTCTTCCTTTTCTTTTTTATTTTGGCTGACTGCTTCCGCCTCATTGTCTTTACTATTCGGGATTTCCGAAATCAATTCCCTCACCCTTTGAATCCATTCAAGCTCACTTGAATAAAAGGATAATACATTCTCCCGTATTAAATCTATAAATAAAGACTCACCGAAAGACTGTTGTCCGGCAAAGCAGCACTGGTGGATTTCTCTTTCGGATAAAATTATCTGAGTCTTAACAACCTCGGTATAGGATTCCAGTATATTCTCCAAATCATTGCGATTTAATCCATCCGCCAAAGCCAATTTAATTAAAAGCTGCTTTTTAAAGGCCGGAGCATCCGTCACGGAAAGCAGCCATTGTTTAAACTCCTTCATACCGTCATCAGTAATTGTATAGATGTTTTTTGACGGTGATCCTTCCTGGTGCTGCACCTCTTTTGTAACAAAGCCTTCATCCAATAATTCAACAAACGCTTTATATATCTGATTGTTGTTTCCCGACCAGTACATGAAGGGCGTACTCTGAATCATTTTTTTCAGTTGGTATCCGGTCATGGGTTCCCGGCTTAAAAGTCCTAAAATCACATGGTTTAATGACATAATGAATTCCTTTCTCATAAAAATTTATCTTAAAAAAACATCTTAACATATGTTAATAATAACATATGTTAAGATGTTAGTCAAGTGGGGGGACATTCCTCAACAAATTTGTTTCTTGTTAAATATATATTTAGCGATAAAGATTTTACATGGAGGATATAATTTGATGAAAGAAATTTTTTTGACCCGTAAGGAATACATCTAAGAAAAGCTCCTGATGACATACCCGTGAGACATTTCCCCGCAAGGCGTCTTTTCGTTGTAGTTAAAAATTTCTGTAAGCAATTATATCCTCTATGTTTGTAAAATCTTTATTGCATCCTATATAGTTGAGAAGTGTCCCCGGAAGATTAAAAAGTTAAGTTACTGTGTTTTCGTTATAAAATTTTTTCCGATATTTTTTTACTTTTCATTTTTGTCATAGCTATGCAGCCACCCACAATCACAACCGTTCCAATTACGGAAAATACATCCGGTATTTCCATCCAAAAAACAAATCCCCAAAATGCGTTGAATGCAATGCCTATATAACGAACCACTTCAACTACAACAGCATTTTCATGGGTAAATGCCTTTGTTAAAAATACCTGTGCCAATAATGAGATTACACCGATACATGTAAGATAAAACCATTCTTTAGGATTCGGTACAACAAATTCGTTCCACATCAGCGGAATCGACACTATTGCCGCAGTAACCATAAAATAAAAAATAATTTCGTATGTATGATGCCTCTGGCCTAAATACCTGATACAGATACCTGCCGCCCCTGAAAACAAAGCAGCCAGAATCCCTAGAAACGCAACGGCGGAAAAGGTGGAATATCCAAAAGGCTTTATTGTGAGCATAGCTCCGATAAGAACTATTGGCATAATGACATAAACACTCCGAGGATTCTTCTCCTTTAAAAATAATCGCGAAAGCAGAATAGAAAAGATAGGGGATGTATTAATAAGGACAATGGCGTCCAGCAATGGCATATTGGCAATTGTGTAAAAATAAAAAATCATGTAAAGGGCTCCGCAGCATCCTCGCAATGCCAGCATCGGAATGCCGGTTTTTGAAAACGGCACTTTTTCTTTTTTCATAAAGAACAGGATCATAACCGTTCCGATAATGCTCCTGAAAAAAACAATTTCATTGGATGGAATGGATGACGCTGCCGCTTTTACAAGCACATTCATAATACTGAATATAAAGCAGGATGTGATCGCATACATAATGCCGCTGATAGCAGGATTGTTTTTAATCTTGTCCATGTTGGTTATTAATCACCTTTCACCTCTGATTTTATTGCAAATAATTGCAGCCTCTTCATCTAAACTCATGGGAACGAAATCATCAGACAATAAGTCCCCTTTATTTTGCTGCACAAATTGCTGCAGTTTCCGTTCATAATTATTAATAATTTTATCTATAGTGGGAGTTGATAAGGACAGATTGCACGCTATGCTCTGCAATATTTTCAATCTATAATAATCCTCCTTAGGCATTCTGGGAACATGCCAGCAGCCTTTCTTATCCTGATAAACCCTCTGAATGGGCACGGCTGAAAAGTCAAAATACCTGCCTTTCATGTCGGGGATTGAGAATGGGTCAATCAGTAAAGAGGTGTACCTTATATACAGTAAATATTCCTGTTTAATAGCATCAAACGAAGTGAAATTTTCAATATCATCCCTAGATAAGCTCTGAGGTCTTACAGGATAGTTGTCATCATTCATAAATTTAAGCAGATTAAACCGCTCCACGTTAAAGCAATTCAATATCTCTGAAATCTCTTTCCATTGCTCCAGCAAATCATGTATCACATATTGGGTAATAGGCCCCTCAGGATAAAACTTGTACGCGTATTTTACCGTTTTATCTTCTCCGAATATGATATCCAGAGCAAACTCGTTCATAAATATCGGAGGATGCACATAGATTGAGATATTCCTGCTCTCCGCTTCATACGGGCTTATCATTAGCTCGGCAGCAATGCCCAATTGACAAAGTAAATATGATAACTGTCCGCATGTTGCAGAGTCTTTGCTTGTAGAGCCTATATATATCTTCTTTTTTACGCCTTTAGTCAATACTTCAACAGCAGAATTCTGGCCTTTGGTTGCTGCATAATATGTTGAAAAGCTGATTACTTCGGCAGAACAGCCAAGGCTTTTTAAAAAACCGCTGACCAGACTGTTTGATCCAATGGCGGGCGATACCAAAACCACACATTGAAGCTGCTTTATAAATTCCGCATCTAATTGCTTTATAACGCTTATATACGCATCGTTTGTAACAGATAATATAATGGTATCCCATTTTCCCTCAACCGCATGATATCCCACAAATACATTGTCTATATAACATTCACCAAACATTGAAACATGCTTCTTATTTTGTATATAGACGGATACCTTATTTTTATTTTCGTCCAATTCATTGAAAAATTTTTTTGACCGTGCCGAAGCTCTGCCCGCAATACCTACAACGCAACCCAATTTGCTTTTGAGATTTACGGCAATTTGCACCGCCGCCGAACCCGTCCCCAATATCAGTACCCGTTGTAAAATTCCCATATCTGTAATGCCCCCTTTGTCATGTCGCTTTAAAATCTGCCGGTTTCATGCTTTTTTATACAAGGCTATATCAAAAACATTCTCCTGCCAGGATACATTATTTACTATATTCCACAGTGAACTGTCTGTGTCCTGTAAGGGGTAATTGAACAAAGATTTAAAACCGTCCCCATACCGCATGGCTACAACAACATCTTTATTTGTTAACGGATGAAGTTGATTTAATATATCAAATTTCTCTTTTACAGTAGACGCAAAAACAATATGTGTAGCCTCCCGGGTAAACTCCAATTGATCCGCAGGGCAATCCTTTATAGTAATTCGGGAGCTTTTATCCAGCATCCCTACAACTATCCTTGCTAAATTGACGGCTTCAGGGTCAATATCTATACCAACCACCTCCGCTCCCGTCCTTCGGGCAATCAGTAAGGGAGTCATAGGAAAAGCCCCTGCCCCGATAAGTAGCACCTTAGAATCAGCCGTAATCTCAAAGCTGCCAAATTCCGTTTCGATACATGCTTCTATATTGCTGAAATACTCCGCTATGCCTTCCCTATTCTTCTGCAATTCAACCGCTCTGTATTTTTCCATAGCCCATACGCAAAATGCAGACTGCTCCCTAATCTCCTCCACCAGCTTTTCTAAAATATCATCATTTTTATTCTCCATCTGCTTCCAGATTTCATCATTCTTTTTGTTCAATATAAAGGATGAAAATTCTCCTATTGTCTTTTCCATTTCCTTATAGTTATCAGCATTTTGTTTGTGTGAAATATTTAGTTGTCTGAATTCAGATAAAAAATTGTTCAGTTCCTTAACCAGCATGTCTTCATCCGTCATTATATTTTCCTCCTCATAAAATAGTATTGGGATATAAATTAAGCCATTATTGTTTCCGCCTAAACAAATGCGGTTCCTACAGCAGATATATCCACATGCCCTTGAATTGACAGGCAGGTAACATTTCCTTTTTGACACTTGGCCCAGACATCAATAACACCGCCCGGCTGCTTAATTTCCAAATGAATGCTTTCTTGTGCTTCTATGGCCGCATACGCACCCAAAGAAGCAGACCCAGATCCACAGCCCCTCTCCCAGATCATTGTTTCTGCACCAGGTACATAAATCAGGGGCGCTATCTCATTGCTTTGCCTTCTATACAGCAAAACGCCTGCTGCCGCTTCTCCCTGCAGCAGCTCGGGGGATTTTGCCATAATCTGAGCTGTTTCCCTTATAGAGCTGTCAAACCGCGGCACATTAACCACCGCGTGAACAATCCCGGGGTATCTGACAATAGTAGCCGGGATAGTAACACCATTGCAGCTTATCTTTTTTTTATCTACAGACAGGGGAAGAGGCATGTCTAATTTGCAAAGATATCCTGTCTTTTGCACTTTTACCCGGCACATTAACAAATGATTCGCTCCAGAAACCTCCAGAGGAACTTCCATCCCATTTCCGGGATGTAGGTTTCTTTTCCACGCCACTACCGCAGCTAAAGACATTGTTGCATTGCCGCAGAACTCTCCCGCCATCATTTGAAGCCGGGCACATGCCATACCACCTTTCGGCGACTCAATAAACCCTACCTGCTCGGCAAAGACGTTATCATATGCCATAATGTGGGAGGCCAGTTGCCGGTATACATCTCTTGAGTGACGGCTTTCCACAAGAATGGTCATATTTTGAGTGGGATTTACCTTAATAAACTTGACTTCCATTTTTCTTTCCCTTATTCTACACATAACATATACCTAGCAAAAATTAAGTGTGTATTAATCCTTTCTTCCTAAATAAAATATAAGCAGCCTGCTTAATATATAATGCATTATTGCAGCAATAACTCCAGCATAAGTTAGACGCGTCTCAGAATTATTATTGCGAATGAATATCATTATCAATAATAATTATAATTACACATTACAAGGTTGTCAAGTATTCGATTACATTTTTGGTTAATTTTTCTTTGGATTTTTCTTAACTCAAATGTAGAAAAAATGTCCGAATGGATGCTTTTTTGTCTGAATGGAGCAGATAATCCCCTGCCCTTTTGCTATAATTCTGTTTTGTTAAATGCAAAAGTTAGTCATTTCTAACTACTTAAATGATATATTAAATGGGGGGCTATTCTATGAACAACAAACTACAGACAAAAGACTTAATAAGCGTCGGAATATTTACTGCAATTTATTTTGTTATTTTCTTTGCGTGCGGCATGTTGGGCTATATACCCATTCTATTTATCCTTCTTCCCGCTTACATGCCTATGATAACGGGAATACCCTTTATGCTTTTCCTGACAAAGGTCAAAAAATTCGGTATGGTGAGTATTATGGCTATACTCCTTGGTATTATTATGTTTGCAACGGGTCATACATGGGTGCCTATCGCAACAGCGTTAATATTCGGCTTGCTGGCTGATTTGGTTTTCAAGACCGGTAAATACCAAAGCTTCAAGCACTCTGTATTAGGCTACGGAATTTTCAGCATGTGGTCAATGGGAGCCATGCTTCCATTGTGGATTATGCGTGACAGCTATTTACAGTATATCTCAAACAGTATGGGGGATGAATACACAAATGCAGTTATTTCCATAACGCCTGACTGGGCCGCAGTTGCCATATTTTTTACAGCATTTGCCTCAGGCATTGCAGGAGCCTTCTTAGGTAAAGCAGTTCTTAAAAAGCACTTTCAGAGAGCAGGTATTGCATGATGCAGACCGAACTTCTACAAAGCACAGGTGCTTCCCACAAGCACCTTAGGCTTGACCCTAGAACAAAGCTTTTTATTGCATTAATTACCAATACTGCTGCCTTCAGCGGAAATGTATGGTATTTAATGGTGGCTTTAGCTGCCATACCCTTATCCCTTTTGTTTGCCAGTAATAAAATAAAGTCAGGTGTATACTGCACTCTTGCATATATAATTGCAGTGTTGTTAAATGAGCTTGTGATGCCTGCCACTCATGGAATACCTAACCTTTTTATCGCAATGGTGGCGACTACGCTTTATAGAATGATGCCGGGACTGATAATGGGGTATTATCTGGTTACAACAACAACTGTCAGTGAATTTGTTGCATCCATGGAGCGTATGCACTTATCGCAGAAAATAATTATTCCCATGTCCGTAATGTTCCGTTTTTTCCCCACCATAGGAGAGGAAGCCCGTGCCATAGGTGATGCCATGAGGATGCGTGGAATCGGTCTGGGGTCAGGCAGGCTGTTTAAAAAACCTATGGCAATGCTTGAATACAGAATGGTTCCACTCCTTATGTCCACCGTCAAAATAGGAGATGAGCTGTCGGCGGCATCATTAACCAGAGGCCTTGGAGGCCCTGTCAAAAGAACAAATGTATGTGAAATCGGCTTTGGCGTGCAGGATATTGCAATATTAATAATCGGAATATTAATTTTTATAGCGTTTACTATAAATTAAAAGGGCGTGGCAAAAAATGATTGAATTAAAGAATGTTTGCTTTTCATACATACAAGGCTGCAAGGAAAACGGGCTGCATAATATTAATCTGACCATACGGGACGGAGAGGTGGTTTTGTTATGCGGAGAATCAGGCTGCGGAAAAACCACTCTGACAAGGCTGATAAACGGGCTGATACCCAACTATTATGAAGGCTCTCTTACGGGAGAGGTAATGCTTAACGGCCGTGCGGTTAATAATCTCCCTCTCTATGAGACGGCAAAAATGGTTGGATCAGTCTTTCAGAATCCCCGTTCACAATTTTTTAATGTTGATACCACAAGTGAGCTCGCCTTCGGGTGTGAGAATATGGGCCTGCCCATAGAGGAAATACAGAGGAGAATAGATGAAACGGTTTGTGATTTTAAAATTGAGACTCTGATGGGCAGAAGCATTTTTAAGCTTTCAGGGGGAGAAAAGCAGAAGATTGCCTGCGCCTCTGTCTCAACCTGTCATCCTGATATCTTTGTGCTTGACGAGCCCTCCTCAAACCTTGACACTTCTTCAATCGAAGACCTGCGGGAGCTTATAGTCATGTGGAAAAGCAAGGGTAAAACAATTATTATAGCAGAGCACCGCTTATATTTTCTCCGTGAGCTTGCCGACCGTATTCTATACATGAAGGAGGGCAGAATAAAGGAGGAGTTTACTTCCAGAGAAATGAAGGCAATGAGCCTGTCAAGGCTTTCAGGCATGGGGCTTAGAAGCCTTTTTTTATATAGCCTGTCAAAATGCAAAAGCGGTTTGTCTCAAAAGCAGGGCTATGTATCACTTTCGGGCTTTGTATTCTCATATAAAAACCAACACCCCGCCATTGAGATACACAACCTGTCAATTCCCGAGGGAGGTATTATTGCCGTCATAGGCCACAATGGAGCAGGAAAGTCCACCTTTGCACGGTGCCTTTGCGGGTTGGAAAAAAGCTGCAAGGGTGTTATGTCGGTCGGTGGTAAGAGCTTTAACGGAAGAAATCGGCTGAAGCACTTCTATATGGTAATGCAGGACGTAAATCACCAGCTTTTTACAGAAAGCGTGCTTGATGAGATTCTTTTAAGCATGGACAAGGAGGATTCTCAAAGGGCGGAAGATATTCTTAACAGTCTTGATCTTTTATCCTTTAAGGATATGCATCCAATGTCATTGTCGGGAGGACAGAAGCAGAGAGTGGCAATAGCAAGTGCGGTAGCCTCCCAAAAAGAATTTATTTTGTTCGATGAGCCTACAAGCGGTCTGGATTTTAAGCATATGCAGCAGGTATCCGATAATTTGAAGCAGCTTAATCAGATGGGAAAAACCTTGTTTATTATCTCTCATGACCTTGAGCTGATACTCAGAAGCTGTACGCATGTGCTTCATTTTGAGAAGGGCCGCGTCATAGATAATTATCCCATTGATGACTCGGGAGAAAAAAAGGTGGTATCATTTTTTGTAAAGGCCTCTGAAGAGCGGGGAGGCACCCCTGATTGTCTTTGTGTTTAAAATGCCTCCCTATTTGCTTTCCGCTATTGCCTTGTTTATGTCCCTGACTCCACACGAATAACATTTTCTACTCTCACAACATCCGCTCCAAGAGCTATATCGGCCACGGCATTCTTTAAAGAAAGCTCCTTGGCCTTATGTGTGACAAATATGAGAGGAACCTCTTTCATATTATGTCCCTTTTGAATAACAGAGGCAATGCTTACCCCATATTTCCCGAATATCCCTGCAATTCTTGCAAGCACTCCCGGCCTGTCCTCTACGGTGAGACGCACAAAGAATTCAGTCTCCCAGTTGTTGTCGAAAACAATATCCTCCGAAGCCACAGACTCATTGTAAAAGGTGCTGTACCTGTGCCTGCCTCTGTTACGGCAGGCGGCTATAATATCGGAAACAATGGCACTTCCCGTAGGCATATCTCCCGCTCCCCTTCCGTAAAGCATCAGATCTCCCACGGCATCACCGTTTATAAATACCGCATTGAAGGAGTCCTTAACCGCCGCAAGAGGATGGTTTAAAGGAATAAATGTAGGGTGTACACGCGTTTCAATAGCCTTTCCCCTCTTTTTTGCTATGGCAAGAAGGCGTATGGCATACCCAAGCTCTTTTCCATAGTTTATGTCATCTACCGTTATGCCTGTAATTCCCTCCCTGTACACATTGTCTATATGAACCCTTGTATGAAAGGCTATCGAGGACAGGATAGACAGCTTGTACATCGCGTCATAGGCCTCAATGTCCGCTGTCGGGTCAGGCTCGGCATACCCCAGTCTCTGTGCATCGGCAAGCACATCGTTAAATGCCCTTCCGTCATCCGACATCTTAGTAAGTATATAATTAGTGGTACCGTTAATAATGCCCATAATCTTATCTATCTTATTAGCCTGAAGAGATTCTCTTACACAGTTTATTACAGGGATGCCTCCCGCAACACTTGCCTCATAATAAAGTCCCACACCATTTTCCCCGGCAACCCTCTCCAGCTCATGCCAGTGCTTTGCCATAACCTCTTTATTTGCCGTAACCACCGTCTTTTTATTTTTTAATGCCTTGAGTATATACTCTCTGGCCGGGTCAACTCCTCCCATAAATTCAGCAACTATGGAAATCTCGGGATTATCGGTTATATCGTCTATAGAGTCGGTAAGTATTCCTTGCTCTATATTCACAGCTCTTTTCCTGCCAACATTCTTTACAAGGATTTTTTCAACCTTTAATTCAAGCCCTTCCCTGTGGAAAATTTCCCTGCCGTTTTCCAGCAATATTTTATATACTCCCGTGCCCACGTTTCCAAGTCCCAAAAGCCCTATTTTAATCTCCTCTGCCATTTAAAGTCCTCTCCTCTCTCTTTCATATTTAATAATATCCCGCAATACCCTTCGACACTCTCCAGTATATACAACAACAGTAAATAATTAAGTTAGTTTATTATACAGATTGTATTTTATAAAATCAAGGAGTATTCGGTAACTTGTATAGACTGATTTTTATTATATATTTAGCAATAAAGATTTTTACATGGAGGATATGATTTGATGTAAGCAATTATATCCTCTATGTTTGTAAAATCTTTATTGCATCCTATATAGAAATAGAAAAAAGAGAAGCCGCCGGCAATATCATTCCTGATATGCCGGCAGCCTTTCGCAGTGTTAATACGCAATATTCTTGGGTGTCTATTCAGTCCATAGCTTAATTCTGTCCTTTATCAGCTTGGAATATTCTACACCTGCCTTGTCAGCCCCTGCCCTTTTCAGTTCATCTAAAAAGCTGTCATATACCTGATCAAATTTTGCAGGCTCACATAGAATAGCACCGGGTATGCGTTTCTTGACAATATCATCAAACCTCTGGTTCAGCTCGTGCAAATCGGAGTCCACCGGAATTTGAATCTGCCATGCCGCTCCCCATTCCTTTACCGGGAACTCAGACGCCTTGGGGAACAAATCCAGCCATGTATTGGCATTGTATTTGCTTAAAGCCTCTCTCTCCGCATCGGTATAATCCTTTATCACCTGCTCAGGGAAGTTTGTAGTATAGTAATTCCCTGTCGGGTCCTTAACTCCGTCTCCGTATCTTACGCTCATCCTATACAGGCTTATGCCGCTTTCTCTTGTAAAGTTCATGTTGTCATTTGTCTTCCTGTCCTGTACCTCAGGTATAACATGGCGTATTCCCTTTTCATCAACGGTGTAATGTTTGTCTTTAACACCCCAGCTGTTTAATATCTGACCTTCGTCAGACGCAATAAAATCAAGGAATTTTATTGCTCTTTCGGGGTCCTTGCACTTTTTGGTAATACTTGTTCCAAGCCCCCCTGAGAAGCCGGTGCTCTGGAAGGAATGATCCTTTATGTCCTCACTTAAGGTTACAGGAAAATGCCCATAGCAGCGCTCATCCTTGCCCTCCTTTTTAAGAGCATCCTCACCCTCACTATACTGCCATTCCTGATCTATAAGCCCTAAAACAGTCCCTGTTGCAATTTTTGCCTTATACTGATCATACTTCTGTGTAAAGGTCTCCTTGTCAAGAAGGCCTATCGAATTCATATGGTTAAGCCAGCGGAAGTATTCCCTTTCCTCAGGCCTTAAGTAATGCTGCTTCGCTTCATAGGTCTTAGGATCGATGTACCACTCTCCGTCATCCGGCGCTCCCGTTGCATAAAACGCGGGGTTTCTTACCGTAATCATTGATCTCCAGTCCTCGGCAATAAGAGACAGCCCTATAGTGTCTTTACCGTCAATTTTAGGATACTTATCCTTATATGCCTTTATAGCATTTTCAAAATCCTTTACAGTACGTATTCTGGGATAGTTCTGATCCTTAAGCACTGCCAGCTGCAGCTCAAAGCCTCCTGTAGCATCAAAGTACTGCTGATCAACGTTCTCAATGCTGGCAATTATGTAGATAGAAGGATCCTCAAGGCTCCACCGCTGGCGCACAAGATAATCACCATATACCTTTTTTATGTTTGGGGCATGAGACTCAATAAGATCAGTCAAATCCACAAACGCACCCGCGTCTACCAGAAGATTGGGATACTTGGCCTGCATAAAGTCGGGGTATTCTCCGCTGGAAGCAAGCAAAGCCTCCTTCTGCTGAGGGTCGCCCACAGCAAATTCCACTTCAAGCGTAACTCCTGTCTTTTCCGTTATAAGCTTTCCAACATCGTCCTTCATTTCATTCCATTTGGCATTTGGATCTCCGCAGTACATGGTAAATGTTATAGGCTCAAGAGATTCTTCCTTCTCATCCCCTGAAGCTTGAGAGCCCGGATTCTGAGCATCTGCTCCCGTTTTCTCGGCAGAGCCTCCGCAGCCTGCCATGGACAATACCATGACACAAGCCAGAATAAAGCTGATTAAAGCAGCCAGCTTCCTTTTCATAATGCTTATTCCTCCTTAAGATTATAATTTATAGTAAAGATGTTTATTGCGTTAAAAGCGCTAGCTTTTAACAGCGCCAAGAGTCACCCCCTTGACAAAATATTTTTGCAGAAAAGGATAAACAACTAAAATAGGCACAGTAGCAACTATTGTTATAGCCATCTTTACCGAGTCTGGAGAAACTCTGGACATTATTTCCTCAGCATTGGAGTTGCGGACATTGTTTCCGCTCTGAGTTGACTGTATGATCTTCATAAGCTCATACTGCAAAGTGGTAAGGCTTTTTTTAGAGCCGTTGTACAGATATGTGTCAAACCATGAATTCCAGTGCCCCACTGCCACAAAAAGGGCAATAGTCGCCAATACCGGCTTGCACAGAGGAACTATTATGTGCAGGAATATTACAAGATCATTTGCACCCTCAATCTTTGCCGACTCCTGAAGAGCGTAAGGAAGCCCGTCTATATAGGAGCGCACTATAAATATATTGAACACATTAACTATTCCGGGAATTATATATACCCAGAAGTTGTTAAACATACCGATATCCCTCATGAGCATATAGGTGGGAATAATCCCTCCTGAAATGTACATGGTTATAACGAACATCAGCGAAAATAGCCTTCGAGCCTGAAATTCCCTGCAGCTTAATACATATGCCACCATAGCTCCGCTTGCAACGCCTGCAAGGGTACCTATTACCGTACGAAGCGTAGAGTTTACAAAGCCTGTCATAAGTGTGCTAAAATTAAATATGGTCCGGTAATTTTCAAGCGTGAACGCTCTGGGCCATATGTATATTCCCCCTCTTACCGTGTCTGAAGAATCATTGAATGAAATGGCCAGAACATTCAAGAAAGGGTATATGGTAATAATGAGAACAAACACCATGACGACCATTAGTAATATATCAAATATTTTATCGTAAATGCTGCCTCTTGTGGATAAAGCCCCGGATTGCATAATGAAAAACACTCCCCTCTGTCAATAAACGCTTTCATTAGTGAGCTTTTTAAATATTTTGTTGGCTGTAAACAACAGAATGACACTTACCACTGAGCTGAATACACCTATCGCAGTCCCGTAGGAATATCTGGACAGCTTAATTCCATAATTCAGGACATATAGCTCAAGAACCTCCGAGTAATCCATAACCAAAGCATTTCCAAGCAAAAACTGTTTTTCAAATCCTATTCTTATTAAATTGCCTATTGACAGTATGAATACAATAACTACCGTAGGACGTATGCCGGGAAGTGTAATATGCCATATGCGCTTCATGCGCCCCGCTCCGTCTACATAAGCCGCCTGATACAACTCCTGATCTATTCCCATTATTGCGGCAAGATATATTATTGCATTCCAGCCTGTCTCCTTCCACAAATCCGCAAGGGTTACAATAATCCAGAACAGTCCTCCCTTTGTGAAAAACTGAATAGGCTCGTCAATGATATGAAGCCTCACTAATAATTCATTTACTATTCCCCCGTCAATAGAAAGAATTTGGGTAATTAACCCTGCGGCAACTACCCATGAAACAAAATGGGGAAGATACGATATTGTCTGAACTGTCCTTTTGAAAAACTGACTTCTTATTTCATTTAAAAGTATTGCAAACACAATAGGGAATACAAAGCCTGCAATAAGGCCCATAATGCTCATAGCCAGCGTATTCCTCATTGCGAGATAGAATCTTTCGTCTGTAAAGAGCTTTAGAAAATTTGCAAGACCCACCCACTTTTGCTCGAATAAGGGCCTGCCCGGCTTATAATTTTGAAAAGCCATGATCCATCCCCATATAGGGACATAACAAAATACAATCAACCATACTACAAAGGGCAAAGACATAAGATACAGATAACGCTGCTTCCAAGCAATGCTCCAGAAACTGTTTCCTTCCGGCCTTCTGTTTGGAGGAGTGTTTGCGGTTACAAGCGGCTTCAAATTTGACCCTCTCCTTTATTAATTGAAGGATTTTATTTACCATAACTGTATTATATATTAAAAATATATTAAGTAATACCAATTAAATTTGAATAAAAATCCTATAAAAATTGTAAATGCCGCTTATAAATCCTTTCTTTTACGGAATTGCGAGGGCGAAATACCTAAGTATTTCCTGAACTTAAGGTTAAAGTAATCGACATTTGAATAGCCTGTTAGCTCTGCCACCTGATATACCTTCATCCCCCTTAAAAGAAGCGCCTTTGCCTTTTGTATTCTAACTCTGTCAAGATAAGTGTTAAAGCTCTCCCCTATGTGCTTCTTAAACAGCCTTCCCAGATACCCGCTCCCATAGTTAAACCTGCCCGCACACATTTCAAGCGTAAGCTTGTCACTGTAGTTCTCTTCTATAAAGTCGAGCATATTTTTTATAAGAATTTCATTGCTCCCGTCCTCCAAAATCACAGCAGCGCTGTTCTCTCCGTCAAGCCACTCCCTTTGCCTCTCTTTTTTCAGTGCCTCTCCGATTCTTATTAAATACTCTATCAGCTCCTCTTCATCAACAGGCTTAAGTATATACCCGTCAACCCTGCAGTCAATAGACCTTTTTGCATATTCAAAATCGGCATACCCGCTTAATACGAGGAAATGTACACGCGAATCCATTTTACGTATGGAAGATATAAGCTCAAGGCCATTTGCCTTAGGAAGGCGCATATCCACAACAATTAAATCAAACGACTGCCTTTTGTATTTTTGCAAAGCCTCCTCTCCGTCACACGCCGCTTCCGCAATAATAAACCCATATTCCTCCCATGGCACCACCAGCTTTAGTCCCTCGCGGACATTGGCATCGTCATCTACAACCATAACATTAAACATTATAATCCCCCCTTACAGGAAATAGAATGACAACCCGGGTACCCCGGCCAAGCTTGCTTTCAATAGCAACTCCATATCTTTCACCATAGGCCAGCTTAAGCCTAATATTTACATTTTTCAAGCCTATATGCCCCTCCTCCGCGCCATCCCGGCATTTAAGCAGCTTATAAATTTTGTCCATTTTATCCGCGTCTATTCCGTCTCCTTGGTCTGTCACACATACGCTGAGATCATTGTTTATTACACAGGCCTCAACACACACACTGCATCTGCCGTCTATACTCGAAGCTCCATAGCGCAGGGCATTTTCTACAATAGGCTGAATTGTTAAAGGAGGTATGTATATGCCCTCGGCACATGTACTCACTTCAAGCTTATAGCTTAGCTTATCCTTATAACGGAATTTTTCAATTTCCAGATAGCAGCGTATCATATCTATTTCATGCTTAAGAGGAATGTCCTGCGTACTGACCTCCAGCTTTTTTCTGATAAGCTTGCCCAGAGTTTTTACAATATGGGCTGTTTCCGTCTGTCCTTTAATGAGTGAGTTTATTCGTATTGATTCGAGAGCATTAAATAAAAAGTGCGGATTCATCTGGCTTGCCAGCATCTTAAGCATCAGTTCGTTCTGCTTTTGCTGGAGCTGATTTTTTTGCATGTTGGATTCATTCACTTCAAATATCAAATTTTTAATGCTGAGCAGCATGTTATTGAACTGTCTGGAAAGCTGTCCTATTTCGTCATCCCCCCCGATGCCGGGGCAGACATCCAAGTTGCCGTCCGCTGCCTGCTTCATTGTCATGCTGAGCCTGGTAATTCTTTTGGACAAAAGCCATGAAACAATAAAAACAAGAAGAATTGCCGCAATACAGCTTGCCGAAACAATAAGAAAGCCCTGCATAAGGATTTGGTTGCTTTTTTTTAAAATACTCCCGGAAGAAACAACAGATACTATCTTCAGCCCATTGATGCTGGCATAAGTTTTCAGTTCCTTGACAATTATTCTTGACGGCTCTCCTTTAATGACGTGATCAAACATTCCGTTTTTGGGCGAATTGCCGGTAAAAATCCCAATCTCACTCAGAGTTTTGCCTATATATTCATCATTATTCGCCGCCACAATATAGTCGTTTGAATCGGCGATGACGGTTTCAAACGACTCCTGGTTCAATGCCGAGTTCAGACAGGCCTTTTTTATGCTGATAACAAGAATTCCATAGCTGCCGTAGCCTGAAAAGTTTATTTTGCGCACCAGAGAGAAGCTTTTTTCGTTTGCTTTGGTTTCGTCGGGTATATAGTGCCATCCTATAAGCCCCTTGGATTTTACCGCTTCTAAATACCATAAAGAATTTGCGATCTCCTTCTCAGGCTGCATGTAGCACCAGTTATTTATCAGCGTGGGATTGTCAATATAGAGCCTTATGCTCGATATTTCCCGGCTGTGGTTCCTCAGCTTTTCGTTTATATCGTCATATTCGATGTATGCCATAACCACATCGAGTACGGAATCATGTCTTGTGTTTACCAATTTTTTAAGCCTTGAATCAAACATTAATTCTACCGAAGCATTTATCGGCACCTTTAAAATATCCTCGGTGGATTTTTTTATACGCAAAATAGCATTATCCATATCCTTTACGGCATCCTCAAGCGCTGCCTGCCTGAATCTGGCGGTAAGCACCGCTCCCGCAAAAACAAGAGGAACAAACACAACCAGCACAAAAGCAAGCATCAGCTTATTCCTTATTTTTATATCATTAAGCCGCTGTATAAGAGCTGATAAAAGCATACTTTTCACCCGCTTGAAAAATTTAAATTTAAAAACAGCTTAACTGCAATATCATTCCAAACACAGCATCAGCTAACTTAATTCTCTGATATTTCTATATTTAGATTTAATTTATCATATTAATGTATTTAATTCAATACTCTAACAAAGGCTAAAACAAATTCTGCCCTGCTTTGGCTGGGGGGTGTATTTAATTTAAGTGACGAAAATGTTACCAACGAATATATTTTGTGGTAATATGAATGAAAATGCAAATTTTAACTCCCCTTCTATCTTCCCCTCACATTGAGGGGAAGAAAAAGAAGGGCACTGGAGAAGAAAATGAGAAGAACAACGCAGGCGCATGTAAAGCGAAAACAGCAGTAGAAGTGGATGGAAGTATTCATAAACAGGACGAACGTAAGGAATTGAAAGTGCTTTATGGAGAAATGTTGAAGACATAATTGCTGCTTAGAAGACCAGCAAAACCTACATGGACCTTCTTTTCCTTCCCCTCGAAGTGAGCGGAAGATAGATAGGGAGCTTATTAAAAATCTGGATTTGGAATAAAACGCCATAATATATTGGCTCTTTTTAACCATTTTTTGGATAATTATGCTGTTATGTGAAAAAGGTGCTTCAATTGTAATCCCTATGGCGATTTCCGGAATAACTGTGTCAGATATAATTTATGCACCCTTGTCTGAGTGCTTCATGGCTTTATAAATAACAATATGCTATAATTACATTAACAAACATTTACAGTTTAAGGAGGCTATGCAATGAGTAATTTTTTAGAATTTGCATCTAAAAGAAGAAGTATCAGAAAATTTGAAGATAGAGATATACCCCAAGAGGACATAGAATACTTTATCAGTGCCGCCATAAGCGCGCCCAGTGGCTGCAACAGCCAGTGCTGGAGATTTGTAGCAATAAGAGACAGGGAGATAATACATAAGATAGAGGAAGCCGTCGTTAGAAAGACAGAGAGCATATTGGCGGTTAAGAGCGGAGAGCTGTCAAATGAGTATTTGTCCTCCAGAAGGAAGATGTCAACTTTTTTTGTAAAGGCTCCCGTTAATATAGCGGTATTTATGACGGCGGTAAAGTATGTCGATCCCACTCTTATATCAGCCTTTAAGGATTGCGGCTATGAAGATGATGCCATTATGAGGATGTATGGAAATTATGATCTGCTGTCCATAGGCGCCGCAGTGCAGAATATGCTTCTGGCTGTGCATGAAAAGGGCTATGGGGCATGCTGGATGAATGATCCTGCCATTGCGGGAGAAGAAATCAATAAAATTCTTGGAGAGCCTGCCGAGAATAGATTCATAAGCCTCATACCCATAGGCTTTCCTGCTTATTCTCCCAGAGATAAAAAAATGAAGGAGCTGTCCGAGGTGCTTTCAATAAAATAGCATTTTCAATATCCCTTTTTCATAATCTCCTCTGCTATTTGCCTAAATACAGGTGCGGCTGCCTCATTACCCATTTTACCGTTTTCCACAAACACAGCCACAGCATATTTAGGCTGTTTGGCAGGGAAATATCCCGCAAACCATGCCTGCACGACGCTTTGCCCGTCAATAAGCTGCCCTGTTTCGGCGCTCCCTGTCTTACCCCCTGCCCCTCCGAATTCATCAAGATTGGCTTTTGTTCCCGTACCGTTTGTTATTACTTCCTCCATAAGCTCTTTAATAATCTCAGCGGTGTCCCTTCGTATTATTCTTCTGCTTTCGGTCACGCGTACTTTTTTTAATATGTTCCCCTCATCATCCACTATTGAATCCACTATGTTGATTTTGTTCTTAACTCCCCCGTTTGCAACAGTTGCAACTATATCCGCAACCTGCACGGGAGTGACCATAACCTCCCCCTGACCTATGGACATGTTTGCAGTGTCTCCTTTTGTATGGTTTTCTGTTTTTGAAGGCAGCCGCCCGGCAGATTCACTTATTCCCTGAGCTTTTATTCCCGTAGTGCTTCCAAGCCCAAACCTCTTTGCCATGTCAATTATGTTGCCATGCCCTAATTTTATTCCCATCTCAATGAAATATGAGTTACAGGACATTGCAAATGCCTTTTTTAAGTCAACCCAGCCGTGCCCCTCCTCCTTGTGGCAGCCAAACACCCTGTTCCCCAGCTTTACGGAGCCTCCACAGAAATACTCCTCCATATATCCTACATTCCCCTCCAGAGCCTCCGCTGCATCAATAATTTTAAATATGGAACCCATATTGTATGATGCGACCGCCTTATTAAACAGCTCCTTTTCAGAGCTGTTAAGAAATGCCTGGACATTATCAGGATCAAAATCCGGCTTGCTTGAAATGGCAACTATGTCCCCGCTGTCAACAGCCTCCACAACAACAGCCCCTTTTATGGAGTTGCTGTCCATAACCTCTTCTACTATCTTCTGAATATGATAGTTCAGAGTCAGCCTAACATTTACCTTTTTAGCGGTATCCTCAGCCACCAGCCTGTAGCCCATGCCCTGGAGCGCATTATTCTTTGCGTCTGTGATAATGCCCACAAAGTTTTTCTGAGCATACTTAAGCAGCTCATCATAGCTTTTTTCAATACCTGCCTCTCCCGTCTTATCAACACTGTTTAAGTATCCCACCACATGTCTTGCCAGACTATCCGGGCCGTACCTGTCCATGTAGTTAATTACCGATATGCCCTGTATGTTTTCTCTTAAAATTCTGTCTTTTATATATTGATCCGCTTCAAATATAATAGGCTGCTGTCTTACGTCTATTTCTCTTCTTATAGTGTTAAAGTTAACTCCAAGAATACTTGCAGCTTTTCTTATGTCGTCCTCCCTGCCTCTTAAATAAAGAGGCTTCAGCACAATCATTGCCCTTTTATTTCTTCCCGTAAAGGCTATTCCGTTCCTGTCCAATATATTACCTCTGGGCTTCTGTATTACGGAGCTGGATATTCTCTGTGATGATGCGGCGTTAGAAAGCTTGTCTGCCGCGTATGTCTGAAGATAAAAAATGCGTACAGCCAGAGAAAGCATCAATACACATACGACTATAAAAATCAATTTACTTCTATTTTTATACATAAAAACAGCCCCTTTCATTTTCTAAGTCTGCCATGAAAGGGGCCTGTTTATTCATAAAATCTCTTATTGCTTTGATTTTCTTCTTAAAATAGTATATTCCGGAATTTCTCTGTCAATGGGCATATAAACAGTCATTTGAGGGTGGGGAGCAGAATCAATATCCTCATTGTCTTCATTTTTCATCCCCGCTATTATGTGGTTAAAATATCTTCCTTCGGGAGTCTCAACCTCTATTTCCTCTCCCGACTGCATACGGTTTCTTTGCTCTACCGTAGCAATACCCGTATTACTGTCATAAGCCTTTACCAGCCCGACAAAATCATACTCCCTTATATACGAGCTTGTATGGTAGATCTGTCCGCCTTCCATAGGCCTTCCAAAATAAAATCCTGTGGAATACTCTCTGTGACTGGCCTTTGAGATTTCCTCAGCCCAGAAGCGGTCGAAGCTGTAGCCCTCGGGATTTTCATAATACCTGTCTATAGCCTGACGGTAAGCTTTCACTACAGTTGCTACATAATATGAGCTTTTCATGCGGCCCTCTATTTTAAAGCTGCAAGCGCCCGAGCTTATCATCTCGGGTATATGCTCAATCATACAGAGATCCTTTGAATTATATATAAACGTTCCTCTTTCATTTTCCACCACAGGCATATACTCCCCGGGCCTTTTCTCCTCAACCAGATGGTATTTCCATCTGCAAGGGTGCGCGCACAGACCTCTGTTGGAGTCACGGCCTGTCATATAGCTGCTTAGAAGGCATCTTCCCGAATAGGAAATACACATTGCGCCATGTACAAACAGCTCCAGTTCCAGACTGTCGTCCACTTTTTCTCTTATCTCCCGTATTTCCTTCAGTGAAAGCTCCCGCGCCACTACAATTCTCTTCACACCATGCTCATGCCAGAACCTCGCGCTTCTCCAGTTGGTGTTGTTTGCCTGCGTGCTTAAGTGTATCTCCATCTCCGGTACTGCTTCCTTAACGATGGAATATACACCGGGATCGGACAGTATTATTGCGTCAATTCCCATGGCGGACACCGCCTCGGCATATTCTCCCATGCCCTCCAGATCGGTATTGTGGGGTATGATGTTCATGGTAAGGTAAACCTTTTTGCCCCTTGCGTGAGCGAATTCAATACCTTTTTTCATGTCCTCCCCGGCGAAATTGCCGGCAGACGCCCTGAGGCCGTACTCTTCTCCTCCAACATATACCGCATCCGCTCCATATGCTATAGCCATTTTCAATTTCTCAAGATTTCCCGCAGGTGCAAGCAGCTCAACCTTCTTCATCATTTCCTCCTAAAATGGGGACATTCCGGGGACATTCGGGGACATTCCTCGACGCAGGAGAGGTGTGTCCCCGTACCTCTTTCGGAGAGGTGTGTCCCCGTACCTTAGCCTCCCCCTACCTTATACGATAATGCCACTCCGTCCCCTATGGGGATTATGCTGGTGTCCAGTCTCTCATCCGTGCAAATCGCGTTGAGATAACTCCTCATCCTTTTTACAATGGTCTTTTTGCGCCTTACAACAAGGCAGTCACTGGCTACCATACCCTTATACAGCACGTTGTCGGATATTATAAGCCCTCCTTCACTCAGCATTCGAATGCAGTGTGGCAAAAATTCACAGTATTGGCCTTTGGCAGCATCCAGAAATATGATATCATAGCTTTTGTCAAGACAGCTTAATACCTCCAGCGCGTCTCCCTGTATTATGTTAATGACCTCACCAAGCCCCGCCCTGCTTATGTTGTCCCTTGCCCGGTTCAGCATAAGCTCATACCTGTCTATGGTGTCAATTTTTCCGTCCGGCGCCAGTATGCTTGAAAACAGTATGGCGGAGTAGCCTATGGCAGTACCTACCTCAAGCACTCTGCGGGGCTTTGCCATTCTGCCGAGTACTGTAATCAGGCGCGCAACCTCAGGATGTACTATGGGTACGTGGTTCTCCCTCGCAAAAGCTTCAAGCTCAGCCAGAATTCCCTCATTAGCTCTTATTGTTTTCCGTATATAATCGTTGATATAGTCATAGCAAATCATAGCCGGCAGCTTCTCCAATCATTAAAATCCATACCGTCATCTGCTCTTTAACGTCCTTTGAGCCTTTGCCTGTGCGCTAAGGTGCTCATTATAGGTCTTTGAGAAGAAATGCTCTCCGCTTCCGTCCTCTTTTGCAACAAAAAACATATAGCTGTGGTCTTCAGGATAAAGAGCCGCCATTATTGATTCCTCTCCCGGGCTGCATATTGGCCCCGGAGGAAGCCCCTCATGTATATACGTGTTATACGGGCTGTCAATTTCGGTATCCTCATTAAGTATTACATCCTTTATCTTTCCCGTTTGGCTGTAAAGTATATACTGTATTGTAGCACAGGACTGAAGTCTTCTGAGCGTCTTATCCTTGCTCTTTAGCCTGTTGTAAAAAACTCCCGATATTCTTGCCCGCTCCCCCGACACCCTTGCCTCTCTCTCGATAATCGAAGCAAGAGTTATTATCTCGTCGGTACTCATTCCCAGCTCTTTAGCCCTGTCACGCTGCTTTGCTGTAAAAACCTTCCCGAACTGCTCCAGCATCTTATTTATTATTTCCTTTTCCCTGCCGTCCTTAGCTTCAAACTCATACGTTTCGGGGAACAAATACCCTTCAAGGCGGTGCTCCCTGTCCTTTGGTATATCCTTTAAAAAGTCAAAGCCAAGCTCTTCGCTGTGCACTACCCTTGCAAACTCATTCTCATCAATAAGCCCTTTCTCGCTTAAAAGCTTAACAAGCTGCTTGTAATTATAGCCCTCGGGAATGGTAACCTTCATACCGGGATCAGGGAGGGGATCGCCCGTTAAAACAGCCATTATTTCAACATATCCCAGCTTAGGGCTGACAATATGCTCTCCCGATCTATAGGCTCCGTCAAAGCCATTAATTTTTGAGATGAGCTTAAACATCCCGGTGCTGCTTATTATCTTGTTTTCTTTAAGAATATCGGCTATATGTCCCGTGCCGGAGCCCCTTGGTATGCTTATATGAACCTCATCCTCCGGCAGAATGCTTATGGCTGCCTGCTCGTTCCTTATTACATTTTTCATAACATATTTATATGAAAACATGCAGCTTGCCGCCGTTAAAAGCACAATAAGCACAAATACCGACAATCTTAAAAAGATCTTATTTCTCACACTATATCTTCCGTCCTTTTCCGAGGCATCTTCGCTCATGCCATACTCACCCCGCCGATTTAAATCAAAGTCCTTTTTTTGCCTTAGACCCCTGCTTAGCCCTCATCTCAGTGTCGAGAATCTTTTTTCTCAGCCTTATGCTCTTGGGTGTTATTTCAACTAGTTCATCATCGGTAATAAACTCCAAAGCCTGCTCCAAACTCAGAATTGTAGGGGTTGTCAGCCTCAAAGCCTCATCTGACCCCGATGCCCTCATGTTTGTAACATGCTTTTTCTTGCACACGTTAACCACTATATCCTCACTTCTGGCATTTTCACCTACAATCATTCCCTCATATACCTTGACTCCGGCATCAATAAACAGCGTGCCTCTCTCCTGAGCATTGTAAAGCCCATAGGTAACCGCTTCCCCCTGCTCCCACGCAATCATTGAGCCCCTTTGTCTTGAAGATATTTCTCCCTTATACGACTCAAAGCTGTCGAATACGTGATTCATTATTCCATTTCCCTTTGTATCGGTCAAAAACTCCGAACGATAGCCTATAAGCCCCCTTGCCGGAATCTTAAATTCAAGCCTCATGTATCCCTGATTGGCGGAATGCATATTCACCATCTCTGCCTTTCTCGTTCCCAGCTTTTCCATTACAACACCCATGAATTCCTCCGGCACATCTATTGTGAGGTATTCAACAGGCTCGTGCTCCTCCCCGTCAACGATCTTCATAATAACGGTGGGCTTGGATACCTGAAATTCATAGCCCTGCCGTCTCATTGTCTCTATGAGTATGGACAGGTGGAGCTCTCCTCTTCCCGACACCTTAAACGAGTCCGCGGCGTCAGTCTCCTCCACCCTTAAGCTTACGTTTGTTTCAAGCTCCTTAAACAGTCTGTCTCTTAAGTGTCTTGACGTTACAAAGCTGCCTTCGCGCCCCGCAAAAGGGCTGTTATTTACAATAAAATTCATTGATATTGTCGGCTCGTCTATGTCGACAAACGGAAGAGGCTCCGGGGTGCCGACATCGCAGATTGTCTCCCCTATGGTTATATCCCCGACACCCGATACCGATACTATATCTCCCAGCTTTGCATCGGAAGCTTCGGCCCTCTTAAGTCCCTCAAACTTATACAGCTTTACTATTTTTATATTCTGAAGGCTTCCGTCCTTCCTGCAGATAATGGCCTGCTGGCCCGACTTTATTTTACCCCTCTCTATACGTCCTATGGCTATTCTTCCAACATACTCGTCATAGTCTATATTGGAAACAAGGAGCTGAAGCGGCTGTTCTTCGTCGCCTTCAGGAGACGGCACCTTTTCTATTATGGTTTCAAACAGAGGCTTTAAGTCCACTCTCTCTCCATACAGGTCGCAAACAGCAAACCCTTCCCTTGAGGACGCGTATATTACCGGGAACTCCAATTGATCGTCATCCGCTCCAAGCTCAATAAAAAGCTCCAGAACATCATCCACAACCTCATCAGGCCTTGCCTCGGGCCTGTCTATCTTATTAACCACCACAATGGGCTTTAAATCCAGCTCCAAAGCTTTCTTGAGCACGAATCTGGTCTGCGGCATGGGGCCCTCAAAGGCATCCACAAGGAGCAAAACCCCGTCGACCATTTTAAGCACGCGCTCCACCTCTCCCCCAAAATCGGCGTGGCCGGGGGTATCCACTATATTTATTTTTATTCCGTCGTAATTGACAGCAGTGTTTTTGGAAAGAATAGTAATACCTCTTTCCCTCTCCAAGTCATTGGAGTCCATTACTCTCTCCTGAACCTGCTCGTTCTCTCTGAAAATACCGCTCTGCCTGAGCATCCCGTCAACCAATGTAGTTTTGCCGTGATCTACATGGGCAATTATTGCTATATTCCTTATATCCTGTCTAATATTTTTCACAAAAACTCTCCTTTAATCTCATAAAGCTGCTTTTTATATTAAGTCCCGACAACAAAGCTTAAGCTGCCGGAACAATAAACATTCTAATTTATGCGCGGAGCATTGTCAAACACTTTATTTCAGTGCCACAACAGTAACTCCAGTCTCACCTTCACCATACTTGCCCAGCCTGTATGCCTCCACATGCCCGTGGGATTTTAAAAATCGGTGTATTCCGCTTCTCAATGCCCCCGTACCCTTTCCATGTATCACCGTAACCTCATGCAGTCCCGCTATGGCGGCATCATCTAAGTATTTGTCCACTATTTCCTCCGCCTCATCCATAGTCATTCCCCTAAGATCAATTTCGGGAGCAATTGTTTTTGACTTAGACACCCCTATTTTTGCCATCCCTACCGAGGAGGGCTGCAGCTTCTGTTCATCCATCAGCCTTAGGTTGGTCACATGGACATTTATTTTCATTATACCCGCCTGTATAAGAGCCTCTCCGTCATTGCCGGGAGGATTTACCACCGTGCCCTTTTGGTTAAGGCTTATTATAAGCACGCTGTCCCCCGGCTTAAGATTTTTTGGGGGCTTGGCATAGCCCTGCTTGGGTATTAGCGTTTCGGTAAGGGAATCCTCAATTTTATTTATTTTATTTTTAAGCCGTGTCTTTAGATTCTCTACCTCCTTCTCCCTTTCTGCATTCTGGCGCTCCGTCTCTATCCTTTTAAGCTCTGAAAGTATTTCTCCCGCTTCCCTTTTGGCATCCACAAGTATGCGTCTTGCACTCTCCTTTGCCTCTCTGAGAACTTTGTCCTTCTGGGAGTCGAGCCTTTTTTTCTGCTCCTCAAGCTGGTTTTTAAGCCCTTCTATTTCAAGCCTGTAGCTCTCAGCCTTTATTCTTTCTTCCTCTGTTCTTGTTCTATTGCCTTCAATACTCATAAGAAGGTCTTCAAACTTGATGTCCTCCTGCGTAAGGAATTCCTTTGCCCTCTGTATTATATCCTCAGAAAGCCCCAGCCTGCTTGATATGGCAAAGGCGTTGCTTTTGCCCGGCACTCCTATCAGCAGCTTATATGTCGGCCTCAGTGTCCTTACATCAAACTCACAGCACGCGTTTTCCACTCCATTGGTGGACATGGCATAAATTTTAAGCTCGCTGTAGTGCGTGGTGGCAATAGAGATACAGCCCGCCTGATGGAGACACTCAAGTATTGACATGGCAAGCGCCGCTCCCTCCGCGGGGTCTGTTCCGGCACCAAGCTCATCGAACAGCACAAGTGAATTTCCCGAAGCTTCTCCAAGTATATTTACAATATTCTTCATGTGTGACGAAAAGGTGCTGAGGCTCTGCTCTATGCTCTGCTCATCTCCTATATCCGCAAAAACGCTGTCAAAAACATTTATCTCCGTGCCTTCATTTGCGGGGATATGAAGCCCGGCCTGAGCCATAAGCGTAAACAGCCCCACCGTTTTAAGGCTGACTGTCTTTCCTCCTGTATTCGGCCCGGTAATAACCAGAGTCCTGAAGCTATCGCCTATCCAAAAATCCACCGGAACCACCGTCCGGGGATCTAAAAGGGGATGCCTTCCCTTTTTTATAGTCACTCTCCCCCGGCTGTTCAGAGCGGGACAGACACATTTGTAATTAACGCTCAGCTTTGCCTTTGCAAAAATAAAGTCCAGCTTGGCTAGAATAGATACGTTTGCGCTAAGCTCGGGCAGGATTTCCGAAACCTCCGCCGTCAGCTCATAGAGTATTCTCTCTATTTCGGCCTGCTCCTTGACCTTAAGCTGCTTAATATTATTGTTGGCCTCCACAACGGCAATAGGCTCAATAAACAGTGTGGCTCCGCTTGAGGAGGAGTCATGCACAAGCCCCTGTATCTCGCTCCTGTGCTCCTGCTTTACGGGAACCACGTACCTGTCGCCTCTCATGGTGACAATGGATTCCTGCATGAATTTCTGATACCTTGAGGATCTTATTATGTCGTTCAGCTTATCCTTTATAGAGTTCTGGGCATCCCTTATTTGTCTCCTTATGCTGCCTAAAGCAGGGCTTGCCGAGTCGGAAATTTCCTCCTCACTCACAATTGCAATGCTTATTCTGTCCTCTATTCTCCTGTTTGTCGCAAGACAGGAAATGAGAGAATTCACGGCGTTTTCTTCTTTAAGCTGCACATCTCCTGAGCCATACGCCTTAAGATTTCTGCTTGCCCTTAAAACATCAGCAATCTTCAAAAGCTCACCCGGCGAGAGCACGGCCCCCACTTCAGCCCTTTTAAGACTTGCCCGTATATCATGAATACCTCCTAAAGGAGGACTCCCTTTTCTCACAATAAAGCTTACCGCATCGCTTGTCTCGTTTAAAAGCTGCTGAACCTTCGTAAGAGTTTGACAGGGCAAAAGCGCAAGGGCAATTTCCTTTCCCATGCCCGATGCCGCCATTCCCGCAAGCTGATCCACTATTTTGTCAAACTCCAGTATTTTAATTGTCCTTTCATTCATAGATAGGGTTACCTTTCTTGTTTAGCAATACTGCTTACCGATTATTATTCCTATTCTTAATAATTATAGCACATAATGCTTCTATATCAACCCGAAGGCAAAAAAGAAAAATCCCCGCCCATTAGGACACGGATTTTCTTTGAAAGCATTATGGAATTGCGGTAACGAACTATATTTTAAACCTGTCCACAGTTTGGGAAAGCCTCTTTGAATTCTCCTCCATATCCTTTACCAAAGAAAGTATTACGTTTGTTTTTTGCATTACATCCGATGCTTTTTCTGCAATGCTTTGTATTCCGGCAGCTTCCTCATTATTGGCATTGGTTACACTGCTTATAGAATTTACCATAATCTCCATTGATGAAGACAGGTTTTCTGAGGTAAGGCTGAAATCATTAATAAGCTCTCTTATATACTCGGCATCCTTTGAATATTGCTCTCCGATTTCCACCATATCCCTGTAGCCCTTTATCACTGTTGTATCAATAAATGACAATGCCTTTTCCGAGCTGCCGGCTAATTCCTCAACCGATCCGATAAGAATATTGGTAAAGCTCTGGATCTTGCCGGCTATATTCTTGGAATCATCGGCCAGTTTGCGAATTTCCTCTGCAACTACAGCAAACCCTTTGCCTGCCTCGCCCGCCCTTGCTGCTTCTATTGCAGCATTTAGAGCAAGCAGGTTGGTTTGTGATGTGATTTCCAGAATGGAGGCTGTCAGCACACCTATCTCCTCCACAGCCTTTGATTTTTTAATAGACTCCCTCATATCATGCTCAATCTCTCTACAGACATCCTCAGTAGATTTCTGGGCTATAACGGCATTTCCTTTCAGTTCCTCTGCCCGTCTGCCTATTTCATCTACAATTTTAGAGCCGTTTTTTGATTTCATGGCTATTGAGCCGACAGCAGCCTCTATTTCCTCAGAGGTGGCACTCATTTCCTGCGTGGAGGCGGCAGTCTCCTCCATACTGGCAGACATTTCCTCTGTAGTTGCAGATACCTCCTCAATTTGAGCTGCCAACTCACTCAAATGCTGTGACGAACTCGAGACATTATTCATTACCTCGCTTGTTTCAGCAATTACATTGTGTAAAAGAGACCGAAACGTTTTAATCTGAACATCCAAGGATCTTGACAGAGCCCCTATTTCATCCTGCCTTTTAAGAGAGCTTTGAGATACACTTTTTGTGAAATCAGCTTTTGCAATTTCATCCATATGCTCGGAAGCAGCCCTGATTGGCTTTGACACGCTTTTTGCCACAAGCACAGAAAGTACAATTAACACACACACAACTGCAGAGATTAAAATTATAACCATCATCCTTGTGCTGTGAAGGTCTGAATATGCCTCTTCATAAGGCTCTTCCACCAATACCTTCCACCCGGTAGATGAAACTGTAGAAAACACCGTCAGCATTTTCCTTCCTGATGTGTCTATGTACGAAATGTCACCTGACTCTTCTTTATATACAATATCTTCTAACTTTTTCAGCATATCAGGGCTTTTTTCATAGACATCTCTATAATTTTTACCTCCCAGAGCGTCATCCTCATTAAAAATAATATTTCCTTTGGAACTTAAAACAGTTACTCTTCCTGTCTCACCAAATTTTACTTGTCCCAGCATATTTTTCATTTCATCCAGATATGTGCCGCTGAATAATACTCCTTTAAAATAATTACCATAGTACATAGGCAGTGCTAGTGCAATATTTGCCCTGTTGTTGGAATTTTCATTTATTGTTGGCTCTGATATAAATAATTCTTTTGTATCTCTGGGCTTAGCGAAAAGGTCGGATGTCGAAGCGTCTATTCCGTCACTTGATATACCTTTATCATCCATTAGGGTAAACACCAGTATTTCAGGGTCACTGTCCTTAACTACCTTTAAAACCTTGCCTATTTCATCCTTATCCATGCTTTCAAACTGCGGATTTTCTTTAAATATTCCTTGCAGCTGCTCCGCTCTGGATTTTACCCATGTATCCATTTGTATGGAGCATATGTCGGCTATGTTTGTCCCATTTTCTATAACGTTTAGGTATACGCTTGAATGGTACCTGTACAGTTGGAATACGGCAAGACTGATAAGAGGGATGAGTGTGACACATAGCATAAAAACCAGTAATCTAAATCTTATTGTGTGTAATAGCTGCATACAATAGTTCCTCCCGAAATAGAATTTTTTGTGTTTATTTTCTTAAACTTTACTGAAATTGCAGGTTTATTATATATTGCATAAACGTTGCAGCCGAAAAATATGTAAATCCTGATAATCACTTACATTAAAAAATTTTAGACCTTTGCTCAAATATAGAATTTGTATTTTTTTAAAACCTTTCTATTACTGCATTTGCGACTATTTAACATATCGGCAGAGATGATATAAAAATTTAGATTAAATCAAAAAATACTGGCAAGTGACAAAGAGCATAGCACATAATGCTTCTATATCAATCGGTATTTGTGCTATAATAAGCCTGGAGGTGATTTGCTAAATGCTTAACGGCAGCTCTTATAAATATATTCTTTTTGATTTTGACGGTACACTGGTCGATACAAACGAGCTAATTATACTTGCTTTACGGGAAACCTGCAAAACATTTCTCGGAAGAGAACTTTCGGACGCCGAACTGAATTCCATTCTGGGAAAATACCTAGACGATCAGATGAGGCTTTTATCACCCTCACAGTATGAAGAAATGGTTCTTTTTTATAAGGAGTTTTATAAGTCACGGCAGGACAGCATGATATATGAATTCCCCGGCATCCGGCAAATGCTTAACAGCCTTCGGGAGCTGGGCTGCAAAACAGCGGTAGTTTCCGCAAAGGGCCGCGGAGGGATAGAGCACGGCCTTAAGCGCTTCGGCATGGAGCAGTTTATTGACGTAATTATAAGCGCCTATGACATAAAAAACAACAAGCCCCATCCCGAGCCTGCGCTTAAAGCTCTGGAAGCACTGAAGGGTACGGCGGATGAGGCTCTTATGGTAGGAGACAGCCCGTATGATATATTGTGCGGTAAAAACGCTGGTATAAAAACGGTTGTTGTTGACTGGACTATTTTCCCAAAACCCGATATTCTTAAACACTCTCCCGACTTCCATATAATGTCACCGCAGCAGCTTGCAGACATTGTAAAATCCTCCATGCGCATGTGATGAAATACTCACCCCTGTCTTCCTCTCTCTTCATATTTATTTTATACATCCTATAATTGTCATGTTTTGCATGATAATTATGTCGTGCGCGGGTTAAAATATTAATAACAATTATTTTTGGAGGAATTGGCTTATGACAGACCAGCAGAAAATTGAGATAATAAAAGGATATATCGACGATATAGACGCATTTATAAGAAACCCGCAGCTTTCCTTAGATCAAAAGCAGCACATGGAGAGGGCCTATGCGGTTTATAACGACATATACAGGGATGTCCAAAGAGGCAAGATAGACCCTGACGAGCTTCACGAAAACCTTTCGGGCTTTTTTTATATGCTCCAGTAGCGGGTAAATGCACCGGCCGGCTATTCCAAAAGCCCCAAATACGTTTTAGAAACCTAAAATGTGCTTTTTCACCATTGAAACAGCTTCATCTATATAATAGGGCAAGGGCTCGCTTTTGACCCCTACTATTTCGACATTGCATCTGTTAAGGGGAATAAGGTATTTCCTTGCGGGAGACTCCGCTATCGCTCTTGCCATGCCGGGGGTCAGCTCCCCCATCATTGAATTGGCCACAATTATTCCCACTGCCCCTATGATAATGTCAGCCCTTGTGGAATTATGTATTACGGCGTTTTCTCCCGAAGCACCTTCATTGGCACCTGCCTTCAGCATCACCATTGTAGCCATCGCATTTGTTCCAAGTGCTATCACCTGAGTTTCGGGAGGCAGCACCTTGCGTATTTTTTCAACAACAGCCCTGCCTATTCCACCTCCCTGACCGTCTATTACAGCAATTTTCATTATGACCCTCCTTAAAAAAGCAGCCTCTCCGCACTATTATAAATATATTTTATTATATAATCAATATATATTGTAATTATTGGCTTAGGCCAGTTGGCCTAGACCTCCTTTATTCTGCCTGCAAGCCTTTTAATCTCCTTCTGGATTTCACAAGGCAGTCCTGATAAATAGCCCGACAAATACTGCTGAAGTCTTTTTTCCCTGTCGGAGCAATCGGCTGCCCCAACCTCCATGCCATATAGGTGACGCCCGGCCAATACCGAAAGCTCTGCCTCTCCAAGCAGCTTTAAAACCTCAAAGGCTTCGGTTTCATCCAATTCCGCATCAACAAGTACATCCTCAATATCCTCCAGCGAGCTTATATTATTTTTAATAATTTCAAGCTTGTCTTGGGCATATCTGCACTGCAGTATTTCATCAATGAGCCCGCGGTATTTCTCATCATCCATTTTTTCTCCCGCAGAATAACGCAAAGGCTCACTGCAGTCCGGCTGCTGTGGAATAACAATCACCCTTGAAAGAGCGCCGCTTCCGGCTGCGTTATATACTCTTGACGATATCTCATGCAAGGTCGCGAGGATATATTTTTGCAAACCGTCGTTGGTAATGCCTAAAGTCCTGCAGAGAGCAAAAGCCGCGTCCGAAACAAGGCAATGTATTTCTTCCTTGGATTTTCCAGCAAAAAGGTGCTCCAGCTTTTGTGTATCACAGTGTGAGATATAGAGCTCCTGAATATTCTTGCATAGAAGCGCACACCCCAAAGCCTCGGACAGCACCTGCTGATAAATGTTAATCAGCAGCTCTCCGTAGCCTGTATCATATCCCAGCATAACCCGGTGTATTGCAGCGGCATCAAACCTTGAGCAGAACAGGTTTTCGAGCTGTAAATTCCCAAGATACCTCTGTATGTATTCAAGCCCCGCCAAATCTGTAACAGCAGTGCTTAATGGATAATCAATAACGGGTATAATCTCATGCGCCGCAAAATCGGTATCATAGGTATAAAAAAAGCTCTTTATGCCTTCATCTATTGTAGCATTGTAATCATGATTGGGTGTCTGTATTTTATTGCGGCACACAATGGAATAAAAATGCTTTGCGGAATGAAGCTTTATGTCAAGCATTCTCCTTCCTTTCTTATATATTTCCGAAATGGGTGTGCTTGTAACCTCTGCAACAGCCGCGTCAGCATCGGGCAGAGATTTTAAATATACGCTCATGGTATAGAAATTGGAAATCATAATAGACTGTGCCTTCTCTATTTTTACCGAGCTGCTGTCACCCTGGTTGAATCGCTCCGTCCTCTCGGCCAAAAGCCGTATGCTCTGCATTTGAATGCCTTCCATAGCACGATCGTCAATAAGTCCCTGCCGGAAGGCCTGCTCAACCAGAGACTGGAAATAGAACTCTCCGCTCAGCAGTTCCTCATTAATTAAGCGGGATCTCTCAATATTGCTCATCCTCATCCTCCTCCGCATCCTCTTCGTCCCGATGCCCGGGATCATAGCCGAATCTTATATTGCGGGCCATTCTTTCAAGCTCCCTCATCTTCAGCAGATCAAGTGAGCCCTGACATTTCCCGTCGAAGCAGCTTTTCATAAAGCTGATTAACTCATCATCGCTCATCAGGTCAAGCGTTTCATTTTTGTAGTAATAAAATATTTCTATCAGCTCGTGCATTACCTCTGTATAATTACTCTGAAAGATATAAGGGGAATCGCAAAACTCAAGGATGAGCTTATCTATAACACCTCCGCCAAACTCTATCCTTCCGCTGCTCTTGAGAGAGTCCTTCCGCGTCTCTGCCAGCTCCCTTGCCTGCTGCTCCGATAAAACTAATCCGTAGCGCAGTGTAATTTCATTGCATTTTATTATTTCCGAAACAGCCTGTTTTTCCAATAGGCCGCCAGAAAACAGCATTAAATCAAACGTCATGATGGTCACCTCCAAAGCATTTATATAGGACGCGATAAAGATTTTACAAACATGGAGGATATAATTGCTTACAGAAATTTTTAATAGCAACGAAAAGACGCCTTGCGGGGAAATGTCTCACGGGTATGTCATCAGGCGCTTTTCTTAGATGTATTCCTTACGGGTCAAAAAAATTTCTTCCATTAAGTTATATCCTCCATGTAAAATCTTTATCGCTGCATATATAATGTATAAAATAAAAATAATTAAAATCCCCTATTGACAGAAATATATTTTTGTGATAATATATACTTGTGATTTAATGTATTTTTGTTAAATATATTTATATCCTTACATTATACACTCTTCTGATTTAAAAATCAATTGTTTTATTTAAAAAAAAAGCGCAGACCACCTAAGAAAGGTTTCTGCGCAGGATTTATCTTCAGTATTTTTTATATTTTGTTCAGTGCCTCGATTATGGCATCCCTTAATGCTTGAGCCGCAGACTGCCTGTACTCGGAGGTATTCAGCTTTGCAAGCTCCTTGCTGTTAGTCATGTATGCCACCTCAGCTATAACCGCAGGCATATTTGCCGTCCTCAAGACAGCCAGATTTGTACGCTCAATTATTCCTAAATCCTTCGTACCCAGCGTACCGGTTAATTTATTCTGTACTATTGACGCAAAGCCCTTTGAGGTAAGCTTTCCGTTTGTTTTGCTGCTGCTGGGATAATACAGGCTCATGCTTCCTGAAATACTTGTGTTGGAATGTGTGTTGTTGTGTATGCTTATAAGCAGATCGGCATTCACCTTGTTCGCAAGTCCTGATCTGTCGTACAGCCCCACATCGACATTCTTTTCTCTTGTCATGTACGTTGTTATTCCTTCTTTTGTCAAAAGCCCGTTAAGCCTCTTGGCTATATCCAGGTTCAGTGACGCCTCGGTAGTTTTTCCAACCACCGCTCCGGGATTTGAGCCTCCATGACCTGCGTCTATAACCACTTTATACCCCTGCATTTTGCCGTCCTGCTGCGGCCCTCCACGAAATACTATGTCTATGTTGGAGCCGCTGACTTTAAGTTCTGCTCCAAGGGCTTCTGCCACCTGCCTCAAGGGCACCATAACAGTACCGCTTACAAGAACGGGGTAGGTGTCCATTTTTGTGCTTAAGCCGTTAACGCTTATGCTGCTGCTTCCCATTTGCAATTCTACTTTTTTATTGCCGGTAACCACATGAACCTTTCCGTTCGAAGAATACCAGTCAATTCTTGCCCCCAGCTTTGAAAATACAGTCCTCGCAGGCACAAGCACCCTTCCGTTGACATTCACAGGCTGTCTTTCAAGGCTTAGCTTTTGTCCGTTTGCAAATATTACCGCGCTTGATTTATAATAGGTGGACGCCGCTTCGGTAAATTGGGGGTATAATACTGCGGTCAGCAAGCAAAGCACAATAAGTAATAAAAATGACCTCTTAGTTTTCACCGCCGAAAAATCACCTCCAAAAATATCAGTAATCCTGTCCATTACGAATAAGGATTCACAAACAGGTTAACATAATATTTCGATAAAAAGAAGCCGAATCCTTCATGTAATTTTTTACATGCCGATAATTACTGATGTTGAAGACGCGTTTGGGATAAATTACTTGAATATAAATTACTTTAGTAATAAATTACTTTAGTAATAAATTACTTTAGTCTTTTTTTACGTACGACGGGGAATATCCAGAATCCTAATGCCATGCTGACAAGACAGGCAGAAATTCCCGAAAGCATGGGAAGGGAAATGTTATATGCATCTATTAAGCTGGTATACATATTAGTGTTTACAAAATGTGCAAGACGCAAAACCGTACCTGTAAAAAGCACCGCTATTCCGGTCAACTGAATTATGTAATGCTGCCTTATAAAATTTACAACACAGCCAGATATTAAAATTACAATAAAAACCCCAATGGAATACGATTCTATATTGAACATTTATCTTCATCCTTCTCTTATGTGTTACCAAATATTGTAATATATAAAAGAAGGCTTTTCAACCCTTTTATTTCATATTTCCGTTGTAATTCTTTATCTGCACCTTGACCTCTCTGCGCCCGAAGCTTTTCATCATTTCGGTAGATGCAGACTCTCCCATAAACACATCCACTATATTGCCCCGGACGCTGCTTCCTATATCCTCAGCCTTATACCATCCGCTCATCCCGGTATATGGCACGGCAAATTCTATGTATATTTCACTTCCTAAGGGTATGACCTCAGGGTCTACCGCCACAGTTATGCCCTTAATTGCTCTTGTTCCGCTGAAGGTAATGCCGTATTCTGGATGAGATGGGTATTTCCCGCAGCACTCATACGACAAATCGTAGACAGTGGCTATGAAATCCATTTTATTATTATTATTTCCCCTGCCCCTAAAGAATTCAGCGTTGACCCCCTGCAAAAAAATGCTTTGAGACAGCTCCTTTATTAAAGCATTCTTATACTTATGCGGATAGCTCATATTTACAGATACCATGGTAGGCGGGCGGAAAGCTTCGTCCACTTCAGCCGCAGTCAATTGCCTGTCTGTGTTTATTTTTTTGACAAGGCACCCAATTAATATCAAGTCAATAAAAATCAGCTCAATCAGTATTATGTATATAAGTCTGAATGCGGCGGATTTACTCTTCATATTTCTCCTCTTATGTCTTTATTATGATATTATAAGCCTAAAGCTTAATTATCTTTTTAAGCCTCATCCTGTAGTACTGTATGAAAAGCGTATAGACATAGTCATATATCAGAAATATTATTTCAAGTCCCGCTACTATAATCCACCATGGAAAATCCAGCTCAGTCCATGCACCCTGAATGAAAAGCTCCTTAAACAAATACACCGAAGCAGCCAGACACAGATTGAAATATAAAAGCTTCAGAATATATTCCAGCACAATATTATTCAGCTTTTCAATATAAAGCTTCATAATTCCGTAAGCCCCAAAAAATATGATGTACGGCACAACACGTATTTTAATGGGTATCACTGCCAATGCAGCAAGAGATGAGGCAGCAAAAAAGGCCCACCCCCATTTAACCCCATATTCAACTATGATAACAGAAACGAAAAAGGAGCTCAGCACATACAGCGACAGCCGACCCGTCGGCATAGCCGAAGCAAAAAACAGGGTTATAACGGTGAGGGCAATCAATATACCGCTCAGTGATATTCTCTTGGCAGAAAATTTATTTGTAGTATCCTCCCTATTGCGCATATATAACCTCTATCTATAAAATACTTTTATATGAAGCAGCGGCGTTCAGCAGCATTCTATAAGATCTCCTCCGGCACACTCACAGCAGCAGTCGGAGCACCACAGGCACTGGCACATGGTACACAAATCCGGCCCCTGTCCGTATCCTCTGCCCGCGGCATTCCCCCTATAGGTCCTGTTAGTCATGTTTATTTTATTTAATGCATCCCTGTATTCAAAGTTGCCGGGCTCCATGTTAACTGCCCTCTGTATGCTGGAGTACGCCTCATCGTACCAGCCCTTGCGCAGGAATACCAGACCGCTTAAGTAATACCACTCGGCG
This sequence comes from Anaerobacterium chartisolvens, assembly GCF_003337415.1. GTDB lineage: Bacteria > Bacillota > Clostridia > Acetivibrionales > DSM-27016 > Anaerobacterium > Anaerobacterium chartisolvens. Next base: position 132,692 of record NZ_QPJT01000003.1, on the reverse strand, counting down.
GAGCGATCGCCGGAGCTGTTAAGCATTTGCTCGGCAGCCGCTATATTGCCAGATTGAATATGCATCTTAACTGTGCTGTAAAAATCACCGGAAGTACTGCCGCCTCCCGATTTTCCGTTCCAGCGCCCTCCGCCCCTCGGGCTTGCGTTTTTTGTAAGGTATTCGTATGCCTCGTTTATTTCTCTCAGCTTATCCTCCGCCAGCTCATATAAAGGATTGTCATGGTGCTGGTCGGGGTGGTATTTTTTCACCAGCTCTCTATAAGCCTTTTTTATCTCCTCTTGGCTCGCACCCTCTTTTATTCCCAATATCTCATATGGATTTCTCAAATTTTTCACAGCTCCTTATTCCAAGTATTTGCTCTGTCTTTTTTAGCATTCCCATATAAATTATATTTTCAATGATATCCGGAAGCGGGGATTTGTTTTGCGCGCCGCCCATCTCTCTGCTCCCGCCTTTTGCTTCAAGCAGCTCATACGCCTCCGACATTTGACTCAAAGTGTAGGTAAGGTTAAATTCAGCCCTATCTCTTATCCGGCTTTTAAACACCTGTATGTCTTCCCCCTGATACCCATATTGATATAAAAATGGATTATAGGTGTTTTTTTTAATATCAGACTCTATATCATCATATGCATCAATAATATAAATCCACTTCCCCAAATTATAGCCCATACGCCTGAGTATCTCGGAATCCTCCTCACTCCTGCACGCAGGGCTGTACGATGTTATCTCCTCCATAAGCCTTGCAAAAGGCTCGGCGGCTCTGTCAACCGAAGCACATCTCTGCTTTTCAAGCTCCGACAGCTCCATCAGCCTTTCTTCAATCACGGCGCACTTTTCCGAGTATTTTCTTTTCAACCTCCCAACGGCTCTTCTCAGCATTGCTGCTCCCGCCGCCGAAACAACTGATTTTTCATCCCTCCAGTTATCTTTCAGGCTATAATACGCCAGCATTATATTTATGTCTGAGGCATAATCCACAGTATCACTATCTTTAATTACATATCTTTTATTAACGGGTCTTACGATACATCTTTCATTTTTAACATTTAATTTACTGCCTGAAACAGAGGACAGCAGCAGAGCCAAAAAAGCAGAATCATAGTTTAGCGTGAGGCGGGGAATGTGTCCGTGCCTTCTCGCTATAGACTTGCATACTCCGCAATAGTATGCTCTGAAAAGCTCATATTCTCTTACCTTAAGCTCCGGCTTATCCGGAAAAACATATCCGAACATTAAATCTTCCCTTCATAAAGAGACAAAAGTATAAATAACTTAGACATTTTATTTATAATACCATAATAGTGCTAAAAATAAAATAGCCGCTTTTTTAAAATCGCCACGTTATGCTTGCTTCATAATCCCATACCATATAAGTTTTATGTTATAATAGCATTGTCTATTTTAAATTTTACGGAGGCATCATAATGGATTACAAATATTCTGATTTAAGCCTTGCAAAGAAAGCTACCTTTGCGCTGGCTTCTCTTTCAGTTTACAGACAGGTGAAAAAAGCTCCTGTAATCAGCTCCTTTTACAGGCTGGTAAAGCACCTCGGCACACCGGGCTTCGATCTGCTGGAAGCGGCAGAGCTGTACAGCGATGTGTATTTTTCCTTAATGTCCTCGGGAAGGTACGGCAGCTTTGAAGAATACATCATAGAAAGAATAATATTTGATGACAACCCCTTTTCTGCAATGTCTGAAAATCGGAGCTTTGAAGAAATGGACAAGGGAATATTAACGGCTGCCGCCAATGACCTGAACGCACTGCAGATGATTTCCGCAGTATCATGCGAGGAAATAAAAAAGCTGCTTTTAAAATCCCCCGCTTTAACGTCCTTTGAGACGCAAGCAATAGCTTCTCTTCCCACATGGGATTCTGCCTGCTGTGGGCCGGTATATAAAGACAGGCCATGCCTTCGGCATATCCCTCCCCTGATGGATGCTCTGTACTCATCCGAATCCTGGGGCAAATGCCTCGAACGCCTCTGCGGTTTTCATTATAAATACGGGCGCGGAGACGTATGCCGGTACAGCGCTTTTGTTTGGGACGGCAGCGGAAGCACCGGTGCGCTGAGAGGAATTGAGTCCCCCGACCCCGTAAGGCTGTCGGATTTAATAGATTATGAGGAGGAGCGCTCCGAGGTTATAGACAACACCGTTAATTTTTTAAAGGGATACCCGGCAAACAATGTACTTCTCTACGGAGACAGAGGTACCGGCAAATCCTCGTCGGTAAAGGCTATATTGAATGAATACCATTCTTCAGGCCTACGGCTTGTTGAAATTCCTAAAAATGCTTTAATGGATTTTCCCAGGGTAATGGGTATACTGCAGAAGAGAATGCAAAAATTTATAATTTTCATAGACGATCTTTCCTTTGAGGACAGCGAGGAAAGCTATACCGCACTTAAAGCCGCATTGGAGGGAGGAGTTGAGAGCAGACCCAATAATGTGCTTATATACGCTACCTCCAACAGGAGGCATCTCATAAAAGAAAAGTTCAGTGACAGGAATGCCCTGAACTCATTAAACCATGATGACGAGGTAAGAGCCTCCGACTCCATGCAGGAAAAGCTTTCTCTTGCTGACAGGTTCGGCATAACCGTGGTATTCTCTTCCCCCGACAAGCATAAGTTCCTGAATATAGTGGAAGGCCTTGTACAAAAAAGGGGAATCATTGTTGACAAAGAATACCTTCATAAGGAAGCATTAAAGTGGGAGCTGTGGTATAACGGACGCTCCCCAAGAACGGCAAAGCAGTTTGCCGACTGGCTGGAGGGCACACAAAAAAACCGGGAGAGCAGTCCATAGCTCCCCCGGCCTCTTTATTCAGTATGTATATTATATTTTTTAAGTACTATGTTTTTTAATTTTTCTATATGTCAGGGAATACATGACAAATGCAAAGAGCGCGGCGCAGAGCGCAATTATTATGGCTATCGTGCTATAGGTCTCACTGAATATCGCAATAATTATTGCGATATATAACACTACCGTTGACATTTTTCCATACCAGTTTGCAGATACCACCAGCTTCTGCTGCTTGTAGAGCAAAATGCTCCCAAGCCCCATAAATATCTCCTTGACAGCTATAATTATCAGTACGGCTACGGGAATTTTCCTCTGCATGGTTAATATAACAAGGGCGGTTATTTGCATAAGCTTATCCGCCGCAGGGTCAGCAAGCTTTCCAAAAGAGGTGATCATGTTGAATTTTCTCGCTATATAGCCGTCCAGAACATCTGTAATTCCCCCCGCCAGAAAAAGGATTACTGCCGTGACATACAGGCTTTTATCAAACTGTCCCATATATAAAAAGTATGCAAAAAATGGTATAATAACAAACCTAACTGCAGTTAAAGCATTTGGTATATTCACCGACTCACCACCTGAAACTATTTTTGTTTTATCTGCAATAAGTAAAGACAGCAGCCCTATAATGTATAATGTCACCAGCTCCAGCCTGAATAAACAATGTATAGTTTACCATACTTTATGCCTTTATTGCAATGAATTATGGCAAATAAACTCGCATTACTCCTCTACAGCCCTTTGAAGCAATTCATATATATGCTGAGAATACTTCCTGATGTTAACAGGCTTCAGCGCCTTATTGGTCCAGACATGCAAAGTCTCACCCGTTGCTATAACCCGGGGCAGTCCGTTTTTATATGCCTCATATGAAAACAGCAGCCTCAAAGGCGTAAATTCCTTTATTTGCGTTTTAATAATAATTTCATCTTCATACCTCGCCGCCTCCTTGTAGCAGCACTTTAATTCCAGCAATGGAAGCATTGCCCCCTCTTCTTCTATTTTAGAGTACGGCATTCCCATTTTCTTTATAAAATCCGTCCGGGCCGCCTCAAACCATACCGGATAATGAGAATGATGCACAATACCCATCTGATCGGTTTCGGCATACCTTACGATTAAATGTGTTTCGGATACAAACATTGCAATACCTGCCTTTTTAAATGCATAACAGCAGAAAAAGCCTGCCGTTACAGCGCAAGAATTTTACTGAGCTGTATTATTTCCTCATCGATTTCCTTTTTCATATCAAGCGCCTCGTTTATTTCAATATCCACAATCTTATTATCCTTGAGGCTTATGATCCTGTTGGAGATATCCTCCTTAAGAAGCTCTACTGCCCTTGCCCCCATCATGCTTGCCATTACCCTGTCATTTACAGTAGGGCTTCCGCCTCTCTGTATGTGCCCAAGTATGGTGGCTCTCGCCTCTATGCCTGTCTGCTCCTGTATTTCTCTGGCTATTTCAATAGCCCCTCCCACACCCTCGGCCACAATAACTATATAATGCTTCTTTCCCCGGTTTCTGCCCTCGATAATGGGCTTTATAACGTCCTTTCCAAGGTCAAAGGTTTTCTCCGGGAGAAGAACCACCTCGGCGCCTCCCGCTATACCCACATTCAGGGCTATGTATCCCGCATGTCTTCCCATAACCTCAAGTACACTGCATCTTTCATGAGAATATGCCGTGTCTCTTATTTTGTCGATTGCATCCTGAACGGTATTCAATGCCGTGTCAAAGCCTATGGTATACTCCGTGCAGGCAATATCGTTATCTATTGTTCCGGGGATGCCCATTACCTTCATTCCGAATTTGCTCAAGTCTTTGGCGCCTCTGTATGATCCGTCGCCCCCTATTACCACTACGGCGTCAATGTCAAATACCTTGCACATTGCCACCCCCCTTTTAATTCCTTCCTCTTCCTTGAACTCGGGACATCTCGCAGTTTGCAGTATAGTACCTCCCCGGTGTATTATATCTGAAACAGCCCTAAGCGACATCTCGGTTATGTCTCCGTTTATAAGGCCGTTATACCCCTTTCTTATTCCCATTACCCTCATCCCGTAATATATGCCGGTTCTTACAACTGCCCTGATTGCAGCATTCATTCCGGGAGCGTCCCCGCCACTTGTTAATACTCCTATTGTTTTTATTTCCGACATTAAACCAGCCTCCTTAAAATAATATTAAGCCCGTGTCAACAGCTTTAACACGGGATTATAACACAAGCTTATAATAAATATTTTTAAAAAATACTTACTTAAACAGACGGTAAGAACTAAAATCCCTTTTCTATAATAACGCTGTGTGCTTCTTCAACCTCTGCCTCGGGAACCAGCACTTCATAATAATTATCATTATTTTCAGGATTTTTACTGATTGGTCTCAGCTTAACCAGTATTCCTTCGTTCTTCAGCAATTCCTGCAGTCTGGTAGCAATATCCTTGCTTTGAGCCATATAGACTACTGTCCACATATAAAACACGCCCCTCTTTCTTTATTCTCCGGAATGTATTTCTCCATGGCCGCATAATATCTTTGCTTTGCCCCTAATCTTAATGGCAGAAGTATTTTCGGTAAACTGAGCTATGAGAACCTCTCCCTTATCCAATTTCTCTGTATGGTGGAATTTAGTATCCCTACCACGGGTAAGGCCTATAATATTTACACCATTTTCTTCAGCCCTTATTATAACATAATCACCTAAAATTTTATTCGATTCCGTATCCATATTAACCACCTCGTCATAACTATATATTATTTACCAGTAAAAATCAACAGCAAATGTTATAAGTGCCATGGCCTCCGGGATTTTTTCAAAATACTTATTTTATAAAATCCGTAAGGCTGTATAATTAAATAATTTTGACATTTTCCTCCCCCAGCCTGATTTTTAATTCCTCCAGAAGAGAATTATTCAGGCTTACCTTAAATTCCCTGTTTGACACCACTGCCTTTTTGCCGGGATCACATGAGCTGCCATGGCACAGGTAAACAGGCGTATTTCCGCTAAAGTATTTAAGCATTGATATAACGGAGCCTTCAAGCTGTTTACTTTCATCCTCTTCCATTTTTAAGTACAGCTTTCTGGTGTTGACCTTTTTCAGGGGCTTTACCTCTTCACATATTATTTTGGCGCTTTCCTCTTCCTTTACACTTATTCTTCCCCTTATAAGCACAATATTTTCCTCTGCCAGAAGTGCGGAATATTTATCCAAAACCCTTGGGAAAACTATTATCTCCATGGAACCGTATAAATCCTCAAGTGTGATAAAAGCCATCAGGCTGTTGTTTTTTGTAGTTTTAGTTTTCTTTTCCGCTATTATTCCCCCAACCACTGCTTCCATACCGTCCCTTACGCCCTTTAGCTCATCCGAAGCTTCATTTTCAGTCTCTTCGGAAGAATTAACAGTTAAATTGGAGCTGAAAAAATTCACCTGAGAATTTATCTCCTTTTCAAATTCACTCAAAGGATGTCCCGATATATAAAGTCCAAGCATTTCCTTTTCCATTGCAAGAAGCTGCTTGCCGGAAAGCTCGGCGATATCTGGATATATCTCCTCATCAGCTCCCTTTACTCCGCCCGCAGAAGACGTGCCTCTATTGTCCATTTCAAATATTGACATCTGACCCTCCAGCTTTATTCTCCTGCTCTGCTGTATTCCGTCGAGTATCTTTTCATAGACATTCAAAAGCTTTGACCTGAATATTTTTAACGAGTCAAAGGCCCCGCTCTTTATCAGGCTTTCTATGCACCTTTTATTAATATCCCTTCCGTCCATCCTTCTGCAAAACTCCCCAAAGCCTTTAAAGCTCCCTCCTTGCTGTCTCTCCCTTATTATCTGGTTTACCGCGCCCTCTCCCACATTTTTAACGGCGGCCATCCCAAACCTTATTTTACTTCCAACGACAGTAAACTTAGCAAAGCTTTCATTTATGTCTGGGGGAAGCACCTCAATACCCATAAGCCTGCATTGATATACATACTGGGAAACCTTGTCGCTGCTGCCTAAAAAGCTGTTTAACAGCGCCGCTGTGAATTCAACGGGATAGTAGCATTTAAGCCATGCCGTCTGATAGCCTACAACGGCATATGCCGCCGCATGGGACTTGTTGAAGGCATAGCTGGCAAAGTCCATCATTTCATCGAATATTCTGTTTGCGGTATTCTCATCAACTCCATTTCTGACAGCCCCGTTTACAATAACATTGCCTTCGGCATCGGTTATACCGTATATGAAGTTTTGCCGCTCCTGCTCCATTACGCTTACCTTTTTCTTGGACATCGCCCTTCTGACCAGATCCGCCCGTCCCATTGAATACCCTCCGAGCTGTCTTACAACCTGCATTACCTGCTCCTGATAAACCATGCACCCGTATGTAACATTTAATATGCCTTCGAGCATAGGATGATGGTATTTTACATCCTCGGGGTTGTTTTTATTGTGTATATATCGGGGAATCTGATCCATAGGGCCCGGCCTGTAGAGTGATATGCCCGCTATAATGTCCTCAAGGGAATTGGGCTGCAGCTCCTTCATAAACTGCGTCATCCCGGCACTTTCGAGCTGGAATACCCCAGAGGTCTTCCCCTCTCCTATAAGCTTGAAAACATTTGGATCATTCATTACAAGCCTGTCAATTTCAATCTTCACTCCGTGATTTTTTTCTATCAGCTCCACTGCATCCCTTATAACTGTAAGGGTTCTGAGGCCGAGAAAGTCCATCTTTAATAGCCCTATTTCCTCAAGAAGCCCCATTGTAAATTGGGTGGTGATGCTGTCATCGTTTCTTTGCAAAGGTACATACTCTACTATGGGCTCCTTTGAAATAACCACGCCGGCAGCATGTGTGGAAGCATGTCTTGGCATCCCCTCGAGCAGCCTTGCCATGTCTATAAGCTCCCTTGTGTTGGTGTCGTCGTCATACCTCTCCTTCAGTTGGGGATTCATTTCAAGAGCCTTGTCAATATTCATTCCAAGCTGGAAGGGTATCATTTTGGCAACGGTATCGACATCGTTATAAGGTATATCCATTGCCCTTCCCACATCTCTTATTGCAGCTCTTGCCGCCATTGTTCCAAAGGTAATTATCTGCGCCACCCTGTCGGTGCCGTACTTTTTTATAACATAATCTATTACTTCCTGCCTTCTCTCATAGCAAAAATCAATGTCTATATCGGGCATACTTATTCTTTCAGGATTCAAAAATCTTTCAAAAAGCAGCCCGTATTTTAATGGATCTATATTTGTTATTCCAAGGCTGTAGGCCACCAGGCTTCCCGCAGCCGATCCCCTTCCAGGGCCTACCATTATCCCATTTTCCCTTGCATACCTTATGAAATCCCACACTATAAGGAAATAGTCAACATACCCCATTTGTCTGATTACTCCAAGCTCATATTTCAGCCTGTCTGATTTTGTACTGTCATAACCGACTCCGTAAAGCCTTTCTAAGCCCTCGCTGCACAGACGGGATAGAAACTCAAAGGGCTCTTCGCTGTCAGGAAGCTTAAAAGCTGGTAAATGAAGCTTGTTGAATTCCAGCTCAACATTGCATTGACGCGCAATTTCCACTGTATTTTCCGCCGCCTCAGGGATATCCTTAAACAGCTTCCACATTTCCTCGGGAGACTTGACATATACCTCGTCGGTGGAAAACCTCATTCTGTCTTCATCGTTTATTGTTTTGCCCGTCTGTATGCACAAAAGTATTTCATGTGCTCTGGCATCCTCTTTTCTCAGATAATGCGCATCGTTTGTGGCAATGAGAGGTATGCCCGTTTCCCTGCTTATTTTAATTATATTCTGATTTACAAGATTTTGTTCTTCTATACCGTTTATTTGAAGCTCAAGATAAAAATTGCCCCTGCCGAAAATATCGTTATGCTTTAAGGCAAGCACCTTTGCTCTTTGGTAATCATTCTGAAGCAAGGCTCTGGGTATATCCCCCGAAAGACATGCGCTAAGGGCAATAATACCCTCGCTGTACCTCTCAAGAACCTCCATGTCAATCCTCGGCCTGTAGTAAAACCCTTCCGTAAACCCTATTGACACAATTTTCATAAGATTTTTATAGCCGGTATTATCTTTTGCAAGCAGCACAAGATGGCCCTGCTCGGAGTCTATCCCCGGCTGCTTGTCATGCCTTGTCCTCTTTGCGGTGTAAACCTCGCAGCCCAAAATAGGCTTTATGCCTCTTTGCATTGCTTCCTTATAAAAATCAACCACACCATACATTACTCCATGATCGGTAATAGCTATGCTTTTCATTCCAAGCTCCGCAGTCCTCGCTATGAGGTCCTTTATTCTGTTTGCCCCGTCAAGAAGACTATATTCGGTATGGACATGCAGGTGTACAAAATCTTTCATTGATAATCCCTCCATGCAGCTTAGACTGCAAAAATAATAATGTCCGCCTATTTATATTTTACAGCAAAAAACTTCAGAGCTCAATTTTTTTAAGCCCTAAAGCCTTTTTGATTTCTTCCCGTAAATTATCCCCCTTTTTTAATGCTATAATTCACAGGAATCCATTATATGCACATTTATCCTTTTTGCAAGGTCTATTTCATAATAATGATCTATCAATTCCTTTTTTTCGTTGCGAATTACTCTTATAACAGGCCGTGAAGGTATATTTCTGTTTACTCTGACTACAATACCGATTTCATTGGTGCTTAGCACTACTCCTGTTCCTATGGGATAAATAGCGATATATCTCATAAATATATCCACAATTTCCTTGTCGAAGTGATAAGCCGAAAGAGAAGATATATACTCAACTACTTCATGGGGCTTGAGCTTCTTTCTGTAAACCCGGTTTGATGTAAGAGCATCGTATACATCTGCTATTGCCACGATTCTGGCATATCTCTGTATGTTCTCCCCCTTAAGCTGGAGGGGATACCCGCTGCCGTCATATCTTTCATGGTGTCCAAGGGCTATATATGCCGAAAGCATACTGATATTGGAATTGCCCTTTAATATCTCGTACCCGTAAAAGGTGTGCTTTTTAATTGTTTCAAACTCTTCACCGGTCAACTGAGAAGGCTTTTTCAATATTTTCTCGGGAATTTTAAGCTTACCTATATCATGAAGGAGCGCACCCATGCCAAGATCCTTGAGACGGCTTGCATTATAGCCTATGCCTATTCCCGTAATAAGCGAAAATATGCATACATTGACGGAATGCTCAAATGTATAGTCATCTACCGATTTTATGTCGGACAGGTTTATAAGGATATCATCGTTGGACAACAGCTCCTCAATTATGGCGCTGACCAACTCGTTTATCCTTAAATCATCTATGGCTTTAGAGGACGCGTACCCCTCCATCTGATTTTTTACAAGCATTTTAGCTTCAATTCTTATATTGTCACAAACAACATCCTTTATTTCAATATCCCGTGATATATCGTCGTAAATAAACACTTCTGCTATTCCGTTTACCTTAAGCTTCTCCAGAAAATGCTCGTTAAGCTCCGCACCTTCCCCGAGCAAAATACGCCCTTCGGGACCAAACACCGCCTTTGCCAGCTTAGTACCCGGTACTACGCTGTCTATATATACCTTTCGCATTTTACCCCCCAGTAAAAAACGTACCATATTATAAAAATCATTAATGGCTGTAGAAAAAAATGTAAACCAAGTTTATTATTCGACAACTTTTTGTAAATACCTGCAAGCTAATAAAAAAATAATATAATTTTTATGTAAAATTTTAAATGTTCAGCAGTCCCTTAGCTACCGAAACAACATCCTCCTGAAGGTCGCTCAGCCTTCTCTTTGCCAGTTCCTCGGTATTTTCCGACACTCCGTAATAAATTTTTATTTTAGGCTCGGTGCCTGAAGGCCTTATACAAAACCACGAGCCCTCCTTAACCTCATAATACAGTACATCCGACTGAGGCAATGTCAGCTCCTCTTCGCTTTTAGACGCAACGCTGTACTTAGTGCCCTTAAGGTAGTCCCTCACCGCCCGGACCTCTGTGCTTCCAAACCTTGTTGTCCTATTCTCCCTCAGTTGTGCCATCGTGCCCTTAATCCTGTCAACTCCCTCCTTGCCTGTCAGTGTAAACGAACTTATTCCCTCAAAGGAGTAGCCGTACTTTCTGAACAGCTCCTGCAGCGCCTCGTAAAGCGACATCCCTTTTGAATTATAGTAAGCGGCCATTTCAGCAATAAGCATGGATGCCACAACCCCATCCTTATCACGGACAGAGGTGCCTGCAAGATATCCGTAGCTCTCCTCAAACCCGAAAAGGTATTTCTTATCTCCCAGCTCGTCCAAAAGCTTTATCTGCTCTCCTATAAATTTAAAGCCTGTCAGCACCTCTACCAGCTCTATGCCATAGGCCTTAGCGATAGCTCTTGAAAGCTCCGTTGTTACTATTGTCTTAACTGCAAAGCCATTAGAGGGCAGCTCTCCCTTAAGCTTTTTCTGAGACAGTATATACTCAAGCAGCAGACATCCTGTCTGATTTCCGGTAAGCACCATGTATTCTCCCGCCGCATTTCTTGCCACCACGCCCACCCTGTCGCAATCGGGGTCAGTGCCTATGATAAGATCCACATTCTCCCTTGCAGCCAGCTCTATAGCAAGCTCGAAAGCTGCCTTTTCTTCGGGATTAGGTGATTTCACGGTAGAAAACCCGCAATCGGGCAGCTCCTGTTCCTTTACGACTATAACATTCTTAAAGCCTATTTCCTGCAATATTCTTCTCACCGGCTTATTGCCTGCGCCGTGCAGAGGGGTATAAACAATTTTAAAGGTTTCTCCCACGCTTGTGACAAGCTCGGGGTTAATGCTTAAAAGCCTGAGAGTGGACATATATGCATCGTCCACCTCCTTGCCTATCATCTGAAGAAGGCCGTTATCCAAGGCTTCCTGAACAGATATAAGCTTGACCGCCGTAATATCTGAAATTCCGCTTATTTCCTCCAGCACGGCGTTTGAGCCCTCAAGTGAAAGCTGTCCTCCGTCTTCGCCGTAAACCTTGTAGCCATTATATTCCTTAGGATTATGGCTTGCCGTGATAACCACTCCCGCAGAAGCTTTAAAATGCCTTACTGCAAATGAAAGCTCCGGCACGGGCCTTAATTCGTCAAAGAGATATACCTTTATCCCGTTTGCCGCAAACACTCTGGCCGCCTCCGAAGCAAACTCAGCCGACATGTATCTGGAATCGTATGCAATTGCTATGCCTGCCGCGGCGGCCTTTTCGCCCTTCTTTACTATATAGTTTGCAAACCCCTGAGATGCCTTTCTGACGGTGTATATATTCATCCGGTTAGTTCCCGCTCCGATAATGCCCCTGAGGCCGCCGGTACCAAACTCCAGCTCCCTGTAGAATCTTTCTTCGATTTCCTTGGGATTGTCCTTTATTTTAAAGAGTTCATCTCTTGTCTCCCTGTCAAAGTATTCATTTTCAAGCCAAAACCTGTAGCTTTCCATGCTGTTCATAATATGCCTCCTATATACAAATTTATTACATCAAATATATTATACTTTTGGGATTTTGTAAACGCTAAAGTTGCAATATACTTGCAATTTTATTTAAGGATAGCTGCACTGTGGAAGGATTCCACCGGATAAAAAGGATGGGGGGATTCCTATGGTAATAGGAGCAGAGAACCCTTATGCAAAAGTTCTGGGATTACAAGCTCCCGGAACTTTAAAGTCTACTTATTAATATTATGCATATCAAGCCGCTGCTGCCTTCATTAAACCGTGGACATTGTTTGTGAAAACAAATGCTGCCACAGGCAAAAAGCCGGATAGACCCGCCAATATCCCTTGCATACCTAAGTAATCCTGTCGAATAAAACCACAATATTTTACAATGCACTTTTTTCCGTTTACAGAGATTTTTATGTATAGTAATATTGTCTACATAATCCTTAATAATTTAATAAATTTTAGCCGCATTTTGTATGTATAATTGTAATATAGGGAGTTAACCTTGCCTTTTTTATTATATAGGATGCAATAAAGATTTTACAAACATAGAGGATATAATTGCTTACAGAAATTTTTAATAGCAACGTAAGACTCTAAGAGTCTTCAAGACGCCTTGCGGGGAAATGTCTCACGGGTATGTCATCCGGCGCTTTTCTTAGATGTATTCCTTACGGGTCAAAAAAATTTCTTCCATTAAGTTATATCCTCCATGTAAAATCTTTATTGCTAAATATATAGTGAGCAGCTCTTGAAAGGGTCGGAAAATAACCACTGGATTTGGAGGAATATATGGTGAAAATAAGGATGTCCGGATTCAGGGCAGTATTATCATTGGTTCTTTTGGCGGCTGTGATTATTACCGGTTGCACTGATACACACATATCACGCCGCAAGCAGCAAGGTGAGCTTAATGGCTCAAAAAGCGGCAGGCTTGAAAAAGCGCCGTTTTATCCGGGAAATGACGGGCTCTATGATATTGAAGCACCCGAAGGCTTTGACTGGAAGCAATTTGACGGCACAACCCTGAATTTTTTAGTAGAAAATAATATATATGCAAATGTTCTTACAAAAGAATCTGAGCAGTTTACAAAGCTGACCGGAATTAGTGTCAATATACGCCCGATGGATTTTAGTACGCTTGTGCAAAAGATTAATCTGGATTTTATTACAAAGACAGGCAAGGCCCAGATTATATATGCTGATCCGTATCAGACATTAAACAGATTTTCCGATAATCTGGAAGACCTCAAGCGTTTTAATGACGACCCGTCACTTCCCCATATACCCGGAGGTATGGAAGATTTTTTTGAGAAACAGGTGGAAACCGATTCATACTTTATCAGCAAGGATAAGCTCTATACCGTTCCATTTGATTCTACCACAATGATCCTCTATTACAGGAAGGATATTTTTGAAAAATATAAGGATAAGTTTATGGCAGATAAAGGCTATGACTGGGCCCCAGGCAAGAAGGGCTTTACCTGGGAAAGATACGGCGAAATTTCCCGGTGGATTACCGAGCATGTACCCAAGGATGAAGTAAAGTACGGCAGCGGGCATATGGCAAAGAGGCACAATTCTCTTTACTGCGATTTTTCCAACGTTCTGGCATCGTATGGAGGGGATTATTTCCCCGACGAAAACGTGGGCAGCCTGGGAGTAAAAGAACCTGAACAATCGGGCTTTAATGAAGAAAGCTTTATCAAGGCTCTTGAAATGTATAAAAAGATCATTGACAGCGCGGCGCCGGAAAGCCTGTCATGGAACTGGTACTATGCAGCCGAGGCATTTAAAGCAGGAGAGATTGCCATGATGCCCAACTGGGATGAAAATGCATCCTCCTTTGAGGATATGAATATTTCTAAGGTTGCGGGAAAGGTAGGATACAGCATTCTCCCATATGGACCTGTGAGAAGCGCAAATATTTTCGGAGGCACAGGCATAGGCATCAACAAATATTCCTCTGAAAGGGAGAAAAGAGCGGCCTGGCTTTTTGTTGTATGGGCCACATCACCCCAGACTGAGCTTTTAGTATTGAAGCACCCGGAGGGAGGTGTCATCCCTTCAAGAAAATCTGTATATAATGATGCGGAAGTCAAGGATAAATTAAGCGGTAAAATTATAGATTCCGCCGGGGAAAAAACGCTGCTGACTTTACCGACGGTAGTTACCGCGTGGAAGGACGAAAATGCGTACTACAGGCCCAAGATTGGAAGTGGGTATGCGTTTGAAAATATTGTGGTGGATCAGCTTCACCGAATGCTTGCAGAAAATATAGGTGCCGGAGAGATTGCGGAAGCTATGCTGAAACAGATAAATAATTTGAAAAAATAACGTATATATAGATATTTAAAGGAGATTTTCATGTTGAAGGTTCGATTTATCGGCAGCTTCAGGTTTAAGCTGATATTGATGCTCGTTTTACTGATACTCATTCCACTGATCGTATTTTCACTTCTGCTCTTTGGCTGGGTGAAGGATATTATAAGTGAGAAGTACAGTGAATCTGCCATACAGTCGGTTCGGGAAAGTGCTATAAATATCGATTACCGGTTGAATGATCTGAAGGAGTTTACAAATATCATTATGACCAACAGCGATTTTGTTACCATCCTGAAGGAAACGGGAAGCAAAAGCGACAATGCTATTGCTTATGAAAATATTCTCAGAAACTTTTTTACTTCAAGGGAGGATATTGAGGGAATATCTGTATATTCAGGGGACTCCTTCTATTATGTAGGCTCCAATAAGGGAGAAAAGACGGAATATAATACCGGGTGGTTTAAGAATTTGTCCGGCTCCCACGGTGAAATACAGTGGATTAACACCAGGCTTGAAAAAATAAAAATCATGGCGGGAGATTTTGATAAATACTACTTTTCCATAGGGCGCAAGCTGGTTGATTTAAACACGCTGGAGGAGCTTGGAACCATGGTGGTTGATATAGATGAAGGGGTGCTGGAAAAGTCCTACAAAAATCTGGAGGGTGCAGGTGCAGTCGATATATTTATCATCGACAGTCAAGGAAAAATTATAAGCCACCCCCAAAAAAGCATGATAGGCACAGATGCGAGAGATAAACTGGCGGTAAGGAAGGTAATGGAGGATGGCAGGGATTTTGGAAAGCTGTCATACAGGGAAGATTATAAGGACAACATGGTCATATATTCAACATGCGGTACAACAGGCTGGAAGCTTGTTGAGGTGATACCCGGAAATTATTTATACAGCGAAATTGATAAAATAAAGATAATAGTCATCGATATCGGGATTGTCTATCTCGTTCTAGCATTTTGTGCGGCATTGTTTTTTTCGGTTAAGCTGACTAAGCCAATGATGCATATGATGAAAAAAATGAAGCAGGCTGAAGGGGGTAACCTGAATACAAGGATAGATATCGTCAGAAAGGACGAGCTCGGACATCTGGGAATCAGCTTTAATAACATGCTATCTAAGATTAAATCACTGATGGAGCAGCAGATTGAAGAAGAAAGGATTAAAAAGGAAATTGAACTGGAGGCGCTTCACGCCCAGATTAATCCTCATTTTTTATACAATACGCTTAACACCATCAAATGGATGGCAAAGATGCAGGGAGCCAAAAATATCAGCTCCACTGTTACTGCCTTGATTAAGCTGCTGAGAGTGAGCATCAACCTGAGCAATGAAATGATAACGCTGAGGGAAGAAATAGAGTATGTCAAGAATTATGTGCTGATTCAAAAAATCAGATTTAATGAGCAGTTTGAAATAAACTATTCCATTGATGAGGATTGCATGGAATGCCGTATTCCCAAGCTAATCCTCCAGCCCGTTGTCGAAAACGCAATTATCTATGGAGCAAGAGAGGACAGCAGCAGCCATTTGAATATAGAAATCAGTGCCGGAAGACAAGGAAGCGGCATGTGGCTGAAGGTTTCGGATAATGGGCCTGGTATTGAAGAAGAGGCTCTCCAGAGGATATTCAAGACGGAAAAAAACGTCAACAAGTTTAGTGTTGTGGGGTTGAACAATATTGTTGCACGTATAAAGCATTATTTCGGAGAAAAATATGGCATTGAAATAACTACGGAACCCGGGAAAGGTACCAGTGTACTGCTTAATCTTCCATATAATATTGAAAGAAGGGAAGCATAAATGTATAAAGTAATGATTGTTGATGATGAAATTCTGGTAAGAATCGGACTGAAGTCTACTATTGACTGGGAGAGCCTGGGCTTTACGGTTGTTGCGGAGGCTTCAAACGGAGAACAGGCATTGGAATATTACAGGACGCATAAGCCCGATGTTATCCTTACGGATATAAGAATGCCTAAAAAGGATGGCTTGTGGCTGACAGAAACCATAAAAAAAGAAAATCCACGGGTAAAGATATTGATCCTGACCTGTTATGACGACTTTTCCTATGCGAGAGAAGCCCTGAAGCTCGGCGCTTCCGATTACATCCTGAAATCGGAGGTGGAGGATGAGGAATTGATAAAAATTATGGAGGATATTTATCAAAGCCTGAATGATGAAAACCAGAAGCAGGAGAAATATATTTACCTGCAGCACCAGATCAATTCAAATATATCTGTCTTGAAGGAAAAGATGCTGAATGACCTGGTGAAATCAAGCATAAAGGCAGAAGGAAGCTTTTATTCCAAATGCAGGGAGCTTAATTTTGAGGCGGAAGGCAAGGAATTTTTTATGGTTTCCATGTACAGGGACGATGTGGAGAAATGCAGCTCCCTTAGTGACAAGGGCTTACAATTGATGAACTTTGCGATCGAGAATATTACTTCTGAAATATTGAATGAGAACAATATTAATTTTTTATCCTGCAAGAATGAGAGGAGCCTTCTTCTTCTTTTGAGCGGAGACCCGATTGGTGAGGGCATGATACTTTCTGCTTTCAACAGGATAAGAGCTTCGGTCGAGCAGTATTTAAATATTCCGTTAAGCGTTGTTATCAGCAGAAAATTTGATGATCTGAGGCTGACGGGCCAAATATATGAGGAATGTGAAAAAAAGGCAAGGATGATCTTTTACAGTGAGGAAAGCGGTATAATAAGGGCTTCCAATACGGAGTTTCAGGATGCCGATATGGTAGAGGTCAAAAAGAGATATGTTCAGGTGCTTTTGAATTACCTTGATGAGGAAATTGCTGAAAAGGCGTTGCAGGTGGTGGACCAGCTGGAGGTTTTCTTTAAGCAGAGCCTGGTAGAGCCCATTCAGGTAAGAATTTTTTATTCAAATCTGATCAGCAGCATCTTAGAATATTACAACAGCTATTTTGCCGAGGGAGATCCGAAGGACTATTCAGATTATTATAATTCAGCCATGAGCGTAGTCAGGCTGAAGGATATGACGGCTCTTATCAAGGAATTTATGGTGAATATTGCAAAGCATATTGAGCAATACAGAATCAATAACTCCAACAGGATAATTCATAGGGCAATTGACTATATAGACAAGCACTATGCCCAGGAGGTATCTTTGCAGTCCCTGGCCCTGCACTTAAATCTTTCCAAGCATTATGTATGTTACCTGTTTAAAAAGGAAACGGGTGACAATATTTCTCACTATATTAACAAGGTAAGAATTGAGAAAGCCAAGCACCTTATTTTAGAGTCAAATTACAAGATAAAAGAGATTTATGACAGGCTTGGTTTTTCCGATCAGCAGTATTTTTGCAAGATATTTAAAAAAATCACCGGTATGACAGTTGTACAGTACAGGGACAGTATTCTTAAGAAGCAAAAGATCGGCTGAAGGGCATATTAGAACGTAAATTTAGTTAAACAGAAAATGCGACCGCGAATATTCACGGTCGCATTTTCTGTTTATATTCCGAATTGGTAGCTATATCAACCGCGATATTAATTTTGTACAAAGAAATAATAACATCCTCCCCAAAAATTTTTGCTTGCTGCAAAACAAAATCCTTCCTGAATAAAGTAAGCAATTTCTTGCACAATGTAATAAATCCACTCCATTATAATCCGCTCCAAAATATTTTATTATAATCATGTACTTGTTCTTAAGGACGAAATGAATAAACAATAGATATTGATAAAGGAGATTGATGACTGTGAAGAATGCCCCAAAGCTGGAATTGAGAGGCGTTGAGAAATCATTTCCTGGAGTTAAGGCCCTGAGTAATGTGAATTTTTCTGTTAAAAAGGGTACGGTTCATGTCCTTTGCGGAGAAAATGGCGCGGGTAAATCCACATTAATGAAAATCATCAATGGCATCCATCAGCCGGATGCCGGCCACATTCTGATCGACGGAGAGGAAGTGAAAATCCATAATCCCATCGAGGCAAGGAAATGCGGCATATCGATGATATTTCAGGAACTGAACTATATCCCGGAAATTACCATCGAGCAGAATATGTTCCTCGGCAGTGAGCCGCTGACCAGACTGGGCTCTGTTGATTGGAGAGAAATCCGCAGGCGTACGCTTGAGCTGATGAAGAGTGAAAGCCTGCAATACTCACCTGACACCAGACTCAAGGATTTGACAGTGTCGGATATTCAAATGCTTGAGATTCTCAAGGCCATTTCTTATGATTCGGATATCATTATCATGGATGAACCAACCTCAGCAATTACCAACAGGGAGGTTGAGGTTCTGTTTAAAAAGATTGGCGAGCTAAAATCAAAAGGCGTCAGCATAATTTATATATCCCATAAGATGGAAGAGATTTTCAGGATTGCCGACGACATAACAGTAATGAGGGACGGAAGTGTTGTGGATACCCTACCGGCGGATGAGCTTGATATAGATACCGTTATTTCTATGATGGTAGGGCGTAAAATAACCAATGTATATCCAAAGGAAAAACTGGAAATAGGAAATCATGTGCTTGAGGTCCAGGACCTGACTTGTGGAAATACCTTCAGAAATGTCAGCTTCAATCTTCGTGCCGGTGAAATCATAGGCTTTGCAGGGCTGATGGGCGCCGGCCGGACAGAGGTGGCGCGTGCCATATTCGGACTTGACCCTTATACATCCGGAAAAATAAAGATAAAAGGCAAAGAAGTAAAGGTAAGGGCGGTAAATGACAGCATTAAAAATGGCCTTGTAATGCTGTCGGAGGATAGAAAGAGGTATGGAATTGTCCCCATCAGAAGCATCAGGGAGAATGTATCACTTCCAAATCTTAAGCAATTTATAAAAAAGGGGCGGCTGCATACAAAGAAGGAAAAAAACATTGTTAAAAGCATATGTGAAAGAATGCGTGTAAAAGCCCCTACGCTTGATACTACGGTGGACGCCCTCAGCGGGGGCAATCAGCAGAAGGTTGTGCTTGCAAAATGGATGCTCCGCGACCCCGACATTTTAATACTGGACGAGCCTACTCGCGGGATTGATGTGGGTGCAAAATATGAAATTTATAAGCTGATGACAGAGCTGGCCCATGAAAAAAAGGCAGTTATTATGATTTCGTCTGAGCTTCCAGAGCTTCTGGGAATGTGCGACAGGATTTATGTAATGTCCAAAGGTGCTATAACAGGTGAGATAAAGAGAGAATGCTTTTCCCAGGAGCTTGTTATGAAATATGCTACTGGAACTTTAACATCAAACGAGGTGAAATAGAATGGAAATACGTAATAATGTGTGGAGTACCTTAAAAAAGAGATACAGCATATACATGATCCTTATGGCGTTGTTTATTATCTGCTCACTGGCAAATCCCAACTTTCTTTCAATAGGCAACATGACAAACATTTCAAGGCAGCTGGCTGTGACAACTATTCTTGCATTCGGTGAAACTATCCTTATCATATGCGGAATGCTTGACCTGTCGGCGGGATCTGTGCTGGCGCTTTCAGGTGTATTTGCGGTGTTTACCTATAAGGCAACCGGGTCTTTGTTAACCGCTGTTATAGTTGGTATTTTGACGGGAGTAATATGCAACTTGATTAATGCACTTATGATCAGTACCTTTAAGGCACCGCCGTTCATAGCTACTCTGGCAATGATGACAGTAGCCCGCGGTATCGCGCTTCTATTCACAAAAGGTCAGAATATTCTGGGACTGGGGGATTTTGTAGTGCTGGGGCAGGGATCGGTCGGACCGATACCCATTCCGATTATTTTCCTCGTAGTAATAGCAGCTCTTACATGGTACGTCCTAAGGCACACCAGATTCGGGCGGTCTATATACGCTGTGGGAGGCAACGAGGAAGCATCGGTTGCATCCGGTATAAATGTCCGTAAGGTCAAATATACGGCATTTATCATAAATGGTATTTTTGTAGGGCTTGCAGGCGTTCTGTTCATGTCGCGTGTAAATGCGGGCCTTCCAAATGGAGCCGTTGGTTATGAATTTACCGCTCTTACTGCAGCCATTATAGGTGGTACAAGCTTTTCAGGCGGTATAGGTACAGCCGGAGGCACGCTTGCCGGCGCATTCATTGTCGGCTTCCTTGATAATATTATGAACCTGACAAATGTAGATTCGTACATCCAGCAAATTATTCGCGGAGCAATTATCGCACTTGCCGTAATCTACGATATCCGTTCAAAGACACGCAGAACAAAAAGCCTGGTTGCCAGGGCAGATGGAAACGATTCAGGCAAAAAAGAAGAGGCAGTGAAAGCCCGGGCATAACGGGAAACAATCGAATTAAACAGCATGGCTGTTTAAAATAATAAAAAAAGGAAGGATTTCAAAATGAAAAGATCATTTTTAGCTGTAATTTCAATGTTAATGGTACTGCTTTTACTGGCAGGGTGTGGTGCCGGCAAGACAAACGACTCTGCATCTTCAACAAATACAACTACAGCGGACAGCTCCGGGAGCCAGAAAACATTCAGGGTTGCTTACATTGCCCGCGCGCAGTCGGATTCGTTTGCCGCATGGCTTGCAAACGCGGTAAAAGAGGAAGCAAAGAAATATCCCAACATTAAGCTTGATGTTTTCGATGGACAGGCTAATGATGATACTGAAAATTCCTTAATCGAAAACGCAATTACCAGCAAATATAATCTTGTAATTGTACAGCCGAATAACGGTGAAGCACAAAGGCCATATGTGGAGAAGGTTGTAAAGGCCGGCATTTTTGCGATAACAACAAATGCGCGTATTTCGGGTATTGAAGGAGCCTCTTCGGTAGATGCCAATCCTTATGAGCAGGCGGCTGTAAATGCGCGTGCGGCACTCACTCAAATTCCCGAGAATGCAAAGGTAGTTGTTCTGGACGGACCTTCGGGTAACTTCCACGCGGATGAAAGGCGTAAAAGCTGGAAGGCAGAATTCTTTGATAAGCGTCCTGATGTAAAAATTGTTGGAGAACAAATCGCAAACTGGAACAAGGACGAAGGTATGAAGTACATGGAAGACTGGGTACAGGCAAATGACAAAATAGATGCTATTATTTCAATGAATGACAACATGGCTGCAGGAGCTCTTGAGGTTGTAAAGGATAATCCGAAGTACAAGGATATACTTGCATATGGTGTTGATGGAACCGCTGAGGCTATGATGCTTATAAAAGATGGGAAAATGACGTCAACCTGCCTGCAAAACGCTTATGAGCTTGCGGAGAGGCTGCTGGATACAAGCAATAAGCTTTTGACAGGAGAATCAAAGCAAATAGACACTGATATAGGCAACCCGCTGGTTAACAAGGAGAATATCGAGCAATATATTGACGTACTCAAAAAGGCCGGGGCAATTAAGTAAGACATTTTTTAAAATCATAAAAAGAGAATAGCTTTTACAATGGAGTAACAGGATGTGTGAAATGAGGGGTATTGAATGCAAAACAGAGCGGTATATATGACAGGGCTTAACAAAATGGAAATAAGAGAAATTGAATTTCCTGCCCCCAAGGAAAAGGAAGTAATTGTAAAGGTCGAGTATGTGGGAATCTGCGGTTCCGATGTACATTACCTTGAGCATGGAAGAATAGGCGATTTTGTGGTAAACGGGGATTTTATCCTCGGACACGAATGCGCGGGAACAGTGGTTGAAATCGGGGCAGGTGTGAAGAGGCTGAAGGTTGGAGACAGGGTTGCGTTAGAGCCGGGATGTACATGCGGACAGTGTGAATTCTGCAAGAGCGGCAGGTACAATCTTTGCCCGGATGTGGAGTTTCTGGCCACACCGCCTTATCATGGCTGTTTGATGAATTATATAGCATTTCCGGAAAATATGGCATTTAAGCTTCCGCACAATGTCTCCTCAAAAGAGGGCGCATTGGTGGAGCCGCTTGCAGTTGGCTTACATGCCGCCTCTCAGGGAGGAGTCAGGCTGGGAGATAAGGTTGTCATACTTGGAGCGGGATGCATAGGGCTGGTAACATTATTGGCCTGCAAGGCATTCGGTGCCACTGAGGTCATAGTCGTAGACGTTATTGAGAAAAGATTGGAATGTGCAAAGAGGCTTGGCGCCTCCTGTGTTATTAACGCAAAAAATGAGAATACACTTGATAAAATAGCAGAGCTGACGGCTGGAAAAGGCGTTGACAAGGTTATAGAAACTGCGGGAAGTGAGTTCACAATAAAGCAAACGCCATATCTGGTTAAGAGGGGCGGTACCATTGTGCTTGTTGGTCTTGCGCCGAAGGATATAATCGAGTTTGACTTTATGCAGATTATGACTAAGGAGGCTGAGATAAAATCCGTTTTCCGCTACCGCAACCTTTACCCTGCCGCAATCGGGGCTATTGCAGACGGTAAAATCGATGTCAAGGGTATTGTCACCCATGAATTTGCTTTTGAGGACACAAAAAAGGCTTTTGATTTCGTAATTGAGAATAAAAACGATGTAGTGAAGGCGGTAATTAAAATATAAAAAAATCGGGGACATCAGACTGTGCTTTGAAGAACGCAAAAAAACGCTTGATATGGCTTGCTTTATCCATTTCAAGCGTTTTTTTCCCTATAAAGAAAAATAAAGAAGAGCTATACACAGCAGTGTATCCCTAAATCGTCCCTATGACACAGCGGACTTATTCTGCCTTTATTTTTAATACTACTTTTTTATAACTTGTCTCTGTTTTGATATGTGTGCAAGGCTTGTGCGCATCCTGTGGAAATACAAGGTAGAACATACCCTCTTTTATTGGGATCTGCACACCGCTTCCTTCAAAAAATACAATGTCTTTCTCCGGATCATACGGTATCTCCGTCTGAAGGTTAGAGACATTTTCCCACTCCATGACTTCTTCTCCAGAAACCACATACTGTACATCTATGTGCTTCTTATGGGCTTCCAGTTTCACTTCTTGTGCTGATCGGGTGGTTCCCGTCTGCACCATGGCAAGCATATCTCCTTTTACGTAACGGCCTGCGGGTTTATCTTGAACCTCCTTAATAAAGGAAAATGCTTCTTTTAAAAGCTTCAGGTTATTTTCATATAATTGATGATTCTTAAAATAATCTATGATCATGGCTCCATCCTTAGGCTGCTTTTTTTTTGAATACTTTCTTAAATAACGGACTATACAGGGGTGACAATAAAGAAAGTACCGAAATTATAATGAAAATACTGCAGATTGGTCTTGTAAAGAAAATAGAAAAGCTTCCCTTGCTCATAATCAATGCTCCGCTGAAGTTCTGTTCCGCTGTCCCTCCTAAAATGATTCCCAAAATAATTGCCGACATAGAAAACTGGGTTTTGTTCATGAAGTATCCCAGGAATCCAAAAAACACCATTACGTATACATCTGTCATGGAATGATTGTATGAATAGGTTCCAACAAAGGTCATAACAAATATAATTGGGATTAAAATTTCTTTTGGCACATTAATTACTTTGGAGAATACTCTTATCAAGGAAAAGCCAAATGCCCCCATAGCAATATTCGCCAGTAACAAGCCTATAAAAATGGTATAGACCTGAATCGGCTGATTCGCAAACAGCAATGGCCCCGGTGCAATTCCCTGCACCATCAGCGCTCCGAGTAATATTGCTGTTGCACCGTCTCCAGGAATTCCTAAAGTCAGCATGGGAATCATAGCCCCTCCGGAAACAGAATTGTTTCCCGCTTCACACGCCACAATACCCTTGGGTTCTCCATTCCCAAAATTTTCTTTATCCTTAGACCATTTTTTTGCCTGATCATAACAGATAAAAGATGAGATATCTCCCCCGGTTCCCGGAATA
The DNA here is from genome assembly GCF_003337415.1 of Anaerobacterium chartisolvens. Taxonomy (GTDB): domain Bacteria; phylum Bacillota; class Clostridia; order Acetivibrionales; family DSM-27016; genus Anaerobacterium; species Anaerobacterium chartisolvens. Next base: position 108,307 of record NZ_QPJT01000003.1, on the reverse strand, counting down.
CATCCAATAAATGTACCAATAGCGGAAGAACGCAGCATGGTAATAAATACCCTTTTGATATCACTAAAGGCCGGCAGTACTTTTTTTATCTTTATGCTCTTTTTCTCAAAGGTTTCATTGTAAGAGCCTTCTACCGAAGCCAGTACCTGCGAGAAGGCAAACAGTCCAATCAAAATCGGAATAAAGGATATACCTCCCAACAGATAAGTAGACCCAAAGTCAAAACGCATTTTACCGGTCATACCGTCAACTCCAATAGTAGAGATAAAAAGGCCCAGAGCACCGCCCATCAATCCCTTCAAAATAGAGCCGGATGAAACACTGGTAATAATGCTTATGCCAAAAAGCGCCAATGCAAAATACTCCGCTTTAGAAAAAGTCAGTGCAACCTTCGCAAGCTGTGGTGCAAGAATCATAAGGCAAATTGCGCTAAATACACCGCCAAAGGTACTCGCCATGGTAGAAAGACCCAATGCACGTCCCGGCTGTCCCATTTTGTTTGCCATTGGATATCCATCCAGGGTAGTAGCAGCCGATGCCGGTGTTCCCGGAGTCTTTAAAAGAATCGCGGAAATACTTCCGCCATAAATCGCTCCACAGTATACCCCGATCAGCATAATAATTCCGGCTACCCCGTCAAAAGCAAATGTCAATGGGTATAAGAGTGCAATTCCCATATTCACCGATAAGCCCGGCATTGCTCCAATTAAAATACCAGCCCCGGTACCTACCAAAAGCAACAAAACTGTTGTTGGAGAAATAGCACTGCTAAAAGCTTCCAGAATATTACTGAACATATGCCTATCCTCCTTTTACATCCAAATCGGCTGCGGTAATTTAGTCCCCAGGATTAATCCAAAGATAAGAAAGATGCCAAGAACCGTTCCTATTGTCACAACCGTTATTTTCTTCTTATTCCGCTCTCCTAAAACCAGCATAATGACAGGAATAAGTATTGCTACGGATAAATAAAGTCCCAGAACCCGAAGCACTATACAATAAATCGCAAAGATTCCCATCATTACGTATACCCTCATATTTGCCGGAAGTGCAAGAGTCACTTCCATTCCTTCATACTTTTTCTTATTCAATAATGTCATGCTTAATAAAATAACTGATGCAGCCAGCAAAATGCATCCCATGATTGCCGGCCACGTTCCTGCTTCAATTCCGCCCTTTTGCTTCATACCAATGCCTAGTCCCGAAGAAGCATACACAATGGCTGCCCCAACAACTGCCGCAATGATTGAAATAACAAAATTGCATTTTTTCATATTTGTCATAGCTACCACCCCATTCAAAAGCTATGACATATGATTGTTTCCAATCATATGTCATACCCATTCTTGCTTAATTTCTGCCCTTATTGGCCAAAGTCATAGGTTTCAAATACTTCTTTATACATATCGTAATCATCCTTCATGATCTTATATGCGTCATCACCGATATAGGCAACCGGATCGATACCCTGTGATTTAAAGTATTGTTTACATTCATCTGATTCCAAAGCTGCTTTTGCTGCATCACGGAGCATCTTCAGTTTTTCTGCTTCCACTCCTTTTGGCGCTACCAAAGCTGCCCATGCACGAACCACTAAATCATGTCCCTGTTCTTTAAAAGTAGGTACGTTCGGAAGCAGGCTGGTACGTTCTGCTGCCATAACTCCAAGACACTTTATGCTTCCTGCTTCAATCTGAGTCATAAAACTGGAAGGATCCGCAAAGGTAGCATCAATATGTCCACCCGTTAATGCTGCCGCAATATCAGCTGTTCCGTTGGGGTATGGAACATGTGTTACAGATATTCCGTATTCTTTTTCAGCCAGATAGGTAGCAATATCCCAAATAGCTCCGCTGCCCGAATTTCCCACCTGCACAGTTCCCGGACTTTTCTTGCAATATGCTACAAATTCATCAATAGAATTATATGGCGCGTTTGCCTGTACAATTAATGCTGCCGGTGCTGCAATCGGCATGGCAATCGCATCGTATTTTTCAAAAGTCAAATCTGTTTTTCCCTGGAAGCAGAACATATCCAACTCTACAGTAACTGCACCTAATGTATAGCCATCCGGCTTAGCTCCAGCTGTAGCTATCATGCCGGTAATGCCTCCCCCATCGGAGTTATTGGTTACGTTGAACTTTGCGCCCTCCAGATTTTTTTCCATATATGTGAGCAACCCGCGTGTGGAAGTGTCTGTTCCACCTCCTGCCCCCTTTGGAACAATTACTTCAATATTATTCGCAGGATATTTTCCGCCTTTTCCTGCCGCACATCCTGTTACCATAGTTGCTACCATTGCAATACATAAAACAATCAACATTAATTTCCTATACATAAAATCCCTCCTGATACTTATAAATATTCTTTTTCCAACTTTTCAGTAATCCGTTTTAATACCGCCATTTCTTTCCGGAACGTTTCTGTCAGCAGCGTGTGGCTCTTTGTTCTGCACACCGTTTGCATTTTAAGACCTTCCTGCTGCAAATAGTACTTTGCATTTACCGGGTAACACTGGTATTCAATTAACGCACTTAATATTAGCATATCCGATAATCCCGATAAATCCTCTTTTGTATAATCTGATGTTAATTTATGGTATAATCTGCACTGCATATTTGCCATAACACCACTATAGCCCGCTGATCCTAATTGTAAGGACTCTAACAAAGTAGCTGTATTTGCATTGTACAGCTTCAGATTAGTTCCTTCACAAGCCGCCAGTTTATCCGAAATATTTTTAATATCACAGCTGGTATCCTTTAAAAAGTAAAAGCGGCCGGTATCCGCGCACCATTTGGTTGCTTTTTTGCTGAGAATCCGTTTGTAAGGATACGGGCACTCATAAAATCCCAGCTTCAGTTCCGGCGGAAGCTGCTGCAGCACTTTTTCCAGATTTGCGATCCATACATCTTCGCTTTCTTCCTGTTTAGCAAGCCGGTTGGTAATCAGAATGACTGCATCCGCTCCTGTTTCTGCAATCCTTGTCAATTCATGCACTTGCCCTTCCAGTGTGTCTGATATATGGCCTGAAACAATAACCGGAACCCTTCCGGCAGCTTTCTCTTTTACAAATTCCGCAACGGCAATACGTTCTTCTAAATCAAGAAAAAACATCTCACTTGACTGGCATACGGCAAACAAGCCGGAAACTCCATTTGCAATATACCATTCTATGAGCCCTTCAAGCGCAGGATAATCCACTTTGCTGTCCGTTGTAAAAGGTGTGAGCATTACCGGCCAAACACCACCCGGAAAGTCATTGTTCATCATTATTACACCTCCTTTCGATAAAAATTCCAATAAGCAATCGATTGCCGATCATAGGTATACGTAACATGTACCTGATCGCCTGTCGATATAATGGATGGGTAAGAATATTCACCGGCCTGATCTTCCAAAACAGCTTCCTGCTGCCATGTGTATCCATTGTCTTCCGATGTCAATAATACAATTGGAGTTCTTGGGCCCCAGTTTTTCGGTACCGGATTCATACACAGGATTAAAAGACCATCCTCACACTTTACCACATCAATCCCACTATTATTATTGGGAAGCTGTGTGGCGTATGCCTTGCTCCATGTGCAGCCAAAGTCCGATGAATCCGAACGGTATATAAAGCCTTCCGTACTTCGGAGAAGCATATGCACATGTCCCTCCTCCGATTCCCAAAGGGTGGGTTGAATAACACCTCTTCCGTAAAAAGATTGTGCCGATACCTCGATATCACTATTCTCAGCTGTATTTTCCCCATGATATTCCACATCAATAGTAATAGCATTGCTAAGAGTCCACGTTTTTCCACCATCAACAGAGCGGTCTGCATATGCAGTCCAGATACCTGTTTCTATAGAATTTCCTGCCAGCATACTTCCATCGGAAAGTGTAACCACTTTACAACGAACCGGGCCTCTTCCTCCACGGTCTCCCGGTACTAATTCCTCTGATTCTGAAAATGTATTTCCAAAATCATGGGATACCTTTACTTTAGTATGCCATTCACTGATTTTTCTGCTTATTTTATAAAACAAAAGTACATCCCCGTTGTCCTTCTGGTAAAGCACGGGATTCCAATGCGGCTCTTCCAGATCATAAGCTATCTTTACAGGCTTGCTCCACCTTGCTTTTTCCAGACGGGAGCCCCAGATCGCAATATCATCGCTTCCCTCTTTCTCACCCGCAAACCATGCGGCAATTAGGCTCCCATTCTTCAGGCTGCATATGTTGGAAGCATGGCATATATGAAATTCCATGGAGCCTGCTGGAAAAACCAGCTTCTTTTTTCCTTCGGATAGGTACTTACCCACTTATTCATCCTCATCTTTCTAAATTCTTTCCACGATCATTGCTATATTCGTCTTCAGCAATTCATATAGTTCCTCTATTCTTTCATTTGTAAACCTTAGGGAAGGACCACTGATACTGATTGCTGCGCATACCGCTCCCGATTTGTCAAAAACAGGAACTGCAATGCATTTAATTCCAAATTCATGTTCCATACAATCAATGGCATATCCACTTTTTCTGATACGCGCTAATTCTCTTTTTAATTCTTCCGAATCCGTTATTGTGTTTTCCGTAAATGCCGGCAAGGGCCGGTTACAATATTCTTCTATCTTTTCTTCAGGCAGATAGGCAAGCATTGCCTTCCCTATCCCGGTACAATACATTTTTGCCCTTTCTCCTAACAGGGAGCGCATCAGATTCATTTCGCCTGCCGGGTATAATGCTTCCAGATAAACCACCTCGTCTTCATGAGGTATTCCCAAATATATCCTTTCCCTTGTCTGATTTGCCATCTCCTGCATATACGGCAGCGCCACTTTTGTGATACAAAAGCTGTCCCCCAAAGCCCTGCTTAAGGTAAAAATTCCTAATCCCAATTTATATTTCCCTGTCTCATTGTCTCTTTCCAGATATCCCATAGCTTCATAAGTGGATAGAATATTGTAAACATTGCTCTTATATAATCCCGTCATGTTACTGATTTGTGTCACGCCAAGCTTGGGCTTTTGGGTAAAGCAGTTCAGAACATCAACTGCTTTTTTTAAGCTGGTAACCTTGATTTCTTTTTTCATATACTTTTTGTTTTCTATATTATAGAACGACGTTCTCCTTTTTTAGATAAGTCTAGTATAATAGAATTTTCCCTATCATGCTTTCAAAATCATTCTCAGTACGATTTTATACTTTTTCTTGATTTTAGTTAAAAAGTATGGAATAATACGAATAGGTTTAAGAAATGGCAGATATGAATAGGAGATAAATTATGTACGAGCTTTTTGACCAGTTTTCCTGGACCAAGCAAAATAAAACTATAACAAGGGACAGGCATCAGGTTCCGGCACTAGGCAATTTTACTTATTGGAGCTATACGGTTTCTCCTGCGCCTTGTCCCATGCATTACCACTCTAATATTCTGGAAATCCATTGCATGATCAAAGGAAAACGGTATTCCCAGATTGAAAAAGAAGGTGTTATTAACAATTATATTTATACAGGCAATGAAGCTTTTCTGACTTTTCCTTTTGAAATACACGGAAATGGAAACCAGCCGCAATCTCCCTGTGAGTTTTATGCGTTTCAGATTATGACGCATAATCCGGATGAAATGCTTGGATTGAATAAAAAATACAGCAATACACTGTGCCGCGAATTATTGACGCTGAAACACCGCCATTTACGGTTAGGGCACAGTCATCTGCAATATCTCAGAACTGCTTTTACCTTCTTTTCCGATATGACAGCTTCCTCCATTCAGGTAGGCATACAGTTTTTGACCTGTTTTTTATTCAGTCTTCAGTATCTGACTCCCATCATGGACTCCCAGATAAAAGCAATTAATGAAGGGATTCATCAGTCAATCACCTATTTGAATCAGAATATCAGAGAGCCGCTTAGCCTTCGCGATTTAGCAGACGCATCCGGGTATTCCCTCTCCCGGTTTAAAGTAAAATTTAAGGATGAAGTAGGGATTACTCCAGCAGAATATATTACTCTTCAAAAGCTGGAATACGCAAAAAAGGAATTAACCCAAACCAATATAAGTATTACGGATCTGGCGTATTCATTGGGCTTTTCCTCCAGTAATTACTTCAGCTCCGTATTTAAGAAAATGATGGATTATACACCAAAGGATTATCGAAATCATTTTAGTTCCCTTGCTTCTAAAAATAAAAAATCATTCTGAATGTGTTGTATGCATCAATTATTAAAAAATCGGGGACATTTCTCTGTCCCCCATGTAAGGACGCTAAGCTAACTGTCTTTTAGCAAGGTCGGCAAAAATCCCTTTGTTCAACATAAGCTCTTGGTAAGTCCCGCTCTCCACAATCCTTCCCTGATCCATAACAATAATCTTATTGCAGTTAATAATTGTACTCAGACGATGCGCAATAACCACCCTGGTAGCCTGAATGTGATCAAGGCTTTTACTGACAATGGCTTGGGTGCGATTGTCTAAAGCACTGGTAGCTTCATCGAAAAAAATAATTTTGGGTTTATTGATTATTGCGCGGGCTATCATTATACGTTGCTTTTGCCCTCCTGAGATTGTACCGGCACCCTCACTGATGAAGGTATGCATACCCATAGGCATTTCCTTTATGTCCTCCTCAATTCCAACCATTCTGGCCGCTTCCCATGCATCATTTATAGTGAGGGCCGGATTAGCCCCCACTATATTGTCGAATATGCTTCCGGACATGAGCTGCCCATTTTGCAGTACAACACCTAACTGCTTGCGTACAGCACGGATATCTATTTTAGACAGGTCTTGCCCATTGTAATAGATTACCCCTGTCTCCGGCTTTTCAAAACCCAATAAAATCCTGAATAATGTTGATTTGCCACAGCCAGAGGTGCCTACCAACGCCACATAATCACCCTCATCAATTTGAAAGGAGATATCCTTCAATACAAAGGGTCCATCTTCCGTATAGCGAAAAGATATATGGCTGACTTCAATAGAACCCGTAAGTGGCTTGGGGTTTATTTTGGCATTATCATATTCCGGCAAGGTTTCCAATATGGGCTTTGCTCTTTGATATAATGGAATAACTATATTTGCATTGACTAATGATTCCGATAAGGATACCATGGAAAACATAAAAGCAGTAAAAGCTGAATTAAAAGCAATAAATTGTCCGGGTGACAAAGAAGCATTGGATGAAGTCAAAGTATAATAAATAATCATGCTTGACAGGATAGGCAGAAAGGCATTGAAAACTATAAGCCAATTGCGCAGGGTTTTGCTTTTAAAGCTTAACTTCCGTTGTTCTCCAAACACTTTTGCCCATTGGTGAAAGGCTCTGTTTTCTGCTCCGGCTATACGGAATTTAGTTATTCCGCCAATCAGCTGAAGCAAAATACCTGATATGTTATTTGATACATCCAATACCTTACGCTCAAAGAATACCTGCCGATAACCTAATAAAACCATGACAGCCATGGCCAGTGCCACCAGTATTGCAGCTATTCCGGCCAGCTTGGAATCATAGTAAAAAAGCAAAGCAAATGTAAAAACAGAAAAAATGCATGATAAAATAGTATTTAAAGTAACGCCCGACAGAACCATACGTATATGACTTATACCCATAGCCCTCATAGCCAATTCTCCTGCAGAAAATTGTTTAAAAAAAGGCACAGGCAGGCTTATTAAGCGATCCCAAACAGAAGCCTGAATAGAGCCGTCCATTTTACCTTCCATGCGCAATGTGGCAAGAGAACGTACAAATTGAAAGATCATCATTGCCATAACACTTGCTCCCAGAAAAAAAGCAATTTGCAACAACTGATTACTTTCACCTTCAGGGATGGTTCTGCTAAAAATTATCCCCGTTGCCAGAGGAATTGCTGTTCCTAATATGCCTCCTAAGATACCCATAAGCATTATCACTATTAAATCCCGTTTCCAGAAGCTTTGGTAGCCAAAATATGCAAGATCCCGAAGCGTAATTTTCTTTTGTTCAAAGGTGCGGTAAAAAATGAAGCCAAAATTTTTGATTTCTGTGGCAGTATCCTCATCCACCACCTTTTTTATTCCTAAAGCAACGTCATGCAATATATATCTGGAAGGCGATGCCGGTATTAAAGCAATCGGTCTGCCGTCCTTTTTCATGTAACCCAAAATTGGGCCGCTGTCTTGTTTATACCATTCTCCGTTTAAAGCTACTTCTCTTGTTCTGATGTGGGAGGCTCTGGCAATATCCTCTAATTGTGTTCCACTTTGACTCTCGGTACTGCTTTTAGGAAGTGGGACAATCTTAATATTAATGCTTTGGCCAACCAAACGGCAAGCATCCAGCAAACTATCTCCACTTTCTTCCTCCAAAACTATTGTTTTCTCTTTTGTGTTAATTGATGCGAGTTTAGAGACAGAGTTGTCTATTAGCCGTCTGTCACATCTTTCCTTCTTCTGCAAACGGATTTTTTCCATTTGCTTTTGTTTTTCCCAAATGTCTGAGGCCAGCTCAAGAACCAGTCTATGATATTTCTCCCTGACTAAAGGGTTATTTAAATATTCATACCCTTTAGATATCACTTCTTCGGTAGAAGCACTTTCCTCCAGTGATAAATCTTCTCTTTTACCTACTTTAGCCAAGACCTTTAGCCATTGCTCCACCATTTTTACAACCTGTTCAGATTTATCTTCCTCTGACAGCTTTATAAGCCGGCTTACCTCGAGACGTATCAAGCTGCAGCCGGCAGGCCCGGAGGCCAGAAAACCTTTTTTATCGGGGAAGCCTTCAGAAGCAATGCCAAAAAGCAGCTCTCCTTCGTTAGCTTCAAATAAGAAATTTTTTGCTCCTGCTGTGTTATCCTTTGTCAGCGCCGTTAGAAAAATTGAAATTCTCCCTTGTTCAACTATCCATACATATCCGGGATCATCCAGAAGCTTAGGCTTGCTGCCATCAATAGCAAAACGGATACCTTCTTTGTTAAAAATTTTTATAACACTCATAAAATATTCACCCACTCTGTTTGAAATCAACCGTTTTTAATTAGCTTAGCGTAAATTCCATCAACATCCTTCAATTGCTGATGGGTTCCTCTTTCCACAATCTTTCCCCTTTCCATTACGATAATTTCATCGCAATCCCGGATGGTACTTAGGCGATGAGCTACAATGATACAGGTACAGCCTCGGCGGCGAATATTTTCATCCACAATTTTTTCTGTTAAAGGGTCTAAGGCACTGGTGGCTTCATCCATGATGATAATTGTCGGGTTTTGAACCAAAGCCCTTGCTATCTCCAGCCTTTGCCTTTGGCCTCCGCTAAAGTTTTTGCCGCCCTCCTCCACCGGATGGTCATACCCTCCCGGCCGAGCAGTAAAATCATTATGAACACATGCCTCTTTGGCGGCCTGAATCATCTCACATTCGGAGACAGTCTCATCCCACAAAGTAATGTTGTCTCGCACCGTCCCCTGAAATATACTTATTTCCTGATTTACCATGGCTAAGGAATTATTTATAACAGCTCTGGGAAACGCTGATCGTGGTTGGCCGTCAAATAGTATCTCCCCCGACCATGGCGGGTAAATTCCAGCTACTATTTTAGCTACTGTTGATTTTCCGCTGCCGGAGCCCCCAACGAGAGCCACCCTGCGGCCCGGCCTGAGTGCCAGACTAAAATCTTCAATCAATGGAGGCTCCAAGGGGCTGTATCCAAAGCTTATATTCTTAAGCTCCACAAAGCCCTCAAGCTTTTGCCCGAGATTGGGAGCTATATTCTCCCGTTCCCCGTCAGGTTGTGAATCAATAGGATATTTTAATACATCATCCAATCGATTCATCTCTCCCTCCACTTCCTGAAGCTCGGCTCCCAGACCTACCATTTCTGTTACCGGATCCATAAAGCTAGTCATTAGGCTTTGAAATGCAACCAGCATACCAATTGTCATTTGTCCATGCAAAATTAAAAAGCCGCCCAGAGTAAGAATAATTGTGTTATTTATTCCGGTTAAGAAAGTCGGAAATACTGTTAAAAATTGAGAAGAAACCCCTATTTCCTGTTCAGAGTTTAACGCCTTTGCCTGATAGCCCGACCATTTGGCAAAGAAATCAGATTCTGAACCTGTGGCTTTTAAAGTCTCTATAATTTGCAGGCCTGCCATTCCTGCACCGACCAGCTTGCCTTGATCTTGTAACAGCCTTCGATTCTGGTCAATTCTTTTGGCAGAAACCATTCTTAAATATAAAACATTGATGAGTGCAATAGCCAGCCCTACAACGGCTAAAATCACGTTATATTGTAACATTAATACAAAATAGAAAACAATCATCACTAAATTCAAGGCGGTTGTAGCCAGCTGGCCTGACAACAGCTTTGCTACCTTGTCATTGCTCTGCATCCTAGAAGCTATATCCCCGGCAAAGCGCTGCGAAAAAAACTCCGCCGGCAACCTTAAAATATGCCATAAAAACTGGCTTGATGTAGCAATGGCAATTTTAGTTTCTAATCTTAAAAGGTAAAATTGCTTCAGCCAGGTTAAAATCCCCCTCAAGACTGCCGTCAAGCCCATACCAAACAGAAGGGGAATGACCCAGGAATCTTTCCCTCCAAGCAGTATATCATCCACAAAAATTCTGGAAAACACCGGAACAACCAGTCCCGGAATTACTAAGGCCAGCCCTACAAGAATGATATATATTAAAGCAGTTTCGGAGCCCTTAATACGGTTTTTTAATGCTGAAATAAGGCTGGGTTTTTTTCTGTCCTTTTGAAATTGCGGTGTAGGATAAAAAGATAAGGTTATTCCTGTAAAGGATTGACTGAATTCCTTTTCTGTTACAATGCGTCTGCCCGAAGCCGGATCGTTTAAAAATACCTTCCCATTACCGAAGCCCTCCAGCACTAAAAAGTGGCAAAAATTCCAATGAATAACCAATGGCATTGGCATTTCTTTTAAATTCTCCAGTTCCTTACGGTAGCCCTTAGCCTCTAAGTCATATTTTCTAGCTGCTTTCAGTATATTACTTGCTTTACTGCCATCCCGTGATACTCCACAAGCTATCCTTAGTTCCTCAAGCGGTATAAATTTACCAAAGAACGCTAAGATCATTGCCAAAGATGCTGCCCCGCACTCAACGCCTTCCATCTGAAGGACAGTTGGAACTCTGGTTCTTCTGTTCTTTTTCACCTTATTACCTCCCCCGCCTTTAATGAACTACACTTTTAAAAAATGGTATGACCTTGCCTATCGGCTTTTCTCTATTGATAATTACGGCACTTTGAATAAGAGTACTGCTGGGAATGGGCATTGGAGAGCCCTTAGGAGTTGACCATTTATAACCGCTTTCAGTGCTGCTGTCAGGAATCAAATCAATCTGAACCATTAGAGCGGCACCTTGTCCCGCCAACAGGGAAACCAGATTTTCATTGTTCAGAGTTTTCATCATACTTTGATTTGTAGCTGGATATTCAGAGACGAACATAACTCTTCCTAACATAAAGCCATGCTCTTCCTTATTTACAATTACAGGCGATATATGAGCTTCCATCCCGGGCTGAATTCTTTTCCCTTGTTCAGCAGAAACATAAATCACAGCTTCTAGCTTGACCGTTCCGCCATATTGCTCAAGTGCAAGAAGGGGCTCCCCTTGTTGAATAATACTTCCTTTATTAATATTCAATTCTAAAATACGTCCATCAATTGGAGATACGATTTGAGACTTATAATCTAATTCTCCACGAAGTTCAAGCACGTGAGTTTCTATTGATTTATATTTAGACGAATCATCTTCTCCATTATTTTCCATTTCTTGGAGGGTATTTCTCAGACTATTTATCTCCTCGATAAGTTGAGGTACTTCAATCCTTGCAATGACATCCCCCTTTTTAACCATCTCTCCAAGCTTAAACCTGATATCAACCACCTGCCCGGAGGTATTATGCCGTATAGAAAATACGCCTCCATTGTTAAGCAGAATACCATGACCCTCTATTTGGGTAGCAATACTGCCTGAAAATCCCCATGTAATGGCACTCAGCAGAATACATCCAATTGCTATCAGAGCAAGCCAAGCTCTTGGGGAGGTCACTTTTATTAGTTCATCCAGTTGCTCAGGAGATGAAAATTTCTCCAAAGATTTTTCACGAAATAAATTTTGACTCATATTTATAACCTCCATTTTGCAAAAGTAAAATAATAAAGCTACTTTTCCAGATATTTAAACTTTCCCGCTTGCAGCTTTTTAAGCGCTACCAGATCACCTGTCTCATCTCCATTGGCATTAAATTCATGCGTTCCGGTTGCGCCTGCCCATTTTCCCAATTCCATCAGTCCTTTGGCGACTGTTGAACGGTTATTTAAGTCAGAGCTTTCTATGGCAGCAGACAGCATTTTTACCGAGTCATAGCCTAGTGCGGCATAAGTACTGGGCATTTGTTTGTATTCTTTTGAAAAATCAGAAACAAATTTCTTGACTTCAGGCCGATCCATATAAGGATTAAATACTGAACCGACAATTGTACCCTCTGCTGCCTTACCCCCTATTTTAGAGAGTGAAGGAGAGTCCAGCGCATTACCGGCAATAAAAGGTACATTAATACCCGCCTGTCCGGCGTCAAAAATAAACTGTCCTCCTTCATGCAAAGTGTCAGCTATAAAAATCCCATCAAATCCATAGGCTTGCCATTTGGCATGTAAGCGTCTTAAATTATCTAAGCCGGTATAGTAATTAAAGCGATCAACAATGGTTATTTCCTGAGCTCTGGCATGGTCTTCAAAGGAATTTGCCAATCCGGTGCCGTAGGAATTTTCAGAATAATAAATAACCATCCGCCGGAAGCCTTGTTTGGCAGCATAAATTGCCAGTTGTCTTGCTATTTCATCATCTGAAGGAATACTGCGAAAAATATGCGGATAGCCATTTTGGGTGAGCTCCGGTGCCGTTGAAGCGGGAGACAGCATGACCAGCCCCGCATTATTATAAGTAGCAGAGGCAGGAATAGATATGAAAGAATTATCATGGCCAATAACCGCTTGAATTTTTTTATTGTCAGCAAAAGATTGCGCTATAGACATACCCCTTTCAAGCTCGGAGTTATCATCTGCTTTAAGGAGTTTAAGCTCTCTGCCTTTAATTCCTCCGCTTAAATTAATCTCCTTGGCAGCAAGATCAATCCCTTCATTAAATAAGTTGTTATTTGCAGCAAACGGCCATACTACTCCTATGACTATATCCTCTGGCTTTTCAGCTTGAGTGCAGCCCGTACACAAAAGTAAAACCATAATACTAAAAATACTGATTTGCCGGATTTTTTTAAACATAGCCCCACTACCTTTTCTTTTATGAATTAATAATATGCTTTTTAATTATAGATTTATATTTAGTACGACTAACATAAAAAAGTATTACATTTTTCTGTAATAACCTTTCCTCTTCAACGTATTATATAGGACGCGATAAAGATTTTACAAACATAGAGGATATAATTGCTTACAGAAATTTTTAATAGCAACGAAAAGATGAATTTGGGGGAAATGTCTCTAGGGCGCGAGCATAAATTCACTTTTCTTAGATGTATTCCTTACGGGTCAAAAAAATTTCTTCCATCAAGTTATATCCTCCATGTGAAATCTTTATCGCTACATATGTAGATATATATCTAAAGAAGAGAGGAGTATCATATGGATAAAAATAATGTTATGCCATTTCACCTGTTTACCCACCACGGCATCCCTTATGTTATTAATATTGAAAATATGCAGGCAAGCTCAGTTGATGAAATATCCCGCCAGGTACTTGAAAATATTCAAGCTGCACCGGAAGCTTTATTAACATCTGGTACAGAAGAAGTTCTAAAAAAGCTTGGACTAATTTCCTCAGTTGATTACAAGCTTAAAAAAGCAGAAAAAAAAGAGTGCTTTCCCATTACCGATATGACACTTCTTTTAACACAATCCTGTAATCTTAAGTGTGTTTACTGCTATGGAGATAGCGGCAAATACGGAACCGGCGGCAATATGGAAGAAAAAACGGCATATCGTGCTGTGGACTGGTTAATAGAACAATCGGAGAGAATGAAAAATATATACATAGAATTTTTAGGTGGGGAGCCTTTTTTAATTTTTCCTTTAATGAAAGCAGTTGCGGAATATGCAAAAAAAAGAGCTCTGGAGGCTGAGAAGAAAGTAAGCTTCCGTTGTACCACCAATGCAACCCTTCTGGAGGAGGAACAAATCGCTTTTATAAAAGAACACAATATATCAGTGACAATCAGTTTTGACGGCCCTAAGGAGGTACAGGATGCACAACGGCCTTTTGCAAACGGCAAAGGATCATATGATTACACATTGCCTAAAATAAAAAAAGTTCTGGAAGCTTTGCCAATGACTCCCGCTCATGCCGTAATCGTCGGCAATACCGACCCTAAGCAGATAAAAGACACACTTCAGGAAATCGGGTTCAAAAAGCTATCAATTGTGCCTGCTTCTAATTCCCTGTTAACCGTCGAAGCGGGAAGAATAAAAGCAGCGACAGACAATGAGAATCTTATCCATGAGCTGGAACAAGAAGCGGAGGATTGGATCACTCTTATCCAAAGCAGAGATAGTGAGGCATTAATGAATCTGAAGGCCACAAGTGGATTATATGGTGCGTTAATATCGTTGCTCAACAACATTAAAAGGCGTTACGCCTGCGGTGCCGGCAGGGGCCTTGTCAGCGTCTGTGTTTCTGGGGATGTCTATTTGTGTCACCGTTTCGTAGGAATAGACGAGTATAAATTGGGAAATATCTTTGGTAAACAACTAAACCGTGAAAAATATCTGAGCAGTCCTGCGACAAGCAATGAGATATGTTCAGCCTGCTTTGCTAGATATTACTGCGCCGGCGGGTGCAAGCATGATAATGTTGGTTGGAGCGGATCTGTATCCGTGCCCTCTAAGGGTATGTGCCGCATGAGATGCCGTGAGCTTGAACTGGCGGCAAGTATTATTGTCAGATTAAAACGTGATGACATAGATTTCCTTCTTGAACGACAGATCTTTACTCCCAAGCCGTGTCTTTTTGATTTTTAGTAGCGTGCAATTCAAAAGCAGCACCTATGAAAGCATTAAATCCAGCCGTTATTTTAAACGGCTGGATTTAATGTTTGTCATCAAAACACGATAATTTTTGTGGGCTTACCAATTGTGCTGCGCTCAATAATTATGTAAAATAATTATCCGATAACTCCGCACTTATTACCGGCTCCAGCAACGGCATCCAGATCGTCCTCGCTTAACTCTCCTTGGACTTCCTTAAGCTCCGCGTCGGTAAAATCAAAACCTGCTTCCTTAACAAACGCCATGCGATCCTTTGCATCACCGAATGCTTTTACCTTTTCTGCAAACTCGACATCAGTCTTGATTCTTTCGATAAATAACTTTGCTGATTTCGCACTCATTTTATCACCTCCTACTCTATTTCTTATTTTAAGAAACCTTATTTGCAAATTACATGGATTAATACGCTTTTGTCTTTAATGTATTACACCTATGAAAAAAAATTTTTAAAATAATAGGACGCGATAAAGATTTTACATGGAGGATATAACTTGATAAAAGAAATTTTTTTGACCCGTAAGGAATACATCTAAGAAAAGCGCCTGATGACATACCCGTGAGACATTTCCCCGCAAGGCGTCTTTTCGTTGCTATTAAAAATTTCTGTAAGCAATTATATCCTCCATGTTTGTAAAATCTTTATCGCTACATATATAAAATCTAATCCCTTAGCCTATATTGATAAACATTCTGTGTTTTCATGCTTTCTGAAAGTGAGCCTATGAAGCTCTGTACCAGCCTCTGCATTTTTTCATTCTTACCCAATATGACAGCAGCTACTTTATTGTAAGCGCCACCTCCTAAAAACCTTTCCATAAAAGCGGCAAACGGAAGGAGAAAAGCACCGTTTCCCTGATGTCTCAAGGCTATAGATATCTGCTGAAACACCAGTGTTTTGTCATCTGCCGTTGTAACAGTTACAAACGCTGCAAGCTCATCGTCTTTCTGAGTAATAAAGCTATAGTCAGGTACAAGACGGTCGTTTTTATCGGAAATATAGGTAAATGGGTCAAGATTTGAAACAAATTGACTGCCTATAGAATTCTTTAGTTTTTCAAAGGTTTCTAAAGAGGCTTCACTAAATGTAAATGTCTTATACCCACGTCGCATCAAAGTGTCACAAATGCGTTTCCCTTTTTCCTTCATAAATGCAGCCCATGTTCTGCGGCACTTCTCATCATTTGCATAGCGGATTATATTTGCCGTATTTATTATTTCAAAACCTGTTTTCATAAAAATATGGTCAATGACATCACCATATTTATTTTGTAGTATTACACATGCCTCAACCTCTGCTGTTCTTCTGTTTTCAATAAAAGCTAAGGCATCCCTTATAAGCTGCGTTGCTATCCCTTTTCCCCGAAACGCTTCCTCTACAAAGACATAAGTCAATTTTGGCTTGGGTACAATTTCTATGACAACAATTCCCACAGTCCTTTCCTCAATATGTGCTTCTAAGATAATGCCGTCCCTTTCAATACACTGACGGACAAAGTAAGTGCCAAGTGGAGGAAGAGACAACATTGAATCAAGTAAATAATCATATGAGGACATTTGCTTAATATAGGCACTCATGTGATATTTCACGCTCCTTCTAAAGCTCGGTTTTTTTATTTCCAGGCAGCATGATACCATTTATTATGTCCTTTTGCTCTTTTTCCTTACCCGCAAACCCGGCCGCTACATGTTCCAATGCTTCTTCGTCCAGTTCATCCTCACTTTCCAAAAGCATTTCTAAGCTTGATTTATCCTTTTCATACATTTCAGTAAGAATCCGCTTCATCAGTTTTTCCCTTATTTTAATGTCTGAACTAAAATCAGCAGCCAGCATAGTCCTTGCAAGTGAAAGAATCTCTTTAGTCTCTATATCTTCGACGGGTTCAACGTCTTTTTTCCCTGCTATAATGCGTTCAAGATGTGCCAGATAGATATCTGCCTTTGTCTTTTTAACCATAAATACTGAATCCCTGCCTTTCTAAGATTACGCGCAACCGTCTCATAGACCGAAAGAGAATAACACCAATATTGCTTTCACTAATACCAATAAGTTTGGCAATATCTCTGTTTGAGATGCCGCTCCAGAACTTCAAAGCGATAATATCACGTTCACGTTTATTTAACGAAGCTAAAGCCTTTCGCAGGTGTTGTTGAGTTTCATTGAGGGCAGCTATATCAGCAGGGTTAGGCTCAGCGTCAATAAGCTCCGATGATGTCTCAATGGAAGCAAACCGAGTTCGCATTCTGGCTTGGCTGCGATAATAATCTGTTATGGTATTGCGCGCAATGCTAAAAAGCCAAGCAGAAAATATTGATTTTTCAGGAGCATAGCTTTTTAATCTGGAAAACAGCTTTTCAAATATCTGACTGGTTAAATCATTAGCAGTATGATAATCATCTATTCGATAATGCACATAGTTATAGACCCTGGGATAGTAATCATTATAGAGCTTAGCAAAAGAACTTCCATCATTAATTGCTCTGGCTATCAATGATGTTTCCTCTGCTTGAGTCTGCATAAACATTAATGTTCTTACCTCCTGAAAATTTCAGCTTTCTCTAAACCTTTAACAAAGCACATATAATGTACGGAAATTAGATTTTCTTCGTCATCGAATACGAAATATTGACATTATTTGACCAACATCCTTATTATATTTTCACTTCACATTTTTTCACAATGTCCTTAGGAACAGTGCCAAAAACAAAAAAAGTACAGCCTCCACCAAGAGAGACTGTACTTTTAGTCAGTTAAATTTCTATGTATTTATTTTCTTATCCTCTACAAGCCCTATTCTGGCTGCATAGGCAATCACTTGATTCCTGTTCTCAAGATGCAATAGTTCGAGAATTCTCCCCATATGGTATTTTACAGTTCGTTCTGTAATTCTAAGGGCTTCTCCTGCCTCCTTATAGGTTATTCCTTTCGCTACCATTTCCAGAACCTCCAATTGTCGTTCTGTAAGGCTTTTTTTCTCTGCATTCTCCGATTCATGCTGTGAGAATCTATCATAATTTGCACTATTGCGTCTGAACTCTCTCAATATCTTAGCAGCAATACCCGGTGAAAGTGGAACCTCATCATTTTCAAGGTCAGACAACATACCTACCAAATTCTTTGCATCTGTGTTTTTTAACAAATATCCTGAAGCTCCATACTTAACCGCTTCAAAAAGATCCTCATCCTCCTCAGATGCGGTCAGCATTACAATCCTAATATCGGGCATTTCTGCTTTGATCAGCCTAAGTGCATCTAACCCGCCACATTGGGGCATCATGATATCCATTAAAATAATATCAGGCTTTAATATCCGAGCTTTCACAAGTGCCTCTCTTCCATCCTTTGCCGTACCTTTAACGATAATTCCGTGAGTTTCAAGAAGGTATTTAAGACCTTCCATAAATAACGGATGGTCATCTACCAGCATCACGTTCATTTGCATTTTTCTTTCCCTCCTCAATCGGTACACACAATGAAATCCGGCTTCCCTTTCCCTCAACTGTCCTTATATTAATTTGTCCGCCTATTTCTGATGCACGCTCCCGCATAATGTCTAATCCAAATTTGCTTTTAACAGCATTATGATTCTGCCGGATATCAAATCCTTTTCCATCATCTTCAACAGCAGCACATAGCTGGTTTTGCGAAAGCGAACAGGATATTCTCACATTTTCAGCTTCTGCATGTTTTCTCACATTGTTCAGAGCTTCTTTTATAATATTCAACATATTTATTCTTATGTTTGGTTTGAGTGCTTCACCTGTGAAGCCATCAGGCATTTCCAGTTTTACATTTATGCCTGTCTGTTCTTTAAAATTTAATATATGCTTTTCCAATGCAGTAATAAAATCTTTTTCCATATACGCCAAGCTCCTTACATTTCGGATGTATTCCCTTATTTCGGCATGGGTAACTTGGGTAACCTCTATAAGTTTATCAAGCTTAAACGATACAGCTTCTATACCTGCATTTATAAGCTCCTGCCTTATGCCCTGGGCCTGAAGGTTTATAAAGCCCAGCACCTGGCCTATATTATCATGCATATCTCTGGCTATACGTTCTCTCTCTTCAATAACAGCAAGCTTCCACTGCTGTTTTGAGTATTCCTGCTGTTTCAGCTTTTTATCGGTAATATCGTAGATCATTACAAGCCTGCCTATCAATGAACCCTTTCTGTCAGAAACAGGAGAAATCTGTACGTCATAAACCCTTGAAAATTTCTGGTTATTTATAGAAAGCTCAGTTTGTGATATGCTTCTATCAATACAGGCCTTTGCAAGTTCAGGTATTCCGCAACAGACTTCTTCTACTCTTCTTGCTGAAATCTGTGAAGAGGATAATGCTACAATTTTTTCAAAGGCTGGATTGGAATCCAGCACCCTATCCTGCAAATCGAGCACCAAAACACCTGCTCCTATAGTCTCAAATATAGTGGTACGTGCTAATGGCACCAAATCGAACATTTTGTAACGAAATATGCTTTGGAACAAAATTAATCCCGCAGGGCCAAAAAACATCGGTGTAATATCGAATCTTTTAACTGGTGTTAAACCTGAGATATACAATATGTTTGGAATTACTATCAAGCTTACTCCGATTAGCAGTGAAATTACCTGCTTTCGGTAAACCGATTTTCTAAAAAATACTGCTTTTATAAGAAGTACGACTGCAAATATATTTAAAAAATGTGAATACGCCGCATGGATGAAAAATATTGGACCATATTTTTTAGCAATGACGGGAAAGGCTCCGCTGAAATCCATATGCATATCATACCTTATCAAGCCATGGAGACTATCAGTCCATACAAGAAGTATATTAATGGTTGGAATTACTGCAAAAAAAAGAATTTTTTTACTTTGAATCCATCTGTCATATCCGGTGAATTGCATACACAACGCAAGTAGAATTACTGGAGAGTAACAGTATGCGAAATACTGCATGTTTGCCCAAAAAAGCTTAGTGAAAAAATCAGCGGCTGATAATTCGAGGGCATTACCTCCCGACCAGATTGTTACAACAAACATGCTAATTATAAAGCTTGCAGCACCTTTTGAATTCCGCCGTCTGAGCAGTGCAAAAATCCCAAGGGAAAGTGATGCAAGTGCTGAGGCTAAAAGAGGCCATATGTATGGAACATACTGATATTGCATATCCCCGCTCATCTCCTAAAGTCTTTTTGTAGCTTTTTGTCTAATCTTGTATTAATAAACCTATAATATCACAAAATTATTATTTTTAAAATTAAAAAATCGGGGACATTTCTCAATATTTTTGAGGAATGTCCCCGGCTGGGGGATGACTTTTATGGTATCCATTACAAGTTATCTGCTGATATAGTCTTTTAAAAAGCTCTCAAAGGCTTCATTCACTTCATGCCTTGAAATAAAACCGATATTGGGGTAATATATCGATTCATAATATAAACCCTTCTGATTATATATACGAATGGTTACCTGATTGTTTAACGCATCACCCGCCGACCCTGTCATTCCTGAAAAGCCTGAACTGACGGAGGTTGAACCCTCTTCTCCTTTCACCGGGATGTTATCCGAACCCGAATTCGAGGCTGGTGTGTCAGGTAAATCCTCTGCTTTATAAATTGCCGCACTGTTTTCCTCATCTTTAGGTGCATCGGAGGCTGCTGCGCTTATCTCCCCCTCGGGCAAGTCGGTTAACGGCAGTATGCCTGCGTAATCGGGTGGTATTTCATCCTGCTTTGGAGCCTGGTACTGCTCTCCGTGATAGGAGCTTTTATAATTTAACAACCTGTCAAAATACTTTTTGCTTGAATTTTCGATAACCGAATAGTATCCATAAAATTCGTCTATCTTTCCGCTGTCAGTTATTTCACTGATGATATCGACCCTGTCCTCCATTTTTGCCTTGTCACTGTATCCGATAAACTGAATTTTTGCAATGTCTTCGGAGCTGTATATTCCATATAGCTTCAGATATTCGCCAGTATCTTCGTCCTGATTGTTCAGATAGCTGTCAAAAGCATAAAATTTGAACAGGATGAACCGATTTTCCTTTTTTACGGCAACAACAGCTTTTCCTCCCGCAGGAAGGTAATCAAAAACATCCAGACCTATCAGTGTTTTATCCACACTTGTTGAAATCGTTGCAATCCTGTCTCCAATATCTGATTCATCAATTTTTCCCGGTAACCCAAATTCCAATTGTAACGCTTCGGATAGAATGATGTAATGCTTGTTTCCGATTTGAAACTGGTCTTTCATCTCCAGGATCATACCGGGCTCCCTTAAGGAAAGATCCGATTCGGTGAATCGGCCATCTCTTGCGGGACTTTCCGCACCGTTATTGAAAACCAAATGATAGAGGAGCGAGCCTCCGGCTACAACAAGCACCATTGTTAAAACCAGCACTGCTTTGTTTATTTTCATGAATTTCGTCCATCTTACCTCTCTGCTTTTTTCAGAGTGATTTAATATCTGATTTAGCATTCTTTGCACTGTATGATCATTTGGCTCTATATTGTCAAATGACTTTTTTATGTCTTCTTTTTTCACGTTAAATCACCCTCCATTTCCATTTTTAATAGCTTCCTGCCGATATGCATATGACTTCTGATGGTTGATTCCTTTTTACCCAGAAGCTTTGCAATTTCCACAGTTGAATACCCTTCATAATAATACAAATACACCACTGTCTTATATTTGGAGGGAAGCTCCATCACCTTTTTAAATGTATCATCAACATCAAATGCCTGATCTACCGCCGTTTCCTCCACATCCCTCATGCTTACCGTCTTTCTCCACCAGCTTTTGAAATAATCCTTGCATAAATTGGTGGCGGTTCGGATCAGCCATGCTTTTTCATGTTCCTTGCTTTGAAAACATGTTTTGTCTCCCATGAGACGGATAAAGGTATTTTGAACCATATCCTCGGTATCATGCCCGTTTTTCATAAACATCGCACAAACACGATAAACAGTTTTTACATGACGATGATAAATCTGTGATAATTCTTCATCCGTACGCAATAAAGAACTCTGCACGTTGGTATCCCTCCCTTCACCTATAATACGATTGAGATATTGAAAACGTTGAAATTTTTCGCGGGACATTCTCAACAAATTAAAGATGCATTCTAAAAATCTTATTTAAAAGCTCTTTAAAATGCATCGTAGCTATTCCTTTCTGTTTTATAATTCCCCAAATGAAAACAAAAACAGCAGGGCAGGAGAATGAAATTTTCGTTTCGCCGCTGGATGTTACAGAAATCTTAGCCGTCTTCGCTTCGTTTTTCAAAAATAAACCATTTATTGTTGATGTAAACTTCTATCTGACCATCCGTTACGAATTGATATCCATAGCCTGTGCCAAAATTGGACTGATCATTCTTTGTTGGAATTTGAGTGCCCTCGACTGTCGAAGTAATTTCCCCATCCATCACACCACAGCGAGCTGTAATAGTACTTTCTTTGCCTGTATCACAATACAGTTGTCCTCCTGCCATGACCATAGGTATCTTATCATAGGCTGCTTCCTCTCTGGCTACCAGCTTAATTTCATAAGCACTGTTGATTTGTGCAGGATAACTTTCCGCAATACCTCCATGATAACCAATTTCGACAGTATCTCCAGCTTGTGCTTCGGAAAGGTAATTCAAGGATTTCTCTTCGCCTATATCACCTGTGCTAACCTTAATTCGGTCTGCTGATTTTCTTTCTAATGTACCCTCTAATGGCTCTACTAAGAGGTAAGTGTCTGAAACCTCCAAAACAGTTGCTTCAAAATATGTCTTGGTTGCAGTAACCTCGTTAGTTTTTTCTCCTTTGTTTTCACACCCTGTCAGTACAAATATACACACCAATAAAAGGGACAATGCAATGTATCTGTTCATGAGAATCCCTCCTGCAATTTTGCTGTATATAATAAGACGAGTTTAACCTGATAAAGGTTTCTCTCTATCCCAAATACATTGAAAAATCCTCTTAAAAAAGTAGGACCGTCCCCATTTTTTCTTATTTATTCCATACCATGAGATATTCTGCTTCTCCTGTATTTTCATCAATTTGTTCCTGCTTAATTACAAATTGTTGTCGCTTATAAAAATTGACCGCCTTTACATTCTTTTTATAAACCGTTAAGCTAAGTTCGGAATAAAGATCCTTTATTTTTTTAAGTAATTGTTTACCAATACCTTTTGATTGCATCTCATTTGATACGAATATTCCGGCTATATACCCATTATCTGTTCCTACAAAAGCTTTGATTTCATTATCCAGCTCATAAACATATATTTCTGCATTTGGAAGCATACCTTTGACTATATCAAAATTACCCTCCCAGTAGTCTTTGGATATAAAATTATGAGCCTGCACATTAGTAGTAAGCCATAATTTCATAATTTCCTCTAAATCTTTATCTTCAAATTTTCTAACCATATCAACCTCGTTATTATATAGGACCGTCCCCATTTTTTAGTAGTATTTAATGACAACTTCAGATTCATTTTCATTAAAATAAACGCAGTCTCCTTCTACATAATGCCAGATTGACTTCAAAACTCTTGGCTGTCTGATTCCGTTGTTGTTCATATAATCGCTGTAAATAGCCGACCATTCAGCTTCCCGAACAGAACCGCTCATATCAATAGATGTTCTGTCTGATGTTTGAAAGGATATTGCCTCGCCATTTTCATTAAAGGTAAAAACCCCACTTGCAGAAATGCCATAATAAGAAATAGTCGCTTTTGCATGGGTGTCGTCAATACCTTCCCATGATATATAATTCTGCAAGGCAACGTTGGGGACGATGAAGCATTCGGCAAGAATAGTGATCAGCGATGATTTGTTCATGCTCTCGCCTTGCTGATTAAATAGAGGGATAACTTTACCCAATGTTCCTTTCATGCTTCCAAATCCGTTTCCGTATGAATCAAGTCCTTCAAAGGGAATACAATATAAAGAAGACCTAATGTATGCAAAGCGCTCTGGTTTTTCCACAAAATTATACTGCGTATAGTCAATCTTTATTGTTTGTTTCTCGGACAATATGAAATCCACATTGCGAAAGGCAGCCTTCATATATGACATTTTTGGTGTTCCAAGATAACCGCAGGATCGAAAAAAACGTTGAACCGGCGCAGGCAATCCTACCAAATCTGCCTCTGCAAAAACATCAGTTTGCTTTTGTGTATTTGCGATTCTATTGTCGACGCTTTCACGAAAGTCAGACATGGTTTTTGAACCGGGATACTGAAACAAGATAAAAATACCTGCCACAAACACCATTATAACTATTAATATCCACATAACCCTGTTACTCCTTTTCTTCATCATGCTTCAACCTCGCAATACTGATTATATTTTTTTCGAGCTTTGATATTCCGTGAATCAATTCTTGAATTTCTGACGGCTCAAATCCTTCAAACAATTGCTCCAGAAATTTCAGCTCTCTCTTTTCTCGCTGCTTCAAATAATCTAAGCATTTTTCTGTTATTTTGACTTTTTGGACTCGTGCATCATTTGAATCATTTCCCATTTTTACAAATCCCAGCTTTTCAAGTATTAACAGCATCTTTTTCACATTCTGCCTCGAGTTTCCGATAATTCCCGCCACTTCACTGATGGTAGGATGTTCATTCCGGCTGTTGTGAATGCCGGCCAGTAAAAGCCATTGCTTTACTGTCAGGTTACTGTCTAATCTGTCGCCTATGATTTGCAGCTTGTTGGACAGTGTGAAAATAGAACCAAATATAAATGCCTTTGCGTTTTCCATACGCTTACCTCCTGAACAACAAATAGGTAACCAGTTACACACATATATTATGTAACTGGTTACCTATTGTCAATAGTTTTTAAAAATAATTTTAGATGCAATACAAAAATTTGGGGACATTCTCCGGAATTTATCTCTTAGCTCTTACAGGAATCCACATCTCGGAATAATAGTTGTCATCCTGTATTCCGCCGGGATATTTGCTTGCGTCTTCATACATCTCAATGCAGTAGCCGGCAGCAATTTCATATTCCTTGCAGGCCGGAAGCCATTCGCTAAAAATTTTGTTGTTTACATCCTGCAAGGCTTTCGGCATGGCTCCTTTGCAGGGGAACACCGCCCAAGTGTGTGACGGTATCACCTTTGTGATAAAGCCGTCAGGAATATCCACCGCAGGATTGTAATTGTCGGCAATAAGATATTCAAACACATCTCCTGCCATGCTTTCGTCATAGTTGATCCCGTACATGCCGCAGATATACTTGCCGTTGTCCGCAGCATAGTGTTCCTTCCAGAACTTCGGAATTTCCGCTTTTGCATTGTCGTACGTAAACATTCTCGAAGCACCAATTACTGTAAAGCTGTCTTTTTGCATGATTTTGTAATCCATAAGATAACCACCCTCCAATGAAATTTTGATTTTCAACGGTGCAAAGGATTTCAGTGTTACACAGTCCTTTCGTACCATGGCAGGTGTTATTCCATGAAAACGGGTGAAAGCCTTAGTAAAGCTGTCTGGCGAATCGTAACTGTACTTTAATGCAATGTCAATCACCTTGGCATCCGTAGAAACAAGCTCACTGCCGGCTAGAGCGAGTCTGCGCTTGCGAATGTATTCCGTGACGGTAAAGCCGCAAAGTAAGCTGAAGCCTTTCTGGAAATAAAAGGGCGAAATATTGACCTGCCTTGCGATACTGTCAATGGATATTTCTTGGGTGATATGGTCTTCGATGTATCCGATTGCCCGACTGATTGACTCCATCCATTCCATTGTTATAACCTCCTGTTGTGAGAATAGTATATCAAACTGTAAAGAACAGCTCCCGATATTGCGTGTCATCTTTTGTCCGATTGTTGAGGAAGTCTGGGGTTACGGTGATGTGAAGAATTACGTCAGTTCTTTTTCCTTAATTCAGAATAATTTTTTCCGGTATTTTTTTTAAAGCATTTGCTGAAATAATTGGGATCGGGTATTCCCACCTCTTCTGCCGCCTCGCACATCAGCTTTCCCTTCCTTGCCAGTTGTACGGCCTTTTCCATCCTGCATTCCGTTAAATAGTTAACAAAGCTTTTGCCGGTCTCATTTTTAAAGGCCCTGCTCAAATAGCTTGCATTAAATCCAAATTTTAAAGCGACCTTTGTTAGGTTCAAATTGGAATCGGAATAATTATAATGCAAATAGTCCTTTATTTTATCAATGCTCGACAGTCCCGATACCGGAATTTCCTCGTCACATTCTTGCCTCTCCTCTGCGTCCAGCTGTTCTTTGATCTTTTGTAAAACTTTTTTTATTTCTTTTCGGACAATGGGCTTGAGCAAATATTCACAAATACCGATGCCTATACACTGCCTTGCATATTCAAATTCGTTAAAAGCTGTCAGTACAATGATCTTAAGCTGTGGATATCTTTTAATTGCCAGCTTTGAAAATTCGATTCCGTCCATGAAAGGCATACGGATATCTACAAAAACAATGTCGGGGTTAAGCTCTTCAATGGTATTAATTGCCTCAATTCCGCTTGACGCTTCTCCTACCACCTTCATACCAAGCTCTTCCCAATCTATTGTAATTCTCAGCAGGCTGCGGATTGCTTTCTCATCATCAATAATCATTACCCTGTACATCCTTTTTCTCTCCCCTTGCAAAAGGAATCTTAATATCCACTTCGGTGTATTCCTTCTCTATACTCCGTATTTCGTAAACATCCTCACAGTTGTAATAATATCTGATCCGTTCGATAGTCCCCTTAAAGCCAAAGCTTTTGTTATTATCGGAAGTCATAATATCTTCAATTTGTTTTTTGCTCATTCCCACTCCGTTATCATAAACAACAATATGTATTATATCATCTTTTAAATAAACAGAAATTTTTATTATTCCCTTTTCTCCTTTAAGCCTGACACCGTGGTATAAGCTGTTCTCCACCAGAGGCTGCAATATCAGTTTTGGGATTTTAACCTCCAATAAATCCTCCTGCACCTCGTAGGCGTCTTCAAAAACATCTTCATATCTTAACTTTTGCAGCTTTAAATAATCCTTGACGATTTCAATTTCCTTTTCTATGGAAATCTCTCTGTCCCCCCTGCTTAAAAATTTTCTGTAAAAATCTCCCAGTGTCTCCAGGGCATCATAAACGTTTTCGGCGGAATTCTCCAGCGCCAGGTAGCCAATGGTATCGAGGGTATTATATAAGAAGTGGGGCTTGATTTGTTCCTGTAAAACCTCCAGCTCCGCCTTCTGAATTGATTTTTCCTTGTCGATTAATTCATTGATCAAATGATTGATTTCCAAGAGCATATCATTGTAGCTATCCTTTAAGTGCCCTATTTCATCATCCGGCAGCGACAGGCTCACTCTCTTGAACATCCCCGATTTGACGGAGCCCATGGATTGTACCAGCCTTTGTATCGGCGTTGTAATATAGACGGATATAAACGCGCTTATCAGAACCAGCGCAAAACCCGTAATAACTAAAATGAAAATGAGCATCCACGCCGTTTCTTTTGATATGATTTGTTCATACCCTATCCTCTCATAGCCGGCTATAACCATGGATATGTCGGGTATGTGATAATATGACAATATCTCTTCGCTGAAAAGATTTTTTATTACCTTCTGGTCGAAGGGACTGTCGGATACATTCATATTTTTCAATTTATCCGGCACTTCCCCTTGGGACAATATATTATTGTTTATGTCATAATAACAAAATTTTCGTTCTGTCTTATCGGCATCTTTATAGGTCCCCTCCAGTATGCTGACAGGAATGTTAATCACCAGCATTCCCAAAGTCTCCTGAGTGTTTAAATCGTTGATCTGCCTGATAAAAGAGAGAATAGGCTCACCCGGCTCCATAGAAAAAGGCCCTCTTTTCATGGTAAATGCCCCTCCGCCATTCAGCCGGATGACATACCCTCCCGCTTTCTCATAAATCTCCTTCCTCCATTCCGGGCCGTCCATAATCTCCTTGTCCACCAAGGTTATACCCCTGCCGGTATGGACATAGGTGCCGTCGGACTTAAATACAAAGATTGAATATATGTTGTCATAAGCGCTCATAATATCAAAAATTGCCGTTACGGTGTTTTGCGAATATCTAAGCCCTAAGCTGCTGCTGCTCTTCAGATAATGGGTTACTTCATTGTTAGCCATGATAAGCTTGCTCATATCGCTGATGTTGTCCAGCTCCGCGGTAAGATTGCTGCCTATTGCCATCAGAGAATTTCGGTTATTTTTCAAAGCATAATCCGTCATATAGCCACTAAATAGAAAGCAATACATTACTAAATAAAACACCAAATAGATTGAAAGAATGAATAAAAACAGGTATCTGATTTTTTGTTTCAGTTTAAGTGAGGAAAACCACTGTTTGAAGCTCAAGCTAATTTTGGGCACCATAAAATTCCTCATCCTTCTTACTGCCATCAATAATATTGATGCTATCAATAATAATTATAGCAGATTTTGAATCCCGTTTCTTCATAAATATTTATGCCGCCCCAGCTTATATTCTCCCTATCCCTTGATAGCTCCGCGTATTAAGCTTTCCTGTATTTTTCCGCTCATAAAGCAATAAAGTATGAGAACGGGAAATGTGGCAAGGACCAAGGCGGCTCCTATTGGGCCCCAGTCTGTGGTATAAGAGCCCGACAAGGTTTGTATGCCCACCGGCAGCGTGCGGTGCGCCGAATCGCTTATGAAAATGACTGCAAACATCAGCTCATTCCACGCGTTTAAAAAGGTAAAGATTACAATGGTGGAAAGCGCGGGACGCATCAGAGGCAGAACAATCCTCCCAAAAATTCCGTAAACGCTGCATCCGTCGATACAGGCCGCTTCCTCCAGCTCCTTTGGCAGTCCTTCAATAAAGCTGTTGCCAATCAGTATTGCCATGGAAAGGGCAAAAGCCGTATAGGGTACGATCAGTGCCTGATATGAATTTGTCATCTTGAGATTTGTTAAGACGATAAATACCGGCAATATAGCCGCATGAACGGGAATGGTGAGCCCCAGCATAATTAAATTATTCGCCGCCTTCCGGCCCCTCCACACCATTCTCGTCAAGCCATAGGTAGCCATTATTCCGATAATAGCCGTAAGAATAACAGTGCAACCGGTTACGATAAAGCTGTTTAAAAAGTATTTAGCCATATTTCCCACCGTCATCGCGGCTTCATAATTGGACCATAGCCACTCCCTCGGAATACCTATAATATTATCTCCGAATATTTCGGAATTGCTCTTTAAGGAAAAGGTCAGCATCCAGTATAACGGGAAAATCTGAACCGCCGCCCAAATACATAGAAAGCCAAATATAATTTTATCGCCAAGCGTTTCTCTTCCCATTGTCAATCCACCTCCGTTTTAAAGATCTTTTTAATCAATATTGCAAAAAAGAAGCATATGAAAATTATAAAGATTGCAATGGAGCTTCCAAAGCCATACCTGTTTCTCAAAAAGATCATGGAGACCATCAAGGTGCTCGGCACCTCACTGGCATGGGCGGGTCCTCCTTTTGTCAAGACATAAATCAAATCAAACGCTTTTAAAGAACCTGTTACCGCAAAGATAACACATACTCTGATTACAGGCTTTAATAAAGGAATTGTAATGTATCTTGTAATTTGCAATTCCGTCGCGCCGTCAATATATGATGCTTCTTTCATTTCAACCGGAATGGATTTGACACCCGCGTACATAAGAAGCATATGATAGCCTATGTACTGCCACAGCATGGGGATGAATACAGCCATCAGTGCCGTGTTTTGATCCCCCAGCCAGACACGGGTAAGGCTTTCAAGCCCCAAAAACCTTAACGCACTGTTTATGATACCGTAATCCGGATTGTATATTTTCATCCATAATTGACCAATGACGACCGTTGACATCAATACCGGGAAAAAGAATACTGCCACAAAAAATTTCTCGCCCCTTATTTTTCTTGACAATATCAGAGCCAACGCCAGTGCTATAGGCAATTGTATAAATACCGACATCGCCGTAAAAAGCATCACATTCCCTATTGTCCTTGGAAAACCTGCCGATTTGCTTGTAAAAAGCTCAATATAATTGCCAAGTCCTATAAAATCCACATCTGTAAACCCATTCCATTTTAACAGGCTGTAATAGCCCGACATAACAATCGGAATTATGATGATTGTTGTAAACAATAACGCAGCAGGAAACATAAACAGGAATATTGCTGTTTTGTTTTTCATAACCTTGTCCATAATCTTTTCCCCCTGTAGACTCCATATAACGTCAAAACCTTCCTTGAGAAATACATAAGAGCATATAGCTCACAGGAAGGTTTTGACACAACTATTTTTCCCTCATATAATTATTTTTTTATTTCCCCAATTGATCCGCCATGTGCTTGGCAAATTCCTCCGGAGTTACATTGCCTGTATACAATTCTTGAAGCAAGGCAAGGTATTCTCCCGCATCCTCAGCCGCCATCAGAGTATCAAACCATAATGTGAAGGAGGTCGCACCCTTTGCATATTCTGCGGACTTCTTTGTCAGAGGATTTACCGCGCTGTCGTCATAGTCTACTTTCCATGCCGCAATCCCTGCGCCGTCTAAGTATGCATATTTTGAAATGCTTCTGGTTAATTCAAAAGCGGCGTTCCCCGCAACGTCAGGATTCTTTGTGGATGCGGCCACCATAAGCGTATCGGACGCGCCGCCCATGAAGTCGGTGATTTTGGCATTATTACTGTTGATGACGGGAATGGGAGCCACATCGAAATCTTCAGGAGTTTCAGTATCTGTTTGGATAGAGCCCGCCATCCATGTGCCTGTAATGTACATGGGCACTGTTCCGTTATAGAACTGAGCGCTGGCTTCGTCGTTGGTCAAGCCTGTAGCTCCTTTGAGATACGCCCCCATGCTTTCCAGTTCCTTAATTTTCTTGGCCGATTCTATGAAATCAGGATCATTATAGCTTCCGCCCTGTTTTGTAAGAACGCTCTTTACCTTTTCAGGTCCTGCGGACTTCAATGTCAGAGCGTCATGAGACATAGCCAGTACCCAAGTGTCTTTTACGCTGATGCCAAACGGCTGTATTTTATTACTGATAAATGTCTGGCATACATTGGTCAATTCGTCAAACGTGACAGGAACCTTCAGGTTGTATTTATCAAACATTTTTTTGTTATAGAACATTACCGACACGGGGGTTGAATACACCGAGCCGTATATTTTTCCGTTGTATGTAGCATTTCCTAATGCTGCAGTCGATAGCTGAGCTTTAAATTCGTCGGTATAATACTTATCAATTGCAAGTACCTTTCCCGAGTCAACAAAGGCTTGTGAAAAACCGCCTCCCCACGTAAAGAAAATATCCGGGAGCTCATTTGCCGAAACCGCCGATTTGATTTTAGTCTTATAAGATTCGTTTTCAAAGGTTTCATGCTTAATTTTTATGCCCTCATGAGCCGCCTCGAAATCTGCTATTGCTTTAGTGTAAGCCGGGTGAAACGCATCACTTTCCGTCGCAATACTCCACAGTACCAATGTAGTGCCTTTTGAAGAATCCCCGCCGCACGCCGCCAGAGAAAATGCTACAGCTAATACCGTCAGAACCGCTAAAGCTCTCTTTACTGCACTTTTCATAAACTTCCCCCTTTTATTTTGTGTTTTGTGTAAGTCGAAAGCCTCACCACCGATGACACTTTAGTTTACAATTTTATTATAAAAATTTTGCAGGTATTGTGGAATGTATTTTTTTTACCTGTATCTGTAATTTCTTTACCTAGGCCTGCAATTTCTTTATTCATAGCTTGTGCGAGTATAAAATCTATAGTGATACCACAAAGCAGGACAGACAAAGCAGCAAAAATAAAGGTCAGGAAAAGAGATAAGCCAATTGAAAGCATATATGCTTTCAATTGGCTGTATTTCTATTTGTCACAATATGGTTGGCTTAATGGCATTAGCATCTGCGTCCTTTTTTAGTATGAGGCATTGCTAAGCTTTATTCAATATATGCTTTTTTGACTGCTTATTTTGCGAAACAGGAATGACACAGCGGTATATTTGTGTTTCCACATCAACGTCGCGAATACACACCCGCACCGAAAATGTCCTGTGCAGATTTTTTTCGGTAATTACATCTGCACAGCTTCCATACTCACAGCTTCCATCGCGGTTTAAAAGCAGTGCTTCATCGGCAATTTGCAGCGCATGGTCAGGATAATGGGTATTAATGACTACAGAAATGCCGCGCTGGCATGAAAGCTCCTTAATGCAGCTCAGAACCGTCATCTGGTTATTGAAGTCCAGATTGGATTCCGGCTCATCCAGCACAAGCATGGATGGCTCGGCAGTCAGCGCACGGGCAATTAAAACCATCTGAAGCTCTCCGCCGCTCATCTCATTGCATTTCTTGTCCCTTAGGTGAACAATTCCCACCGCTTCCATGCATGACAGCGCCAGCTCGTGCTCCCTTGCTCCCGGCTGCTCAAACATCTTTAAATGAGCAGAGCGTCCGAGCGTTACCATCTCTTTGGCTGTATATGAAAATACCGAATTCTTGGCCTGAGGAACATATGCAATTTTTTGCCACAGCTCCCGTCCGGGGATGTGGTGCAGCGGTATTCCGTCCACAAGGCTTTCGCCTCTGTCCCACTTTAGCAGACCCATCATGCAGCGCAGAAGAGTAGTTTTTCCCACGCCGTTCGCTCCAAGAATACTGAGTATCCTGCCGCTGCCGACACAAAGAGAAATATCCTGAAGCACCTGCTGCTCGGTGCGCGGGTAGTGAAAATAGCCGTTTTTAACTTCAAATATCATAGTCTGGCACCACCTGTCTTTCTGAGTAAAGCGATAAAAAAAGGAGCCCCTATTACCGCCGTAAGAATGGATATTGGAATTTCCGCCGCCGTAGCGCTGCGCGCCGCCGTGTCCATCATCACCATAAACATAGCGCCTAAGCTGATGCTGACAGGTATGACATCTTTATTATTGCTACCATACAGCATCCTTGAAATATGAGGCACTAAAAGGCCTACCCAGCCTACCTGCCCGCACATTGAAACACAGGAGGCCGTAACAAAAGTGGCGGCAAGCATTATAAGTATACGGACCAGCTTTACGTTTATACCCAGCGATTTTGCCTCATCGCTGCTAAGTGCCATAATGTTCAGCCGCCATCTTAAGAAAAATATTATAAGCGTCCCTGACAAGATAAACGGTATACCCAGCATAAGCCTTGAATAGCTTATACCTGTCATACTGCCCATAAGCCAATAGGTAATGCCGGGCAGCACATCCTGAGGATCGGCAACATATTTTACCAGAGACACCAGTGCCTGAAACAGAGAGGACACCACCATTCCGCTCAGCACAAGCATAACTATATTTGTTTTATCCCTTTGCTGGCTGATAAAGTGGGTCAGCATAATGGCACACAGACCAAAAGCCAGCGCGGATATCTGGACTACCAGCAGATTTGCCGAAAAGAGCAGCGCCAGAGCCGCCCCAAACGATGCCCCGCTTGCAACACCCAGGGTATCGGGTGTTGCAAGTGGGTTTGTGAACAGCCCCTGAAACGCCGCACCCGAAACTGAAAGCCCTGCGCCGATAAACATGGCAAGAAGGATGCGCGGAAGCCGTACACTGAAGATAACCGAAACCTGCGTGGAATCCATATCGTTTAAGTTTCCTATAACTGGTGAGAGCAGTACCTGGACGGTATCGGCAATGCCGATGTGATACCGTCCGATGCCTATGCATACAACCGCCGCTACAAGAGGCAGCAGCAGCAGGCCAATTTTAGAGTATACGCCAAATGTT
Source organism: Anaerobacterium chartisolvens (assembly GCF_003337415.1). Classification (GTDB taxonomy): domain Bacteria; phylum Bacillota; class Clostridia; order Acetivibrionales; family DSM-27016; genus Anaerobacterium; species Anaerobacterium chartisolvens. The sequence continues at coordinate 74,484 of NZ_QPJT01000003.1, read as the reverse complement.
ATTTTACTCATTTTTTCAGTCCTGAAGCCTCGCTGCTGGGGTGGAATATCTGCTCCACTTGCTCATCGCTTAAATCGTAGCTATAAAATTTCTTATAATATTCTCTTATCTCCTTGTCCATATCAAGATCTTTGAACAGCTCCGGCTGGTTTTTAGTGGCAAGCCACTTAATGGAAAGAGGCGTGTCGGATGCCGGTGGAAACCATCTGTACATGCCGAGAGGAAATTTATAAACCTTTTTATCCTGAACCGCTTTTACTCTGCTCCAGTCAAAGCCATTAATAGAATTCTCATAGAGATCCTCCGGCTGATAAGGAGTAAAATTTGTAATAAAGATTATTTCGGGATCCCATTGGTAAATCTGCTCCATATTGATTTCCGCCATGCCCTTAAGATCCTTTGCCACATTTTCCGCACCGGTGGTATCGAGCCAGTATTGACCGAAAAAGTTGCTTCCGGAGGTCTTGATTGAGCCGTTATCATATCGGAAAAGGATCAGTGCCCTTGGCCTTTTCAATGAATCCCCCGCCTTCTCAATGGTCTTTGTAATTTCATCCTTTACCTCATAGCCGTAGCTGGCAATTTGCTTTGCCGTCTCCTGCTGCCCAAAAATCTCGCCCATGAGCGAAACCCAATTGTCAAAGGTTTTTACGGTGTCAAATTTGAATTTGCTGGTGCTGAACGCAACGGCCGGTATTCCTGCCTTGGAAAGCACCTCATAGTCAGCTGTGTTGTCGGCGGAATAAAGCACAACGTCGGGCTTAAGCTTCATAAGTTCCTCAATATTCAAGCTTCCGTCCTTTATAAAATCCGTGCTCACGTTTAAAACCTCAGGATAGATTTTAGGCAGAATGGAGTTCTTTGCCGCCGCCATAGACGATGGGTCCATTCCCACCAGCTTGTCAGAAGCCCCCTCAAACAAGCAGAATACCGAAGGCAACGGCATGATGGAGGATATTACAACGCGGTTGATGTCGGCGGGAATAACCACAGTATTCCCCGCGTGATCGACCACTGTGCGCTCTGCCGCTTTCTGTGCGGAGGCGCCGCCATCCTGCGAATTAGCCTCCTGACTTCCAGAAGCCTGCGGGGCGGAAGATTGGGCCGGGCCTGAGGCACAGCCTGTAAGAGCAGTAAGCAGAATTACGACGCTCACCGCCAGAGTAATAATTTTTTTGTTAAGCTTTATCATTTTCAACCCTCTTTCTTTATATAAATTAGGATGCAAACTATCTAAAAAGAATGTAAAATAATTTCTGGAGGATATTATTTTACATCCTCCGTTATCCGATATGCAAAAGCCTAAATTATATAGTTTGATTTAAATTAATTTTCCCAAGCTGTCCGCCCTTTCCGCTTTAGTGAAATGCGGATAATATGAGTTCAGCCCTTCTCCTATGCAGTTCTCCTGCTTTTGATTGCTCATTTTACTGGAAACGCAGTATATCGGGTAATCCAGAAAATCCAGCTCGGTATCAGGCCTTATCAGAGCGCGGAACATCGGATCTCCTATAACAGCTGTGTATTTGCCGCTGTTTATTGCCTCACTGATTTTATACTCGCTGTCCAGATCAAGCATGTCTTCCCCAAAAAGGCCCGGCACAGCACCGAAGATGCAGCCACAGTCGGAGGCAACTCCAAATTCACTTTGCAGTCCCATCTGCCATGCTTTGCATAAAACCCCGTCGCCCAGAATAAGAATTTCGGCATTGCCCGGGCAATTGCCGGGGTATTGCGTGGCCTGCTCCTCTATACAGCTAAAAATACTTTTTACCCAATCAGCCTGAGCCTTCTTCCCTATCGGAGCCCCCACCAAGTATGGAATTCCGAACTTTTTCTCAAGGTACCTGGCGGGCTGTATTCCTGCCTGTGAAACCACTAAATTCAGCGACGCCTGTGCAGCGTTCTGGATAGCCTGCATGGTAAGTCCCTCACAAAAGCTGGCTACCAGCTCTAAATCATTTTGCAGCAACACGTTCTTTAAAGAAGAAATTGTTTCACTGCCAAAAAGCAAGGGCGTTACCCCAAGCAGGTTTACTCCGCTCAGCTTCTTCTCGTCTGTCTTGAGGGTAAACCTCTCCAACAGAGCAATGCAGGCTTCGGCAATACCATCAGGAAAGTAGCCTGTCCCCGTCGTATCAAACCCTATGCAGGGAATTTTTGTGCGCAGCTCAATATCCGCTGCAATACCCCTTAAATCAGCTCCGATCACCATAGGAACGGGGCTTCCTATAATAGCAATAAAGTCGGGCTTGAGGCTCTCCGCAGCCTGTAATACCTTCTGTATCAATTTTTCGTCGTCTCCCAGCACCGCATCAATTTCCCTGAGTCCCGAGCAAAAAACCGCCGAACGCGATCCATACCAGCGCGGTTCGTCATAACCGGTGTAGTTTCCTGTACAGCCCGAAGCATCATGAATGACAGCGATACAGTTCAAATCAAAAATAGCCGAGCATACACCCGAATAATCCGGAGAAAAGGGAGGAAGCTTTACACATAGCTTATTCAATCTTTTTACACCACCATTCCATAATCCTCAATTAAAGCACACAGGTCCGCCGCGGTATCCATAGCGGCTTCCATCATGTGCATCAGTTCTTTTACACCGTAATAGCCAAACATTCCTTCATCAGCAACAGCATTGACTATATGCCGCGAGCCGGAGATATACGCTGCGTTAAAGCCAATTGCAAGGCTCTTTTCAAAGCGCCTGTCAAAATTCACGGTATCATAGTGCTGGGGCTGAATCACCTCGGTATCGGGCATATTTGCCCTGACCCATTCAAAAGCCTCACGGTCGGCGGGAATAACCTCCTGCACGAAAACACGCCTGACACAAAAGCCATATTTATTCAGTGCTTTAGCCAATCCAAACGGGCAGATCACCGCCGAGTCGTCAATAAATATTGGGAAATCCCCAATTCTTTTTAACGCGCTCTCTATAGCCGCCTGTGCTCCAGCTATATCTGAGGAAAAATCATAAGCCGCACACACCCTGGAATTGATAAATTCATGAATACTGAGGTATTGTCCGGCAATAACCTCCAAGTCATAGCTCACAGGTAAAAATATGTACGGAATACCGCAGCGCTCCTGCATATCCCGTGCCGCACGCACTCCTGAGGGCATCAGCACAATATTCCCCGAGCTGCGCGCCATATCCTGCCACTCATCAAAGCCCGAATACTCGCTGATATGCCTTAGTACCTGTCCTCCCTCCAGCTTGAGCATTTTATGCAGCTCGCACCCGTCAGCCACCGCCACCAGATTCCCTATGGTGTTTATGCCATTGTCCTGCCTCGGCTGTTTTGCAAGAAGGCTGTAGATCCTTTTTTGAATGCCCACCTGCGGCGGCTCGTCAGATCCCATAGTAATAGGATTCATATGTGCCAGCCTAAACTGTATGTCGGGGTTTCGCCTGCCCAATTCCTGCTCCACCGCATCACAATCCGTACCTATCAGGTCATCAAGGCAGCTTACAAAAACAAAAAGCACTCTCGGTCTTTTATCCAGCTGCCCCAGCAATTCATCCACACCTTCAAGAATCAAATCGTCGTAGCCGCTGATGATATCGCTCTGGTCTATATAGAAATACGAAATACGGTCTTTCAAACCATGCTTAATAGCGCCCAATGCACCGTGCCGCCCACATGCAAAGGGACATACAAAAAGCTGGTAGCTTTCAGGTGCAAGCATACCTACGCGTACAACACCCCACCCTCCATGCGCCGGAGTAACATACTGAAGGGAGGAGGAAAAAATTCCGCAATCACACATGACAGCACACCCCCATCACTCTGTCGGCAAGCTCATCATATTCCCTTGCCATACTGCATTCCGGAAATGCCTCAATTACCGTTTTGCCTTCGTTCTCGGCGCTCTGGACATAGTGGCTGCGGGGAAGCACCTTTACAATATCTGTATTCATCTCCCGAGCTGCCCTTTGCACCAACTCCAGTTCATTGTCAATATTTCTGGAATTCAAAATAATTCCCGAAAATCTGGCATACCCGCGGTTTCCAAAGTTTTGGATTGCATGAGAGATATTGGCCGCAGCATAAAGCGACATCATTTCACCTGAGGTAACAATGAAGACATAGTCTGCATAGCCCCCGCGGATTGGCATGGCAAAGCCCCCACACACAACATCCCCCAAAACATCATAGAATACAATATCCGGCTTAAACACTTCGTATGCATTTAATTGCTCCAGCTTATTAAAGGCGGTGATAATTCCGCGCCCTGCACAGCCGATGCCGGGAGTGGGCCCGCCCGATTCAACGCATACGGTGCTTGCAAAGCCTCTGAACGCGATATCCTCAAGCTTAAGCCTATCCCCCTTTTCCTTAATCTGATCAAGTACAGTGGGAATTCTGTGGCCGTCCATCAAATTTTTAGTAGAGTCGGCCTTTGGATCACACCCAATCTGCATTACATTATAGCCCTTTGCAGCCAAAGATGCGGAAAGATTTGCGGTAGTAGTGGATTTTCCGATGCCACCCTTACCATAAATTGCAACTTTTATCAAATGATTCACTTCCAGTCATTAAAATTTTATATAGATAACAAACAGTAAAACTAAACACTTCTTCTGCATTTGGTGAAATCATCACTGGTACAACGCCTTTGCCAGCCCGCCCTTGTCCTTGATTCTTATGCGGGAGCCGTTAACGGCTATAAGCCCTTCCCTCTGGAAATATGAAAACTCGCGGAACAGAGCAGAACGGCTAATGCCAAGTATTTTTGAAAACTGCTCCTTTGAGCATGGCAGCTTTACCACCTCACCTGATTTTTCACAAGAAAAGAGATAGTGTATCAGCTTGCAGCGGCAAGACTGCATACTTAAAATTTCAATTCTCCTCATTAAGGCTTGTATTTTTTCACTGCACATAACTCCATAGCGCTCCAAGAGAACGGGCGATTGGTACAGCATATTCAAAAATGCTTCTCTGGGCAGGTACACCACCGCCGTATCCTTACTGCATTTTAAGAAAGCTTCAATTTGATTGGGCAAAAAAATGCTGCAAATCCCAAACACAGTACCCGGCTTAATAATATTAATATTTATTTCACTGCCGTCGCAGGCAATGCTATACACATTCACGCAGCCTGATGCAACCACCCCTATGCATTGACGGCTGTTTATAATTCTTGCAACCTGCTGGCCATTTTTATACCGCCTGTAAAACATGTTGCGCGGCTCTATATCGGGCAAGTCTTTAAACAAATCCGTTTGCATAAGAATTTTTTTCATCTCTTCAAACTGCATCATCTGCCACCTCTCACCAGTTAGCATAGTCTAACTTATTGTTTATGGTAACATAACCACCTTAAAAAATCAATTATTTTATTTTTCATATCCGTCTCATTTGGTACTCTAAAAGGACAATATATTGTGCTAATACGCGGGGCATTTCCTGCATTTTAAATTACACTCTCATCGTACAATAAATTATTATTGACAATATTGTGTGTCACACAGTATAATAATATTAATAATAACGAGGTGATATAATGCCTGAAAACGATCAAGTCCAAAACCTTATTACAGAGCTCCGCCGCGGCAGCTTAACCCTGGCGGTTTTGGGCTGCTTAAAGCAGCCGCATTACGGCTATGCATTGCTTCAGACAATACAGCAGAAGCAAATAGACATTGAGGCAAACACACTATATCCTCTTTTACGCCGGCTTGAAAATCAGGGGTTGCTCGCCAGCGAATGGGACACCAGTGAGAGTAGGCCGAGAAAGTACTATACCCTAAGTGAAAAAGGAAGTATGGTATATAATGAATTATTGGCAGAATGGGAAAAAATGCAAAAAAGCATAGAAGCCATTTGCGGAAAGGATGAACACAATGGATAATTTAATTGAACGGTATATTTATGATGTGATACGTCGCCTTCCTGAGAAAGACCGGGATGAAGTCAGCAAGGAGCTGAAATCCAACATTTATGACATGCTGCCGGATAGTGCCGGAGAAAATGAGATAAGATCCGTTTTGTATGAATTAGGTTCACCCGCCTTATTAGCGGAGAAATACCGTCAAAAACCACGATACCTTATATCTCCGTCAATTTATGACGACTATGTGCGTGCGCTGAAATGGATCCTTCCCATGGTGGGTGGAATAGCTCTGGTTATAGGCATGATTTTGGGGATTATTGATGTCATTCAATATTACTCCCGTGATTTGTCTTATTTCTCTTATATGATAAGCAAAGTCCTTTCCAAAGGTATTTCTCTAGGGTTATCCGCTATTTTTCAAGCCCTTTTCTGGACGACAGCAGGTTTTGTTATTGCCGAGCGAACCAGCGTCAAAGCCGGGAAAAACAGAGAGCGGGAATGGAAAATAGAGGACTTGCCGGAAATGCCCCATATCAATAAAAACAGAATCCCTTTATCCGACAGCATTACTGAGCTGGCAGTTACAGTTGTGTTTTCTGCCGCAGCTATTTTGCTGTGCCTTGGGATATTTCCTGTTGCCTTTATGATTCAAAGCGGCGATATTCAGGTTCAAAGCCTTTTCAGCCCGGAATTCCTTGCAGGCTGCATTCCCGCAATTGTCATAATGGCTATATTTGGTATATTAGAATGTATTGCCAAAATTAAGCATAGGCAGTGGGCTCCTCTTGTTTGCGGTGCAGTAATAGTAAGCAATATAGTAAGCATGGTTATTTTGGTGTATTTAATAAACAGGCCAGATTTGTTCAGCACAGAGTTTGCGGCCTTTGTACGAGGTTTTGAGTGGGGTAGCTTTGACTTACTGCGTTTTGTAGGGACGGGAGAAATAAATCCGGTAATTGTTTTTATTTCTCTGATTATTGTAGTGTGCTCACTGACAGAATGCATTAAGGCGATTTACAAAACGTTTAGGGGAGAGGAACGCCACGGGGGACGTTCCCTACGATGATCGCTCGTACGGAACGCCCCCTGTGGCGTTCCGCTCCCTCTAATTTGCAAACAAATCCCGTGCTTTAAAAAATCTTACCGAAAGCTTCATCGAAACAAAATATATAAGCATACTTGCACAAAAAAGCAGTAAAAGCAATAAAGGGGCTGAGAGCTGAGACAGCCGGTTTACGGCATCAGTCACCGCCAAGGGTAGCTTCCCTGTTTCATAAATATTGCCTATCAATACCCCAAAGGCAGACACCGCTCCGAAAAAAGCAATCATAACAAACCTGTTTATTCCCGCCGCCTTTATATAGCCAAGCTTAAACGCCAATGGGAGGTATATTGATATCATTATCATAAATACCGAGGACATCAGAATTACAAAAATACCTCCGTTCAGGCTTGCTCCTCCACCTGCCGGTATCTCTCCCATAGCCACCATTCCATAAATAAAGAAAATGGCTGTTACTATAGCGGTCATAATAAATACACTTATATATCTTGCATATACTATCTGCTCTTTTCTGACAGGCAGGCAGACAAGAGTCCTTAAGGTATTATTTTTTTCATCGGCATACAGCGCTCCGTTAAGGAATCCGTAAATCACAGGAAACATTGCCATTCCAAGCGCAAACTCCTTCATTCCTAGAATCCAGAAAAGTACTGCCAGAATAACAGAGCTCGCAAGGTATCTTTTTAAAATATTCCTTTGTACGGCAAAATCCTTTAAAACCAACTTAAGCACCATATTCACCCTCCTTCACCAGTCTAACCAGCAGCTCATCAAGGTTTACTTTTTCAGTCTTAAACTTCCCCTTGGGATTTATCCTCCTAAATTGCTCGGAAAAATGCTCAACCTTATCGGTGATACCGCTAAAGCCCAGCTCACCCTTTTTAATTCCTATGAGGCCCTTGCATACCTCCTCACTGTATAATCCGTTCTCAGCCTTAATGACCTTCCAGTTATTCAGTATATCATCCTTTTGTTCGCTTAGTATTATTTTCCCCTTGTTTATAATAGTTACATAATCCGCTATCTTCTCTATATCCGAGGTTATATGAGATGAAAATAAAATAGAGCAGTCGCCGTTTTGCAGCATATCTGACAGTATTTCAAGCAACTCGCTCCTTGCAACCGGATCAAGCCCCGATGTGGGCTCATCCAGTATCAGCAACTGTGGCCTGTGCGCAAAGGCAAGGGCAAGAGACAGCTTTGTTTTCATTCCCTTTGACAGCTCTCTTATTTTTTTCTTTCTGTCTATGTTAAAATCACAGAGCAGCTTATCAAAATAAGCCTTATCCCAGTTTGAATAAAAGCCTCCTATAAATCCGCCCGTCCACTCTGCAGTCATTTCCTCGTAAAAATACTGCTCCTCGCTCACATACCCTATATGCTGCTTTACTTCAACAGAATTCCTTTTGCTGTCTAAGCCCGCAACCTGAATGTTTCCGCTTTCATAGGGTATGAGATCGATTATGCACTTTATAGTGGTGCTTTTTCCCGCTCCATTCTGACCTACAAATCCCATTATATAGCCCTTGGGTATGCCAAAGGAGATCTTCTCCAAGGAAAATTTACTATATTTTTTACAAAGTCCTTCAACCTTTAAAAGCATATCTTCCACAAGTAACACCCTCTCATAAAAAGCTCTTATAATTTTTCATTTAAAATGATTCCGAAATTCCTTATGATCTCTTCATCCTCCATGCCCATAGCCCTGCACCCGTCAATACCGGCGCGAAAGCTTTCCTCTATGTCCTTAAGCTTAATTTCTCTTACAAATTCCGCACCCGCCTCTGCCACACAAGAGCCTTTTCCCGGCCTTGTGACAATATAGCCTCCGGCCTCCATGTCCTCATAGGCCTTCTTTACGGTGATTACGCTTATCTCAAGCTCCCTTGCAAGGGCTCTTATGGAGGGCAGAGAATATCCCGGAGGAAGCTTGCCGTTCATAATCTGTTCAACTACCTGCTTCTTTATCTGCTGATACAGCGGAGCCGGATCGCTGTTTGACAAAGCAATAAACAATATATCACCTCATAATCTGAATAAAACAACTGTGCACAATGTTATATATACAGAATACCACTGTATATATACAGTGTCAATCCTCATTTCATTGTTCATATAAAATTCATAGAATTTTCATACTCTCAACACCCAATCCACATACTAAAAGTGTAGAATGGTTTCATTAAATAAAGAAAGGAGGTGTATATAGTGAAAATAAAAACGCTGGTTGTTTTAACGGCAATTGTCGCCGCTGTTGTAATACCCTTTTCTGCTTTTGCAGCCGCTTCCGATTCATCCTCCGGCAAAAAAGAGAGGGCTGCTGCCGTAGAGCTTACAGAGCAGCAAAAATCGGACATGGAGGAATTTTCCGCTAAGCTGGCCAGCCTGCGGAAGGAGTACATAGCAAAGATGGTTTCCAACGGTTCAATGACTCAGGAGCAGGCAGATAAGGCAATCGAAAAAATTGATAAAATGCTTGAATCCGGTAAATGCTTCATGCCTCCGGGAATTATGGGAATGGGAGGAAAAGGATTTGGCAGGGTAGCAAATCGCGGCGATGCCAGTTTTCTGAGTGGAATTAATCTTTCCGCGCTCACCGATGAACAAAAATCCGCAGTAACCAAGGCTTCTGAAAAAATAGCCTCTCTTCAAAAGGAGTTTATTGACAAGATGATTTCTCAAGGCTTGATAACTGAGGAGCAGGGCAGCACCGTTCTTAAAAGAGCAGAAGCTGCATCCCAAGACACTGATTCCTCCGATAAAAAGGGCTTTGGAATAAGGGGTCCCGGCGGGCTTAACCTTTCAGGAATAGAACACATTGATGCCTCAAAGCTTACCGATGCCCAGAAGGAGCTGCTGACATCCTTTTATACAAGGCTGTCCGATATTCAAAAGGAATTGGTAAACACTATGGTTTCCAACGGTGCAATAACTGCTGAACAGGGAAAGACCTGCATCCAAAATATTGACGAGAGGCTTAAGTCTATAGAAGAAAACGGCTTCAAAGCCTTGAAGGATATAAGGAAACCCCATATTGAAGGCCGCAGGAATAACGCACCCGGCAAGCCAAATGCCGGCAACAGTGCCAATTAAGGCTTACAATAATGTCCGATATAAAAAGGAGGTGGAAAATTCCCCTCCTTTTTATATCGTCTATATCCTAATTCATATGGCTATGCGTTTAATCCCCTATTATTTTTACCAGCACACGCTTGCTTCTCTTGCCGTCAAATTCCCCGTAAAACACCTGCTCCCACGGCCCGAAATCAAGCCGCCCTGCGGTAATGGCCACAACCACTTCGCGCCCCATTATAGTGCGCTTTATATGGGCGTCGGCGTTATCCTCAAACCCGTTATGGTAATACTGATCATAAGGCTTTTCAGGGGCAACCTTCTCTAAGAATATCTCAAAATCCTTATGAAGCCCGCTTTCATCATCATTTATAAACACGCTGGAGGTAATGTGCATTGCGTTGCATAAAAGCAGTCCTTCCTTAATTCCACTCTCATTGATGCACCTCTCAAGCTCAGGCGTTATGTTTATAAACTCTCTTCTTTTTCTTGTTTCAAACCATAATTCTTTTCTATAGCTTTTCATTTTTATATCACCTGCAATATTTTCATATTGTGCCCTATTTAATATTGTTTTTTATTTCACTTTCAGCAATCCACGCATTCATCATTTCATCAATATACTGCTGCTTTTTTGTCATGTCGAGCTGCATCCTTATTGATTCCTTTACGTCCTCATAAGCAACTACCTTCTCCGGCACCCTTTCCTCAAGCCTTATTATATGGTATCCATAATGTGTCTCTACAAGCCCGCTCATCTCTCCAACTTTAAGAGCAAAGGCGGCATCCTCAAACTCTTTAATCATTTCTCCTCTGCCGAAAGGATACCCGTCGGGGTAGCTTGCCAGCCCGGGGTCTTGGGAATTCTCCTTCATAAGCTCGTCAAAGTCTCCCCCGCTGTTTATTTTTTTAAGTATATCCTCGGCTTTTGCCTTCGCCAGCGCCTTCTTTTCTGCGTCGAAAGGATTTCTCTGTTCGTCAAGCGTTGATATCAAAATATGCTTTGCCCTTAACGTTTCAGGCTGTGTATAGTTTATTGTATTCTTATCGTAGTAAGCCTTTATTTCGTCCTCCGCAGACTGCACCGAGGCAGAAAGCTCAGCGGAAACCTTATTCGCTATGTAGCTATATTTTGTCTGCAGCACCACCTGATGAAAATATAAGCCCTCTTCCGCAAGTGCTTCACGTAAATTGTCTATCCCCTGATAATTTCTTACAACAGGGTCTATCTCCTCCGAGTTTATTTTTCGCAAGTCCTCTTCCCCGACAGCTATTTCATTTTCCTTTGCCTTTTGCTCCCAAAGCCTCAAGCTGACCAGATAGTCAAACACTTCCTGCTTGAGCTGCGCCTTATACTCCTCTGTTATCTCACCCTGACTGCCTCCAGCCTGCCGCAATATACCGTTATAATAATAGTCAAACTGGCTTTTGGAGATTTTCTCACCGTTTACAGACCCTATTATGTCTGTTTTGGGGTTCAGCAATATATTGCCGTCGGCTTTAGGCTCCACACTCCAGTCAAATATCTCAGCAAAATACCTTACGGGAACATATATAACACCATTATAGGTTATTGATCTCATATACTGATCCAGCCCGTCAGCCCTTATCTTATAGCTGTCAATGCCTGCGTCTATGACAGCCCCCATCCTTGGCGAAGGCCTTCCGGCAGAGGGAATCGCTGATTTTCCTGTGTCAGCTGTACTGATATTAATAATTACGCCAGCCTTGTCAATTTCAAAGCTGCTGTTAAAATACGCCGATATGTCCTTTAAAGGAACATAAACCCTTTGCTTATACGTAATTGTAGCTAGATTGGAAACGGTATTGTTAATCACTATGGACGCTGTATTGATATTGCATTTAATGCTGCTTTGCCCTTGCTGCGCCGGTTCGGCGTATGTTTGCCCCACCAGTGCAAGCAGCATGATGAAGCTGATGATTGTACACAATACTTTTTTCATTTAACACACTCCAGACATAAAATTAGTTATAAGCACATGGTACATGCTTATAACTAATTATACCAGAATATACTACAAAAGAATACGCGCTTTTGTAATAAAAAAGCTTATTTAAAATTTCTTCTTAAGTTCCCTTAAATGGCTTCTGAACTTGCTCAGCATTAACAGAAGAATGCCGGACAACATTAATACCAGACTTACAATTCTGAGTGCCTTAAAGTCTCCATTTTCCATACCATTCCATATAACATAGCTCCAATAGCCTAAAAACGCAAGTACCACCGTATTCAAGAAACGTTTGTTCACGTATTTCGCCCCCTCAGGTACAAAAGCCGGAGTTTATCTGTCGCTGCCGGTACTATAAATCCTCGGGAATTATATCATTCCTTATGATATCCTCAAAATCCTCTCTTTTTACAATCAGTCTGTATCTGCCATCCTTTACCAGCACAACGGGAGGCCTCGGTATTCTGTTGTAATTGCTGGACATGGAATAATTATATGCCCCTGTGGCGAGCACCGCAAGGAGGTCGCCCTCCTTTATCTCCGGCATATGGATGTCCTTTATCAGTATATCCCCCGACTCACAGCATTTTCCCGCAACTGTCAGCTTCTGAGCTTTGGGAGCATCAGCCCTGTTGGCCAGCACACTGTCATACTCCGACTGGTACAGAGCGTATCTGGGGTTGTCACACATACCCCCGTCTACAGAAACATATTTTCTTACATCCTTTATGTCCTTTACGGCACCTACGGTATAAAGGGTTATGCCTGCCGGTCCTACGATAGACCTCCCCGGTTCCATTACCATAAACGGCTGCTTTATTTTCATATCCTCACAAAGATCTCTTACTGTTTTTGAAACAGACTCTATATAGCTTTCATATTCAATTGGGTCATGCTGCGGAATATATTTTATTCCAAAGCCTCCGCCAAGGTTCAGCTCTTCTATCTCAAGCCCCAGCCTTTCCTTGACCAGAGCTATAAATTGCAGCATCACTTGGGCCGCAAGCTCGAACGGCTTAAGGTCAAATATCTGGGAGCCTATATGGCAATGCACGCCTGCAACCCTTATATTGCTTAGTCCACATGCCATGCTCACTATCTCAAGAGCCTCGCCGTTTTCCAGTGCAACCCCAAATTTGGAATCAATTTGCCCTGTCCTTACAAAATCATGAGTATGAGCATCTATTCCGGGCTTTATCCGAAAGGATACATCCGCCGTTTTTCCCTTTTGGGCAGCAACGGCATTAATCTTAAGAAGCTCCTCCTTATTGTCTACTACTATTCTCTTTATATCGCTGTCAATGGCAAGCTCTATTTCCTCTATAGTCTTATTGTTTCCATGAAAGTAAACCCTGTCCATAGGAAAGCCTGCCTTTAAAGCGGTGTACAGCTCTCCCCCCGAAACAACATCAAGCCCTAGGCCCTCCTGCTGTGCTATTCTGCACATTGCCATGGTACAGAAGGCCTTGCTTGCAAAAAGCACCATTCCGTTTCCGCCGTAGTATTTATCCATAGCTCCCTTATATGCCCTGCAATTGCCGCGTATTAAGCCTTCGTCCATGACATATAACGGGGTTCCGTATTCCCTTGCAAGCTCGGTGCAGTCACATCCCCCTATTTCAAGATGCCCCAGCTCATTAGTTTTCAAACAATCCGATACAAACATCTTTTCACCACCCAATTACGTTACTAATCAATTTACGTAATTATGGTAACATTATTTTTTGCAAGCGTCAAGAACAATTCCTGCAAAACAACATGCTTCAAAAAGGGCGGCCCATGCTACCTTCTTCCAAGGCTGAACCACGACACCATCATCATGGAAAACAGCTTTGCAAAGGATGCCCTCTCGACATCATTTTCAGCCGCTATCTCAGCCTTTCCTATTTCCTTTCCCGACATGAAATATATTATTTCTCCTATTTTTTGCCCTGCCTTAACAGGGGCCTCCACATTGGGATCAACTTCTGTCTTCTTCTCAAGCTCACCCTTTTCTCCCTTCTTAATAAGCAGCTTTACATCCTCCTTCAGCACGCCCCGGACATTTGACTCTATCCCTTTTTTAACATCAACCGTCGCTATTTCCTCACCCTTTTGGCTTACCTGCATTATCTCATAGTTTGAAAAGCCATAGTCAAGCAGCTTCTTTGATTCTGCGAAGCGTGTGTTTGAGTCTCTCTCTCCAAGCACAACCGATATAAGCGTCAAATCGTTTCTTACCGCCGCAGCACACAGGCAATGCCCGGCCTTTGAGGTAAAGCCCGTTTTAAGTCCTATGGTGCCGTTATAATGTCTTATAAGCTTATTGGTGTTATCCAGAGAAACCTTATGCTCAGCATCCTTCTCTCTGAACATTGCATGCCATGTCTTTGTAAAATCTATTATGGACGGGTGCTTTGACAAAAGCTCACGGGACATTACAGCGATATCCCGCGCACTGCTGTAGTGCCCTTCGTCCGTTAGTCCTGTGCAGTCAAGGAATTTTGTATCCCTCATTCCAAGGTCAGCCGCTTTCTTATTCATCTCCGCCACAAAAACCTCCTCGCTCCCCGAAATGAACTCGGCAAGAGCTACAGCGGCATCATTGGCAGAGTGAATTGCAACGGCGTTCATCATTTCCTTAACTGTAAACTCCTCTCCCGGCTTAAGCCATACCTGAGAACCGCCCATATTATAAGAGTGATCGGAAACGCGTACATTGTTGTCAAACTGTATCTTGTCCCCGTCAATTGCCTCCATTATAAGAAGCATAGTCATTATTTTTGTTACGCTTGCTATGGGCAGCTTTTCATTACTGTTTTTTTCAAACAGCGTATTGCCGGACATTCCGTCAATAAGCACAGCGGCCTTGGCGTCAAGCTGCGGTACAGCCGCCGCGTTTGCCGCGCCTGCACTGCTTGCCTCCACATCGGCATCCGCAAGGGCAGGCGTAAGAGGCGGGACAAAAATTAAAGAAGTTATTATCATAAAACATAATGCCGGCTTTTTTAACCTGAAATTCATCATGAGAGATCCCTCCGGTATTTTACACTAATTAATGTTATGCACCGGGTATTCTCGGTATGCCGCCCATGATAAAATTTGCCTCCTGTTCACTGTATAACCTCATGTATATGCTTAATGGGCGCAGGGGCAGAGCTGCTTAAGCAGAAGGAATTTCTTGCCTTCTCCTCCGCCTGTTTGGTGTCCTCCATATTGGTATGCAATATGCACAGCCTTTCTCCCTTATCCACCTTATCTCCTATTTTCTTCAGCATCGTTATCCCCGCGGAATAGTCTATGCCGTCCTCCTTGCTCCTCCTGCCCGCTCCTAAAAGCATAGACGAAACCCCTATGCTCTCAGCGTCAATTGAGCTTACATAGCCCTGCCGCACAGATTCGATTGCGATGTGAAATTCGGCCTGGGAAAGCATACCGGGGTTGTCTATAGTCTCGGCCCTGCCGCCCTGTATTGTGACAAATTCCTTCAGCTTGTCAACAGCCCTGCCGGACTTTAAGATATCGGCAGCAGCCCGGTAGGCAGTGTCAAAGTCCGTAAAGGCACCCCCCAGTACCGCCATGTACGAAGCTATGGTCAGAGTGGTTACAGTAAGGTCCTCCGCACCCTCTCCCTTTAAAAGGCTTATTACCTCCCTGACCTCGTTTGCGTTTCCCACCTCATAGCCCAGTGGCTGGCTCATATCTGTAATGATTGCAACGGTTTTCCGCCCTAGTGACTTTCCTATATCAACCATTGTGGACGCCAGCTCGCGGGCGTGTGGAAGGGATTTCATAAACGCTCCCGAGCCCACCTTTACATCCAGTACTATTGCATCGGCTCCCGCAGCAATTTTTTTGCTCATTATCGAGCTTGCTATTAGGGGAATGCTGTCTACTGTGGCTGTAACATCTCTCAATGCATAAATCTTTTTATCGGCCGGGGTAAGGCTTGGAGATTGCCCCACAATGGCCATTTTATACCTGTTAACATTGCTTATAAATTCATCCCGGCTTAGCGAGGTTTTAAAGCCCGGTATGGCCTCAAGCTTGTCAATAGTACCTCCCGTATGCCCTAGGCCCCTTCCGGACATTTTTGCCACCGGAATCCCTATGCAGGCACATATGGGTATTAACGCTATTGAAACCTTATCTCCCACTCCCCCTGACGAATGCTTATCCACCTTCACTCCTTCTATTTGGGACAAATCCACCCTCTCTCCCGAATCGACAAACGCAGACGTGAGGCTTGAAATCTCTTCCCTGTTCATGCCCTTAAGGCATACCGCCATTAGAAAGGCCGACATCTGATAATCGGGGATTTGACCTTCGGTATACCCCCGGACAATATAATTTATCTCTTCCCCGCTTAAAAATTCCCCGTTCTTTTTCTTGTTAATAAGATCAACCATTCTCATATTGACACATCCTTATAAAAGCTCTTCCCCGGCAAGGGCGCGTTAATTTTGAAATACTCCGACACAGTTGCGGCTATATCGGAGAAGGAGTCCCTTGTACCTAGGTTTATGCCCCGTTTCAGCTTTTTGCCGTACACGATAAGGGGCACATACTCCCTTGAGTGATCAGTGCTGGGAGTGGTGGGATCGCAGCCGTGATCAGCGGTTATAAAAAGAATATCCTCGTCGCCGAGGCCCTCCAGTATTTGGGGAATTCTGCCGTCAAAACGCATTAAAGCATCGGCATAGCCTCGCACATCATTTCTGTGCCCGAACAGCATATCAAAATCCACAAGGTTGGTAAAAATGATCCCCTCAAACATATCCCTCATATAGTCAAGCGTCTTGTCAACCCCATCCATGTTGTCGCTTATATGTACGGAATGAGTAATTCCCTGCTTGCTGAATATATCCTCTATTTTTCCTACCGCCTTTACCTTGAGGCCATTTTCACATGCATAATCCAGTATGGTTTTGCCTGACGGCTTAAGTGAGAAATCATGCCTGCCCCCGGTTCTTGCATAGTTTCCAGGCACACCTGCAAACGGCCTTGCGATGACCCTTCCTACGGCATATTGGCCCTTTAGCATTGTTCTTGCCGCCCTGCACATATCATAAAGCTTTTCACGGGGTATTACATCCTCATGGGCGGCTATCTGAAACACACTGTCGGCAGAGGTATATACTATAGGATATCCCGTGGACACATGGCGATCTCCAAGCATTTTTATTATCTCGGTGCCCGATGCGACAACATTTCCCAATATTGGGGTTCCTATTGCCTTTTCAAATTCTCTTATCAGTTCCTCTGGAAACCCTTGAGGAAATACAGGAAAAGGTCTGTCCAGTATTATTCCCGATATTTCCCAGTGCCCCGTAGTGGTGTCCTTTCCCGCCGACATTTCCGCCATTCTTCCATAGCAGCCCAACGGATCGGCATAATCCCCAAAGCCCTCTATTCCATCAATTGATCCAAGACCCATTTTTTCAAGATTGGGCAGCCGGAGCCCTCCTACCTGTCGGGAAATATTTCCCAAAGTATTGCTTCCCTGGTCCCCATATTTTACAGCATCAGGTAATTCGCCCATTCCCACACTGTCCATAACAATAATAATTGCTCTCTTCACATTGCCACTCCCTTCAGATGCGCTTTAACGCAAGCCTGTTATTCTATAATTCCCATTATACCATAAAAGGGCATATCCCTATAAGGAATGCCCTTTTATGCCGCTGCCTTGCGGCTGCACAGCTCTGCCTCTTCCGTAAATTAAGCTGTGATATTATGCTCTCGGATGAGTCTTCTTATATATTTCCTTTATTTTGTTCTTAGCCATTTGTGCATAAATTTGTGTAGAGGATATGTCGGAATGCCCGAGCATTTCCTGGATGGATCTCAAATCTGCTCCATTTTCCAGCAAATGTGCCGCAAACGAATGCCTTAGTGTGTGAGGAGTTATGTCCTTGCTTATCTTAGCCTGATTCTTGTACTGCTTTATTATTTTCCAGAAGCCCTGTCTCGTAAGCCTCTTACCGTTTATGTTTACAAAAAGAGCCCTTTCGTCATTCCTCTGAATAAGCAGTCCCCTCGACTTGTTAAGATACTCATGTATGGCGCTTATTGCTATGGAGCCTATCGGTATCATTCTTTCTCTTGAGCCCTTATTGCACTTAATAAAGCCCACATCCAGATTCATGTCGCTCATATTCAGAGAAATGAGCTCCGACACCCTTATTCCCGTTGCATAAAGCAGTTCCAGCATGGCCTTGTCCCTGTAGCCTTTCAGGTCGGTACATTTTGGCTGATCCAGAAGCAGCTCTACCTCCTGAGTGGAAAGTATCTGAGGAAGTTTCTTTTCCACCTTTGGCGATTCCAGCTCAGCGGTAGGATCCTGATCCAAAACCTTGTTCTTGGAGAGGTATTGGTAAAAGGACCTTATAGACGCGAGATTTCTGGATATTGTAGATGTCGCACGCCCTTTCTTTTGAAGGTGTAATAAATAAGTTATAACCGTGGTTTTATTTGTGCTAGTAATATTGTGAAGGTTAATTCCATACAAATAGGTTATGTACTGCTCTATGTCCCTTTTGTACGATTGCAGCGTGTTTAACGACAGTCTCTTATCCCTTTCCAAGAAATTGATAAATTTCTCAACTAAAGCTTCCATTAAATAATTACCCCTTTTTTACTTTATATATTAAGACATTATTTACCTGAAAATCTTTTGTATAAGCTTACAAGCATACCAGTATTATGTATTAAAGCCTTTTGTAAACTGCTTTCAATATATTCTAATACATTCTTTGTATTATTTAAAGAAAAATTTTCTAATATATAATAAATTCTTCAATTTCTTGCAATATCCTGCTTTTAATTTTACAATTTATTATAATATTTGTAAACTTATATTGAATAAATCAGTCCATAAATTAGACTTAATATGATTATTGACCCGATTTACCATACTTATACATATTGTCCTTATATAATTATGGGGGTAAACATCCTTATGAAAACCGGTGTTACATAAGCCTCTATTATAACCCCAACTAATATAAAGCAGGTGTAAAACAATGTTACGGCACAGTAGCTTAAAAATCTCGATCTTAAAGTCTCTTTGGTTTTATTTTTTATGGATTTGTTTTTGATAATGTTTAGAGAGAAATTTATTCCGTTGACTCCAAGAGCAATAATGCATGGAATAATAACAAATTCCTTGGGTATCATGGCAAACAGAGTAAAAATTGCCCCCTTAAATCCCATTGCCTCTATAACAAAGCCTGAACTGAAGCCTGTTATAAAGCCTCTTATACCCACAAGCATAAAAATTAAGGGTATTCCTATTATAGTTACACCAAGAACCCATATAACGGCAATTATTCTTATGTTTTCATATAGCGCTATTTTAAGGAGCTCATTGCTGTCTATCTTTTGATTGCTCAAAAGCTGCATGAACCCCTGAAAGTAATTTAAAAGCTCATCCCTCTGTACAGCACTTAATCCGTTTACTGTAAAGGCTCCTGTGGATACCCCTATGACAAACGCCATAACCAAAAACATATATGAATTAACATTGTTCTTGATATGACCGACAAGCATATTGCGTACTTTTAAAAGCAAATTCCACTCCCCCATTGTGACAAAACGGACACACCTTTTTTTATGGACAGCCTTTAAAATATTTTCAAAGCTGAAATATTTTCAAAGTTCCCTCTGGCCCGTATCATCAGCACTTTTCATCTATTATGATTTTATGCAGTCATAATGGGGAAAATTACTATAAATAATTATGTATTGTAAACTCTTCACATCTCCCCTTTTAATATTTTATCTGCCATGAGAATTCCTATTATAGTTTTTGAATCGGTTATCTCACCGGCCAGAACCATTTCTACAAGCTTTTTTACAGGAATCTTCTCGCATGACAGGAATTCATCCTCATCGGTACATGCCTCACCCTCTGTAAGCTGTGTTGCGGCATACATATGCAGCAGCTCGTTGCAAAAGCCCGGAGTGCTGTAAATGCCGGCCATATACCTGATGCTTCCCGCCTCAAGTCCCGTTTCCTCTTTAAGCTCTCTTATCGCACAAACCTTAGGGTCCTCCCCATAATCCAGCTTTCCTGCCGGAAGCTCCAGCAGCTCCATATCCACAGCCTTTCTGTACTGTCTTACCATGTATAGGCATCCGTCACTGCTTATGGGTATGACAACCGCACCGCCGGGGTGTGATATGATGTCCCTTTTTGCTTCCTTGCCGTTTGGCAGCATTACTGTAAGCGAATCCACCTTTATTATGCTTCCGTCATATATATGCTCTTTGGAAACCGTCTTTTCCTCATAGTTCATAAAAAATCCTCCCGATGTCATATTTTTTATTGTTTTTGAATACTCTATACCTATAAAATTTTTATGGACAGGTGATGACAATGAAGCAACTGGTATATCCTGACAAGCTGTTTATTGCAGGAAAGGCATGGGAAGTAAAGCGGCAGCTTAACCATCTGTCGGCCAGCTTCCGCACTATAAAAGAGGTTCTCGACTTCTATACCCGCACTCCGGGCAGCTAGTCACTGCCTGCTTTTCTTTATTTCTCCCGTTGCCAGCGCATCACACCTGTTATTATATTCGTTGTCGCTGTGGCCCTTAACCTTGATCCATTTTATTGTGTGAATGCCATTGAGCCGGTCAAGCTCCTTCCACAGATCTATATTTTTAACCTCCTCCTTGCCGGAATTTTTCCAGCCGTTCCTTTTCCAGCCGCTTATCCAATTGCATACAAATCCGTTTACAAGGTATGCGCTGTCGCTGTACAGCTCAACCTCACAGGGTCCTTTAAGGCAGCACAGTGCCTGTATTGCGGCTATGAGCTCCATTCTGTTGTTTGTAGTCATTTCCTCAAACCCTGAAATTTCCTTTTCATGCTCCCCGTACATAAGAATTGCCCCCCAGCCTCCCTTTCCGGGATTCCCCGAGCACGCCCCGTCGGTATAAATAATCACTTTTTTCATTCGCTCTCCAGTTAATTTTAAGAAATTTACCCGTATATTTTACCTATTTCCCTTGCCCTTTTCGTGCATTCTCCCATAGCGTCCATGACCGCATGCCTAAAACCATTCTTCTCCAACGCGCTTACGGCCTCAATTGTTGTACCTGCAGGCGAGCAAACCTGATCCTTAAGCTCCCCGGGGTGCCGTCCCGTCTCCAGCACCATTTTTGCTGATCCCAGCACCGCCTGAGCGGCAAGCCTGTAGGCAAGAGCCCTTGGTATTCCCGATTGAACGGCGGCATCCGCCATAGCTTCAATAAACATATAAACATAAGCGGGGCTGCTGCCGGTAAGTGCAGTCACCTCACTCATCAGCTTCTCATCCAATACTTCAACCCTTCCGGTGCATTCAAAAAGCTTTTTTATGATCTCTATTTCACTCTCTTGTGTGCTGCCGTCATAAGATATAAGCGTCATGCCTTCATTGACCTGCATGGGTGTGTTAGGCATTGTGCGCACAACCTTTTTATCCTTCCCCACTATATTCTTATAAAAGCTTATGGGAATTCCAACAGCAAAGGACACAATGATTTTTTTATCGTCCACAACGTCTTTAATCGAATTCAAAACACCCTCAAGAATGTTGGGCTTGACGGCAAGCACTATTATGTCCGATTCCCGGACCAGCTCTACCGCGCTGCCGCAAATGCCCACCCCTGTCTCCTTGCTTATGGCGCTAGTTTTACTGCTGTCGGTATCATATATTTTAATGCTATCGGCAGCCATAATTTCCGAACACGAAACGCTTTTAATCATTGCGGAGCCCATTGCTCCCGTACCTATAAATCCCAATGTTATATCCATGCTGCTTCTCCTTTTGCAATTTGTCTGAATTTCAAGTATAATATTAATAGTATCATAACAAGTAAATTTTTTCTATAATGCATAAATTTTATTTGAAAACTGCATATTAAACCATTGACATATAAGTGTCTCTTATTGTATACTATTAACGTTCGTAGGGGAGTAGCGCAATTGGTAGAGTAGCGGTCTCCAAAACCGTCGGCTGCAGGTTCGAGTCCTGTCTCCCCTGCCAAATTTGTAGGTTAGAAATGCTAAAAACCTACACTTCCAAAAAAGCCTAGCTTTGCTGGGCTTTTTTGGTGTCTGCCTTAAAAACGGACAAACTGCGGAGTTCGTGCTTTTCAAGATGAATGGGTGAACTCTTACCGTCCGTGCAGGCGGTTATCGCAGCTATTTTATCGCCTCGACTGCAACATAGAATTTGCTAAGTTCAAAAATATGCGCGAGGGAATGAGCAAGTCGCTCCTTTATTTCCTTAAAATTTTCTCCATCGCCTTGCCCTTAGCCAGCTCGTCCACCAGCTTATCCAGCCAGCGGACTTTTTGATAGATCGGGTCGGTGATTTCTTCCACGCGGCAGCCACAGATAACGCCGGTGATTTTTCTTGCATTTGTGTTTATCTGCGGGGCTTCGGTGTAGAAGGTTTGCGTATCCACCCGCATTTCAAGCTGTGCATGGAGTCCGGCAGCGTCGTAGCCGGTGAGCCAGTAGATGAGGGTATCCACCTCATCTTTGGTTCGCCCTTTGCGCTCCGCTTTTGCCACAAGCAGGGGATAGACATCGGCGAAGATCATTTTGTAAACGCGTTCGAGAGTCATACAGTTTCCTCCAGTTTCTCGCTGATCAAATTCAGCGCGATTTTTAAAGCGGCGATTCGCCGTTTAAGTAGTGTCTGCTGTGCTTGAGGCAATTTATCAACATCTATCTTTTCACACTTCTTTAGGGTGGAGAGCAAGGCACGGTGGGCTTCGGTGAGTTCTTCGGGGGTGTATTTCATCTCACTCATTTACTAACCTCCCGAAACGCGCAACTCGTAATATGGTCATTAACCACGCCTATGGCTTGCAGATAGGAATATATAATGGTACTGCCCACAAAGGAAAAACCCTGCTTTTTCATATCCTTGCTTATTCTGTCGGACAGTTCCGTTTTAGCGGGCATTTCGCTTTGCTCTTTCCATGCGTTTACAATAGGTTTGCCGTCCACATAGCTCCAGATGAAGTCGGACAGCGAACCGAGCTTTAGCACCGCCTGTGCGTTCCCAATGGTCGAGCGGATTTTCAGCTTGTTGCGGATAATGCCGGGGTTTTGGAGCAGTTCTGCTACTTTATCCTCGCTATAGGCGGCGATTTTGGCAATGTCCCAATCGTCGAAGGCGGCACGGTAGTTTTCCCGCTTATGTAGCACACAAGACCAGGAAAGCCCCGCCTGTGCGCCTTCCAGCGTCAACATTTCAAACAGGGTTCGCTCGTCAAAGCACGGCTTGCCCCACTGGATGTCGTGGTATTCCCGCATGAGTTCGTCGTCTGAGTCAGCCCACGGGCAGCGGTATTTCAATACGCAGGTGTACTTCGCACCCCACTCCGGGTCTGGGAAAGCCATTGTTTCAAAGCCACTCTTGCGATAAAAGCCGACCGCTTCGCCGACTGTATCAGCTTCAAGCGGCAGATGATAGGTATTCTGCAATGCCGTGACCATAGCAGAACCAATGCCCTGATGATGGCGTTCCTCTGCTACCGCGATAAGATGAATCTCCACTTTATCCACATGAATTTCAAACCCGCAAATGCCGAGAATTTTATTGTCGTCAAGCCAGCCGTAAAAATGCAGATTGTTCGATGAGAGATACTTTTCTGCTTCTTTTGCCACACCCTCCGGTGTACCATCAATGGCTGCAAGGGCGACAATTTTGCCTACCTCGGTTTCGGTTATTCTTGACTTAATATCTTCAAACACTTTTTAGCCTCCTCACTTTTGGCTTTGTTAGGTCAAAGCTGTTCACAATCTGCCGTTTGATTTCTTCTTCAAGAACGTCACCGCAATTTCATCGAAGGGTTAGTCCTCATACGCGCCTGAGAAGGTCAGGCAGTATTCGATTAACTCTTGACGGTTCATAGGCTTCACTCCACAAAACTCAGTTTATCCATATCAAGCTCATGAGGCTTGCCGCCGGGAGTTGCCCCATAACCGAGCAGCACGGCAATGCCGATTTCATAACCCTCCGGGAATCTGAGCCGTTCTTTGAAGTATGCGCCCTTGTCACCGGCAAAGCTGAACGCCGCAAATCCACAAATAAGGCTGTTTTCTCATGAATTATCTTCACTATTTTACCCTCATCATAATATCGAATTCAGAAATATATTTCATTAAAACCATACCATAATTTAGAGTATCTTTAAACCTTTTATATAAAAAAGGTTTATTATATTTGCGGCCAAAAACTGTTTGAAATAAGAATTTCATTAGGCAGGAAGTTTGGAGCGGTCTCCAAAACCGTCGGCTGCAGGTTCGAGTCCTGTCTCCCCTGCCATAATCGAAGAAGCCTTATTTCAAGGGTTATAGCTTGGAATGAGGCTTTTCTGTTTTTCTTGAAAAACGCTTTTTTAGAAGAAGACTTGACGAACCATCACCATAGTGATACATTGCATGATATAGATAGAAGGATTTTCTTAACAATGCAATCAACCTGCGGGAGCTTCGGGGCTGGTCTCAATGGCAGCTTGCCGAGGAATCCGGCGTGGCGCTGTGAGCACCGCCGAATATTCTGACGAGTGTATTTCACATTTTGTCAGGACAATAACAGATTAGTAAAAGCACTTACAGAAATGGAGATACAGCATATGAAAAAAAGCAGGGTTTTAAATTTGCATGTCATTACCGGACTGATCGCTGTTTTAAGTATTATCACAACTTTATTCGGTCTATTTTACAAAACAGACGGAAATCCTTATACCGTCACAAACCAATATGGCGACACAGTGAGAATGTGCGGGATCGGACTATACGCGCATGATTCATATTTTATGGCACCCATATTCAGAGGAACCGACCTGACTATTCTTTGTGTTGCGGTTCCGCTTTTGCTTCTGTCACTCGTGTTGGATATAAAAAAACGGACACTGAAAAGCAGGCTGCTTCTGACCTCCGTTATCTCAATATTTACGTATTACTCTGCCAGCATTGCGTTTGGTGTTGCTTATAATTTTCTTCATTTGGTTTATATCGCGCTGTTTTCCCTAAGCTTTTTTGGCTTGATTTTAGCTATTACGACAATTGATTCCTCTCTGCTTGTTGAAAGCGCAGCAAGTGCATCACCTAAAAAGGGAATTTACATTTTTCTTACATTAACCGGTGTCGCTTTAATCGTGGCATGGCTTCCGGACATCATTTCCTCTCTTATCCGTCAGCTCCCTTTACAGCTTATTGAAGTTTATACAACGCAAATTACCAATGTGCTTGATATTGGTATAATAGGTCCAACCGCACTCATATGCCTGTTTATGTTAAAAAAGCGAAACGGCATTGGTTATATTTTACTTGCAATGCTGTTAACCCTTTGTGCTCTAATTGGCATCATGCTCCCCATTCAGACAGCGTTTCAGGTTTCTGCCGGTATTGGGCTTTCAATCGGCGTAATCGTGACAAAGGTCGGCAGCTTTGTTGCCCTTTCTTTGTTTGCGCTTTACTTTGATATAAGGTTTTTCAAAAGCATCGGGAAATCGGGGGGGAAATTGAATGGATAAAGTCATTATCATACATAAGTCGAATACAGGGTTTACAGAGAAATACGCAAATTGGATTGCCGAAGATCTAAATTGCCGTGCTGTTTCGGTAGAAAAAATCAGCCTCTCCGAAGTAGCACAATACGAGACTGTTGTATTCGGTGGCGGTATACATGCAGGCGCAATAAATGGGATAAGATTTATTAAGAACAATTTATCTTTGCTTCATAATAAAAAAATCATCGTTTTTGCTACCGGAGCAACCGCCCCTATTCCAGAAGAGATTGAAAGATTCCGGACGGCCAATATACCCACCAACGCTAATATAGAATTTTTCTATTTTCAAAGCGGCTTAAATTATGAAAATATGCGCGGCATGGATAAAATGCTAATGGGCCTTCTGAAAACCTTTCTTAAGCTAAAAAAGAACAAATCCGATGTGGAGCAAGGAACGCAAAATGCTATTCAAAGCTCTTATGATTGCTCGAATCGCATTCAAATAGAGCCATTGATTAATTTTGTAAGACAATCAAATGCATGAGCAAACCGTGCGACAAATCAAACGCACTATTTCACTGCGAAGAATGTTCACAGTGTGGGGAAACTTATTATCCGGATTTTTTTCCGAGATTCTTTTTGTTTGAATACAGATTGCACAATCCTATTAAAGCACCTAAAGGTTAGGCTTACGCAGGAGGAATTTTATGCAGATAAACCGACTGTTTGAAATCATCTATATACTTTTGGAAAAACAAACTGTGACGGCGGCAAAGCTCGCGGAGCGCTTTGAGGTTTCGGTGAGGACCATCTACCGGGATGTGGAGGCCCTCTCGCAGGCCGGCATTCCCATATACATGAGCCGGGGCAAGGGAGGAGGAATATGTCTTTTGCCGGAATTTGTCCTCGACAGGGCCGTCCTCACAGAAAAGGAGAAAACTGATATCCTATCCTCCTTAAAAGCGTTCAGTTCGGTAAATCTGGAAAAAAGCGAAACTGCCTTGGGTAAGCTCAGCAGTATGCTCGGAGGAAAAGATACCGACTGGATTGAGGTGGACTTCTCTTCCTGGGGGTATTTTGAAAATGACGCAAAATATTTTTCCATGCTCAAATCCGCTATTCTTGAAAAATATTCCGTAGCCTTTCTGTATGCAAGCGGGAAGGCCGAAAAGCTTCTCCGCAATGTATATCCTCTAAAGCTGGTATTCAAGGGCGCGGCGTGGTATCTTTACGGCTATTGCACGTTGAGGGAGGATTGCCGCTTTTTCAAGCTGAGAAGAATTACCGAATTATCGGTAACCGGCACTCGCTTTGAGATGAAAGCCCCCAACAACGTTATATCCGAACAGAATCTTGACACAGGCTCTTTTATTAAAACAAGGCTGCTGATTTCGGGAAGAATGGCCTTTCGGATTTATGATGAAATAAGTAGCTATAAGCTTAACGAAAATGGTGATTTTATTTGCGAGCTCTACCTCCCCGATATAGACACAATCTGTAACTATGCCTCTTCCTTCGGAGAATGCTGCACCATTCTTGCCCCCAAAAAAGCAGCCGGTGAAATGAAGCTAAGGCTTGAAAGCTCACTGAAAAATTATTTATAATATGACATGCCATTGTCATATTCGATGAATTATACTGTGAATACTATAATATAAAGAAAGAGGTAATCACAATGAATTATGAAATCGTATCACTTGAGCAAAAGCTTGTTGTGGGAATAACGGCAAGAACAGCAAACACCGATCCCGACTGCAGCAAAATCATCGGAGGTCTATGGGGAAAATTCATGGGAGAAGGAGTTTGGGAAGCCATTCGGAACAAGGCAAATGCCTATTGCATCGGTCTGTATTCCGGCTATGACGACACCTCCTATGATGTCACCGTAGGCGCAGAAGTAACTGCAAACGGCAATCCCGAGTTGACTGAAAAAATCATCATAGCCGGAAAATATGCTGTTTTCAATGTAAAGGGCGACGTTGTTAAGGACGTGGCGGAGGCTTGGGATAAAATCTGGGCGATGCCTCTTGACAGAAGCTTTACCGGCGATTTTGAGGAATACTTGAGTAACGAAAACGGCGTTGCGGAAATTAATATCTATGTTGCATTAAAAAATTAAACGGCATTTATTAAAAGGTGTTTTCATTTTTTGAAAACACCTTTTTTCATTTTCTGCTTCTCTTTAGATTATATTAACAATTATTTAATGGAAATATAACACAATCATAAATAAAGGCATATAAACTTATACTGTCTCTTAAAGGAAATTTTTTACCATCGTTGTTCTAATCGTTGTTTTATAGGCATTTATTAAAAATTGAATGTGAGGAATTTCATATGGATGCAATAGCCCAGTACAATAATAAATACTACAGCAGCGGCAACATGGGTTTCAGAAGCTTTGACACTCTTGAAAAAGAATCAAATCTTGGAGATGAATTTATGGATATTTTAAAGACGGGAAACATAACAACTGTGTTTCAGCCTATTATCTCACTCAAGGATGCCGGCGTTCTGGGCTATGAAGCATTAAGCAGAGGTCCCTCCTCCTCCTCATTGGAAAGCCCTTCCCACCTGTTTGACCTTGCAAGGATATATGGAAAGCTATGGGAGCTGGAATTTTTGTGCAGAATAAAGGCTTTAGAGAATTTATGCAGCTTCAGCCACCACTTTAATATCTTTTTAAACGTAGACCCCGAAATAATAAATGACGAAAAGTTCAAAAAAGGCTTTACAAAAGAATTTTTAAAGCAGTTTGACATCAACCCCGAGAACATAGTTTTTGAAATAACCGAAAGAAACTGTGTTTCAGATCTCAAGGTATTCAAAAAAGTAATAGACAACTATAAGGATCAGGGATATAAGATAGCCATTGATGATGCCGGTTCAGGATATTCCGGCTTAAAGCTTATTACAGACATACATCCGCAGTATATAAAGCTCGATATGAACCTTATAAGGGATATTGACAAGGACGGCTTAAAGCATGCTCTTATAAAGACCTTTTATGAATTTTGCCTTGTTACCGATATAAAGCTTATAGCGGAAGGCATTGAAACAGAGGATGAGCTTAATGCACTTATAGATATAGGAATCAATTACGGTCAGGGATATCTTATACAAAGGCCGCAAAAGCAGGTTTCGGATATCGACCCTTATGTGACGGAGCTTATAAAATCACGCAATAATAAAAAAAGCCTATTTTATTTCAACAGGCCCTCAACTGTATGTATAGGAGATATATGCAGATCCTGCATGTATGTGACAACAGACCAGACAGGCTCAAGCGTTTTGGATATATACAATAACTGCCCTTCTGTTCTGGGGCTTCCCGTGGTAGACAGCAGCAAGGTTCAGGGGCTTATCATGAGGGATAAGTTTTATGCCAAGCTGGCAACACAGTATGGCTTTGCACTGTTTCTCAACAGGCCTGTCACTCTTGTAATGGATAAGCGTCCCCTTTCAGTGGATTATGAGACTACAATAGATATTGTTTCCAAGCTTTCCATGACAAGAAGCGAGGAAAATCTATATGACTATGTCATAGTCACCAAGGATTCCGGCTACTATGGAATAGTCACCGTCAAAGATCTCCTTGAAAAGACAACAGAGCTTGAGGTAAACTATGCAAAGCACCTAAACCCGCTCTCAGGTCTTCCCGGCAATATCCTTATTGAGCAAAGGCTTGAGGAGTATATAAAAAAGACCGCGCCCTATACAGTGCTGTACATAGATATAGACAATTTCAAGGTATACAACGATGTTTACGGATTTGAAAACGGAGACAGGATGCTTCAGTTTGTCGGAAGGATGATTTCAAGCACAGTCTCTCACAACTGCTCGTGTACCCATTTCGTGGGGCATATAGGAGGGGATGATTTTATAATAATACTGGACACCTTTGACGTAGAGGATACATGTCGTTTAATTATGGATAACTTCAGCAAGGGAATTCCTAACTTTTATACAAGCGAGGATCTGGAAAGGAAATATACCATAGCCAAAAACCGGCACGGCATAGAAGAGCAGTTCGGCCTCTCCACAATCTCCATTGCGGGAGTAAGCAACCGCCATAATTGCTTCAAGGATATATACGAGCTGTCGGAATGTGCCGTAAGGGTTAAGAAAAAATGCAAGGAGGTATGGGAAAACTGCTTTCACATACTGTAACGCCCGTTCAAGTGCCGCCCCTCGGCCGTAATTACTCCAGCAGCCCCTCACGGCATTTCATAAGGTAGTTCATGCAGAAGCTGTCCCTGCCCAGCAAGGCCTCTCCGGCGTAGACCAGCGACATAAGCTTTTTATCAAGCGGGTCCATTATTGCCCCGTCCATTCCGGCAGTCATAGCCGCTATAAGAAACGCGTGATTCATTACCTTTCTCTGTGGAATTCCAAAGGATATGTTGCTTAAGCCACATGCAATATGTACTTCGGGAAACTCTTCTTTTACCCTGTATATCGTTTCAATGGAGTCCATTCCATAACGGGAATGGGATGCAACCGGCCTTACCATGGGGTCTATATAAATATCCCCGAGAGCAACCCCCTCACGGGTAAGCCTGTCTATAAGCCTTCCGGCTATCAACACCCTGTCCTCTACCGTTTCAGGCATTCCTGAATCATCCATGCAAAGGGCTATTACTCCTGTATTGTACTGCAATATTAATGGCATAACGGCTTGAAACCTTCTCTCCTCCCCCGTTATCGAATTAATAACAGGCTTTGGGTTGCGATTGGCCTTAAGACCGGCTTTTAGTGTACTTACATTGGGAGAATCTATCGAAAAGGGGGTATCTGCAACCTCCTGCACGGTGTTTACCAGCCACTCCATCCTCTCAGCTTCATCCTTGCAGGATATGCCCGCATTTAGATCTATGTACGTTGCTCCCGCCTCGCACTGTTTTTTTGCCAAATCCTGTATTGCAGCAGTATCCCTCAGTTCTACGGCATTTCTTACCGTCTTAAAGCTTATATTGATTTTTTCCCCTATTACTATCATGAATCATCCCTCCGGCACACATAATATTTTAATTTTCTAAGCAGTACCATTTAACAGGTATATAATGATTGAAACGGTAATGGGGCTCAGCACGGTGGAAACAAATACGTTCTGCGAGGCATAGTCGGGCTCATTGTCAAACTCCCGCGCAATTATCGCCGTATTTACCGCCGTAGGGGTGGCTACCCCCAGTATGAGAGATTGAGCAAGCACTCCCTGTATACCAAGCATACTCACAATAGCGTATCCAATCAACGGCGACACCACTAGCCTTAAAACACTTGCCACAGACATATCCCTCAGGTTAAAGCCCACTCTTATTTCTGCAAGCTGCACCCCCAGCGTTATAAGTGCAAAGGCTATAAAGGCATCCGATATATAACCAAGCGGCACCATCACAGGCTGTGGAAGCTGTATATTTAAAGCTCTTACCAGTACCACCGCCGCTATTACATAGAGAAACGGCATTTTAATTACATCCCTTAAAGCCTTCTTATACCCCGAGCTTCCCGAGCTGGCCTGAAACACTCCAAAGCTGCTGGTCATAACATTCTGAACCAGTATAATAAATATTTGCCCCATATAGGCCAGCGGATCACCCTTATATACCAGCTCGGTAAGGGGCAGCCCATAATTTCCGCTGTTAAAAAATATAAGAGAATTTATAAAGCACTTTTTCTTGCTTCTTGGGTATTTTAAAAGCCGTGCGGCTCCCTCCCCTATAATAAGCAAAACCGCCTGCACCGCCATAATATATATAAAAACCGTGGCCAGCAGACCTATAGTTATCTCGGCCTCATATACCTTTGTAAAAATAAGCACCGGAACAAAAACATATATGCTGAGCTTGGAAAATGTCCTTGTGTCCAGCCGGAACTTCCTTTGTACTATAAATCCCACTCCTGCCAGCAAAAAAATAGGCAGCATAATGTTTATGATTATGTAAAAAAATACGTTCATTGCCCCGCTCCGTATCTGTAAACTGTGAAGTAAATTGTTCATTCAATAAAGCTTATTATATCCTCATAACCAAATTAAATCAATAAACAAAAAGCAGGGGCAAAAGTAGCTGTAGTAATTAAAACTGCTTGAGAAATTCGTCCGGCATAATCGCTTTGACGCCAGACTTTTCAAAGTCTTTTACATTACGCGTGATGATGAATTTTGACTTCGTTTTCGCAGCGCAAACTGATAAAAGCGCATCCTCATAGTCATCCACAGGAGAATTCAACGCCTTCACGCAATCGTTTTTATCGACAGCCGTAAAGTCCATCAGCTTGGCAAGGCCGGCGACAGCTTCTCTAGCTTTACTTTTGTCCCCTACATATCTGTTGACAATATAATAAATATCGGTCACTGTGTTGGCTGTGATAGAAGCGGATATTTTTTTATCGGCGGCAAGCAGAATTATTTTTTCCGCAGCCTCACTCCAGGGTTCGCGTTTCAATAAAGCATCAAGGATGATGTTAGTATCAATCGTTAAATTCAACGCCATATCTATCTTTTATCCTTTCCTCTTTGATTTTGTCATCCGTGAAATTTACATTTGCGGCAATACCGAACAACGATTGCGCAACAGAAACTAAATCTTCCTCATCGGCAACCAGCTTCGCTATGCGGTGGCCGTTTTTTGTAATGATAATTTCCTCTTTTGAAGCCAGCTCCAAATAGCGGCCGAGATTCAGTTTGAATTCAGTTGATGTAACCATCATAAAGAACCCCTCCCTCAAATTAAGTTATTCGCTCAAATATATTATATATCAAACGAACATTACTATCAATATAAATCGAACGAAAAATATAAAACTCATCAAATGCATCAAAGCAGGCCATAACAGAACTGCGTAATAATTTTCCTGAGATTGCGCGGTTGCCAGAACAATACGAGACGGCCCTCCTGGCATATAATAACCCGGCCGTAAACAAGGGGCTGTCGCACTAAGTAATTAGTGCGCAGCCCCTTGTTTATATAATCCTTAAGAGAAATTTCTATTCCTTATGCCCCGCATTTGCAAACATTTTATATACCTCCAGCCTTTCCTTGGCATTCTTCTCGGCAGCTTCAAACAGCTTTTCGGCTCTGTCGGGGAAGGCCTTCAAAAGAGAAGAGTACCTTACCTCTCCCATAAGGAAGTCCTTGTAGGAGGCACTTGGCTCTCTGGAATCCAATACAAAAGGATTTTTGCCCTGCTCGCGAAGAGCCGGGTTATACCTGTACAAGTGCCAATAGCCCGCTTCAACAGCCTTTTTCTCCTCAAGCTGCGAGCAGCCCATGCCCGCCTTAAGCCCGTGGCTTATACACGGCGCATACGCTATAATAAGCGAAGGCCCTGGATAGCTTTCGGCCTCCACAACCGCCTTTATAAGCTGGTTCTGGTTGGCCCCCATTGCAACCTGCGCAACATATACATAGCCATAGGACATTGCAATCATTCCGAGATCCTTTTTCTTAGTAGGCTTTCCCGACGCGGCAAACTGTGCGACGGCGCCCGCAGGAGTAGCTTTTGAGGACTGTCCCCCTGTGTTTGAATAAATCTCGGTGTCAAACACAAGCACATTGACATCCTCGCCCGATGCCAGCACATGGTCAAGACCGCCAAAGCCTATGTCATAGGCCCATCCGTCCCCTCCCATTATCCACTGTGATTTTTTTACGAGGAACTCCTTTTTATCAATAATTTCATTGAATATTTCCTTTACTCTTGCGTCATCTCCATCATACGCTTCCAAAGCAGAGATGAGCTCTATTGAGGCCTTTTTTGAGGCCTTTGCATTTTCCATGCTTTCCGTCCATGCCCTAAGGGCGTCCGCAGCCCCGGCGGGGATGTCTCTGCCGATGGCTTCGTTGCAAAGGTCAGCAAGCTTGTTTCTTATCTGCTTTACTCCAAGGAACATTCCGTATCCAAACTCTGCGTTGTCCTCAAACAGAGAATTGGCCCATGCGGGTCCGTAGCCCTTCCCGTTCATGGTATAAGGCATTGCCGGTGCGCTTCCTCCCCATATGGACGAGCACCCCGTTGCATTGGCAATCATCATTCTGTCTCCGAAAAGCTGAGTCACAAGCTTTGCATAGGGCGTTTCCCCGCAGCCTGCGCAGGCCCCCGAAAATTCCAAAAGCGGCTGCTCAAACTGGCTTCCCTTTAACGTCTCCGCATTTAAAGGGTTCTCCTTGGCGGAAAGAGTCATTGCATACTCCCACTTGTCAATCTCGGCACTCTGGGTTTCAATGGGCTTCATTATAAGAGCCTTCTCCTTTGCGGGACACACCTGCGCGCAATTCCCACAGCCCGCGCAATCGAGCACCGAAACCTGAATCTTGAAATTCAGTGCTTCCATACCCTTTCCCATAGCCTTTGAGGACACAAAATCCTGCGGGGAATTTTGAACCTCTTCCTCATTTAAAAGGAAAGGACGTATTGCTGCGTGGGGACATACATAGGAGCACTGATTGCACTGTATGCACTTCTCCCTCTGCCATTCCGGCACCTCCACAGCTATGCCCCTCTTTTCAAACTTTGAGGTACCCTGCGGAAACGTGCCGTCCTCTATTCCGTTAAAAGCACTGACGGGCAGCCGGTCTCCCTCCTGCCTGTTGACAGGCTCAAGTATGTTTTTTATAAAGTCGGGGACATTCCTGTCGGAGGGTGCCGAATCCTCAGCCTGCGACCACTCTGCGGGGACGTTTACCCTTACAACTTCTTCTATCCCCCTGTCCACCGCAAGGCAGTTCATGCTTACAATCTTATCTCCCTTTTTGCCATAGGTATCGTTAATGGCAGCTTTCATATAATTTACTGCGTCTTCTATTGGAATAATGCCTGCCAGCTTAAAAAACGCCGCCTGCATTACCATGTTAATCCTGTTGCCAAGGCCTATTTCTGCCGCAATGCTGATTCCGTCTATGGTGTACAGGTTTATGCGGTGTGCCGCTATGAACCTCTTCATTGACGCGGGAAGCTTCTCCTCCAGCTCCTCCAAAGTCCACCCGCAGTTGAGAAGGAATATTCCTCCATCCTTCAGGTCTGAAACCATGTCATATTTATCAACATATGAAGGGTTGTGGCAAGCTATAAAATCCGCTCTTTTAACAAGGTATGTCGACCTTATAGGCTTTTTTCCGAATCTCAAATGAGATACCGTTATGCCCCCGGACTTTTTGGAATCGTATGAAAAATACCCCTGAGCATACATATCGGTATGATCGCCTATAATTTTTATAGAGTTCTTATTGGCACCCACCGTTCCATCGGAGCCAAGCCCCCAAAACTTGCAGCTCACCGTATTGGGGTGTGAAACATCAATTTCCTTTTCCTCAGGCAGCGAAAGGAATGTGACATCATCAACAATACCTATTGTGAAATGGTTTTTGGGCTCGGGCAAATTCATGTTGTTGAATACCGCCGCTATCTGTGCCGGAGTGGTATCCTTAGAGCCCAGTCCATAGCGTCCCGCGGTTATTGCCGGCCTTTGCTCACTGTCAAAATATGCTGTGCAGACATCTTGATACAACGGCTCTCCCAGTGACCCCGGCTCCTTAGTCCTGTCAAGCACCGTTATCTTTTTTACTGTGGAAGGAATTGCCGCAAGAAGGTGCTTTGCCGAAAACGGCCTGTAAAGACGAACCTTTACCAGCCCCACCTTTTCTCCCTTATTTGTCAGGTAGTCTATAGTCTCCTCTATTGCGTCGCACACCGATCCCATTGCAATTATAACCCGGTCGGCATCGGGAGCGCCGTAATAATTGAACAGCCCGTACTGTCTGCCGGTGATTTTGTTTATCTCCGCCATATAGGACTCCACAATTTCGGGAAGCGCATCATAAAACTTATTTGAGGCCTCACGAGCCTGGAAGAATATATCGGGATTTTGAGCGGTACCTCTTAAAACGGGGTGCTCGGGGTTAAGAGCATTTTTTCTGAACGCCCGCACCGCTTCCATGTCGATCAGTCTTTCAAAATCCTTGTAATCAATCACCTCTATTTTTTGCACCTCGTGCGATGTCCTGAAGCCGTCAAAAAAATGCAGGAAGGGCACCCTCCCCTTTATGGCACTTAAATGCGCAACACCGCCTAAGTCCATTACCTCTTGTACGTTTCCCGAGGCCAAAAGCGCGAAGCCTGTCTGACGACATGCCATTACATCAGAGTGATCTCCGAAAATAGACAGCGCATGGGCCGCCACGGCACGGGCGCTTACATGAAACACCCCCGGAAGAAGCTCTCCTGAAATTTTATACATGTTGGGTATCATAAGCAGCAGTCCCTGAGATGCCGTAAATGTAGTTGTAAGCGCTCCCGCCGCCAGCGAGCCGTGAACCGTCCCTGCCGCTCCCGCCTCAGACTGAAGCTCGGCAACCCTTACCTCCTGCCCGAAAATATTCTTTTTGCCGTGTGCCGACCACTCATCGACATGCTCCGCCATCGGTGAGGACGGGGTAATGGGATATATCCCCGCCACCTCTGTAAACGCATAGGCGACATGTGCCGCAGCGGTATTCCCGTCCATAGTTTTCATTACCTTACTCATAAAATCATATGCCCCCTTATTCTTACTGCCATATTGTACTTTACAATTCTACACTCTATACAGGTTCAACATAACGGTATATTATTACCACCATTTATCCTCTTTAAAAATTTTTATTTATATTTTTCTCTTTTATTATGAATAAGCTTTGCCAATTCCACAATGGGAATTATGGCCACAGCAGCTGCCGCTACAATAGCCCACTGTTGAAGATTTAAATGTGTAACCTTAAATATTGCATTAAGAGGGGTAATTATTATTACCATTATCTGCATCAGTCCCGATAATATAATAGCGCCTATTAAGTATCTGTTTGTAAACAGCCCCAGCTTTAAAAGCGATTTTGTGTTGGAGCGCACATTTAACGAATGAGTAAGCTGTATCAGTCCCAGTGTGGCAAAGGACATAGTCATGGCGGCCTCATGCGAGTAAAGCTCTGAGCCTATGTAGTATGCCAGAAGCGTTATAGCACCCTTTGCAATGCCCTGGTATATCACGCTTACTCCCAGTCCGTCGGAAAAAAAGCTGCTGTTTGCCTTTCTCGGTTTTTGTGTCATAACATCACTTTCGGCCTTTTCAACGCCTAATGCCAGAGCGGGAAGAGTGTCTGTAACCAGATTGACCCATAGTATATGAATAGGCATAAGTATAGTCCAATTGAGCATTGTAGCCACAAAAAGAGTGAAGACCTCTCCGAGGTTTGACGAAAGCAGGAATTGTATTGCCTTCCTTATGTTGCTGTATATCTTTCTTCCCTCTTCAACCGCAAAAACTATAGTTGCAAAATTATCATCGGCAAGCACCATATTGGAAACACCCTTTGACACATCAGTGCCGGTTATCCCCATACCCACGCCGATATCAGCAGCTTTGAGGGCAGGGGCATCATTGACTCCGTCACCGGTCATGGCAACAATTTTGCCCTTCTTTTTCCATGTGTTTACTATCCTTACCTTGTGCTCCGGCGACACCCTTGCATAAACAGAATATCTTTCTACAGCCGTCTCAAAGTCTTCGTCGCTTATTTTGCCCAGCTCGCTGCCTGTTATTACCTCACTCTCATCCTTTATAATGTCAAGCTCCCTTGCAATTGCGGCTGCGGTATCCCTGTGATCCCCCGTAATCATAACGGGCCTTATGCCTGCTGTTTTGCATACCTTAACAGCCTCCCGCGCCTCAGGCCTCGGAGGATCTATCATGCCCACAAGTCCGGCAAATACAAGCTCCCTCTCTACATTTTCAGAGTCCATATCCTGCGGTATGCCGTCAACGTCCTTAAATGCAACGGCAAGCACCCTGAGAGCCTTTTTTGCCATATCATGGTTGGCTTGTTTTATAGACTGCGATATCTCCTCTGTGATAGGCTCTATACTTCCGTTCAGCAAAATTTTACCGCATCTGCCAAGCAGAATATCAGGCGCTCCCTTTGTCATTACCCTTAAGCCTTCTCCCGTCTGGTTAACGGTAGTCATTAGCTTTCTGTCCGAATCAAAGGGAATTTCAGCGCTTCTGGGCAAATCCCTCTCCAGCCGTTCCTTGTCAAAGCCCTTTTCAGAGGAGAAATAAACAAGTGCCGTTTCGGTGGGGTCCCCTATAAAGCTTCTCGTTTCGCTCTCTGCCCCTGTTGCTCTGGAATCATTGCACAATGTGAGGATTTGCATGAAAGCCGACAGCTTGTGATCCCCTTCCTCGACATCGCTTGCATCAATGTTCCGCCCGTCTGCGTATATTTCCTTAACAGTCATCTTATTCTGAGTGAGAGTGCCTGTTTTATCAGAGCATATTATCTCGGTGCAGCCAAGCGTTTCAACCGCCGACAGCTTCCTTATTATTGCGTTTCTCTTTGACATTTTCTGTACGCCGATAGCAAGCACTATTGTAATTACAGCCGGCAGGCCCTCTGGAATTGCGGCAACGGCAAGACTTACGGCGGTCAGAAACATTTCAAAATAGTCTCTCCCCTGAAGAACCCCCGCCGCAAATACTATTACTGAAACTATTATTATAGCCAGAGTAAGGAATTTGCTCATTTCAGAAAGCTTTCTTTGCAAAGGCGTCTCTTGCGGGTCTCCTTTCAAATGCCGGGCTATCTTGCCTACCTCGGTAGACATTGCGGTGGCCGTTACAACACCCGTCCCTCTTCCATATGTCACACTGCTGCCGGAGTATGCCATATTTCTCCTGTCACCTATTACTATGTCTTCTCCCTCTATTGCCTCCACGATTTTTTCCACAGGCACCGATTCTCCGGTAAGCGCCGACTCCTCAATTTTAAGGCTGGCACAGTCAAGCAGCCTCATGTCGGCGGGCACATAGTCGCCTGCTTCAAGAAGCACTATATCTCCCGGTACAAGCTCCTCAGTATTTAAGCGCTTTACCTTCCCGCCTCTCTTAACCTTCGCATAAGGCGCGGACATGCTTTTCAAAGCCAGCAGTGCTTTTTCCGCCTTGCTCTCCTGTATAACGCCAAGGAATGCGTTAATTATTACAACGACAAGAATAATTACCGTATCGGTAAGCTCTCCCATTATGCCGGATATTAATGCCGCCACTATAAGAACAATTACCATTATGTTTTTGAACTGCTCGATAAACATCTGGAACACATTTTTATGCTCGCCCTCCTCAAGACGGTTTTTACCGTAAATATCCCCTCTTTTTTTCGCCTCCTTCTCATCTATTCCATCCATGCCTGCATTAAGGTATTCAAGCGTCTGATTTCCGCTCGCCGTGTGAAAGCCTATTTCATCCTTTGTATTATAGACCTTGGGCATTTATAACTCCTCCAATCATATTTATTTAACCGGGAGTGAAAACAAAATAACGAGACCTTTAATACACCTCATACTTGCAAGATTGTATTAAAGGTCTCGCTTTCCGTTTAAGGAGTATAAAGCCAGGCAATTCTTTTTGCCGATTGTTGACTTTATAGCTTCCAAGCTACTCCCCTTTACTCATTAGTAAGAATATCACATTTCCCGTATCATGTCAATGCATTTTTAAGCTCTACACTCTATGTCTTTTAAAACTGCATTTTTTTGCATTTTTATCCTTAAGCTTTAATTGTAACTTTAAAGACCCGTTTAACATAACATATTTATTAGAATTGAATTTTATATTTGGAATATGGTGGACAGGTATGAACAGATACAATTTATGGGACAATATTGCAAACGGCTTTAACGCGGCAAATAAAGTAAGGGATGTGTATAATTCAAGCTTAAGGGAGGATCAGAATTTATCTGTAAGGGCGAGCAATATCACACTGTTTCTTCAAATGCTCAGTGCTATAAGCGAATATTCCCCCGAGCCTCACAGGGAGGTTATTTCCAGAGCAGTTGACAGGTGCAGCCTTTATAACTGTACATACAAGGATTTAAAGAGGCATTTTGGCTCAATGAGAGGACATAGCCCCAGCCTTCGGAGCTTCACCCAAACCTTAGGGATAATAAGGCCGATATTGGACAATGGCAATAAATCGGTTATAGATAAAATACTAAAAATTTATGAGATACTTAGTACATAAAGCATTTTTTATATATTTTTACTGAAGTTGAATAGGACTCTTAATGTGAAAACAAAACGGAAACGTCGTCCCCCGGGCGGAACGCCACAGGGGGACGGAACGCCACAGGGGGCGTTCCCTACAAATCGTTTTCATGTCGTAAATACAACAAAAATTAGTAAAAGTATCATCACTGCATTTACTTCATATATCTCTTCAGTTCATCATAAAAGGTCTCTCGCGTCCCGGCAAGAATCACAACTACCATCTGCCCATTTTCTTCATAAATTCTATACGCAAGCTCATAATTGGTTTTGCTGTAGTAGATGTCATAGCAATAAACCCTCGCCAGATCACCTGTTTTCAACTCACCAATGTACGGGTCGCTACTTATTTTTTGAAGGGCCTCTTGAAATGCTTTCTTGAGACCCTTTTCCTTGACCTTCTTCAAATATTTTTCTGCTGCCCCTGTGAAACGAATTTCGTACATCTACTTTTCCTCCGCTCCGAAGATATCCGCCATGGTTGCACCCTTTTTTTCTCCTTTTGCAAGACTGTCTGCATCATCGATCAGTTTATTCATGGCAGGAGCGACTTTCTTGCTCATTTCCTTGAATTTTACAAGAAGCTCTTGTCCCGAAAACCCCTGAGCAATCAAATCAGTAAGAATTTGTTCAGAAAACTCGTTTCCTGTGTTTTCCCTGATAGGGCGGATGACAATTGCATTGTTTTGTAGAATGCACTCGGCTTCATTGCTAAAGCCCAATGCTTCGAAATATTTCTGAGGTATGGTTATCTGTCTTTTACCAGAAACACTAATAATTTTACGCTCCATAGAACTGCTCCCAACTGTACTTTTCAACATTTTCTTTCCTCCTCCCAGTATATGCTTAAAATATGGCTTTATACATGTTTCTTTGATTTTATTGTAACCAAGAAAATGAGAAAAGTCAAATTGCAAAATCGGGGACATTTCTCAAAAAAACAAGTAATACCGCCCTACCCTAAATCACGGGCAAAAAGGCCGGACAAGCCCGCTTGCTATGTGATATCACCGCTTAAGTCTTTAGTAAGCTAATTACTGTTCCCATTTCCAAACATTTTTTCGTCTTTATTGCTTAGATATAAGTATGGTGCTATAATTATCATTAATATAAGCATTCATATTTACTTCTAACATGCGCAAGGAATAAAAAGGCCTTGCGCTTTTATTATGCTTTGAGTATAATTTATGCGATACAGCAAGACACTGATAAGGATTCATAAATCCGTTACCATGGAATTATGATGAGCAGTACCGACATACTTACTTTTATAAAAATATAATACTCTTGGAGGTTTAATTAATGAGAAAGACAAAGATAATTTGTACCCTGGGCCCGGCGGTTGATAATGAGGATACCTTGCAAAAGCTTATGCTTAAAGGAATGAATATAGCCCGTATTAATTTTTCGCATGGAACTCACGAACAGCATAAAAAAAGAGTGGATATGTTCAAAAAGATAAGGGAGCACCTTAAGCTTCCCATTCCCCTTCTTCTCGATACAAAAGGCCCCGAGATAAGGACGGGGAGATTTGAAAAGGGAGAGGTACTCTTAAATGAGGGAGACAGCTTCGTTCTGATTAATGATGATATAGTAGGTGATGAGTCAAAAGTATCCGTTACATACAAGGAATTATACGGAGATGTAAGGTCCGGCAGCAGGATCCTTATAAATGACGGCTTGGTTGAGCTTGAGGTAACGGATATAAAAAACAAGGATATACATTGCAAGGTGCTGAACGGCGGCATAATAGGCAACAATAAGGGAATAAATGTTCCCGGAGCTGAAATTCACCTGCCCTCAATTACAGATCAGGATGTAAAGGATATTGAATTCGGTATAGAAAATGATTTTGATTTTATCGCCGCTTCCTTCGTAAGGAAAGCATCCGACGTAATAGAAATAAGGAAGGTGCTTGAAAAAAACAATGGCCAGAGCATTAAGGTAATTGCAAAAATCGAGAACCGCGAGGGCATTGAAAATTTTGACGACATAATAAAGGTATCGGACGGAATTATGGTTGCCAGAGGCGATCTGGGTGTGGAGATACCTGTGGAGGATGTTCCTGTTGTACAAAAAAGACTTATAGAAAAGTGCTATAAAAACGGAAAGCCGGTAATAACCGCCACTCAAATGCTGGATTCAATGATAAGGAATCCCAGACCCACAAGGGCGGAGGCAAGCGATATAGCCAACGCAATATATGACGGCACAAGCGTTATAATGCTGTCGGGAGAAACAGCCTCCGGAAAGTACCCCGTGGAGAGCCTTGAGACAATGGTAAGGATAGCTGAAAAAGCCGAAAATTCCATAGATTACTGGAAGCAGTTCACAAATATGCAGCCTAATATGAATGCAAGCATAACAAACGCCATAAGCCATGCAACCTGTACCACCGCCCTTGACCTTAAGGCATCCGCAATAATTACCGTAACGCAAACAGGCCACACCGCAAGGATGATTTCCAGATTCAGACCGGCCTGTCCCATTATAGCAACTACGGTGTGTCCAAGAGTGCAGCGGCAGCTTTCCCTTTCATGGGGAGTAATACCCTATCTTGTAAAGCATGTAACCACCACGGATGAAATGTTTGATACCGGGGTTGAAAAGGCTCTTGAGTCGGGGCTGGTTAAAAACGGTGATTTGGCTATAATTACTGCCGGCGCACCGATAGGCATAAGCGGAACCACCAATATACTGAAGGTCCACCTTATTGGGAAGGTGCTGGTACAGGGCACGGGCTTAGGCAGCGGAGGAGTTACGGGAGAGCTTTGCGTTGCACGGACTGCCGAGGAGGCTGAGGCCACCTTTGTTGACGGCAACATACTTGTTGTTCCCTCTACAAACAACAGTATGATGAATATTATGAGACGTGCCTCGGCCATTATCACCGAGGAAGGCGGCATAGGCTCACACGCCGCCATAGCAGGTCTGGCACTTGAAATCCCCGTCATCATAGCGGCGGAAAATGCAGGCCAGATACTTAAAAGCGGTTCGGTGGTTACAATAGATGCAGGGAGAGGAATAGTATACTACGGAGCAACAATGATTTAAGGAGTAGAAATATTGTCCGCTTAAGTGTAGAATATATATGACCGGCTTGCAGTGGCCGAACATTTTCTTTTTTAAGGAGAAGCTTTTATGATAAGTCCATTTGAAGTAATGGAAACCATTAAAATGATTCAGGAGGAAAATCTCGATATCAGAACAATTACAATGGGGATTTCTCTGCTGGATTGTTGCGACCCCAATGGGGAAGCGTCAAGGACTAAAATATATGATAAGATAACCCGGCTTGCCTCAAACCTGATAAAAACGGGTGAGGATATTGAGAGGGAATATGGAATACCAATCATAAATAAAAGAATATCGGTTACACCAATATCCCTTGTAGCCGCAAGCAGCGATGAGGAGGATTATGTCAAATTCGCCGAAACACTGGACAAGGCTGCCGAAACAACGGGAGTAAACTTCATAGGGGGTTTTTCAGCGCTGGTACACAAGGGTTATACCGTTGGGGACAGAAAGCTTATAAGCTCCATACCCGAGGCATTAAGTCTCACCAAAAGGGTTTGCTCCTCCGTCAATGTGGCAACGACAAAATCAGGCATCAATATGGATGCCGTAGCACATATGGGAGATATTATTAAAAAGACGGCATTGCTTACCGCCTCCGATGGAGGCATGGGGTGCGCCAAGCTGGTGGTATTTTCCAACGTACCCGAGGACAACCCTTTTATGGCGGGTGCATTTCACGGCATAGGAGAGCCGGAATGTGTAATAAATGTAGGCGTCAGCGGTCCGGGAGCGGTTAAATGTGCTTTGGAGAAGGTCAGGGGCGCCGATTTTGGAACAGTTGCCGAGACAATAAAAAAGACAGCCTTTAAGATTACAAGGGTGGGCCAGTTGGTTGCTATGGAGGCCTCTAAGAGACTTAATGTGCCCTTTGGAATAGTAGATTTGTCTCTGGCTCCGACACCGGCAATAGGCGACAGCGTCGCCCATATACTGGAGGAAATGGGGCTTGAGAAATGCGGAGCCCACGGTACCACAGCCGCACTTGCTCTTTTGAATGACGCAGTGAAAAAGGGCGGCACTATGGCCTCCTCCTATGTTGGAGGCTTAAGCGGAGCCTTTATACCCGTCAGCGAGGATGCCGGGATGATCGACGCTGTGACAGCCGGAGCGCTCACTATTGAAAAGCTTGAGGCCATGACATGTGTTTGCTCCGTAGGGCTCGACATGATAGTGGTTCCCGGCAGTACAAGCG
This sequence comes from Anaerobacterium chartisolvens, assembly GCF_003337415.1. GTDB lineage: Bacteria > Bacillota > Clostridia > Acetivibrionales > DSM-27016 > Anaerobacterium > Anaerobacterium chartisolvens. The sequence continues at coordinate 30,689 of NZ_QPJT01000003.1, read as the reverse complement.
CCGATACCATATCGGCAATTATAGCGGACGAGGTGGCTATAGGTGTTGTAAATAATAAGACTACGGCGGTAAGAATAATTCCCGCTCCCGGAAAGGTAGTGGGAGATGTTGTGGAATTTGGAGGGCTGCTGGGTTCAGGCCCCGTTATGAAGGTTAACGAATTTGGCAGCGGAGAATTTGTTAAGAGGGGTGGGCGGGTTCCCGCTCCAATACACAGTCTCAGAAACTGACGCCCAATTTCAATTGTTCCTTGTATTTAAGGGCGGCACAGCTAAAAGCTCTTATAAGCAAAAACAAATTACATGGATAAGGAGGCCGTTTAGATATGGTAAAAGCGGTAATAACCGTCATAGGCGAGGATAAGGTGGGTATAATTGCGGGCATAAGCAATATTTTAGCAAAATGCAATGTAAATATACTGGACATCTCCCAAACTATTATGCATAATGTGTTTACAATGGTAATGATGGTTGATATATCGGAAATGTGCACCGACTTTGCAAGCCTGTCCCATGAGCTTGAGACAAAGGGCGGGGAGCTTCAAATGACAATCAGGGTGCAGCATGTAGACATATTTAAATCCATGCACAGGATATAGAATTTTAAAAAAACGCTGCCGCAAAGAGCAATACGAAGGTACTGCTCCTTGCAGACAGCGTTTTTTTTATCTCTCTTTAAGAGGAATATATTTCTTGCCCTTCACTATGCTCTTATACGCCGGTCTTATAATTCTTTGCACACCCGCAAGCTCCTCCATCCTGTGCGCACACCACCCCACTATTCTTGAGACGGCAAAAAGAGGAGTATACAATTCAGGAGGTATACCCAGCATACTATATACAAAGCCTGAGTAAAAATCCACATTGGCGGATATGTCCTTGCCTGTGCCCTTCTCCTGCACAAATACTCTTGGAGAGAGCCTTTCAATTAACTCATACAGGTTAAATTCATCCAGCCTGCCGGTATCCCGGGCCAGACCCTGAGCCTTTTCCTTCAGCAGTATGCATCTGGGATCGGATAAGGTGTATACAGCATGGCCCATGCCATATATAAGCCCAGACTTATCAAAAGCCTCCTTGCGCAATATCGAGGCAAGGTACGCCGACAGCTCCTCTTCATCACTCCAGTTTGAAACAGCGGCCTTTATATTCTCAATCATACTCATAACCTTTAAATTAGCTCCTCCGTGCTTTGGGCCTTTTAAGGAGCCGACGGCGGCAGCTATTGCAGAATATGTATCTGTACCCGAGGAAGACACTACCCTGGTTGCAAATGCAGAATTGTTCCCCCCGCCGTGCTCGGCATGAAGCACAAGCACAAGATCCAGCAGCTCAGCCTCGGCTCTGGTGTATTTATTATCCGCTCTTATCAGGTGCAGTATGTTTTCAGCCATACTAAGGTCAGGCCTCGGATTATGAATGTAAAGGCTTTTATTACCATAATAATGGGATTTGGCCTGATATCCGTATGCCATCATAACAGGAAACCTCGCTATAAGCTCAAGGCTTTGCCTCAGCATATTTCCCACACTTGTGTCGTCAGGATTGCTGTCATAGGAGTATGACGCCAGCACACTCCTGGCAAGCTTGTTCATTATGTCCATGCTTGGAGCCTTGAGTATCATATCCTCCGTAAAGCCCTCGGGAAGAACCCTGTACTGTCCCATCACGCTGTTGAACGTACTGAGGCTCTTCTCATTGGGAAGCTCCCCGAACAAAAGAAGGTAGCACACCTCCTCAAAGCCGGAGCGTCCCTCCTTTTGAAAGCCGCTTACTATATCCTCTACGTCAATGCCTCTGTAGCCCAGCCTTCCGTAATCGGGCTTTTTTTCGCCCTCGTCGATGATATACCCATGTACCTCCCCTATTTCGGTTAAGCCTACCAAAACCCCTGTTCCGTCACTATTTCTGAGCCCTCTTTTAACATTGTATTTGGAGTAAAAATCCGGGTCTATTTTGCAGTTTCCATCAACCATAGAAGCCCATTCTCCAATTATTTTTGAAATGTCCTCTTTATTCATAAAACACCCCTCACATACTCTCATGAAAATATTGACTATTTTATCACAAACTTAACTAACTTGCAAGATTGTACTTATAATATATCATAATATCAATTTCACATATATTCCTGTCCGTCATATTTCTTATTTTTTCGGCAATTTCACTGTGGATGCAGGCATAAATTTTGAATTATAAGTATGCCAATCCTTCAATTTGTGCATGGAATAAAATTGAAGGGGGAAAATCAAAAGGCTCTGACATTTCAGAACCTTTTACATAATAGCTTTTTTTACGGAGGCTGCGGCCTTAGCAAGCATTTCGTTTACCCGCCCCTTGTTGTTGCGTATATTGGAGCAAGACAGGCACAAGCTGTCGGTAACCCAGTCGTCTATTAAAAGCTCGCTGTGGTGACATATACGGCATACCCTTAAACTCTCCCTGTGCCGGAATATATCCCTTGCCGCCTCAAGAATTTCCATCTGTTTTTCTTCCCTTATACCTTCAAGAGAGCTGAAGCTTAACGAGTGCCCGTAAACCAAGCCGTCAATTGCGTTTAATATATCATCGTTATAATTTTGCTTTACATTGTCAATCAGCATTTTATCAAATCACCTCTTTTTAAGCTGCTCTTATATATCTATCAATAAAGATTTTACATGGAGGATATAATTTGATGAAAGAAATTTTTTTGACCCGTAAGGAATACATCTAAGAAAAGCGCCTGATGACATACCCGTGAGACATTTCCCCGCAAGGCGTCCTTTCGTTGGTATTAAAAATTTCTGTAAGCAATTATATCCTCTATGTTTGTAAAATCTTTATTGCATCCTATATAGTATTTCCTTCCGCGGCACATAAAAATACAGGTAATTTTGTGAATGGGTCAAAATTCCGCCATTCCCGCAGTCCTCGGAAATGGTATAACATCCCTTATATTCTGCATTCCCGTCATATACATAATAGCTCTTTCAAAACCAAGTCCAAACCCTGAATGCTTTGTTCCGCCATATTTTCTCAAATCAAGATACCACCAATAGTCGTCCTTACAAATACCCATATCCTCCATTCTTTTTTCCAGAAAATCAGCCCTTTCCTCTCTCTGGCTCCCTCCGATTATTTCTCCAACCCCCGGCACAAGAAGATCCATGGCTGCAACAGTCCTGTTATCATCGTTCATCCGCATGTAAAAAGCCTTTATATCCTTGGGGTATCCCGTAACAAATACAGGCTTCCCAAAAACCTTCTCGGTAAGATACCTTTCATGCTCAGTCTGAAGATCCTTCCCCCACTCTACCGGGTACTGGAATATATTCTTTTCCTTTTCAAGCAGCTCTACCGCTTCGGTATACGATACATGCGCGAAATCCGATTTAACTATGCCGTTTAGCCTATCCAGCAGCCCCTTGTCTATAAAGCTGTTGAAAAACTCCATTTCCTCCGCAGCATTATCCAGAATATATTTAATAATAAACTTGAGCATTTCTTCCGCCAGCTCCATATCGTCATTGAGATCGGAAAACGCCATTTCGGGCTCTATCATCCAGAACTCGGCGGCATGTCTTGCGGTATTGGAATTTTCCGCCCTGAAGGTGGGGCCAAAGGTGTACACCCTTCCGAAGGCCATGCAATAAGCTTCTGCGGCCAATTGGCCACTCACCGTGAGATTTGACTGCTTTCCGAAAAAATCCTTTGAAAAGTCTACCTCTCGCTGCTCATCCCTTGGAGGCTTATCCATATCAAGTGTTGTAACCCTAAACATTTCTCCCGCCCCTTCGCAGTCGCTTCCCGTTATAATAGGCGTATGCACATAAACAAAGCCCTTCTCCTGAAAAAATTTATGTATGGCATACGCCATCATGGATCTGACTCTGAACACTGCCGAAAAGGTGTTTGTTCTCGGCCTTAAGTGTGAAATTGTTCTTAGAAATTCAAAGGAGTGCCTTTTTTTCTGAAGCGGGTACTGTACGGGACATTCCCCTTCCACCTCCACCTTAGAGGCATGAATCTCAAAGGGCTGCTTTGCACCGGGCGTTTCAACCAGCGTACCCTCTGCAATAATTGAGGCTCCCACGGTAAGCCTTGTTATCTCCTTAAAGTTTGAAATTTTTCCTTCCTCAAACACAATCTGAAGGCTTTTAAAGAACGAGCCGTCATTCAACTCGATAAATCCAAAGGTTTTCAAATCCCTGACGGTTCTGACCCACCCCGCAAGCCTTATTGAATTGGCCGCCGCATCTTTGGGATTTTTATATATCTCTTTTATAGTCATTTTCAAAGTCTGTTCCTCCCTTATTGTTAATTGCGCAACACATCAAATCATCCCATTTCAAGATTTTCAAAAATGCTTTTCCCAATAAGCATTATAAGAAATGAGGCAATTACATTATATGCAATCAATATGGCATATGTAAAATATTGCACAAAAGCAACATCTCTTAATATAAAGCCCGCCACAAAATAAATAATAAGACCCGGCGCAATTACAAACAGCGATATAATTGATTTGACAAGAAGAGAAAGATTTTTACTGTGCATAGAGCCAAGGAGCTTTTGAAACAGCACATCTCCGTATGTATATACGGCTCCGTACGTAGTATATGCAATTGCACTTAAAACTATAGTGGCAGCATCAGACTTGAATATCAGCCCCGCAGCAATAAACAGTACAAAGCCATCCACCATATATTTTATAATATCCGCCAAGGTGGCATAAAGCACCTTAGTGGCAGACCCTGCAGGAATGAGATAAATATACGGCTTCCCCAGCTCCTGAGTCCATTTTCCCTGAAGCGCAAAGAAAAAAAGCATATATATTGAAAAATATAAAACCGTTCTTATTGATGCCTGTGGGAAGAAATATTTTGAAGCAATACCTACGGCTCCTATTATAAGAGTGTTGCGGTCTATAAAGAAAAAACCCGTTTTTTTATATTCCAGCAAATGCCTGTGAAAAATTGCGGACGGCCCGTTGCCCCAGTAGGTATGGCCTACCCTTTTAACTCTGACATTTGAAAGCGCCGGCTTAATTTTGCCCTCTCTTTTCTGCTTTACCAATTCCTCCAACCGCTCGGTGGCCTCAAGCACATCCTCATAGTAATCCGTTTTAAGCCTGTATATTACAAATACCATCGCCGCTATCGACACGATTATCAATGCGGCATTAATAAAAAACGCCGCGTCGAAGCCTCTGACCGTTGAATCCAGTACTACCTTAAACCACCCTATAAAAGGTATATATGAAATATAGGTGTTATTCAAAAAAACAACCCCTGCGTGGACAAGGTCCTTTACTCTCATCAAAGTGAGCAAAAAGCCTCCAAGCACCATAAAAACCATGACGTTTAAGGCTCTCTCCATCCACGTTCTGGCTTTGGCGCTTTTTGAGGCTATTGAGTATATAAGAATTCCAATAAGCTGCATGGAGAAAAAAAGTGTAAAAACGCTCAGGTATATAACCAGTATGCCGTAATTAACCATTGGAAAATTCATTCTCAAATTCGGTATTTGGAATATAAGCACAAAAATAATAATAAAAGAGGTGAAAAATTGCTTTATAAAGCCATACACAAGAACCTTTTTAGGCGATATGGGCGCGGTAAATACCATATTGACATCCGCAAGCCTGAAAAAGCTGTTTCCCCTGCTTATTCCCTGCTTTATTCCAAAGTATGAAAACACAAAAAGAGCAGTAGTCACTATCGCTCCATATACCTCCCTCGACCCTCTCGCCTCCGACAGGCTGGGGGCGGCAATGCTCAAAATTATCATCCCTATAAGGGCCACAGCCGCAAATATGTACAGGATAAGTATAAGAGGCTTTTTTTTCAGTTCCTTAACAGTGTTTTTAATATACATAAGCAGCAAATAGTTCAAAGGTCTCATGGCTATCCCTCCGTTACTCTGAAAAATATCTCTTCTAGGGTCTCACCGCTCTGTTCAAGCTCTTTTCTTGTCTTTGAAACAACTATATTGCCGCCCTTCATTATAAGAGATTTATCCCATAATTCGTCCACGCTGTCTATAATATGCGTGCTTATAAGAATACTGCACCTTAAGTCCCTCAACTCTCCAAACACCGCCTTGAGCTCCTTTATGGCCTTAGGATCAAGTCCAATCATAGGTTCGTCAAAAAAAACAACCCTAGGCCCGGTTAAAAGGGCGCAGCATATGCTTACCTTCTGCTGCATACCCTTAGACAGCTCCTTTCCGAGCTTGTCCTTTTTATCAAGCAGCTCAAACCTCTCAAGGAGTCTTTCCGCTTTTTCCTTATACCCGTCAAGCCTGTAAGCCTTCGCTATAAACTCCATGTGCTCGTAGACGGTAAGCATATCATAAACTGCAGGAGCTTCGGGCACATACCCAAAAAGACTTTTAGCCTTCACGCTTTTATTATACTCCCCGCACACCTCAACGCTTCCGTAATAATTTAAAAGCCCTGCAATGCACTTTATGGTTGTGCTTTTCCCCGCTCCGTTAGGCCCTAAAAGCACGGCTATCTCCCCGTCGCCCACCTCAAAGCTCACATTGTTTACCGCCGTGAACTTGTCATATGTTTTAGTCAATCCGTTTACCTTTAACATAGAAACCTCTTCCTTACAATTAAAATTTATTTTATCCTAAATATTTGATAAATACTCATATATAATATCACTAAATTGACAAGGCTTAAAGCGTTAAAACAAAAAACCACCCGTAATCAAGAGAACACGTTCATAGGGATATGATGTGAACCCCTATGGAAAAATTGTTTCATCAGTGAATATATTGTCAAACTTGTATCTCTCAATGATAAATGTCTCCGGCATGAGAAGTATCTCATGAAATTATTCGGGTGTGTCCTCCGGTTTCCCGTTCTAATATCTCCATAATGCGAGAATGCTTTACAATATTCATCTTTCTTCCTCCCCATCCAACGCTTTCTTACGTTCGATAATCTCACGCTCACGTTTCAATTCATGCGTCAGCTCTTCCTCTGTAGGAAGATAGAGCATATATTTTGAGGCAAACAGATTTTCATTATCTGACAACACCGAGTATTTTGCCATCGTATCGTTTTTATCGGTGCAGAGAACAATTCCAATGGTGGGATTGTCCCCTTGCAGTTTCACCTTGTCTTCAAAATACCGCACATAGAAATCAATTTGTCCGACATCTTGATAAGTCAGTTTCCCAGCTTTGAGGTCTATCACCACAAAGCATTTTAGAATATAATTATAAAAAACAAGGTCAACATAATAATGGTCGCCTTCAATAGTTATCCGTTTTTGACGGGCTACAAAAGAAAAGCCTTTTCCAAGTTCAAGCAGAAATCCTTGCAGTTTGTCGATTAAAGCCTGCTCCAAATCACTTTCGTGATAGTCGCGGTTTTCTTTCAAATCCAAAAACTCCAAGATATAGGGGTCTTTAAGTATATAATCGGGTGAGCTTTTTGGCTCAAGCGAGTGGATTTCATTTTTTACACTTTTGATCCCGCTCTTTTGTGTGGCAAGCAGACGTTCATAAAAGAATGAGTTAATCTGCCTCTCCAACTGGCGAACGCTCCAAGCTGATTCAACACACTCACGCCCATAAAATTCACGCCGAGAATCGTCCTCAAGCTTCATAAGCAGTCGATAGTGCGACCAGCTCAATTCGTGCCACAGCGTGGCACGATTCGGAAACGTTTTGAAAAATTGACGCATTCGGCGCAAACTGCTTTCATCAAAGCCTTTACCAAACTCTGTGGTCAACTGCCCAGCCAAATATTTCAGTAAACCTTTCCCATATTCAGAACGCTCACCGACCGCTTCATCAATCTGTTGGCCGATCTCCCAATAGGCTTCGACCATAGCAGAGTTGACGGCAGAATATGCTTTTGATCGTGCATCCGCAAGGGTATTGCGGATTCCTTGATAAAGATTGATATCCAGTTCACCCCTTATCAGGTGTTGCATGGCATTATCGTGCTCATTCACTATGGTTGCCTCCTATTCTTCGGATTTATTTTCGCTTCTGTCAACTTCCATTATGTCGGCAAAATCGCAGTCAAGCGCATTACAAATTTTTAACAAGAGATCAGTTGTGACATTCTGCCCTTTAGTCAGCTTCGCTACTGCTGTGGTGCTGATATTTGCGGAAAGTCGCAAATCCTTTTTGTTCATTTTCTTGTCAATAAGCAATTTCCACAGTCTATTATAATTCACAATCATCCCGGCACCTCCGCTCAAACTTACTAAATAATGCATTATTATACCAAGTTTCAAACCTATCGTCAAACAAAATTTGCTTATTGCGCACTTTTTATCTGCATTTCTATGTTAAATTTAAGCAAGTTGGGAGTGTGATGTTTTTATATTTATTTTTAGTGAAAACCATCGCTTCCAACAAGATATCAAACAGGAAGATATAGCGTGAAACAGCACAAGGCGGACAGCCTACGCTATCCGCCTTGTGTACATAACAACCCTGATCCACAATTTGTCCCTTTGGACGAGAACAGAATTGTACGTATGGTTTTTGCTTTTTGGCTGCTACAGCTTTGAAAGCCTGTACAGAGTTACTGCTGATGCTGCTCTTGTAACTTTTCCCGTAGGGTTTAAATTATTTCCATTTCCCTGTATAATTTTATTTTTCACAAGCAGAGCCACACTGTCTTTTGCATATGAAGCTATCTTGTCCTTATCGGAGAATTTCTCAAGATCGCTGTCAGTGCCGGTGCCTCCATTTTTGCCTGCGAGCTTCATAGCCTTTGATATAAACACCATCATGTCCTGCCTTGAAATGACGGTATCGGTTCCAAACCTGTTATTTCCGGGGCCTTCAGTTATTTTGAGCTGCTTTGCAATACCTATTTCATTGTAAAACTTATTATCCGGCTTTACATCATCAAAGTTGGCGTCAAATTTAGCCGACAGTCCGAGAGTCTTAATCAGTCCCGCCAAAAATTCAGCTCTTGTAATGTCTCCGTCAGGATCAAATGTGTCCTCCGAAATTCCGTCAGTAATACCTCTGGAAGCAACCACCTCAATCGCCGTTTTTGCCCATGAATACTTTGCGGCATCATCAAAGGTCTTGTACACATATGCAACGGCATACTTGCTGAAATGAGTGGTTGAGAAATCCACCGTACCTGCTCCGGCATTAAAGCGTGCGTTTGGAACAGCAAAAGCCTTTCCGCTTCCGTCTATGTAAAGAACAGTTAAAAAGTCGGTTTTGCCAAGCTCTTTGTCGGAAGGAGCGTATTTTACCGAGAAGGTAACGGGCACATCGGGATTGCTCCATGCTCTTGCCTTTCCGTCAGCCATAACTCCCAGCTCTATAACGGGACGGGTTCCTATAGCTTCGGCAGCGGCCTCATCGTTTATACCCGACGCACCTGAAATGCCTATGGAAATCTGGATGTTGGATACTCCCGCAGCATCCTCCTTATTAAACATGTTTCCCGGTACGCTCAACGTCCCTAAGGGTGTTTCAATTTTTATTTTTACATCCTGTTTGTCCGATGCAAGCACACTGGCCGGAAGCTGAGGCACATACTGCTTTGCGCCCTTTACGGCGTCTATCTTTATTTCCACTGTTTTAACACCGTCATTCCCCACTTCCGCTGTTCCCAGAGCCTTGTCAAAAAGCTTTTGAGTTACAGTGGCTTTTGCGGCACCCTTACTGTCAAGTACCGCCTTAAACTCTATAAGTCCCTGCTTTACGGTTGAAGACTCGGAAGGCGGCGGAGTTTCTGAAGAACTGCCACCGCCGATGATGACACCGCTGTCTCCTCCGCCTGTCGGAGGTGCCGCGTACAGTCCGTATATGTTTAATGCGTGTATAACATCGTTTTTGTCAACCTTGTACTGGGCCACATAATCATTCAGCTTATCGGCAAGGGTTTTAAACTGCCGGTTCAGTTCCTCTATTTCATCCTGATCAAAAAGCTCTCCGGCCAAGCTTCCAAGAGCATTTTGCACAACATTCCCTTTGGATATAAATTTGCCATTTGAATCGGAGGTCAGCACAGGACCTGAAAGGTCAATAAGCTTTAAAAATACCTCCCCATGGGTATTCAAACCAAATAATGTCTTCAGCACCTGCATATCAATATTGTCCTCAAAGCTTCGGTATATATCGCTAATTATAGCTTTGTTGTCAATCAGTTCCTGCACTATGACGTCAAGAGACGCCTTGGAAATTTTTCCGTCGTTGCCGGACGTATCGCTTATAATTTTGTCCCACAAACCTACCTTTCTTAACTCCCTCTCAATTTCATCCAGAATATCCTGCTTATTCACCTGTTGGGAATTATTCAGTTCCTTAAAGGTAAAATCCCAGACGTTGCTGAGAAGGGCTGCCTTTTGCTGTTTGGTAAGGTTGTTGAGCTCATCAATCGCCCTTTTGACATCTGAATCAGCCGCAAAGGCCATTCCCGGTATTTGCATTAAAAGCATTGCAAATGCCACAATTAATGCTAAAAGTTTTTTCATTGTACTACCTCCTGTTTTAATTTAATAAATGCTATATATACAATTATTCTTTTTATTAAAGAATACAATTGCTCTTAATAACCGGCCATGCTAATATGCGTTCTGGTTAACAAATCCTTTAAACACCGTCATAAGTAATATTTTTATATCCATCCACAGGCTCCAGTTGTATATGTAATAGTTGTCGCATTTTATCCTGTCGCTGATCGAGGTGTCCCCCCTCAGTCCGTTCACCTGCGCCCAGCCGGTAATACCGCTTTTTATGTAATGCCGGAGCATGTAGTCGGGTATCTCCTGCTTAAATTTATTGACCCAGTACGGTCTTTCAGGCCTTGGGCCCACAATGCTCATATCTCCCATAAGAACATTAAAAAATTGAGGTATTTCATCCAGACTTGTTTTTCTTATAAAAGCTCCGAAGCTTGTCACACGGCTGTCATTTTTCGTAGTCCAGCATTTCCTTTCCTTTTCTTCCCTTTGCAGCCTCATAGACCTGAATTTAAGCATCATAAACGTCCTGTTTTCCGCTCCCACCCGCTCCTGCCTGAAAAACACAGGCCCGGAGGACGAAAGCTTCACCCCTATTGCTATAAGAATATACAGAGGGGAAAAGAACACTATTGCCGCCAGAGAAAAAACTATGTCAAAGGCTCTTTTAACTATGCGGTTTCCGATAGAATCAAGAGGTATCTCGCGTATATGCAGCACAGGAAGCCCGTCTAAGTCCTCTACCCTTGTGCTTACCGGAAGATATTCGAAATATCCCGGCAAAATCTTTACCCTTATACCTTCTCTGTCACATATATCTATTATCCCCTTTAAAACATCGTAATCTTCGGAAGGAACCGCAACAACAACCTCACTCACATTATGCTCCTGCAGAATAAACTCCAGCCTGTCGATATTCCCGAGAATATTTATGCTGTCCGCCCACTCTGGCCTATCCTTTTCCATTTTTAGAAATCCTGCCACACGGCAACCCGAATACTTATATCTGGTAATTCTTTTAAAATAGGCCATACCCAGATTTCCGCAGCCCACTATAAGGATGTTTTTTGTGCTGCTGTTTCTTTTTATATAAAGTAAAAGAGCCGCCTTGAGTGCAAGCCTGTCCATGCACACCAAAACAAAGCTCGCCACCGCAAAAATACCAAAAAAGAGCCTGCTGAAATTTCTTTCCGCCATAAAATAAAAAACCGCTCCCATAAATACCGTTCCCACAAATATTGAAAATGCTGTCTTGAAAAGCACCATGAGCATCCGATCCTCAATCAGGGTATCATAGGATTTGAAAAGAGTCATAAATAAAGGCAGCACGATAACAGCGGCCGTCAGAACCCACGAATAGTTGTCAAAGTTACGCATATACCCAAATTCGGCTCCAAAATACATATTCCTTGCAAAGTATGCGATAAAGTACGCATTGACTATAAGCAGCGCATCTATCATCACAACGGATCTTTTAAGGAATTTTTTCTTTTCTCCTGACATTTCTCCTCCAATTACTGTATATTTATTTGTAAACATAATAACTCGTCAAAAAGTTGGATTATTTATACAACATTATACTACCAATTGGGGAGATTTTCAAACTTTAAGTCGAAAAATGGAGAAAAATAACGCATGTTTTATAAACTGCAATCTCTTTCTTACTGTAAAACAGTCATATATCATCTGTAATTTATAAATTTTAGATGATATTCAATGCATTTATCTGATTTATAGGATACATTCATTCCAATTATTCTTCAGTATACCAGTTTGATAAAGATATTATGTTTTATGTTTATGAATACCGAATTAATTACTTCAGAAATATCATTTTTATATCCTTTTGATAGTAGAAAATATTGCAGCCGGCTATTAGTACAAACAAACCGCCTGAAACAGCCTGTGCAAAAGGTAAATTAAAAGTCATAACTATTGCCTGCAATAGTAATAAGACAAAGCTGAGAATATTAATAAATGCTTTGATATCTATCCGCACATACTTTCTTGTATCAATAATTCTGATTATTACAATAGCCAGATAACTTACTATGCTTGCAAGCAAAGCTCCGTATACGCCTATTAAGGGAGTAGCCGCAAGGCATATAATCAGGCTTATTGCCGCACCTGTCATGGTGGAAATCATTATCATCCTGTTCTTTTTTACCGCAATATAGAATGTCCCAAAATAAACAGAATACCCGTTCAGCACCGCCGACACCATCAAAAGAGGGACATATACCCATGCCTCGTAAAAATCACCCTTCAGGATAACTCTTGATATTAAAGGTATGAAAAATATAATACCCGAGCAGGATACAATAATAAACACCGAATACGCCTTAAAAACATCTGAAAAAAAGCTTCCGCTGTCCTTGCTCCCTATTTCCTTGGATGAGGAAAACTGCCATGCCTGCTGAAAAATACCCGTCAATACGTTCATAACCGACGGAAGCTTGCTGGCGGCAGTAAAAAGCCCCGCCATTCCCGCCCCAAGGAATCCGACAATAATATACCTGCTGGATAAATTTATTACCCACCATGACAAAAGATTCGGTATTTGCGGCAAGCTGAAGAGCAGCATCTTCTTAAGCAATTCGTTGTCCTCCGCTCTTAAGGAAATGTATTTGTATATTCCTGATGAAAATATTATAAAAACAACCGAAACAATATTGGCCAGAATTATTGAAATCAGATACCCCTCAATACCCCGGTTAAGAACGGCAAGGAATATAACATTGAATATGCACAGCGATAAGGCATTTAACACTCCGCCCGCTGTAAATCTCTTAGTATGTCCTATTCCTCTTATAAATTGTGCCGACAGTCGGCGAAGGCCTTCTGTAAAAACCATTAAAGCAAAATACCAGATGTATTCATATTTAATAAAGAAGTTGGCAACAGCTAGTCCTGTAAATATTATAATATAGCTTGCAAATAAAATTTTTATTCCATTTGTAAACAGCAATCTATGGTCTGAATCCCTGTCAATTGCAAATCTGAAAACAGCATCATAAATACATAATGAAACAACAGGCAAGGCAAGGTCAACAGAGTTGCTAAGCAATTCGGCGACTCCGAACTGCTCTGTAGTCATCGCGCTGGTATACAAAGGCATTAAAAAGAATAATATTAGCTTTGTTAAAACATTTCCTATCGCAAATATCGTTGTGTCAGATAAAAGCTGTTTAAATTTGTTATTCACTTTTGCTCCTTTTTATAAAATTTTTGTTTCAGCCTATCTTTTATATTCTCATATTTTTTGCGTATATCTACTGGCATCAGATAACTGTGATCATCAATAAACCTGCTCACCATTCGCCTTAAGGAGCTCTTTCTCTTATAAAAATACTTCTGGCTAGCCAGCCCAAAGTCCCTGCAATCCAGATATTCCTTCCAGAACAAATCCGATAAGGGGTTTTTGCCATACGGAGCCTGCAGGCACCTGTTTCCGTTCAAGGCCTCCCGCATATCCTTTTTTTGAACAACATAATCGCCCTTCACCGCCTCCAAAATATCACGTCCCGTTTTGGAATTAATTATAACAAGGGAAATTCCTTTTTCATCATTTCTGAATTTTCTTCTATTCGATACATAGCCCCAGAAATCGGCTATGGTTATATCTCCCTGACGGTCAAGAACTGCATATTTACATTCATGGCAGCAATCCCTTAAGAAATAATTCTGCAGGAATCCAACCAAGTATGGGTCGGTAAGAACGTCTGCCATGTAGGAACTGTTATTTGAAAAATCAATTTTCATACTATGTACAGTCCAGCCCGGCTGCTTGTGCCTGAAGCTTATACTGCTTATATCGCTGTTAGCTTTCTTTTTCATATATTCAACATAGTCATTGAATACTAATGGAGAAGGCACGCCATGGCATATTATATCTACCGCTATAAGGTTATTATACGGCTTGCCCAGAAAGCATTTCAGCCCTGCATTCTGACAGGGCGTTCCTGTAAAAAGAACCAAAATACCGCGATCCAATCTTTTCTTAATATCCCTGTACGTATCCCCCATGTAGCTCTGCACGTACTTAGAGCCTCTGAAGCACGCTAATTGCCGCTCGTCCTCTGCACTGCCATGAACAACCCGGAAGCGGCTGTCAAACTTAGCTCCGAACACCGTGCCGCCTTTTGAAAGCACATATTTTGACAAGCCTGTAAAGATACCTCCCGAGGTACTGCCCAGCCTTAACTCAGGATCATTTGACCAGCATGCAAAAACCTCCTGTTTAAAGTGTGATTTTTCCACGTTGCGATTTGCGGGACAGACCTTTTTACAATTGCCGCAGTTTATACATATATCGTTGTCAATTACGGGCATATAGAACCCCCTCGAGTCCGCCCCTGCAGCTATAGCCCCGTGATTGCATACAGAATAGCACGCCATGCATCCTGTACACTCCTTTTCCCCGCAAATATTCAATTTAAAGCTCCCCCTCCTCAATAAGCCCGTAAAGCTTCTGATAATAATTCCTGTCAAAGTAATCCTGCAGGCAATATTCATATTCCCTTTTCATAACAACACATGCCAGATCATACGCTTCTTCCAGCGATTTTGCAAAGCATACGTATTCATCATAGATCCCTTTAAACCAGTCCACTCCTGAAGAAAGCTTGTGATCTGTCGAGTCTATAACTATCACAGGGGTGTTTGCAATTAATGCAAATATCGTGCCATGATATCTGTCGGTAATAACCAATTTGTATCTGGAAAATTTATCGAGAATGCTGTCAAGAATACCTTCAATATTAGCACGCAAATCCCTGTAGCTTGTTTTTATGGTTGTATCTGTAATATCGCTCGGCCCAACAAAGGATAGACGCTTTCTTAAGCCTTCAATCTGCGTTTTTTCATAGAGTTGTTCACTATCATTCCTCATACAGAAAAGTATACCTTCTCTGCTATTGTTAAACCTGTACTTTCCGATTAAAGATGTTACTATATCGGGGTATGCCAGCACACGCGCGTTTTTAAACGCATTTGCAGCGGTTTCAAAGGAAACCCTGTCCCTTGCCATAAACATAAGGTGCGCATGTCCGTTATAAATACCCGCCGTAATCTGCTTTTGAAGCTCGCAGGTATATCTGACTGTCTGGGGGAAAAATATTATTTTGTTATCCTTGAATTTTCCGGCAATTATCCTGTGAGTAATTTCATCGCGGTGAGTATCTATAGAAGTATATCCGCTTTGAAAAAATATCAAATCCGCAGGCTTTATTTTTTTCTTCATTTCCCCAAGCAGGTTAAAGCTATTTGAATTTACAGCATCCGACAATAGTTCTACTACTTCGGCCTCAGGGTAATATGCCATAAACCATTTCCTAATGCAGTAGGCCTGAGCCTGATCTCCGATATTAGGATGCAGGGGCACACAAAGATACCATATTCTCCTATTATGGCTGTCCTCCAGCAAAGAAACCTTTTCATATGCCGCTCTGGATTCGGCTCTTTGCTTTGGATAATTTACAGCCTTATAAAAAAAAACATATATCTTTTTTACAATGCTAAATATTTTTTTGTGCTTTCTTAACCTTCTTTTAATTTGCGAAATCATTTTTACCTCCAGTTTTGCTGTATGCTTGCTTTAAGAATATTCTTATGGCCAGACAAAAGTTTTATATGGAACTACGCCGTACCACTCCTGCCTGAATGTATTAATTATTACAAAATATAGTATCGTAAATACTATAACTAAAATTTTCGCCAGACACCTGATGCTCTTGTCCTCTATTCCATATATGGCCTTAGGCAGCCATAAAAGGCAGAAATAATCGAAATAAGGGACTGCTCTTTGCATAATTATCATTTTTATGGCGACTATTTGGGAAAACAGGCATACACTCATTGCAAAGGCCAGAAAGCCATAAGAAAGCCTGCCTGTCAAAA
This sequence comes from Anaerobacterium chartisolvens, assembly GCF_003337415.1. Taxonomy (GTDB): domain Bacteria; phylum Bacillota; class Clostridia; order Acetivibrionales; family DSM-27016; genus Anaerobacterium; species Anaerobacterium chartisolvens. Next base: position 14,347 of record NZ_QPJT01000003.1, on the reverse strand, counting down.
AGCCCTTTGTACTAATAGAGTAAAGATTATAGCCCTCCTTATTTCTTATACATAATAGCCCAAAAATAAATACGGCAAGAAACACGGCGGCTTTGCAAACAGCGGCAAAATAATTGGGCACCACAAACTCAGAATCTGAATAATTCCCGTATCCTATGATATTAGTCACAATCACAAAAAGCTTTTCAACAAACATAAATCCTGCTACCGTTAAAACAGTTGTTAACCCCAGCATTCCTTTTGTATACCTTAATCTTGTGAATAATATGAACATGCAGCAAATAATGGCGGATCTATGGAATAATGCCGCAATAATCACAGCTATGACAAATTGGATATCCTTCTTTTTTTTAAGCCTTTCAAGTCCCAGCATAATAATGCAAATTGCTAACGCCTGCCTCATCAAGCTTAAATATTGAGCATAAATATTTAATGATAAAAACAAAAAGGCACTAAAAGAAACATCCTCTGAATTCTTATATATAAAACGTCCTACGGAAAACGAAATAAATACACTTGTGCCTATCAGGAGTATTTGAGGATCGTCACTCACATAGCCCAGCAATTTGCAAAGGGCAAAAAAGCCATATTCATAGCGCAAGCTATCCAAATCATGCCATTCTAAAGACAATATGGTTTTAAATGCATTATAAAACTGCTCGGTATCCGTTCCAACCTCATAGGAACGAAAGGCTGCCACAATGCAAAGCACGCCAAAAACTACAATCAAATAGTTTCGTCTTGTTTTACTGCTCCTGTTTGCATTGATTACAAATCTTCCAGCTAATATAAATAACATTATTAAAACATAAACAGTCATCCTATACCCTGCCCATTTTGCATTTAAGATAAATATTCTCCGGCTAAGCCATACAACCGCTTCCAGTTTAAATCAGTATCTCCCATATCAAATTTATTTTTTTTAATGGCACTGTTAATATCCTGATGCGGCGGCTTGATTATTTTTTTCGACCCCAGTATTTTATCTATCCACAGATTCATATCATTTAAAGAAGCATAGTCAAGCAGCCCTACCCCCAGATCTGCTTCTTTAGTTACATTATCGGAGCTTATGCAATAGCATCCCGATATCTGGGCTTCTACCAACGTGATAGGCAGGCCCTCTCCGGGAAAAGATGGAAGCAGCAAAACATCAAACAAGCTCATAAATACCTCTACGTCATTTCTCTTCCCGGCAAATAAAATATTCGCGCTCATACCTTTTGCCATTTCTCTGACTTCATTATAATTTTCTCCGTCTCCAACAAAAACTAAAAAAGCATTAGCGTTGTGAATGCTTAATTTACTGAACAAAGAAAGGCTGTACTTCTGGTTTTTCATATCGGAAAACCTTCCGACATGTCCTATAATTAAGCAATCCTCCGGAAGATTCAGTTTCTTTCTCAGCGCATTCAGCCTCTCCTGCTGGACATTCGTAAATTTATCCTTATCCACACCGTTTTTAATTACAGTATAGTTGGTATTCCGTCCATACAAGAAATCACCTGCCTCAACACCGCAGGCAACCTTATGGGTTGAATATTTGTTTATGAGATACTTAAAGAACGGCATAATGAGCTTTTTCTTAATGCCGCTTGCGGGGCGCTGTATGCTGTTGGTGTGAGCATGACATATTCTTTTTTTTATTCTGCCTTTTTTTGCGGCATATAAAGCTACTCCCGACTGCATTGACGTGTGGATGTGAAGAGCGTCGTACGTCGTGGACATATCTTTAAGCAAATTCCTGAAGGCTCTATAATATCCCAATATGCCCAGACCTCTGACATCCCCCTTTAATATATATATACCCGATCCCTCAGCTTTTAGCTTCTCGACAAATGCAGGGTCATATCCCTCATGAGTAACATAGTCAAAATAACAGCCATGCCCCTTTAAATACCGGCCTGCGGAATACACCGCCGCAGTATCGCCCCCCCGGCCCAAGCGTCCGATAACATGTAAAACCCTCATTTAAACGACCCCTCAGATTCTCTTCTATTCCCAAAATATCTTCTGGCCTCATTGCAGCATTCTATGGGTGAGGTAAAGAAAGTTATCAAAGCGTATTCAAGCGATTTAAGATACATTTTACTTCTTAAGCACGCGAAACACAAAACGGCAAAATGCCTGAATTTCACATATACTCTTTCTTCGCCCTCCAGCAGCTTAAAATACTTGCGCTTTAAAGCATACAGCTCATTCTCGCCTTCAATCTTGTTTAAGCCCAGAGATATTCGCTCCTTGCCATGAAGATACTGAAGGACATAAGCTCCCGGCATATACTCAATCTTTACTCCGGCCTCAATGCAACGCAGCATTAATATAAAATCCTGTCCAACCTTAACCTCTCCAAAGCCCTCCGTTTTAAAGAACGCATCCCTTGTCAGCATATAAACGGCAGTAGGAGCAATAGAGTGAAGAATATGCTGCTTCAGCAGCTCATTCTTCCCGGACTTTTTAACATAGTCCATCTTTCTATACTCGACAAGCCTGTCTTCCTCATCTATCCACTTTACATCCTGATATGACATCTCTATCTTTCTGTTTATCATAAATTTCAGTTGCTCTTCAATTTTATTATTTAAATAGCGATCATCGTCATCGAGAAACGCCAAATAATCACCCGTTGAATTTTTAACACCAAAATTTCTCGCAGCCCCGCCTCCGATGCAGCCCCTCGTATTTAAATACTTTATTACAGGGCCAAAAGCCTGCTCATTTGAAATATAAGGCTTAATGCTCTCAAAGCTTCTCTTCTGAAAATCGGAGCCCGGTATATTATCGTCAACAATTACAATTTCAATTTTTTTGTATGTCTGATTTAATACAGATTTTACGGCACGAATTAAAAATTCGTCTCTTTTGTAAGTAGGTATTATAACACTTACTAAAGGGTTTTCCACTGTTTTATTCTCCCTTTCGGCTCCCCGGCATAATATTCAAGCGCCGCCGGTCGTTTTAGCTGCACTTCTTGCCCAGTACTCTCTTAAAAAAGCAATCAGCAGCCCCAATATAAGCCCCACTCCCAAAGCTGCCGCCACAGGAAGGCTCATTTTGTTAACTATTCCTTTATACTCGGCAGGAGATATGCTACTCATGGCCGTACTGTAAAGCTGCATCTCATAATACTCTGAAACAGTATCGTTGGTAAGCTTAATCCAACTTTCAACCTTATCCTTCAAACCCGGCAATAATGAAACAATATACTTTTCTCCCGCCTGCTTGAGCTCAGGCGATACATTACCATTAACAAGTCTGTCGATCCTTTGCTTATAATACTCGGCACTATGAAAGGAGTTTCTGGCATTCACACCCGCATCTGCGGCCTTGCCTGCCAATTCGCTGTAGTACTTATCGGAGGAGCCTATCTCTATGCCACCCGCCGTCTGAGCTTGCTCTCCAGCCATATTAGGCATCATTATAATATTTTTTTGTCTCTCGTATTTATTGAGCGCATCATTCAATACTCTGGATTCGTCTTCCTTCTTAACATTTTCCAGCTCCGCCATCCTTACCTTGTACTGATACAGTCCTATAAGCCTATCCCTGTTCTTTGTGAGATTATACTCATTTATCACCGACTCTACCTTGCTCAAATCAACCCTCTTTATCACATCAATAGACTTAACAATATCACTGAACGCAAGTCCCGTCTGTTTTGATCTGAAATCTCCCGCTTCGCTCTCCCTCTGCTTAGCGCTTACATAGCTTGTTATTATGTCAAGCTGTCCGTGTATAATATCGGTAATCTCCGGATAGTCGTATTCGTCATAATCAATGCTTACCAATGCATTTGACAGTACATTTCTATCCGAGTAATTTAAGTAAAAATACTCCCTGTACTGCTTTATAATCTCATTCATTATTTCAATCGCCCCAAGCTTATCCACTCCGGAGTCTTTTGGAATATCAAGGCTTATGAGGTATACGCTAGGGTAATATGTAAAATTCTGAAGCCCCTCTATGTTCTGTTTCTTTGCCTCCTCAAGCTGCTTTATTTTCTCGGTAATACCTCCCGGTATTACCGGCTCTATTCTGATATTTGTCCTTATTAAGTCGGCAGATATTCCGCGTTTGTCAAGCTCAAGGCTCTTCACCACCATGTCAATTACCACAGGAGCTTTTATCTTACTTACATCAAAGCTCTTGCCATAAGGATCAAGTCCTTTTTCGATCCCATCAAAATTGAATTCAATCATGGCCGTTACCTGACCTGTATGAGGTGAGAAAAGCGTTCCCACTATTGCTACAGTCAGGACACACATTACAGTGACCGCGAAAATAATCCACCTATGCTTGATTATTGCCTCAAGAATATCCCTCAGTGATACATCTGTCCGGGATACCGTTGCGGCATCTGTTTTCAATATTACCTCAAGCTTGTCCTTTAGATCCGAATTCTCCAACTTCCATCCCCCTCACAATTGCACCTTTAGGTTTGAGCCGCCCTAGCGACACCCTTCTAATCCATATACTTATGGTAAATCTCCTTGACCCTCTTTATTTCTTCTTCATCAAATCTGCTATAGGCAATTTTCTTAGCCTCCCTCTTCTCATCATCGCTAAGCCCGCTCCCCAGCATATCTTTGAGAAGATTAATATCGTCGGCAGTAAGCTTTTTCATAACCAGAGAGGCCGCAGTCATTTTGTCCGAAAACGTTATCTTATCCTTTATTTCATTAATCTCTTCCACAGTAATCTTTACCTCTTTTTTAGAGCTTCCGCTGTGAGAAGGCTTATTGCCGTCCGTTTCCGCCGCCGGTTTACTCTGCCCGTCCCTTCCCTCCTGCCAGAGGCCTTCGGTCATCTCCCGGCCGTGATTTTTTTCGCCACCTCTCTCATTTGCATTACCCGAATCATCTGAAGAAGTGCCTTTTTTTATTTCTTCGGAATTACCTGGCAAACTATTCGTGTCAAATGAAGACAATTCACTCTCTATCATCTGGGCGATAATTCTATCTCCCATCATGTTCATAACATACACCGACAGAGCGGTAATAATCATCAACACGACAATTACAATACTCAGAATCTTTTTCATTCACACACCACCAAAACATTTTAGCCTCAAATATTATATTACACGCACAAAAGTTATGTAACATAATTATATTACATAACTTTTGTGCAATAGTCAATTAAACAAGTGTAAAAAAAGCTTCTAATTGCCGCATTGCATCGCATACGCATAACTTTTTATGTAAATCGCTCTGCATTCAAAAAACGAGGACGCTCCTTAAAATTTAACAAACAGCATCAGCATCTCCTGCTAAAAATGTAATTTTTTTGACATTTTGCAGGATATTCGTATATATTGGCGAATTATTATTTTAAGTAAGTTTGCGGTGTAAATCAGAGATAAAATATCATATTAACAGGAGGAAAAATGAATACTTCAAAGCGGTTTGACGTCCATTGTCATCTGTTCAATCTTGACTATGTGTTTCAAGAAGCACAGCCTATGGCAATATACTACCTTTTTACATCTGTATTCGGTGAAGCAAATAGCAAAACATCCCAAGGCCGGATAGAGGATATTTGGCATTACCTAAAAAAGGTATTTGATGCTCTAGTTGTTTTAAAGGGTGATCCAGCTACTCAGTACTATCACATACAGCAAAGCTTCAAAGAGGTGTTTTCCAAAGATGAGACAATCTGTGTCGCTCCCTTAATGATGGACATATTTTACATGTTTGATGGGATTCTCAACAGCAGACACTGCGCAGAAGAGAGTCCAGATTGCCTCAATATTTCAAAAGAAGAAGCCGCAGATATAATATTGGGTAAGGTAAAGGCTTACATATCAGGCATGAGCGGCAAATTGCCCGAAGCACAAATCAACAGCTATATTAATTCGCTTGAAAATGCCGATAATCTTAATTCTGAAGCTGAAAAGTATGATTTTGGACTTGCTTTCATGTCACCGGGATATCTTGCACAGTTTCTGGCACTGAATGCCATGAAGCTTTTATACCCCAAAACATTGTTCCCCTTTCTTGCCTTCGATCCCAGAAGGCCAGGAATAATGAGTCTTGTGAATAATTACACAGGTAAAGGCAAGCCCTTTTCCGGTATAAAGCTATACACCAGACTGGGCTATCATCCCGATAATAAGGATATGAAGCCGTTATATGACTACTGCCAGAAAAACGGTGTACCTATTATAGTACATACAAGCAACGGAGGCTTTCCCCCTTGGGATGACTGGAAATATGGGGATTACGTCAATCCGGCGCAATGGAAAAATGTTCTTAAAGATTATCCCGATCTTATAATTGATTTCGCACATTTTGGGGTTGGCGGAGAGGGCTGGCAGGATACCATTATATCCCTTATGAAAACATATAAAAATGTATATGCAGATATATCCTGCTATACTGATACCAAGTCATTGCTTGAGGCCAAAAGCTATTGGGATAATGAAGAAATAGTGAAAGAAAGGCTTATGTTCGGTACGGACTATGTTATGACGGAATTAAATGTGGAGCTGAATAAATACTTCCAAAATTTCTTAAATATATTTGGAAATAAAGATATGGATACTCTTATGCTCACAAACCCCAATAAATTTCTGAAAAACGGGGACTAAAAAAAACAGACCAAGAGAAAAAGAAATCGCAGGGGCAGATACTAGGGCAGACACATAGGTCTGCCCCTACTCCTGTTTTTGCCTCAGTTTTTCGGCAGTCCGCTTCATGCATAGCAGAAAGAGAAGTCGGCCTCCGGCTTGCCTTATGCCTATCCCATTTGGGTTAATGCATTAAAGCTGCTTAAATAAACAGGAGTGTCCCCAACTATACCTTGATCATATCAACTCTAACTTTATGCCCAATGCTTCATATTTCAATTGTTCTTCTTCAGAATAATAAAAATCCATATCATTTGGACTGGCTTTTGATAATTCATGGGGTTTGTAGCCACACTTGTCCAAAGGTAATTGTGAATACAATTCTTCAAATGTGGAGAATTTGTAAATATCAGTAACCCGTACGTATAATTTTGAAACCGAATCAGTTATATTGGTAAATTCAATTTCATCGCCGATATTAATAAGCTGCCTCTTTTCATCATTAAGTCTCAATTCTATCGTCTTCTCTCCATTTGCAATCTTCTCGAATGGAGATGGATACAAATCCATGTAATGTTTCATTATCTTCTACCCACTTCCTGTTGTATAGCTGTGACCAATGTTCCATCCTTCATCCTGATCATTTTCTCTCCAACCTCGCTACGACCTCAACGTGGCCTGAGAGGACAGTATTGATTTCATGGTAATCGTCCGTTCAAGGGAACATATTCACTGGTTTTTGGGTCTTTTGGAAATAGCAGTAACAATAATTACTTTTCATTTTTTGAGTATTCTCTTTAAGTAGTCAGCATTCAACAAATTCACCGTCTCAAAATTTCCTTTATAAAACACGCCCCAGTTATTGAAAACACAAGGCAATTCCTTTGCTTTTTGCAGCGTATCCACTTGAATTAAAGATACAGCAACGTCATTCATTTCACAATACTGTTTTATCATCTCAATATTTTGATAGACATAGGGGCATTGCATATCATAATAAATTGTTAGCTCCTTGCTTTCAATTTTTTGGTTTTTAGCATTTTGCGCAAACCTTGGTGTTGTTCCGTCAAAAGAAAGTGCAAGCAATTCATATCCATTATCGGTAGTATCCACAACCTCAAAGCCAAACTTCTTCGCAAATGCTTGGTCAGAAAGCCAAGATTTTTGTTTTTTTGCTCCAAGCATACAAATGCCGGATTTACCCCTTTCTTTGGCATCGGCCAAGCAATACTCCATCAGCAATTTCCCATAACCATCTCCTTTGTGACTGCCAGAAACCCATAAGCAATACAGATAATAATAGTTGTCACCGATTACGGGAACCCAAGCTGTTTCAAGAGGGGCATATTCAATAAAAACCGTAGCCCTTGCATTTAGCTTTCTAAAGACATGGCCTTCCTTCAGCCGGTCTGAAAGCCATTGCCGCTTTGCGTCAATACCCTGATGGGGCTTTCTGCTGCGGATAATACAGCATAAATGCTCACCTGCAAGGTTTTCTGCTGTTAAGTTTACAAAATCAGTATTCATGTATACCCTCGCTTCATATTAATATAAAGTTTATAACAAACTAAATACTCCCTGCTTCAATAACATCCCCATCTACTGATCATTATACCTTGTCCTCCCACAATTGAACAGTATAGTCTTTTTTATTTTCCTGGGGACGCTCCTGTTTTTTTGGTTATATACCTTAGAGTAAAACCTTCATTACATATGCATATATTTGTATAAAGTAAACATTACCGCTATAAGCATTGAAAAAGCAGGAGCATCCTCTACCCTTTTTTATTATTTGAAGGAATGTCACTAAAATTGGAATAAACCCCCTTCCTTTTTTGTGCATTTTTGTTGAATACAAGCATTTATGTGATATAATTATTTATATAAGTGCACTTATGTAAAAAATAAATTATAAGGAGCTAAAAGTATGAAAAAGACGAAAGGGCTTAAAAGGTGTGCCTCTTTATTGCTATGCGTTTCCATGATCCTATGCTTCGTGATGTCGTCGGGGATTGCGGTGCAGGCAGATACCCTGATGTATGGAGACGTAAACGGTGACGGAAAGGTAAATTCCACCGACAATGCATTAATGAAGCAATACGTACTCGGACTCATTGACGACTTCCCTTATTCTCAGGGAAAAGCCGCGGCTGACTTGAATGTGGACGGAAGCGTAAATACCACCGACTGCTCCATCATGGTACAATACCTTCTCGAAAAAATAACCACACTCCCCTACGGTCAGACCGGGAAAAGTGCCTTTTCACGGATTGAGGCCGAGGCGTATGACAGTATTCAATCTACTACTATAAAGACTATTGATACGGTAAATGGCGGAAAAGGCCTGGGCTACATAGAAAACGGCAACTATGCCGTCTATCAGAACGTAGACTTCGGGAACGGCGCAAACACTTTTTCTGCAAGTGTGGCAAGCTCAAGCGGTTCTTCTGTGGAGATACGTCTGGACAGTCCCACAGGCACTCTTGCAGGCACGTTGTCATCTGTGAATACCGGAAGCTATGACCAGTATCAGGAGAAGGTCTGCACTCTGACCAAAATTACCGGCAAGCACAGCCTGTACCTGAAATTCACCGGTGCTATCAATATCGATTGGTTCGTATTTTCTCTGGAGGATACTCCTACAGTGCAATCGCTGCGCGCGCTGGCTGCAAAAAAAGGAATGCTTATAGGGACTGCTGTGGGAAGCAATTTTTATTCCAATCCCGACGCAAAATTTAAGGACACTTTGCAAAGAGAATTCAGTATGCTTGTATGCGAAAATGAAATGAAATTTGACGCTCTTGAACCTCAGCAGAACAGCTTCAATTTTTCAAGGCCCGACCAACTGCTCAGCTATGCTCAGTCAAACGGTATGGCAATGCGCGGCCACACCTTAGTATGGCATGCACAGAATCCCTCCTGGATTACTAACGGCAACTGGACAAGGGATACACTCCTTGCAGCCATGAAAAACCACATTTCCAAAGTAATGGCACACTATAAAGGGAAAATTAAGGAATGGGATGTTGCCAACGAGTGTATTGCCGACAACGGCAGCGGGCTGAGAGGAGAGTCAATCTGGAGAAGGGTAATAGGCGACGATTATCTGGACTATGCATTTAAGTATGCCAGAGAGGCCGATCCTGACGCACTCCTTTTCTACAATGATTACAATATTGAGGATATGGGCAGCGCAAAAGCAGACAAGGCCTATGCGATCTTGAGCGATATGAAATCCAGAGGTATTCCTATTGACGGAGTAGGCTTCCAGAGTCACTTCATTAACGGAATGTCCTCCTCCTACCTGTCCAATATAGATAAGAACATAAAACGCTATGCCGCAATAGGGCTTAAGGTTTCACTTACAGAGGTGGATATCCGCATAAAGCTGCCGGCAGACAGCAGCGCTTACCAGACCCAGGCAAACAATTACGGCGATTTGATGAAAATATGCCTGTCAAACCCCAATTGCACCACTTTTGTACTCTGGGGCTTTACCGACAAACACTCATGGATTCCCGGAACCTTCTCAGGATACGGCGATGCCTTAATATTTGACAGCAATTACAATCCCAAGCCGGCATATAATTCACTGATAAACGCTTTAAAATAAAACACGCGAATTTTCTTTCAAAGAAAATAGCAGAGCAATATGAGAAAGGACAGAATGACTTGAAGCTCTAATATTTTTCGGCCAATGCAGCTTGTCAGGATAAAGACCAGACAGCCGCATTGGCCGAAAATTTATGAAAGGGAGCAGTAAAAAGCTGATCCGTACCGGCGGAAAAATCAGCTCCCGGTTTGCAGCAGGTTTTTCTTAAGCATTGCATAATCAGTGGAATTTATCGACCCGTTTTTATCCACATCCGCCATGCTGCTCGGAACGCTGAACTCCGTAATGAGGCCCAGAAGATATCTCTTAAGCAGGGAAAGGTCTGTAGAATCTATCTTTTTGTCGCCGTTCAAATCCCCATACAAAGTTTCAGGCTCAGACATGGACTTTAAAACCGAGATTGTACTGTCATACCATATTTTTGCTATTTTGCTGTAGCCTGTAGTATTCAAGTGCAGGTTGTCCGATGAAAGATCAGAACTTTTTATAAAATCCACACTGCTCAGCTTAACGAAATAAACGCTCTTGCCGGCATCGGCCTTCTGCTTCACTATTCCTGGAATAAGCTCATTGTATGGCTTGACTATATCAGGCCACGGATAATAATCGGATACAAATAATTTTATGTTGGGCTTGAGGTTTGTGATCTGGTCTATCAGGTTGCTAAGCCCGGTAGCATTTACGCCTCCTCCAATAAGGATATCGTTTCCGCCGATCCATAACAGTACTACATCCGGATTATAAGTATTAAGCCAGTTGTTGATATTACTTGCTACCTGTGGAATGGTCCATCCGGAATGGCCTTCATTATCCCTGTCGGGTAAGGTACTCGGTCCCCTTTGATTTGAACCGACAAAATCAATACTGAGACCTGCATTTTTATAATGGCTGTACAGGTCGGTACGGTATGAGCCCATATTTGGATCTCCCATACCCTCGGTGCAGGAATCGCCAACCGGCATTATTTTTATCGGACTTGCCGCCGCTGCACTCGGCACTGAAAATGAAAAAATCCCTGTAACAACACTGAGCACCAAGGCTGAAATCAGCATTTTCTGAAGCTTTGCTCTTAATTTGTACACTTAACATTACCTCCTTAAATATTTTAGCAGCATACCTCAATGTACGCGTCTTAATAGTACTTTGTTAGATTGGCAGTGGAAAGAAATTATTCCGGAAGACATTTCTTTCCTAAATGCCATAGTACTATTAAGTTAATAAAAATGTAATCAGTATGTCACCCTCTAATATTTATTATACAACAGTCATAACAATAGTGCAATAATTGGGCCATTTGTAAATTAGTAGTGCCTATTGGGGACGCTCCTGTTTTATTAAAGATGCTTAAAAAAACAGTAGCGTCCCCTTTTTTATGTAATTGGAGAATCATTCAGGATATGCTTCCATCAGCTTCCTTATTGAACGTTCTTTTTTCTCGTCCGGCTTGCAATCCTTTAAAAACGCCTCATAGGGCCTTACTTTCCACCGTTTTGCATCCTCGGGCCCCGATAAAATCGCTGTAATATCGTTCTCCAGCTGAACATGGTATTTATCAAATATTTTGCCGCATTGATTCGTGATCTCGGGGGAATCGGATATAAAATCCCATATACCCCGGTCGTCAAACCTGTATTTTGAAGCAAAGCACTCCCGGGTGTCGTCCCAGACAAATTCCACCTGCTTGTCCGCTGCTTTTACGGTCACATACCCGTATTCATCGGCAATCGGCAGCTTTAGATCATAATATTTTGATAAATTATAGCTTGCCGTAAGGCTTAGCCCCCGAGCGCTTTTTATTTTAAGATCCTTTAGCTCCAGATTGAACCCGTAAGCTTCACCTTGTTCATATATGCTTGGTATACTGAGTACGGCCTTCACAGTATCATTTTCAATCAGGTACCAGTCCTGGAACCATGCCAGAAAGCCCGTGCCATGCCCCATCAGATTCTTTTCCGCCACAACAAAGGTTTTATTCCCCAGCTTTTTTATTTTATACCCTATATTATCTCCCCAGCCTTTTATATCTACATTTCCAATGTAGTCTGCCTGCTTGCCGGGAATGTTCCTGAATATCAGAAGTCTGGTAGTATAGCTGTCCGTGAAGTCCAGTAGCTTATAAAGCTGGCCGCTGCCGGACTCTACCGATTCTATTTTAAAACTGTAATCAGGCCGCAATTCAATGCCGTCAAGCCCTAGATTTTTGCTTACATATTCCATAAAATTCGGGTTCCTGCTGTCGGATAGAGCCTTTATTTCATCGGGCGTCACACGGTGCACAGTAGAAGCATTTAACTCAAAAAGCTGATTAAATTGCCTGTCCAGCTCCTTATCTACCCTTACCGTAAAAATCATCTGATCCGTCAGAATGCTGTAAATATACGGCTCATCCTTCAAACAAGCTATTATCATACCCGCAGCCTTTGCATAGCTTTTAAAGTCATCACTTGAATCAATTTCCAGAAAATTTTCACTTGTGTCAAAATTAATAGAAATGCACCTGTTCCGGCTTTTCATCAATTCTGCCTCCGACTCCATCTCAGTCGGATCATATACTGTTTTATATGCTGTAATTTCGTAGTCCCTGCCTGCAATACTATTATTGACAATATCATTTAATCTGGGAACCACATCGTAAAGGTTGATTTTTGTACTCCCTTTATCAGCCAGTTCCCATCCCGCAATATCCCCATTAATTTTCAGTACGGCTGGAAGCTTAATGTTTGAGGGGTTTAGCACCTGCCCGTCATAGTAGCTTTTAAGATATGCAGTAATCCATCCTGGAACCTCATATGTACCCTTCTCAAGCATGGTATCTCCAAAACCGATATTACTGTCCAGAGTCACCGTTCTTGGGCTGAAGAAGATTTCCAGCACCTGCTTGTCGTCCTTCCCCATCAGCTTTACGGAATACTCGTCGCTCCATTTGTCCCGGGACTTTGAATATTTTTGTTCTCCTAAAAACTGCAAAAACTCGTTTACGATACCGGGGTTTTTTTGCTCAATCTCCTGCTGATGCTGAATGTCTCTAATAATAATATACTTTACATGCAAGGAAGAAAAATCGGAAGCATTTTGGGCCGCACTTCGAGCTGCCAATATTGGATTGCTTGAAGGCGTTGCTAATTCCCTTGAATTCGAGCAGGCCGACAACAATATAACACATGCCAGAGCGAAAATTAAAGCTTTATAGAGCCGGTTTGACTGATACATAATATTTCCCCCTCATTTCACCTTAAAGCATCCTAATATTATAAGACGGGGTATTGCAGATTTATGGATGTCTTCTCTTTTCTTTGTATTCTAGCATTTGGAAGGAGCTAAATGTTTAAAACAAGGTTAATAATCATAGTCACAGGAACGCTCCCTTTCACTTTCCTATTTTACAGACCCTACCTAAGAGAATTGACAAAAATGTTAAGACTTCTTGACATTTCTATAAGCAGATGCTATATTGAATATATAAAGAACATTTAACATTCAGGAGGCTCATCATGAAAAGTTTTTTTAGCAAGTTAGGATTTACAAAGGCTGATGAAATGGAAAAAAGCATACAGTTAAAATCAATACGTTTGGCATGGATGTACACATTGTTATTCTTAATTGCTTGGTCATTATATGAAAGTTACAAAGTGTATCGTTTCAATGAACCATTAAATTTAACACCCTCTTTTCTATTAATGTCTCAGAACTTAGTATTAATTTTTTCGCAATTGTTTTTCCGGCAACGAATGATTGATGTAGAAGAAGCAGAAGAAGAAAACAAAAGCTCTTTTGGGAAAGTAGTGATGGTCACAATAATAGTTGCTGCTATTATCGTAGCCTTGGGAAGTTTCATTCTTCTTTTCAATAGATAGGATTAACGATGAAGAATATTATCAAACAATTACGAAAAGAACGTGGTTTGAGGCAAGAGGACATGGCTAAAGAGCTAGGCGTTTCTCGCCAAACCATTATTGCTATTGAAAATAATAAATATAATCCAACACTTGAATTGGCGATGAAACTGGGGAGATTACTAAACACTCCCATTGAAGACATATTTGAATTGGAGGATTAAAAATTTGGGGACGTCAGACTGTGCTAAAATAGCAAAAAATGTTAATTGTATTTATATTAAATTTAGCAGTAGATTACCATACTATTTGACAATTATTTACAGTATGTAC
>NZ_QPJT01000002.1:175384-309276 GCF_003337415.1 Anaerobacterium chartisolvens | reverse complement strand
TGTTTTAAATCTTTTTCTAACCATCTTCGGAATAACTAAATGCTACCCAGTTCCAGTTACTCTGTCAATGGTTGCATTTACTTTGACCGCCCACCTTTTTTCTAGGCCTTTTTTTACTATGATCTGATTATGCTTTTTAGCGACTTAATGTCATTTATATATGTATCCTTAAGCGCTCTATTATATATGATGCTTGCAGGATGATACAGAGGGTATATTTCATACTCCCCGCCCATTATCTGAGTTTTAAGTATTCTGCCGTGAACAGCTCCTATGCTTATGCTGTAATCGCCTGTTACTGATCTTAACGGCACATTACCCAGCGTTACAATAAGCTTAGGATTAATAATTTTCAATTCCTCCAGCAGATAGCTTCTGTTATCCTCTATTTCCGGCCTTGCGGCGGGTCTGTTGACCAATCTACCAGTGTCCTTGCTTATAGCCGCCAATCTATATTTAATAGCATTTGTTATATATATCGAATCCCTGCCCACACCCAATATATCAAGAAACTCGCTTAAGTTCTTCCCTGCCATGCCGACAAACGGCTTTGATAACCGCACCTCATCCTTTCCCGGCGCTTCACCTATCAGTACCAGCTCTGCGTCCGTCCGTCCGTCTCCAAGTACAATCTCCTGTCCCTGAAAATTTAGCTTGTACCTCTCGTATAAGCTTTTAAGTAAATTTTCATTTGTCATCAATCAGCACACCTGCCCGTTATTTGAATTAATATATTCATCGAGTTTTTGCTTTATTTTTTTAAAGTCTTCCCACATAGGTATTTTTTTAGACTCATCCCTTAAAAGGGCCGCAGGGTGAAATGTAGGCATGAGCCAGTATCCCTTTTTTTCTATCCACTGTCCCCTTATTTTAGTTATTTTTGCTTCCCTGTCTACAATATATTTAACAGCAGTTGCCCCCAGACAAACAATTATCCCAGGCTTTATAAGAGATACCTGATTTCTTAAGAAAGGAAGGCACTTTTCCGCCTCATCATCTATAGGCACTCTGTTTGCCGGAGGTCTGCATTTTACAATATTTGCTATATAGTAGCTGTCCTTGCTTATCATCATGGCATCAAGCAACAAATCAAGCAGCTTGCCCGCAGGACCTACAAAAGGCTCACCCCTAAGATCCTCCTGCTCGCCGGGACCCTCTCCTATAAACATAAGAGGAGCATTTATATTCCCCCTCCCTATAACTACATTTGTTCTGGTATTTGCAAGTCCGCATTTTTTACATGCCATGCATTGGCAGGTAAGCTCTGTCCAATTATACATAAATTTTTATCCCCAAAATTGATTTGATTCAAAGGTCATACTCCTCTAACCGACGGATCCCATATCAGCTTATGCAATTGAAGCTGAAATCTTACATCAAGCCTGTCCTTTAATATCCAGTCAACTATTATCTGGTATGAAACCGTTCCGTAAACGGGAGAAAAGGTTATTGAACCCTTGCTGTGATAACTGTCTATAATGCTTTTAGCCCATTCATAATCCTGTCTGCTTCCTATTACAAACTTGATTTCATCGTTTTCACGCAGGCAGTCGAAATTTTCCATAAGCATATCATTGTCATGTCCCGAGGACGGAGCTTTCATGTCCATTACAAAGGAATGCCCTTCTATCATAGTAATTTTATTAATTCTTACAGAGCCGTTTGTTTCAATTGTAACGGCGTACCCTTTCAGAAGGCCAAGGAGCTCGTCCAGCCCGTCCTGAAGAAGAGGCTCTCCTCCCGTCAGGCATACTCTTTTATAGCCGTATTTTTGTATTATATTGAATATCTCCGGGCATGTCATCTCTTCTCCCTCATAATATGCATATACAGTATCACAATAGCGGCACCTGAGATTACATCCCGCAAACCTTACAAACACTGTAGGAAACCCTGATGACAGACCTTCTCCCTGTATGCTTAAAAAAATCTCGTTTACTTTCATAGTGTGTCTTCCCTATTAATGGTTATATAACTGGTGGGAGTCTCCCACAGAACAATTTTCTCAAGGCAGCAGCCCTCCTTGGCTATCTCGGGCAAAAGCTCATCCCATATCCAGAGACCTAAATTTTCACATGTAGGGTTGAATTCAAACAAATCATTTAAATATTTGTGATCCACATATGAAAGCACGTTCTTTTCAACAATGTCATTTAGATCATGAAAGTCAATGACAAGCCCGTTTTCCGCTACAGGGCCTTTAACTGTAACCTCAAGCTTATAAGTATGCCCGTGAATATTTTTGCATTTGCCGCTATAATTATTAAGATGATGAGCACTGTCAAAGGTGAATGTTTTTGTAATATTTAATGTTCTGCCTTTCATAAGCTATCCATTCCCCCCACTTTAATTTTTAGTTTATGATATTCTGCCTATACAGTATACCAGTATTAATATAATTTATCAATTTATTAGATGATGTAATTTGTTGTATAACCTATGCTATAATAGTGTCAAATGACCTTTGGAGGTGTTAAATAATTATGGATAAAATTAAGTGGGGTATTCTGGGCTATGCACGAATCGCAAAGGGCTCCGTTATACCTGCAATACTAAAGACTCCCAATTCAGAGCTGTATGCCATAGCGTCAGCCAATGAAAAAAGGCTTGAGGAAGCGCGCTCGGAATTTCAATGCTCTAAATACTATTCAAGCTACACAGCCCTTTTGGATGACCCTGAGGTACAGGCTGTTTATATCCCTCTTCCCAACAGCCTCCACAAGGAGTGGACAATTAAGGCCGCCAGAAAAGGAAAGCACGTGCTGTGTGAAAAATCTATGGGGTTAAATGCCGGGGAATGCATTGAAATGGCTGATGAGTGTAAAAAGCACGGTGTTAAGCTTATGGAGGCTTTTATGTACAGGTATTCAACCAGAACACAGAAGGTTAAGGAATTGCTAGGCAGCGGAGTGATAGGAGAGGTACGGCATATTAGTTCTACCTTTGGAATCCCTTTGCAGGATGACAAGGATGTTAGATTCGATCCCAGGCTCGGCGGAGGAGCTTTGTATGATGTCGGATGCTATCCTGTGAACTTTGCAGGAATGGTTACAGGGGACGCTCCTATATCAGTGTCATCCCAGTATGTCAGCCGGCATGGAGTAGACGTAATGCTTTCGGCAGTGCTTAAATATGAAAGCGGAATTATATGCAGCATAAGCTGCTGGTTCGGAGCATTCTTAAATGCTCATTCGGAAATAACGGGAACCAAGGGTATCTTAAAGATTCCAAACACTTTTGACGACAGGCCAGAGCCAATAACGGCAATTACCTCGCAGGGCTCGGAGAAGATTGAAATAGAGATAAAGGACAGGTACGCATTACAAATCGAGGATTTTGCCGATGCTGTTATAAACGACAGATCTCCCTTATTCAGTGTAGATGAGACTATCAGAAATATAAGGATTATCGAACAGCTTTTAAAAAGGTAATGGGCACGCCCATTACCTTTTTAAAGCTCTTTCCAGCCCATATGCACAGCAGCCTATGGCGCCGTTAAGCTGGGCCTCCCGGGGTACCTCAACCTGCTTAAATGACGTTTCGGTTTTGATATAATGAAGAAGGGCGCTGTTGTTTGCCACTCCTCCCGTCACGACAAGGCTTTCGCCCTGAAATCTTTCTATCATGGGCTTAACTCTTTTAAACAAGGAATAATTGACTCCCGCCGCAAGATGCTCAAGCGCAATTCCTTCCGATATCCTTCCAATCAGCTCGGACTCACCAAAAACAGCGCAGGTGGAGCTAAGCTCAGCCGGGTTGTCATAATATTTTGCTATCTCCTCTATTTTTATGCCCAGCACACCAGCCATGTTTTCAAGATAACGCCCGCATGAGGCGGCACATTTATCGTTTAACAGCATGTCGGCCATTTTTCCGTCTCTTACTAAAACAGCCTTGCTGTCCTGACCCCCGATATCTAAAAGAGTAAAATTCTTAAGTCCCGTCTGCAGCAGCGCACCATATGTATGGGCTTTAAGCTCAAGCATTATATCGGCATTGCAAACATTTATATTGTTGCGTCCATAACCGGTGCTTACAATCCTGTCGGCACTTCCCACCTCCAAAAGCTCAAAATCAACCTCCAGCTTTCCGTCCACACTTGTGCAATAATTTTTATAAAATTTAAAAGTATCAATTACTCTTTTGCAAACCAGCATATCATTCTCAAAAATCGCTATTTTTACAGATCTGCTTCCCAGATCTATACCCAATACCCTCATTTGCAGACCCACCCCGTTTTTATTTTATAATATTACGCCGGTTAAGGCGAGATCATGTCTATAAACGCTTCTATTCTCAGCCTTGTTCTTGCATCCAGCGGCCCCGGCCTGTCACATTCAAAGGTCAGTATTGGGACTTCCGGCAGCTGCCTTCTGATGACAATATCCTCTATTCCTCTAAAGCAAAAAGCCTGAGTGCAGTGTATTATACCGTCTATTTTTCGCAGCTCAATTTGTTTTTTTATATCTTCCAGCCTGTTATTAAGACTATAGGGATAAGTAAATTGCCTGTAAACCTCAACAATATCTTCATTTCCGATACCGTGAGCCATAGTAAATTGTCTCTGTACTTCATTAAAAATCACTCTGGCATTTAAGCCCTCAATAAAATCATACAAATCACTATTTATAGGAGGTACTCCTATATACCCCAGCCTTATATAATTATCTCCCGACTCGCGCTCCTCTATTTCTCTTATCTTCTCAGACAGCTCACTGTCAAATGCTTTGCAGCATCCGTTAAAATCACTGCTGGAAACCTGCCAGATATGGTTTTCCATTCCTGTAGCCTTGTTGTGCTTCCAGGTTAATTCATCAATATAGGCAAGCTTTTTTCTTATAACATCAAGTTCTTTTTTTACTTCCTTACACCTTTCGATACTTACGTTAAAAATGTCACACAGTTTGATTATTTCGCACTTTAGCTGGTGATAATCCCTTGAATTCGGATAAGAAAAAGGAATGCTCTTTATCCCATTCAACTCCAGAACCTCTATCAAAGCCCTTGTATTGGAACAGTCCCCTTCAACCACTCCTATTACTGTAGCAATATCGCTTTTATCCAGAATAGCAGAATATATTCCCTTTATCCATGCACAGGTACTGCGCGGGAAGCCTGCATTTTCAGCTTTTTCTATATATCCTCCGGGATTTGCTGCCGTTATAAATACATTGTTAAGATCCACGGGAATAAGGTCCGCCGCAAAAATTACCTCTACCGGGATACTTGTAGTAAAACCTATTTTATTCAATTTAACACCCCTAATTTAAATACCTTCTTAATAAAGATCATCACAGTTGACTATAATACTATCATAAACAGCTTTTTATTTGAAGAAGTTCTTATCAATCATTTCTAAGGTTTTCTCTTTATCATATATATAATACCATATATTATTAGTATATCTGGATTCTCCGGGAAGCGAAAAGGTATTTATATTGTCAAAGTCGAATTGTGCCAGTTGATCATAGTAATAATAAACATCTCCTATTTCAATATTGGTTTTCATACAGTCCTTAAGAATAAGAAATATCTCTCCTGCCTTTGGCAAATATCTCAATTTCATTTTCTGGCCGATAAAAGCCTTTATGAATTCCTGCTGAGCCTTAGACCTGTCCAGATCTCCGAATTTATAGCCTTCTGTCTTATCATTTCCCTTTCTGTATCTTATAAACTGCTCGGATTTTTCACCATCTAACACCTGCTTTCCCTTATTCAGATGAATGTGCAAATCCTGCTCATCATCGTCATAGTTCATGTTGAATGGCACATTGATTTCTACTCCTCCAAGAGTGTCTACGATTTTTTTAAACCCGTCAAAATCCAGCGTTATATAGTAATCTATTTTTAGCCCCGTCAGCTCCTCTACTTTTTCAATTATTCCCGCTTCACCCATCTTGCCTATCAATGAGTTTATTTTTGTGTTTCGGGAGTTGAACCTTACCTTTGTGTCTCTGGCAATGGACAGCATATTTAATTGTCCGCTTTCGGGATTGAAATTCAAAAGCTCAATAGCATCTGTTCTTGTTCCCTCTTTGTCAAGTCCAAGAACTATTAAATTTACCGGTCTTTTTTCAAGGGGCTTCTTTTCTTCCTGCTCCGGTTCGTCTATGCTTTGCCCAATTTGCCTGCTCTGCCCGATTTGCTCCTGCTTATAGCTATTGTTTCCGCCATTTTTCCCCGGCATATAATTCAAAATCACAATGCCTTCAAGGAACAACACTATTGCTATAGAGCTGCAGCTCATTAAAAAAAATCTGCGTAACACCATAATTCACCAACACTGCATTGATTACATATTATAAAGGCAGTTTTGAGAATCAGAGCTGCCTTTACTCCCTTTAGTATGCATACATATATTTTTTTAATACACTTAAAAAGCCCGGGGCATTAAGCCGCTTTCTTTTGTTTATTTTTTGAACCATAGCTATTCCTGATGCAGAATGCAGAGTTCTGTGATATTATGTAATTGATAATTCAAACAGTTGACAAAGCTAAACTTTAGAGATAGAAATCGGAAGGAATGGAGTTTATGGGGAAGAAGAATATCGAAATTACTATTCGTAGCTCCGCCGCTGAGTATCTGACTTTTATCGCAAGTACAGGCGATGATCAAGATAGTGTTGAAATGCGGTACGAGGACGAAAACATTTGGCTGACACAAAAAATGATGGCTACTTTATATGACGTGGAAACACACACAATTAACTATCATATCAAAAGGATTTTTGCAGACTCGGAATTAGAGGAGAGTTCAGTTATTCGAAATTTTCGAATAACTGCCGCTGATAGGAAAAGCTACGATACCAAGCATTATGCCTTGCAAATGATTATTGCCGTTGGATTTAAGGTCAACTCCGAAAGAGCCGTGCAATTTCGCAAATGGGTTAATCAAATCGCCAAGGACTATACGATTAAAGGCTGGGTTATGGATGACGAGAGAATAAAAAGAGGTTCCTACTTGACAGATAAATATTTTGAGGAACAGCTTGAGAGGATACGGGAAATCCGTGCCAGTGAGCGAAAGTTCTATCAAAAAGTAACCGACTTATTCGCAACAGCCATTGATTATGATAAAAACGCAAAATCAACAAAGCGGTTTTATGCAACTGTACAGAATAAAATGCACTACGCTGTTCATGGTCACACTGCGGGAGAGCTTATTGTCGGCAGAGCAAATAGTGAGAAAAAGCATATGGGGCTTACCACTTGGCAGGATGCCCCCGATGGCAAAATTAAAATAACTGATGTGACAATTGCAAAAAACTATCTGTCTGAATTTGAATTGGGGCAATTAAACCGTATGGTAAGCTCGTACTTGGATTTTGCAGAGAATATGACGCGACGCAAAATTCCTTTAACAATGCAGGATTGGGAGACACGCCTTAATTCCTTTATTGAAATGTTTGAATACGGTTTGCTGAAAGATGCGGGAAAAGTGTCTGCAGAAATTGCAAAATTACACGCTGAAAGTGAATTTGAAAAATACCGCATTGTTCAAGACAAACTCTTTCAGTCCGACTACGATAGGTACATCCACGAGCTTGAACAGTCACAGCAACAAGCAAAAGACAAATCCGAATAAGGATGCAATCACACGTATATAGAGAGGCATTATCCCTTGCGGAATAACGCCTCTCTTGCTTTTCCGTATCCGTTTGGAGGTATGGTTTAACAAGTTTCCCTATTAAATCGTGTCTTTAGGCCCGGCTTGCTAATTTTAAAAAAATCTACAGCTTTAGTTTTTTTCTGAATCTTTCAACAGCCTCTTCGGTGCTTTCCCTGTTTCCGAACGCCGTTAATCTGAAATAGCCCTTTCCGCTGGGCCCAAATCCAGAACCCGGTGTGCCTACGATGTTTGCTTCATTAAGAAGCTTGTCAAAGAAGTCCCACGAATCCATATCATTGGGGGTTTTAAGCCATATGTACGGAGCATTTACTCCTCCAAATACTTTTAAGCCTACGCTCTCCAGCCCCTCCTTTATGATTTTGGCATTTGACATGTAGTATTGAACCAATTCCTTTATCTGCTTCTGCCCTTCCTCTGTATAAACCGCCTCGGCACCCCTTTGTATTATATACGGCACACCATTGAACTTAGTGGTTTGCCTCCTGTTCCACAGCTTGTTGAGAGGAATTGCCTCACCCTTCTCAGTGTATGCTTCAACCTCCTTGGGCACAATGGTATATGCACATCTTGTACCGGTAAATCCGGCCGTTTTCGAAAAGCTTCTGAATTCAATTGCGACCTCTCTGGCTCCTTCTATTTCATATATGCTGTGAGGGACATCCTTTTCCTGAATATATGCCTCATACGCCGAGTCAAAAAGTATAATTGATTTGTTTGCTCTTGCATAGTCAACCCACTTTTTTAAATCGTCCTTTGATAAAGTCATTCCCGTCGGGTTGTTTGGAAAGCAAAGATAAATGAGATCCGGTCTGGTTTGCGGAAGCTGGGGGATAAAATTGTTTTCTGAAGTACAGGGCATATAAGCAATCCTGCTCCATTTCCCATCTGCTCCGATTTCTCCCGCTCTTCCCGCCATAGCATTACTGTCTACGTACACAGGGTAAACGGGATCTGTCACAGCCACAATGTTGTCTATACCGAAAATTTCCTGAATGTTTCCGCAATCGCTCTTTGCTCCGTCGCTTACAAAAACCTCATCCATACCCAAATGTATTCCTCTTGCAGCATAATCATTTTTTATAATTTTCTCTATAAGAAAATCATAGCCCTGCTCGGGCCCGTATCCCCTGAAGGTTTTCTCGTCCGCCATTTCATCCACTGCTTTATGCATTGCCTGTATTATTGCATCGGGAAGAGGCCGTGTAACATCTCCTATTCCAAGTCTTATGACATTTGCGTCAGGGTTTTCCCCCTTAAATTTAGCCACTCTTTTTGCTATCTCGGCAAACAAATAGCTTCCGTGAAGTTTCAAATAATTCTCGTTAATTAATGCCATTTCTTTCTCCTCTCTTAGAATAAAAATATTTATAAGTCCTTTTCTATAAATCTATCCTTCCCTCAAAAACCTTAACTGCAGGTCCTGTCATGTATACATGGTTATCCTTTTCGCTCCATTCTATTATTAAATCCCCTCCAAGCAGCTTAACAGTTGCCTTCCTGCCGCTTACACCGTTCAAAACCGAGGCAACCAGCACCGCACAGGCTCCCGTACCACATGCCAATGTTTCTCCCGCCCCCCTCTCCCATACCCTCATTTTAAGGGTCTCGCTGTCTATGACTTGCACAAACTCAGCGTTTATCTTTCTGGGATAAAGGCTGTGGACTTCCATTTTAGGCCCCACTACCTCCAGAGGAAATTTTGAAACATCCTCTACATAGGCTACAGCGTGAGGATTTCCCATTGAAACGCATGTCACATCGTATTGCTGTCCGTTAACAATTACAGGCTGAGATATAAAGGTATCCTTTTCACTGTTTACAGGAATATCGGAAGGACGAAGCACAGGCTCTCCCATGTCCACCCTTACAAGCACAACCTCGCCGTCCTCTATATCCAGCAAAAGAACCTTTATTCCGGCAAGCGTTTCGACGATAATCTCAGCTTTGTCTGTTAGCCTGTTGTCATAAACATACTTCCCTACACATCTTATGGCATTCCCGCACATTTCAGCCTCGGAACCGTCTGAGTTAAACATTCTCATTCTAAAGTCAGCTTTATCGGAGGCCATTATAAGAACAAGTCCGTCGGAGCCTATCCCAAAATGCCTGTCGCTTAAAATGCGCGCGCATTCGGAGGGGCTTTCCACTGTCTCTTCAAAGCAATTTACATATATATAGTCATTACCCAAGCCATGCATTTTTGTAAAATTCATTATGCAACCTCCCGTATTGAATCCTGCATTTTATGGTATATTTTATATTATAGCATATTTTTCTTTTGTGACAATGACAAGTGCAGAATCAAGTTTCCTTTAAACAAAAAAATCCGCCGGTTCCCCGGACGGACGGTTTTTTTTGTTTTTATGCAATTTTATCCTGCCTGTATTTCTCATCGGACGTCTCCGCTTCTTCCCGGCTTTCCTTACAGCCTTCAAAGCTCTTTATATACTCGATAACAAGTGCGTTAAACTCCTCTCGTTTCTGAAATATTATGACATGTCCGCAATCCTTAATTACCCTGAAATCTGAATTCTTATATTTCTTTGATAGCAGCACCGCGTCGTTATAAAAGCAAATATCTTTTTCCCCTGCCACTATGAGGGCCGGCAGGCAGGATGGCGTGAGATGATCATAGCAGTTGTCGCTCATCGCCATTTTCCACCATTTAAAAAATTCTTCGTCATCCATTCGCATGGTTTCCCTTATGAAAATTTTTCTGGATTTTTCCTGAATTTTTCCCGGGAGCATTAAATTCCCCATTATTTTAAGATAGGCATTTTTAGAAAACACCTTTAAAAATACTTTATCAAAGAAGCCGTTTATAATTTTTATCAAAAAGGAATTCTTCGTTGCCGGGCTGACATATACTACCGATATTATCCTTTCGGGAAACATTTCACAAAAATACTGCTGTATTATAGCTCCCAAGGACAGTGCAAGCATGTGAGCCTTTTCAATGCCAAGCTTGTCCATTAGCATTCTTATGTGATTTGCAGCAATCTGCCCGCTATATCTTTCCGCAGAAGAGCCTGTGCTTTCTCCGTGTCCTACCATGTCCAAACTTAAAACTCTGAAATGGCTATTGAAGTCCTCAAGCTGATATTTCCAGCACCGTATTGAACCGGCAAGCCCATGTATAAGCACCAGCCAATCCCCTGTTTCGTTCCCCGATATTTCGTAATTCATTTCAAAGTCACATATTTTTGCTTTCATGGATAACCTCCTCCCGGATAAAAAAAGCTCATTTTAATTATATGTCACGTGCTTTTCAAGCGGTAAATCCGGCTGCACAATTGTAATGCAAAAACTGTAAGCATGAGTTGAATTTTGTAGTTATTTTTTGGGTCTGTCACAAGCACATCTGAAGCTACTGTATGGAAAATTATAGCATGTTTAAACTTATTTGTCAATAAAATTTGTGTTTTTGCAGCTTGACTTTAATTAAAGTATATTTTTAGACACATGCTTAAATTGTGTTGCAATAATTATATTAAAATATATTAATTTATAAATTGACAAAACTAAATAAAATTTGTAAAATTATCACTAATAGGTGTGAATTTACAGGAAGATTCTTTAAATTGAGAGTGTATTAAAATAAATGCCGGACTTTTTAAAAAAGCTGCGGCAATAATACATTTTTAGACAGGTTGGGAGGATGGCTATGAAAGAAAACAGCTTGGCAGAATTATTTAACAAGAACCTGACGCGATATCAAAAGCAAATTAATGTGTTTGTATTGCAGGTATGTGTCGGAGGGGGAATAATGGGAACGGCAATGCTTGCACTGTTGAAGGCAACAAATGTACTGGCAAACGCAACATGGCTGAATATCCGCAATTTTGCGTTATTCTCCGTTGCAGGCACACTGGTGCCAGTCATTTCTTATCTTATTTTTGCTAAGGGCAAGCATAGAAAGGTGTACGTAAGCATATTCAAGTACATACTTATAACCTGCTCTTACTTTAATTATTATTCTCTTGCAATCAATATTCCCTATCGCGAAATATGGGCAACAATATTTTTTGCATTCTTTATCAGCACCTTTTATCTCGACCTAAACTCAGTTCTTTATTCAATAGCCCTTTCAATCGCAACCTGTACATTGCTGTTTTTCACCAATCCTTATTTTATGCCCGAGGCAAATGCCTCCTCGGAGCTTGTTTTGAGAGGCATAGCACTTTCCTTTGGCGCTGCGTCCGCTCTAATTACAGCATTATTATCAAAAAAGCTTCTCATGGGCTCCTCATCTAACGAGCTCAATGTAAATAAATCACTGGCAACACTTCAGGCCGTTTTTGACAAGGCTTCACAAATTTCTAAGTCTCTTTCGTTTTCTGGTGAGCAAATTGCCTCTCTGGCAACACAGCAAAACGCCTCCTGTGAGGTTATGTCAAAAAACTCTCTTGAGGTTTCGGATGGAGCAGTTCAGACTGCAAGCAGTGTTAAGGAAAGCTCTGAGCTGCTTAATGCTCTTGTAGACGGTATAGAAGACGTAATGAACAAGGCCGACTATTCCATAAAAATCTCTAATGAGCTCATGGAGGATGCAAATGAGGGCAAGCTTCTGGTTGTGAGTGCCGCTGAAAAAATGATGAATATAAAAGAAAGTGTTACCGCCACCTCCAAAAGTACAAAAGAGCTTGACTCAAAGGCAAAGGAAATTAACGGCATCGTGGATTTTATAAAGCAAATAGCAGATCAAACAAATCTTTTGTCGCTCAATGCCTCAATAGAAGCCGCGCGTTCGGGCAAAAACGGAAGAGAGTTTGCGGTTGTGGCTGATGAAATCAGAAAGCTGGCGGAGCAAAGCCATGAATCGCTGAAAACCATAAACTCTACATTAAATGAAATTCTTCATCACAGCAAGAGAGTAGACGCTCTGATGGGCACCAGCGTTTCAATAGTAGAGGACGGCGTTTTGACAGTTAATAGATCCAGCGAGTATTATCAGAAAATTATAAATAAATTCTCACTTGCTATTGATTCACTCTCTGAGATCAGCCAGCTTTCAAAGGATGAATTGGATGAATCAAGAAAGGTCAAGGTCTTTATTGAGAAAGTAGATTCTATCGCCTCAAACACCTCGCAGAATTTGGAGTGGATGGCTGCATCAACTCAGGAAAACCTCGCGGCAAGCGAGGAGCTTGAGAAAGCTGCACAGACTATAAGCGAAATGTCTAAGGAGCTTGATATGATAATAACCTCAAATACCCCTGATGCGTAATAAATATGTTTTTTATCGTCCTTGCCTTGCATCTGCATCTGTATTATAATAAATCCCATGAGGCTTTAATAATTGTGATGTATACAGGCAAAAACCATATTAAGGAGTGTTTGTCATGGGAAAAGTAGATATATTGAAAAAGGAGTATAAGGGCTGGAGTAACTGCATAGAAATTTCAAATGGCATTATAGACTTGATAGCAACTTCCGATGTCGGCCCAAGGCTTATCAGATTTGGTTTTGTTGGCAGGGATAATGAATTTTGCGAAGTATCCGAGCAGATTGGAACCACAGGGGACAGCAAATGGAATATATACGGAGGTCATAGGCTGTGGCACAGTCCCGAAGAAGATCCCCGCTCTTATCAGCCTGATAACTCACAAGTTGAGTGGTCGGAAAAGGAAAACGGCATAGTTCTTAATCAACCCGTTGAACCGTGGACACAAATCAAAAAGGATATTGAAGTAACCATGTCGCCCGATGAAGCTAAGGTAACTGTTTTACATAGACTTACCAATAAGGGGGCCTGGCCTGTCGAGCTGTCTGTATGGGCTCTCTCTGTAATGGCTCCCGGCGGGAAGCAGGTAATACCGCAAAACACCACCGAGACTGGCCTCCTCCCAAATAGGATGCTTTCTTTGTGGCCCTACACCAAGCTTAATGATCACAGAGTTTTCTGGGGAGAGAAGTTTATAACCCTTAAGCAGGATAAAGATACCAAGGAAGCCTTTAAGATAGGCCTTCCCAACGAGAACGGATGGGCTGCATATGCAAACCACGGTCATCTGTTTGTTAAGCAGTACAAGCATATCCCCGGTGTACTGTACCCCGATTTTTCAGCTTCCTCCTATGAAACATACACCTGCGATTACATGATGGAAATGGAATCTTTGAGTCCGCTGACTACCCTTCAGCCGGGTATGTCGGTTGAGCATACCGAGGTTTGGGCTCTATATGACAATGTTGATGTACCCTCTACCGAAAAGGAGATCGAAGAAATAATCGTACCCTTAATAAAAAAATAATAAAAATTTGAATATATCAAGGACAGGATTTTTTTGCCTGTCCTTAATATATTGGCTGTTTTTTTTTGGAGGAAATATGTTTACATCAGATCCAAAGCGTTATCCGCATCTAAAAGCTGTCTTCTTTAAGGTTTTTAAAAGCATTGAGGTTAAGGAGCTTTTAAGATACCTCAGCGCCGGCATGTCGGCTTTTTTGGGAGAGTATGCTGTCTTTAGGGTATTATTTGACTTAGCGGGATTACAAAAATTTTTGGCTAATTCTGCTGCTATGTTTCTAGGCTTCTGGATAAGCTTTTTGCTAAACAGGTTCTGGTCCTTTAAGTCCACGAAGAAATTCTTAAAGCAACTTCTTCTGTACAGCGTGCTGTTTTGTATTAATTTAGTACTGTCAAACCTTCTTATGCTTATTATGTCGGATAGGCTTCAAATGTCCCCGTCTTTGTCCAAAATCATAATTATGGTTATGATTGCGGCATGGAATTTCGTAATATTTAAAAAAGTAGTATACAAATAAAAAGCCCTCGATCATTAGATCGAAAGCCTTTTGGTGGGGAGAGATGGATTCGAACCATCGAAGTCAGAGACAACAGATTTACAGTCTGCCCCCTTTGGCCACTCGGGAACCTCCCCATAATGGAGCTGGTGGACGGAATCGAACCCCCGACCTATTGATTACAAGTCAATTGCTCTACCTGCTGAGCTACACCAGCACACAAATAACTAATTTTTTAATAACTGCCTTTTGTAATCCTTAAATACATATTTCTTACAACAGCTTAAAGCTTTGGCGACCCGGAAGGGGCTCGAACCCTCGACCTCCAGCGTGACAGGCTGGCATTCTAACCAACTGAACTACCGGGCCATATTATTTGTTACTCTCTTTTTACTTTCTGATTTCTCTGGTGACCCATAGGGGATTCGAACCCCTGTTACCGCCGTGAAAGGGCGGTGTCTTAGGCCACTTGACCAATGGGCCAAAAATAAAAAATTCCAGCTAAACCGACAATCTGTGCTACCTTTTCGAACCGACAAAATATATTTTAACGGGAGTTAGTCAAAATGTCAAGCAAAACTTAAAAAATATTTTATTTTACAATAATATGCAGAATAAGAAATAAGGCAGCTCCGATTCAATCTTTACCAATTCAGGGCTGCCTGCTTCCATCTTTCTTTATGTAGACATAATAAGGACTATCACTTCATGCCCATTAATTCCCCCGTTATTTGTGCAGCAAAACCCACAAGTTCTGCACAAGGACGCTTTTTATAGTATTCCTTTGTCCTTTCCTCGGGGACAGGGCCGTCAACCTTTGTACCAAGTCCTAAAAGCTCCCTGCATATAATAGATCCATTTTCTTCTTTAAATTTTGATGCCAGAGATTGAATAAGCTTATAGTGCTCTGCCTTGGCCTGACTGTCCTCAGGATCGCAATAGCCGTACTTCATCCCTGCCGCCATAAACATTCCGCTTACCGCACCGCAGACTTCCCTCATTCTGCCCATACCTCCGCCAAAAGGAGCGGAAATTCTTAGGGCAGTGTCAAAATCAATATCAAGCTCATCGCAAAAAGCAGCCAACACTGCCTGTGAACAATTATATCCCTTCTTAAACAAATCAATCGCATGTTGCGAATACTTATCCAAAATATCACTCCTTTTTGTATTTTCTCCTTTATTAGTCGGCATTTTTACTCTTTAAGTAAACAATAATTTATAAGCTTAATATGGTTCCCATTTACTAACAGTATTTTGTCTGTATTGCCGATTCTAAATATTCGTCATTTTGTTTATATAAAATTTTATAGACATAATGCATATAAAATATATCACTTTTCTATTTCAAAAATATAATAACAGTATACCTGTTTAAACTCTGGATAAAAGAGTGGAATAAGCTACTTAAGAATTATGTTTTATTATGTGAAAAGGAGGATTTTTCATGTCTAAGTGTTATAAATATGCTGTGAAGATTGAGGCCGGACAGGTTATGAGGCCGGACGAATTTCCCCCGCCAAGTGAATTGGTCTGCATCCATGTGGCAAAAGTGCTTGATCAAGCCGCATTAAGAGACTGTGTAACAAGAATAATTACCTTAATACCAGGCACAGGTGTAATGTACCCAGTTTTTGCTTTTGAAGGAGTAACAGACTTTGATATTGCAGAAGTCAGACTGGTGTCAAGAACAGATTCATTGCTTAAACCAAGGACTAAAAATTTAAAGCTTTTTGTGAAGCTCCGATACAAAATTTTATACTCTGACGGCTTTAATAAGTTAAGTGTAATTGATGAAGCAGGTTTTAATATTACAGTGAATGAGATTTACTGTCCAAGCTGTCTAACACAAATCAGCTCTATAAAATATCCTGATGAACAAGTAAGCAGTTTTTCCAACGAGGACGGATTGTTAATCAAAGTTGAAGCAATTGCAGATGCCTTTAATGATGCAATATGTGTTATCAACGGAGCTCTTGCCCTTGATGTAGGTGTGTTTTTCGTAATAAAGTGTGAGTGTATTGTGCAATTACTTGTCCCTTCCTATGGCTACTGCCCGGTACCTCCCGAACAGTCTAATATTACTTCACAAAACTGCTCGACTTTTAACAACAAGATAAAAACTCCATTTCCAAGACAGTTTTTCCCCGTCCAAAAATTTAATCCACTCGACGTTAAATTACAGTCCAAAAATCTAAAGGAGGAATTATAAATGTATAGGAAAGATGAACGAATACAAATAAATCCTGAGGTATACAATAGAGGTGTATGCAGGCAGGAAAGGCAACGGGGCTGTGATAAGTTTTTAGATTGTTGTGGAAAATTATGCCCAACTGGGGCTACGGGTGCTACCGGCGCTACTGGTGCCACTGGCACCGGAGCTACGGGCGCTACGGGGGCTACCGGTAATGCTGGTGCTACCGGCGCTACCGGTGCCACTGGCAATGCTGGACCTACAGGAGCCAGCGGGCCAGTAACTATTATCATAATTGCTAATCAGACGGGGGCTACGGGCACCACCGGAGCTACAGGTGCCACGGGTGATGCGGGAGCTACGGGCGCCACAGGGGAAACCGGCGCGACCGGGGCCACCGGTGCTACAGGTGCTACTGGCACCGGAGCTACGGGCGCTACGGGGGCTACCGGTAATGCTGGTGCTACCGGCGCTACCGGGGCCACTGGCGATGCTGGACCTACAGGAGCCAGCGGGCCAGTAACTATTATCATAATTGCTAATCAGACGGGGGCTACGGGCACCACCGGAGCTACCGGAGCTACAGGTGCCACGGGTGATGCGGGAGCTACGGGCGCCACAGGGGAAACCGGCGCGACCGGGGCCACCGGTGCTACAGGTGCTACGGGTGATGCGGGGGCTACGGGCGCCACAGGGGAAACCGGCGCGACCGGGGCCACCGGTGCTACAGGTGCTACGGGTGATGCAGGGGCTACGGGTGCCACAGGGGAAACCGGCGCGACCGGTGCTACGGGGGCCACGGGTGATGCCGGCGCTACGGGGGCCACAGGCGAAACCGGCGCGACTGGTGCTACGGGAGCCACGGGTGATGCCGGTGCTACGGGGGCCACAGGCGAAACCGGCGCGACTGGTGCTACGGGAGCCACGGGTGATGCCGGTGCTACGGGGGCCACGGGCGAAACCGGTGCTACGGGAGCCACGGGTGATGCGGGTGCTGCGGGGGCCACGGGCGAAACCGGCGCGACTGGTGCTACGGGGGCCACGGGTGCTACGGGTGATGCGGGGGCTACCGGCGCCACAGGCGAAACTGGCGCGACTGGTGCTACGGGAGCCACGGGGGCTACGGGTGATGCTGGTGCTACGGGAGCCACAGGCGAAACTGGCGCGACTGGTGCTACGGGGGCCACGGGGGCTACGGGTGATGCTGGTGCTACGGGAGCCACAGGCGAAACTGGCGCGACTGGTGCTACGGGACTTCAGGGGTTAGCCGAATACGCTTACATTTATAATTTGGATGCTCAAGTGGTGGCGTTAGAGGCTGATATATCTTTCAGCGATAATGGTGTCATTGTGGGTGCTATTACGCATGCACCAGGTACATCAACAATTTCACTTGGAAGTGCAGGAGACTATGCGATATGGTTTAATGCCGCAGGTGTGGAGCCAAGCCAGTTTACCCTTTTTCAAAACGGTGCTCCTGTTGCAGGTGCAATTTATGGTTCTGGGGCCGGTACTCAGCCAAACCCCGGGTTCGTAATTATCACCGCTGCCGCCGGGGATGTGTTAACTCTAAGAAACCATACCAGTGCAGCTGCCGTTACGTTACAGACTCTGGCGGGCGGAACTCAGACCAACAGTAATGCTTCTATTTTAATACAGAGGATAAGTTAGCTAAACTTATAGCAATATTATCACAATTTTAATCTTTAAGAGCACCTTTTCAATACCCAATCAGTGCTCTTTTTCTTTTTAGTTTATACAGCATAAGCGTTCTTTATTTTACATCCGGGAGCTAGCTGGTTTGAACGGTACTGTCATATCCTGCCTCTTCCAAAATAATGTTATTCACGATTGAAGAATAATGAAGTAATGTAAGCATTTTAAAATTTAATTGAATGAAAGCTTTAAATCTGGTATATTACTAGATAAGGAAAGGAAGGGAGCATAATAAATGGAGAAATTAACATTTACGATGGAAAATTATCTTGAGGCCATATACGAGCTGTCATCTTCGGGCCAGGGTGTGAGAATGTCCGATATAGCAGAAAAATTGGGAGTCACAAAGGCAAGCACTAACAGCGCTATGTCAACCCTTTCTGAAAAGGGTCTCATTACCAATGAAAAGTATAAGGAAATATTTCTAACCCCTGCCGGCTTGGAGCTGGCAGAGTTTACTTCAAGAAAGCATCATGTTATACGCAAATTTTTTATAGATATCCTTAAAATAGATGCTGCTATCGCAGATGAGGATGCATGTTCAATTGAGCATGTAATAAGTATTGATTCTATTCACGCCATGCAGGAATTTTTGCAGAAGAACGAAAAATAGTTTTAGAGGAACGATGCTGCGGCGCACATTTTTTATTTTCTTCTGGAGTAAATATTGGCTACTTGTCTTTGATAAAACAGTAAGATTGCCGGAAGCAGCAAAAACACAAGCCTTCCTACGATAGTATTTGCGAAAAGGATCAATGCTCCCAGCCACCGGCTTCTTCCTACATATATGCCACGCACGGCTTTGCCGGGAACCGTTTTCAGCATAGCTCCCGGCTGGGACATAGGAGGATAATTGTCAATGTCCACCTTAAAGCCGCTTTCCATATTCTCGATGATTCTTTCAACATAAGTCACATTGTTTTCCTCAAAAAGAATGATGTCCCCGTTTTCAAACATATGCCGGCTGTCGGTTCTTTTAAAATAAGCAAGATCATTCATCATGATTGTCGGTGCCATTGTATCGGATTTAAAAACATACGGAATTATCCCTTTTATGCTAAACTCCTTACCGGGAGCGGATATATTTATAAGAATTATAAGCACATTAAAAATCAGTGCGGCGCATATTAAAAAAATCAAAAGCGCGGTAGATACCGTGTCAAAAATTTTGCTGTGACGGACGTTCTCCATGCTTTCCGCAAGCTTTAATTTTCCTGTTGCAGCATCCTCATTTGCTACTGTTGCACCCTCTGGCAGGACATAATACCTTGCGGGCAGATTATAATATTTTGCCACATTTCCCGCTCTTATAACACATATAATGCAGCAAGCCGCCATTATTGCTGCGGCGGCAGGAAAATACAGCGATCTGCCGAAATCAAATAAATTATTAATGCTTTGCATAGATACACGGTTTGATATCACATTATAATGGCCCAGAGCCGTTTTAAGCACGATTATAAGCACTGCTGAGAATAAGGAGAGATATCGGGCATTGGTAATGGTTTTTACATAAAGTGAAAAGGTCATCAGCAGTATGGTTATAAGTGTAAGATCAACAAGGCCGGATATATAGAGAGACGGCATATAGGATAATATAAAGGGGTATTTTAAAAATATAGTAAGAAATACAGTAAAGATAAAGCCCACAAGATAAATAGTAAATACGGAAAGTATAAGTGCGGAAAACTTGGAAAAAATCATAGAGGCTGGGCTGTATCCCATTTGAACCAATAAATACCATGAATTTTTTCTTATCTCTGAAAAGAAGAGGTAATCGTAATAAATAATAAAATATACCGTGTTAAATATAAATGCCAAATGGATATAAATATAAACGGTAGAAAAAAAGCTGGGCTGCATGATTTCAGGAGCTACGTCCGAAAGCACGCTTTCCTTTAAGGTCTGAAGCACAAAATAGATTGCGAAGGAAATAAGTCCCTGAAAAAGAGCAAATGCCATCTTTCTATTAGTTCCTGTTCTATTTTCGGTATATGCCTGCCGAAGTTCCTTTTTGAAATAGCTATTTCTGTAAATCATACTGCAGCACAAGCTCCTCATATGCATTTTGTACAGTTTTAGAATTAGTCTCAATGTATTCGGGCACAAATCCCGTCTCAAGAATCTTTTTATAAATATACCCTGTCTTTTTGTTCTTTTCAGTCAGGCTTTCAATTAAAAGCCTTCCGTCTTTTATAGACAGCTTATGTCCCGGAAGCAAAACTGCCAGTTTTTCCATAATACCCCGCAGATTTTTGTCCCTGACTATAACCGCAACCTTGTCAAAATTCAGCCTCAGATTTTTGACAGTACCATTATATATTAATTTGCCTCCGGCTATAAATGTCGTATGGCTGCATGACCTTTCAATCATTAAGGAGCTGCAGGTTCCCATTATAAGAGTTTTGCCGGTTTTTCTAATAAATTTTGATATTTTTGCTATAGAATTAACAAGCTCTTCATGGAACTCGTATTCAGGAAGATTAAATATTATCATAGCACTGTCAGAGTAAGAAGCAGCAATCAATATAACTACGGCTTTTTCCTCTTTTGTAAGCATACTGTTGGCGGTAAGGGAAATTTTTCCAAGGCCCATGTCTATAATAAATTCAAAAATCTGCTCCTGAAGCTCAAGCTTATTATCGTTCAATTTGCCTGCTGCAAGCATAAGAAACTCTAATACATTCATATTGTCATAAATCATTTCCGAGCCTCCTATATAAAATACATGACTTAGTATAATTCTCTTATGCATGGGCATTCCTCTCTCTATTAAAACGCACCTTCCTGATGAATAGGATCTTATATTAGCCATAATTTCCAGCATAAGCTTAATCTCAAAAGCAGATCCTCCGGTTATCCCCCATATCTCAGACCTTTTGATAATTATGCTGATATCCTCAAGCACTCTCCGTGGCACTTCACCCTCTTGCAAAAAATGCTCTACGGAGGAGATATTCTGCATAAGCACTATCTTTTCAACGGAAATCCCGCCGTCTCTCTGTTCATATCCCTTATACATACTGATATCTCCTATAATAATATCTTCAGGTTAAAGGTATTTTAGCCACAAATATTGCTATAACTCTGTCAGGTGTTAGAAGCTCGGTATCCTCGGAATTTTGAGGATTATCACCTTTAGTGCGGTAAGCTGCACCGCCCCCCTCTTCAGCCATAACCTCAACTATCCTGTGTGTAACAATTGCTCCCGATAATGTTTTAAAGGTTACAATATCATTTTCCTTAAGGCTTTGGGGTTCTTTAGGTATTCGGCATAAAATAATTGTTCCTATATCAAAAGTAGGCTCCATGCTGCCCGATTCTACGACATAGAGCTGAAATATTCCCAAAAAGCTGGGGATTTGCCCCTTGCTTTTAGCTGCATTTATAGATACAATGGCACTGATAAGCAAAATAACGGCAGACAGGAAAACAGTCCAGCCTGCGGCCCGAGCAGCGAGTCTTCTTTTTGAAAAGCCCTTTTCACCTGTAGTATTGTCATGCTCTCTCTGCATTTTTTGTTTTTCCCGTAGGATTTCCATGCGCATTTCTTCAATCTCTTGCTCTGTGGTATATTTCGCCTGCGGCATTATATTGTCCTCCTAAAACTAAAACCTGACTATAGTATGCCCCAATGCATAAAAAAAGCTATCCTGCATAATAAAATGCGGACAGCCTTTTTATATTTATATTATATAATCAACAGCTATACCTGTGTACCTGTTACAGACACCTTGACAGCGGTTCCATAACCCGCTCCTGCATAATTTATATCAACGTCATTGTTGCTGGGCCATTTAACAGAAACAGTATAAATCTTTTCCTGTCCATCAGGAGACAGGTTGAAATTGTCTGCAAACTCAATCCTTCCGTTTTCGGTAACAGTACCTAATGTATTCCCTTGGGAATCCTTTACTGTAATCACGAGAGGTGCTATTGCACTTTTGCCGTTCTCAGCGGCAACATTAACATCAAAATCCAGCTTCATAGCAGTTTCGCTTACTATTGATCCGTCATAGTTCTTTACACTAAACTGCCAATTAACCGTCTCATCAGGGGCAATTTTTACATTTTTATTAAAGGTATCTGTTCCCCCTTCCATCATAATAAACTCTTTAGCAACCACACTTCCCTCAGCCAAATCGTCAATGGTAGTAGTATACATAGCCAGCGTTCCTGCAATTATTGACGTAGACACAACCAAAATAAGAGCAATAAGAATTAACGGTTTTTTCATTTGATTTTCCCCCTAAATTTAATTAGTTTATATTTTAACTACATTGTCAATCTCATTTGTCACTCCTGCCCCTGTGAAGCAGAACCTGCCTCATCCTCCATACCGGCATCCTCCTTCAAATCAACATTACTGCCGTGATTATCTTCAATAAACAGCTCAGTCAAATCGGGTTCATCCGGTATATTCTCTATTTCAGAATCCATGCCCGGGGAGGCGTTTTCTTGCTGTTCCTCATCCATTTGATACTGCCGTATTATTTTATCCCGGTCGGGATAAATATCAGCGCCAAAGGTTGATACGCTTATATAGCTTGAAAGGGTGCCCATTGTCAGTGAAGCAAATACTGCACATATAAGGGCCAGTACAATCAATATCTTAATCTTCATGTCCTTCCCCTTTCATAGCAAATTAATTCAAAGAAGACTTACCGAATTCACAGGTCAAGTCAATATCACCTATATCACTTACATTGCTGCCTCCTACAATTATATTGCCAATTGCGTGTGTTCCCATACCATAGGCAGGGCCTCTAAACGATACGCTCTGTCCCGGCAGTATATTATCAGTCGACTGATTGTTATAGCCCGGATTTTCAAATTTGTACATGCCTTCAGGTAAGCCTGCTACCATTTTAGCATTGCTCCAAGCCTGTGTAATCCTGTCGGTAGAAAGCGAAAATGCAACACTCCAATCTTTAATTGCCTCATCAGAATTATTAGTAATCGTCACCTTATACTCAAACT
Organism: Anaerobacterium chartisolvens; assembly: GCF_003337415.1. Lineage (GTDB taxonomy): Bacteria > Bacillota > Clostridia > Acetivibrionales > DSM-27016 > Anaerobacterium > Anaerobacterium chartisolvens. The sequence goes on along the minus strand of NZ_QPJT01000002.1, from coordinate 286,013 downwards.
GATAAATACCGCTTTGCCCGTTCTGCCATGGAGTCAATGTTTCATAGCGAATGCTTACATCCTTTTGCTCAGGCGGATTTTCATGTCCCTCGCTCAAAGGAAGCTGTGAAGCAATTGCATCCACCTTTACCGCAGTACCGTAATTATTGCCTGCATAGTCGATATCTACGGGCCCTCCGTCCGGCCAGTATATCTCAACCTCATATTCATTCTCCTGACCTACTTCCGAAAGAGGGAACGAGCCGAGGACATCAAAGGTTCCCGTACCGGTAACACTTTTTAATACGTTTCCCTGAGAATCCTTAACCGCAACAGTCAATGGCTGTATTGCAGCTTTGCCTTGTACCGCAAGGACATTAAAAGTAAGCTTATAGTACAAATCTGTTTCAGTTATTACATAATTTTGATAATTTTTTACTTTAAATTGCCACCGCACAATTTCTGTGGGAGCTATTTTTATTCCATGCTGAAAAGAGTCAGTGCCGTCGCCCACAAAAACAAACTCCTTAGCCACAACACTTCCTTCTCCCAAATTGTCGATTGAAGCAGTATACATCGCCAGAGTCCCTGCAACAATAGAGCTCACCATTGTCAATACCAGTAATAATACAAAAATAGTTTTTTTCATAATCCACCTGCGATGTCCTTCAAGGGGACATTTCTCAATTAAGTTAACTTTACCTTGTCCACGTCATGATAACACGACGTAATGACTGCGTCAAGGGGACATTTCTCAACAAATAAGCAAAAATTTTTCAATTTTTCAAAAATAATTTACTTAAAACCCCTTTACCAAACTCATGTTCTATGTTAAAATATAGGAAATAGTATGTTAGAAAATATTACATTAAGGAGTCAAATATGCCTAGAAAATCCCGTGAAAAGCACCCCCATGCCATTTTTCATATAATGTCCCGCAGTGAGTCCGAATTCCTCCTCTTCAGAGATGACGACGACAAGGATTATTACCTAGGACTGCTTAAGAGGTATACCGACAAGTATAAGTGCGGCATTTACGCATACTGCCTGATGGACAACCATCTGCACCTTCACTTGGACCCCAAGGGCTTTGATGTGTCAAAATTCATGCACTGCTTAAATACTGCCTATGTGAGGTACTACAATCACAAGTACAAAAGGCACGGACACGTGTTTCAAGGCAGGTTTGAGAGCAGGATACTGGACACCGACGAATACAACCTGGCTGTTTCGGCGTATATCCACAACAACCCCCATGATATAGAGGGCTATTCAGGCAGAGAAGAGGCGTACAAGTATTCCTCCTACGGCATATACTTAGGCATACGGAGAGATCTGCTCGGACTAATTGATAAGAGCTTCATTATGAAGCTTTTCAATATAGAGAATCATGAACAGTTTGCAGAAAAATACTTTAGCATTGTGAGTCACCAAAGGGATGTGGGCAGCTTCAAAAAGCTGAAGAAGAGCCTTTCCACTGCAATACAGTATGAGTATGTAAGCGGAAGAGATATTATTGCACGAGACCTTCCGGTAACAAAGGTCATTTCTTTTATATCCACCAGTCTTATGCTTCCTAAATGGGCTGGACTGGCTCCCAGCGGCAAAAGGAAGCTGCAGGAATTCAGGGCATTCAGTGCCTATGTCTTACGGGTGCTATGCGGGCTGGGCTACAGGCAAATCTGCAGCAGTATGCACAACATAACCATATCCGGTTGTTCACGCATGTTTACAAGGGGCTATGAGCTGCTCAGCTCGGGCAATCCTATGTACCAAAGCGTGTTTGATGAGCTGGCAGGCTTAAGCGTATAGCCACCTTGCCTATAAAAAATATCTGTCAAAACACATATAACTCTCCCACAGCCATACAACCACTTCATTAACACTGTAGTGAGTCTTATTAACGTTAAGGCTTTATATTCTTTTTGCAGTTATCTTAAAAAACAATTCAGCTAAAACTTTCAAAAGCTTATCCTTAATACTTAATTTTACTAAAAAGGTAGCCAAGAATGGTTAGGCTCAATACTGTACCCATGATATTTAGACTCTTTTGATCTCTTTTTCGAGAAATGTCCCTCACTCAAATATTGCGTAATAATAGCTGAAACCTCCTCTGCCGAAAACGGATCGGTAAAAAGCTCATAGTGGCAGCATCTATATAGGCCTTCCCTCTCATGCATCAGTCGCAGCATGTTTCCCAGCTTGTCTCCTTCATCCAGCAAAGGCCTGCTATCGCAGCTTTGGCTTTCTGCGTATCCTGAAATATTGCTCATTATTTTCCACGGCGATGCCTTTAAACGTACCAGAAGGCCATTTATCTTCAGTTTCTCTATATTTTCAGGGTTAAGGACTGCCCCTCCCCCTGTAGCTATAACCACACCCTTTCTTTCAGAGAGCTCTGCTAATACACCCTTCTCCATCTCTCTGAAATATTTCTCACCATATATTTTGAAGATATCCTTTATCTTCATTGCACATCTTTCCATTATAATATCGTCACAGTCAAAGAAACCTCGCCCAAGCTTCTTTGAAAGCAAATTTCCTACAGTTGTTTTTCCAACTCCCATAAAATCTATTAAAACTATGTTCTTTCCAAGCAGGTTGTCCATCATATCCATACCTCCCTCCTTATCGGTTTTTTAATGACTACAGACCCGTGAAGCATATCATAGTATTTGAGGCATAAGCTGTCTGGAGCAGTCTCTCAAGTCAAGCACCTTTATAACCGACTTCGCCTCCCTTACCTTTCTGATATCGGTTATAGATCCGAGAGGAAGCAGCTCTGCAATGCATTTCAGACTTGTAAGACTAGTAATTTCACGAGTAAGCCCGGTAATATCATAGTCGTTTTTAGCTATCGGATATTCCTCCAGCCTTATATTTATTACGTCGCTGCAAACCTCTATTGTGTAATTCATAAATAGCCCATACCTGTAGATTATATCTTCAAAATCAAGGTTTCCCCATGTTTTCCCATTCAACTCCATTGACAGTTCGTACCTCCCGTGAGGCATAATGGATTTTTTAAAACCATGTTCGCAATTAGAAGCTTTTACCGTCACCACATCGTCCAGCATATATCTGACCATAGGTGTTGATTTTCTTATAAGCCCAGTAAAGCAAAGCCTTCCGGTGCCGTATTCACCAATACGGTTCATCTGTCCGTCAAAAAGCTCGATATAGTGCATCTCTTTCAGCAAGTGCATTTCACCGCAGGGACACGGTATGGAAACCAAGCCGTCTACCGATGCATAAGTATTTACATGAGTTATATTGAAATAGCGCTCGATCTGCTGTTTTCGGGAAAACGCGCAGGGTTCTGCCGTAGAAAGAAGAAACTTCAGATTCCGTATGACATCATCATGCTTTGATGGCAAGTCAACTCTGATAATTTCCATCCACGACATAAAATCAAGAGGGGTGGCAGAGATAGTAAAAGGCTTCAATTTGGCAATGGTTTCTGCTGTTCTTTGGGGCGTAGCAATTGTAGATCTTGTCCCCAACTGTGCAACCAGAGCCCCATGCTTCTGCATAAGAGCTCCAAACGATGTTCCTGCTATGGTAAATCCAAAGGTAAGACCGTTTACAGCAGTTCTGTTGTTACCCATTTCCTTTTTAATTTCCTTCATATAGGGAGTGAGCCTGGTTACACCGAGAAGTCCTTTGAAGTCATTCCTTGTCAGAAATGAGGGCGTAGGAGCCCCACTGCTTCCTGATGTCTCGGCATAAATATAAGCTTGGTCTTTAAACTGCCGGCTCAACAGGTCATAAGGGCTTACTCCCACAAGATCATATTTTGTCATAACCGGCAGTGTGTCAAATGACCTCCCGTCCCATTCCTTATAAAACTTCTTATAGAATAGGGTATTTTTCAAGGCATATCTCGCCATCTCCACAGGCTTTAATGACTTTATTCTCATAATCTTCAATATCAGTGAATCACTCAACATTTTTAAACCCTCCCTGCATACTCTTCCTTGCTTGTTTCTTTAGGCGCTTGTCCTTTATGGATTTTCCAAGAGATTTCAAAATGTCTTGCTTTGCATATCCGTGTACATTTACCGCATCTTATACAGCTTGTCACATCATTAAAACCTGCCTTTGCAAGATCTGCATCCATGGCGCAAATTTTGCTGCAAACTCCACAGTTCGTGCATTTTGAGTTGTCGTGAAGCACTCTCACAGGTGAAACATAGTTCCCAAGCCCTAACCAGGCTCCCAGTGGGCAAACATATCTGCAAAACCACCTTCCGCCTATAAGAATAGCTCCGGCAACAAGTGCAAGCAGTGAAATAAGCTGGAATACAAGCAGCGGTTTTATACCTTCAGCACCTAAGAATTCAGCCTTAAGTCCCGGCATCCCGGTTGTAAGGTAATAGGGAAATCTTCCATATATGTTTCCGCTCTGACAAAGAAAGGAACAAAAAAACGGCATTTTAAATATTATAACGAGAGGAATTGAAATAAACAGAATATATTTCAAATACTTAAATATCTTAGGAACCCTTATTTTCTTGAGGGATATCCTGTCAAACAGATCCGCAATAAACCCAAACGGACACAGCCAGCCGCAAATTGCTCTTCCTGCGGCGGCACCCGCCAAAAGCATTATACCTATAACCAGCAGCAACCCGTCCCCCTTAATCAGGCACCATTGAAGCATTCCTATAGGACATGCTCCTGTAGCCATCTCACATGCCTGACAGTTCAAAAACGGAAACACACACAATTGGCTCCTCTTCACCGGGTAGAGGCCTGAAACTCTAAGCACACCAATCCTTGCCGTTGCAAAAGCCGTCCACTGCAAAAACTTTCTTAAAATGAATTCTCTTCTGAGTTTAATGAGAGATAAGAATAACGTAAGTACAAAAAGTGCTGAAATAACGGCTAACGGCTTGTAATGCATAGTTCCATATACAATCTCCGACGCATAATCCTCTACTCCCGGCTCCAGCTTCATGATCCAGCTTTGTGTACCGGGAACATCAAAGTTGCCATATGTATTAGTTTCGTACACAAACTCCATTTCATTCCTTATAACGCCTGAAATAATAAGCATCAATGAAGCAGCAATAAGTATGACATACAGCTTTTTCATATCCCCCCCTTGCTGCCGCCAGAGGCCTTTGAGGGACTTATATACCCCGATATCATCATCTGATCGGCAAGCACAAGTGATGCGAGCGCCTCAGCCAGCGGGCCTACTCTTGGCGCAAAGTTTATATCAAACCGTCCATTAAGTTTTATTTCTTCCTGCTGCTCCTTCATCCAGTCAACCGATTTCTGTGGAAGTTGGATTGAAGGCGTGGGCTTTACCGCCAGCCTGAAATATAAATCAGTTCCCGTGCTTATTCCGCCAAGTGTCCCTCCGCAATTATTGCTCTCAAGCTTTATTCCGCTGCCGTCCGTTAAATAGCCGTCGTTGTGCTCCAATCCTGTCATTCTTGCAGCTTCAAACCCCATTCCGCATTCAACTCCTTTAACTCCTCCTATTGAGCTTAATGCATACATTATGAGTGAATTCAGCTTGCCAAAAACAGGCGTACCCACTCCTGCAGGAACCCCCATTATCTTAAGTGAAACTATTCCTCCTGTAGAATCACCGTTCCCCCCAATTTCCATGCATTTCTTCCTTGCCTCATCCAGGTCTTTCCCATTCCGGCACCTGATGCCGGCAAGCTCTTCGAGCTTGCTCTCAAATCCGATTCCCACACCCGAAAGCAGCTTTTTGGAAAAGACTCCTGCCGCAAGAAAAGATATGCTAACCCTCCCCGAAGCTCTTCCTCCTGTGCTGTTGTATACACCATATCTTTTATGGTATGTATGTTCGGCATGTCCAGGCCTGTAACAGTGTTTAATGCCATCATAGTCACTGCTCCTCTGCTGCCTGTTCGGAATCTCAATGCATATCGGCGTACCTACGGTAATGCCGTTATAAACCCCTGATAGTATCCTGAAATCGTTAGGCTCCCTCCTTGGAATACCTAATGCAATATCCGGGATATCCCTTTCCAGTTCTTTTTCAATGTCCGTGTGCTGGATTTCAAGACCTGCAGGGCACCCATCTAGTACAGCTCCAATAGAAACTCCATGAGACTCACCCCATGTTGTACATCTTAAAAGCGTCCCGATTGTATTCATAGCAACTCCCTCACAAACAGGCTTATGTAGTATTTAGAGAATCAATAAAAATAGAATTAATCTGGTATGATTGTTACAAAAATAGACTTTGAATTTAAAATTCTCCTTCATCCCTTGAAGTGTCAATTAAGATATAACCAAGACTAATTTTCATATATTCATCTATAATAAACCATATATGTTAATACTATCAGATTATATTATCTTATTACAGGCAATATCAGTCAATAGTCAGTTAGTAGGCTTCGCCTAGGTCTTCAGTCCGTTCGTCAGGGGCGTCCGTCAGGGGGACATTCCTCAAAATTTTTATTAAACTTATGTTTTACTTTAAAATATGGAAAATAGCGTGTTACGGCATACATGCCTAAATGATTGTATTAGAATTGCGACTCTGAATTGTGACGTTGCCACTTAAGTGTTCTTTGAGAAATGTCCCCCTCAAATTGGCAGGACAGTAATTAAATATCCCCCCAGCACAAGGCTGGCAATGTTTGCTATCAGCACACACAAAACTCGACGAAGTCTTCCATGCTCCTTTATTAAAATAAGCGCACCTGTAATTTCGGCTAAAAACACCCAAATTTCCATGAAAATAAGGTTTAAAATCAGATAGCTGGCAAAAGGAGAAAAACCGTTTAAGGCTATGTTTAAAATGCCCTGTGTAAGTAAATTCATCAGCAGAAAGGTAATCCAGCTCTTTTTGTCGCGAAACCCAAACAGCAAGAAAATCAATCCCTCAATCGCCAAGGTTAAAAGCACTCGCAGAGCCACCAAAAGAATTGATCTGGACAACAACTTCCCAGCCTGTATGCTTTGTTTGGAAAAGTCCAGTGTAACAATACTGTTGTAGCCATTCAGGTATTGCTCCCCCACGGCTTGGTCGTAGACCATTCCGTTCCCCGAAACCCTGAGAATAACTTGGCTGTTGTTTCCAAGATCCCTTTTGTAAAAGGCGTAATATGTTTCCCAGACAGTGTCGCTTTTTTTCCCTTCCTTTACCGAGTCCTCCGAAATAATAGAAATGGAAATGTCTTCAGGAGCATTTTTTACAATTACAATTAAAGCGGGCGGCTCAGCAGAGTTCGCATATGCCGTTGCCGGTGAGATACAAAAAATCGCAAGCAATATTATAAATAGCGTATATATTTTTCGTTTCAAACTGCATACCTCCTCTACCCGAACCGCATCAACTGCTCTTTACTAAACTGCCATTCCGGGGTACTTAATGTTTCACCGAAATTCACAGGATACCACGGGTCTAATCCCTCATCTTGAAGGTTTTTAAGTATATGTATGTCCTGAGCAGGCATGTAGCTTTGAGCAATCATGAATATTTTTTCACCCGTTACATCATTTTTTGCCATATCAAGGATAATTACTGTATGCCCAGGATTATCCCCCTTTATAAATACGTCTCCGATTCTCATATCATCTAAAGAGACCTTCTTCATTTCTTGAGAAAGCGAAAGCGTCCCCGCATAAGCAAAAACCATATTCAGGTATTCCCTGAAGCTGCCATACTCGCTGGAGTATCCTGTCTTCTCCGTCCAATAGGCTTTATTCCCTTCAACTTTAATCCTGTTGCCGTTCATCCACTTGATATAATCGGCGTTAAAGCCATTGGTAAAGTTAAAATGTATTTTGTCGTACAGTTTCCGATGATATAAATATTCTGCCCTTAGTCTGATTACGGCATCAGCACATTGCTGCAAGTCCCTCTCTCCTACATCAATGTCCACTACAGCCGCATGAACAGCATTATTTTTCACTCTTCCGTCATACAGACGTACTTCCGAACCATCGGGCTTTAATGGCAGACTTCTCAAATATTGGGCATACGAGTCCTCCTCCACTGCCACCCTTTCAAACCCATAAGGAGCTTTAATTCTTTCCTGAACCGTTTTCCCATCCGTATTAATTAAGCTTTCCTTTTCCTTCTTTTCATCCTTCTCATCTGATTTTACAGACACCTTATTCTGTATGTTGGTATTTTTTTGTTCATAATTAACACTTGTGCAACCCGTAAGGAAAAGAAAAAGCAATAGAATTAAAATTAAAATCCTTGTCATTTGTCGCTTGCCTCCACCCCTGTAAATCTACTTTCTAAAAGTTCCTGTTTTTCTCATTCAGCAATTCCCCTCATGGACATGCTCCAAGTGCCCTCTGGCAATCTGCGCCAGATGATAGACCCTCTTCACAGGAGTTGCCTCTCTGTCCTGCATGTGCCATCTGGGAAAAAAACGGGAGACATGAAGAGGAATTTCTTTATTTATCCCGGCAAGCCAGCCGGACAGCTTCTCCATCTCCTCGTCACTGTCATTCTCGTCGGGCACAATCAGGGTCGTGACTTCAACATGACACTTTTCAGAAGCAAGCTCAATAGCACGCTTGACCGTTGCCAGATCACCACCCAGCTTATGATAATAAGCCTCCGTAAAACCTTTAAGGTCAATATTGAATGCATCAATCAAGGGAAGAAGCTCTTTAAGCGGCTCTTCACAGATATAGCCGTTTGTTACAACCACATTTTTCATGGCCTTCTTCTTTGCAAGTGCCGCACAATCCCGGACAAACTCATAGCCTATAAGGGGCTCATTATAGGTGTAGGCAATGCCAATGTTCCCCTGCTTTTTTAATGCTATGCCCTTATCCACCAGCTCCTCGCAGGTAACCTCCACTTTGTCTGCCTCATCTGCTCCAGCCATGGAAATGTCACAGTTCTGGCAAAAGGGGCAACTCATATTGCAGCCATAGCTTCCAACAGACAGAACCTTGCTTCCCGGATAAAAATGATACAGAGGCTTTTTCTCAATGGGGTCTAATGCAAGGCCGGTCAGCTTACCGTAATTGCCGCTTATAATTTTACCCTCTCTGTTCGTTCTTCCCCTGCAAAGGCCCACATGTCCCTCTTCAATTTTACAGTGGTGGGGGCAGATTTTGCATTCAGCCTTCATTTATGCCTCACCACCTCGAAGCGTTCCATTGAGAATTTCTCGTTACCGTAAATTCCCGCTTTTTCCTTTGCTATTGAAATCTGCTGTTCTACTGTATCCACACCCTCTAAGTTTGGAAGTAAAAGCCCCCGCTTCCGCCCCGATGTAACAATCACACCATAACGTTTTACATCCAGCTCCGAGCTGTCCTTAACCTGCTCGGCCTCCCCAAGCACATCAACGCTGTAAATCAGTTCTGAGAGCTCCTCTTCCGTAACCGGTGCAAACCTTGGATCCTCCGTTCCTGAGCTTATGGCATTGCGGAGAATTTCACCAGCTATATTATCAGTCGCCGGACTGATTGTACCTATACAGCCCCTGAGGCTGCCATGCTTTTTCAGGGATACGAAAACCCCTGCTCTCCGGCTTAACATTTCCTCCGGCAAATCCTCCGGCAATTTTGCACGCTTCCCAAGCCTGATATAAGTCTCCAGAGATAATCTCGCAAGACGCACATAAGAGTCTTCACTCTGTCTGCTGTGCTTAGCTATCTCCTTCTGCCTCTCGGTAAATATCCTGTCAAAATTTCTTTCAGCACTGTCCCCAACAATCTTAAATTCGCATACGGCATAACCCACTCCAAAGGTTCCTTCATAGGAAAGCAGCTCCGGGGCAAGCTCTTTACCGTCTAAAGCTCCCGCCATAATGATAAAGGACCTTAATCCGCATTCCGCAGCCGCTTCACATAAGTCAGGCGAAAATTCCATGAATTTGAGAAAATCCCCCTCCTTCATTGCCTGCGTAAGCCCCTTATCAAAGCGAACACCTTCTTCCGCAAAGCCGTAAGGCCCATCCTCCTTCAATCTGTGGGAAAGATCTCCGCTTGCCACAAGCACAACTCTTCTTTCAAGCTTTTCGGCAGTCTTAGCGATGCATTTCCCCAGACGGTAATGCTCCGTATTAGAAAGTCCGGACAGCCCGATACGCACTAATTTATAGTCCTTCAGGTATTCATTTATGAAGTACAGAGGAACCATCGTCCCGTGATCCAGTTCAGCATTGCTCTCTCCCAGCGTTCCCGCCCGAATGCCTTCTATGTCCGAATAGTATTCCAGCATCTCGGGAAACTCCTCGTCATATTCTGCACGGATGACTGTGCTTCCCGCGCCGAACCGACCAAAGTCCCCCTTTGCCGCTTTCCCCGGCGAAATATGAAAATAGTCGGAATACATAATTGAATGGGGTGATATAACGATAAGAGTATCGGGAGCCAATGCTGCGATACGCCTTGCCGCTTCATGGTAGCTTTCAAGCGTTGCGCTCACCTTTTTCTCCTGTCCTTTTCCCACATCCGGTATAATGATGGGAGGATGCGGAACAACAAATGCACCAGCCAGTGCCATAATAACACCTCCAACGCGGTAATGCGTCTATAGCTTATTATAGAATATCATAATTGGTAAATTGCCTGTTTCTATGCCTTGGTTCTTAATTTATCATATCCAGAATAACACATATAAATCCTTTAAACAATAATGAGTCTAACGAAAAACGGGACGCTCTCGTTTATTCAACAAGAACATCCCTTTTTTTTACCCTCTTCTATTATTCAGTCAGCTCCGTAATTGTAGGCAAATTTTCGATGCCAGCTCCATAATAGAAGTTTAAGACGCTATAAAAATCAATAGGGGTTCCAGTATTCAAATCATACGCAATAATATGCTCTCCATATAAATAATCATCTGCTTCCAGCCTTCTTGGTGTTGTTTTGCCAAGGATATCGACGAATGAGGAATAGTAATAATGCGGATAGGATTGAAATTGTGATTCAAAATATGTAAACAAAGTGTCCTCATCTAAATATATGAGCATAACGTTATTAGAAGATGCGTACGAGGAAGAATATGAATATGGCCCGGCAACAGCTTTTATTTTTGCATAGCTTATATTATGAGTTCTTTGATTATAATTTCCTCCATACGAAAAATAATATTGTCTTTGCCAGTCAAGATGCTGTGTAGAGGCACTGGAACTTGTATTATATACAAATGTTCCATTTGCATAAACATCATTATTGCTGTATAAAACAACAAATTGTTGTAATGAAGGGGTCACTTTTATTATATTGCTGTAACTTCCCGCCGGGTTTGCAGCATTTATTCGCAGAGAATACGAATCCCCTAAGGTACCGTCAGAAGCCACAGCAAAGGCATAGTCTCCTTGAGGCAGCCCATTTAATGCAATCAGGGAGCCAGAATAGTTACCAACATTTGTAGGGGTCGCAGTCCCTGTTTCGTAATCAACTATATATAATGCAGTCCAATAATCTGCATTGTCCGATATCAACTGTGCCAGCAAAAATTTATTGCTAGTCACGCTGAAAAAGTGAAAGTCAACATCATTACTTTGAGTTAGTGTTCCATTTACTATTGTTCTGGGATTGTCAGATAATAAACCACTAGCTCTCCTTCTTGTTTGTGTTTCTATGCTCTTTATGCTTTTTGTGCTATCCACAGTCAAATTTGTTTCTGCTGCAATATCAATATTTCCCTCAATTTCGGATTCGATTTCTGATTGTGCCAGCATCACTTCTGCATTTTGATTTACTGGAATCTCCTGTGCTTTCACAAAGCTTTCACTACCTGTAGCTTCGGATGCAAAAGCCGGAAGTGAACTGAATACTAACGTCAACGTCAAAACAGTTACCATCACAAATTTAAATTTTATTGACATAATTCTTCCTCCTCTTTCTAAAGGGGGACATTCCTCAAAAAGTCAGCAAATCACCTCAATAATTGAGGAATGCCCCCATCTTGTGTGTTAAATATTGCCATCTCATAAATAATACTTTAGTTGATTTAATTTGTCAAGTTATATTATTAATTCAAAATTTATACATTGAATAATTATTTGTATGTTTATTATATTAAATATTTTGCTATCACATTAACCAATACACTAAATATTGGGTTATTGAATTCGTAAATATAAAAAGGACATTCCTGAATTATTTTAAATAATACAAAATGTCCCCATCAATATTTAAGAAACGAGAATAGCAGATTGACTTTTAGAAATGAGATATTCCTCAAAAAGTCAGCAAATTCCCTCAATAATTGAGGAATGTCCCCTCTCAATTCCAATATTTATTCTACTACTTAAATCCGCGCAGGAGCGTCCTCAGCGTCCCCCATTATAAGCCCAGCAGGTATTTCCTCATCTGTAGATAATCCAAAGTGTCTATAGAACCGCTTTCGTCAATGTCTGCCGCTTTAAATGCATCGCCCGTAAGAAGCTCGATGCCCAGAATATGTTTTTTTATCAGCACAAAATCTATAGTATCCACTCTTCCATCGTTGTTTACATCTCCCTTTGTGACGGCAGACACCACAATATCCAGTTGATCAATATTAGCTAAATCCTGCCCCGTAGATTCCAGCCGGATGGTATTTGATATGCCTCTGTTAAGCGTTGCCTTAACTTCTTTCAACGACCATACAGTCCAATTACCGGTAGGATCAAAGGTGATATTCTTCCACGCTCCTCCGTTTACCTGAATCCGTCCCGTTCTGGAAGTGTCCGAACCCAGCGCGTACCTGAGCATGAGGGTTGAATCCCCCCCAGCACCTCCATCGACATTCCTGAACTCCAGATATCCACCGCTTGATGGAAAGTTGATATATCCCGTTCCGTAATAGCCGGTATTTTTATACTCAAATATAGTGCCGCTTCCCCCATAAGCCATATCCTCGGCCTGATATGGGCTGCCTCCCGGCACAGGCTCCGGCACAGAGAACCTTATATTTTCCGAAACAATGCGGGCAAGCTGCGTGGCTCCCTCACGGTTTGGATGCAGAGTATCGCCATCCATATAAAGCCTTAATACAGCCGCCGGGCCTATGGACGTAAAATAGGACGAGCTTAAAACATTAAGATCTAGGAGAGTTACATCCTCTTCACCAGCCAAGGCAACGGTAGAATGCCTGTACCAGCGGTTTACGGCAGTGTGTACGTTGCTGGAGTTGAAATCCGTCGCCCTGCCTTGAGGTGTGGACAGTACCACCGTTGCCCCTTTGGCTTTTACCTGCTTTACCATATCGCGCATGATTTCCTTAAACTCCTGCTCGGTTTCATTATTTTTAGAGTTTGTGTCGTTGATGCCAAATTGTAATATGAAATAATCTCCCGGCTTTATATACTTCATAATAGCTTCAAATTGCCCGTCATTACGAAAACCTCTTGCGTACTGGCCGCTTGTAGCTATATTTCTTATTTGAAAGGTACTTTTGTCTAAATAATTCGACAGCATTTGACCCCATCCGGCTTGTACACTGCTGTCCAGCGGGTAGTAATTGCACACCGTAGAATCTCCGCCGATATAAATAGTCGGATTTGTTTCCGGATTATCAGATAGTTTCTTAATTTCCATCGCCGCCAATGTAAATACAGTACCTGCTTTGCCTTCCGTTGCAAGTATATTCAGCTGACCGTCCGTCACAGGAATCTGGAATTGGTCCTCCGCACAGTTCCCTGTCATATTCATGATTTGGAAAACGCCCTCCGCCGCTATGCTCACTCTCGATATGTTTCCCGTAACCACCTTCACCTCATACAAACCGTTCGGAAGATCTACATTAAACGTATTAGTGCTTTTCACCCCAAAGGCAAGGAACTGCACCGCGTCAGCCGCAACTCCTGTGCCTGAAGCGGCGACATCCTTCATATTCTGCGGCGTATTAAAGCCGTAGCCGCGCGCCGAATTGTAGGATACAGATGCACTCACCTTGGTATAACCGTATTGCGCCGCTCCATTGCCAAAATCAAATTTATACTCGCTTACCGCTGCAACAGCATTCATGCACGTCATGCCGCCAAGAATAACCGTTGACAAAAGAATAGCCCCAACCACCTTACATAACACCTTTTGTCTCATTTTAACCTCTCCTTACTTTTAATGTTAAAGTTACAAGTATGCTATTTCACGCCACCGGCTAACGGTATATTCAGCTTCTTCACTTCCCGGGAAATTATTCCGGCTATTGCATCCGCACCCGCTTCTGTAAAATGTGTATAATCCGATCCATTTGAAGAAACCAGATACAATTTGTATGCCTCATTGTAGCCTATTGAAGCATAATAGTTTAAACTGAGTGTCATTAAATCTATCAATACCACAGCTTTTTCGCTTGCAACTTGCTTCATTGCAGTACAATAATCAGGGAAATCGTTTTTAAAGGTATTATTTGAATAGTTGAGTCTGGCTACCGGCGTTATCAATACAGGGATAGCACCCTTTGCACGCGCTCCGTCAATGTATCTCCCCAGATACTCCTTATAAGTGGTATACGGAGCAGCGTAACGCTCGGGATTGCTTATTGTTGCATCATTATGTCCAAACTGAATAAACAAATAATCATTTGGTTTAATTACATTTAAAATGCTGTCCAATCTGCCCTCCTCTACAAAGCTTTTTGAGCTTCTTCCGCCAATTGCACGATTAACAAAGGTAACGTTGGAATTAAAATACTTTGAAATCATCTGCCCCCAGCCGGCCTGCGGGTAATAAGACGCATTGTAAGTCATTACTGTCGAATCTCCGCAAATATATACTGTAGCGCCTGTAAATGGCTTTGTTTCGGGAACCGATGCATTTGTTACCGACAAATAGTCCACGTTGGGGCCTCCTGTGGATGTAACCGAAGAAGCTCTGATAGTGTTATCTCCCTTATTAAGACTTGCGCTAAGGCTTACTTCCGCCCAGGTTGTCCAGCTTGCTGTCGGAGCAAAGCTGAGATTAGTGTTTATTGTCCTGCCATTGATTTTTATTTCCATAGGACGGTCAGCAGCAGTACCATTTGCATATCTGAACGTAAGTGTCTGATCCCCTGAATTTTTCACATTAACAATCCATTCAACATAGCTTGAGGTTTCATTATTGTAATTTGCATAGCCTTCCCCGGTATAGCCGCTGTTGATCGTTTCCTTCACTCCGTTATAAATATAGGCGTCTTCTGCCTGAAATATAGCCACGGGAATTACGCTTTGATCTGCCGGAAAAACATCAATTAATCCCAGAATGTACTTTTTTATCAGGGCAAAATCTATAGTGTCCACAGCCCCATCAGCATTTACATCCGCTGCGTGCGATCCTCCGGCATCCGGAAAATCTTCAATAATACCAAGAATTTTTTTCTTCATCTGGGAAAGATCCAATGTATTAACATGCCCGTCACCATTAACGTCCCCGTAGATTATTTGGGCAGAATTAACAAGGCTGCCTTTCCCAAAGGCTAAAAGCATAGTAAACAGGACCGCCATAATTACTATTTTCCTTTTCATATAAATCCTCCTTTTCTGTACCACAGTATCTCGGAAATTTTCACCATATCACGGAACAATGCAATTAGAGTTTATTTTCCATACCTCCTAAAAAACATAAGTATTATTTTGCCAGCCGGTTAACTCTTATCCTTAAAGGAGAAAAATATATTTGATTACGTCCATTTGTAAAAAACTAATTTTTAAACACTAAATATAAAAGTATATAAAGAGTAAATAGGGATTGATATAATTGAAGATGGTTTAAGATCGGACAATGCAAGAAAAGTTTCAGGAATGCTTGTATCCGCGAATATTCTTTGATTCAAGCCATCAGCCGGGTTGACGGCTTGAAAGAAATAATATGCCTGATATCTCATATATTCAAATATCAAAGATCTGATGTACATTTACGCAGGGTGTCTATAAAAGATTCCAGTCAGATATAATATTTTACATTAATAATTATATATGTAAATATATAATTTAGTCAATCAAAAAGGCCTCTGCATTATTTGCAGGGCCTCTTTAACGCTCAGCCTTAGGCTTAACTTAAGCCTATCTGTTTTAGATTAATTAATTTAAACAGGAGCGTCCCGTGTCTTCGGCTCTCACTCCCCTATAGCAAGCCGGCGGCCTTTTTCCAGCCGCTGTATCTGCTGCTCTCCCTGTTCCGCCAATTCCTTAAATTGATTTATTGTATCCCTCATCTTAGGCAGTGCTTCCTGTTTATACTTATTTATGGCATCCAGCGCAGACATAACATCCATAAAAGAGGTCTTTAAGGTTTCCACCGATATATTTGCTTCCATCGATTGCTTATGTATTGCTGCTCCCTGTTCCTTTAACATTTTTGACGTTCCCATAATCAAATCATTGGTAGTGGCATTCAGCATCTCTATCTTCTTTAATACTATTTTTTGATTATAGAGGGCGCTGGCTACAATAACAGAAATTTTCAATGCGGAAATAGTGACGTTTTTGGCGCGCTCTACTCCTCTAATAAGCTCTTTATTGTTTCTTATTACTACTTCCACCGCCATTATTCCCTGCTGGTTCACAACTATCATTTGCTGCATATCCATTATTCTTTGCCTCAGCGGAAAAAGCACCTCTTCTGTGACAAATTTTATTTTTTCAGGGTCCTCGTTTCTTGCTTGCAATAACTCTATCTGGGCAGTTATGGCTTCATCCATCATTGTTCCCATCTGAATTTCCTTTGCAAGCTTTTTTGTTAAATTTCTCATTGCTTCCTGTTCGATTTCCAAAGTTGTATTATCATTTTTTAATGTCTGTTTTCCTTTTTCAAGAGATCCAACTATATCCGATATAACAAAATCAGCCTTTTGATACTTTGCAAAATAGGCTCTCACCGGATTGAATATTTTTCCTATCAGTCCCGTTTTCGCAAAATCAATCATGCTTGGGTCCAAATCCTTCAGTTCTCTTTGCAAGTCAAGAAGGCCTTTAGCTACTATTCCTCCTTCATCCCCCATTTTTGAGAAATTATTCACAGTAACCTGCAGCAATGCGCTTTTTTGGGAAGAGCTCTGCATTGTTTCAATGCCGAAGGATTCAATAGACTTAATTATCGCTTTCCTTTTTACCATGGATTCAATATCCAGAGTCATTATTTCTGAAGCATTGCTCTCCGCTAATTCCTTCAGCTTGACAACCTCTTCCGGAACAGGCTTAACGGTTTCAACAATCTCATTCTTAATTGCTTTTTCATCTGTAATTTCCATAGAAAATCCCATAACATTACCCCCTAAAAAATGTTAAATAAACTTACATCTGAGCGTTAAACAAGCTCCCCAGCTTATAAACAACATCCTCCGAATCAGCGTTAATGCTAGCCGCTTCGTTAATGCTTGAAAGATTTTGCAAGGCGTTTATATTGGCATTATAGCCTATAGTGTATATAGGAATTTTAAATGTTTTTATTATGCCCTGTATGTCATTCAAGGAGTGTCCGCAGTTGGTTTCCCCGTCTGTCAATACAAAAAGCATTAGCTTGGCGTCAGGGTTTTTGTCTTTTTCTTCCATAAGCATTTTAGCCGCTACTATAACCGCATCGAACATTGCTGTATTTCCATTTGCCTGCAAATCAGTTACAGCCCCCGCAAATAAGGATCTATGATTCACGTCAAACTTTCCTATGGGCAAGTTTATATTAACATCGTCAGAAAATGAAACAAGCCCCACTGAATTTTCCTTTCCAATGTACTGCGAACCACTTATCAGTGACTTTTTCAGCTCATTCAGAGGCTCGCCCTCCATACTTCCCGAAGTATCCGCTACAAAAACCGAGACTATCTCCTTGTTTACATTTTTCTTATCCTTCCATAGCTTTTGCGCTCGGGTGATTACATCACCTTTTATATCCTCCATTTCAGTCCTGTACTCATTCAAATTGTTAAATCCGTACTCTGAAGCAAGCTTTTGAGCCTTTTTCGACTTGCAAAATTCAATAAATTTGTTTAATATTTCTTTCTTTTCATCTGATAAATCTCCTATTGCATACACCGGGCTATCGTGCCTTACACCAAACGGACTGAAAATATAATCCGATTTAAGGTCAGGTGAGTTAGCATATGTCTGATATTCCATGATGAATCCGTCAAGGACTCCGGATTTGGCCGAATCCCTCATCTGCAGTGTGGTATATGCTACAAACGGTATATTGGTCTGAAACTTTTCAAAACCGCTGACTGCTTTATCTCCCAATAAATCCTTATTATCAAATGTATACAGCGCAGACAGCAGGAAATTCAATCCTGTTGAACTTGCAAACGGATTAGTATATCCCATAGCCATTTCGTTGCTTGCCACTGCCTCCGTCACAGTCTTTATATTGATTGATCCATATTTTTTAACAAGCTCTTCATGCTTTTGCTTGGATATAAGAATTCCTGCCACATTTCCCGCAAGCTGCTTTTCAACCAGTGACAGCTTTATTCCGCCAGACTTAATCATTTCTCCCCACAGCTCGTTTGACGGGGTGAACGCATCAGGGATATGTTTACCTGAAACAATATAATCGGTTGCCATACCGGAAGCTATCCCTCTGATTCTTACAGAAACATTTTTGCCATTAACCTTTACACCGGATTTATTAAAGTCGGATGCTACATCATTAAGCCATCCGTCCTTGCCCTCTCCTGTCTTTTCGGTAGAAGAAAATATTTCTATAAAGTCACTTGTTGTACTGTCCACCTGAGGGGGGAATTTGGATATATCCGGTAAAGATTCCTTTACATCCGGCGGCTCCAGATTGATCTGCTCTTTTCTAGGTGTAACTGTATTTACCGTTATATCTTTATAAAGCTCACTCAACGCTTTCCCCGCGTTTTCCGCCGTAACCTCCTTACTGCTTTTCCCTATATTGCTTGTCATGGAAATTCCGGCATATATTATTCCGAAAACCACCACAGCTATTCCGCCAAAAACCAAAAGCACCCTCAGCGCACTATTTTTTCCCGCCATTTTATCGCCCTTCCTTTCACCGCTATTTGTCTACTTATAATATTTTGTTTGCGTTGTTAATTCGTCGATTTCTTTTATCGCACTCATGTTTTCTATCTCTCCATCCTCCAGACTGTTAAATTTGGACACTTCCAGCAAAAGCTTATCCAGCTTAAGTATAATCTGCTCGTTATCCTCAATGGAGCTTTTTACAAACAATATGTACTCCTTGTATATATTCATTTTGGTCTGTATAAATTCCGTAGTAAAGGCTTTCTCTGCACCCTTTCGCCTTATCCTGTCATAATCGTCCTCATCAAATGCATTAAGTTTGTTTAATATGCTTTTAAGATTAATATAAAATACATTTTCTACCGCTGATATTGCTCCTTCAAACTTTTTATAGCTCATTTCAGTGTAGTTGAATTTCTGCAAAAGAATATCTTTTATAAGCTCTCCTTTTTTTTGGAGTCTTTCAATCTGTTCCAGAATGGCAGTAATGTCCCCTTCAAAGACTTTTTTATCATAATGTTGCTTTAATGCATTCAGATAATCCTCGGTAGTTTTGATTTCACTCGTTTGAATTACCATTTCTTTTGCTGTAAGCAATTTATAGTTTCCATAAATGAACAGCACTATGCTCATCAATATGGCTGTACCGCCAAAGGCCGTAGCAAATGCGTTTGCCCCCACTATATGGATATTCAAAAGACCGGGAGAGAAAAGCATTACATTTATGGTTGCTATTGCTATATTTAATCCTGCCATTTTAATGATTTTTTTTGTGGTCACACTCTTCCGCTCTCCTTTTTCACAGATGCCTACAGAACCCATATAACCTCTATACAGTGTTTTACATCAGGTTCTTATGCAACCCGGAATTTTCAAGTTTTATGGTTTGAAGCCTTAATTTAGTTTCCAATCTATTCTATCACAAACATATTTTATTGTCGATATTACTAAATCTTCAAAACAAGGTAAAAGTAACCCACGGGAGCGGAACGCCACGGTGGGCGTTCCCTACGACGAAGCCTTTTCATGTATTGTCCCCGCCTCACACACCCAATATAAGCTCCGCCGCCTCTCTCACAGCCCCGTGCCCACCCTTGGCAACGGTCACATAATCCACTCTGCTTTTAACGCATTCCATAGCGTCGCTGACTGAAAAGCTGACTCCCACATTTCTCAGAAGCTCAGTGTCATTTATGTCATCCCCGATAAATGCAGCCTCGTCAAGGGTAAGCCCGCGCTCCTTAAGGAGCTGTTTCATTGCCGTCAGCTTATCTCCGCATCCTAAGAATACATTTTCAATTCCAAGCTTTTTGGCCCTGCTTGTCACAATAGCAGTGTTTTCGCCTGTTATCACAGCGGTTATTATACCCCTTTTGTGCAGAAGGCCTATCCCCATCCCGTCCTTTGCGTTGAACTTCTTTAACTCATCTCCCGCTTTGGTATAGTACATGCCCCCGTCAGTCAGAACCCCGTCACAGTCCATTGCCAGAAGCTTTATTTTTTTTATTCTTTCAGCTAAATCACTGCTTCTGCTTCTCTTTTTTAAAAGCTGCTCCGCTATAATCCAGTCGGATGGCTCATCAATTTCAAAATAGCTTTCATCCTCCATTTCATAGTGCCCGATATTCCCCGATATTCTGCATTCAGTGGAAAGAAGCAGCTCTCTTGACGTTATATAAAAGGCCCCGTTCTCCACCAGATAGCCTTCAAATTGCTGCCTCATCGGTCTTTTTAGAGGGTCGTAGTTCATAGGGAACGCCCGTCCGCCTTCCTCCTGCCCCCATATAAATCTTTTTTGCCTTACAACAGATAAAAGGCTGTCAAAGCCTCCTTCTCTATAAATATTCAAGGCACCCGTCAAATCCCCTTTGGTAAGCATTGGGCTTGTAGCTTGAATCAATACTATATTTTGAAAATCATAATGTGCCGCAAATTCCAGCATGGCCATCTCAGTAGAAGCGGTATCCGACGCCGACCCGGCGCTTCTTTCTATACACAAAAGCTTCCCTTCATCCAAATTATTTCTGTAAATCTCCTTATACTCATCAATTTTATTTTTTATAATGCCGCTGTCGGTGGATACATAGACTTCATCAATAAGCCCGCAGCCTGCAGCAGCATCCAGCACCCAATATACAAGCGGCCTGCCGTTCATCTCCTTTATATTTTTAAAAGGTATGGATCTGCTTCCCCCTCTTAACGGTATAAAGGCTATAGTTTTATGCTTGCTCTCCATATTATCTGCACTCCCTGTACTTAAGCTTTTCTCTTTGCCTTAGCTCTATGTCGAGAAAATCCTTTTGCTTATAGCTAAGCGCCTTACCGGCAGCACCCAAGTCTCTGACAAGCCTTCTTAAGCCGTCAGGCTCAAGCGATGCCGCGTGGTCTGTCCCCTTCCACGTTCTGTCTAATGTGAAATGCCTTTCTATCCATTCCGCTCCCAGTGTAAACGCCGCAATATCCACAGCTATGCCAAGATGATGCCCGGAAAAGCCTATGGCCTTTACAACACCCCGGTATCTTTCCTTAAGTCTCGAAATCTCAAGAAGGCATACATCCTCAAAAGGAACGGGATACCCCGATGTACAACTGTAAAGCACTACATCCCCACCTCTTCCCCTGTCCGCAAAAAAATCAACAATACCGTCAATTTCAGCCCTTGACGTCATGCCGGTTGAGACATGCATTTCGCCCTCATAATTTTCACACAGCCATTTGAGCATTGTAAAATTATTGTTAACGGCGGAAGGAATTTTTATCATGCAGGGACTAAGCGAAGCAATTTCCATTGCAGACGTCATATCCCATACCGAGCTTACATACTCAATATTGAATTCACCGCAATATGCCTTAAGCTCTCTGTGCTGTTCCACAGAAAACTCCAAATGCTCCCGGTGCTCGCCGTATGTCCTTCCGTATGAATTTTCGGAATTGGGATGCGGGGCGTTATACTGCTCGGGAGTCAGCAGCTCTCTGTTATTCCTTTTTTGAAATTTTACAACATTTGCCTTGCAAAAAACAGCGGCCATCCTTATCATTTCTTTCGCCGTTTCCATATCTCCCCTGTGATTGCACCCTATTTCAGCTATAACTTTCGGCATATTCCTTCCTTCCCCGGCAGTCCGGCCCACAAAGCCTGTCCACGCACATCAGTATATTAAAATCAGCTTCATATTTAACAATAAAGATTTTACATGGAGGATATAATTTGATGGAAGAAATTTTTTTGACCCGTAAGGAATACATCTAAGAAAAGCGCCTGATGACATACCCGTGAGACATTTCCCCGCAAGGCGTCTTTTCGTTGTAGTTAAAAATTTCTGCAAGCAATTATATCCTCTATGCTTGTAAAAGCTTTATTGCGTCCTGCTATATTTATTTTTATCGGAAAATATTGCGCACTTCTTTATTTCACAGGCTAAAAGCTCACTTATCTACATTTTATTCAAATGTTAAATTTTTGTCTATGTGCAATTGCTTTTTGTTTTCTGTTATGATATATTTTTAAATGAGTTTTGCTGTGCTTTAAGGTAACCGCCAGTAAGGCTCGTGTATTGTAAAGCTGAATTGTAAATAATAATTGTTTGCAGTTCTTTATTTTAAATTCTTAATTAATCTAAGGAGGTTTTCAAAAATGTCAGAGTTGAAAGGTGCTGCAATTTTCGGCCAGTCAGGAGGGCCTACGTCTGTTATAAACGCAAGTGCGGCGGGTGTTATTCAGGAAGCATTAAAGCAGGGCTGTATTACCAAGGTTTACGGCGCGGCTCACGGTATTAAGGGCATTTTAACCGAGCAGTTCTATGATATGAGCGAGGAGGATTCCTACGAGCTGGATTTGTTAAAAACAACTCCCTCCTCCGCATTGGGCTCCGTGCGCTACAAGCTTAAAAAGGCCGAGGATGACGATACCGACTATAAGAGGATGCTTGAGGTGTTCAAAAAATATGACATCAGGTATTTCTTCTATAACGGAGGAAATGACTCAATGGACACCTGCAACAAGATAAGCAAATATATGCAGAATTCAGGCTATGAGTGCAGAGTTATGGGAGTGCCCAAGACAATAGACAACGATCTCTGGGGCACCGATCACTGCCCCGGCTTTGCAAGCGCGGCAAAGTATGTGGCAACTTCCACCATGGAGGTATACCACGACGCAAGAGTATATGACACAGGAATGATTACAATTCTTGAGGTAATGGGAAGAAATGCCGGATGGCTCACAGCAGCTACCGCTCTGGCAGCATATAAGGGAAACGGCCCCGATTTGATATATCTTCCTGAAATTCCCTTTGATATGAACAAGTTTATTGAAGAGACCTCTGAAATATACAAGAAAAACGGGAAGGTCATTGTTGCCGTTTCCGAAGGCATCAAGGACAAGGACGGCACATATATTTCCGAGTACGGCTCCGACACCGCAAAGACAAAGGACGCGTTCGGACATGCCCAGATGGGCGGCCTCGCCGCAACCCTTGCAAACATAGCAAAGGAAAAGACCGGTGCAAAGGTCCGCGGAATAGAGTTCAGCCTCCTCCAGAGATGCGCTACTCACTGGGGTTCACTGACCGATGTTAACGAATCCTACATGGCGGGTCAAATGGCTGTAAAATATGCAGCAGAAGGAAAGACCGACTATATGGTCGCCTTTGAGAGAGCCGAAGGCACTGAATACAAGTGCAATATAAAGCTGATAAACCTTACCGAGGTTGCAAACACTGAGAAAAAGATCCCCAGAGAGTGGATAAACGCAGAAGGCAACGGACTTACACAGGCTTTTATTGACTATGCGCTTCCCCTTATACAGGGAGAATCCCATCCTCCTCTGGAAAATGGGCTTCCAAGGTTTGCAAAGCTCAAAAAGGTGCTTGCAACCAAATAAAGCTGAAGATATTTTAAAAAGAGCGGGCAGCAAATTTTGCTGTCTGCTCTTTTTACATTCCGGCTCATCCCCCAACGCTTATCCAAGCATGGAATATATTACCCGAGGCATATCGCACAGCGCGGCCTGCTTCTCAACGCCTCCGATATCATATGCCACCTTTGGCATTCCATATACCACTGAAGACTCTGCATTCTGCCCTATAGTCCTTGCACCCTTCCTTTTCATGGACAAAAGCCCTCTTGCCCCGTCATACCCCATTCCTGTAAGTATTACTCCTACAGAGCAGCAGCCCGCTTCCTTTGCAACAGATTCAAACAGCACATCCACCGACGGACAATGCCCGTTTACCTTGTCCCCCTTAAAGCATTCAACCCTGTATTTGTCTCCCGCCTTTTTTATTCTCATATGCTCGTCCCCCGGGGCTATCAGAACATGCCCCCTTTCAACATAATCACCCGTCCGCGCCTCCCTTACCTTCAGCCTGGTCGAGTTATCCAGCCTGTCGGCAAACATACGTGAAAAGGATGCGGGAATATGCTGCGCAATAACAATACCGGGCACGCTTTCAGGAAAGCATTTAAGGATGCTGAAAATGGCCTCCGTCCCACCTGTTGAGGCCCCTATCGCAATTATTTGTATGCTTGTATCACGGCTATTTCCCGAAATCAAATTCCGGATATTGCCGGGCTCCCTGTTTGCCACATTTGCGGCTGAGGCTATTTTAATTTTAATCACAAGCTCACTGGTAAAGGCATTTAAGCTCTTGTCAGACTTAGCGTCGGGCTTGCTCACAAAATCTACCGCTCCGGCAGCCATTGCTCTAAAAACAGCTTCACTGACAGTACTGACTACAACTACGGGAAGGGGGTACTGAGGCATAAGCCTTTTGATAAACTCAATACCGTTCATTTTGGGCATTTCCACATCGCAGGTCATAACGTCGGGTCGGTATTTTATGATTTTGTCCCTTGCGTCAAAGGGATCAGACGCCATAGCTACAACCTCTATATTGGGATCTGAGGCTATGCCCCTTGATAATACCTCCCTGAACACTATGGAATCATCAACAACCAAAACCCTTATTCTTTTCTTTAAATTCATGCCATATGCACCTTTCTGTAAACAGCCGGCATAACGTATTTGTATTTTGTATGCTCTCTTATTAAAGACTCCGAATGCCCTATAAACAAATATCCCCCGTACTCAGTCAGGTCGTAAAACTTATTGACCAGCTCCTGCCTTGTCTGGCTGTCAAAATAAATCATTACGTTCCGGCAGAATATAACATGAAGCTTCTTTTTAAATGGAAAAGCCGCATCCATAAGGTTAAGCCTTCTATATATAACGTCATTTTTTATTCTGTCTGTGATAACAAATTGTCCTCTTTCTAATTTTTTAAAATAGTTGGTTTTCCAGCAATATGGGAGGGCTTCCATATCCTCATTGCTGTAAATGCCTTTTTCCGCCCCACAGAGAACCCTTTCAGATATATCTGTTGCCAGTATCCTTGTATCCCACCACATTTTTTCATTTCCGAAGAATTCGTCTGTAAGCATTGCAAGGGTATAGGGCTCTTCCCCTGTGGAGCACCCCGCGCTCCATATCCTTAAGTCCCTGTCTTTTACGGTGCTTTTCAGCCATGGAAGCACCTTTTCCTTAAAGTAACGGAAATGATCGGCCTCTCTCATAAAAAAGGTGTGGTTGGTAGTGATTTTATTGATCATGGCGGTTGCGGCGCCACCGGTTTTATCCGATATAACATAATCATAATATTCGGAAAAGCTGCTCAGGCTTTTCTGCGCCAGAAGGTTATTAAGCCTGCCCGTTACAAGCGACAGCTTTTCCTCCTTTAAATTTATGCCGTAATTTTTCTTTATATAGCCCGCCAGCTTTTTAAATTCCGTTTTAGTAATTGTACGCATTTGCTCCACCTGCTGTTGCCATATATTTAGCAATAAAATCTGCTGATTATAATAATCATTTTTCCATAATTTCATTTCAACATATTTATATATTATTTGAGGTAGGGGCAGACCTATGTGTCTGCCCTGAATTTCTGTATGTTCCGCGTTTTCAGGCAATTTAAGGGCAGACACGCAGGTCTGCCCCTACGATTTTTATAATACATTGTACGCATTTGCTCCACCTGCTGTTGCCATATATTTAAAATTTAAATTTATCAATATTTGCCAAAGCCCCTGTCTCCCAATTCAATTTTGGGTTTTAGAGAATACTCCTCATCCTCCTCTTCCTCATTCTTGACCTTCCCTGCTTTTTTCTTATCCGCCATGTCTTCCAGCATCTTTAAGATCTCAGGGTTAATTTCTTCAAACTTGCCGTATGTATGAACAACCTTTTTAAGCTTAAATCTGCTAACCGATTCTCTCAGCAGCTCAGCCTGGCTTGACAGCTCTTCACTTGCCGCGGCGCTTTCCTCCGAAGTGGCAGAATTGGTCTGGACAACCTGCGATACCTGCATAACTCCCTGATTTATCTGTGCAATTCCCGTTGCCTGCTCACCAGATGCCACTGCAATATCGTTTACAAGCTCAGAAACCCTTGCCACATCACCCACAATTTTGTTTAATGCATCTGCGGTATCCCTCGCGATTTTTGTGCCGCCCTCCACCTTTTTGATTGAGCTTTCAATCATGTCCGTAGTCTCTTTTGCTGCGTTAGCAGACCTTGCCGCAAGGTTTCGCACCTCCTCCGCCACCACGGCGAAGCCCTTGCCGTGCTGTCCCGCTCTTGCCGCCTCAACAGCGGCGTTTAACGCAAGTATGTTGGTTTGGAAGGCTATTTCGTCTATAACCTTTATAATTTTTGAGATATTGGCCGAGGAGTCATTGATTTCTTCCATAGCCTTAAGCATTTCATTCATCCGGGTATTACCCTGCGCGGCATTTGATTTAGCTGCTTCGGCCAGTTCATTTGCCTGATTGGCATTTTGCGCATTTAATTTAGTCTGTGAGGATATCTCCTCGAGAGAGGCCGTCAGCTCTTCTATTGAGCTGGCCTGCTCCGTTGCTCCCTGAGAGAGCGCTATGCTTGAATCGGAAACCTGCTTTGAGCCTGCTGCCACCTGCTCTGAAGCGGAAGCAATATTGGAGAGAATTTCATTATTCTTTTCCACCATTTCAGACAGCTTCTTGCCAAGCAGGTCGTTTTCCGATCTCACATTCACCTCTGCGGTAAGGTCGCCCGACGCTATTCTTTCAGCGGTCATTGCCTGCTCGCGAATGCTTGCTATCATCCTTGCAAAGGACTCTGCAAGGCTCCCTATTTCATCCTTAAAATCAGCCTCAACATTTACGTTTACATCCCCCACCGCAAGCTTGTCAGCGGCGTAAACCATTTGGTTCACCGGCTTGCTTATAATGCGCGATATAAATAGTCCAAGCACAAAGGAGATGATTACGGCAGCTATTACAATTACTATCATTATTACAACCGCCGCGTTTGCCTGCAAAGTATTGTTCTTTGAAATGCTGTCGCCCATCTCAATGTTATAGGTTAAAAGCTTATTTATCTGTTCATCAATTTTTTGGGAAACAGGGTCGGTTTGTGTCAGCATAAAGTTTTTTGCATTCTCTGTCTGTCCTGACGACGCAAGGCTGATAACCCTTTCCCTTAGAGGTTTTAATTCTTCCAGCAGCACTAAAAGCGTGTCCAGATCCTCTCTTTCTTCAGAGGAGGAGATCCCGAGCTTATACTCTTCAAGCTGCTTATATATCTGTGTATTGAATTCCTCGATTTTGTCACTATACTGCCGAATATTGCCCGTGTCAATAACAATGTTTCTTACATTCAAGCGTACCCTCTGAAATACCGAAGCAGCTATGGCTAAATTCCCCAGAGGCTTTGTATTTTGTTCATACATAGCTGTAGAGCTTTGGTCAATGTCCTTCAGCCTTATTATGCCGAAGACTCCTACCGCACCCGCCAATAAAGCCACAGCGATAAAACCCGTCAATAGCTTAACAGCAATTTTTAAATCATAAAACCATTTCATCATCTGTCTCCGCCTTTACTTATAAATTTTGTTCTTACAATACCTTCCCCAAATCCTCCAGTTCATCCCCGGTCAGCAGCTTTTCACAATCCAGCAGCAGCTTGACGTCATTTCCAACCTTGGCTATCATCTTTATATACCTATTGCTAAGGCCCTTATTCATTTTAGGCGGCTCGACAATATCCTGTTCGGGAATTGCAAGAACCTCAGAAACACTATCGACAATAAGGCCTATGGATATATCGTTGATATCCACAACAATCACGCAGGTTCTGTCATTATATTCCCTTGACTGTTTTTTAAATCGAAGCCTGACATCCATTACAGGAATTATTTTGCCTCTTAAATTGATTATGCCTTTCACATACTCCGGAAGCTCCGGGATTTCAGTTATAGTCTGAATTCCTATGATCTCCGTTACATATTTGATTTCTATTCCAAAGCTTTCCCTATCCAGTGAGAAGGTCAAGAATCTGCCCTTCTGGGTATCCTCCTCCATTTCCATAACATTTTCAACCGTATTTGACATGCTTTCATCTCCTTTGTAGCTTATATAAATTAGGATATAAACTATCTAATAAAGAATGTAAAATAATATCCGGAATAATAATTTCCCCGGAATGCGTGACCGGGATATAATTTCAGCTAATTAAACTCACAAGCGCCTTCTACAGGTATACATGCTTTTATAGTTAGAGTAGAAATTATTATGGAGGATATTATTTTACATCCTCTGTTATCCGATATGCAAAAGCCTAAACTATATAGCGTAAGCTGTTATATTAATCATCCCGGTTCAGACAAGCCTGCCAGTCCCGCAATATCTACAATAAGGCTTATGCTTCCGTCTCCCAGCAGAGTGCAGCCCGCCAGCCCCCTCGTTTTCCCCGAGCTGCGTATATACGCCGGAAGCGCCTTAATAACCACCTGCTGCTGTCCCAGCAGCTCATCGGCGAATATGCAAAGCACTTTATGCTCCGACTCCACCATAATAAATATCCCTTTTGTGAATTCCGTTATTTCTGTCCTTACATTAAAATGCTCATGCAGGCGAAGCACAG
The DNA here is from genome assembly GCF_003337415.1 of Anaerobacterium chartisolvens. GTDB lineage: Bacteria > Bacillota > Clostridia > Acetivibrionales > DSM-27016 > Anaerobacterium > Anaerobacterium chartisolvens. The sequence continues at coordinate 257,207 of NZ_QPJT01000002.1, read as the reverse complement.
GATAGCAGCATCCGCGAAGCATAACCATTTCATTTCCGTCGGGGTCTGTAATAATATCGTTCTCTGCGGGTCTGAAGGATTGCATTATAGATATTATGGGTATAGTATAGCGGGCGCTGCCTACCTGTATATTCATACCATCTATAATTGCCAGCGTCAGAGGTATTTTCATAGTAATAGAGGTGCCTCTGCCCATTACGCTGTCCACCTGAACAGAGCCTCCCACCTTCTCAATGTTTTTTGTTACAACATCCAGTCCAACACCGCGCCCGCTGTACTCAGAAACGCCGTCCTTTGTGGAAAAGCCCGCAAGAAAAATGAGGCTGAATATTTCTCTGTCGCTCATGTCATCTTCGGGCTTAAGCAGCAGGTCATTTTCCCTTGCCTTTGTGAGTATCCTTTCCCGGTTTAAGCCCCTTCCGTCGTCCTTTACTATTATAAGCACGTCGCTTCCCGCATTTCTGGCCTCAAGAGCAATTCTGCCGGAATGAGGCTTTCCAGCAGCCTTTCTCTCTTCGGGAGGTTCTATTCCATGATCAATCGAGTTTCTTATAAGATGCATCAGAGGGTCGGAGATGTGCTCGATTATATTCTTGTCAACCTCGGTTTCTTCGCCGGTTATTTCAAGCTCTACCTCCTTATCAAGCTTTCTACACATATCACGCACAATGCGATGCATTTTGTTAAAGGTATCGGCGAGAGGAACCATTCGGATGGACATTACCATGTCCTGTATCTCACCCACTATCTTGTTGAGCTGCCACGCGGCCTTCTGAAAATTATCCATCTGCATACCTTTAAGATCGGGGTTTTGCACCACCATTGCCTCTGCAATGACCATTTCTCCTATCCTATCCATCAGCCTGTCCAGCTTATTTACATTTACGCTTATAATGCTGTTGTGTATTGAAACATGCTGAGCTTCTGCATAATCCGCTTCTCTTTGCCCGTTTCCCCCTTTGCCTGGGCTCCCATCTTCAGAGACTCTGGCGCACATCTCATGTGCTGCCTGAGATAGAGCCGGTATATCATCCCTGCTTTCCGCCTCAGTAAGCTCAAGCTTTTTTAGAAGCACCGTCCGCATTAAAAGCTCATAAAGCTGCTCATACGGGTAATGTGTTGTTATGTACAGCTTAAAGCCTTCCCTTTGTATGATCTCCGAGCTTTTGCTATTGTCGGTTATGTTTTCGGGAATATGGTATACCTCATCCGCAATCCCCTTAAGATTATGAACAACCTCAAAAGCCCGGATATTCTCCATTTCACAGCCTTCCTCAAAGAATATAACCGCTTTAAAGAAGTTTATTGCCGCAGAAGGCGGGGCTGCTTCCCTGCTCACACAATTCTTATGCCATTTTTCACTGTTATGCTCTTTAGTATCTGCAGGTGCCCCGGAGGTGTTACTGTGCTTCAATACAGCTAAAAAAGCCTTAATATTATCAATCAGGGAATAAGCCTTCCCATCTGCGGCATCACCGTTTTTGATTTTTTCCATTTCAACCTTTACAAAATCCACTCCCTCAAGAACCAGGTCTGAAAGCGTGCAACAATCCACATTCTGAGGCTTTTCTTCTCGAAGGAAATAAAAAAGATCCTCTATGGCATGGGCCAGAGATGATATATCGTCGAGCAGCATCATTGCAGAGCAGCCCTTAATGGTATGCATAATTCTGAATATCTCATTTATTGCAGCCTGAGTATAGCAGTTCGATTTTTCACTGGATAATATGGCTGTCTCAAGCTGTTCAATAAGCTGGGTAGTTTCAAAAATAAACATATCAAGCATGGGCTCATTTGAATATTTCATTGTACATCAGCCCCTTAGTGTTCATATTTATATTTTTTACAGCAATACCTTGTTAAGAATTTGTATCATATGCTCTTCCTTAAAAGGCTTTACAATAAAAGATTTGGCTCCGGCGGCTATTGCTTCCCTCACCATTGACTCCTGCCCCATAGCGGAGACCATCACGGCTACTGCTCCGGGGTCAAACTCCTTTATTAGCTTTAATGCTTCAATGCCCGTCATTTCAGGCATTGTAATGTCTATTGTCACAACATCAGGCTTTAGCTCTTTAAACCTTCTGACAGCGGTATATCCATTTTCCGCTTCTCCCACCACTTCAAATCCATTTTTATTCAGCATCTCCTTTATCGCCATTCTCATAAAGGCCGCATCATCAACTACCAAAACCCTCTTCATAAGCGCCCGTCCTCACGTTACTATTTTTCTTTTCATCTTTTCATTTCACTTCAAGCATGTCAATAAAAGCATTTATTGAACTCCCTGCCGGATAATAAATATTGTTCTGTCATTTTATTATATAATGTAACTATATTACTATTTTGTTACATTAGATATACTTATAAAACGCTTTAATTTATTTATATATTGACTATAATGATAATTAAGTATAAATTTATGTTAATATATTTATGTAATGTTTTTTATGTATTATGCCTAATTAGATGTATAACTAGGGGGGTACCAGATGACCGTTGAACCCATCAGAAGCAAGGTAAAAATCAAACAAATGTATTATTATCTGTCAGGAAGAGAGGCTAAATATGCCCTGCTCTTTAAATTCGGCCTTAACACAGGACTCAGGATAAGTGACGTCCTTCCTGTCAGGGTGAAGGATGTCTACTGTGAAAACGGTAAATTCCGGGATTATTTGATTTTAAAAGAAAAGAAAACCGGGAAGGAGAAAAAAATCAAGCTCAATGCAGCCCTGCGAAATGCTATCGAGGACTATGTAAAAAATGAAAGTTTAACCTTGGGAGAATATTTCTTCTGGAGCAAAAAGGGCAAATATTTAAGCAGGATACAAGCATACCGCGTGTTAAAGGAAGCCGCTGAAATAATAGGCATTGAAAACTTTGGAACCCATAGCCTTCGTAAAACCTGGGGATACTGGACATATAAAGCCTCCCGGTACAATATAGGCCTCATCATGGACACATTCAACCACAGCTCGCCCAGCATAACCTTAAGATACATAGGAGTTAATCAGGATCAGAAGGATGAGCTGTACTCGCTTGTACAATTTTAAAGGGGGCTTCCATTTTTACAAAAAAATTTTTACTTTGCCTAAAAAATATGAAGGATTTTGTTGTTTTATGTCGAATATTTTTTTATGCAACAAAATAGTAATATAGTTACATTATATAAAAAAAGAATGGCCTCAGCTGTGCTAATAATGACGTTTTGCCGAATTTTCTTCTAACAAATTTAATAATAATCTATATCAAATAGTAATTCGATATAGATGTTGTAATTCCTTCTATTTTTTTGCAAATATCAGAAATTTCAAAGTAAATGCGTAGAGTATCTACCATAACGAACCTTTAGATAAAAGTAATATTTAGTTTTACAGTTCGTTATCTGTGATTTTATTATGTACGGAGAGCTTTAATTTAATTCCCGGGAAGTGAAAAAAATAAAAAATATTTTTTAAAGACAAGAGGCTGCCGCAAACCAAATTGCTTAAACGCAATATGCTTTGCGGCAGCCTCCCTCTATAGGCTTATTATGCCGTAACGATCCTGCTGTCGGCTTGCAGGCCCAGCTTTTCAACAGCCTGCTCACGCATCTTGTATTTAAGAATTTTTCCTGCGGCATTCATGGGAAATTCCTTAACAAAGTCAACATAACGCGGGGTTTTATGCTTTGCCATATGCGAACGCACATAATCCTTAAGCTCATCTGAAGTCAGAGCCTCGCCATCCTTCAATACCACGCAGGCCATGATTTCTTCTCCATACTGCTTGTCCGGAACACCTATAACCTGAACGTCTTTGACCTTGGGATGCGTATAAATAAAATCTTCAATTTCCTTGGGGTATATGTTTTCACCGCCACGGATAATCATATCCTTAATACGCCCTGTAATTTTATAATTGCCGTCGGAATCACGCCTTGCAAGATCCCCTGTGTGCAGCCACCCGTTTTCATCAATGGCGGCCGCTGTTGCCTCGGGCATTTTGTAATAGCCCTTCATTATATTATAACCCCGAGCAACAAATTCCCCGTCAACATTATCGGGCAAATCCTCCCCTGTCACAGGATCTACAATCTTGCACTCAACCCCCGGCAGCGCACGTCCGACGGTATTTACCCTCGCCTCGATGGGATCGTCCACCCGGCTTTGAGTGCATCCGGGAGAGGCCTCAGTCTGCCCGTATACAATGGTAATCTGCGTCATATTCATCTTGTCAACCACATCCTGCATTACCTTTACAGGGCAGGGACTTCCCGCCATAATTCCCGTTCTCATGTAAGAGAAATCAGTTTTGCCGAAATCCTCATGCTCTAAAAGCGCGATAAACATCGTGGGAACACCGTGAAAGCAGGTGATTTTTTCTTTGTTAATGCACTCAAGAGACTGTTTGGCAGAAAAATAGGGAATGGGAGATAGTGTTACACCATGCGTCATTGATGCCGTCATTGCCAGCACCATCCCGAAGCAGTGAAACATAGGCACCTGAACCATCATGCGGTCGGCAGTTGAAAGATCCATACAGTCGCCGATATTTTTTCCGTTATTTACAACATTATAATGCGTCAGCATAACACCCTTTGGGAAACCCGTCGTGCCTGAGGTATACTGCATGTTGCAAACATCATCCTTATCTATAAAGGCCTCGCGGCGGTAGACCTCGTCAAGTGAAACCCTTCCCGACATGGATATGGCTTCATCCCACGTTATACAGCCCTTTTGCCTGGATTCGACGGTGATAATATTCCGCAGAAAGGGCAGGCGTTTCATATGAAGAGGTTTTCCCGGTTCGGCAGTTTCAAGCTCGGGACAAATTTCTTTAATAATAGCTACATAGTCTGAATCCTTATAGCCGTCGATCATTACAAGCGTATGAGTATCCGACTGGCGCAGCAAATATTCCGCCTCATGAATTTTGTAAGCGGTATTGACAGTAACTAAAACCGCTCCTATTTTAGTGGCGGCCCAGAAGGTAATATACCACTGGGGCACATTGGTTGCCCATATTGCAACATGATCCCCCGGCTTAACACCTATGGCTATCAGAGAGCGGGCAAAGGTATCCACATCATCCCGGAATTCGGAATAGGTTCTTGTATAATCCATTGTAGTATAACGAAATGCATATTGGTCGGGAAACTCTTCAACCATACGGTCTAAAACCTGCGGAAAGGTTAAATCTATCAAGGTATCCTTTTCCCACACATATTTTCCCGTTTTGTCCGCGTTGTCAAACAGTGAGGTCTTAGGCTCTTTTCTTTGAATATAGCGGCTCATATAGTTTGTAAAGTGGGGGAATACAACACCGGCATCGTTAAGATCCGGCGCCCATCTCTTAACCCACTCCAAGGAAATATAGCCGTCAAAATTAATTGAACGCAATGCCATAAGCATTTCATTGATAGGCAAATCCCCCTCGCCCATCATACAGTATTGAACCCTTCCGTTATCCATTACAGAGTCCTTAACATGCACATGCTTTATGTATGCCCCCAGATTCTGAACAGTCTTTTCGGGAGCCTCCCCCGCAAACCTGTAAGGGTGATGAATGTCCCACAGTGCCGCCACCGCGTCGCTTGCCACCCTGTCCAGCAATCCCCGTAAACGCCCTGTGTCGGAATAGACTCCGTTTGTTTCCACCAGCAGCGTCACTCCCTTTTCCTCCGCAACAGGGATTAATCGGTTAAGCCCCGCCAGCACCACCTCATCATCCACCTCGCCCTCAGGCTTAGGGCCAATGTCGGCCAGAACACGTATATAGCGTGTACCAAGCTGGGATGCAAGCTCAAGATACTGCACAATTTCCTGATAGTTTTCGTCCAGCTTTTCAGCAAACTTAAGGCAACAGCCTGAAGAAAGACACGGAATTTCCAGCCTCAGGCCGGAGAGCTTTTTAACTGTCTTTGAAAGCTGGCTTGGAGTAAAGGGCTGGGCCTTGACTGCAAATATGTCGTTTCCAAGTCCCCGGATCTCAATACCGTCAAAGTTAAGATCCTTTGCCATGGAATAGATGTCTTCCCAGTCAAAATCAGGACACCCGAGAGTTGAGAATGAAATTTTCATAATAACCTCCTTGTAATGGTAACCGACGCAGGTTACTTATAGAGTCTGTATTTCAATATTTAATTCTATATAGGATGCAATAAAGCTTTTACAAACATGGAGGCTATAATTGCTTACAGAAATTTTTAATAGCAACGAAAAGACGCCTGCGGGGAAATGTCTCACGGGTCTGTCATCAGGCGCTTTTCTTAGAGGTATTCCTTACGGGTCAAAAAAATTTCTTGCATCAAGTTATATCCTCCATGTAAAATCTTTATTGCTAAATATATAAGGATAAATTAATTTAAGGACAAAAAAACTTTCGCCTTTAGCATCTTAAAAACCAGAGACGAAAGCCTTGCTCTACTCCTTGCAGCACTGCTGTTATCGGCATATAAGACACCTCGCTTGCACGGTATGCACCAAATTTAAGCAGCGTGTTCCCTCTATCAGTATATTCAAATGTTTTTTTGATATGGTATCAAATTTTGCACTGTTTGTCAAATATGTGACAAAAAAAACGGTATCCTTCGATACCTCTTTTCAATAGCCTGCTCCCGTATAGGGTATGGAAATTTTTAATATAATATTGACTTAGAGTTAGCTTTAAGGTTTATGATTATCATAGATTATCATTTAACACCATGTCAAGAAATCATTAGGAGGTATGGAATTATGTTTGCTTATTAATTAGGGTAGACACTATTTTTTTTATTATTTCAACCAATAGTTGAACTCTAGCATCGTGTTCATCCAGATTTTACCTATTTGATGTTGCAATATCGGGCAAATCATCTTCATCTAAAATGTCAAAATGTATTTCGCCTTCAATATAATTAACAAAAGCCTGAGTGTTATTGATAACATTAAGAAAGTTTTCAATAGCCAGTTTATTTCTAACATATTCGAAGTAATAAAACCCAAATGTTAATCCACCTGCTCCTGAAAATAGATCTACTATATTCACAGTATCACCCCTCCCAAACCTGTTCTTTACTAGACCAAGTTTTTAACCATTCTTTTTCACTTACTATTGAAAAATAGATGGGTTCAAGAAATGATCGCATAGTATCCATCACCGTCGTAAAATCAAGAGAGTCATTTTTAATATTTTTTAAAAAATATTTCCATTTGTTTTGCATGTCTGCATTTTCAGCCAGTAAAACAACACGATTGAAACTATCTTTTTCATACGGTGTTCCACGATTCTGCAAAGTTTCAAAAATAGCAGTTTGCAATTTTGCACCATCAAAATTAAATGTTCTGGCTAAATAGTAAATGTCATAAAAATCTTTCATCCGCCCAGTCAGTTCAAAACGCTGGAGAATGGCATCAAATTTTTCGGCAATTGTACTTTCAAGAGAATATGTGTTAATTTCTGGTGCTTCAAATCCCGGAAGTTGCGTATTAATCGTTCGCAATTCGGATTTTGGGACAATAATATCTCCGACTCCTATATCAACATTGAACGGTATACGAACATTCTTTATTTTCCCGATAATTTGCATACTGACGCCTTTATATTTTCTCTGAGGAGATATTTCTTCAAAGCCGTTGGCAGTCATTTCTATATAGTCATTTCCAGTGGGTACAGAAAGTATTGCTTCGATTAGTTTTTTTACTTCTTCAACAGAATTAGATTGATGTCTCAGAAGAAAATCTATATCAATGGTGGAGCGACTTTCAAACTTTGTAAGCGTATAAATAAAAAGTCCACCTTTGAGAACAAAGTTAAAACAATACTCTGATTTTGACAACTTACGCAAGAACTCTTCCTGCATGAATAATTGCAGGCACTGTTGATAGCTTATACCAGACAATTTTGCTTTGCTCTTTAATTTTGCTAAAATAGATACTGAAATATCAGCCATTACAACCACACCCCAATCAAATCATTTACCTTTTTCTGAACCCTCAATTCTTTCGCATATTGCATCAGATTAGGTATATTTTTTCTGGTATCCTTCACATAGTTTTGAATTGCCTTATTAAATACCTCTTTATCCATTTTATTTATATAGCGTAGGCAATCACAAATGGTACGGTCTCTATCATATATGCGAATACTATTTTCATCCATCTGACTTATTGTAAGCCCAATTGTCAGTAAATGAGGTTCGAAAAAATAAGTCTTTATAAAGGGATAATCAATTTTAATTCTATATTTTGATATATTCTTATCGACAGCCAAATGCCATTCACTTGGAGTCCGTTCACTGTAGCGATAATGAAATAGGGCGGTATTCATACAAAGAATTGCATCAGGGAACAGGTTGTTTATGATAGTAATTTCACTTCCATCATATTGATTAACCAGATGATAATATCCTTGTTTGATCTTTTCAATAATTCCATCATTCAGTAGCTTTTGAATATCTTTATAATAAATCCTCTCTGCATACAATTCAGAGGTGCGCATCACATTATTATGTTTTTTAAAAAGCTCATTTATTTCATGATTTGGTATCATCATCTCACCTCTACAAAACCTATGCAATTTAATTTAACGAGCGGTTACATTAGTAATTATAGGTTGTATAGAATAAAATGTCAATCCCTGCAGAAATATATTTCTTAACAAGCAGATCTTGAAAGGCTGTGTCGGCTATTCCTCCAACCCGGACACCGCAACATGGTAAAATAAAAGAAGCTGCAAAGCGGGGACACTTATACCTCCTTTATTGTCTCATCAATCTTAATACCCACATGTCTTCCCGGCTTATCTAAAAATCCAAGGAGCTTGTCCCCGGCTTTTATTTCGCTTGACGGAATAATCTCTCCTTTTGAGCCAAACATTCTTACATGCCAGTCATCCTGAATAAATGTGTTTATTCTTACCCCCTCAATTTCGCACTCTATATAGAGCAGCGGCCTTGATTCAATTTTTAATCTCCCGACGGTAACGGCCCTCGCCTCACCTGAAGAATTGACAACATATACTTTGTCCCCCGCCCTCAAATCGGAAAGGTATACGGCCTGCTCGTCAGGCCCCCACACATATAGATGGATGCCTCCCGCATTTACTCTGAATGTCCTTAATTTCATGTATGGAAGAAAATGAGTTTCACTGCATGTAAGCAGCCCCCCGCTTGAAGTCGACCCTAAAAGCATTCCCTCATCCTGCGTTAATTCGGAGGTAGTGTCTATGCATACCCTGCTTCCCATTCCCGACGGCTTTACTGCAGTAACCACCGCTTCCTTAAGGCTGAATTTGCGCCTGTTTGAGCGTTGTATAATATTTGCCATTTCGACCACGCTTCCAATATCATTTGAAGACAGGACAATGCCATCTGCGCCGACCTCCATAGTCATAAGGCTGGCTTCCCCATCCCTTGTGTCTTTAACCCTTTTCAAAATTCTACATTGAGATTTCTGAGTAGTTGCCAGTATGAGCTCCAGAGGAATATTGGTGGCATCCCGAAACCCTATAATAACGATATCAAGGCTGTTCTTAACCAGCTCTACCGCTTTATCCAATGTGGGCTTGTCCTTTACGTCTATAATCAATCCTAATTTCTTTTCACTTTTATCTTTAATCTGCTGCCATAATGAAATATTTTCAGAAATTATATACTCTGACTTCTTCCATAAGGCTTCGCTTGCTTTTACTGCTTCAAGCTCATCCATAGAAGAAACGATAAGCGCTGTTCTTATTTTTTGAGGAAGGTTTAAGCCTTCAAGCATATGGGCATTTTTCAGGCTTACGAGCACAACATCGTAAGCTGACTGGCATACCTTATCTATAGCATCAACGGATGTATCAGAATTTATTTCAAACCATAGTGTTCTTTCATTCTTCATATGTTTTCCCCTTTAAATTTAAAAAATTGTTAACTCTTATTTACATTCTTAAAAAATATTCCCTTAACATGGTAGCATAAAATATGGTATATTACAATATTTTTTAAGATTTTCCGCATAACGCGGCGGCAGCATTACTGTTTTATGTTAACATTAATATCCCCTTTGCGGTTTTCATTGACAAGCACCATATGCGTAAATTATACTTATAATATATTAAAACATTTATCAAACGAAACCGTATGACTGGCGGAAGTGGAATTTACCACAGGGAGTACGGTGGTGTTGGTGCGGCATTGAAATGCCTGTCAACATTTGATTTGCCGACCGCCTGGGCTTTTGTATTTGGCTCAGGCGGTTTTTTATTTCCCTCTAAGCCGCCTGATATAGCTGTAATGGGAAAATAAACGAGACAGGAGCTGGTTAGCTATGTGTGAAGAAGCCTGGAGCGGATTTGTGCCCGGAAATTGGCAAAACGCTGTCGACGTCAATGACTTTATCTCAAAAAACTATTGTCCCTATGACGGAGACGAAGCCTTCCTGTCCGACTCAAGCATGCGGACAAAAAAGCTTTGGAGCAAATGTAAAAAGCTTCTGAGGGATGAGTATTTAAAGGGCGGCGTTTTAAATGTAGATGCTAAAACGGTATCGGGAATTTTAAGCCACAACGCCGGATATATAGATAAGGAGCTTGAGCTGATACCCGGTCTGCAGACCGACAGGCCGCTAAAAAGGGCAATCGTTCCCTACGGTGGTATCAGAATGGCTAAACAGGCGTGCGAAAAATACGGCTATTCCCTTTCACCAAAGATAGAGGAAATTTTTGAAAATTACCGCAAAACCCATAACGACGGAGTATTCAGCGCATATACAAGCGAAATGAAAAAAGCCCGTAAAAGCGGTATTATAACAGGGCTTCCCGACGCATACGGGCGTGGAAGAATAATAGGAGACTATAGGAGAGTTGCCCTTTATGGCGTTGACAGGCTTATATCTGAAAAGCAGCTCGACTTAAAAAAGCTTGATTTAAAGCAGCTTTCCTCAGCACCCTGCATAGAGGAAGCTATGCGCCTCAGAGAAGAAATTTCAAGCCAGATAAAGGCCCTTAACGAGCTTTGTGCCATGGCCTCCTCTTATGGCCTTAATATGAGCCTGCCCGCCGCTAATGCACTGCAGGCAGTGCAGTGGACTTACATGGCGTTTTTAGGGTCTATGAAGGAGACAAATGGAGCTGCAAATTCGCTCGGCAGAGTCAATACCTTTTTTGACATTTATATAGAGAGGGATTTTGTGGAAGGACGGCTCACCGAGCCGGAAGCACAGGAGCTTATTGACCAGTTCGTGATAAAGCTGCGCTTGATACGCCATCTTCGCACTCCTGAGTATAATGAGCTTTTCGCGGGAGATCCCGTATGGATTACAGAATCAATAGGAGGGATGTCTGCCGACGGAAGGCATATGGTAACCAAAACGTCATACAGGATTCTTCAGACGCTGTTTAACCTTGGGCCCTCACCTGAGCCCAATCTCACAGTATTGTGGTCGCAAAAGCTTCCGCACAGCTTCAAGGCCTTTTGCGCGAGGGTGTCGATGGTAACAAGCGCGATACAGTATGAAAACGATGATATAATGAGCTGTGATTTTGGGGATGATTACGGAATTTCATGCTGTGTATCCTCCATGCGCATAGGAAAGGATATGCAGTACTTCGGAGCCAGATGCAATCTTCCCAAGCTTCTTCTGATGGCCTTAAACGGAGGCAGGGATGAAATAACGGGGCAGCAGGTAGGCCCTGTGTGCGAGCCTTATAGAGACGATTATCTCGACTATAAAAAGGTTGCCGCAAGCTTTCGCCATATGCAAAAATGGCTTGCCGGATTGTATGTTGACACAATGAATGTAATACATTACATGCATGACAGGTATGCCTATGAAAGCCTTATGATGGCGCTGCACGATACCGACGTGAGGCGGCTTATGGCCTTTGGCATTGCGGGGCTTTCGGTTCTGGTCGATTCCTTGAGTGCAATAAAGCACACATATGTAAAAGCTATAAGAGACGACAGAGGGCTGATTGTGGACTTTGACATAAGGGGAAGCTACCCTCAGTTCGGAAATGACGACGACAGAGCCGACAGTATTGCAGTGGAAGCGGTGAAGGGCTTTTATGAGGATTTGAGGGAGCATAAAACATACAGATCCGCCAAGCATACTCTTTCTGTCCTTACAATTACTTCAAATATAGTTTACGGAAAAAAAACCGGCTCAACCCCTGACGGCAGAAAGGCAGGCCAGCCATTTGCGCCCGGAGCGAACCCGATGCACGGCAGAGACAGGATGGGAGCTCTCGCGGCATTGAATTCAGTGGCCAAAATTCCATACAGGTACTGCATGGACGGAATATCCTTAACCCTCACTCTTGTCCCTAAGTCACTGGGCAGGGATACAAAATCCCGGCTCGATAATCTGGCGGCTCTGTTGGACGGATACTTCGCTCAAGGGGGGCACCATATAAATATAAATGTTCTGGAGCGTTCAGTGCTTGAGAGGGCAATGGAGGACCCATATAATTATCCTCAGCTCACCATAAGGGTTTCGGGGTATGCTGTAAATTTCGTAAGGCTCACAAGCCAGCAGCAGCTTGAGGTAATCTCACGCACCTTTCACGGCGCAATGTAAGGGGACATTTCTCTATTTTTTGAGGAATGTCCCCGCACTTGTCCCCTATTTCGTCTTTTTATCAGCCTTTCCACCCTTATCGGCCTTGCCGTTCTTGTTTTTTCTGGACACCGAATATCCAAAATGCCCAAGGTCCTTTCCCAGAGTCCAGTATTGCCCGTGTGAATAGCATATAAGCCCTGCCTTATCCAGATGCATTTTGCCCTTATCGTCTATCAGCCTGCCGTCTACATTCACCGCCGCTATCTCCGCTATAAACATGTCATGAGAACCCAGCTCAATCACATTTTTTACAACGCACTCTATGTTTACGGGAGACTCCTTAATCAGTGGCACCTCCACAACCGAAGCCTTTTGAGGGGTCAGCTTTACCGCCTCAAACTTATCCGTGTCCTTGCCCGATTTAACTCCGCAGTAATCGGTAGCAAAAGCCAGCTCCTTTGTGGTGAGGTTGACAACAAATTGGCCCTTATCCTTAATCAAAGCGTATGAGTATCTCTCCCTGCGCACTGAAATTGAAAGCATGGGCGGTTCAGAGTTGATTGTGCCGGCCCATGCCAGTGTAATAATATTGGGCTTGCCCTCGCCGTCGGCACACGTCACCATCACCGCAGGCACAGGGTTAAGCAGCGTCGAGGGCTTCCAGGTTTCTTTTCCCATATAATACCTCCAAAATACTTTATATTATTTTTATATTTATTACATTTTATCAAAATTTATTATATTTTACAAATTTTACTTAACGGGCATTCCGGGCAGAGCGGGCTTTTGCCCAAACAGTATTTGGAGCCGACTCCGTCAATCTGTGCATGGTATTCATTAAACAGCTCTGTGTCATGCTCTAAATTATCCATAAAGAACCTCTGCATATTGTCATAGCTCTCATCCTCTTTAAAATATCCAAGCCGTCCAAACACCCTTCTGGTATACGCATCCACAACAAATATCGGCTTTCGCGCCGCATACAGTATTATACAGTCAGCCGTTTCCTTTCCTATTCCATAGAGCGAAAGAAGCTCTCTTCTCAAGTCATAGAGGTCATTTTCAAACATCTTATCCAGAGATCCCCTGTATCGCGATTCAACATGCAGGCAAAAGACTTTAAGCTTTTTAGCCTTTTGCTTATAAAACCTTGTACACCTTATCAGCTCCTCCAGAATCTCAATATTTGCGCTGCATATTCCTTCTATGCTTAAAAGATTTTCTCTCTTTAAGTTTTCAATAGCGGTAGTGACATTTTTCCATGAAACAAATTGAGTCAATATTGCCCCCACAATCATTTCAAAATCATTTTCGGCAGGCCACCAATGCCTTGAACCCTCTTTTTCATACATACTGCCGTATATATCCATTAATGCCCTGTTCAAGCCTATATCCATCTCTACCCCTTCCCCATTCCAGCAATTAATCATATAATACACGACTTACAGCATATAAATCAACCTTATCACTCTATATAAATCAGGATACAAACTATATAAAAAGGATGTAAAATAATTTCCGGAAGAATAATTTCCCCGGAATACGTGACCACGCTACAATTTAGGCTAACTAAAGTCACAAGCGTCTTCTACACGTATACATGCTTCTATAGTTAGAGTAGAAATTATTCTGGAGGATATTATTTTACATCCTCCTCACCTCTGGCCCCTCTATTTTCAAAAGAGGGGAACCGATGCGTAAGACGCCAAAAAGGCCGGATTTATAGATCCGGCCTTTTTTTTACAAACTGGCTTTTACTTATACAGGATAGTTATCTCTCTTTTTATAATGTGTATGCAAAAGCTCATGTGATTTATGACTTCCCGGCTTCTCAAAATACTCATCGTAAAGCATTTTTATCTTGGGATTCTCATGGGACTTCCTTATCGGCATTTCCCTGTCCTCCTCATATATGGCCTTTGCTCTTTCCTTTCTGAGGTCGGTCCAGCTTCTTACCTGAGACGGCTGTATTGGCTGTCCGCCTCCGTTTACACAGCCTCCGGGACATGCCATTATCTCAACAAAGTGATATTCCTCTCCCGCTTTTATCTTATCAAGAAGCTTTCTGGCATTTCCCAGCCCGTGTGCAACCGCCGCCTTAAGCTTCATACCCCCGGCCTCTACGGTAGCCTCCTTGATGCCCTCAACTCCTCTTACGGCATCATATTCAATGGCCGCCACCTTTCCTCCGCTCAGTATCTCTGCTACAGTCCTCAGCGCAGCCTCCATTACTCCTCCCGTCGCTCCGAAGATAACCCCGGCTCCCGAGGCTTCGCCCATGGGATCGTCAAAGTGTCTTTCGGGAAGCTCGGTAAAGTCTATGCCGGCCTCTCTAATCATCCTTGCAAGCTCTCTCGTTGTCAGTACCACGTCAACATCGGGATACCCTACGGAAGACAGCTCCGGCCTCTGGGCCTCAAACTTCTTTGCCGTACATGGCATGATGGATACAACAAATATTTTTGCCGGATCAATTCCCATCTTCTCGGCATAATAGGATTTCAGCACCGCCCCGAACATTTCATGGGGAGATTTGCAGCTTGACAGGTTGTCAATAAATTCAGGATAGTAGTGCTCGCAGAATTTAATCCATCCCGGGCTGCATGAGGTTATTACAGGGAGCTTCCCACCGTTCTTTATCCTTTCTATTACCTCTGTGCCTTCCTCCATAATGGTAAGGTCAGCAGCGGTATCGGTGTCAAATACCTTGGCAAAACCCAAACGCCTCAAAGAAGCAATCATGTTGCTGGTAACCCTTGTTCCTATAGGCATTCCGAACTCTTCTCCAAGCGCTACCCTTACAGCAGGAGCAGTCTGAACCACCACATGGAGATCTGAGTTTGCAAGAGCCTCCCACACCCTGTCGGTGTCGTCCTTTTCACGAAGAGCTCCCACAGGACATACACTTACGCACTGTCCGCACATGGTACACGGCACCTCGTTAAGCGACTTGTTAAAGGCAGGAGCGACAACTGTCTTAAAGCCTCTCTCATTGGTATCTATAACAGATACCGTCTGAACATTTTTGCACATGCTGACACACCGTCTGCACAATACGCACTTGTTCTGATCCCTTACTATAGAAGGAGAAAACTGGTCTACAGCAAAATTTCCGCTCTCTCCCTCAAACCTTATATCCTTTATATTCAATTCCTCAGACAGCTTTTGAAGCTCACAATTCCTGCTTCTTACGCAGGTGAGACATTTCTTTTCATGGTTTGACAGTATCAGCTCTAAGGTAACCTTCCTTGCCTCACGCACGGCAGGGCTTTGAGTATATATCTCCAGTCCCTCCGATACGGGGTACACACATGCCGCCTGCAGGCTTCTGGCTCCCTTTACCTCAACCACACACATCCTGCACGCCCCGATTTCATTTATGTCCTTGAGGAAGCAAAGTGTAGGTATTGCTATATTTGCCTGTCTGGCAGCTTCCAATATGGTATAGTTTTTAGGCACCTGTACTTTTCTGGCATCAATCGTTATGTTTACCATTTCCATTCTTTACACTCTCCTTCCGCTACACATTTTTAAATATCGCTTTAAATGGACATTTTTCCATACATGCACCGCACTTTAAGCACTTTTCCTGATTGATTACATACGGAACCTTCTTCTCTCCGCTTATGCAGTTTGCGGGGCATACCTTTGCACAAATACCGCAGCTCTTACACCTTTCGGCATTAATAACATACTGCATCATCGACTTGCACACACCCGCAGGGCATTTCCTGTCCCTTACATGTGACATGTACTCGTCCTTAAAATATTTCAAGGTGCTTAAGACAGGATTTGGAGCGGTCTGTCCCAATCCGCACAGCGCAGAGGCCTTAATGTTCTTTGCAAGAACCTCAAGCTTTCCTATGTCATCGTCCTGACCCTTGCCATCAGTAATTCTTTCCAATATCTCAAGCATTCTCTTAGTACCTATACGGCAGGGAGGGCATTTTCCGCAGGATTCCTCAACCGTAAACTCAAGGAAGAACTTGGCTATATCCACCATACAGGTATCCTCATCCATTACGATCAGTCCGCCGGAGCCCATCATTGAGCCTATCTGAATAAGTGAATCATAGTCAATGGGGGTGTCTATAAGGCTCGCAGGAATACAGCCCCCGGAAGGCCCTCCTGTCTGCGCCGCCTTAAATTTCTTGCCGTTGGGTATTCCCCCTCCTATGTCATATACTATTTCTCTTAACGTTGTTCCCATCGGAATTTCAACAAGCCCGGTATTGTTTATCTTTCCACCTACCGCAAACACTTTTGTTCCCTTGCTTTTCTCGGTGCCAAGGCTTGCAAACCATTCGGGCCCTTTTAAGAAAATTACAGGTATGTTTGCATATGTCTCAACATTGTTGAGTATTGTAGGCTTATTCCACAAGCCCTTTACCGCAGGGAAAGGAGGTCTTGGCCTGGGCTCTCCTCTTTTGCCCTCAATTGAGGTCATAAGCGCGGTTTCCTCTCCGCACACAAACGCACCTGCTCCCAGCCTTATTTCGAGATCAAAGCTGAAGCCTGTATCGAATATGTTATTGCCGAGCAGTCCGTATTCCTTCGCCTGATCAATTGCTATCTGAAGCCTTTTTACAGCTATGGGATACTCGGCTCTTACATATATAAAGCCTTGATTTGAGCCGATTGCATATCCCGCAATTGCCATAGCCTCTATCAGCGAGTGAGGATCCCCCTCAAGAACGCTTCTGTCCATAAATGCTCCCGGGTCTCCCTCATCTGCGTTACAGCAGACATATTTCTGGTCATCCTTAGATTTGCTGGCAAATTCCCACTTCAGCCCTGTGGGGAATCCCGCTCCTCCTCTTCCTCTGAGGCCCGATTTCTTAACTGTATCTATAACCTGCTCAGGCGACATTTCCGTCAGCACCTTGGCAAGCGCCTTATATCCGTCATAGGCTATATATTCGTCAATTATTTCGGGATTGATTACACCGCAATTTCTCAGTGCAACTCTCATCTGCCTCTGGAAAAAGCCAACACCCTCCAAGGACTTTGTTATATCGGTATGCTCCTTGTCTCCAGCCAAAAGCCTTTTGACAATTCTCCCCTTAAGCAGATGCTCCCCGACTATTTCCTTTATATCCTCCACCTTGACCATTGTATACATTGCTCCCTCGGGATAAACCACCACAATGGGTCCCTCGGCACACAAGCCAAAGCAGCCTGTCTTTACAACCTTTACCTCGCTATCGAGTTTATTGGCCGCAAGCTGTACATCCAATTCCTTTATAATTTTTTCCGAGTTTGACGACGTACAACCCGTACCTCCGCAAACCAGGACATGTGCTCTATATAACTGCATCTTGTTTATACCCCCAATTCTCTAATTTGAATGTCTGTAAATCATCAAATTATCAGCCCTCTTCAGCGCCAATGGTTAAGTCCGAACAGACTCTACCGTTTACTATATGCTCCGCCACAACTCTTACAGCCTTCTCAGCTGTCATTTTAACATACGTTACCTTTTCTCCGTCGGGGTTTATAACCTCAACCACAGGCTCAAGCCTGCACACCCCTATACAGCCCGTCATTGTCACGCTGACATCGGAAATATTTCTCTTCTTCAATTCCTCCAAGAATGCATTCATGACAGGCCTTGCTCCTGCGGCAATCCCGCATGTAGCCATACCCACTACAACCCTCAAAACATTCTTATTTGTCCTTAAGCTGATTTCATCCAATGTCTTTTTTCTTATTTGCTCCAGCTCAGCTATTGATTTCATTCAACACACCTCCAAATGTAATCTTTACACCTTCATCAATAAACTCTTTAATCCAGTCCACCACTTCGTAATTGTTAATAGGAACCTCTAAAATCCTTGCCTTTACTTCCTCGGTACTGAATTCAAAGCTTTTGCCGCCGTCTTTCATAAGCACAAGCTCAAAATCAATTTCGGGGTTGGCGCTTATAACAGCTCCAAAAGTATCGGCTATATCACCTAACGGTATTCTGTCAATACTGCTTATCTTAAAAACAGCCTCAAGAGTCGTTCCCTGTCCCTTAACCGACTCTATATACAGGTCTCCTCCCGATTGCATGGCGGAGGATTTGAACAAAGGAATTCCCAAGCCTATTTTTCTGGTGGTTCTGGTGGTGGAAAAGGGGCTTGTCACACGTTCCAGCAGCTCCTTATCCATTCCTGATCCGTCGTCGGCTATACAAATTCTCAGCTCATCCGATGCAGACACAGTACTTATATAAACCTTAACCTTACCGGCACCGGCCGTTATTGAATTTTGTATTATATCCATTAAATGCAATGAAATATCTCTCATGTTCTCCCGTACAGACCCGTTAAAATGCTATCGGTATCGCCATCCGGCATTACAGATCCTTATATTTTTGAATTACTCCCTCTATATCATCAGCCTCCAGCCTTCCGTATACATCATCATTAACCATGATTACGGGTGCCAGACCGCACGCGCCTATGCACCTGCATGCATCCAATGAATACTTTCCGTCATCAGTACATTCTCCCACATCAATGCCCAGCTTTTCCTTCAGCTTATCCAGCACAAGCCCCGAGCCCTTAACATAACATGCGGTACCCATACAGACATTAATTTTAAACCTTCCCTTGGGCTTTAGAGAAAACTGGGTATAAAAGGTAACCACCCCATATATCTCCGTCAAAGGTATATTAAGACCTTCAGATATCGCCTTCTGTACCTCAACGGGAAGATATCCGTATACCTCCTGAGCCTCATGCAGCACCGGAATTAATGCCCCTCTGGTGTCCTTATACTTTGTGATAATTTCCTGCAGTTTCTGCTCTTTTTCGTCAACACATCCACAGCAGCAGTTGTTTGTACTCATTGACACAGACCTCCTAATCCAAATTAATAAGCTTAACATAAGCAGCTTTAGTATAAGCAACTTATCGTAAAATATTGCTTTTAACATCCACTGTAAAATAAAGCCATCGGACATCAAAATACAATTATAAAATAAAATATACTTGCATTTGTTAAGTATTTAACAATATCTATAATATTATATCAAATTTTCGACTATTCTTCAATGTTTTTAACGAATATTTAATTTCTTAATTGTCATTTTACAGATTATACATTATATTTGATTTAATTTCCACTCGAATTTTATACCTCAAGCCTTATGTTAAATATTTAACATCGCCTGGCAAAATAAAGCCGAAAATTTTACCGGGCACTCGGAAGTCTCACAAAAAGAGTTTATAGAGTGCCCGGTAAGTGTTTTTTAAAAGAGCTGCAAGCTTCTATACCTGCTCTAAATTGTACGGTGTCTCCTGATATACGTAATAATTCAGCCAGTTGCAGAACAACAGGGTGGCATGTCCTCTCCATCTTACCATAGGATATTTTGACGGATCGTCGGAAGGAAAATAGTTTTTAGGAACCTTTATGTCGATTCCTCTTGATATGTCACGGTCATATTCCGCCTTGAGCGTCAAGGGATCGTATTCGGAATGGCCTGTGACAAACACCTGCCTGCCACCCTTTAACGCCACAATATATACCCCTGAATCTATAGATTCCGACAAAATCTCCAGGCAGGGAACTTTTTCTATGTCCTCTCTTCTAATCTCGGTATGCCTGGAATGAGGCACAAAAAACTCGTCATCAAAGCCCCTGAGAAGCTTTACGTTCAATTTGTTCACGGTATGAGAAAAAATACCGAACATTTTTTCGCCAAGGGCATATTTCGGTATACCGTAATGGAAGTAAAGCCCCGCCTGAGCACCCCAGCAAATATGGAGTGTTGAGGTCACATTTGTATAGCTCCATGTCATAATTTCCTTAAGCTCATTCCAATAGTTTACCTCCTCAAAAGCCATCTGCTCCACCGGGGCCCCTGTTATTATCATGCCGTCGAATTTCTGATCCCTTATATCGTCAAAGGTATTGTAAAATTTTATGAGATGCTCATAAGGAGTATTTTTGGACAAATGGGTCTTAGGGTGCAAAAATACAATATCCAACTGCAAAGGCGAATTCCCTATCAGCCGGAGTATTTGTGTTTCGGTAGTAATTTTTGTGGGCATTAAATTGAGAATAACTATCTTAAGCGGGCGTATATCCTGATGGAACGCACGCTCCTCACTCATTACGAAGATGTTTTCGCTGTTTAAGATTTCTGCTGCCGGCAGGTTATCAGGTATCTTTATAGGCATGAAACTTCCCCCTTGAAGTCATATTAAATATTAAAAAAGGGCATAGCCCTAAAAGTAAAGCAAAATCAGTATACAATAAAATACTTTATCTGACTATGATACTATAATATTGTTTCAAAGGTCAAGAAAAAAATAAAGGCCTGCCGCGGCAGGCCTTTTAATGATATTTTATCTATACTTCCATTATTATGGGCAAAATCATAGGCTTTCTCTTTGTTTTTTCGTATATAAAGTCTCTCAAGGAATCCTTTATTGCATTTTTTCTGGCACCCCAGTCATTTTTTCTCTTGTCCTCACACTTGTCGAGCGCCTTCTTAACTACCTCTCTCATATTCTCCATCAGATCCTCAGATTCCCTTACATACACAAATCCCCTTGAGATTATATCGGGTCCTGCCGCTACATTTCCCGTATCCCCCTCTATTGTTATTACCACCACGATAAGCCCGTCCTGCGACAAGTGCTTTCTGTCCCTCAGAACAATATTGCCTACGTCTCCCACTCCAAGGCCATCCACAAGCACCTTTCCGGCAGGCACGCTTCCGCTTATTTTGGCTGTATCGGAGGTCAGCTCAAGCACCTTTCCTATCTCCATAACAAAAATTCTTTCATTGGGCATCCCCAGCTTATGCGCAAGGTTTGCATGCTGCTTCAAATGCCTGTGCTCTCCATGGACGGGGAAAAAGAACTTAGGCTTGACAATGCTGTGTATAAGCTTCAGCTCCTCTTGACACGCATGTCCTGAAACATGAATATCGGCAAGAGCTTCATATATAACCTCGGCTCCCTTCCTGAACAGCTCGTTTATTACTCTCGATACAAGCTTTTCATTTCCAGGTATGGGATTTGCAGAAATAATCACTAAATCTCCTGGGGCGATTTCAACCTTTTTATGCTCGGAGGCAGCTATTCTGGTCAATGCCGACATGGGCTCGCCCTGACTCCCCGTCGTTATAAGAACAAGGTTCTCGGGATTGTACTTGTGAATGGTGTCAATGTCAACCATCACGCCCTCGGGAGCGTGCATATACCCCAAATCCATTGCGGCTTTAACGACATTGACCATGCTTCTTCCGCAAATAGCTACTTTTCTGTTGAATTTCACAGCGGAGTTGATTGCCTGCTGCACCCTGTGTACATTTGAGGCAAAGGTAGCAATAAGTATCCTTCCTCCGGCATTCATAAATATGTCCTCAAAGGCCTCTCCCACAGTCTTTTCAGACATGGTATAGCCCTCCCGCTCAACGTTTGTGCTGTCACACATAAGAAGCAGTACGCCCTTTTTGCCCAATTCCGCAAAACGCGCCAAATCCATAGGCTCACCCTCTATAGGCGTATAGTCAATTTTAAAATCCGCTGTGTGTACAACTATCCCCACAGGGGTGTATATGGCAAGAGCAACAGTATCGGCTATGCTGTGCGTAGAACGTATAAACTCCACCTTAAATACCCCAAGGTCAATCGTCTGTCCCTGCTTGACTGTATTTAAGGAAACGCTCGAAAGCATTCCGTGCTCCTCAAGCTTATATTGCAACAGCCCTAATGTAAGCTTGGTTCCGTATACCGGCACGTTTATATCCTTAAGCACATATGGCAGTGCACCTATATGATCCTCATGCCCGTGGGTAAGCACTATGGCCTTGACCTTATCCTTGTTCTTGGCCAAATACGTGGTATCAGGTATCACAAGATCTATACCAAGCATTTCGTCTTCAGGAAAAGCCAGCCCGCAGTCCACCACGATAATTTCATCACCATACTCAAACACTGTGATGTTCTTTCCAATCTCCTGTAATCCCCCCAGCGGAATTACTTTTAGTTTTTTCTTGTTTTTTGCCACTTTCCAACCTCCATAACTTTATTATTTTAATGTGATATATTAAAAAGATTACCTCTTTATAATTCAATGTAATTCAATAAAACAGCACTTTTCCATATGCACAGCTTTACTATTATAGCATATTTCCAGTAAAATCAAATACAATTATTTTTTGATGGGAACAGTCTAAAAGCCGTCACAAAAATATGAGGACCTCCCCAGCCCCCATAAACTACATAAACAGGATTTTATTCTATTTTAAACCTGTATCTCCCAGCTCTTTTTTTGGCTTTCCTCAATAATCTCCCTGTAAACCTCCAGTGTCTGTCTCGATATTGTATCCCAATTATACACCCTGTACACCTTTTCCATGGCCCTTTTCTTTATTTCCTCAGCCTTCTCCGGGTTGAACAGTATATCAAGGATGCTGTCGGCAAGAGATTCCGCATTGCCTGTATAGGACTTCATCCCGTCAACCCCGTGGTACACAATTTCCCCCAGCCCCCCAGTGTCCGAAACCACCACGGGAACATTTGCAACCATCCCCTCCAACGCAACTATGCCGAATGGCTCATACAGGCTCGGGAAAACCGCTATATCCGCGCACTTGTATAATTTGCACAAATATTCGTCGCTTATATAGCCTGTGAAATATATTTTGTGGTTTATATTCATTGCAGCAGACTTTCCCTTTAGATATTCACTCTGAGGGCCCTTTCCCGCAATAACAAACTTGACGTCATTATAGCAGCCTATAATTTTAGGCACTGCATCTATTAAAACATGAGCTCCCTTTTCATTTACCAGCCTCCCTACAAAAAAAACAATTTTCTCATTATCGGAGGCATAATTCCTTCTGAATGCAATATCCCTTTCAAAGCCCTTAAATTTATTTGGATCTACCCCGTTATGTATCACACGGACCTTGTCCTCTGGAAGCTCAAATATATTTTTGACTTCATTGCTCATATATTCACTGTTTACTATTATCTTCCAGGATTCGTATGTAAGCCACCACTCAACGTTATGTATGTATCTCTGCATGTCATTATGCACACCCCAATTTCTTCCATACTCCGTAGCATGTATGGTGGCAATCATGGGGATTAAATATGCATTTTTCAATGTCTTGGCTGCAAAGGCCACTATCCAGTCATGAGCATGTATTATATCAAAATCCTTGTATTGGGTTATAAGTCTGATTGAACATTCAATAATACTGAAATTCAACTGTAAAACCCAATCAACAAAATTAATGGTATTTATGTCATATGTATGAACCCGGTGAACAAAGACATTCTTATCCCTCTCCATTTCCTCGGTACCGGCTTCCCAACAGGTTACAACATGAATTTCATTGCCCTTTTCTCCCAGCTCCTGCGCCAGATCATGCACAACGCGTGAAATACCGCCGACAATTCTGGGAGGATATTCCCATGAGAGCATAAGTATTCTCATATTATTCCCCTCTCAAGCATATATTACATCAAAATGTTTTTCAGGCAACTTGCCAATAACATTATCCTTTTTAATAGCTTAACTATTAGTATTATAACACTAAATAAAGCAATTTACATATTTTTATTTTTCGGTAAGCCTCCATGCTGAATAAATACACCCGGCTCCGAGTTAAAATATTATGGATGCTAAAAACATCCTTTGTATATTACTGCCTTAAATGGTCTTCGAAGATTATTATATAACAAAATCCCAAAATATCAAAATATATATTTTTTATTAATATATGTAAATAATAGGTTGAATTTAAAGCAAAACAGTATTAAAATCAAAGTATGGGTATAAAAGCATTATGCTATATAGGACGCGATAAAGATTTTACAAACATAGAGGATATAATTGCAGTTATATCCTCAATGTAAAATATTTATCGCTACATATAACAAGAGGCATATGCCGGATATCCAATTGAAATTTAGGAGGAAATAAAAAACATGTCTGAGATTCAAGCACATAGTGAGAGCTGCTTGCCTTTTGCCTGTGATAAAGCAAGAATATTGCTGCTGGCAAGGGATCCTCACTGCCTGTATGCATATTGGGAAATTCCGGATTCGAAGAAGACATCGTTTTGCGAGCACTTCGGCTTTGAATTGTGGGAGAAATCTGTGCCTGTTCTCAAGGTTTCAAATGTATCTAAAAACACCGAATTTGATATAGCTATCAATGATCTTTCAAGCAGCGCATACATAAACGTTCCCGATGCAGGCTGTCTTTATTGCGTGCAGCTCGGGAGGCTGGTTTCGGATAAATTCTTTATAAGCTTTGCCAGCTCCGATTACGTGTTTACTCCGGGCGGAAATTTAAGTACAAATACTGCTGTTTATTTTATAAACTATAAAATTCTAAAGCACAAGCAAGCCTGCGATACGGGGAATGACTGCACAGCGTCATATCCCAGCATGAAAAGCAAATTGCCTGCTCCCGCAGTCAGCTCACATGAGTTTCTGAGGACGGGGCCGGAGGAATTGCCATTAGGAATAAGCTCCGCAGAGCTTTTGGGGATACCTCCTGGCATAAGCTCCTGCAATTTGTTCAAATACTGAAGATGCCGGCCATATGCTTAGCAAGGTTTATACTTTGTCCGGCTTAGAGAGGATGAATTCCAATGGTTAAAGGAAATGTTGCCTTTATACTTCATGCACATCTTCCATATGTTCACCACCCTGAACAAGAAGGCTTTTTGGAGGAGAGATGGCTTTTTGAAGCCATCTCCGAAACATATATTCCACTGCTGAATACCTTTGGGGCACTGTCACGGGAGGGAGCCGCTTTTAAATTGAACATGTCCTTAAGTCCCACTCTTCTGTCAATGCTCACAAATAAGCTCCTCCAGTCCAGATATATAAAATATCTTGAAAACCTTATAAGCCTGTCCGAAAGAGAAATTGAAAGAACACGGAATGAGCCTGAATTCAACAGCCTTGCAATAATGTACCACGATAAATATTGCAAGGACTTAGAGGATTTTACCCATGTATACGGCTGCAATCTGGTGAATGCTTACAGGGAATTTCAGGAGTCCGGGCATATCGAGATAATGTGCAGCGCGGCAACTCACGGCTTTTTGCCTCTTATGAGCAGCAGCGCCGTGCGTGCTCAAGTGTCTCTTGGAGTGGAAATATACCTTAAGTATTTTGGCAGGCGGCCTTTGGGCATATGGCTTCCCGAATGCGGGTATACTCCGTCAATAGAAAATGTGCTGAAGGAAAACGGGCTTGAGTATTTTATCACCGAGTCCCACGGAATACTCTATTCCGACCCTAAGCCTGTATTCGGCACCAATTGCCCTGTGGTGACCCCAAACGGGCTGGTGGCCTTCGGCAGAGACCCTGATTCTTCAAAACAGGTGTGGAGTGCTACGGAAGGGTATCCTGGAGATTTTGACTACAGAGAGTTTTACAGAGATATAGGATATGACTTGGATTATGAGTATATAAGGCCCTACCTGCCCCCTGACGGTCAGAGGATACATACGGGAATAAAATATTACAGGATAACGGGAAAAACGGATCTCAAGCAGCCCTACAACCCTTTATCCGCAAAATATAAGGCCGACTGTCATGCAGAAAATTTTCTCTGCAGCAGGCAAAAGCAAATAATTGATTTGTCCCAAAAAATGGACCGGCCTCCCATAATAGTATGCCCTTATGATGCGGAGCTGTTTGGGCATTGGTGGTATGAAGGCCCCTTCTGGCTGTACTGCCTGTTTAAGAAAGCAGACTGCCGCCAGAGCGATTTTAAGCTCACAACCCTCAGTGAATATATGGAGCGCAATCCCTCAATGCAGGTATGCTCTCCGTGCCCTTCAACATGGGGGCATAAGGGATACAGCGAGGTTTGGCTGAATGAGTCCAACGACTGGATTTACAAGCACCTGGACAATGCTGCACAAATGATGTCGCGGCTGGCAAATGAAAATCCATGCTGTGAAGGCCTAAAAAAAGATGCCCTGAATCAGGCAGCACGCGAATTGCTATTGGCGCAAAGCAGCGACTGGGCATTTATAATGAGAACCGGCACAGTGACACCCTATGCCATAAAGCGCACACAACAACATATAGACCGCTTCACAAGGCTCTATAATGATATTAGTGCCGGCAATATCGACCCGTCATGGCTGAGAGGCATACAGGCACAGGACGATATATTCCCCGAGCTGGACTACAGGATATACCTGTAGTCCAACAGGCTGTGCCCGCACCGCCTGTTATACGTACAGCAAAATAACCGCAAGCATTTCCAGAGGCTCACTGCCGTTATTTTCTACCATATGGGCTGCTCCTCCGCCTGTTAAAACGGCATCTCCTACCGAAACCTCACGCTTTTCACCGTTATCGTCAATTATACCGCTGCCTTTTATTATATAAAATATTTCTTCTTCATTGTCATGCTCATGGAGCCCTATAGAGCAACCGGGATTAACGGTAATCTTGGCGCACAGCCTTGCCTTGCCCTTGAGATCCTCCTGCTTAAAAATATGAGTAATTTCAATTACGCCGTTTCCTCCGCGCATTTTTTCGTTCAACTGCTTTGTCATTTCATCCGACTTTCTAATCATTTTTTTGCCCTCCGAAAAACTTGGTTTTATATTGTGTTTATGCGTAATTCAGGGCAGACACGCAGGTCTGCCCCTGCGATTTCTATAATACAATTAGGTTTTTCTCATAAATTTAAAGCCGCACACAGGGCATGTTCCTTCAAGCTTGCCTTTATTTTTGGGGAGTCTCAAATTGTTCCTGCACTTCTCACATTTTAAAAAAACATACTGGTTTCTCTGCCGGAAGGCTGTCCTGTAAAAATACAATTTTGCAACAACCCTTTTAATAAGCCCTTCAAAAGCCTGCTTTTCCTTAAATCGTCTGCCTGTGTCCTTAGACAGCATTCTGTAAAACGCATATCCCGCTAAAGCAGCTCCTATTATCCATAAGTACTTAAATTGGAAAAATATTACAGCTACAAAAATAATAACCAAAGACAGAGTATCTGATCCATACCTTCCGTTCATAAGCTTGCGGATCACTATTTTCCCCTCCCTTGCGCCTGCCCTTCCTGCAAAATCATATATGCCGTGATTTTTTGGATAAAGCTTAATTTTCTTAAATATTCAATATTTTCTTTACCTGCTCGGCCATTTCCTCCCTGCTGCATACTCCCTTGTGGATTACCGTCTTTTTATCCAAATTTGCAAGCCCCTGAGGAATAGGCAGCCCGCATTCCTCCGATAAGGCATCAAGCAACTGGAATTCGCTTTTGCCCTCTATCTCCGATTCTCCGAATATTGCTCTCGCAACACTTTCATTAAACTTAAAAGGACTTGCGGTTGAGGCTATTAAAGAAGCTGAGACATCCCCCGTCGAAATGACATATTTGTCATAAACATCTATCCCTACCGCTGTGTGGGTGTCTACAACATAGTTATATTCATTATATATATATTCTATTGTTTTAAGTGTCTCATTTTCATTGGTATAGCCTGCCCAGAACAATTTGGAGAGCTTTCTTCTGGTATTGTCGTCAACGGTATATTCTCCATTTTCCTTAAGCTGCTCCATCCATCCCTTCACAGCGTTGGAATCATGATCTGTTATTTCAAACAGCAGCCTTTCTAAATTGCTTGAGATAAGTATATCCATTGATGGAGAAACCGTCCTCTTAAACTCTCTCTTGCTGTCATACCTGCCGGTATTAATAAAGTCGGTCAGCACATTGTTTTCATTTGAGGCACATATCATTTTGTTTATGGGCAAGCCCATTCTCAAGGAGTAATATGCGGCAAGAATGTTTCCGAAATTTCCCGTAGGCACCACCACATTGATTTTATCCCCAAGCCTTATATCTCCCTTTTTAACCATGTCGGCATACGCAGAAAAATAATAGACAATCTGTGGCAGAAGCCTTCCCCAGTTAATTGAATTTGCCGAAGAAAATTTTATGCCGTTTAAGGCCATAAGACCGTTAAGCTCAGGATTTGTAAATATAGCCTTAACTCCGTTCTGGGCATCGTCAAAATTGCCTTCTACCGCTATTGCGTGAACATTTTTCCCCTCCTGAGTAACCATCTGCATCTTCTGGACTTCACTTACTCCGTTGTACGGGTAAAACACTATTATTTCAGTGCCAGAAACATCCTTAAAGCCCTCAAGCGCGGCCTTTCCCGTATCCCCCGAGGTAGCGACAAGTATAACAATCCTGCTGTTCTCCCCTGTCTTCCTTACGGCGTTTACAAGCAGATGCGGCAAAATCTGAAGCGCCATGTCCTTAAAGGCACATGTGGGCCCGTGCCACAGCTCAAGAATATATACATTTTCATTCAGCTTACGCACGGGAGCAATGTCATCGCCCTCAAATTTTTGGCGTGCATATGCGTTTTCAACACATTCCTCTATTTCCTCATCGGTATAGTCGTCAATGTAATATTTTAAAACAGCCGTCGCCCTTTCCCTGTATGTCATATTTACCATATTGCCTATTTGCTCCAATTCAAGCTTACAGACCGATTCAGGAACAAACAGCCCCCCGTCAGGAGCTATCCCTTTTTTTATGGCGTCCGCCGATAATACTGATCCGGCTCCCCCTCTTGTACTTTTATAGAACATTCTTACGCCTCCAATAAAGTTAAAGCCGCACCCATTGCAAAATATTATTGCTCTTGGTGTTTAACGGCTTCAAAAGCAGTATAGATTTATATAATATCATAATACAAATAGGGGAAAAAGAAAAGCACAAATAATATCCTTTAAAATTGTCAGCTTGGATTTGATGTACTACCTTCTGAAAAATCTATGAATTCCATTTAGCATTTCTATCTTTTTTTTGGGGCGGGTAATGTTTAGCTTATTGAAAAAGTCAGTTGCAGCCTTTCTCCCTTCATTGATCAAATAGGCTTTTTCCTCCTCATCCAGATTAAAATCTAAAAACGATATATTGGAGGTATTAATGTCCGCAACATATTTTACCGGAGGAATACTTTTATCCACCCCAATGTCATGTACCGCACAAATCAACGCCTTTAAAATGTTTAGAGGAGTATTTATACTGAGCAGCTTTTTCTTGTCGCTCCCTACCAGCCTGAAGCCCAGCGTGGAAGCGCTGTTTTCATTATCAACAAGCCAGTACGGAAAGCCGTCAAATACTCCTCCGTCTATCATGCTGTATTTTTTTGCGTAATTGCCCTTCCACTTTTTTATTTCCACAGGCTTAAACGCAAAGGGCACGGCGGTACTCATTCTTACAGCCTTTGCAACCTCAAGCTTATCGGGGTCCATGCCGTAAAAAGCTATATCGTCAGGGAGAACTACCATCTTAACTCTGTTTATGTCAACGGCAGTCATCCGTATTTTATAACCCCGTGGATTCATTTTATCCGGCTTTCCTGTCCTTAAATCGCCAAACGTTTTTACTCCTTTTAAAAGAAGCGATTTTGACACCCATTCCTCAAGATAATCTCCGTCGCAGAGATAACCCCGCTTGCTCAATTTTGATATGTTGTCAAGCATTGCTCCCCTGTATCCGTCACATTCCATTCCGCCTCGGTTCAAGGCTCCCCGCATGTCCGTGTGACGCCTGCACAAAAAATACTCAATAGCCTTGTCTGCGTCTGCCTGCATTCTCCGGGCCTCTGTGAGCTGCCTGTTAAACTCAATAAATTCCGAAACTGCGGGCACCCTTTTGGGTATGTCCTTTATTTGAATTTTGCTGAAGTTAAACTCACTAAGTACTTTTTTTAATTCCATTGCACTGTAGCCTGCCGCTGTGAAGGCTCCCGCCAGTGCTCCCGCCGAAACCCCCGCAATGTTATTCCATCTTATGCCCTCTTTTTCGGCTGCTTCAAAAACCCCGGTATATGCGACTCCCTTAATTCCTCCCCCGCTAAGTACAATATTATATGCTTTATTTACATGCAACACTTCAACCTCTCCAATATAAATTGATCTATACATTAATATACGTAAAATGCCTCTCACAGGTGAGAGGCATTCTACGTATATTAATGTGTTGTTGTCAGGATGCTCCCAGGCTTTTCAGCCAGCCCTCGGAATAACCGGCATAGGAGCCCGACGGATACTTTTCCACAATCTCCTCAAACGCAGCTATGGCCTTTGCAGAGTCATCCAGACCCATATAGCATTTTCCGGTATAGTATATGGCTCTGTCCATAAAATTAAAGCTGTTTCCGTAAACAAAAATTTTATTAAGCTTAAGCAGGGCATCATTATATTTTTTTGAATTGGTAAGCTTTACTCCCTCGTTCATCATAGCGGTGGCAGCCTTAGGGATAATATTGTTATACATTTGCTCAAACGCACTCTTTTCACTGTCCTTAAATGTAACAGTCTTAAGAAGCACAAGCATATCCGCAGCCTCCTCATACCTCCGCTCTGCCGCCAATCTATCCACCTCGGATAGCTTAAAGGCATTTTTATAGTAGTCTGCCTCGGCATTTGATGTCTGAAGGCTATTCTCAAGCTTTTGGTATTTTATATTTAAATCTTCATACATTGCTCTGTATTTATCATTCTCCAAATTATCGGTGTCCCCGGCAATCTGTGAGTTATTCAAAGCAGCCGCAGGTCTGTCCTGAACAGACCACGCAATACCTCCCGCCGCAAAGAGAATTAACGCGCCTATGGCGGCACTTGCGATATACCTTATTGCATCTCCTTTAACACTGTCTCCAAATTTAACAATACGCCCCATCATAGAAGGATCTTTCTTTTTATGTCCGCCTGTTCTCCTATCCTCATCCGGTGACAGGGAATCGGAGTTTAAAAGCCTTAAATACCTCATGGCTCTTACACTGTTTTTTTCAGCATCAATTACCCTCTGAAACATTTCGGCGGCTTTTGCGGGTTCTTTCATATAGCTGTAGCATATGCCGAGAAGGTTGATTGCCTCATGAAAATCAGGGTTCATAGACACAGCCTTCTTAAGCTCAATTACCGCAATATCCTCACTTCCGCCTTTAAGACTTTCCAGAGCCTTATTATAGAGCATAACAGAATTTTTTATATTGTCAGGAAGGTGTGTATCATCCTTACCTATGCTGTCCAAGTTAATAGAAGTATAGTCCTGCAATTCCTGTTTCAAGCTAATCAAAAAGAACACCTCCTTGATAAGGGCAGCTCATAGTTGGGCCTCCCGCTCCGCCGCGATAAACACTTTTTCTCCCATTGGCTTTTAAATGAAGCAGCCCCTGACCTCCCCTATATAATAAAGAGACCCGAAGGCACACACAACGTCATTCTCCGAGGCCATATCCAATGCAAGCCTCACAGCCTCTTTAATTGTATCACCAATTATTACATTTTTACAATAGCCCTTTAAAAATACCGCCAGCTCATCCGCCGGCAAAGCCCTCTCGCTGTTTGGGGAAACTGTTATAAAGCAATATGCTATGGGAGCTATGACTTCTATTATTGTATTATAATCCTTATCCTTTAAGACTCCTATAATAAAAATCTTTCTCCTGCCCTGAAAATATTTTTCCATTGCCGCATATAATGCCCTTGCCCCTTCGGTGTTGTGAGCCCCGTCAATAAGCACGGCGGGCCTGTCCCGCAAAACCTCAAGCCTTCCGGGCCATTTTGCTTTAAAAAGCCCTTCCCGTATAGAATGTGCGGGTATATTAAAGCCCTTTGCGCGGAGAATCTCACAGCATTTTACAGCCATTACGGCGTTATTTGCCTGATGATCTCCCATAAGGGTGATTTTTAATCCCTTGTATCCCTCACAGTCAAAAACCTGCCCCTTTATTCCAGATTCAACAACATTTATTTCTTCAAGGCTTACACTGTGCATAACAGCTCCCTGTCTGCGGCATACGTCAATAAAAACCTCTTGCGCTTCCTCCTGCTGGGGGTATATTACCACCTCTCCTCCCTGCTTGATAATTCCCGCCTTTTCAAAGGCTATCCGGGACAGGGTGTTTCCCAATATGGATGTATGGTCAAGGCTTATTGTCGTAATAACTGAGACACACGGCGTTTTTATTATATTTGTAGAATCAAACCTCCCGCCTAAGCCAACCTCCAGCACAACTATATCGCACTTTTGCTCGTAAAAATACTGAAACGCTATGGCAGTAACTATTTCAAATTCAGTGGGGTGATTGTCTCCTCGCTCGACCATTGTATCAGCCATGGATTTTACAAGCTCCGTTATCCTCGCCAATTCCTCCGGAATTATCTCGGTAGCATTTATTTTTATTCTCTCTGTAAAACGCTGAATATAGGGCGAGGTATAAATCCCCACTTTATACCCCGCACTCATTAAAATACTGCTTATAAAAGCTGACGTAGAGCCCTTGCCGTTAGTTCCCGCCACATGCACATACTTAAGCTCATCCTGAGGATTGCCCATCAGCTCCATAAGCATCCCTATATTGTGAACGCCCAGCTTACTTCCGAATTTAAGTGTATTGTGAATATATTCAAGTGCCTCTGTGTAGTCCATCTATTCCTTCAATGCAAGAGAATGCACATCCTCCTCTTTTTTTGTAATTGTTAATTTGCCCCGCAGCACCTTTTGTACTTTTTGCCGCTTCCGCAAGGGCAGAGGTCGTTTCTGCCGACATGATCTCCCTTTACCACCGTCTTCTTTACCTCTTCCTCTCCATGCCTTGCATTGACAGGCTCGGCAACCTTTTCACGCTGGGGCAGGTTTTTGGTGTCTATATGTGAATTCAATATCAGCTTTACGGCATCCTCATGTATGCTGCGTATCATCTCTTCAAACATTTCAAAGCCCTCAAACTTATACTCAATTACAGGGTCTCTCTGTCCGTATGCACGAAGCCCTATTCCATGCTTGAGCTGATCCATGGCATCTATGTGATCCATCCATTTCTGATCAACCACCCTTAAAAGGATTACCCTCTCGACCTCACGCATAAGCTCACTGCCGAATTCCTGCTCCTTAAGCTCATATTTTTCATTTGCAAATTTAAGCAGAATTTCCTTTAAATGCTCTTTATTCATCCTTTCAAGCTCTTCTATTCCGAAGTTAAGAGAATCCTTAGGAACGAATGCCCCCTCGACATGAGCCTTTAAGCCCTCCCAATCCCAGTAGTCGGGATGTGGATTTTCACCGCAGAAGGTTTTAACGATGCCGTCACAGGTCCCCTCCAGCATTTTTATAAAGGAATCCTTGAGATTTTCGCCATCTAACACCTGTCTTCTCTGCTTGTAAATTATTTCTCTCTGCTTATTCATTACATCATCATACTGAAGCACATGCTTTCTTATATCAAAGTTCTTTCCCTCAACCTTTCTCTGAGCGTTTTCTATTGCATTTGAAAGCATTTTATGCTCTATGGGCTGATCGTCCTCTAAGCCAAGCATATTGACGACATTTGTAAGCCTGTCGGAGCCAAACAGCCTCATCAAATCGTCCTCAAGGGATATATAGAACCTTGATTCTCCCGCATCTCCCTGCCTTCCGGCACGTCCCCTTAGCTGATTGTCTATGCGCCTTGACTCATGCCTTTCTGTACCTATTATATAAAGCCCTCCGGCCTCAAACACCTTTTCCCTCTCGGCCCCCGTCATTTTTTTATGTTTATCATACAGCTCCCTGTATGAATTTCTTGCGTCTATAACAAGCTCATCCTCAGTTTCATTAAAGCCGGTGGACTGGCTGATAAGCTCCTCGGAATATCCTGCCTTCTTCATCTCCTGCTTGGCCATAAACTCGGCATTTCCGCCCAGCACTATATCGGTACCGCGGCCTGCCATATTGGTTGCAATGGTTACAGCCCCGAACTTTCCGGCCTGTGCGATTATTTCGGCCTCCCTTTCATGGTACTTTGCATTCAGCACCTGATGGGCTACGCCCCTCTTTTTGAGCATTGATCCGAGCAGCTCCGACTTTTCGATTGAAATTGTGCCTATAAGCACCGGCTGTC
Organism: Anaerobacterium chartisolvens; assembly: GCF_003337415.1. GTDB lineage: Bacteria > Bacillota > Clostridia > Acetivibrionales > DSM-27016 > Anaerobacterium > Anaerobacterium chartisolvens. The sequence continues at coordinate 222,794 of NZ_QPJT01000002.1, read as the reverse complement.
CCTTTTTATTGCACTCTACAACCTGATTTATAACGGCGTTCAGCTTACCTTCCTCATTTTTATAAACACTGTCGGCGTTATCCTTTCTTATCATAGGCATGTTTGTCGGTATAATTATGACATCGAGCTTATATATTGTCTGAAATTCCTGCTCCTCAGTCTGCGCCGTACCTGTCATGCCGGACAGCTTTTTATACATTCTGAAATAATTCTGAAAAGTAATAGTGGCAAGGGTCTTGCTCTCCCTCTCCACCTTTACTCCCTCCTTGGCCTCAATGGCCTGATGCAGCCCTTCGCTGTAACGCCTGCCGTACATCAGTCGGCCTGTAAACTCATCAACTATAATTACCTCTCCGTCCTTTACGACGTAGTCAATATCTTTTTTCATGAGTCCGTGCGCTCTTATGGACTGATTTATATGGTGCATAACCGTCATGTTCTCTGTGTCGGAAAGGTTTTCTATCCCGAAATACTGCTCTGCCTTGGCTATGCCCTTGGCGGTCATTGTCGCCGTATGGGCCTTTTCGTCAACAATATATTCCTCGTCGAGATCATCGTCGTGCTTTTTGTCGTCCGACTGCTTATAGACCTTCGCTTTAAGCCTGCTTGCAAAGGAATTGGCTTTTTTGTACAAATCAGTGGATTTGTCACCCATTCCCGAAATTATCAGAGGGGTTCTGGCCTCATCTATCAATATGCTGTCAACCTCGTCCACTATTGAGTAATGCAGATCCCTCTGCACCATATCCTGCTTGTATATAACCATATTATCCCTTAAATAGTCAAAGCCGAACTCATTATTTGTGCCGTAGGTGATATCACTGGAATAAGCAAGCCTCCTCTGCTCATTATCTAAATCATGGACAATGAGTCCGACAGTCAGGCCCAAAAATTTGTATATTTTGCCCATCCATTCGCTGTCACGCTTTGCAAGGTAATCATTTACGGTAACTACATGCACACCCTTTCCTTCAAGTGCGTTGAGGTATACCGGCAGAGTTGCCACAAGCGTCTTTCCCTCTCCTGTTTTCATTTCGGAAATTCTTCCCTGATGAAGCACAATCCCGCCTACAAGCTGAACATCAAAATGCCTCATGCCCAGCACCCTCCACGAGGCCTCCCTTACAACCGCAAAGGCTTCGGGAAGCAAATCGTTCAAGGCCTCCCCCTTTGATATTCTCTCTCTGAACTCATCCGTCTTGCCCTTGAGCTCGGAATCACTCAGCTCTTTGATTTTAGGCTCAAATGAATTTATCTGATCCACTAAAGGCATTATTCTTTTTAATTCCCTGTCACTATAGCTTCCTATTATCTTTTCAATAAATTTCTTCATTTATTTAAACCTCCAAATTATTAATCTATTTTAAGAAATTGCCTTATAGGCAATATTCCCCGCCCTGCAACAGCCTCAAGAACTACACAGAAGAGTCCTAATGTAATAATCAGATCCCCTATGCTGGCCACACCTACCCAATACCCCAGAAACCCGGGTATGTGTATGATGTCGGATAGAAAGGGCAGCCTTACCTGATGCCATTTTTCAAAAATCATATGCCTGAAGGAAAGCTGTGAAACCATATGGGAAAGCCCCGCTTTTTCTATCATTTCCATGCTTACGGGCATTTTCCCCGCGTTTGCAAGCATTACCACGGCATTTGACAGACAACCAAGCCCAATAAAAAGCATTCCCACATAGCGCCTGTTATACCACAATCCGATAAGCAGCATACAGAAGGTAACAAGATTAATCCAAAAAGAATACCTTTGAACAAATCCGTATTTGCTTCCCGCTATCTGTGCCGCCGACAGTATTACAAACGCGGCAAGAATGAGCCATGTCTTTTCAAATTTAAGATTCAGTAAATTTGATATTCTGCCTTTAACAAGAATGCCGGCAATAATAGCGGCAGCTATAGCCATAAGGTATATCACAATTCCACCCCGTCTTTCATTATTTAAATTATTACAGTCAAACCGGCTGTTATAAATGAGCGCTCTATGAAAAAGGATATACTGCTATATGAGATATGCCGGTAATTCCTTAGCATGGAGGAGATGTATCCGATTTTCTAATAATATTTTCCTTTTGAGACTTATGAAAAAGCTTACCGAGAGAATTTGAAAAAGCACATAATAAATCAGGTCCTTTATAGAGGCTTGCAGTATCTATGGAAATATCCTGCGGAATATATGAGTCAGACAGGCTTAAAGAGGCAGTACCGATATTCCCCCCCGCAACCGCAGACACCTTTTGTGAGCCGCGCTTAACGGCATCACCTTCCCGCAGGCCGTAAATATGCTCTTTTACCGCATCCAAGCCCCCGCCTAAGCTGCGGCCGTTATTGGCACACAAATAAAGGGTGTAAATATTCCAGGGAATATCTACGGCCCCCTCCGAGGTCAGGGTGGATAATATTATTAAGCCTATAAAAAGTTTCCTGAGCATAAAAAAATCTTCCTTAATTTTTTTAATTCTATTCCTTGCCTTCCATTCTGTCAAAAATCATTTTATAGCCGTCCGCTCCATAAACAAGACATCTGTTTATCCTGCTTATTGTAGCAGTGCTGACACCCGTTGCCTCAGCAATTTCCGAGTATGTCTTTTTATCCTTAAGCATTCCGGCAACCTCCAGCCTTTGAGCAAGAGCCTTTATCTCCGCCACCGTGCAAATGTCCTCAAAAAAGCTATAGCACTCGTCTACATTCTCGAGAAGCAGTATTGCTTCAAACAGCCTGTTTGTATGTTCATCCCTTATCTTGGAATTCATTACAGCATCACTCCATCCCGTAAAGCCGAGATTTATTACATAGTATATTTTAACAGTTTAAATATAATTATACTCACGATAATTTTAATTCAAAAAAGCAGCGATGTCAAAATGAATTTTGCAAGTCAAAATGAATTTTGCAAGTCAAAATGAATCGGCAAATGAATTTTGCCATTCACGTTAATATATAAATTGCATATCATGTATAAGGAGAGCTCAATAAAACAATCTTTTCAGGAGGTGCAGTTATGTCAGAAGATAGAGGCGGAGGATTTTTCGGTAATTCAACCGTACTTTTTTTCATTCTTGTATTTTTACTTCTTTTCTGTGGCGGTATAGGTTCGGTATGCGACTAAATTCATAATCATACCCCATAAGAGACAGCACACTAACATAAAAAATCAACGCCCCTGCCATAGATAGACGCACAGGGGCGTTGATTTACACGTTAATTTTTACCGGCTGCCGGCATATGAGTTCTCCATAAGCCTGAACCTATGCTCCTCCAGACAGCCTGAATAAATATCACCTGTACAGGCAGCATAACTATGCCCTTAACCAGCCTCTGTGCGGCAAGAACAAGTGCTCCCTTGCCGGTTATTATAGACAGCCAGAGGGTGTTTAAGCCCAAATCTATAAACGCTACTATAATAAATACCGCAATAACGGTTTTTATAAGGGACCTGGGATTATTATGCAAAAATATGCCGTATACAAACCCCGTAAGACATGCACTGAGTGTAAAGCCGGGGAAATACGCACCCTGAGGAAAAACCATCATGCCCGTTATGTCGGCCAAAGCCCCTGTAAGAGCCCCCGCAAGCGGCCCGAAAAGCATTGCGGAAAGCGCAATGGGTATAAAGCCAAGACCAATCCTTAAAATAGGAGTTTGAATAGAAAGAAACCTTGTTAAAATAACCTCTATGGAAATCAATAATCCAATGGATATTATAATTCTGAGCCTGTTCACAAAATCACCTCCTCTCTTTATATGGCCGTAAGCCACATAAAGAACTTTTCATTTGTTATGATGGCAAAAAGCTAAAGCAGCTTTTCCCTTCATAGCTCACGGAGGCTCTTTTGTGACAGCGGAATGCGAAAATTGCACCGCAAACCCTTTAAAATCACCAGAATTACATTCAGGCTGCTTTTTAACAGGATTTTTCGTCCAGCGGCAACTTCCCGTCCGACTGGCACTTAACGCGCAATTCCCTACTCTGTCCATATATTATTTATTAATATTTAAAGCAAATTTATTTTACACAATCCTTAGAATAAAATCAATAAATATTTTGACCTTGGGTGCATAAATTATATCTGACACAGCATTTCGGAAAATCGCTATAGGGATTACAATTGAAGCACCTTTTTCACATAACAGCATAATTATCCAAAAAAAAATGGTTAAAAAGAGCCAATATATTATGGCGTTTTATTCCAAATTCAGATTTTTAATAAGCTCCCTATCTATCTTCCCCTCACTTCGAGGGGAAGGAAAAGAAGGTCCATGTAGGTTTTGCTGGTCTTCTAAGTAGCAATACTGTTTTCGCTTTGCTGCAATAAAAATCAGCTATATACCTACTTATGGCATATTGCCTTAAAAACCGGTACCCTCCCAACTGTTTATTTCCGATTTTATCCCACAACTCCTATTCTCCACTTGTAGGATGTCTCCTCATTTTCTTCTCCAGTGCCCTTCTTTTTTTTTCCCTCAATGTGAGGGGAAGATAGAAGGGGAGTTAAAATTTACATTTTATATCATATTCCACAGGCTCATGTATGACGGGGTTGTCTCCGCACAGAGGGCATGACGCCTTTTTTCTCCATTCAATCTCTCGTGCCTTCATTTCAAGCCCATCAAAGGTCATAAGCCTGCCCGAAAGCGTTTGTCCCATTCCGGCAATAAGCTTTATGGCTTCAAGCGCCTGCATTGATCCTATAACTCCCGCAACAGGCCCAAGTATTCCCGCCTGTCCGCAGGAGGGCACAACCCCATCCCGCGGAGGCTCGGGGTACAGGCAGCGGTAGCACGGCGTCGCGCCGGGGACAATTGTCATAAGTATGCCCTCAAAGCCCAGTACAGCGCCCTCGACAAGTGGCTTCTTCATAAAATAGCACAAGTCGCTTATAAGGTATCTGGCACGGAAGTTATCCACTGCGTCAATAACCACATCGTAGTCCCCGATAAGCTCCTCCGCGTTTTGCGCGTCGAGTCTCACCGAATGCTTTATTACCTTCACATCGGCATTTAAGCTTTTTATCTTTTGCTCTGCCGAATCAGTCTTTTTTCTCCCCAAATCCTCTGTAAAATGGATTATCTGCCTTTGAAGATTTGATATCCCCACGGTATCAAAATCCACAATCCCAATTGTTCCCACCCCTGCCGCGGCAAGGTAATAAAGAGCAGGCGATCCAAGCCCCCCCGCTCCGACAACTAAAACCTTTGATTTAAGCAGCTTTTGCTGACTCTCATATCCAAATTCCTTAAGTATTATCTGCCTTGAGTACCTTAAAACCTGTTCTTCATTCAGCATACTTAAAATCACCCGCCGCCCATAAATTTAACTATTTCAATATTGTCGCCCTCACGCAGTGTTATCTCCGCCCATTTCTCTCTTTTAGGGATTTCATGGTTGTACTCCACAACCACGCTTTCGGGGTTTATGCCCTTTAGCTCAACAAGCGAAAGTATGCTGGCTTCCCCGTCAAGCTCCATATGCTTTCCGTTTATCCTGACTCTCATTGTATACCCCCTTTTTACAGTATGCTTATGCTTTCCCCTTTAAGCACCTTATTTACATTCCTCATAGCGCACATTTTTCCGCACATGCTGCAGGAATCCTCAAATTCGGGCTTGGAGCTTTCACGATACCTTCTTGCCTTTTCCCCGTCGATGGCAAGCCCGAACATTCCCTCCCAGTCAAGCCTCATTCTGGCGTCGCTCATTTTAAAGTCCCATTCCCTGGCGCCCTTTATTCCCTTTGCAATATCCGCTGCATGAGCGGCAATCTTAGACGCGATTATTCCCTCCTTCATATCCTCAAGGTCAGGCAGTCTCAAGTGCTCCGCAGGAGTAACATAGCAAAGGAAATCCGCTCCGTTGGCGGCGGCAATTGCTCCTCCTATTGCACTTGTTATGTGGTCGTATCCCGGTGCCACATCCGTTACAAGGGGGCCCAGCACATAAAAAGGCGCACCGTGGCACAGCCTCTTCTCCATAATCATGTTTGCCGCTATTTCATTTATTGCCATATGCCCCGGGCCTTCAACCATAACCTGCACATTTCTGTCCCATGCCCTCTTTGTCAGTTCTCCCAGTACAATAAGCTCCTCTACCTGCGAGGCATCCGTAGAATCGTTTATGCTTCCCGGACGACATGCGTCGCCTAAGCTTATCGTGACATCATATTGTTCAAAGATATCCAGCAGCTCGTCATAGTACTCAAAAAAAGGATTTTCATTGCCTGTAATCTCCATCCATGCAAATATGAGCGAGCCTCCTCTCGATACGATGTTTGTCAGCCTTTTATTCTTTTTAAAGCGTTCGGCGGTAGCCCTGTTTATTCCGGCATGGATTGTCATAAAATCCACCCCATCCTTTGCGTGCTTTTCTGCAACATCAAGGAATTCCCTTGCCGTAATTTTTGAAAGCTCCTTGTCATAGAAGCCCACCGCATCATATACCGGGACGGTGCCGATCATGGCGGAGGACATTTCCACCAGGCTTTGCCTAAATTGCTGCGTTTTTCCATAGGAGCTTAAATCCATAATGGCCTCGGCCTTTAGTGCGATAGCCTTTTTTACCTTTTCCAGCTCAAGCTCAAAATCACAGCAATCCTTTGATATACCCAAATTGACATTTATTTTAGTTCTTAGTCCCTGTCCTACTCCCTCGGGTTCAAGGCTTTTATGGTTTTTATTAGCGGGAATTATTATTTTGCCTTCGGCCATAAGCCGGCGTATTTCCTCAACACTTATCATCTCTTTTCTGGAAACCGCCTCCATTTGAGGTGTTGTTATACCCTTTCTTGCAGCATCCATTTGAGTTGTATATTTCATCTTGTTATGCACTCTCCCATCTTATTATTTATGCTTCTAATCTTTTGCTCTATGTTTTCGGCACCCACTATTTCAGTAACCATTGCTATGCACTTAGCCCCCCTTGAAACCACCTCGTGCATATTGCTTTCCTTTATGCCTCCTATTGCCACAAACGGTATGTCAATGTTGTCCACGGCGTATTGCAGGTACTCCAGTCCGACGGGATCACATACGTCCTTCTTTGTAAAGGTCTTATATATCGGGCCTACGCCTATATAATCCGCTCCTCTTGCGACGGCATCCTGCGCCTGTGCGGGAGAATGGGTGGACAGCCCTATTATCATTTCCTGTCCCACAAGCTCTCTTACCTTTTCTATGGGCAGGTCGTCCTGGCCTATGTGTACTCCGTCCGCTCCCACCATCATTGCCATGTCTATGTTGTCGTTAATAATAAAGGTTACGCCCTCACGCCGGGTAAGCTCGCGGAGCTTGACACACTGACTAAATTTGTCGGCCAGCTTTTTTTCCTTCTCCCTGTACTGTATTATTTTTACCCCGGCATTTATCATTTCCTGCACTACCTGTATATTGCTCCTGCCCTTTGAGAATTCCTCCGCCGTAAGGCAATATAGCCCCGCGCCCAGCTTCTGCCTCCTTGACCGCCCGCACACCAAAAGGGCGCACTGCTTTTCAAGCCCGTAGCATGAAAACCTGAAGCCCTCATAGTCCTTAGCCATGTCATATTTGCAAAGAGGCTTTAAGCTCTCCTCCACTACTCGCAAAGCCTCCTCGGCTCTTTTAAAGTTAGCCGCCACAAGCTCATCCACCCGGCTCTTTTGATCTATCTTAAGCTCTCTTGAAACGGACAGCCCCACATCCTCCTCCGCTCTCCTGCCATCAAGGCACTGATTCATGTACGGCATTATGCCTTTTCTTATATCATGCCTCAGCTTTTTGAGCTTTTCAGACAGCTCCCTGTTATCAAAATAAAATCTCGTTATATCCTCCGCAACCCGAAGGCCCTCGGATGCTCTGTTTATATTGGCATCTATCAGCCTGAAAAGCTTATCCGACATACCCCGTCAGCCCCCCTTCTAAATAGCCTGCCAGTCCTTGAACACAGGCTGGTACCCCTTGCTGTAAAGCATGTTCCTTATTTCATCCACACTTCTTTTATCCGAAATATCAAATTGCTTCTCACTTTTTTGTTCGAGCGCGTGCCCTCCCACCTCTGTGGAAGACCCTGCGGACATTTTGGTTATTCCCATCCCCACAAGATTATCCCTGAATTCGGCTCTTTCTCTGGTTGAAATGGTCAGTCCCGCCCTTGGAATAAAAAGCCGCATTGCAAGCATTATCTGTACAAGCTCCTTATCGCTCACATGGCATTTAGGCTGGAACTGTCCCTTATGCGGCCTGATTCTTGGAAACGATACGCTGATTTCGGTATCAGCATACTTATCCTGCAGGTAGTGTGCGTGCAGGCCTGTAAAAAACGCCTCGCTTATCCAGTTGTCAAGGCCTAAAAGCGCACCTATGCCCACACTTCTCATGGATGCCATACATGCACGCTCAGGAGCGTCAAGCCTGTACGGGTAATTGCTTTTAGGGCCTTTTAAATGCAGCGTGCCGTAAACTTCCTCATTGTATGCCTCCTGATATATGGTAAAGCCGTCAACTCCCGCATCCACAAGCTGCTTATACTCCCCCGTATTCATGGGGTACACCTCTATGGATATCGAGGTGAAGTATTTTTTAAGCACCTGCACGCACTGGATTATATACTCTAAAGAGCTTTTCTCCCTTGACTCGCCGGTAAGGATTAAAATATGCCTTAAGCCGGTAGCAGAAATTATTTGCGCCTCCCTCTCCACCTCCTCCGGCTCCAGCCGCTTCCTCACTATTTTGTTTGTGGTATTAAAGCCGCAGTATACACACTGGTTGACGCAAAAATTAGCCAGATACATAGGGGTATACAAAAACATCACTCTTCCGAAATGCTGAAGCGTAAGCTGCCTTGCACGGCGCGCCATAGCCTCAAGGTGCTTTGCCGCCTTAGGCGACAGGAGGGCAAGGAACTCCCTTTCACTTAGATTTTCCTTATTTATGGCCCTTATTACGTCCTCCTCGCCAAGCTCCTTGCAAAAGCCGTCAATGTCCTTATCTCTCCAGGACAAATATTTTTCATAAAAACTCATTTATAAGACACTTCCTTAATTTTGTATGATTATTATGGGGTATCAGTCATCCAAAAAACCCGTCAAGGGTGATGAGGCCTCGGCATATTCCCTTACCGCTCCGCCCTCCGCAAGAAAAGCCTTTCTTCCCGCCATAACCGCAAGCCCAAAGGCCTCTCCCATGGCGACGGCATCTCCCGCAGTTGCTATCGCAGTGTTTACAAGCACCGCTGCCGCACCCATTTCCATTGCCTCGGCAGCCTCCGAGGGCCTTCCTAAGCCTGCATCCACTATAATGGGGAGGTCTATTTCATCAATAAGAATCTTTATAAGCTCTCTTGTCCTAAGCCCCTTGTTTGTTCCTATGGGAGCGCCCAGAGGCATAACTGCGGCGGCTCCTGCATCCTTAAGCCTTTTGGCGGACATTAAATCGGGGCTCATGTAAGGAAGCACCGTAAAGCCTTCCCCCGCCAGTATTTCCGTCGCCTTTATTGTTTCGTGGTTGTCGGGCAAAAGGTACTTGTTGTCTGAAATAACCTCTATTTTTATCCAGCTTCCGCATCCGCAGGCTCTGGCAAGACGGGCTATCCTCACAGCCTCCTCCGCATTTCTCGCCCCCGAGGTGTTGGGCATAAGAATACACTCTTTGGGGACAAACTTAAGTATATTCTCATCCTCCGAGTCAAGGTCAACTCTTCTCAGTGCCACAGTGACCACCTGAGCCCCCGAGCTTTTTATTACCCCGGGAATAATGTTGTTTGAGCAAAACTTTCCCGTACCGATGAAAAGCCTGCTTTCGACCTCTCTTCCTCCAATAACCAAGGTATCGTTCATAGACTTTATAACCTCCCTTTCTTAGATGTATTCCTTACGGGTCAAAAAAATTTCTTCCAGCAAGTTATACCCTCCATGTAAAATCTTTATCGCTGCATATATAAAAAATAAAAAAAGCTTACCATGAAGGGTAAGCTGATAGACAAAACTCAACTCGCTTCCCTACGATGGTACTAACCATGTCAGGTTCAAAGGGTTAAGACTCTCGCCTCTCTCAGCCTTTTTTAAGGCACCCCCAGCAGCAATATTAAATTCAATATCAATTATAACCAACCAAGCCCATTATGTAAAGCTTTTTGATCAAGCCCGGGTGCTATACCTTTTCCAAAGCCAGAGCGGTGCGGCTTGGAGAATAAATAATAATGCCCGGCTTATCGCCCTTTTCAGGAAGGCGGGTTGTGCGGTATACTATGTCCCGCGCTATCCGGGACTGTCCCCCAAACCGCTTATCGTCGGTGTCAAATACAACGCGGTATTCTCCCTCCTCCTCGACAGGAATTCCAAACTGTGTAAAGGAAGTAGAGGGATTGAAGTTAAAAAGGAATACAACCCCGCTCTTGCTATATGCCATAATCTTGTCTCTCTCATCAATCCAAAGATTGGTGGCATATCCTGTCCCCGGGATGTTATAGCTCTTTGCAAAGGAGATCATGTCACGGTCAAACGCGTATAAATACTCATACTTCAAATTTCTGTTTTCCGCCAAGCTCCACTGGCGGCGCGCGTACTTATAGGACCAGCCGTTTCCCTCCCTTGGGAAGTCAATCCACTCGGGGTGCCCGAACTCATTTCCCATAAAGTTTAAGTACCCTTCTCCCGCAAGGGTCATGGTAATAAACCTTATAAGCTTGTGAAGGGAAATAGCCCTGTCTATGTGAAGGCTGTTGTCCCCCTTCGCCATATGCCAGTACATCTCCTTGTCCGCCAGCCAGAATATTATGGTCTTATCTCCCACCATAGCCTGATCGTGCGATTCGGCATATCCTATGTTCTTTTCCCCCGCCCTCCGTGTGGTGAGCTCATGCCACATGCGGTGCATGGACCATTCCTCGTCGGAGCACTTGCGCAGCGTGCTTATCCAGAAATCCGGCACTCCCATTGCCAGCCTGTAGTCAAAGCCTATTCCACCATATTCGATTGGAAGGCACATTCCGGGCATTCCGCTCATATCCTCCGCTATAGTAACGGCATCGGGACGCACCTCCCTTATCAGCTCATTTGCAAACTGCAGATAGGTAACGGCATCCAGATCGGTATCCATGCTGAAATATTTTTTGTAATTGTCAAAGGCAACTCCCAGACCATGATGCTTATACAGCATAGATGTAATGCCGTCAAAGCGGAACCCGTCAAAATGATATTCCTCCAGCCAGAATTTTATGTTTGACAACAGGAAGTGTATCACCTCATGCTTTCCGTAGTTAAACAGCTTTGAGTCCCATGCCGGATGGTCTCCTCTGCTGCCGGAGTGAAAGAACTGATACTCCGTTCCGTCAAATTCATTTATGCCCTCTGCAAAATTCTTAACGGAATGTGAATGCACAAGATCCAGCAGTACGGTAATACCCATGCTATGGGCGGTGTTTATCAGCTCCTTCAAGTCATCGGGAGTTCCCATCCACGAGGAAACGGCGAAAAAGTTGGACACCTGATACCCGAAGGAGCCGTAGTAGGGGTGCTCCATTACCGCCATTAGCTGTATTGTGTTGTAGCCATTGGCCTTCACCCTGCAAAGCATATTATCGGTAAACTCCTTAAACGTGCCTATGCCTTCCTTTTCCTGTGACATGCCTACATGCGCTTCATAAATAAACAACGGCCTTGAATGGTCAACATAAAAATCCCCGTCGGTCCAACGGAAGGGCTCAGGAGGCTGCCATATTTGCCCCGCAAAATCTCCCGTGCCGGAATCCTTATCTATCCTCTTTATGTATAGGGGTATCCTGTCCCGTGAAATACCGTTAGCCTTTACGCGCACCTTGACGCGGGACATGTGGGCCAGAGCATCCTCTCCCGGAATAAAAATCTCCCAGCAGCCGTTTTCCTTTTTATTCAGAGGATGTGCTTTAGTATTCCATTCATTGAAGTCGCCGATAAGGTTCAAAGCTTGGGCCCCCGGAGCCCATTCCCGGTAATACCAGCCTCCGTCGGCTGGATGAAAACCAAAAAACAAATGTCCGTTTGCAATAGCTTTAAGATTGGGTGCATCTCCGAGCAATGCCCTTTTAACAGCACTATACCTGTCCATGCGCAAACCGATGTCATACTCGAAGGGCTTAAGCCACGGATCAATCTCCAGCAATTTAATGGCCTCGGCTTTGTTTAAAACAGCCTCCATCAAAAATCACCTCTCCCCCTTGTAAAGATTTCAAAAGCATTATATTATGTTCCATGCTTAATTTTACCATATACAATATATAGTATGTCATACCTGCTCCCAAAACGCAATACCGCGTGCTATGCTGTAATTTCTCTGTCTGGGGGAAAGCGGGACACCCATCTGGCTTATGAGATTTGAACGAAGCAGACAGGCCGCACCATTCATAATATGAAATGCCACCTCGGCAACCCTGCGTTTTTGCACATCCTCCATATATGTCCCCTTTACCCAATTGTTAAATGCGCCCATAGACTGTCCGCACCATATCTGCATATCCATATGCCTGTCCCGGTTGCCTGCTATGGACCAACGCGATGAATTACCCAGATACCACCTGAAAATAAGCGCCATTTTGTATTTTGCATCCTGCTCCGCACGCACAAGCTCCTCCGAGGCATTGATCTCAAAGTATTTTACTACCTCCCTCCATATATCCAGGAGTCCCGCTTTGAACATTCTCTTTTCAAGCCTCTCTCTTTCAATGGGGGGAATCTCCTCTATGCATGAATACTTCTTGTATAATTCATAAAGCTTATGCGCATTCATTGGAAACATTGTCCCCTTCTTCAGAACCTGCACCTTTGCCCCAAGCTCAAACATATCGGCGCAGGGCGCCATCATTATGTCCGCCATGCCCGTATCTGCAAGCGTTTTGCGTACGTAATCCGAGGTGCCTGCTTCTATGCAGGCCTGATTTACCGACCCTGTAACAACATAAGCAGCTCCCATTTGGAAGGCTGCCAGCGCAGCCTGTGGAGTGCTTATTCCTCCCGCAGCCCCAATCCTTACCGGCTTTGAATACCCGTACCGCTCCTGAATGCTGTCGCGCAACGCGATTATCGCAGGAAGAAGTGAGACCAGAGGACGGTTGTCGGTATGTCCTCCCGAATCCGCCTCTACTGTAACGTCATCGGCTACAGGCACCTCCCGCGACAGCTTTGCCTGCTCGGCAGTTATCAGTCCCTCCTCCAGAAGGCCCTTTATGATATCCTCCTCGGCAGGCTGCATAAATTTGGTTGCTACTTCTTCTCTGGACACCTTTGCAATAATTTTATGCCCTCTTTCCACTGTCCCGTCAACGGATTTTTTCAGACCTGAAACGCGGTAATAAATCAGCGCAGGCGTCATTGTTATAAAAGCGGACGCTTCGATAGTCCTTACCTTATTTTTAAGCAAAAGCGCCACAAGCTCAAACTCTCTCTTTCCGCGTCCCGAGCCATGCAAAAGATTTACCGCGTAAGGCCCGTCCGGCAATGCCTTCTGAATGGATGTAATTGCCTCCTTTATCACATCCATGCTCAAGCCTCCCGAGCCGAACGACCCCATAAAGCCGTTTCTCCCCAATTCAACCACCATCTCCACAGAGGAAATCCCGTTGGCCATTGCCCCGCCCATATAGGCATAGCGAGTGCCGTAATCGTTGATAAAGCCTCTGTCTCCCAGCTTCTCCCCGCTAATGGAAGGAATGAAGCCGACACAGCGGTACACAGGTTCCCCGGCAGTATCCGTACCGCTGTGGAGCTTTCCTCCAAGCGCAGGCTTGAAGCCGTCGTCGGTTTCAACCACATAGCACTGCTTATCCACAGACCTTATTATTTGCTCTACCTGCTCCGGACTCCCGGCTATAGCTCCGCATTTCCACAAAAGCACATCACATTCTCCATTTTCCATTGACATTTCCACGCTTTCCTCCTTATTCAATTGTTAAAGATATATTTTCCGTCCTCAGTACGTTCTTATCTCCCCAAAAGACATTGGCATCCACATAAAAGCAAAGCTGCGGCTGCCGCACTATTTCCTTGATGCTTATATGAAAACGCAGCATTGAGACCGCCCTTTCAACCTGCCCGCGGAAAACGGTTTTCATGGAGGAATCCTTTATTGACCCTATATTCATAGACGGGTATTGGCTTAATACACCCGAGTAAGCTGCAAAAAAGAACAGGCATTGGTTAACCGCATCCAGCATAAGGCTTCCTGGAAAAACAGGGTCATTTTTGAAATGTGCGTCAAAGGCCCAATGCTCAGGCAAGAGTTCCTTTTCAGCCCACACTTCGCCCAAGCCGCAGCTCCCCCCTGTAAAATTTATTTCCTTAATCCTGTCAACCATCCTTGCGTAAGGAGAAATAAAATACCTTTTTGAGCGGGGAAGCGAAAATTCCTGCGAACCGAAGCAAATGTCAAACCTCCCGTTGTAAAAGCTCTCCATATCCTCTTTTTCAAAGCTGCTTTTGCTGCATACAGCATAGGGGGTGAAACGCTTTTGCCGAGATGTTTCTGCACTTGCCGCCGTTTGGGGCTTTGTAATAAGGCCCTTTGAGTTTTCGAGATCCTGTGTTGTAAAAAAGCCTCCCATTGCATCCATGCTTAGGAACAGGCGATCTCCGTGATAGCATTTATAGGTTGCCGATACCAAAGTGGTGTCTCCGCTTTTAATAAAGGAATTTATTTCAAAAACTCCCCGTATTGTGTCCCCTACCCCGGGAAGGTAATCATGAAAGACTGTTTTTGTATCTGCGATTCTGTACCGCAGGCTCCCCTTAGAGCTTATATCTATTCCTATATAGCTCACAAGAAAAATACCTATCTGTGCCGATTCGGTAAACATAACCGAGGATACTCTTTCTCCTATTGCAAATATGCAGCTTTTATCAATATCATATTCCATCTCAATCATTGACGGCTTGTAGCACCCAAGCTCGGCCTTTATTGCCGTAATTCTGGTGACAAAAAGAAACGGCGGGGCGGGCATTCTTCCCCGGACAGGATAGCTGTCAACCTCCGCATACTCATTTCCGAGTACTTTTGACATGCTGCCGCAAGTCATCTCTATTACCTCGTCATAATCCCATATGCATGGGCGCTTTTGTTCCATCCTCAACGCAAAGGACGTACTCCCCGAGCCTTTTAATTTGCGGGCAAATTCACTGTGTGCAAGGGTTTTTACATATTGCATAAGCATATCCTGATTTTGCTGGTATTGCACAAATGCCTGCACATTCTGTGACATAGCCTGCATACAAAGGCCTTTAATTCCTCCGTATGCCTGTGTATACGCCACCTCCTCCCGAGCTGCTGCCGGCGCAGCGGGATGCAGCGGCGCAGCCTCATGCAGCGGCACCGATTTGTGCAGAGGCAATTGCTTTTCCTCCAAAGCCTTTACCCTCTGCCTGTTTTCATATTTTGCCACATTATCCCTGTGGTGGGGAAGCCCTGTGGAAACGGGCCTTATAAAGCCCGGCCTTTCGTCAATGCCTGCATCCTCAGACATGCAAAGCTTATCGGTAGAAACAGCAAGGTTATGCGATACTATTTTGCTCAGAAACCTGTACCAGTTGTCCTCAAAAAGTCCTTGAGAGCCGTGGAGAGATAAAATAAGCACATCATTTTTATCAAGAGTGTTTTCAGCCCATTTTGTGCAAAGCTCATTTGTGCCCAGATTGATAAATATTCTTCCTCCATCGTCATAGGCTGTGTTTAAAACGCCTGCGAAATCAACCGTCTCTGTTAAAATTCCGGCTATATTTCTGGAAAAGGCCTCGTTTGTATTTTCCATGGGCGCTTTAAAGCAGGTGCTGTACAGCGTAAACGGCAGCCCTTGCTTTATATGCATCCCTCCGGCGCGTTCCATATTATAAAGCTCATCATAATACAGCCCGGAAACAGGGGTATGGATGTGTGAGCTTCCGTCAAGCTGCATCCTGTAGCCTCCCAGCCTGCCAAGCACCCTTCGGCACGCCTCCCTTTCTCCCGAAATAATCACATCGGTGGGAGAGCCTATAATTGAAATAAAAACCATTGCCTCGTCCTCAACGGCAGCCCTTACATCCTCCACCGGTTGAACCACATACCAGTTTTCCCAGCATTCCACCTTATGCCCAAAATATCTTTCAAAAATATTTTTGTCATTTACAAATTCCGCGTATTTATCAAGCTTTGAAAGTACTCCCTGCACTCTCCCCTCCTTTCCTTCGCCATAGTCCAGACTGTCGGATGCATACATGGAGGCTATCTCCCCCATGCTGGCCCCTATAAGCATATCCGGCAAAATACCTGCCTTTGTCCTTACAAGCTCCATTGTCATTTTAGTTATGGAAAATTCAACAAAATATTCTTCAAAGGAGGAATCTCTTATTTTATCCTCAAACTCCATATATCTTTGCCTGTTTTCGGGGTCGGCCTCCAGAGACTGTCCCAGTATATATTTTAAATCAGGATACATAAGCAAAATGTCAAAAACCCTGTCCGGTGATACCATACGCCCCGGCGGGCACATCCACACCACCTTTTTGTCTCTCCCTGAGGGCTGCGGGGTAAAATAGCTACCGCGCCGGGACTGCCATGGTTTATTAGAGGAAAAGGCTTTTTTCATTCCCTCTACCGCCATATGAATTTCTTCCAGCAGCGACTCCTTTGATTCACATACCAGAGCAATAGTCAGAGCCCTCTTTAGCGTGTCCCTTTTTTCCAGAAGCCTTATGCTGTCCCGCGAAATGCGTTTTAAGCTTTTGTTTCCCGACGCTTCCTTTTCCAGACTCTTCAGGCTCTCTTCAAGCTCCTTCTCACATTCTCCGGCCACAGCCACCATAACCGTTGAGGTATGTGCCGGCTTGCCCTCCTTGTCCCCAATACCCTCCCTGTAATCGGTCAATACTATTTGGGAGCAGTTTCCGTTTGATGTAAAGCTGCCCACAGCCGAAGCCCTTTTATCTCCAAGGCACATCCACGGCTTTAAGGAAGCGGCGTTATCCGAAGGAAATTTTACTTTATAATAAAGCTGCAAAGCATTTTTTATTACGCCAGCGGCGGCGGTAAGGCTGAAGCAGCATCCCAAAACCTGCTCAACACTGCCTGTCTGTACAGCGTCAAGGAGCTGCGCGTGCTTTTGGGAATAAAGCCTGAGAGCCTTTTCCTTCTCTCCCGGGTACAGAGCATGGGGAAGCTCAAGGTATCCAAGCTCCTTTTGTCCTATTTTTGCCTGCTCTAATGCCTGAAGCATATATTCCTCAATTCTGGCTTGGACATTTTGCCCGTCGGCGCCTGCACCCGAAGCTCCGCCCGACAGAGCAACCCCCTCCATCAAGGCATAAATCCTGTTTCCCTCGCTTTGCGCCTTGTCCTTACGCTTTAATACCAATACCGCCGCACCTTCTCCAATTCCCCATTCGTTCAGATGCTGCAGTCTGCCAAGCTCCTTTTGCATAAAAATATGCTCAAGCTCCCCCGAAAGCTCTACAGAGCCTATTACCGCGCAATCGACAGCCCCCTCCCCCAGTAAGAATTGTGAAAGCTCAAGGGCGCGCGCTATAGAGTTCTCTCTTTCCATGAGCATAAAAGAAGGCCCTTTAAACTTCCAGTGAGCAGAAATGCGGTTTACTCTTACATTCGGGATGATTCCCGTGACGCTGTTTGTGTTTTCCTTTTCCATCTCCCCTTCGCGTACAATCCGAAATACCTCCAGCACCTGACGTTCATTCAAATTGGGGCAGCTCTGCCTTATACTTGATATTATATCCTCTTTTATTTCTTCACTGGCCATAAAATGCAAGTCCGAAAAGTCCTGAGAGCAATTGATAATAACGCAGGTGTTTTTACAGTCCCCCGGCCTTATTCCCGCATCCTTCAAGGCTTGCTCCGCCACATTCAGGAGCAGCATATCCCTCCTTAGAAGGTATGTGTTCTCCTTAGGCGCAAACTTGTATTTTATAAAATCAAAAGGAAAGCTGTTGATATAAGCCCCCTCCGGCATTTCACACAGACCCAGAGCCTCAAGCTGCCGGGAGTTTTGCTGTATATCCCTCCATCGGTAAGTGTCGGGCGTCTGGCGCACAGGCTTGCCCTTTAGCAACACCCTGAAAAATTTGTTTACCGAGTCTATAGGCCCTATATGTATGCCCATCCCTACTATTGCAACAGAGGGCAGTTCCTTGCTTTTAATCCCCTCACCTGCCGGTTCACGCTCTTTTATGCCTGTCTCAAGGTCTTCCTCCGGCCGGTATTCGCTTAAAACCAGATGCGCATTGATTCCCCCGAATCCGAATGCATTTACACCCCCGCGCTTTTTTCCGCCTTTCATAGGCCAAGGCATATTCTCAAGAACCATATCATCCCCGGAAAAATAACCGTCAGAGGATTTAAGCGCTTCGTTAACCCGCACAGTTGCGGGAATTATGCCATTTCTCATTGCTAAGATGACCTTTGCAATTGCGGCATTTGCCGAAGCGGTAAAAAAGTGCCCGGTATTGCCCTTTAATGCGCCAATCAGCGGTTTTACCCCTCTTGGCTTAAAAAAGCCCGACAAAGAATCCAGCTCCGCCTGATCACCGGCTCTGGTGCCGGTGGCATGGCATTCAATATAATCTATTTGATCGGAAACCCCATCTCGGTATGCATCCTCATAAGAAAGCAGCTGCCCTGCAGGATCAGGCGCCAGAATAGATTTGCCTCCCCCGTCATTGGACCATCCCACGCTTTCTATAACCGCCAGGATAGTGTCGTTATCCCTTACCGCATCCTCAAGTCTTTTTAAAACAAACGCGCCCGCACCCGAGCCGGCAATAAGCCCTTTGGAATTGCGGTCAAACGGGCGGCTTTCCCCCTCGTTGCACAAAACACCCAAAATGTCGAAGAGCCCGCAATTTCCCGCCACAATTTCATTTGAGCAGTGTGAGCCGGCAATCATAATATCCGCCCTGTTAGCCTCAAGATAAACAGAAGCCAGCTTTATTGCATATAGCGGAGTAGCACACGCAGAGTTAAAGGACAGCACCGGCCCTCCCAAGGAGAGTATCCTCGCGACTGCCACAGGAGGCTCGGTATCTGTAAAAGCCCCCGCCTTATCCACATTGTCATTGCTTTTAGGCAGGTTCATTACAAAGCCTTGATCCTCCAGCAGATCGCAGATCTGCATTTGCAGGTCATGCTTTAAAAAGGAGTTCATTATATCAACATTCTCTTTTACAGGCATACTTAAGGTTCCCATAACCATTCCCGCACGCCTTAAGACATCACAGTTGCCCATATATCCGCTTTCCTTAAGGGCTTCCCTGCAGACGTAGGCAGTCCATTTATACAACTGTCCCAAGCCCTCCAGCTCTTCAAGCAGCGGAGCCTCAAAGACGTTTCTGAAAAACTGCTCTCTCTTCTCCTGCTCCGATGTAAGCGCTCCTCTTTCAATAGTTCTTCCCTGATAGCTCTCAGCAGTTGTAAGAAGCTGCTTTCCCATTATTTTATCCCAGAACGCAGTCTTATCTGTGTAGCCCGGAAACAGGCAGCCCATCCCCAAAACAGCTATTTTGCCCATGGCCCTCCTCCTTATATTTTTAAGTATTATTTACTTTGCTACGCCCTGACAAGCTCCATTGCATTCATATCTACCTTAGGAAGCACAGGGTAATCAGTGCCGTTGACTACAATCTGGCGAACTCCGTTTCCATGCTTATAGCACAATTCATCTACCAGATATGCCACTCCTGTTTCCATAGGAATAATTTTTGCCCCTATATTCCTTAAAATCATTTTTAAGGTTTCTTCCACCATTCCTCCATCCCAAGGCCCCCAGTTAATGGACATGACCATTGTACCGGCAAACAGCCTGCCGTATTGATGCGCAAATTTGTTTAATACCTCATTGGCCATAGAGTAGTCGCTCTGGCCCCCGCTTCCGAAAAAGGCCGCCACCGAGCTGAAAAGCAGCAAATACCTAAGCTGCCCCTGATCTATGCTGTCAAGGATGCATTCTAAGCCCTTCACCTTTGTATTAAATACCGCTTCAAAATCCTCCTGCGTTTTTCTATGGATTTTTTTATCCGCCAAAACTCCCGCACCATGAATAAGCCCCGTTATTTTCCCAAGACTTGAGGCTGCCTTTTCAATGCATTCCTTTACCGAAAATGCATCGGTTATGTCGCAGCTCATATAAACGGCACGCCCTCCCGCTTCCTCAATTTTTTTAAGGGTTTCCTTTATTTCTATCCGGTTTGCAATTAAATTTACCGTTTTATCAAGCTCGGCTGGCTTAAGAGCATTCCCCCTGCTCCTTGCGTCCTCCATAACCTGTTTTCTCAGCAGCTTCTTATCTGCCGATACAGGGCTCCATTCATCAATGTCCTCATTAAGAGCGGTTCTTCCCAGAAGAATAAATTTGCATCCAAATCTTTTTGCCATGCCTATTGCGCATTGTGCCGAAATACCTCGGCCCCCTCCCGGTATAACAAAAACATCCTCCTTTGAGGGCATATTCCCCGAAAATTCCGTATCATAGCTCTCTTTGAGTCCCAGAGTAATCCTTTCTCCACTTAGTCCTCGTCCTATCTCGACAGCGTGGGGATTTCCATCGTACAGCTCCTCCATAATATAGCGGGCTGCCTTTTCAGCACCGCATTTGGGATGAATATCTACGGTGCGGCACAATACGTTGTTCCATTCCTGAGAAAGCGATTTGCCAAGCCCAAAAAGGCTCCCCTGAAGCACCGCCGCTGTAGAACCTCCACCTAAGCCAAGCTCCCCGTCCATTCTAACAACATTTATAAAAAAGTGCTTTACCTCTTCCTTTGCGTTAAGGTGATGGCTGTAGAAATGCTTAGCCATAAAAAACGCCGAGCTTGCCATTCCCAATTGGGACTTGTCAAATACCTCTTTTATATTTTCCATATCCCCCGCACATGGAAGTATGTTTATAATTCCACATAATCCCCCCGGTTGACCGGCAATTGTTCCAAAAAGCTCTTCAACGTCTTTCTCATCAAAACCTTCTTTCATATTCTCCAGCCTGACACTTGCGGGTATTTTATATTCATCACTTTCCCCTGCTTGCAGTAAAACAGGCGAAAAGCCTTTCTCCATTAAAAGCGGGAACAGCTCCTTCCACACCCCGGTTTTATCACAGGTAACAATGACATTTCCTCTTCTGAGTGTGTTTTCAGGCTGTACCTGCCCCAAAGGCATATCTCTTTTTTCCACCTCAAACCGCTTTATTTCTCCCCTTTGTCCCTCCTGAACGGCTGCGCCTCCCTTTGCGCTGTACCGTGAATGTAAATAACCGATAATACCCTTTAAGGTGGAAAGCCTCGACAGTGAATCAAAATCATCCTGGTTAAAGCCCTCAGGCATCTCATTGTTCAGAGCCGAAAAGATTTCCACTCTCTTTATTGAATCTATTCCAAGATCGGTTTCTATATCCATATCCGGCTCCAGCATTTCCTCCGGGTACCCTGTCTTGTCGCTTATGATGCGTAAAAAGGTGCTCTGTATTTCCCTTTCAAGAGGAACGGGCATTGCCGTATCTCCCGAGGCAACGGCACCGGGCGTGGTCTGCTCTTCCGCGGAGCAAGCACCTCTTCCCTCGGTGGCATACCTTCCGTCTATATATCCGGCAATTTCACGTATTGTTGAAAAGGCGGCCAGCACCTCTACATCCTCCTGCTCAAAGCCATTTGCAATACTGCTGTTCAATGCGGAAAATATTTCAACTCTTTTTATTGAATCAATACCCAAATCGGTTTCTATATCCATATCCGGCTCCAGCATTTCTTCAGGATAACCCGTCTTTTCACTTATAATTGAAAAAAGCACCGGCATATAGCTCTTTGAAGGTTCTGCTCCCGCTTGAGGCTTAACCGCTTCATGAGTCTCACGTGCCAAAGCTGTGGTGTCGGCCTGCAATCCGGTATTTTTTGCCTCCGCAGCCCGAGGTATGCGTTCCCTCTCTTCATGCAGGCTTTCAGCCATAGAAGGTATTAGCTCTTGCTTACCGGCCTTATGCTCGATAAATTGCGTATTGTCAAGCTCAGGCTCCCACCTGTTCTCCGCTTCAAAATATCTTTCAATAAGCTTGGACTGTTCACAAAAGAAGGTATTGTAGGCGTCCATGCTGTTTTTCTGAAATTGCCCGGTGATATCTATATAGCGGGACATGGAATCCATTACCTTTGCCACATGCGGGTCTTCTTTCAAAGACTGCGCAATTCCGGCCTGTCCCGCAGATATTTCCTTCAATACATCCATTTGCCCCGACTGGCTCTTCATAAACTGCTCAAAAACGCCGGTGTTGAGATTCTGTATTTCATAAATAGCCCACAGAGAATCCTTTCCGCCGGCTTCCCGTATTATTTTTGTTTCCCCCTCTTGTGTCGGGGCCTCATATACTGTCCTTACTTCCTCACTTTTACCGCCTGTCATTGCACTGCCTCCTCCATCTTCTATTACTTCCGGCTCCCCTGCAAAGGGCAGGGGCCTTTTTAAACAAACATCATCCACCTCATCAAGAGCCCTATCCATTTTCTTCTGCTTCTCAGGAGTAAAAAACAGAGTAGGCTTTACGGTATATGTTGAAATACTTTTAGCCTTGCCGGATACACAAAGCTTTCTCTGATACCCGTCCTCCTTCAAATTCATGCCCAGCACCTTCAGCCTTACCAGCGTCTGGCGCATCTGTACTTCGGCATCTGTCCCCGAAGAAGGGTTTATGCTTAAAATATGGCAATCCTTTTTACCGAGAATTTGCTCTACTAAAGAGCTCAGCACCTTTTTAGGCCCTATTTCTACAAATATTCTGCCTCCTGCACCATATATTTTTTCAATCGCGCTCTGAAACAGTACGGGGCTTATAATCTGCCGCGCGAATATGTCCTTTATATCTGAGGAGCTTTCAGGGTAGAGCTGTGCGGTAGCATTGCAAAAAACATTACTTTCTATGTCATGGAAGGAGCTGCTTTTTATAACCTCCGAAAAAGCTTGCTGGGCCTCCTTCATAAGAGGGGAATGGAACGCTCCGGAAACATTCAGCCTCTTTCCTCTTATATTTTCTTCCTTTAATTTTTTGTCTAATTGTTCTATTTGTCCGCTATCCCCCGAAACGATTATTTGCGAGGGGGAATTCTCATTTGCTATGCAAATTCCGCTAAAGCCGGATATAAGATCCCTTGCCGTTTGCAAATCAGCCCCTATGGCCAGCATAGAGCCTCTGTCCTCTTGATGCGACAGCCCTCCCGACATAAGGCTGCCCCTCATAACGGAAAGCCGTGCGTATTCGGTGTCGTGTATAGCTCCGGCGGCCCAAAGCGATGTCAGCTCGCCAAAGCTGTGACCCATAAAGTAATCCGCCCTAAAGCCCCTTCCCTCCAATATTTTGTAGATGCCGCCGCACACCGCGGCAAGGGCAGGCTGTGTATAGCGCGTCAGCGTTAATTTTTGTCCAAGCTCCTCAAGCCTTTCCTTTTCATACATTGAAGCGGGATAAATAATGGACGAAACAGGCACATCATTGTTATCCAGCAAAGCATTATCCACTAATTCAAGCATAGAGCGCATATCAGGATAGTTCTGCGCCAGGCTGCCAAGCATTTCAACATACTGTGAGCCCTGTCCCGGGAAAAGAGCCACTACACTTCCCTCGACCTCAACAGCTCTTTCTCTGTAGTATATGCCCAAGGCAGGGTGATCCCACTGCTCTTCAGTTTTGTTTTTAAGCAGAGGCAATGCCGTTTGCAGAATGCTGTATGCATCCTCAGCGTCCTTTGCAACAAAGCCTATTCTGGCATCCTCAGCCGGAATTTCCCCTTCGCCCGCCGCCAACCTGTCAAGCACTGCCCTGCCATTCTCCGAAAGCTCCTTTATCAAGCCCTCGCAAAGCCTGGCTAAATTCTCTCTTGAACCTGCATGGATAACCACCTCTCTGGGCATATGATGCATTCTGTACGCTCCCTTGTGGTCTCCTCCATACTCCTCAAGCACAACATGAAAATTAGTGCCTCCAAAGCCAAAGGCACTTACGCCGGCCCTCCTCACAGGATTGCTTCTGTTTACAATCCATGGCCGTGGTTTATTTATAATATATAAGGGTGAATCTTTTAATAGAGCTGAGGGGCTGTCAACATTAATGGTAGGCGGCAATATCTTATGATGCAGCGCCATAATAGCCTTAATCATTCCCGCTGCTCCTGCAGCCAGACGGGCATGTCCTATCTGACTCTTCACGCTTCCTAAGCCTATTGATTCGTCGTCTGCACTATAGCTTCTGAAAAAGGCAATAAGAGAACTCGCCTCCGACTCGTCCCCCCGCTCGGTTCCCGTGCCGTGTGCTTCTATAAGTCCGATTGTTTTCGGATCTATCTCCGCCTGTTCATATGCCCTTTCCATTACCTTTATCTGGCCTTCTCTGCTGGGTGCAAAAATGCTCTTGGCCTTTCCGTCGCCCGACGCACCTACAGAACGGATTACTGCATAAATCCTGTCCCCGTCTCTTTCGGCATCCTCCAGTCTCTTTAAAACCATCATTCCTATTCCGTCACCCATAATCATTCCGTCGGTGTCCTTGTCAAAGGGTCTTGAAAGATTTGATTTTGATATTGCAGGGGTCTTGGAAAACGAAATAAAGGAAAAGGCGCTGCAATCAAGATTCACTCCCCCTGTCAATACGATATCGCAGCTTTTGGACTGCAGCTCATGAATTGCATACTTTACCGCAGACAGGCTGCTGGCACAAGCGGCATCCACCGTACAATTAGTTCCTGAAAAATCAAAACGGTTGGAAATCCTTCCTGCAACCACATTTGCAAGGTATCCCGGGTTACATGCCTCATTCCAGTCAAGCTCAACATCCCTGAAGCGTTCAATAACCCTTTCTGCAATATCCTCAGGAACTCCGCTGTTTATAAGTATTTTACGTATTCTTGGAGCTTCAAGACGGTGGCTCAGCGAAAAGGCAGTCTTTCCAAGTCCGGCAGCAAGTATAACACCCGTCTTATCACGGTTGAACGGCTTGGCATTCTCTCCTATCATATCGGCATCCATCAGCGCCTGCTTTGCCACTACCAGAGCAAACAGCTGATCCACAGCTACCGACTCCATAACCTTAGGAGGAATTCCAAATTCAGCAGAATCAAAATCTATGGGAGACACAACTCCTGCTTTATATCCATAGGTCTTGTCTCTTGCTGACGGATCAGCGTCATAAAAATCCTCTAAATTCCAGTAATCTGCCGGAATGTCCTTTATGCAATTCTTCCGGCTCAGTATATTGCTCCAGTATTCACTTAAATCCACTGCATCCGGAAACAAAGCTCCAATCCCTATAACGGCAATATGTTTTTCCATACATTTCTCCTTAATAATTAGTATTAAATAGAAATTATCATATATGAATGTTCAAGTCAAATTCATTATAATGCTATTAAGTTAAATTATTGTTGTAAATGTAATATTTTTAAATAAAAAAGTCTTAAAATAGAACATAAATACATTCCATTTAAGACTTTAGAAATCAGCTTTTAATTTTTTGTTTTACAATTGCGGGGCTTTTTTGGCCTATATGTGTAGCGATAAAGATTTTACATGGAGGATATAACTTGATGGAAGAAATTTTTTTGACCCGTAAGGAATACATCTAAGAAAAGCGCCTGATGACATACCCGTGAGACATTTCCCCGCAAGGCGTCTTTTCGTTGTAGTTAAAAATTTCTGTAAGCAATTATATCCTCTATGTTTGTAAAATCTTTATCGCATCCTATATATATCGGTTTGCCAGATCGTTCAAAGCTCTGCCGCTGACCCTGTAGACCGTCCATTCATCCATAGCAGCCGCCCCCATTTTCTTATAGAAGCTGATGGATGGCTCATTCCAATCCAGACAGGCCCACTCAAGCCTTGCACAATTCCTCTCCACAGCCAGCTCTGCCATGAACGACAGCAGCAGCTTCCCCAATCCCTTTCCACGCAGCTCGGGTCTTACGTATAAATCCTCGATATATATTCCGGGAAGTCCCTCAAAGGTAGAAAAATTATGAAAAAACAATACATATCCTACAGGCCTATTCTCATATTCCGCTATAACAACCTCCGCGACCCTGCGTTTAAATATTGACTCCCGCAAAGTCTCCTGGGTTGCCTTTACCTGATCCAAAAGATTCTCATATTCGGCCAGCTCCTTGATAAATTCTAAAATTAAAGATACATCTGCCTCTTCGGCAAATCTAAGCTTAAAGCCGTCTGCCCTTGTGTCGGTCAAATTGTCCATAATACAGCCTCCAATTATTCATATGTATTTTTCACATTCAAAAATAATGGGTACTTAGCATAAGGTCTGCAAGCCTTGCAACCTCCTTTGCTTCATAGGTCCTCTCAAATTCCTCATTTGCCTGCCCGATATCGAATCCATAGGCCCACAGCTCCCACACCAGCCTTTTTAATGAAGGGTATTCCTCCGAATACCTCGAAATGTCATAAATTAAGCTTGAAATTCTTCTATACTCCTCTTTTTTGCTGTCCTTGTATTTCTTATACTCCTCAATATCAGCAAGAGGCAGCAAAGCCTCGGCATTTTTTCTCCTGCTGCTTTCTTCGCCGCCATCACTCTCCATAATGCTTATAAAATGACGTAGGTTTTTACAAAACTGCTTATACATAAAAGCTCTCCCTGAACAGCTTCAAATTTACCGTGAAAGCCGATTTAACTCGTTCAGCTAAATCCTCCCTGTTCACAACCTTATCTATCAATTCCGCAAGCAAAGCTCTGTCGGCTTTCTCAATGAGAATTGAAATATCCTCTATGTCTTTTTGTGAATACCTGCCGACCTTACTTAAAATAATATCTTCCCTTGAAAGCACAAAAACATTTTTATAGTCCTGAATTTTCTTCGCCCTGCTTGTAAAGTCCTGAGGTATGGTTGTAAGGCACAAATCAAGAAAGTCATATCTGTCAAGTATTCTCAGCAGCCTGCCCATACTTGAAGCATATTCCATATCAAGCAGGTCAAAATCTGTAGTCGCTCTGCTTAAATACTCACCGACAATACATCCCGATCCTCCAAGCAGGTATATAGGAGGATAATCAATGCCTTTCATTTCAGCGAAATCATCCATGTCCCTCAGTATTTGTATTAAAATATCCCTGCTTTTATTTTCCACAGCCACTCCTCCATAAACAGCATGAGCAATAAATTATGCAAATACACATAATTTATTCTATACCAAAAGCTCGGGGTTAACAATATTACTTAAAGGCCATTTTTCAGCAATTTTTATTAAGCTTATGGAAGGGTCAGCTTTTTAAACTCACCGTAGCTTTCCGCCATCTGTGCATACAGCTCCTGTCCCACAAGGAATTTATATATCTCATTCGCCTTTCCCCCCGGCTCAACATCCTCAAACTGCCCGGGGTACAGAACCTTTCCTATATAGTATGCGTCCGCCATAGCGGTATCGATGTTTGTTGTATAAAAATTATAGGGAAGCTGTGAGTATATCTCTCCGTTTTTAAACGCCGAAAGTGCCCCATAATATGACGGGTTCTTACTGTAGTCCTCCTTAACCATTTGCAGCCCGCTTCCATCTATAAATATTTTATCAGGATTCCACTGCAGCAGCTTTTCTTTATCTATCATAACCGTCCCTGTTTTTCCCGTCTCGTCCGCCACATTATTTGCGTGTACCGCATCAAACAGCGCATATCTGCCCTGTGTGCTTTCAATGCCATGAGCCCCTTTCATTCCAAGCCCTCCTATATAGGCGGAAGGCTTCATGCCGTCGGGAATATCCTTTGTCCTAGAATCCAAATCATTTTTGCATTTCTCCATATACTCTACAAGCTCCTCGGCCCTTTTCTCCTTTCCCGTAAGCTTTCCTATCAGCCTTAACGAGGAGTACACCTCGGGAGAAAACACAGAGGTTTTTCCGTAGCTTATTGCAGCCACAGGTATTCCTGTCTTTGCCTGCAGGCTGTCTGCGGCAGCCTTGTCCGATGCATAGGTGGTGAAAATCACTTCAGGCTTAGCCGCAAGTATCTTTTCGGGATCAGGCGCATTGTTGGGCCCACCCGGACCTATCACAGGAAGGCTTGCTAAGGATGGGTTTGCCATAACATAAGGCTTTCCCTGAGCTTCGTTCTTGTCCATTTGCTCAACGCCAACTATCATATCAATGCTGTTGAAATAGCAGCACAGCCTTAAAGCACCCGGCCCGACAGCCACCACCCTCTTCGCCGCGGAATTAATCTCAACCTGCCTTCCCAGAGCATCGGTAACAGTAACCTTATCCGTGTGTGATGCCGCACCCCCGGCAGGCTTTGAGGAGCAAGCCCCGAAAGCCATTGACACACACACAAGCATTATAATTATTAAAGACCTATTTATCTTATTCATTCTTAACACATCCCCCTGAATTTATTAGTTAAATTAATTGTACTTTGAGCTAACTTATACAGGCACTACAACAGGAACGTCCCCTATTCTGCCGACTTGCACACGAACAGAATAGACATCTTCAATATTCCCGGCAGTCATAACCTCAATGCCTCCCGCCGTAAAAATTTCCCCGTCCTTCAGCAGCAGAAACTTATCGGCAAAGCGTATTGCCAGATTGACATCATGCATTATGACAACCGCGGCAATATGCCGATCCTTAACTGCCCTTTTTATAATTTTAGCCACCTCAAGCTGATTTTTCAAATCCAGACTGCTTGTAGGCTCGTCAAGAAGCAGAAGCTCCGGCTTCTGAGCCATTGCCCTTGCTATCGCCACCTTCTGCTGCTCTCCCCCGCTTAATTCATTGAGGTATCTTAGGGAATACTTCTCCAGCTCAAGCATTTGTAAAGCCTCGCGGGCAATTTCCAGATCCTTTTGGGAAGCCTCCCATTGTATATACGGCTTCCTTCCGAGCAGCACTGCATCAAAAACAGTGGTTCTGACACTTTCATTGCGCTGCGCCACATAGCCTATCCTTTTTGCCAGCTCCCTTCTGCCAAGGCTTAGCGCGTCATCGCCTCCAACATAAACCGTGCCCTTATAAGGCTTTAAAACCCGGCCCATGCATTTTAGCAAAGTAGATTTCCCCGCCCCGTTAGTCCCCAGCACCGCAAGAAAATCCCCCTTTGAAACAGAAAAATTTGCATCCCGGATTACTTCACGGCCCGGATATTTAAATGACAGGCCTTCAACCGTCAATATCATTTTTTACTATGCCCCCTCGCAAGTAAATAAAGAAACAGCGGGGCGCCGAAAAAGGAGGTAATTGCTCCCACGGGCAGCACCACAGGCGCAAGCATGGTCCGCGCCAGAGTATCGGAAACCAGCAGCAAAAGGGAGCCCATAAGCGCCGACGCAGGGATGAGATAGCGATGGTCCCCCCCTACTATTCTCCTCATTATTTGCGGGCCCACCAGACCTATAAAGCCTATAATCCCCACAAAAGAAACCGCTGCGGCAGTAATTAAGGACGCGACAAACATTCCTCCCAGACGCACATTTTCAACATGGACTCCCAGACCCTTTGCAGTCTCCTCTCCGCTGTCAAGAGCATTATAATCCCATCTCCTGAGAATGAAATAAACCAATGACAGGCTTATGAGACATGCCAGAATAATTACCTCTCTCCACGAAACCCTTCCTAGATCTCCAAATGTCCAGAAAACCGCCGCCGCTATTTGTACATCCTGAGCAAAATACTGGATCAGCATGGTTCCCGCCGAAAAAAGCGAGCTTAGAGCAACGCCGGCTAGAACCATTGCCTCGGGTGAAAACCCGCGCAGTCTTGCCAAAAGCAGTATAATTGCCATTCCCACCATAGCCCACACAAAAGCAAAAGACGTAACCACATACGGATTATTTATAATTACCGCGTCAGCCCCGGCGCTCTGAATACTTCCGGCACCGAAGACAATAATGGCAAGATTTGCTCCAAAGGCCGCCGCATTTGATATTCCAAGGGTTGACGGGGATGCCAGAGGGTTTCTTAAGTTATTCTGCATTACACAGCCTGCAACAGATAACCCCGCTCCTGCTATAATGGCGGCCACAATTCTCGGCAGACGAATCTGCCATATTACGAGGGCGGAAATGTCCGTACCATATCCTAAGACCGCCTGAACCACCTGAAGCACATTAAGCTCGGCTGATCCCGCATTTACCGCAAACATTGAAGCAATGGCAATGAGTAAAAAAAGAAGCATTATTACGGCTTTTTTTCTTGCCGTAAATTTATGATACCCGAGAACACTGCTCTCCTTTCTTGCCCATGCCTGTTCAAAGTGGTTTATACCCATCGCTTACCAACCTCTCGAATAGTCCTTGAAGCAGTCAAGGCATACCCTTTTTCCGTCATTTATCCTTATTTTATGCTCAGGCGCACCCTCACCGCATATTTCGCAAACCACGGTATTAAAAAGCCTCGCTTTTTCAGGCAGCCCAAAGGAGGGCTTACTGAAATTAAAAACCTCATCAACGGGTGAGCTCAATATGTACTGCTGACGCTGTGCGCGATCCATTTCTCCCTTAAAGGGCTTTACAATCATTCTAAGGCTCTCACCGCTTGTCCTGCTAAAGAAGCTGAAGGCCATTTTACCCGTGGCTTTATACATTAGGTTGCCCTTGCCGAAGGTGCATCCTGTGATAACCTGAATGGCATCCACACCGCAGGCATCGTTTTCGGTAACGCATACAACCTCCTCGTCCTTAGAAAACGTAATACCCATCTTTTCCATAGCCGCCTCGCACGCTTTGAAGCCCATAGCCAGGCCCGGACACTCATGCCCGTGAAACTCCACTGATTTTTTCCATAATTCCTTATCCATTTTATCCTCCCTGTAGTGAAAAAATAAAAACCACAAAAAGCGCCGCTCCTTACGGCATCCCTTCATGGTTTCAATTTAACTTAGCAAAATTTAAAATTATAATAAAGCCTTCGTGGCTTCGTTTCTGTCGAATACTTTATCATATTATAGTCAGCGTGTCAAACTCACCATGTTTTCCTCAAGGGTATTAAATGAGGCTTGTCGGTCAGCGGATTTTTCATAATAAAAGCATTTAAGCCATACACTCTGCGTATATTTTCTTCCACTATAACCTCATGCGGCCCGCCCTCCTTAAATATCCTTCCCTTATCCATCAATATAAGTCTTTCACAGTATTGTGCCGCCATATTCAAATCGTGAATGCTCATAACAACCGTAAGCCTGTTATCCTCTGTCAATTTCTTTAGTATCTCAAGAATCTCTATCTGGTGATGAATATCCAATTGTGACACAGGCTCGTCCAGAAGCATGACATCCGCTTGCTGAGCCAGCGCGCGCGCAATAATTACCCTCTGCCTTTCGCCTCCGCTTACCATTCCTATGTTTTTATGCCTCAAATGCCATATATCAGTAACTTGCATGGCATACTTCGCAATACCCATGTCATAAGTACTCTCACACTGAAACCTTTTTAAATAGGGGCTTCTTCCCATTAAAACAATGTCCGTCACGGAAAATTCAAACTCCAAATTTGTATTCTGAGGCACATATGAAATTTTCTTTGCCAGCTCCTTATTTGAAAACTCTGTTATGTCCCTTTCACTTAAAAACACCTTACCCTTTTTGGTTATAAGGCTCCTTGAAATGTTTTTAAGCAGTGTTGTTTTGCCCGATCCGTTGGGACCGATAATTCCATAAAAGCCGTTACTATACAAATCAAGCGTGACATTCTCCAATACCCTGTCTTCACCGTAATTCCAATCAAGCCCTTTAACGGAAATCAGAAGCTTATTATTCTCATTCATCCGAACACCTTCTTTTTGTTCTTATATAGAAGATGTATAAAATATGGGGCTCCAAAAATTGAGGTTATTGCTCCTACAGGTATTTCCACAGGGGGAACGGCATTTCTGGCAATAGTATCGCAGGCCACCATAAAGCCCGCCCCGACAACCGCCGACAGCGGAAGCAAGCCCCTATGATCGGAGCCGGTGACAAGCCTGACGGCATGAGGTATAATAAGCCCTACAAACCCTATGATTCCGCTGACCGATACACACGCGGCAACAATCACAGAGCACACAAGCAGGAGGCATTTTTTCACTCCCTCAACCTCAACACCCAAGCTTTTAGCGGCTTCCTCACCTGTCGACATAATGTTTAAGTCCCTTGCAAAGGCAGTTATTACAACGATACCGGCAAATACTATGGGAAACAGAATGGCAACCTGATTCCAGCTTGCCGCTGAAACACTTCCCATTATCCAAAACACTATTCTTTCAACCTGCTTTCTGTTAAAGATCATCATGATTGAGACCAGTGACGACAGCATAAAGCCGAAGGCTATTCCGGCGAGCAGCAGCGTAGTTGAAGGAACTCTGCCCTCCACCCTTGCTATGGAATACACGCAAATCATAGTTAATACTGAGCCTATAAAAGCAAACACCGTTATAATGCCGACTCCCAAAAATGCATACTCCAACCCTAACGCTATGGCAATAGAAGCGCCAAGAGAAGCACCTGAGGATATACCCAGTACATACGGATCCGCCATGGGGTTTTTAAACATACCCTGAAGCACCGCTCCTACTACTGAAAGTCCCGCTCCAACCAAAGCGGAAAGAATAATTCGAGGCAGCCTGATATTTAACACGATCATGCTGTAGGCAGTATCTATATCACCTGACGGTATCAGTCCTCCTGCAAGCGGTATGCTGTGCAGCATAATTCTCATAGCCTTAATAAAGGATATATTGGCGGCACCCGTGGCAGCGGAAAAAATAATCAAAGCCGCCAGCACAACGGCTGAAAATACAAAAGCCAGTCTTAAGCTGCGTCTCTTTTTAACAAAAGTCATTTTATTTTTCACACCTCTTTATTTAAACACCTCAGAATGAATTATCCGTGCAAGCTCCTCAAGTCCTTGGGCAAGCCTGGGGCCCTGCCTGTCAAGAAGATTGTTGTCAATCTCATACAGCCTACCCGCCTTTACCGCCTCTAATTCCTTATATCCGTTGGTATTCTCTATTCCCTGCTTTGAGTTATAGTATTTTGAGCATATAATAATCTCAGGCTTCTGTTCGATGAGCTTTTCAAGGCTGTACGCCCATCCCGTAACATCGTCTGCCGTATTCCTGCCCCCGGCCATTTCAAGCATATTCCCTATAAAGGTGTCCCCACCTGCGGTATAATCCCCTGTTTTTCCGAATGAAACAACATAATAAACACTTGGCTTAGGCTTGTCCGCTACCTTGTCAAGCACATTCTGAACCTTTATTTTCATTTCAGAAACAAGCTTTTCGGCATTTTCTTTTGCGTCAAGCACAGTGCCCACTTTTCGGATGGTATCATATACGCCTTCAAAGCTTTCCTCCCCGTAAAAGACGGCAACCTTAATGCCCAGCTCCTCCAGCGTTTGAACCGTCTCTTTGGCAAAATGCGTTGATGCTATCACAAGATCCGGCTTAAGCTCTGCGATCCTCTCAATGCTCGGCTCTGTAAGAGATCCTATTGAAGCAATGTCCGCTGCCTCCTCTGGAAAGTCGCAGTATTCCGAGCGTCCTACAAGCTTTTCCGACCTGTCCAATGAAAATACTATTTCTGTAATATTAGGAGCAATAGATATTACTCTTTGTGGCTCAGCGGTTATTTCAATCCGCCTGTCGTACGAATCGGTAACTGTAATTGGAAAAGAATTTGTGACTGTGCCGTTGCTTTTTTCTCCTGTACTATCATTTAAGATGTCTGTATCAGAGCATCCTATAAATGACAGCGCCATTACAACCCCTAAAATAAAAAGCAGCAATCTTTTTTTCAACATGCTTAACACTCCATTCTGCATATTTTTGCAACGAAACACCAAAACCTCCCAACATAAACAGTCGAGAGGTCAGACATACTATTAAAAACCATGCGTAATAATACGCGGCACCCCCTATCGCTCGTAGAGTTTACGGTGATACACAAACAGGCAGGTCTTCTGGCTCAAGCGTCATCATTCTCCTCACCTTCCCGGCTTCGCAGTGGCATATACAGAGAACTCGTCTTTTACAGCGGCGTGACCGCGCGGGATTTGCACCCGTCTTCCCTTTTAATCCATACAATTCATACAATTCATACAGCACCTATTCGTTCCAATATTTAGTTTTTACCATATTATCATATGCAATATATTGTGTCAAACGGGGAAGGGGAAGGAAGGGGGACGCTTCTGTTTTGGCATCAGATAAATGGAGGAAAATAGTAAATGAGGGGGTGCTTCTTGCAACTTGGTGATGTTCATTTTAGAGAATGCTCCTTTTATTAAGTACCTTAGTTTTTTGAAGATTGCTTTAGGCACAGCAAAAACAGACCGCTACATCCTATGCATGGCCTATTTAGAAATGTAAATCGTCTTCAAAGCTTTACCTTAAAGTCTATCCCATTTGAATTAATGAATTGAAGGCATTGTTATACCGTATGTTCTCTTTAAGCAGCTTAAATCCCTCATTTGATAGTCTTGATACGCCGCCAACCGACATATTGCCTATATATTTGCATATGCTTTTATATGTATACCCACACAACACCCTCATTATATAAGTCACAAAAGCTCTATTACTGCTGGTTTCGCGGCTGTGCTTCCTTCTTAAGCATTCTTCAAGTCTTTCCCCAAGAAATTGTCCTACCTTTCGCATTATCTCCTCAGGAGCTCTATTCCTTACAATATAGCGTTTTTCACTGTTGTATACATTTTCAGTGTATGCCCTTATAATACTGGCATCCACTTCCTTCATTATGCCGGTATCTCTCATTGACTCTGTAAAAGCCCTGTATTTTTCCCGTGCTGCTTTTTTGTCCACGCCAAAGTGAGCAAGTATAAAGCTTACGTCCACTATTTCTTCAAGATCCTTCCTGAGCCCCGTATATATCCCGTAGGATGAATACCTGTAAAACTCCTCTCTTCCAGCGTATTCAGGCAAATCCTTAGCGTTGTTGTGGATATATGCCGACAGTGTCAGGCTGTATGTATCACTGTCTACTATAGAGCTCGCGAACCTGCCCTGATACAGGTGCCCATGGCGGTTGTATTTCCTGTTGAAGTACGCGACATAGGCATTGTTGAGGCAGCGCATGAATAACGATATGTCATATCCGCAAGGGTTTATATAAATATGTACATGATTATCCATAAGGGTATAAGCGTATATTTTACAGTAGTATTTATCTTTATACCGCTTAAGCAGGGCAAGATAGTAGTCCTTATCCTCGTCGCACTGGAAAAGGTCTATCTCGCTTATGCTTCTAGACATGATATGATACATGCATTCTTCAGATTTTTTCCTTGCTGCTCTTGGCATTATACCCACCTCTTGGGTCTATTATATAAGATTAGGCATAATCTGTCAAGAACAAATGTTCTAAGGTAGGGAGCGTCCCTTTTTACACCCACACTCCCCATACGGGGAGCGACAACTCACCTGTTTGTTTTGGCACTACCGCGCGCATTTCAATCCACACTCCCCATACGGGGAGCGACATCATTGCCGGGGTCACCGTAATGTCTCTTGCCTATTTCAATCCACACTCCCCATACGGGGAACGACTATATAATTTATGTCATAAACAAATTCATTTTTTATTTCAATCCACACTCCCCATACGGGGAACGACCTTCTTTTGCCGACACCCCAAAAGCCGCAGTAAGAATTTCAATCCACACTCCCCATACGGGGAACGACAGCGAAATTGCACAATTTTACATTGCCTCTCTTGTGCAATATCCACAAATTTTATAGCAAAATGAACACAATTCACAAAAATATTCCTATATGCCTTCCAAATTACACTTTAATCCGACATTTTTTTAGGTGCGAATGTCCCGTGGGATTTTATGATCGCTTCACATTCGCACTAAAGAATAAGTGTCCCCTCAATATCAACTCCCGGTTTTGCTCCTATGTGCTCAACCTTGCTCCGATAATTGTCCCCCAGATAGTAAAATCTCAGACTGTCCTTTTTCTTGTCTATTATCCCCTCAAGCTTATTTTGAACCTCCCGGCATTTAGCCGCATCCAGAATACACTCAAACACCGAATTCTGCACACGCTGCCCGTAGTTTTTACACTGCTTCGCCACGTTGTGCAGCCGCTTTCTGCCCGCAGCAGTTTCAGTATTAACATCATATGTTATCAGTACCAGCAAACAATATCACCTCATTTCCACATCAGAGGAGGATATTCATCCAGATCCCCCCGCAGGAACCTTGCCAGAAGAGTCGCCTGCACATATGGCACAAGCCCCCACTCCACCTTTTCGTCCAGAAACGGATGCGTCATCTGCTCCCTTTTCCTTTCCTGCCATGCAGCCAGTACCGTTTTCCGCGTCTCATCCTCCATAATTACGGCGCCGTTTTCCCTCTTTACAAAGCCCTCACCGTTGATTGCCTTCTTGTTGATAAGCGAAAGCACAAACCTGTCGGCAACCAAGCACCTCAGCTCCTCCATTAAATCCAACGCAAGCGAGGCTCTCCCCGGCCTGTCCCTGTGCAGGAAGCCCACATAAGCATCCAGCCCCACAGCTTCCAGTGCGGCTGCACAGTCTCTCGCAAGAAGCGTATATGTGAATGAAAGCAACGCATTTACGTTGTCGGTGGGAGGACGTTTATTCCTCCCATTAAAATAGAAAGATTCCCTCTGCTGCAAAATAAGCCCGTCAAATTCACCGAAATACATATTTGCGGCATTTCCCTCAATACCACGGAGCTGTTCAAGCTCCCCGCAGTATACCACTTCCTCGAGCTTCTTTGTCAGCATGGAGGAAACCTTTTTCAGACGTTCCGCATCAAGCCGCATACCGTGATCTCTGGCGGCCCTTTCCAGTATCCATTTTGCGTTGTATATTTTCCCGATAATAAAATTCCTCGCGACGGCACAGCTTTTCTCTTCGCTGTCGGATATGCGGTACTGCTCCTTCCTCAGTGTAACGTTTCCCCGGCTCTCACCCACCACTCGCGCAAGGAACCTTCCCGACGGTGTCAAGAAGCTTAAGTCGATGCTTCTCTTCGCACACGCTCCCATAAGCGCGGGGCTTGCCCCCGTATACCCGAAGGTAACAATGGCCTCCAGATTGTGCAAAGGCAGCCTTTTTACAGTCTCCTCGTTTTTTCGTATCAGTACTGTCTCTCCGTCTAATGCAAGGTAATTGTCGGGAGTTATTATGTAAAGAGTGTTAAGCAGCTTTCTCATTGCTCTCCCCCAATTCTGCCCTTTATGTATTCCGATGCATTTTTTGCCTTGCAGAGCTTAGGCAGGCATAATTCCTTAAGCGAACACGCCCTGCAAAAGCTGCCTGTTTTTACTTTTGGAGTGTGCCTCCTGCGATACAGCTCATGCATTTGCCCGGAAATTTCCTTCACCATGCCTCTTAAGTCCTCTCCAAACTCCACCTGAAGTCTGTGCTTGGTTTCTCCGTAGAACATGTACCCATCTGGTATATGGGATACCAGCATTTCCTCAAGGCACATGGCCTGAGCGCACAACTGCAGCTCATCCGCCATGTCCTTTTTGGGCTTCCCTCTCTTGTATTCTACAGGCACCGGCAGGAACCTGCCATTCTGCCCGAAAAGCTCCACTCCCCCTTCGTCCTTGTGAAACTCCACAACATCGCAGCAGCCAGACAACCCAAGCTCTCTTGAGGCAATCGCCATTCCCCGGGTAATGAGCAACCCTTTTCGCTTTTCACTGAGCTTTTCGTTGTGCGCCCTTTCGTGAAGGATATTACCCTCTACCGTCCGCAGGTTTTCCTGCCACTGCTGCTCGATGTGGATAAGAGCCCACTGCCTGCGGCAGAAGGCGAAGTGCTGTATCCCAGAAAGCAGGAGATAGTCATCCTCATTATATTCCATTGTACTCCTTCATCTCCAGGCCTTCCAGCCGATCAACAGTTATTTCATAGTCTCCAAAGCTTTTGGGACTTGCAACCCCTTCCTTCGGTGAAACCTTCAAGCATCTATGAACCTTTGCGGAGGAATACTGTCCGCTTCTGCAATTGTGCCTCCACCAGTATACCTTGCAAATCTCCATGCTTCCGTCGGGTCTTGCCGAAGAGCTATCATTATCGAATAAAGAAATTAATGCCTTTTTTATTAGCTCTGCGTCCTCCTCCGAAAACCCTGTTCTCTCTGCAAGCTGGCAGTTAATGCTTCCATAACAGGTATATAGTCCGAAATTTACCCTGTGCTTCATTCCCATCGTATCGGAGGATTTCTTTTCACCAGTCACGCTATTGACACTCTTTGTAATCTGGATTGATTCTATATCAATAGGAGAAGCACTGAAAGCAGGATGAAGGGAAACGGGTCCCCTTACTCCTACTGATACATCCTCCCCGCCTTTAAAGGCAAATACTTGTCCGAAGCTCCGTACATCAATCCATTCTTCACATGCAGCTCTTGCATATACATCCCTGTCCTTTTTAGCCTTATTTAATCCCTCACAAGCATTGGCCCTATCTTTTAGGCTCTTGAATCCGTCCACGCACTTATCATCCGACTGGACAAAAACCTTCTGTCCCATATCTATAAGTCGATTACGAATTTTTCTTTTAATGCACACGTCCGAAACCTCTCCGTAGCCCTCATAGTTTTCCCTTGGTCTGTTGCCGTTCAAGGGATCACCGTTCGGATTTGCATTTGATACTGAGAAAATAAAAGCAAAATCAACCTTATTTTCAAACTTACTCATTCTAATTCCCCCTTATCCATTTCTTCATTATTTGTTTTTTCTTCCTGCGCTCCGTTATCATCGGATGCTTTTCTGCTCTCTTTAAAATACTGCAACTGGCTTGCATACCCGAGTAAATAGACCTCTGATAATGCATCATTGGTAAAATTATTAAATGTTATTTTGTCCGTAATCTCGATTATGGCGTTTTGATAACGGTTTGCTCTTGATCCCAGCCTTTTTATATAAGGGTCAAGTCTTTCGTTGATTATCACCCAGGTTTTTGAAGGCCGCTTTGAAAACTGGCAGTGATACCTTTCGGCATTGGTCTGCCTGCCCTTTTCTCCTGCTACAAATAACGCATACGCTTCCAATGCATGCGCGCAGGCAAGCAATCTCCCGAAAAGATAGCTTCGGTCATTGGTTTGTTCTATAGACATACTCCATTTCTCTCCCTCTTTATCGTTATAATATTTTCTTATTAATGCACATGCAATACTTAAGGTTTTCTTATACTCCCATGGCTCCATCGCTACAGGGTTGGAACCCCTTGCTGCGGCACATCTGACTATGTCGGAAGGAATTGCTGCTCTGTCAATGATACATGGCAGTAGCCTTTCCACCGTGGCCTTTTTTAACTTGTCACCAGCACTGCTGCCATAGGCTGCAAATACTATATCTTCAGGTGCCGGTGCTCCGTAAAAGTCAACATACTTGTTCTTTGGTTTCCCCTTTTCATCCTTTCCGTCTTCAACCTTCTTATATTGGTGATGCCAGCAGCAGGTACTGTGCCAGTTGTTCAAGCTACCCAGAAGCTCGGAGCCTTTAAGTTCCCTATAATAAATTACCGACAGACGTCCCGGCGTAGCAGAATCCACTCCCATTACTACCACATCGTCATTGTCACCCAGCTTGCTTCCGTAACCTGCCATTGACTTTCTAAATCTTTCAGCATATTCCTCTCTTGTTGAGTTCTCCCCCGCAAGCTCCTCCTGAATCAGCATGTCGAATCCATCACCCATAAACGGCGGCATAGGCTGGTCTTCTATACCCCAGGCTACAAATGCCTGTTCTCCGTTTCTATGTCCCTTCTTATCCAGCAGCCATCTTAATGCATTATGTGCCTTCTGTGAGGTTTCATATCCCACAGCCAAAGCCTGAGTTCTGTCTTTGAACCTCCCCCTGTATGTAAAACCCGTTGAGTCATTTGC
Organism: Anaerobacterium chartisolvens; assembly: GCF_003337415.1. Lineage (GTDB taxonomy): Bacteria > Bacillota > Clostridia > Acetivibrionales > DSM-27016 > Anaerobacterium > Anaerobacterium chartisolvens. The sequence continues at coordinate 182,959 of NZ_QPJT01000002.1, read as the reverse complement.
CGAAATCAATTTCGCTTTGTCACCACTGTTTCTGATCTTTGACGGAGCCTTTTCGGTACATGGCACTTCTGTTCCCTGCACATAGCAAAGCCCTCTATCACTCTGACAAGAACGATAATAGCCTATAAAGCTGTTCCAAACACTCTCGGAAAGCCAGACGCTTTCAGGCTTGCCGCTGCTGCGCTTTACTCTGAAGCGTATAAACGCGTCCTTCTGAGAAATGGAAAAACTTTTAAAATACTGAGGCATACTGTCGGCAGCTCCATTCCATTTGTCAAGCAGCTTTCCGTCATCACCACAGTGCAGGATTCCCTCCCTAACCAGATCCGCTATAAGAGTGCCCTTCTTTAAATACTTCAGCACCGCTCTGATCTGGGGAATACTGAAATCGGAGCTGTGCCAATCTTCAAGCTGGCTTATATACCTTTTATAAAACTCCATGCCCTTTTCTCCCCCGAACCTTTCATAATCGCCCGCCAGATACTGGAGCTTGTCAAAGAGAGGGTGAGGAGGCGGAAATGTACCGCTTCTCGTAGCAGAATCCTCCGTACACGGAATTATGGTTGTACCCTCCTCCTTCGGAAGCACTCTTGCCTGAAAGTCCACCCATTCCCCATCCTCTGTGATCATTGCCTCAAGCTGTGCAATCTGGGTTGTGTGGGAAATTGGAAGCAGGGGAGTTTCACCGAATTCACTTTTTCCAACTTTACTTTCACAGTTTTCATAGGTTTTATAGAGCATGCTCATCCAACTCATAGCTTTTCCTCCGCACACAGCTCGCTATATCCTGAGAGGTTTGTCCCCATTGAAAAGCTTTTTGCCTTTTGCTTTCCGGCTGTCCTCAGCATGGTACACTCCTCCGGCCTGATTAAGCTGATTACTCCGTTTTTCATAACAGGTGTCCATAACCTGATTGTCAGCTCGTTCTTTCCTGTCTCATCGGGATACGAAATACCGTGATACATTACACCGAAAGAAAGCTCCGGGCAGTTGTCGTAAGCTCCCTCACCTTCACCGAAGGTGCAGGGCTCAACATACCCTTGACACTCACGGGTTCCAAGAAAGATATCACGCCTTCCTCCCCGCTCTAACATACGCTTCGCAATCTGAAAATGCTTATGCTCGTTCCTGTCGCCCTCCAGCTCGGGCCTGTTCCCATTCCATTCAAAATGCGCCTTTACCTGGTACTCTACAGACTTCAGATAAGTATAAATTGAAAGCGTGTTTCCTCCTCCAAATTCAATAGGCCGGATACCCTTTGACTCTGTCTGAATGCAGTTAATTATCCTTACCGCGTCTACATACCACATAAGTGTGGGCTTGAAATAGACACTTTCCACAATTCCCTTTAGTGCCTGATAGGTCGGTATCTGATAGCTGAATTTTTCTCCCCCGGTACGTGTTATAGGATCGCTGAAAAGCGCATACTTTCCATAAACCCTGAACGAAATGCTGTTTTCGTATTTCATTGACCTTCCCCTTTCCTTATAGATTACTGCATGTAGTTCCATACGCTTTCCGGCTGTCTTTCAAACACTACCCCATGCTCTTCGCTGTAAAACCCGGACGGTAAAGCATATCCTCCTGTTAACGGCAGTAAAATCAACTCATTTTTAAGCTTTTGATTATCCTGCTCAAATAGATTTACCGAATACTGTGATGCGAGCTTAAGCTGATGAAGCCTGTCCTTCAATGGAGTATTTCCCATCAGCTTTCCAATGATCTCCGCACCTTTACCGTGCGGTACTATAACTGAAACCGTCACACTGTCTATTGCTTTGAACAGTCCTCCTGCTTTGTGGAAAGCCTGGTTCAGAATTAAAGACGGAGGGTATTTCTTGTTTCTTTCCTTGTAGCCTGTATATCCTTTCCTATTAACAGCAAGCAGGTCATAAAGCTTGACCTCCTCCTTCTTTACAGGGTAGCTCATTTCATCATTCTGCCTGAACTCATTATAATAATATGTAAAATACCGCTCAATGGCTTTGGGCGAGAGCGGATCATTGTCAAAAGCTCCGGGCTCATTCCGGATTTCGTCAAGCACGAGTGAGCCCATCCTTTGGCCTATTTCTATATCACGCAGCCTTGTCAGATTTTCGTCTGAACTTTTAATAATATAAACAGGGCCACAGGGATCATTCCCATGCCTGTTGCACCTTCCCGCCGCCTGTGCTATGCTGTCGAGCCCGGCAGCAGAACGGACAACACAGGAAAATGAAATGTTTATGCCCGCTTCTATAAGCTGTGTACTGACACAAATCACTCTTTTATCCTCAAGCTTTTCAAACAAGCCCTTGATAACTTCCATCCTGTGAGCCTGGCACAGGTATGTGCTTAAATAGAATACTTCATATTGCTTCTCCTTCGAAAGCTCAATATTGAGCTTCTTCAATGCCGTAAAAACATTTTCCGCCGCTTTTTTAGTATTCATAATGATAAGAGCATTCTTAGGGTCTTTATCAAACACAAAGTTTGCAAGCCCGTCTGCATCATACCCTGCTTCGGTACGGGTATCAATTATTTGAGTCCTTTTAAGCTTTTGGAATATTTCCTTACAGTTTTTAACTATATCTATGGGCTCTCCCATCACAATAGGATACTTCGCCTCGGCAAATTCCGGCTGTGTAGCCGTACATAACACAATTGTGGAACCGCATATACCCGACAGGAAATTAACCGCCGAGTTAAACATATCAATGCATCTTGGAGGAATGGACTGTATTTCGTCAAAGATGATCACCGATTTGGCAAGGTTGTGCATTCTTCTGTTTGCTCTGGTCCCGCCCTCAAACAAAGTATTCAGAAACTGTACCATAGTTGTCATAATAATCGGGGAATTCCACCGTTCGGTCAGCAGCTTGTGGCGCTCCTCATCACTTACCAGGCTGGAATGGTGCTCCAGAATCATATCATCCTGCTTCAAAATATCTCTTATTTCCTTACAGTTCTGATCAATTATAGTGGTATACGGTATAATGTAATAGATGTGTTCCATATGATGCTCTTCAGCATGATGCAGAGCAAAGCGCAAGCTGCTGAGTGTCTTGCCCCCTCCCGTGGGAACCATAAGCCGGAAAACTCCCTGCCTGTTGCCTGCAAAATCCTTGCACTGCTCCGATATCTCAGACCTGAGCATGTTAATCTCACTATCCTTTTTAAGTCCCGACAGGTGCAGCTCAAGCCTGTCAATAAGCACCTTCCAGTCGCGCTTTTTGTCCGGCTCGGACTGGATTTCCTGCTCAAAGCAGTAGGTGTCATATCTGTCGGCATCCAAAAGTGCGCTCAATAGATATCTCTCCAGAAGTCCTATATAGAAGCTGATTTCTTCAGCATTTCTCTTTTTGCTTAGTTCTATAATGCGGGTCATAAGCCGTTCAATTTCGGCCGCCGCATATTTGAAGTTATCACAGGCGTGAATGTCGGGGCACTCACGCGGGAAGTTTGCCGCACATTCCTCATAGCCTACATCCGTTTCCGGGAAGATTTTCTTATGAAACTCATCCTCACCTTCGGTTGTTATGCAGTCAATCAGCCCTCCATGATGGGAACGGATTGCCAGCGCAATTATTCTTGCCGTCCTTTGCTCCAACGGCTTGGGTGTATCAAAGCTTTTTAGCATAAACTGTGCGCCTATTTGGGAATGCCAGGTATTACCGTCATCCGAAAGTGCATTTTTCTCAATATACCGCTGAAAATGCTCCTTACATTTCCCCATATCATGGTAATAGCCTATAAGCTCAGCAGTGTTTGACGCGCCTATCTTTGCGCCATACTCCCTGCAAAGACGCGCAACCACCGTTGCATGATCCCTGACTGACTGCTCCCTTCCAGTCTCATGGTTTTTGTGTGCAAGCATATATCTCCCCCTTCAATTACAATAATTACAAATTCCATCTTATTCTTACCTTTTAGCATATATTTTGCATTATATCATCCGTTTTTAACATGAACAAGCATAAATTTACATATAAGGGGACGCTCCTGCTTCTTTATTTATTTGAATTAACTTGTATATATTTAGAATAAAACCTTCACCACACATGTATATGATGTAGTGAAGGTTCTCCGCCAATAAGCATATTTGAAAAAGCAGGAGCGTCCCCTAGGGAGTCGCAGGACGTCAAATCATACTATCCATAGCATCACGCAGCATGGTGATACCTTCGCGAATCTCATCATGTTCCAGATGGCCATATCCAATGAGAAGCTTGCTCTGATGTGCTTCTCTTACAATGCAGTGCTTTTCAACCGGCGTGATATAAATGCCGTTCTGGAGACAGCCTTTCCTGAAAGCCTCATCAAATTGTATTCCGGGAAAGTCCACAGCTACATGCAGCCCGGCAGCATCTCCGTAGGGAGTCCATCCGCTTCCGAATGCCTCCTTGAACAATTCAAGTAATACGCGCCTCCGTTGTCCGTATATCCTACGCATTTTTTGTATATGTCTGTCCAATTTTCGTGTTCTCATAAATTCGGCTAGCGCTGCCTGCTCAAAGATTGGATTCTGAACATCCATGTAGGTTCGAATATCGCTCCATTTCCTGTGCAATGGCTTCGGGAGAACGACATATCCAATTCTAAGCGCCGGAAAAAGGGATTTACTGAAGGTTCCGACGTAAATTACATTCTGCTGATCCATTGCATACAGAGGTGAAATGGGTTCTCCGCTATACCTGAATTCACTGTCGTAATCATCCTCGATGATGTACACCCCGTTTTCTCTGGCAAAACGTACAAGCTCAGCCCTCCTCGCAGCGGAAAGAATCCCGCCTAAGGGAAATTGATGCGATGGTGTTACATAAACGGCACAGGGGTCTTTATATTGCAGATACTGCGTCATCATCCCCTGATTATCTACCGGTATGGGTTCGATGAGGCATCCTTTTTTCCGGAAGGTCTGAAGCATGCCGCTGTGACACGGGTCTTCCATCAGTACCTTCCCGCCCTTCCCGCACAGCAGCTCAGCCAGAATATGAAGTGCGTGGGTCGCACCTGAGGTTATAAAGATGTCCTCCGCATTTATCTTAAGACCGCGGCTGCGAAAAAGCCATAACGATATTTCCGTCCGTAGTGCAGGGAGCCCTTGCGGACCGGTATATCCATATAACTCACTCGGTGTTTCCATGGAGGCTTTATGCAGAAACTGCCGCCATAAATACTGTGGAAACTGCCTCAAATCCGGTCGTCCTGTCCTGAAATCTGCCTTTATCGTATATGCCTGCGAAGGCTTCTCTCGAATCACAGCCTGTTCGCCCTTTTTCACGGATACGCCTTCCGCAACCTGTGTTGCGGCTCCCTGACGGCTTATAGCGAAGCCTTCGGCAATCAGCATATCATAAGCCTCTCCCACTGTGTTGCGGGAAACGCCAAGTGTCTTTGCCAACTCACGAGAAGAAGGCAATTCATCCTTTGCATTCAGCTGCCCATCCATGATTTGCTCTCTCAGCTGTGCATAAATTTGTCGTTTGAGTGGTTGCTCGCTTTTCCGTTCTAATTTGATTCCCAACATATTGCCTCCAACTGGTATGGTTCATTCCGAGTTACACTGGCACTTCTATTATACCAGTTTTCTTGTTAATATTATATCCGTAAGACAGAAAAAAGCAAAAAATTTATGGAGGAAACATTATGTTGAGACATTTTGACATGAAAAAATGGGCGGGACCGGTTTGTTTATTTCTAGCGTTTTCGCTGGCGGGAACGAGTGTCGTCACGGCGAGGCTTGTTTCTGATAAGCTCGGCATATTTACCATTACATCAGTCAGCCTCTTATTTGCATTTCTCTTTTTATTACCTGTATATGCGAATAAGCTGATTAGCAGTCTGCGGTCATTGTCTGCCAAGGATCTTCTCTTTCTTGGGTTACAGGCCATGTTCGGCATTTTTCTGTTTCGCATATTTCTGCTGAATGGGCTGCTCTTAACCAGTTCCATTGAAGCCGGAATTCTGACAGGTGTAACTCCTGCTATTACAGCGGTTTTAGCAATGGTAGTCTTAAAAGAGCCGGCCAATGTAAAAGCCCTTACAGGAATAATTGCCACTGTGGCCGGCGTTATAACGATACAAGGGCTGTTTAATATCAGCAGCGGTTTTTCTTTAGTGCATCTTTATGGAAATTTGCTTGTACTGTGTGCGGCAGCAAGTGAATCTGCTTTTAATATCATTTCACGCTTTTTTTCCGCTAAAGCTGAGTTAAATAAAAAGCTAACAGTCCCCCCGCCTGTTCAAACGGTACTGGTAAGCTCAATGGCTTTCATTCTCTGCCTTATTCCGGCACTTTTTGAAGCTCCCATTCAGAGACTATCCGCAGTAGGCCTAAAAGAATGGTTGTCACTGGTATGGTATGGGGTCTTAGTCACAGCACTGGCGTTTATATTCTGGTATTCCGGCATTAAACGCTGCGGTGCTTTTACCGCTGCTGCCTTTTCAGGCATGATGCCATTTACATCGATGATTCTGTCAGTAATTATATTGCGTGAACAAGCTGGATGGCATCAATGGCTGGGCGGAATATTGGTATTAACCGGCATGATTTTAGTGGGAACCACCACGACTCCTGCCAGAGCTTCAAACCTTCAGAAACTAAACCGTATTAAGGAACAGACGGTGGAATAGTGCTTGCTATAAGGGGACGCTCCTGCTTCTATCCAACTCCCTCACACTTCCTCACAATACCTTTTACGCACATTTTCTTTGATTATGTATGTCCTCAAACCCTTTAAAATCAACGCTAAGGAGCTGGTTCACATTTATGCGGTGTTTTACAGAAAGGGCTAATTAAAGTATAATAATTATAGAACATATGTTTCAAGGCATCGCCTTTAAAGGCAACAAAAATAACAATATGGAGGTATGAACTATGAAATTTTCAAAAGCACAATCAAGCTCCCTTTCCGGGTGGAAAGTAAAAGCATCCTTACTGGTATGCTGCCTGTCAATTCTGTGTACGCTGGTTGCACCCTCAAATCTTGGTTCGGTGTATGCTGCGGGCTCAAGCTCAGCCACACTGTATGCCGTCTCCCCCACAGACCAGAACCTGAGTCTTGCAAACCCATCAGTTGCAGCACCCGGCGGACGCGGCTACATGACTCCTCAAGCTGTAATAGCAAAGGATTCCGCCGGCAACCCGCTCCCCGGTATCCCCGTCACATTTGAAGTCCCTGCCAACGGCTACCTGACATGCGTTATGCGAGGATATAATAAAAATACAATAACGGTGACTACAGACTCAAACGGAATGGCCTCCGCTGCAAATACTCACCAGAGCTTTCTGGGAGAAGGCTTTCAGGTATACTCGCAATACCCCGCCATCACTCATACATTGCAGGTGAAGGCAACCGCTCCCGGCTCCAATACAGTTTCCTTCAACGTAAATGTAGCGACGGTAATTCCGGGAACCACGCCTGTTGATCCTCCTACCAACAAAATATTATCCTCACTTTCCCCCATAGATCAGAACCTGAGTCTTGCAAACCCATCAGTTGCAGCACCCGGCGGACGCGGCTACATGACTCCTCAAGCTGTAATAGCAAAGGATTCCGCCGGCAACCCGCTCCCCGGTATCCCCGTCACGTT
>NZ_QPJT01000002.1:15973-175290 GCF_003337415.1 Anaerobacterium chartisolvens | reverse complement strand
CCATCAGTTGCAGCACCCGGCGGACGCGGCTACATGACTCCTCAAGCTGTAATAGCAAAGGATTCCGCCGGCAACCCGCTCCCCGGTATCCCCGTCACGTTTGAAGTCCCTGCCAACGGCTACCTGACATGCGTTATGCGAGGATATAATAAAAACACAATAACGGTGACTACAGACTCAAACGGAATGGCCTCCGCTGCAAATACCCACCAGGATTTTCTGGGAGAAGGCTTCCAGGTATACTCACAATACCCCGCCATCACCCAGACATTGCAGGTGAAGGCAACCGCCCCCGGCGCCAATACAGTTTCGTTCAATGTAAAGGTAGCAACGGTAATTCCCGGAACCACGCCTGTCGATCCTCCTACCAACGGAACATTATTTGCAGTCTCCCCCGTGGAACAGCAGATTAGCCTGTCAAATCCATCAGCCGCAGCACCCGGCGGACGCGGCTACATGACTCCTCAAGCTGTAATCGCAAAGGACTCCGCCGGCAACCCGCTCCCCGGTGTTGCCGTTACATTTGAAGTCCCTGCCAACGGCTACCTGACATGCGTTATGCGAGGATATAACAAAAACACAATAACGGTAACTACAGACTCAAACGGAATGGCCTCCGCTGCAAATACTCACCAGAGTTTTCTTGGAGAAGGCTTCCAGGTATACTCGCAATACAGCCACATCACTCAGACATTGCAGGTGAAGGCAACCGCTCCCGGCTTAAAAGCAGTTACATTTAATGTAAAAGTAGGGACTGTAGGCTATAAATTTTAAATCCCTGTTTAATCAGATAGGCCACAAGAGCTAAAAAACTAATACATAGGGGGACGCTGGCAACATATGTTAGCAGCGTCCCCCTTTTTTGTTTCACAATATAAACACAGCATATGTGAAAATACAATTGAAAATAATTGTTTTTAATGATAAAATATTGTAGTAAATTACATAATATGATTTTACAGGCAATAACCTCCGTAAAATCAGTTTCACACTGAATTTTTGTTATGCATTTTTTTTATAAAGGAGGTCATTTATTTGAATAACGCAACCAAAGATAATGCTATGCTGCAAGTAAGGTACCCGCTCATTACATCCTATACATCCGACGCGCATATGCTGGCTATACTTAGCGCCTATCCGCATACTGAAGAGTGGGTATTCAATAACTACATCAATCTCTTGGGTGAAGAGCCTTCAATTAGGAATGATTTTTCAATATTAAGATTTCACTCCTGGTTAATAAGAAAAGCATGTCCCTATTTTAAAATAAGATATTTTGACAAGAAGTTTTTTGACTCGGATATAACTGAGTTTATTATTTCAAAAATAGACTCAGGCAATTATGTCACTATATTATACGATCAATACTATATTCCAAGTTCAACAAACTATAACAGAACCCATTTTGCACACGAACTGTTAATTTACGGTTATGATAGAAAAATGAAGGTATTTTATGTGGCGGATTTCTTCGAAAACAGCAGATATACATTTGCGGCCGAACCCTTCATCCATGTAGAAAGAGCAATAATTAGCGCATTGGAATCTGAACCGTTCTCATGCAATGAAATAGAATTCTGCAATGTAAATTATAAGTTTAACAATTATTTTCTGTACAATTCTTTAAACAACTTTCTATACTCTAAAAACACAATAGCAGAAGGCGAAAATGTCGTCTTCTCAGACTGTGAAAAGGAACAGATACAAAAAGGTAAATATATATTCGGCATAAAGACCTACGGTTTACTGAAGCGAATATTGTCGGAGGTATTGCATGATATAATGGATTTCAGCGATATCAGGCCCTTACACGTGATCCTTGATCATAAAATAATGATGTGCGAACGGCTAAAGTATCTGGTAAATGCCGGTGTGCTGGATGGTACTGATCCTATCATAGCCCAATACTCAGACATAAAGGATATATGTCAAGCCAACCGCAACCTTTTTATTAAATTTGGCATGACAAGGGACTTAGGTCTAATAGATAAAATATTTTATAAGATGGACATAATGGAATCCTTAGAAATAGAAGCAATAACTTATTTTATCAAAAAATTGTCCGTTTAACATATGTTTAAAAGAAGGTCTGTTCAAGGAGAGACCCTTAAATAAAGAGAGGAAACAATTTAAAATGAGGACTAAAATCGAATTGGAGAATATAGAACCATTTTGTGAGGCATGGTATATAGACTGCTTTTATAATTTAGTCTTTTCCGTACTTAAGCATTTTAACAAGGATATAAGGGAGCTGCTGGTTAACGACATCTTTTTGTATAAATATTCCAAGAACTCCCTTACCATGACTGTAAAAAGCATAAGGCCACTCAACGAGCTGCAGAATGATATTGGCATAGCAGTTGAAGAAATAGCCCCCGGCGAAAACCTGATAGTGGATTTTACGGAGCTTTTATCAAAAGGCAGCCCTCTTATTGTATTGCAGGATCTTTACTTTGCATCGTACAGGAATGAGTTTTACATGAAAAATCATCACCTACACACTGTGCTTTTATATGGATTTGACAAAGACGAAAAATACTTTAATATTGTTGAACAAAGCTTTATGGACAGTTATTTTTATAAAAAAATGTATGCGTCATTTTCAGATATATTTAATGCCTGTGAAGGCGCATTCAACAATTTTTCGGACAAAGCCGTTTCCAATATGGGATTTTATTTGAAGGATCCATCTGCGCCATGTAACCGTCCAACGGATTTAAATATATACCGGCAAAAGCTTATTGAAAATTATTTAAAGCATAAGTCAGAGGTTGAGGAGTCTATTATTCATATTGAGAATTTTTATAATGACTTCAAAGATATAATCTTAAGGGAGGCTTTATTTTGGGAGAATGTCGATTCGATCATTGAAAATTGTAATTTGATAATTAGTAATAAGAAAGCCGATTTGTATAAATATATTAAACTATTCGACTCGCAGCCGGAGTTAAAATTGCATCTGATTGAATCGATTATAAACGAATGGGAAACAATCAGAGGATTGCTCCTTAAGCTCAGACTGACAATGTCGTATAAAATGCAATTATTAAATTCTTCAATGAACAGAATAAATAATATTATCCGGCTGGAGCATGAGTTCCACAATGAGTTTAATAAATTTGCCGAAAAAACAAGGGGAAATAAATAATGACAGAGTTCTTTTGTATGGATTTAAAAAGCTATTTTAACCATAAGCTTATTGCCGAAGATAATTGCTCCGACATGGTTAAGTCAAGATTTGACAGCTATGGAATATCAGAGCCCGGCCGCAAGGAAAGAGTGCTTTATAGCCCCCGCTCCCTTCCGAATTCCCTTGAGCATATCAAGCCCAATAATATATTATTTATTTTCCCGGATAGTTCAATAGATAAGTACGATAATATTTCGTGTGAGGGAGAGGTCATTTATACTCCTGATTTAATGTGTACATCCGTATGCTTTCTTGGATTATCCGATACCTCCAATTTAAAAGATAAAGTCAGGCTGATTTTTTCAGACGGCTCGTCCGGGGAAATTGAAATCTTATTCTATAAATGGCTTCAAGGTGAAAACCTATATATAACCGATATCAAAAATGAAGATTGTAAAATAGCGCTGAAATCAATTAAGGATAACGCATCAATAGGATATATATACAGCTATGAAGCAAAGGTACCGGAAGACGGGAAAAGGTTGTCATGCATAGTGCTTCCTATCAACCCCTGCTTGCATATATTATCCATAACCCTTAAATTCGCCCCCGATTCACTATAATTCCAAGTAATACTGCGTTTTTAACAATTGAACGCCCATCACCAAGCAAGCCTTGCAGACCAATGCCCATGATTATTTTGATTTTATCATAGAAAGCTTATTTTACTGCGGCTTATTTCACAGTCTCATTAAACAGCATTTTATTAGCCACAATAGCAACCGGGCCGATGTAGTTTAATTTCTGCATAATAGAGCTTGTGACTATAAAATCCTCTTTATAGCTCCCATTATTAATTAACTTATAGTTCTCCACAAATCTGTTATATATCTCTTTATTTTCAAAAGCCTTTCCAAACAGCAACACCCTCCTCGGCGAAAGCAGGGTTACCGCATTGCTTAATATAATAGCAAGATTTTCAATTATACCGTTAATATATCTCTGTATCGGTTCATCACTTGAATCAATGTAATCAAATACATTATCAACATTAAGATTTTGAATATTCCCCGAAAGCCTTTCCAAAAGCTCAACTGCATTTTCTTTGGAAACAATCTCCTTAATAGCCTTATACACCGCTCCTTTAGAAGCAATTGTTTCTATACAGCCCCTTCTTCCGCATCTGCATAAGCTGCCGTTCCTGTCCACAATAAAATGCCCCAGAGAGGATGATTTGAAATTTTCCCCCACATATATTTCTTTGTTAATTACAACAGCCGACCCCACCCCGGGCCCCCATTTCATAAACAGCATATTGTCAACATCCCTTGACCTGCCATATACAATTTCCCCTAATGCAAAGGCTCTTACATTATTATCAATGAACACAGGAAGCAAAAGCTCCTTTTCAATAATCTCCTTAACCGGAACTTCCTCCTGCCAAATGTCGTATGCCGCCCTGCTTATACCATTATCTCTGTCTACAGAGCCTATTATTCCAACGCCTATGCCAAGGATGTCATTTTTTTGTATGTCGGCCTCCCAAAGCATTCTGATACAATTATTGTTTATCATTCTAAGGTAGCTCCCGGGAGAAACGGTGTTGTCGGTATCAATTTTTTTTGAAAGAATACTGTCTCCTTTCAAATCGGCTATGCTAAGATAAGTAAAATCAGGCTCAATATTTATGCCTATTATATATTTATAATTTCTATTTATATCAATCAGCAGCTTTTTTCTGCCTGCGCGCTTTTCTTCCTCAACCTCGCCTTTCTCAATAATAATGCCTTCCTCGATTAACTCATGGCAAAGAATAGTCACAGCCGCCGGTGTCAATTCCAAAATTGCGGCGATGTCCTTTCTTGGCATCGCTCCATTGGCATTAAGGGTTCTTAAAATTGATACCCTGTTTTTTATCCTTACATTTTCCAAGTTAATCCCGGCTTTTGCCATTGCGCTTATCCTCCGCTTATATACTACTATATATATTGTCTAATATTTAATAAACTTTGACAAGAAATATTTTAATATCGGTGTATCCTTTGCCTTCGAGGCCGAATAATTTCCCCTTTGAGTTAAAAGTCCCGCTATATTAGCATGAACACTCCCGAAATCAGCAACACTCCGTAAACAACCTTTGTAAAGGAATTCCCCTTTATCTTTCTATGGGCATAATTCCCAAGTATCATTCCCACCACAAGGAATGGCAGCGTCCATAAAAGCAGCTCCAGCACCGGAGGGGTCATTGCCCCCTGCCTGACATTTTTAAAAATTATAATGCTGTTAAGAGTAAACCACAGCATACATATCGTCGCCCTGAAATTGCTTTTATCGGGAAGCGCCTCAGCGGCGTAAATAACAATAAAAGGCCCTCCCGAGCCAAAGGCTCCGTGAATAATGCCTCCAAGAAAGAGAATAAAATTAAGCAGATATTTTTTTACTTTCGACATCCCTGTCGCGGCCTTCCCAGCAGCACGACCAGCCTCCCCGCACCCGCAAGCCGCAGCCGGCTTTGCTTTAAAAGCCGCATAAAGCCCCCGGACAGATACGGCAATCATAAAAATTCCCAGTACCCTTTTTAATATTGCATCGGGCAGAAAGGTAAACAGCCACATTCCAATAGGAAGGCCCAGTATGACAAAGGATACTATTTTTATGAATTCCCTCCAAACAATGCTTTTAAAGTCGATAATAATGATATAGAGGGCCAGAAGCCACGCAATAACTACAAGAACGGGCACGGCTGTTTTTATGCCTGCAAGTGAAGTACAAAAGGGAAGGGCCAGGACAGTGCATCCAAAGCCCGTTATTCCCTCAATAAAATGTGTTACCATAACAACCAGGCCAAACAATAGAATACGCAATAGGCTCATCTGGATTTCTCCTTCAAGCTCCTGTACATTTTCAGAATGCTTTCCAGATCCATGGCAACAGGATTATTCAACATATTTGGATGCTGGCTGAGCCGCGCCAGTTCCTCCAGTTTTTCTTCAGGAATGCCTGCGTCAGCCAGAGTAATCTTCATGTTCATCGCCCTTTTCATTTCAAGTATGCTGTCTGCCATGCCGTATGCGTCGGTAAAGCCAAGCATCCTTGCAAAGCCATGAAGCCTCCCGTTTTCCGCTTCCGCATTAATCCTTGTAAAAGCGTCCAGTGTGAAAGCGCAAGCCTCCCCATGGGGAATGTGATATACACTGGTAAGCGGGAAAGAGCAGGCATGAGATCCAGCCGTCTTAGGAAGGCCGAAGGCGAGCCCCGCCATTACCGACGCTTCGCTCATTTTTTCTCTTGCTTCCAAATTCCCTGCATCTAAGTAAGCCGGCAGCAGATATTCAAAGACCAGCCTTGCGGAATGTAATGCCATAGCGTCACATATGGGCTGGTGGTTTTTGCTCCAAAAGCCCTCCAGAGCATGGGACAAAACATCCATGCCGGTGGATGCTGTAATAGCCGAAGGCACCGTCAATGTCAATGCGGCATCAATAATGGCGCACATGGGAAAGAAGTTGTCCGATACCAGAGGTGCCTTAACCCCTCTTTCGGGATCCGAAAGCACAGCCACAGGCGTGACCTCGCTTCCCGTACCCGATGTCGTCGGGATGGCAATCAGAGGGATAAAATCCTTTTCAAACTTCCTTTTTCCGCTGTGGAACTCAACCACCGAATAAGGAGTCCTGCAAACCGAGCAGGCGGCCTTGGCACAGTCAAGGGAGCTTCCGCCCCCAAGGGCCGCAACAAATTCAATATTTTTTTCACGGATAAGCCTTGCACAGTCATCAACATTTGTTACCGTAGGATTTGGTGTGATATCCGAGAAAACTTCGATAAGAGCCCCCCGAGAATAATCAGACACTTTAGATGCCAATCCGTTTTTCACAAAAACCGGGTCGCTGACTAAAAGGCCGTTTTTTAAGCCAAAGCCGGCAAATATTTTATCCAGCGATTCTACCTTTCCTGTTCCGAAAATCAGCTTTACCGGTTGAGAATACGTCCATTCCATTTTCTATCCTTCCTTTCGCTGTGCTTAAGCGGCATAAATATTTTTAATTGCCGGCTCATGCTACTCTCCGTAAATATCATTTTCAATATCCGCCACTTTTCCAGCGGCCTTTTTGAGGAATTCCTGCCTCCACTCCTCCAGACCCTGTGTGAATTCAGTGTTAAGGAAGGCATCCACCAGTTCAAAGCCCATATTTTCCGCTATAATCCAGCCACCCATTGTCAGAATATTGGCATTATTGATGGCTCTGCATTTGACAGCACCGTATAAGCTTTCAACCACCGCGGCATAGACACCCTTGTATTTGTTTGCTACTATGGCCATGCCCATTCCAGTACCGCAAATCAGGATGCCTCTTTCATATTCCTTATTTTGTATCTTTTTGGCCACTACCGGCGCAACCTCAAAATACGGGATTCCTTTTTCAAAGTCCTGTGTCCCAAAGTCATCCACCTCATACCCTTTTTCCGTCAAATATTTCTTTATTGCTTCCTTCAAATAAAACCCCGATTTATCCGCTCCTAATGCAATCCTCATATTATCAGCCCTCACCTTTCTTCTTAATTACTTCAAAAGCAGCTTCTACTATATCTTCCGCCGTCATTTTATACTTTTTAAGCAAATAGTCCGTTTTGGCAACCTCGCCGAAGTGGTCGTTAACTCCTACAGCCTTTACAGGAGCGGGGCAATCCTCGGATAAAACCTCGCACACGGCTGATTTCAACCCTCCTATGATATTGTGATTTTCACATGTTACGGCGGCGCCTGTTTTCCTGACCGAATTTACCACCGCTTCCCTGTCAATGGGCTTGATTGTATGGATGTTAATCAGCTCGGCTTGGATTCCCTTTCCCTTCAGTATTTCACACGCCCGTGCGGCATGAGCCACCATTATCCCACTGGCAAAGATCGAAACATCCCCGCCCTCTTTGATAACATCTGCTTTGAAAAGGTCAAATTCGTAATCCTCGCCAAAAACAGCGGGTGCGGGCTTCCTGAAGAGCCGTATATATACCGGGCCGTCATACTTAATAAGCTCCGGCATTGCCTTTGCCATCTGCATACCGTCCACAGGCTCAAAAATAACCATACCCGGAATACTCCTTAAAACACCTATGTCCTCCATACTCATATGCGTACCGCCGTTTAACTCCGCGGATATTCCCGGATCTGAGCCTACAATCTTAACATTCCGTTTTGCGTACGCAATTGAAATTGCTACCTGGTCGCAAATACGCCGTGTGGCAAAAGGAGTGAACGAACCGATAAACGGTATGAATCCGTACGCAGCAAGCCCGGCGGCAACCGAAGCCATATTTTGCTCTGCAACACCCACATCAAAAGCCCTGTCGGGAAATTTGCTTCTTAGCCCCAAAGTCCCGTTGGCTCTGGCAAGATCCGCGTCTATACATACCACTCTTTCATCCTCTTGCATGATCCTTTCAAGCTCGCCGGCAAACACCTGTCTCATTTCCATATTCTCATACATATCCTCTTGCCCCTCCTATTCAAGTTCTTTCAAAGCCTGCAGCCTCTGTTCTTCCGTCACAGGCATATTGTGGCTGGCAGCCCCTGCATTTTCAGCAAATTTAACGCCCTTGCCTTTAATTGTATTAAGTATAATCATTGTGGGCTTTTCGTCACTTTTCTTAGCCTCCGAAATAGCTGCGGATATTTCCTCCACATCATGTCCGTCCTTTACTACAATGGCATTCCAGCCGAAGGCTCTCCACTTAAGGTCAAGAGGGTCCAGCCCATTTACTTCTTCCACGCTCCCGTCAATCTGAAGCTTGTTGTAATCTGTAAAGCCTATAAGATTATTGAGCCTTTGCTGAGACGCAAACATGGCCGCTTCCCAAATCTGGCCCTCCTGACTTTCCCCGTCGCCTACGATAGTATATATTGTGGCATTGTCCTTCTTTATCTTTGAGCCCTTTGCCATCCCTACCGCACAAGAAAATCCCTGTCCGAGAGAGCCTGCCGTCATATCAATGCCTCTGGTTTTCAGCATGTCGCAGTGGCTTGGCAGAGATGTCTCAGGACGGTTCAGCGTATCGAGAAGGCATACGTCAAAATAGCCCTTATCTGCCAGAACAGAGTAGAGCGCCGGTCCCGCGTGCCCTTTGGACAGTACAAACCTGTCCCTCCCTTCCATGCCGGGATTCTCCGGGTCTATATTCATTTCCTTGTAATAAAGCACTACCAGCGCTTCCACAACGGATAAGCATCCTCCAACGTGTCCGACACCCAGCTTACCAATGGAATCCATTGTCAATTTTCTGATTTGCCTGCTTTTTTCAATTAAAAAAGCAGATCCGCTATTGTTCATTGTCAGTCCCCCTTATACAAATAATTGGTTAAATTTTTTAATCAATAAGCCCGCAAATATCCAAATATATACTAAAAAATACTTCTTCCTTAAAAGCGGCAGAATAAATATATAGAGCTGCCGGAGCTTAAAAAGAGCCTAAGAAACCTTTATGATGACCTTTGTTCCTGATTTTGAATTTAAAGCTTCTTCATAAGCCTCATTCACTTCCTCCAATTTATATATTTTATCTGTCACTATTTTGCTGAAAATCTCCTTTAAAGGAGTGGACATCAGCTCCGCTGCCTCTACCAGATCCTTCTTTGTATACATCTGGCTTCCTATAAAGAAGGTTTCATATTTGCACATCTGGAAAATGCTTGTTTCTATTTCCCTTGAAAAGGTTCCTAAAATAACCATTACTTCAGGAGAAGGCACAATATCCCTTAGCATCTCAAAAACCGCTTTATTTCCAGTGCATTCAAAGGCTACCGGCCTTGCTCCCTCTTCCCCGGTAAAATCTGTAATTTTATTAATGACCTTAAAGCCCAACCCCTTGGCAAAATTTATTCTGTCCTGATTAATCTCCACAATGGTAACATTGCAGCCCCTGACCTCCTTTAAAAGCAGCCCGATAAGAACGCCAATTGTTCCCGCTCCTGTTATAATGACCTCCTTGCCGCTATACCTCACCTTTTCTAATAACCCCGTGCTGTGAACAGCAACAGCCGCAGGCTCCAGCAACGCCCCCTGCAAATCTCCGCAGTCATCGGGTAAAACAATCAAATTATCTACAGGTATAGCTACTTCCTCCGCAAGGCAGCCGGAGGTCTGAAAACCTATTACTTTTCTGTCAATGCATAAATTGGGCTGTTCCAATTTGCAATATTCACATTCCCCGCATCCCATCAGAGGCACAACAGCTACCCTGTCACCCAACTTCAGCCTTTCCTCGCCTGTACTCACCTGAGTTACAACTCCAACCGCTTCATGTCCCAATACCACCGGCGCCTTAACCTTGGGGTGGTGCCCGATATATACATGCAGATCGGAGCCGCATATTCCGCAATACAATATTTTTACCACAGCTTGGCCTTTGTTGGCTTTAGGCTTGTCTGCTTCTTCGATAATAAATTTTTTTGTTTCTACCAGCCTTGCTTGCTTCATAAAATTCCCTCCCAAGCTAATCTTACCCCAGCCTTTGCTTCCAATCGTCAAATATTTGAGTGAGGACTACCACCACTTAATCATATCCGTCACCTTTTGACGTATATCAATAAACCTTGGATCAGCTATATTCCTCGGCCTTTCCAGATCTATAACAACCTCCGATTTGACAGTAGTAGGCTTCTGTGACAGCACCAGGCATCTTTCTGCAAGATAGACCGCTTCTTCGATATTATGCGTAATAAATATAACTGTACTCCCCGTGGCCTTCCAAAGCTTTATTACCTCATCCTCCAGATAATAGCGCAGCTTTATATCCATCTGACCGTAAGGCTCATCCATCAAAAGCAGGTCGGGGTGCATGGCAAAGGACCTTCCTATAACTATCCTCTGCTCCGTACTGGCTGAAAGCTGGTGCGGATACGACTTCCTGAACTTTTCAAGACCAAGAAGTCCGATAATCTGATCCGTCCTCTCTTTAATTATCCCTTCGGCTACCTTTTTTGTTTCCAGTCCATACCTTATATTCTGTTCCACAGTAAGCCATGGAAATGCCGAAGGCTCCTGAAACACAAAGGACAGGTTATGCTTCTTAGGGTCTGCCGGTTCCCCGTCAATCAGTATCTGCCCCTCTGTTGGTTCAATAAGCTTTACCAAAAGATTTAAAAAGGTAGTCTTCCCGCAGCCTGTAGGACCAACGATACACAAGAATTCTCCCTTTTTTATATCAAAGGACGCATTGTCAAGCACCAATAAATCACCGAATTTCTTTGTCAGGTTTTTGACTTGAACTTTTATATCACTGCCCATTTCCGTTTCCTCCAAACTCCACAAATTTTTTCTATAAAGCCAGATCGGTGTTATCCGCTATTTCCTTTCTCAACTGGAGAAATTCAAGGGCCATGTAGTCTCTCGGCCTTTCCAGCTTGGGAATGTATTCGGCCTTAACCGTCGCAGGGCAGCCGCTTAACAAAATGATTCTGTCCCCCAGATAGATTGCTTCCTCTATATTATTGGTAACAAATATTACCGTTCTTTTATCCTTTCTCCACATTTTCAGAATTTCTTCTCCCATCTGATAACGCGTCTGTGCATCCAAGGCACCGAAGGGTTCGTCCATCAACAATATATCCGATTCGCTGGCATACGCCCTTGCAATTCCCACCCTCTGCTTCATACCGCCGGAGAGCTGTTTGGGATATGAATCCTCAAAATTCTCAAGGCCCACCAGCTTTATATAGTTTCTGGCACTTTTTCTTCTTTGCTCCTTGTCAATGCCTTTTAGCTTCTGGCTCATTTCTACATTTTCAATTACCGTTTTCCATGGAAACAGAGCATACTTCTGGAACACCATCCCTATTTCTCCCATTTTCATTTCCTTTATATCTTCTTTTCCATTTTCGTTCCCTTTAATATAATTGATTGTTCCCGATGTGGGAGTATCCAGCCCTGCCAGTATGTTCAGAAGCACCGTCTTTCCGCACTGTCCGGGTCCCAGTAATACAAGGAACTCATTTTCCTTCACATCAAGGGATATATTGTCTAAAACCTTTGTCTCCCCGCTTTTCTCAACAAAGGTCTTACAAAGATTTTTGATTCTTATCTTGTCTGCCATGGGCACATCTTCCTTTCAAACTTGGTTAAAGAGAACGTTATCAATGCGCTGACAAGTCCAATAACTATCATGCATACGATTATCAGCGACGAATCTCCCGACTCCATTCCTCTTACAATCAAAAAACCGACGCCCTGCTTTGCAACAACCATCTCTGCGGCAAGCACGCACATCCACCCGCTGCCAAGAGCAGTCTTCATTCCCGCAAGTATTGCAGGCAGGCTTGCAGGCATCGCAACATCCCAGAGAAGCTGTCTTTCATTGGCGCCAAGAACCTTTCCGGCACTAATCAACAGAGAATCTATCATTTTTATTCCGGAAAACGTATTGAGCACAATCGGAACAAAGGAACCGATAAAAACAATAACCACCTTTGGAGTTTCACCAATTCCAAACCACAGTATAACCAGAGGTATCCACGCAATGGGAGGAATTGGGCGTAAAATTTCAAATATCGGACCGAAGAAGGCATTGAAGCGTTTATTCCATCCCAGCATAACCCCAAGGAATATACCTGCAAAGCTTGCAATAAGGAATGCGATAATAACTCTTTTTAAGCTTACCAATAAATGTATGAAAATAGTGCCATTGGCTACAGGCTTATAAAGGAGCTCGATAAACCTCTTGAAGGTTTCAAAGGGAGTGGGGATAAGCCCTCCGCCGCTGATGGAGACATATGTCCATGCAAGCAGAAGCAGAAGCACAGATAAGGCGGACAAGCCCAGATAAAATTTATTTTTCAATATATTAGTTTTCATTTTTTTGCCCTCCATGGTGCTATTTTACTTTCAAACCGATTAAGGACAAAGGCCATAAGCGCTCCTGTAAAACCGATTGTCAGCATTCCCACAATAATGATGTCGGGCCTTATCAGAGTCCTTCCCATTTGGATCATATACCCCAGTCCGCTGGTTGAGGCCAGCAGCTCCGCTGCCACCAGAGTTGACCATGCTGCTCCAAGGGAAATCCTAAAGCCCGCAAACACCATAGGAATGGCGGAGGGAATACAAATTGTTTTGAATATGTGCCAGTTGGAAGCGCCAAAGGTTTTGGCAACATTTATTAACACCGGATTTGTAAGCTTCACTCCCACATAGGAATTTATTACGCACGGGACAAAAGCAGAAACAAATATTATAAACGCTTTTGCAGGCATTCCGATTCCCAAAAGGAGGATTATAATAGGAATCCATGCTATGGGAGGAATCGGCCTCACTATTTCAAAAATAGGGTTTGCAAAATACTCGATGGCTTTATACCATCCCATTAAAAGACCCAGCGGCGTTCCGATAACAATTGCCGCTATAAATCCGTATAACGAAAGCTGAAAGCTTGTTAAGAAATGATTTTGGATTGTATCTCCGTCAGGCTGCACTTCAGACAGCTTGGCGATAAACGTGCTTACAACCTCCCCTGGCTTGGCCATAGTCCTTTCAGAAATCAAACCGAGCGATATGGATAAGTGCCATATTAAAAAGAAAGTGGCAAGTCCGCATACAGACAAGATAATATTAGTTATATCATATTTTCTGGTTTGCAAAGTTTCAACCCCTCCTGATTTTAATATGACGGCGGCGGGCAGCAGTTGATACCCGCTGTCGTCATATTAACTACTAAATTACATTTCTATTTCTGTGTCAAGGCTTGAATAAACTGACCGTCAATAAAGTTGTTCTTCAGAAGCTTTTCCTTGTCTGCAGCCTTGATGGTTCCCTGTTCTATAAAGAAGTCAATAATTTTCTCCATTATGGTGTCAACCTCACGCTTTCCATACTCCCCCTTAAAAATCTTTGCTTCATAATCAAGGGTAGGAAGCGGACGATCCTCAACAAATTTCAGGGCTCCTGCTTCGTCATTCTTTATACCGTTATCAGTCTGCATCTGCAAAAGGAATTTGGCCTGTACGTTGATATCCTGATTGAGCTTATCACAAGCTTTAAAATACTCCTCCAGCCATTTTTTCACCGCATCAGGCCTTTCCTTAATAGCCTTGTCGCTGGCTACAATAACAGTAGGCATTACCTCACCCGTTGCAAGCCCGGATGAAACCTTAACCCAGCCCTCTGCGGGAGCATTATTATTAATGGGTGACCACAATGCGACTATATCTCCCTGTCCGGCTTTGAAAGCTGCAAACGCTTGCGGCACCTCCATATGAACTATCTTAACATCGTTCACTGTAAGTCCAAGCTTATCCAGAGTTGCAATTAACATAAAGTGTGCACTTGTAGCTGTGGGGCACAAAATTGTTTTACCCTTCCACAGCTCCGCCGTACCATAAATATCAGGGTGATCCTTCACTTCACCCTTCACCTTGGCAATAGGGCTGTCCGGCCTTACCCAGTAATCCACAGACACCGTATCGTCTACTGCAAAAGCGATAATGTGTGAATTATAGCCGACACCGCCTAAAATTGCCGGCGGCGAGCCCATTGCTCCCACTTCCCACTGATCTGCGCCTAAAGCTTCATTTTGTGAAGGCCCCGAAGTGAAAAATAAGATGTTGGCATCCAGTCCAGCCTCCTTAAACCAGCCTTCCTTCTGGGCTACATAGCTAGGTAATCCATGGCTGTAGGGCTGATGGCTGACATTAATCTTGACAACGCTTGGCTTCTCATTTTTGCCCCCACCATTCGCATCCGTACCGCCCTTCTGCGTTTCACCGCATCCGCCCATCACAATACCTGTCAGCAATGTAATCAGCACTACTGATAACACAGCCAGTCTCTTTCTCATACTATTTCCTCCTCATAATTAGGTTTTAAGGCTACATTTCAGCAACCCCATTATAATTCAAGGCTTTTAAGCCTTAAAATCTTGAGTTTTCTTAACTGAAGGAAAAGCAATAGAATTATTTTGAAATTTTTATTTGTGTTGAAATATTTATAAATCGCTGCTTGCTTGTAAGGTAAGTATCCCTATACGTATTTGTAATGATTTAATATTTTAATCAAACTTAGAAATCTGATACTGTACTGTATTCATATCGTTCTTTACTATCAAATCACAAATCATCATCAGGCTTGTAAATCAACGTTCTTAGTTCGCATTTATATCTTACTTCATAAATCAGTATATGTCAACTAATTTGTTAAAAATTCATTAAAATATTTAATTAATTATTTTTTGAGGATTATCTTTTTAGATACTATAGCAGAAACAGGCAGTAATAAGCTAAGTATACTTCAAAACAAAACATGTGAATTATGTTTTTAGCATGTGTAACAACATACCTTATTCGACAATTATTATAAAATTTATATGATATAATCCTATAAAGAAAGATAATTATATGTTATTTGCCTATTAATGATAGTATATTTGGGGGAGGGCTCAATTTATGTCGCAAGCATACAAAGGACTTGAAGAATATGATAGGCAACATCTGAAGGATTTTATTTCAGAGCTTGAAGGTAAGAATATAAGGCTTTGGCTTGAGAATGACTTGCTGTGTTATGAAGCACCAAAAGGTGCTATGGATGAAGAAGTAACTAAATTGCTGAAAAGCAGAAAAAATGAAATTATTAAATACTTTAAACATGAGCAAGGTTCACCTTCGGTTGATAATTTATCAGGGCATGCCCAAGAAAAACAATTAAAAGTGGCTATGCAGAGAGAAATCACCACATATCTTCACAGGAGCTTGCCTTTGTGCATTATTCTTGCCCACGAGAAGCTTCTTCCATGGTATTACTGCAAGTTTATTCAAATATTTTCCCATGCTGACAGCAACTGTTATGTGGAATTTAATTATTTGGAGAATTATGACTGCTGCAATGAGGTAGCGGACATTATATGCATGGGATATAACCTGCTAAAACACACTCCCGATATAATTGACTTTATTATTGAAAATATTAATATGGGATATTATTTAGTTATCAATGTGGATGAGTATTACCTGTGTAATAAGAATGCCTACAACAATAGTCATTTTGTCCATTCCTCCCTTATATATGGGTATGACAGCAAAGAAAGAAATTTAAAAGCGATAGGCTTTAACCATGATTACCTGTTTACTGAAATGACGTTTAGCTATAGTAAATTCAGGCAGGCTTTTGAAAGCGGGAAGCTTTGCTATAAGGAATCCGCTCCATGGTGTGAGTGGTCGTGCGTACAATTAATAAGGGCCAAACAATGCGATACAGAATACCCTTTTAGCTTAAATAAATTTACAGAGGAGCTTAGAAGCTATATATTTTCAATAGGGGACAGAGGAAAAATGTACTCTTTTGGATACAATGAGAATCAGGTTAAGTATGGGTTTGAAGTTCATAACGTGCTTACGGAGAATATAAAAAATCTCATCAACGGTACATTTACTATAGATTATAGAGCTATCCATCTTCTGGCTGAGCATAAAAAATGCCTCTATGACAGGCTGGAATATATAGCCTCCCGATATAATATATCTGAAGACTTTAAAGCCTTCAATTGTCAATATTTCGAAATAGTGGAGGAGTTTAATAAACTGAGAGTCAGATTTCTTGTTCAATCCTCAAGGCAGCCTGATGCCGGGGGATTGTCGGATGAGAATAAAAATGTATTCAACACCATAATTGATGGCATTAATGCTATTAAAAATCAGGAGTACATTATTTTAAAAGACATATATGAGTATCTTAAAAAAATACAGATTGAGACCATTTACTGATACCCTGAGTATAAATTATTCTAAAACTACATTCTTACAGGAGATATAAAATGAGAAAATATAGTTTTATAATTCCGGCCTACCAAAGTAAAATACTGCTTAAAAATACTTTAGAGGCTTTAAACCATCAACTGGGGTTTACCGGTGAAGGCTATGAGGTTATAGTGGTTGATGACGGTTCCACCGACAGCACCTATGACTTAATAAAAAATATTGGCACAAGCTACAGCTTGAAATACATTTATCTCGAAAGATGTGCTGTTTCCAGCCGTTCAAGGGCAAGAAACCATGGTCTGAAGAAGGCATGCGGAGATATAATAGTTTTCATAGATGCAGATATAATAGTAAGAAATAACTTTCTGCTGGAATTGGATAGGTGCTATTCAATGGACAGTAACCTGCTTATAGCTGGCACCCGCCTGCTTCTGCCTGAAAGGGTTGACTATGGAATGCTTTTGGATGGGAGCGTATATGAAAAATATCGGTTTAGTAAGGAAAATGAAGAGCTTATGGAATTCAGGCATAAAATATTTGACCACCTGTCATATAATGCCGCTGCTATGAAAAATCCGTTTCTGTATACATTATCCTGCAATATGTCAGTACCAAAAACATGGCTTGAAAAAGTGGGAGGGTTTGATGAGGATCTAAAAAGATGGGGCATAGAAGATATAGAATTGGCTTACAGGCTGTTCAAAAAAGGAATAAGAATAGTATTTAACAGCAGGAATGAAGTTCTGCACCAGTTCCATGGAAAACAGGAGGATTTTGTGACGGAAGATAAAATCTCCGGTCTTGATGAGAATATTAAGGTGTTTTTAAAAAAGCATCCCGGTGCATTAGGCCTTAAGGAGCATGAGATATATCAGCTTTTCAGGAGCATAGCAACATACTACAAGGACCTCGAAAAAAGATATGATGCGGGTGAGACTATTATGCTGGAGTTTAGAGACAAGCAGAGGCTTGGGCAGTTTAAAGAGGAGCTTATTATGCTTGCAGAGGATAAGTCAGGTGAAATTATTGTAAATGACTTTGTCGAAGATACCGATCTGGATATATGGATACAGCTGCAAAGCTATAGCAGGTGCATAGTAAAATACTATCCTGCTTCAAAATCATGTATATAAGCAAGGGGCTTAATGATAAACTGTATGCCCTCAAATCCTTTTAAAGCATAATAATATGGATGTATTAACTATAAAATTTTCAAAAGTACAATAAAAATTGCATCCTATACAGATTATGTAACCTTATATATTAATTTTTACAACATATCGCTATATAGGACGCGATAAAGATTTTACATGGAGGATATAACTTGATGGAAGAAATTTTTTTGACCCGTAAGGAATACATCTAAGAAAAGTGCCTGATGACAGACCCGTGAGACATTTCCTCGCAAGGCATCTTTTCGTTGTAGTTAAAAATTTCTGTAAGCAATTATATCCTCTATGTTTGTAAAATCTTTATCGCTACATATATATATTAATTATTTTGATAAGTAAATATAATATTAAATTTAAGTAATATATTTACATTTATGCATATTATATGATAATATATTGTTGTCAATATGAACATTTGTAAGCTTTAAACTGCTGCAAAAAGTCTGGAATAAAAATATATTTATACTTGGAGGAGATAAAAATGATTAACCAGCATAATAGCCACATTCACAAAATGAGACTTGAATCCTTCGATATTCCTATCATCTATAGCACGTTTCCAGGAAACTTTGATATGCATATTAATGGATGGTCTTTCCGGAATGATAAAGACAATAGCATGATAGAGGTTGAACTCACAAAAGAAGAAATAGAGGAGCTTAGCCAAAAGGGGCTTATTTCAAAAATACAGCAGATTGGGGATCAAAGATACCTGATTAAACGGCTGCGGACGCTGGACATTGAAATAGCTTCCGATTATGCTATAGACACAATGAATAGTTTAAAAAGCAGATATGATGAAGGCCATTACACAAAGAAGGATGGGTCTTATGATATTGATGCTCTAAAAATGGATTTTGCAAGTATATACAGAACAACATGCACCCAGAGATGCCCTCATTGTTTTAATCAGGAAGACGATTTTTATATACAGAAAATAATAAAAGGCCAAAAGCTTATGAAGTGGTCGGAAACTTTGGCTTTACTTAAACAAGCCAAGCGTTTCGGACTGGAATCTGTAAAATTTCTGGGAATAGGAGAAATCTTTTCAAATGCTCAGTTATTTAATATTTTAGATGATATCCGCAATGAAGGCCTTATTATTGCAATCTTTACAAAAGGTACGGCATTAGGAGATGACGAAACAGCTAAAAATTGTAATTATAAAGGCATAGAAACTGCCGAAGATCTGGTGGAGCGAATTTCGCAATATCACAATGTCAGCATTTTACTGGGCGCTAATTCTTTTGTTCCTGATTTTCAGGACACAATGGTCGGCTGCGGAAAAGATGGAGGTGTAAAAGATTATACTTATAAAAGGAACCGTGCTCTAAAGCTGCTTATAAAGCATAAATTCAACGATCCCCAATACGGAAAAAGACTGGCGTTGATAGCCGCACCAGTAACTCCAAAAGTAAGCGACGAAACGGTAGAAATGTACGAATGGGCTATAAAACGGAATATGCCGGTTGTAACCATACCAACAATGGTAAGCGGTAAGGGATCGGGTGAATTGGAATGGCTTTTAGGACAATTTGAATATGATGAAACTCTTATTAAAAGATATGATCCACAGAAGGTATTAACCAGAGAGCAAAGGTATACGCAATGGCTTATAGACTTTTATTCCGATATATATGTAAAAGCTCTCCAATTGGGAATATATGATATGGATACCTTAAACAACGAAGGCTTGTCCGGATACGCCGGTGCGGCGAAATGTCAGCAGTCACATAACGGAATGTATATAAGGCTGCCCGGCTCGGTACAGGAATGTCCCGGCCGCTGTATAGGCGCCGAAATTATTGAAGATTTGAGGGAGCAAAGCCTTCTGGCTACCTGGATAGGAAGCATAAATCATGACAGGACGGTAAATTGCAGGGCACTATGCTCTGTAAAAATGAAAGATTTGACCAACAGCAATGTACATGTCTGCGACTGCTGCAGGGTGTATGACAATGTAGGCTCAATGCCTCTGGAACTGGAGCAAAAGGTTCTTGAAAACTTAAACACAATGTTGTATTGTAATTTTAAAACTGTAGGAGGGTATTAGTTTGAATAGTGATAATAAGTTAAGAAAAAGTTCCCAGACAGTTCAGGAGGTTTTGAACAAATATGGTCTTGAGTTAAGGGTTGTGGAATTTGACGAGTCTACAAGAACATCTCAGGACGCAGCTAATACTATAGGGTGTGAGCTGGGTCAAATAGCCAAATCTCTTATATTCAGGAGCAAGGAGTCCAAAAAACCTGTATGTGTAATTGCAAGCGGGAAAAACCGTGTAAACGAGAAAAAGATAGCTCAATATATCGGTGAAAAAATTGAAAAAGCAGATGCCGCTTTTGTTCTGGAGCATACGGGCTTCGCTATAGGAGGTATTCCTCCTGTGGGCCATGCCACAGAAATGTCTCCCCTTATAGACGAGGATTTGATGGAATATATCGACATCTGGGCTGCCGCCGGTACTCCTCATGCTGTATTCAAACTTTCTTCAGAGGATTTATTAAAAATTACAAAAGGCCAGATCGTTTCCGTTAAATAACTAATAACAGGATTAGGCCATTAAAGGGCCTAATCCTGTTATTAATACAAATTGTTCACTGTGTACCGCTTGCGCTTATATTACAAAAGTTCTATTATCTTATCCACTATTGGCGCATAGTGCTTATCGGTTATGCCAAAATCTTTTTCTTTATATGTCCAGGCGGCCCTGCCGATATGATATTTCTCAAACAAGGCGTGCATATCGCAATACCAGTTTAAAGTACTGTCAAGCGGCGCCTGATCTATGACTCCATATTCTCCGCAGTAAAGCGCCACGCCTCTTTCCTCCGCTATGGAAGCAGCCTCCTTAATGTGCTTTTCAATAAATTCCTGTCCAATCTCTTGTAATGTTTCTTTCAGCATTTCTGCTCCTTCGTCGCCAAGTCGCTCGGAATGTTTTTTATATACTTCCGCCGCATCGGGGTAATATGTTGTTATATCTTTAGGCATCTGCTTTACCCAATGGGCTTTTTGATGTGTAAAAAGCTTAGGCTCATAAAAATGAAAATTGTAAATGATATTTTCATCGCAAGGGCTGTCAAGCAGTCTTAACGAGTAAGCATCATTCCAATTTGGCCCTCCCAAAATTATTTTTGTATCAGGCGCATATATTCGGATAGTCCCGATTGCCTTTTCGCAAAGCGCATTCCACGATTTGCCGTTATTTGCTTCCACCATTTCATTTAACAGCTCAAAAGCAATCATATCGGGATATTTTCCATACCTTTTTGAGATTTCAACCCATAGATTAATAAATCTCTCTTTTAACAGCTCATTGCTAAAAAATGTATTGGCAGCTTTGTTCCCATTTTCGAGTATATCCGTGAACATATATCCCGCTGTCTTATGTAAATCAATGATGAGGTTAAGTCGATATTTTTGGCACCATGCAAAGCAATTGTCAATGTACTTAAACCCTTCCTCCTTATATTGCCCCGACTCATTTTCAATCGCTTCATAATCAACGGGAAGCCTTACGTGATCAAGTCCCCATGATGATATTTTTTTTATGTCGGCTTCAGTTATAAAAGAGTCATAATGTTGTTTGTTATGCCAGCCTTGGGATAACCAGCCTCCCAGATTAATCCCTTTATAAAACCCTGCAAATGTTTTCATGCTATATTCTTCCCCCCATTATTCTTATTTAATATTACCGCGTCCCAATCGTTTGGAAAACGGATAGTATTTTGGCGTACTGCTTCTACGGCCTAAAAGCTGAATCCATATATCCAGATCAGTGTCCTCCACATAATCATTTACAATTATTTCTTTGTTTTTTTCGTTTGAAAGGCACAGCAGCGTCTCTTTGAGCTCCGGCAGCCTTTCTCTGTCCCTGAATTCGACTAATTCGAGTGTTGGAAGCTTCTCATGGTATAAATTGAAATCAATATCCTCTCTTCCCTTAAATATTTCGTCAATCAATTCCCTTGGCTTATCAATAGCGCAAGGATGCCTGTCAATAAAATATTGAATATTCTTCTCGTATGCCGCAAACTTGTCCTCCCCAATTATATCACTGCCTCCATGAAACTGGTGAAGAACCTCTAGCTTGCTGTTAACAAAAACTTTTATACCGGCTTCATAGCACCTGCACGCAAGCTCTATATCTTCAGCGCCCCACCCCCTCATGCTTTCATCAAAGCCGCCCGCTTTTTCAAGCCACGCCTTTGGTATTATAAAATTGCAGCCGTATGCCTTAAGCCATGGATATTTCAATGCCGCGGCATTATACGAGTATGTATCAAACAAAGAATATCTGTTTTCCAGAATTTTAGAATTTCCGCTTGCAGAGGAATATTTCTTAAATACACTCCTGTCCCTCACACTCTCCCTTGTAACCTCATCATCCAGCATTAGTCTGGTGCCTATTAACAAAAGATTCTCTTCCGCATTATAGTATCTGTTTACTTCCTCTAAATAATTTTCATTGACAATAATGTCAGAATCAATAAACACTATCACATCTCCTGCCGCATTTCTCCAGCCATGGTTCCGCGCCCTTGATATGCAGGATTCATCACACCTTCTTAAATAAAAGTATTTAAGCTCATAATTCCTGTCGATTTCTCTTATACTGCTGTATAAATCATCGCAAGAGCCATCGTCAACCAATATTACCTCATAGCAGCCTTTATAACAATCCCTTTGATGTCCCAGAGCCTCCAGCGTATTTATGATATGGTCTTTCCTGTTGTAAACGGGTATAACGAAACTAATTTTCATCATGTTATCTCCTTATGATATACATACCGAATATTATTCTATTGGACTTAATTCTTTCAATGGTATGATACTCCTTACCACCTCCACAACCATTAAATACTGCCTGAAGCACCGAGATATTTAAGTAAGCTGGCTGATGTGCTAAAAAAACAATACAGACATTGATTCTGTATTTCCCAAGATTGGCATTGCAGCATAAAATTTTACATTTTGCTACACAAGCCTAACAATTATATTACTAAAATACTTTATATATGTCAACTTATAGTATTAATACTTATATATTAGGAAATAAACTTAAACACTTTGAGCAGCGTCCCCATAAGGGGACGTGCAAAAACCCGGGATAGCAAGCTCCCGGGTTTTTAAAATCCATTTACATTTATATTTATAATATTATGCATATCAAGCCGCCGCTGCCTTCATTGATTATTTTCTGCAGCGTCTCCTGAAGCTTTAGCTGCGCATCCTCGGGCATTCTGAACAGCTTGTTTTGCAGCCCCTCGTTTACAAGCTCATGCAGCGACTTTCCAAATATGTTCGACTCCCATATCTTTCCCGGATCGCTTTCAAACTCCTTCAGAAGGTAGCTGACCAGCTCCTCGGACTGCTTCTCTGTACCCACAATAGGCGCTATTTCAGTTTCTATATCCGCTCTGATCATGTGAATAGAGGGTGCGCTGGCTCTGAGCTTTATTCCAAATCGGGCACCCTGCTTGACTATTTCAGGCTCCTCCAACGACAGCTCCTCCATCTGCGGCATAACCATACCATAGCCCTTAATCTTTACCTCATGCAGGGCATATTCAATTTTTTCATACTCCCTTTTTATTCTCGACAGATCCTTCATCATTCCCACCAGTCTGTGCTCGCCTTCGATTTCCAGCCCCGTGGTTTCACTTAAAACCCTGTAGAACAGCCCGTCTGAGGTGCTGAGGTCCACCAGTATATTGCCTTCCGCAAGGTTTATTCTATCTATATAAGCCCTTTTTATAAAATCATATTCTCCGAACATTCCTATGGCATCCTTTGCCTCGCGTATCTTGGCTACGCCCTTAAAGGTATCCTTTATCGCATTTATTATATCGGCCTTCAGCCAATGCTCATCCTCTAAAGTCTCTATCCATCTCGGAATATTTATCCCCATCTGGTCGATAGGGAATTCATAAAGTATATTTTCCATTATGGAATTTATATCCTCTACTCTAAGCTGCGCACAATTCACATTAATAACAGGTACTGAATATTTATCCTCAAGCTCGTCTCTAAGTTTAATTGTTTCGGCATCCGACGGTCTTGTTGAATTAAGTATGATTACAAAAGGCTTGTTAATGGATTTAAGCTCATTTATAACTCTTTTTTCCGCTTCAATATACTCTTCCCTGTCCAGATCCGTTATGCTTCCATCAGTAACCACCACTAATCCGATAGTAGAATGCTCGGTAATAACCTTTTTTGTCCCAAGCTCGGCGGCCTCCTCAAAGGGAATCTGGTGGTCATACCACGGAGTGGATACCATTCTTGGGCTTTCATCCTCCATATATCCCAGAGCACCCTTTACAAGATACCCCACGCAGTCAACCAGCCTTACCTTAAGCCGTACATTTTCATCAACTGTAATTTCAACAGCCTCATTGGGCACAAATTTAGGCTCGGTTGTCATTATTGTACGTCCTGTGGCACTCTGAGGCAGCTCATCCTTTGCCCTCTCCTTCTGATATGCGTTTTCTATATTAGGTATAACCAGCAAATCCATAAATCTTTTAATGAATGTGGATTTACCCGTTCTCACAGGGCCTACTATACCTATATAAATATCTCCCTGCGTCCTCTCAGCTATCTGCTGATATATGTTATATTTCTCCACCCCTAGAACCTCCCTTAAATTATTATCCTATGGCTTGCAAATTCCACGGCTAAAAGTATGCATTTGATATTTTTACAGCCAATGAGGCTAAAAAGTGCTGTCCCTTATCAATATAATATATGTCCGTATTTATTTAATATTACAAAAAAAGTGAACGCCTTTTAGCGGGCTTTATTTGGGTATGCAATTTGAACCATACTTTTTACCCAGATATTCATATCTTCGAATGTGCCCATGATATTACAGTTGTTGACCAGTCTGCCGGAATATGTATAGCCATGCTTGCTCAGCACAATATTGATTCCGCCGGAAAGGGCACGTGATAAACTGTAGAAAGTTTTAAAGCCTTTTGCTGACAGCTCCTGCTCGAGATGATATACCAATTGGCTCAATAATCCTTGCCCTCTGTATTCGGGCAAAGTCGCACAATCCGTAATTTCAGCGTGAAGCATTTGAGGGTCTATGTCCGCAGAGGCGGTGCTTACCAGCTTGCCGTCAGCCAAAGCAACCTTAAACAAAACATGTTCGCCCATCACTTTTTTAATATAGTCAGGATTGTCCATGGGAGTGGGATAGGTTTTAAAGACTTCTTTAAACAAATTCGCCACACTGTCAGCGTCGTCAGGCAGGGCTGTTCTTACCTGAAAGGAACTCTGGCGGAAAACAAACTGATTTTTCACTTCATTGGCCTTCCGAACTATCCGGTCTTCCTCGTCGGTATTTTTACTGACGAGCCTTTTTTTATCTGCAAAATAAGAAAGGCAATAGCCTTTTACACCTTTAAAATAGCCGTCCATCATCCCTTCCTCCAAATATCCGGCATCAAGAAAATTCGTTATGCTTCTTTCAGGGATAGTACAGATTACTTTACCCAGCCGATACTTTTTACAAAGCAATATCAGCTTGCCGGGCAGCCCTTCAACCTTACCGGTATAATCAAGCAGTTTGATTCTTTGATTATGCAGGTCGGCATAGACATTCGCAGCTAAGCCTTCCTCTTCCAGTACAATAGGGAATCCATACTGTGGGCTTTCTATTTCCGCCATTCCTTTTGTCTCCTCAAACGGTTATTTTCGTGTGGTACCAGACTTAACTTTTTTTCCATAAAAAGCTTTTCAATCCCTGTGACGGGACGGTCTAGGTATTCATCACAGAAAGCACAGTCCAAGCACGAGCTTGATTTATCCTGAGGCTCGGTGTAGGTACAGATGATGCCTTCATAATTTCTTAAGATTACCTTGTCGGCTGATTGAGAAATGAGGTA
This sequence comes from Anaerobacterium chartisolvens, assembly GCF_003337415.1. GTDB lineage: Bacteria > Bacillota > Clostridia > Acetivibrionales > DSM-27016 > Anaerobacterium > Anaerobacterium chartisolvens. The sequence continues at coordinate 149,354 of NZ_QPJT01000002.1, read as the reverse complement.
TTGGGGAAAGACTGGGATCTTCCCTCCACCGCCTGGGGCATCTATGACATAAGTAGGAACGGCAAAACCCGAAGTATGACCTCTCAGCAATTCAATGATCTCGATGCCTTTACTGACGGGCGTCCTGAAATGTTCGATACCCGATGATAAATCGCATTGATATAAGTAGTAGGGCCGGACTCTTATTTTGACCAATTCCTGTACCAATTTGCGTATGATGTACGGGCAATCGTTCACTCCGCGCAAAAGAACGGTCTGATTTCCCAGCGGCACGCCGGAATCGGCAAGCTTGGCACAGGCTTCCTTGGCTTCGGGAGTAATTTCATGCGGATGGTTGAAATGTGTATTCAGCCATACGGGATGATAGGCTTTAATAATGCGGCATAAATCATCCGTAATCCGCTGTGGCAAGACCACAGGAGTACGGGAGCCGAAGCGGATAACCTCCACATGGTCGATTGCGCGGAGGCTGCCGAGAATAAACTCAATGGTCGCATCTGCAACCAGCAGGCTGTCTCCCCCTGAAATCAAAACGTCCCTGATTGCCGGGGTATTTTTAATATAATCTATGGCCTTTTGCAGGCTTTTCCGCGGCAGGGCGTTATCAGTGCTGCCGGCCATCCTCCGCCGAGTGCAGTGGCGGCAGTACATGGCACACTGATCCGTGATCAGGAAAAGAACCCGGTCAGGATATCGATGAGTGATCCCTTTGACGGGAGAGTCAACCTCTTCGTGAAGGGGGTCATCCATGTCACACTTGGATTTCTCAATTTCAAATGGGAGGGGTATGGCTTGCTTGCGGATGGGATCCTTTACGTCTTTGGGATCGATAAGAGTGGCATAGTACGGTGTAACGGCCATCCTGAGCTTGCCCAGACATTCCCGGACACCATGCTTTTCGTCCTCTGTCAGCACAACGACTTGCTCCAGTTCCTCAATTGTGGTTATTCTATTGGCAACCTGCCATTTCCAGTCATCCCATTGGCTTTTCAATACATTTTTCCATAACGGCACGTCGGTGTATTCTCTTCGCATTTTTTTTAAATTCTTTCCTTTAATATAGTTTATTCAACAATCCATTATTATTCTGCCGCATAAAACTATATTTATAAGTATGAATTTATATTCATGTCAATGCTTATAGGACAGCCGCCAATTATTTAGATTTGTATTCCCTGTTAGACCACGCCTTTATAGACCGCTCACCTTTTTGTGAATTCCGCTTCCAAAAGCAGATAAAATTGTGGCATATGGACTCCATTTACATCCATGCCTTTCGTCCTATTGTAAGCAAGTTTTGGGTACCGTTGAAGTTCCCTATTTTCGTAGCAAAGTTCCTTAATAATTTAATCTATAATACAAATACTATAAAAAAGGCATTTACGAGGAGGTTTCATATGCAGAATCTTTCAACAAAGGAAGTAAATTATATAAAAGATCTATTATCATGGGAATTACTCACTACAAAGAAGTGTTTTCATTATGCAAACCAGGAGATAAACCCTGCTCGCCAGAAAATATTCTTTGATACGGCAAATATGCACCAGCAAAACTATTTAGGTCTTTTAAACTATGTTGATCAAATTATTAAAAAGCAAGGAGGGCAAATACAATAATGGATACTCAATCTATGGTAACTTCAAAAATGGGAGTACAAAAAATAGGCAAAACCGTATCCGATGAACTTCCCAAGGTAAAGGATGTTAACTTGAATATCAGAGACAAGCTGAATGATATCCTGTTTTATGAAAAACACAACCTTGTGAATTATCAGATTGCTATAAATGAAATGATAAATGATGATCTTCGGGCCCTGCTGTTAAGCAATCATAGCAAAATACAAAATACACATACAACCTACTTCAGCGAATTATTCAACTTGGGTGAATACCAAGCCGATATTGCAACACCCCCTCAGGTAAGCGACATATTTGATGTTTTTAATGGTTATAAAACCCAGCTTCCAATTAAGCAATAACTATTAGTACAACCCGGCTTGCCGGGTTTTTTTATATAGGGAGCACTATGGAAGCACTTGCAGTTGTTACAAGGAATCATTATATAGAAAGCATACACTATGGCTATGTTTGTACCGTTCTTAAAGTCAGGCGCTGCTGATACTTTGGGCTTTTCGAGCTGGAGAACTTCCCGGTAACCGGCAATTTCAAGCATAACATTCAAAATATCCGGCTTTGCTTCAATAAATAATTCCTGCTATGCATCTATTTCACAAATACCTCTATGGCTTTATTTATGAAGCTGACCGACATTGGAAGCCCTTCCCCCTTTTCTCCGTCTATGCTTACGTTGATATCGCTGCTGGATATTATGGTGCAGGCTTTGGCCTTCAGCTTCACGACATTTTTGTTATTGATATAAGAATTGCTGAGTACGTTAAAAAACAGGTTCGCCAAATCCATATGAGAGCAGCTTTTTATAAGCACAATGTCCATTATGCCGTCTGAAATATCCGCTTCCTCAATAAGGTTATGAAAACCTGCCGCGTGCTTTCCGTTGAGTATTATAAATAAAAGAATATCCTCCTCTATGGATAATTCTTCGGTCTTTAAAACAACCTTGAACGGCTTTATGCTCGTTACCTCGCTTAATGCCTTGAGATAGTACGCAAAAAGCCCGAAATTCTTTTTAAGCTCACTGTGAGTGCTGAAGGAAACATCTACAAATACCCCTCCCGCACAGGTGCTTAAAAAATAATGCTTGTCATTGATTAGCCCTACATCAATCCTTGACGTATTGCCCCCCAGCACTATATCTATAAGCTCGTCGGCATTTGCGGGGAGCCCTAAGCACCTTGCCAGATCATTGCTGGTTCCCCACGGAAAAATGCCCAGAGGGATACTGATGCCGTGCTTTAAAATTATGTTCACTATGAAGTTAACCGTTCCGTCCCCTCCCGAGACAGCGGCAAACTCATATTTATCCAGCTTTAAGACTGTCACCAGCATGTCTTCACATTCCAGATCTATTCTAAAAGGCTGAAGCAATATACCGTGAGACTGAAATCTCTGTATGATATGATCCAGCCTGTTTATTATGCTGTGATCCCCCGACATGGGATTATAAATTAAGATGGCCTTTCTCATAGCTTTAACCTCCGCCTTTTGCAAAACACGCTTTTTTATGCCTCCCAACTGCTTTCGTGGACTACCTCCTCGATTTCATGGGTTTTGTCCCTCATCATTAAATCCACCACCGCCTGCTTGGGGTTTTTGCCGTTAAACAATATGTTATACGCCTCAACCGTTATGGGCATGGATACCCCCATTTTGTGTCCAAGCTGGTACGCCGGCTTTGTGGTGGAAATTCCTTCAACAACCATTTTAACCTCCTCCAGTGCCTGGCTTACCGATTTGCCCTGCCCTATGAGAATACCGGCCCTTCTGTTTCTGCTGTGCATACTGGTGCAGGTAACTATCAAATCACCTATGCCGGTGAGCCCGCTGAAGGTTTGAGGCTTGGCGCCCATAGCCTTTCCCAGTCTGGCTATTTCGGTTATACCCCTTGTCATTAGAGCCGCCTTTGTATTGTCTCCGAAGCCCAGTCCGTCTGAAATCCCCGCACAAAGCGCGATTACATTTTTAAGAGCCCCGCCCAATTCCACTCCTATTATGTCGGGGTTTGTGTATACCCTGAATTTAGGTGTCATAAATATTTCCTGAACCGCTTCCGCCGCCGCCCTGTCAGGACTTGCCGCTACTACCGTGGTGGGTATGTCTCTGGCTATCTCTTCAGCATGGCTCGGCCCCGACAGCACCACCGCTTCCGCTCCGGGAATTTCCTGCTTTATTACATCGGACAATATAAGACAGGTATTTTCCTCAATCCCCTTAGAGCATGTTATCAAAAGCCCTCCATCTTTCATATACTTCCTTATACCCGCGGCATTTGCTCTGGTCGTCTGCGCAGGCACGGCAAGCACAACCGCATCGGCCCCCGCAAGAGACTGCTCCAGATCACAGGTGCAATTCACACCCTCGGGAATAGCCACGCCGGGAAGCCTGTGTATATGCTCCCTTATATTATTAATCATGTCGGCCTCTTCACTGAATGGCGACCAAATTTTTACGCTGTGTCCGTTTTTGGAAAGAAGAACAGAAAGGGCAGTTCCCATACTCCCGGCGCCTATTATGGCAATATTTTTTTTCATAAAGACCTCCATTCAACTTATTTTTTTTCTCCCAGCTTTCGCTCGGTGCCTCCCAGTATTCTCTTTATATTTTCACGGTGCTGAAAAACAGCAAGCAGCGCAAGTATACCGGAAAAAATCACAAACACAGGCCCCTTTCCCAACAGCAACGAGCCCACAGGCAGCAGCGCAGCCGCAATAATAGACCCTAATGAAACGTACCTTGTAAGTGCGACAATGATTATAAAAACCCCAAGAAGCGTAAGAGCCATTGCGGGGGCCATCATAAGAGCTACCGATAAGGTTGTCAGTATGCCCTTTCCCCCTTTAAAATTAAAATACAGAGGCCAGTTATGACCCGCTATACTGAAAATTCCTCCCATCATGAGTCCCATGTCCCCAAGATAGTCTCTGTTGAATATTTCTGCCGTCACGCCTCCGCGCATTATATACAAGCCTGCAATACATGCCAATACGCCTTTTAATATATCTCCTAAAATAACCAGTGCGGCGGCTGCCTTCCCCAAGGTTCTTAAGGTGTTTGTCATCCCGGCATTTCCGCTGCCGTGCTTTCGCACATCCACTCCATAGAATTTACCCACAATAAGAGAGCTGTTTGCACTGCCCAAAAGATATCCTATAACACCCGCTATCACCAGCTTGACCACGACAATAAACATCAGGAATACCTCCCTTATCCAATTTATTTTTTTATACTTATATACAAGGATATTTTGTCATGACTTTTCCTTTTCTCTGTGTATTAATTTTATAGGCGTCCCCTCAAACCCAAAATTCTTTCTTAACTGGTTTTCAAGGTATCTTTCATAGGAATAGTGAAAAAGCTCCGAATTATTTATAAATATAACAAACGTGGGCGGCTTGACCGCCACCTGTGTAGCATATAATATCTTGAGCCTTTTTCCTTTATCCGAAGGCGGCTGAACCATGGCAACCGCTTCCCCCACAAGATCATTGAGCATCCCTGTGGAAATCCTGAGTGCCGCCTGATTTGCAACATACTTTATCAGTTCATAAATTTTGTTTACCCTCTGCCCGGTTTTGGCAGAGATAAATATTACCGGCGCATAGGTCATAAAGCCCAGCTTTTCGTGCACCCTCTTGCGGTACTCCTCCAGTGTGCCGGTTTCTTTCTCGACTATATCCCATTTGTTTACCACAATAATGGAAGCCTTCCCTGCTTCATGTGCATATCCCGCAATCTTTGTGTCCTGCTCGGTAACTCCGTCCACGGCGTCAATCAATATAAGGCATACATCCGCCCTGTCTACTGCTCCCCATGCACGCATTACGCTGTATCTTTCAATGTTTTCCTCCACCTTGCTCTTTCTTCTTATCCCTGCGGTATCAATGAACACAAACTTATCGCCGTCTACCTCCGCATATGTATCTATAGCATCTCTGGTAGTCCCCGCCACCTCGCTTACAATGACCCTTTCCTCTCCGAGTATCTTATTTATAAGAGAAGACTTTCCGGCATTGGGCTTTCCTACCACCGCCACCTTTATTACCTCGGCGTCGTATTCGTCCTCCACATCCTCGGAAAAATACTTGAATATCTCATCCAGCAAGTCTCCCATTCCAAGACCATGAACGGACGATATCGGCATTATATCCCCCAATCCCAGATTATAAAATTCATAAGCCTCGGCAGGAAGCTCGCCCACCCTGTCAACCTTATTAACGGTCAGTATAACGGGCTTGCCCGACTTCCTGAGCATGACGGCAACCTCTTTGTCGGAGGCGGTAAGCCCATCCTTCATGTCTACCATAAAAACTATTACCTCTGCCATCTCGACAGCCATCTCCGCCTGCCTTTTCATTTGCTGCATTATCTTGTTTTCACTATAAGGCTCTATTCCCCCGGTGTCTATCAGCGTAAATTTTCTGCCTCTCCACTCCACCTCTGTATATATCCTGTCGCGGGTAACTCCCGGAGTGTCCTCAACAATAGATATTCTTTTACCTGCAACATAATTAAAAAAAGTCGATTTACCCACATTAGGTCTTCCAACTATTGCCACAATAGGTTTTGCCAATATTTTCACCTCTATATTCCATAATAAGTCCTACTTATTATATAATCTTTCCCACTACTTTTTCAATAAAGTCTTTGCCGTCATTCTCAACAACGGCTATTTTTACATTAAGCTGCCGCTCCATTGCCTCTACACTGCAATCGTCCAAAAGAACCCTCTCTCCCGCACGGAGCATACTTGACGATATAAGAAGCTCCTCTCCCAGAGCCTTGTCCTTTAATTGGGAAATAATGTCCCCTCCCGTCAGCAGACCCGTTACTGTAACATTTTCTCCAAAAAATTCATTTTTTATAGCAAATACATTTACCTTTACAGTGCCAAGCCTTCTTTCAAGCACATCCGACAATTCCCGTATAAGAGCGAATGCAGAAACACCCGTAGCTATACTGACCTTCCTCGGAGACACGCATTTTAAATCCGCTGCTTCAAGGAATTCATAAAATTCATGCTTTAGCGACGCGGCAAGCCCCACCCCGTTCTCTATCTGCGGGAAATCCTCATACTCCTCATATCGGGGCAAAGGCACTCCCGCCATTATATAGAACTCATCGGAAAGATATGCAAGCCTTGAGCGGTATTTTTTATGCAATCTCTTTTGCCATTTATGCATCTGGCCTATAACCTCGGCAGACGCTTCCTTCCCATAAGGCTCCAGATGCTCAAGCCCTTCTCTGTACCTGCTTATTCCCACAGGCACTATTGAAATGCTTTTTATCCCCGGATACAGCACGGCAAGCTCGGAGATTGTCCTGTCAAGCTCTTCTCCGTCATTTATCCCTCTGCATAGGACAATCTGGCAGTTTATTTCGATCCCGTGAGACGTCAGCTTTTTTATCCTGTCCAGTATATTGCCTGCAAACCTGTTTTTAAGCATATACCTTCTAAGCTCTGGATTTGTACAGTGTACAGATACATTAATGGGAGACATCCTATACCTTATAATCCTGTCTATATCGTCGTCACTCATATTTGTTAAGGTGACATAATTTCCCGTAAGAAACGAAAGCCTTGAGTCGTCATCCTTAAAGTACAGTGTATCTCTCATTCCGGGAGGCAATTGATCTATGAAGCAGAATATGCATTTATTTGTACAGCTTTTCTCGCGGTCTATCATTGAGAATTCAAAATCAATTCCCAAATCCTCATATTCGTCCTTTTCTACCTCTATGCTCCATATCTCTCCGTTCTTTTTAAGAACCTCAAGCACCAGCTCCTGATCTGCAATAAGAAACCTGTAATCAAATATATCTTTAATTTTTTCACCGTTTATTGATAGTATGGCATCACCCTGCTCAATGCCCGCCTCCTCAGCTATACTCAGCGGTAAAACGCACTGAACGGCAGCCGGCTGATGTTTCAAAAATTAGTCCTCCTCAAGAAAAAAGCAGCAGTTTTAAAAACCTGCCGCTTTTCCGGTTTATAACATATTATTTAGCTTCAACTTTAATGACTTCTTTCCCCTTGTAATAACCACATTCCTTACAAACTCTATGAGGCAGTTTAAAAGAATGACACTGGGGACAGCTTACCAGCCCTGGTATTGTCAGCTTCCACTGTGACCTTCTGGCACCGGTCCTGGCTTTGGACCATTTACGCTTTGGATTTGCCATGCATTACACCTCCCTACCACTGCAACCGTAAAACGCTGCTTACATATAAAATTAAATATTTTAATTGTTAAAAAAATTTTTTAATGCTTCCATACCTGGATGTATGGCATCCGTTCTGCAGTTACATTCATTGTGATTTAAGTCTGCACCGCATGTCGGACATATCCCCTTACATTCCTCCGAACACATCTTCTTCATTGGAAGATTCAATATGATATTATCTATAAGCACCTTATCAAGCTCTATGAAGCCGCCTTCATATGTATATACCTCTACATTCATATTTTCCCCGGCATTCACAAACTCCTCACATATAAGCAAATCCAGCTTATCATGGATCTCCTTAAGGCACCTGTAACATCCTACCGTATAATCGGTCTTCAGTCGCCCATTCAGCTTTAAAACTCCCCCTACATTTGCCACACTTCCGTTAAACTCAACGGGGGCATTAAATAAAAACTCATGGTCTAAAATAGAATTTAAATCCTCAATCAAACTATTATACTCTATTTGCAATGAGGATCCATCAGTTTTTTCAATACCTGAAATATCAACCTTCATAAGCCACCTCTTAAACCGACAAAAGATATTATACTAACTAATATATCTTTTGTCAATAAATTATCCTGATATTGCGGGGTACTTATTTTATTATGAGCCAAATAAGCTTTCTGTATGTACCCATGTATTGAAGAATTTTTATTATATGCAGGACACGATAAAGATTTTACAAACATAGAGGATATAATTGCTTACAGAAATTTTTAATAGCAACGAAAAGATGAATTTGGGGGAAATGTCTCTAGGGCACGAGCATTCATTCACTTTTCTTAGATGTATTCCTTACGGGTCAAAAAAATTTCTTCCATCAAGTTATATCCTCCATGTAAAATCTTTATCGCTATATATAAATGGAATAATTTATGTCCTTATTCCATATCCTTCAGATTCTTTTCAAACGGGGGATAAGCTATTCCCTTTTCAGTGATTATAGCCGTTATATACCTGCTCGGCGTTACATCAAACGCGGGATTCATTACGTCTATTCCCTCGGGAGCAACAGGGATTCCCTTTATATGAGTAACCTCCTCACGACTTCTCTCCTCTATGGGTATGCTGTCACCCGTCTGCATTGAAAAATCAATTGTGGAAACAGGGGCCGCAACATAAAAGGGTATATTGTTTTCCTTCGCCAGAACCGCCACCGAATATGTCCCTATCTTGTTTGCGGTATCACCGTTTACGGCAATCCTGTCCGCCCCGACAATCACACAGTCTATTTTGCCCAGCTTCATAAAATGCCCCGCCATATTGTCGCATATTAGCGTAACGGGAATACCGTCCTGCTTAAGCTCCCATGCCGTAAGCCTCGCTCCCTGAAGGTAGGGCCTCGTTTCATCTGCAATAACCCTTATGTTTTTCCCCTCGCTGTGCGCCATCCTCATCACGCTGAGCGCGGTGCCGTAGTCACAGGTTGCAAGCGCACCTGCGTTGCAGTGTGTAAGTATTGTGTAATTGTTTTTTATGAGCTTGTTTCCATGCATTCCTATTGCCTTGTTGGTTTCAACATCCTCACAATCCATATTGCAGGCCTCTTGTGCAATAATGTCCTTGATCTCCGAAACAGACCTGTCCCTGTTGTCCAAGGCCTTGCGGTACACCCTGTCTATGGCCCAGAAAAGGTTTACCGCCGTGGGTCTGGTTCCGCGCAGAACATTGCATATCTCATCCAGCTCGCAGAAAAACTCCTCCTTTGAGCCATCCCGCGCCGAAAGCGCACCTATGGCCACGCCATATGCCGCTGAAACTCCTATTGCAGGAGCCCCCCTCACTATCATATCCCTTATGGCGTCAGCCACCTCCATATAGGTGGCACAGTCTACTACCTTATATTCAGAAGGCAGCTTTGTCTGATCTATCAGCTTTAAAATACCGTCCTTATACTCAAGCGGTCTCATGTTCTTCCCTCCTTAAATTGCATGAATCAAAAACATTATACCATATCACAAGGATTTTACGCCTTTGCCCTTTTGCGCTTAAGAATAACATACACTATCCCCGACGCCGTCAGTACGCACAGCAGCGCAAGCCCAATGCCGTTGTAAGTTTTGAGAACACTGTTTATACGGGAAATATTATTTCCTATGAACCTTCCAAGTAAAAGCGCCAGCGTGTGGTGTACGACAGTTGAAGCCACAACAGACAGGTACACATCTCTGCGCCTGACCTTGAACATTCCCGCCATCAAAAGCATTATCGCATTTACGCCCGGCACAAACTTGCTTATTACTATTGCATACACCCCATATTTCTTAAATATCCTGTCCGCTCTTTTTCTGTGCTTTTCGTCAACGTATCTTTTTATGAGCCTGTACTTAAACACATCGCTTCCCTTGTTATACCCAAATATATAAATTACTATAGAGCCCAAAACAGTCCCTGCCATGGCATTTAAAAAAACCGTGGGAAAGCTGTAGAATATACCCAGTGTCGTAACATACCCCCCGAAAACCAGTATCGTATCCCCGGGGTGCGGAGGGAAAACCATCTGAAGCACGGAAGAAATAAATAAAATGAAGTATACCAAAAAAACATTCTTTTCAACAAATTCCTTTAAGAATTCAATTATAGCTGCTTCCATCCATGCTGTCTCCTTTTTCGCAAACCCGCATTATGCATAACTTATCTGGAATTTTCAAAAATAAGCTTGCATTTATCCGCGCGGTATTTTGTTATAACATGCTCCACCGCCTGAGAGCTCTTGGAGTACAAAACATTCTCTATTCTTATAAGGGCTTGTCCCGTCTGAACCTGCAAAAACTGCGAATCACACTGCTCGGCATATATGACCTCAAGGCAGCTCTTTGTTTTAGCGGGTATTAACGGGTACTTCCCTCTCATTATATCGTAGGACGGCTTTTTGTCTTTTATATCCTCAACTATATTGGGAAACAGGCTTATGGGTATATAAGAGACATTTAACGCAAATACCTCTCCGTTCCGTACGGAAACATACTTTATCTCGGCAAAATCCACCCTCTGGTTCCGCAAAATAGTAAAAACCTCGTCCAGCTTCTGAAATTCGGTGTTTTTTATAACAGCTATAGAAATAATCTCTTTTTCTCCGGGTACCTCACTGTCTAAAAGTGAATCGGTAAAGCCTGAATAGCTTTTTATGTCAATATGCGTCTTGGATTTGGAAACAAATGTGCCCTTGCCCTTCTCTTTATACAAATATCCGCTGTTTGTCAATTCGCTTATTGCCTGGCGGACAGTCGGCCTGCTGATATTGTATATATCACACAGCTCCTGCTCGGAAGGTATTTTTGAGTCCTGTGCATAGTCGCCGCTGTCTATTTTCTTAAGTACTAATGCTTTTAGCTGGCAATATAAAGGTACATCACTATATTTGTTTATCACAAGAGAGCCTCCTCACACAAACATTTCCTGACATAATTACGCCTTAACTAATTCTATAGTATTATCGGTTATTCTTCAACAATATTTTACAGCCTTAAACCTTGAGAATTACGTCTATATCTCCTGTATAATTCTTTTCCAGAACAGGCCTCACAAATTGGCTTATAAAGTCGTCAACCTGCTCGGGGGCTCTTCCCACATAATTTTTAGGCTCCAGCACCGAATACAGCTCCTCGAGAGTCATTCCGAACATGTTGTCGGAAGCTATTCTTTCCATAAGATCGTTCTTTTTCCCTTCAACCTTAACCTGCTTTGCCGCCTCAAGGGAATGAACCCTTATCCTTTCATGCAGCTCCTGCCTGTCGCCTCCGCGCTTAACAGCCTCCATCATTATGTTTTCGGTTGCCATGAACGGAAGCTCCTCCATAACATGCCTGTGTATAACCTTAGGATAGACCACAAGCCCCTCCGAAACATTGATGTATATGTTAAGTATGGCATCGACAGCCAAAAATGCCTCCGGCACGCTTATTCTTTTATTTGCGGAATCGTCAAGAGTCCTCTCGAACCATTGGGTAGAGGCTGTAATGGCAGGATTTAAGGCATCCACTATTACATACCTTGCAAGAGATGAAATCCTTTCGCTTCTCATGGGATTTCTCTTATATGCCATTGCCGACGAGCCTATCTGCTTTTCTTCAAACGGCTCCTCAATTTCCTTCATGCTCTGCAAAAGCCTCATATCATTGCTGAACTTATACGCGCTTTGGGCGATCTGGCTCAATACATTCAATACTCTGCTGTCAAGCTTCCTTGTATATGTCTGGCCCGATACCGGGAACACACTGTCAAAGCCCATTTTATCGGCTATAATAGCTTCAAGCCGCCTCACCTTTTCATGATCCCCGTCAAATAGGCTTAAAAAGCTGGCCTGCGTGCCGGTGGTGCCTTTTGAGCCCAGCAGCTTCATTGATGAAATGACAAACTCAACCTCTTCAATATCCAATAACAGATCCTGAATCCACAGACACGCCCTTTTGCCCACCGTCACAAGCTGGGCCGGCTGGTAATGTGTAAAGCCTAAGGTAGGCATATCCTTGTAATTTACGGCAAATTCCGAAAGCTTTTTCACGACATTTACAAGCTTATTCTTTACAAGCTTCAACGCCTCGTTCATTACAATTATATCGGTGTTGTCTCCCACATAGCAGGAGGTAGCCCCTAAATGTATTATTCCCCTTGCTCCGGGGCACTGCTCTCCATATGCGTGTACATGCGCCATTACATCGTGCCTGAATTCCTTTTCCTTCTTCTCCGCAACATCATAGTTTATATCATCCTTGCGGCTTTTCAGTTCTTCAATCTGCTTATCGGTTATATTAAGCCCCAGCTCCTTTTCCGCTTCAGCTAAGGCAATCCAAAGCCTTCTCCATGTTTTGAACTTCATATCCGGGGAGAAGATCTCCTGCATCTCGGGGCTTGCATATCTTGCATTAAAGGGACTTTCATATGTTTTTCTCAAATTATATCTACCTCCAGTGAAATTATGTTATTTATTATACATATTTTTATTATTTAAATCCAGTGGCTGTTGCGGGTAATGTTAAAGTCATGGATGTTCAATTAGCGATTTGTCCGCAGGCAAAAAAATTGCGGGGCATTTGCACTCCCCGCGTAGATATTTATAAATATGAGATTGATACTTAAGAATTCCCGACAGTGCCTGCCCTTTTTAAAAGGGCTTGCCCATTTGAAATCCAAAATCAATTATAATACTGATAAAGCAACAAATCAAGTCAATTGTTTATCAATGCCAAAACAGGGCAATCGCATTATAATTAATACGCATATAGAAACCCCGGCACCGTCATCCTGAGCGACTAGCGAAGGATCTCTTCACTACAGTAAGATTCTTAGCTCTCGCTATAAAAATTTCATTTTTACCCGCAAATATCTCGATATAAGTCTTTCCAGTCCTTGTTCATAATATTTATTAGGTTGATTTTCTTTTGTCGAGTAATTCCTTTAATTTGCTTTTCCCTTTGTATTGCCGATTTAATATCACTAAATACCCCATAATATACAAGCTTGTTAACATTATATTTTTTTGTAAAACCCTCGACCATTTTTTCTTTATGTTCAAATATCCTTCTTACTAGATCGTTGGTTACACCTGTGTAAAGAACTGTATTTAATTTGTTGGTTAATATATATACGTAACAGTGTTCACTCATTACGACCACCCAAATATTACTTTCTCTAGTTATTCCGTGTCTAATACACATTTATACCGCTTCTGATGTCTATTCTTCAGTGTATATATCGTACTTTTACAGATATTCTTTACTGTATCGCAGAGATCCTTCGCTGTTCGCTCAGGATGACGGTCAAGTGGCAAACACAGATATTCTTTACTGTATCGCAGAGATCCTTCGCTGTTCGCTCAGGATGACGGTCAAGTGGCAAACACAGATATTCTTTACTGTATCGCAGAGATCCTTCGCTGTTCGCTCAGGATGACGGTCAAGTGGCAAACACAGATATTCTTTACTGTATCGCAGAGATCCTTCGCTGTTCGCTCAGGATGACGGTCAAGTGGCAAACACAGATATTCTTACTGTATCGCAGAGATCCTTCGCTGTTCGCTCAGGATGACGGTCAAGTGGCAAACACACATATTCTTTACTGTAGCGCAGAGATCCTTCGCTGTTCGCTCAGGATGACGGTCAAGTGGCAAACACACATATTCTTTACTGTAGCGCAGAGATCCTTCGCTGTTCGCTCAGGATGACGGTCAAGTGGCAAACACACATATTCTTTACTGTAGCGCAGAGATCCTTCGCTGTTCGCTCAGGATGACGGTCAAGTGGCAAACACACATATTCTTTACTGTAGCGCAGATCCTTCGCTGTCCGCTCAGGATGACGGTCAAGTGGCAAACACACATATTCTTTACTGTAGCGCAGATCCTTCGCTGTCCGCTCAGGATGACGGTCAAGTGGCAAACTTCGAAAATTTTAAATACGATTGCCCTGTTATCCAAACAAGCCTCTATGCGATTTCTATGCCTTGTGCGCCCGCCGCCTGAAGCTTCCTCTTAGCGCTTACCAGCTTTATGCATATGCACAAAATTTCTATCGCGCTCTTTAAATCCTCAAGGGAGGGATATGTCGGAGCTATGCGAATATTCCTGTCTCTGGGGTCCTTTCCGTAAGGGAAGGTATCCCCGACGTTTGTCAGAGTAACCCCTGCCTTGCCGGCCATGTCGTACACCTCTCCCGCACACCCGTCAAGAGTGTTCAGGCTTATAAAATAGCCTCCCCGCGGCTTATTCCACCATGCAATATCCCTTCCTCCCAGCTCTTTTTCCAATATGTCGAGCACCGCATCGAATTTGGGCTTTATTATTGCGCTGTGCTTTTTCATATGCTGCTTTATATCATCAAGGCTTTTAAAGTATGCCGTATGCCTGAGCTGGTTTATCTTGTCGGGGCCTATTGTCTGCTTGGACAGCTGCTTCCTTATAAAATTAATGTTGTCCTCACTTGCGGCCATTGCCGCTACACCGGCTCCCGGGAAGCTTATTTTTGAGGTGGAGGCAAATATAAATGCCCTATCGGGATTCCCCGCTTCCTTGCACGCCTCAAGCAGGTTCTTCAGCTTATCCCCTTCGTCCTCTAAATGATGGACTATATACGCATTATCCCAGAATATTCTGAAATCATCCGCCTTTGTCTCCATTTTCGCCAGCCTGTCAACCACTTCATCGCAAAAGGTTATTCCGTCAGGATTACTGTATTTTGGGACACACCATATTCCCTTGATTGCTTTGTCCTTTGAAACAAGCTCCTCCACCGCATCCATATCAGGCCCATCTTCTGTCATATCGACATTTATCATTTCAATATTCATAAGCTGGCATATCCCGAAATGACGGTCGTACCCCGGCACGGGGCATAAAAACTTCACCTTCGGAAGCTTTGACCATGGCGTCTTCCCTCCGCAGACTCCCAAAAGCATTGCGCGCGCAACGGCATCATGCATCATATTCAGGCTTGAATTTCCGCCTATAATAACCTCTTTAGTGCTTACCTCAAGCATTTCGGCAAATATTGCCTTCATTTCAGGCAAGCCGTCAATACCCCCGTAGTTTCGGCAGTCGGTTCCGTCAGATGCCTTGCAGGTATCGGTGCTGAGCGGAAAGTCAAGAATTCCCGCCGAGAGGTCAAGCTGCTCCGGACATGGCTTTCCGCGGGACATATCAAGCTTAAGCCCCAGATCCTTAAACTGCTTGTACCTGCCCTCAAGCTCTGATATATACTCCTGCATTTGTGAAATGTCAAATGACTCTAACTCCTTCATTTTTACAATGCCCCCATTTATATGTTATTAAAATATTCCCCGCCTTAAGTTTACAATGTATCCTATGAAATTAATTTTAATACATCATATTAACTTTTGCAAGTTTACGCTTATAAATATGCAAATATTTTTTACTTTGAGGTCATTTGAAACTTTTATGGGAGTCTTTATGAAGGTTTGATGCTCCAAAACTACATTTTGAAGTATTCAATATCATATATTAAGTCTCAAAACAATTTTCAGTCCATCATGATCCGAAAGCCCCTGGTGATAAATGCCTTTATATTCCTTAATCTGTATGTTTGTATTATCACGCGGTATGAATGCATAGTCAAACCTCCAGAATTTTAATCCCTTAAAGTTAAATGTAAGAGGAATAAGCTCATCCGAGTATTTAACGGCATCTGTGTTATCTTTCGTAAGCATGTCCATAACCCCCATTGCTTTGGTGGAATTGAAGTCTCCCGATATAAAATAAGGCATAGACGTATTTTCAATATCCCTCCTCAGGTTGTCAAATCCTATCCGCCTTGCAGCATACCTCCTTTCCATAGTCTCATAGAAATGCCGCGTAAATGGGTTTACAGGTTCTATATGGAGCAGCATATGAACATTAAAAAACCGCACTGCTCTGCCGTAGATTTCAATATCATTTACCGAGTATTGGTCAGAATAATCAGCATGAGAGGCTTGTATCGGAAAACGCGAGATAACGACAAATTGCTTATTGACCGCCAGATAATATCCCGGAAATTCCTTCCTCATTCTTTCAGTGTCGTCAATTTCCAAATAGGCAGGAGGAAAGCCCGGGACGGCGGAGCAAATATTAAAAAGCCTCGATTTGTCGATCCCCGGGCTTTGGGGATCTATGGAGCCATATAAGTATTCCTGAAGAATATATATATCGGCATCCTGTTTTTTTAAAAAGCGATACAGCTCATCCTTGTCCTTATTTTGATCCCAGCACTCAGTATTCCAGTTGAATATTTTTATTTCCTTATAAATATCCGAGGCTGCGTTGCCGCCCTTCTGCCGGAAAAGATTAATATCAAGCTGCGTAAATCCCATAACCAGTGATATTGCCGCCATAAACAGCGCAAGCACATTTTTTTTCTTCCCCAGCACCTCACAGACAAGAAACGCTAGCGGAATTATTACAAAAAAGAATGTGGGTATGCTTCCAAAAAAGCTCCATAAAAATACTTTGCCTGTAAGCATCACATGAAAAAACATGAATATAAGCCACAGCACTGACAGAATTCTTAGTGTGGAGCCAAAAGGATTTTTTATTTTATGCATTTGCAATTTTCCTCTTTCCTGTATATTTAGCAATAAAGATTTTACATGGAGGATATAACTTGATGGAAGAAATTTTTTTGACCCGTAAGGAATACATCTAAGAAAAGCGCCTGATGACATACCCGTGAGACATTTCCCCGCAAGGCGTCTTTTCGTTGCTATTAAAAATTTCTGTAAGCAATTATATCCTCCATGTTTGTAAAATCTTTATTGCATCCTATATATATAAATATAAATAAGCTCTAATATTTATGCTTCAGCAAATAATAGTCCAGTATACCCCCCGCAAAGCCTAGAATCATGCTCCATACATAAAGAGCAAAAAGGCCCATGGAGGCAAGCATAAATAAGAAGCTTTTTTCTTTGCACATAAATAAGAAATATTTCTTATTGCATAAAAAAATCATCAGAATTAAAAGCAGAAAAACGGCAGGAGCTATTTTTGCACTTACAAATACCAGCAGCATTGACGGTATCAATAAAAACACCATAAGCATGGAAAATATCATTAAAACGGGCAAAGAACCCGCAGTATCACTCTTAACCAGCCCGCGCTTCCTGTTCCTTGTCCTGAGCATTAATTTAACTACCCCGAAGGCTTTTCTTAAGTCCGTCCTGAACAAACTTGCGGAGGTATAGTGCTTTCTATGTATAAACGGGATATCCTTATCTAAAATAATCCTGTAGCCCATTGCCCAAATTCTGTTGGAAAGATCCCAGTCCTCCCCCGCAAGAATCCTTATGTTTTCATCAAAGCCCGATACCGAATCAAAAACCTTCTTTTTTATCGCAACGCAGCTTCCGTCAAATACATGCACTTCCTTATTCATAACCATTCTGGTATACCGAAGGTGCAGATTTTTATAGTTGGAGGCGGCCTCCTTAAAGGGATGGTCCGAAGAATATATTCCCACTATCGCGTCGGCGTTGTTTTCTCTAAAGGAAGCCTGTATCTTTTCTATTGTATCGGCCATAATTACCACATCTGAGTCAATAAACAAAAGGATATTCCCTCCCGCATGTTTAGCCCCCTCATTCCTTGCCACAGCCGCTCCCCTGTTTTTTTCCATGCAAATCAGCTTTACATCCCGGTATTTTTTTATAAGCTCAACAGTTCCGTCACCGGAAAAATCGTCCACACAGATTATTTCATAGTTTGCGGAGGTGGATTTTTTTATTGAATCAAGGCAATATTGTATTACCTTTTCCGCATTGTAGCATGGTATAATAACCGAAAAAAAATTATCCATGTTTCATCTCCTTCCCTGACACCAGTCTTATGCAATTGCCCAAAAGAGGAGGAATAAATCTGAAATTGGAAATAATGTTTATACTCCAGGCACACTCAAAGCTGCACGAGCATTTTGTTTTTCTAATCAGCTTACGGAATTCATCCGACCTTTGGTTTTTCCACAGCACTAAAAAATCCATGTCATAGTCTCTCAGATTTCCAAGCTTAAAGCTTAACATTTCACATGGGTGAACCTCTCCGTTGGCATAAATAATCCCGAACAGGCTTGCCGCAGAACAGTTAACCACAAAATTTCTTTTAAGATATACCCCGGGAAGCAGCCTCTCTAAAACAATATTTTTTGAGTTCATAACGGTGCCCTGAAGGGTACTGCCAAACCCTTTTGTGCTTTTTGCGAGCTGATCCTCATGTATTTTGCGGGTAAGTGCCATATAAGAATCGAGAATGGCCTCCTTATTCTTTATTTTTGCCTTTCCGGCCTCCCTCATTAATATGGAAACAACCGCCCCTACTCCCATTTCCTTTAAACGCGAATACACCTCAAGCACCCTGTCATAATTGGTGTCGGTGACTGTAATAGCTATGTTTGCTATAAGGCTTTTGTTGTTGTATGCCTCAATTGCCCTATATGTCTCAATGGCTTTATCAAAAAGCCCGGGTACTCCCCTGTTTTTATCATGCTCCTCTGCAATTCCGTCTATTGATATTGAAAAAATAACCTTTCCCTTTATACCCGAAGCTGTAAACCGATCCGCAAAGCTTTTAATCCGTGAGGTGTAGGTGCCGTTTGTGGTTATAAACAGGGATTTTATAGATGTATTTCTGAAATAGATTTGGGCTATCTCAAAAATATCCTCTCTTAAAAAAGGCTCTCCTCCTGTAAGGTTAATATTAAACAGGCTTTTTCCCAGCTTTTTTGACAGCCTTTCTATCTCCTCAAGCGTCAGCTCGTTTTTAAACATTTCGGGGTTGTCAAAATCAATAAAGCAGTGGCTGCAGGAGGCATTGCATTTATTGGTTATAAAATGAATGAGACTGAAGGGCTGTCTTTTTAAAAAATATGAATTTAAAAATAGTCTTATCATAAATATCACCCGTACATAAAAATACTTAATGCCTTCATTATAAATCTTGACATTCTGTCATCTTCAATTTTTTTCATAAAGTAACTGAAATTTCTCCAGTATTCAATTTTCTGCTTCCCAGTGTCAACAGGGTGCAGCAAATGGTAGTTCACTATGGAATAATCCCTTACCGCCCTCAGCCCATTTCTCGACAGCCTGTACCCTAAGTCTACGTCTTCAACCCCCCATCCTGAAAAATTTTCATCAAACATTCCTGTCTTAAGCAGCTCATTCCTTGGCACCGAAGAATTGCCTGTGGTAAAGGTAACACGCTCAATAGCCTGCCCCAGTATGGCTCTTGCCGCTTTTTTCATAACATTGTACCTTTCTTTAACAGAGTTCTTCCTCATTTGCTCCAACACCTGACGGCTAAAGCCTGTCTTGCATATCTCCAAAAGCTTCTCTTCAGAATAATGTATTTCCGCCCTTTCGCCTATAACCATATATCTCCCGTTTTTATGCCTGTTTATGTGTTTTGTCACAAAGCCGGCGCAGGGAATCCTGTCGTCATCCAAGAAAATCACTATCTCTCCGCATGCCCGCAGTATCCCTGAATTTCTTGCCCTTGCCCTCCCTACATTGCTGTCATGTATTACTGTTATGGTTTTATACGGCAATTTTATGTCATTAAACCTTTTAACAACCTCATCACTGCACCCGTCAAAAACGATCACAACCTCTACCGCATCATTGATCTGACCCTCCAATGCCTTTAGAACCAAATGCAGCCTTGACAGCTTGTCCCTTGTAGGAATGACAATACTCGCCTCTTTCATCCATGTCCCTCCCCGTCCATAATTACGGCAATGCTTTTACCCGAAATACCTTTTGATATATTTTTTAGCTATCTCTATGAGGTTCATATTCAGAACGTCATCCAGAGCCTCTATAAAGCGATCTATCTCCTCCGTGCTTATCACGAGAGGGGGAGATATCAGCAACTGATTGGTGTCATGCGGAGGCGTTTGAATAAGTATATGATGTCTTTCATACAGCTCTGTTATAATCCCCCCCGTCGTTAATTTTGCAAACATCTCCTCAGGGACGCCGGGGATCAGCTTTGCAAGCTTATACGCTACGTTTTCAAAGCGTACGCACAGCAGCAGCCCCACTCCGTTAACATACTGTACGATGGAATGCTTTTGCTGTACTTCCTTAAGCCTTTGCAAAAAGTACTCTCCTTTTTCGGCTGCCCCCTCAACCAGCCTCTCCTCTATAAGTATGTTGATTGCCTCAATGGCCGATACCACCTCTTCCCCATAGCCATTATAGGTTGATGAGTGCAGAGCGGCCTCGTTTATTCTCCCATATGCCCTCTGGAAAATATCCTGCCTTGCGATGTATGCGGCAAAGGTGCCCTTTCCTCCTCCGAAAGCCTTTGAAAAGGTGCATATATCGGGACTTATTCCATGATGCTCAAAGGCAAACATTTTTCCCGTGCGCCCAAACCCTGAGTAAACCTCATCCATAATCAGCACCACATCATACCTGTCGCATATCTCCCTTACCCTTCGAAAATATCCCTCAGGAGGTATAACCACTCCCTCTGTGCGTATCGCCTCCACTATAAATGCACAAACCTTCGATTTAGTCATTCTTCCTTTATTCTGGGCAATAACCCTTTCTAATGCCTCGGCATCTCCGTATGGAATCTCAACGCATCCCGGAAGAAGCTTAAAGTGCTTATTCTGGTGCTTTTCCGAGCCTGAAACCGATAACGTGGCATGGGTTTTACCATGGAAGGAAATATCGGTATATACTATAATATCTCTCCCGATCCCTCCATATTTCTCAGCCATTTTTAATGCGCCTTCGTTAGCCTCTGCCCCGCTGTTGCAAAAAAACACAACCTCCAAGTCCTCAGGAAATATCTGCGCCAGGTTATTACATAACACAGCCTGATAGGGTGAGGGATGAAATTTCCAAAACTCTAGCTGCTCCTGCTCCGCCCACTCCCTTCTGGCCTTCAGCACCCTTGGATGGTTATGCCCGATATTCATTACACCCAGATGCCCCGACATATCAAGAATCTCCGTTCCATCCTTAAGGTAAAGCCTTGTGCCTCTGGCACGCACCGGCGGCGATTGCGCAAAGCCCAGCATATTAAGCAGCTTTCCCAGATTGGGATTGATGTGCTTTTTAAACAGGTATAGCGTTTCCTTTGGAGTCAGCCTCTCCGCATCCTCTATAGTCAGCAGTCTTTGTTGTGTTTTATGTACCGTAAGCATGTTATTCTCCTCCCAGCTTATATAAATTAGAATACAAACTATCTAAAAAGGATGTAAAATAATATCCGGAGGATATTATTTTACATCCTCCGTTATCGGATATGCAAAAGCCTAAACCATATAGCGTATTTAGAAAAAATATTTTGCATACTTTACAATTCCCCTGTTCCAGACAGCATTATTTCCGGCTCCTGCTTTATAATCCCTTTTACCCGCATTTTCTAAATACCAGTGATAATTTCTTATTAAAGCCTCACGATTAGAATACAAAGGAGAGTATCCTAATTTCTCTCTGGCTTTATCAATGGAAACATAATAATCTCTGTTTAATTTCATATAGAGCCTTTTATAAAAGGGAGAAAGCTTTAATTTTTCCAGAATATTAAGAGCGGCCAGCATAGGCAGAGCTGGAAGGCAAATAATTTTCCTTTTATATCCGGCTTCATCCAATACCGCCTGATAGTCCTCCTTAATAGTGGAAAACTCCGCGGCGCCTATGTTAAACAGGTCATTGGCCTTTTCCCGCTCCGCCGACATGGCAAGGTAAATGGCCTGGCAGAGATCCTCCACCGCAAGCAGCTGATACTTGTTATTCCCCGACCCCAGCATAGGGAAGCCCCTTCCTTCACTGGCCCATTCGTATAAAATCCCGAAGGTTCCCAGTCTTTGCGGCCCTATAAAGGATCTGGGCCTTAATATGCTGACGCATTTTCCCCTCTTTCTCCACTGGCCGCATATCTTTTCAGCCTCTATCTTACCCTTGTTATAAGCGTCATAAGGCTTAACCTCATCGCTCTCATAAACGGGAACCTTTTCCGGAACTCCGTATACCGACGTGGAGGATATGTAAATAAACCTTTCAACATTTCCGCGGCTAAATGCACATTCCAGCAAATTTGCCGTACCGTTGATTATTATGTCATATATCTCCTTTTCCTGATACGAAGGGGAGGCTGAAGCACAATGAACCACAATATCAATTCCCTTAATAATCCTGTTAACCTCTCCCCTGTTCCTTATATCTCCGCTATAAGCCTTAAAGCGGGAATACAGCCTCATATCCTGCGCTATGTCAAAAAGCACAAGCTCATATAAATCACTGTACCCGGCCTCGAGATACTCAACTAAATTTTTCCCCAGAACCCCGCTGCTTCCCGTTATTAGTACCTTTTTCTTCATCCCTTCACCCCGCTCACATATTTTAAACGAACCCTTTTGCCAAAAAAATTATATTATTGCATTATCCTTTTACAATAGGACTCATGGCGCTGATATTATATTTTAAGTACAGTCGTTTTATTGTCAGAATGAACATACCTATAAGCACCAACTGAGCTATAAGTGACGATACCATAGCTCCCGTTATGCCGAAGCTTTTTGTAATCCAGACAGTAGCCGCCAGCAGTAGCGGCAGTGGCACGCCCACAACCCACAGGCAAAGCACCGCACCCCTTTTTCCCTCTACTGTAAATGCAGAATTCAGCATCCAGTAAATTGAATGAAATCCTGTGCTTATCGAAACTATTCCTATATATAGCCAATTGAATTCATATGTGCCTCCATACATGAAATACATAACAATGCTGAAGGCTGCGTTGGCAAGCACCGAAAAAGGAAGCAGCAAGGGAATAAGACCTATAATTTTTCTATATACCTTCATTTTGTCAATTTCCGCAATAGTGGGAAGGAACACCACAGCAAAAACCTCATGGAACATTATGTTAAAAAAGTTCCTCACATTAGTATGGTAAAGTGAGTAAAGGCCAACGTCATATGCTGAGCAGTAATGGCCGACAATAAAAATGTCGGTGGAAAATAAAGCATACGATAAAATCCAGCTAACCATGTTTATTGCGCCATAGCTGTAAATAAGCCTGACTGCTTTCATAGAAAAGCCCATTCTCTCTATTTTTATATCTCTAAATGCCAATATTGCAAACACACACTGGTTTATTATCATTGCAATGACAAAGTAATAAAAGCTTTTCATTATGAAGCCGCATACCAGCACAATAGCAAAGAAGAACAAAGACCCCACCATTTTCAGGCAGCTTAGTCGAAAGAACATTTTTTGAGATCTAAGCACCGACTCCATTACCATTGAGAAGTTTAACGCTGCCGCGAATATAATGCTCAGCACCCACTTATCGGTTGAAAAGCCGGTTATTTTACAAAACAGTTCCGACGCTGAGATATAGGCAAGCACTAAAAGCGCTGTGACAGATATGTTAGCTAAAAAGGCAGAGACTATAAACTCATTTCTTTCCTTAATGCCGCACTGAGGAAGATATTTTATTATAGAGTAGTTTATGCCCGATACAATAGGGATAACAAGTAAATATCCCGCATTCTGAACCATTGTAATATCTCCCATAGCCGCCACACCTATATATCGCACCGTCAACGCAATGCTTACCATGTTTAAGGCCGCGGTTGTGAACCTGAAAATAAATACAACTCCAAGGCTGCTGAAGAATTTTTTGATATTTCCGTCGCTTATTAAAATTACAACCCTTTGACTGATGCTTTTCACAAGCTGCTGTGTCATACCCATAAACCCGCCCGTACCTTTCTTTTGCTGTATGTGTAGCGATAAAGATTTTACATGGAGGATATAACTTGCTGGAAGAAATTTTTTTGACCCGTAAGGAATACATCTAAGAAAAGCGCCTGATGACATACCCGTGAGACATTTCCCCGCAAGGCGTCTTGAAGACTCTTAGAGTCTTACGTTGCTATTAAAAATTTCTGTAAGCAATTATATCCTCCATGTTTGTAAAATCTTTATCGCATCCTATATGCATATGCCTTTACACTTTGAGAGCTATACTGTATAAAAAGTATATTAATCCCCATAACAACACCGTAAAAATAATGCCCTTGTCCTTAAGCAATACCAACTCAGGGCTTTCACCATAATTCTTTTTCACTGTAAGCTGCTCATATCTCAATATACCGTACATGACAACAGGGACAGTAATGAGCATATATTGGGCACTCATTTCATGCCATATATGGAGTATATACGAGACCACAGTACATGCCATTATCATAGGTATAGCGGCATCTATAAACTCAATGGAGTATTCACCCAAGGCCTTCCTGTGCTTATGCGGGCAATCCTGCATAGAAAGCATCTCTTTTTTCCTCTTATTCAGTCCCAGAAAAAATGTCAGAAAGGCTACGCTTAATAAAAACCATACATATATATTTGCGTTTAGTACTGCTACTCCCGAAATGTATCTTAGAACAAAGCCTGTTGAAATTATTATTAAATCCACGAGAAAAAGCTCTTTTAGCTTAAACGAATATAACAAGTTTAAAATAAAATAGGCAATAATAATTGCGCCCAGCTTGCTGTTAAACCCAAAGGACGGCAAAATAACCGAGGTGCTTAATATAAACACAAGTATAACAGCATTCTTTACACTTATTTTCCCTTTTGGAATGGGTCTGTTTCTTTTGACAGGGTGCAGCATGTCCCTTTTAGCATCCACAATGTCGTTTATGATGTAGACACAGCTCGAAATACCGCAGAACATCACAAAGGCAAAAATTGATTTCATTACCGCACTGAGGCTGAAAGCTCCGTTATAAAATAACAGCCCCGAAAATACAAATATGTTTTTTGACCACTGGCGGGGACGCAGCAATTGTACAAAGCATACAAGGCTGTCGGGTATGGTGGGATGAACCCCCTCCTTGCTATCCTTACGATCTCTATATAAAACATTTTCCTTGTTCATTTAAGCATCAACATCCTCTTATTTTTTATACTTTTATTTGTAAATATTTGAATTATTATGTTGTTTATAAGTATAATGTAAGAGAATTTAAACATCTACTGCATTAATGTACAGTTAATATAAAATAACAGGCATACTGGATCATGCTCCAGTATGCCTGTTATTTTATATTCAAATATATTCTTATTCTAAGCATCAATATCATTTAAGGATATAAGTCTGAGCTTAAGTGCTGTAACCACTGCCTGTAAGGCACTTTCCACTTTTAATTTTCTGAATATATTGGTTTTGTGATATCTGATAGTTCCAACATTTATCCCCATTTTTAATGCAACCAGCATATCTGTATCACCTCTTGCAATCATTTTTAAAACACCGAGCTGTCTGGGGGTAAGACCAATGCCGCCGTTAATTGCAATGGCATAGTTTTTTTTCATATTTTTAGTTTCATTTGAAATTTTATAGGCAAGTAATTTTGTTATTAAAATAAATTCATTTGTTAAATGCTCTGTAGAGAACAAAGAAAGATATCCCTCGGTATTTTTATCAATTATCAGAAGCTCCGAGAATATATGCCATTTCTTTAAGAAAAGGCAATAGTGCTGGTGCGGAAGGGTGTAAATACTGCTTTTAAGCCTCATTGCCAGTGCTATGGAATTGGTGCCGGAAGCAGACTCGTCAAGACATACTCCTATATGGATAGATGAGCTGTCCGAGTACTCTAAAAGCCTCTTGCTTCCTTTTTTTCTTAGTACAACCCCGGTAGAATCAAGCAGTGCGAAAAATTTTTTGATTCTTAAAACAGTTTTTAATGTCATCGGTTACTCTCTCAAACACCGACACCAATGCTTGGTTTTTTGCATCAAGGCTTTCTGTACGTTGTTTCATATCCTTTGGGATATTTTCGGTGGAGAGATTTTTAGCCATGCATCTTTGCCAGGATAAAAGGACCTCATTGGCCAGCCTAGAATCATTCATAAGTCTTATATACCTCCATATTATTAGTTTAATTTGAATTATTATACATTATGGGACAAACTAATTCAATTGAATCATAGTGTATAATAATCCATATCGGAGGCAGAAGAAAAAAGAGGGGAACCTATTTCCTTTACCCTAAAACCTGCTGTATCACCCTCATGAAGTTGGCTCCTGCAAGCTTTTCTATGCTTTGCTGCGTGTAATTTAAGCGGGCAAGCTCGTTAAATACTTTTATCATATCCTGTATCCCGTCTATCCCGTCCGGCACAAGCTCTATGCCGTCAAAGTCCGCGCCTATTCCTATGCTGTCCTCTCCCGCCAGTGATGCAATATGCTCTATATGTCTTATTATGTCAGCCATACCTGCACTGCCGGAATCATTGAGAAATACGGGATAAAGGTTTATACCCATAACCCCTCCGTTACGCTTCACCTCTAAAATCTGATCATCCCGGAGGTTTCGCCTGTGCCGGCATATCCCCCTTGCATTGGAGTGGGATACTATAACGGGAGACTGCGTTATATCCATCACATCCCAGAATCCCTTTTCAGATATGTGAGACAAATCTACCAGCATACCCAAGCTGTTCATTTCGCCGACTACTCTTCTTCCGAAGGGCGTAAGCCCTCCACCCGAGTCCTCGTCAGCCACCCCGTCGGCAATCTCATTCCTGTGGTTCCAGGTAAGGCATATGCTTCTCACCCCAAGCCTGTAAAACATTCTCAGGGCCGACAGCTCACCCTGCAGCGCGTCTCCTCCCTCTATCGAAAGCAGCGCGGCGGCCTTGCCTTGTGCAAACGCAGCCTCAATATCCCCATAATTCAAGCATGGGGTTATATAGCTCTTATTTATATTAATTTGCTCATAGTATTTGTCTATAATTTGAACAGCCCTTCTCATTGCGTAGGCCTGCCCGAATTCAGGCGACACAAAGGCGGCAAAGAATTGCAGGTGTTTGGCGTACCAAGACATTCTTTCAATATCAATATGGCATGTGTTTTTAAAAAGCTCCTCGCCCGTATCCATTATTCTTGTTACGGTGTCACAGTGTGCATCCACAAATATCATACCGGCCTTGCCCCCGTCAGAATGCGTTTTTTATAATATTTATGCTGTTACCCGAGGCTTGAATTAATACCTCTACAACATCAAACCTCACATCACAGTCCATAAGATTATGACTCTTCAAATATACATATGCAAGTCTTCTTATGTTATTCCTCTTTTTAAAACCGACAGCCTCGGATGGCATTCCGAAAAGAGTGTTTCTTCTCGTCTTAACCTCTATAAAGCAAATGTAGCCCGACTCCCTCGCTATTATGTCCAGCTCACCCAGCTTGCCTGCCCTGTAGTTTCTGTCAAGTATACTGTAGTTATTCCTGCCGAGGTAATCGGCGGCTATTTCCTCCCCCATCCTGCCAAGGCCGCACCTATTTATACTTTCCATATTTATCTCCGTACCCTCTGTCTATTGTGCTTACGAACACAAGTATTTCCGCGATGACCTCATACAGCTCCGCAGGTATCTCGTCACCTAAGCTTAAGGTGTTAAGCGTCTCCGCAAGCCCGGCATTCTCATAGACAGGGACATTATTTTCTTTTGCCTTTTCCAGTATCCTCTCGGCTATTTCTCCACTGCCCAGAGCCACAATCCTGGGCGATTGATCCTCTTCGGGGACATATTTTAAGGCGGCAACCTGTTTGGGCCTTTTTGCCTTATCACGGCTCATTTTTTCAGTGCTCATTCTAACCCCTCTATGCATTCAGCCCTGCTTTAAAAAATAAAAGCTTGCAACAAATTCACAGTCTAAAATCTATAGACCCTTTGTTTAATTCCAATTCGCGTCCCGCCACCCTTTCGGCATTCATAAGATGCGGGTCCTCCTCTGTTTTACGCACCTTGAAGTCTACCAGCTTAAAGCCCTTTTCGCAGAGCCTCTCATATAAATCCTTATGGTAGCCCTTTATAAAGTCGATTACCCTTTCGTCACTTGCCCTTACACTCAGCGTAATATTTTTTTTATTTACGCCTATAAGCGAGTCTATTTTGCCTATATTCTCAGTGTTCAGAGACACAAGCATTGTAACGTTGTCAGGATCAATGCGCTTCCTTTTAGGATCCCTTTTAAGCACGTACAGCTCTCCCGTAGCAGTACCTCCCGGCATACTCACGGGTATCTGTATGTATGTTGTGCAGTTGTTGAGCTGGTTCATAAACCTTATATTGTTTTCAATATTGTCTATGCGGCTTGCTATTTCATTTTTTTGCATAAGCCCTGAAAGCCCCGCAGCATCTTTAAGCACATCCAGCTTTGCAAGCAGCTCCCTGTACAGCTTTTTTACATTTATCTCTCCCTTAAGCCCATCGGGTTCAATTTTTACAGCCAGCCTTTCAAAGGACTGTCTTATAATTTCTCTCCCCTCATCCGGCTTAATACCACCTCCGGTCTTATCACCGGCATGGCCTTGAAGCTCTTTATTCTGCGCTCCGGCTTTCCTCAAGGCGTTAAGCACCGACACAAGGCTGTCCTTCAGCACGCCTGCCCTTTCAAGCGTTGAAGCCTCCGCCCCGCGAGTGCCTTCCATAAGCTTATCAAGACTGCTTATTGTTTTTTCCAGCACACTTTGGTTTACATTCCGGCTCTGCCCGACTGCCGCCTTTACCTTATCCATAAGCTTTATTAACGCCTCGCTGCTCGGCCCCTGGCCTTTGCCCGTCTGAGGCGCTTCCCTCTCAAGCCCGAGGTTAAGGGCATTCATAAGCAAGTCGGCGTTGGAAGCCTTGGCAGAGGCATTTTTTGCCTGTACCGCCGCGTGAATCCCCTGCTTGTCTAAGCTAATCAGCCGGTCTGCAATATCCTTTATTATATTGTCATCCTTAATATTGTCTATTTGCACAAGCAGCTCTCTTACACTGCCGGATATCTTAACCTGTAAATCGGTGAGCTGCTTTAAAGCGTTAATGTTCTTTTCCTCTATCCCCAGCTTATTTGCTATCAGGAATGCTGCCTTAGCGGCATTGACATCCTTAAACCGCATAAGTGCATCGGTTATTTTTTCAAAGGTTTCCTTGTTGAGGCTAAGATTGTTGGACTGTATTTCTTTTGCTATCTCCATATTTCTGGCGCTGGCAGGAAGTCCAAGATCTTTAATGACAGCCTTAAGCCCGGCGGTCTGGTCTGCTTTCACCGTCTCGCCGTTTTTTAGCTGCTCCAGTATAAGCTGGTTGTCATTTTTGCCTTTAACGGCAAGCTCGATAAATTCTCCCGGCTTTGCGTCGATATTCTCGCTTCCGCCTGCCACTGAGGCAGATATTTCAGAACCGTCAAAAAGCTTAAGCAAAAGGTCACTAGAGGTCATGTCCAGTATCTGGGCCCTGACGATATCGCCTGTATTTAAGCGTTCAAGTATTTTGGAAAGAACCGCCGCATTTATACCGTGGCCTTGTACTAATGTATCTACCCTCATAACTAACTCCCCTTTAGGCAAAAGCTTTTTTAAAGCATATACAATAAAGCTTTTACATATATATCAGCCCACAAAATTCTTTGTGAAGCTTATTCTATGTATCGGACAAATTCCGAATTTTTTTATAGCCTCTATATGCTCGCGCGTGCCGTATCCCTTATGCTTTGAAAAGCCGTACTGGGGATAATCCCTGTCCATTCCGTCTATAATCCTGTCTCTTGTAACCTTTGCAAGAATAGATGCCGCCGCAATCGACATGCTCAGGCAATCTCCCTTTATAAGGGCCCTCATCCCCATGCCGTCAGCCTTAAGCTCCACCGCATCTATAAGGAGAAAATCGGGAGCGGGCTTAAGTGCCTCCACAGCAAGCCCCATTGCCTTTTTTGTGGCGTTTAAAATGTTAATTTCGTCAATGCATTTCTCGTCGGCAATACCTATTCCATAGCAAACAGCCTTTTCTTTAATTATATCAAACAAAGCGTCTCTCTTAGCAGCCGAAACCTGCTTGGAATCGTTTATGCCCTCTATCATCGCATTTTCCGGCAGTATCACGGCAGCCGCCACAACAGGGCCTGCCAGAGGGCCTCTTCCCGCCTCGTCAATGCCTGCCACCAGCTTAAAGCCCCTGCTTGCCGCTTCATCTTCATAAGCCCGCATTTTTCTAAGTCTGTCAAGCTCTTTTTCATGGGCCTCTTTTTTTCTCAGATATTTTATTAAAAGCTTTTCAAGCCTCATGTTCCCGTTTTGGCGCAAGTCTTCTATGTATTGCACGGCATCATCAGGCGTCATATGCCTTATCTTCTCTTCAACATACTTAACTGTAAATTTATCAGACATGCCTATATCCCCTGTTTTATAATTTCCCCAGGCGTTTCCAGACTGATGCTTCCAATCCTTCCTCCCCTGAATTCATCCAGTACAATAGCGGATATCCTCGAAAAGTCTATTTGTCCCCCCGATATAATGCAGCCTCTTCTTCTCCCTGCCATTTCCAGAAGCTCAAGCCCCGTCTTATCCTCCAACGGCTCCAGCTTAAACCTGCCCTTAAGGTTTTCCGGGTATACTTGGGCAAGCCTTTCAAGCAGAGAAGCCGCAAGCTCTATAGTATCAATTATATCATCCTTAATGGCACCTGTAAAAGCCAAATTCATGCCCACCCTTTTGTCCTCAAACTTAGGCCATAAAATGCCCGGGGTGTCTAAAAGCTCTATTTGCTCATTAATCCTTATCCACTGCTTTCCGCGCGTAACTCCCGGCCTGTCACCGGTTGCGGCACTGGCCTTTCCTGCGATCCTGTTTATAAAGGAGGACTTTCCTACATTTGGTATCCCTACAACCATGGTCCTGATTGGGCGGGAAATGCGTCCCTTTTGCTTCTCCCTCTCTATCTTTTCCCGCATAATTTCACGCAGTCTTGACTTCAGCTCATTTATTCCCCTGCCCTTTACTGAATCAATAAAAATATTGGTATAGCCATTTAAGCCATACCATTTGCTCCACTCCGACGACACTGCCTGATCGGCAAGATCAGACTTGTTGAGCGCAATGAGCCGTGGCTTGCCCTTAATCAATTCATCTATCTCGGGGTTCTTGCTGCTTACGGGAATCCGGGCATCCAGCAGCTCTATAACTACGTCTATCAGCTTCAGATTTTCCGAAACAAGCCTTCTTGTCTTTGCCATATGTCCCGGAAACCATTGTATATTCATTATCTTCCTCCATTTTTCTTTCTCGGCCCTTACTTCAAATTATCGTATAAAGTTCCCCAATCCTTAAAGGGAAATATCCTGTAAACAGCCTTTCCCCTTATCCTGTCAAAGTCTATCAGTCCGATTTGCCTGCTGTCGCTGCTGTATTCCCTGTTATCTCCCAGAACAAATACCTTTTTCTCAGGTATCGTTATGGGAAAAACCATTCCGTTAGGAGCCGTGACTCCCTTCACATAAGGCTCCTTCAGCCTTTCGCCGTTGACGTATACGTACCCGTCGCCGTTTATATCCACTACATCCCCCGGAATTGCTATAACCCTCTTTATGTAATCTACTTCATCAGGATCGGGGAAGGGCAGATACTTAAACATGCCCTGCTTATACTCAAGAATGATTATGTCGCGTCTTTCAGGCGGACTGAAATAATAACCGAGCTTGTATATTATGAGCCTCTGATTATTGTGAAGAGTATTATCCATAGAGCTTCCCTCCACCATAGCCTGCTCAAAAATAAAGCCCCTTATTAAAAACGCAAGGACAACGGCAATAAGTATTGCCTGCACCCACTCCATTACTTCCCTAAGACCGCTCCTTTTATCCCTTTTTCCGCTTGCCACAGGTTCATTCAAATCCATAATATCAACTACCTATCTTTATATTTATATAACAAAAGGGACACTAATATTGTCCCTTTTGTTATATATGTTATTGTTTTGATTTAACATCCAGCTTTTCCTTGACCTTTGCAGCCTTGCCCACTCTGTCACGCAGGTAGTACAGCTTGGCTCTCCTTACCTTACCTTTTCTTATAACCTCAATATGTCCGATTTTAGGAGAATGCACCGGCAGAATTCTTTCAACACCTACGCCGTAAGAAATTCTTCTTACAGTAAAGGTCTCTTTCAGACCCGAACCCTTAATAGCTATTACAGTGCCTTCAAAAATCTGAAGTCTTTCCCTCGTTCCCTCTTTGACCTTTATGTGAACCTTAACATAATCACCGATTTCCAGCTTTGGCATATCAGTTCTAATCTGTTCCTGTTCTATAGCCCTTATTATATCCATTTATATTCCTCCTCTCTTTCCTGAACGTTCTTGCACTCGATATATACAGTACAGAGGACCGTCCGTAATACACACGCAGAGTATTATATCATAAATACCTATAGATGTAAATAACTTTTTCCGTCTTTACCAAAATTACAGACCGCCTAAAAAGCTATGAATTGGAATCCATAAATTTGCGGTATAAATCGGGACGCTTTGTGCGCGTTCTCTCTATGGACTGCTTCCGCCTCCAATTTTCAATGTTGGCGTGGTGCCCCGACATAAGAACGTCCGGCACAGTCTTTCCGTTAAACTCATATGGCCTTGTATATTGAGGGTACTCAAGCAATCCGTTGCAGTGGGACTCCTCGACACAGGAGGCCTCGTTTGAAAGCACCCCCGGTACAAGCCTGCTTATGCAGTCGATCATAACCATTGCGGCAAGCTCTCCGCCTGTCAGGACATAGTCGCCTATTGAAATTTCCTCATCCACTATCTCCTCTATTATCCTCTCATCTATTCCCTCATAGTGGCCGCAAAGGAGAATCAGGTGTTCCTCACGCTTTAGCTCCTCGGCCCTGCTCTGATTAAAGCAGGCTCCCTGCGGGCTTAAGTATATCACCCTGGGCCTGTAGGGAAGATCACCGATGACATGTCTGTAAGCATCATAAATGGGCTGTGATGTCATTACCATACCATTACCGCCGCCGTAAGGATAATCGTCGGTTTTTTTGTGCTTGTCCTTTGAAAAATCCCTTATGTTTATTGCGTTTACTTGTATTATGCCGCTTTCCCTTGCCCGCCCTATTATGCTCTCACCCATGACGGCGGAAAATATACCCGGAAAAAGCGTAAGCACATCAAATCTCATTAGAAAATCCTCTCAATATGCCGAAAGGCGTTTTAAAACCCCTTGCACTCTTTGTTGATTATGGCATCAGTTGGGGCGGAACGCCGCAAACGGAATGCCGCAAACGGAACGCCACGGGGGGCGTTCCCTACAAGCCGTCGGGCAGCTCTACCTCTATAATTCTATCTTCTATAGAAACTCTCTTGACCACGCTTTTTAAGGCAGGTATGAGAAGCTCCTTGTTGTTTTCGTCCCTTACAATGTATACATCATTGCTCCCCGTTTTTAATACGTTACTTAAAATGCCTAGCTTTTTTCCCTCTTCATCATAAACACCACAGCCTATAAGATCACAGATATAGTAGCTCTGGGGGGGAAGCTTTACGGCATTTTCCCTGTCAATGACAATATACGTATCTTTAAGTCTTTGCGCATCGTCTATGCTGTCAATATTCTTCAGCTTTAACAGAACGAGATTTTTTGAATACCTGACACTGTCAATGTCATATTGCTTGTTAGTCCCCTCTGTTTCAATAAAAATACTTTTTAAGTCTTTAAATCTCTCGGGATTATCAGTCAAGGGTATTACCTTAACCTCTCCCCTTACACCATGCGTGTTGCAGATCTTTCCTACCTGCAAATATTCATGCATCCATTCCACCTGCCCGGCTGCAACTATATATGTAGCGATAAAGATTTTACATGGAGGATATAAGCTATTAAAAATTTCTGCAAGCAATTATATCCTCTATGTTTGTAAAATCTTTATCGCGTCCTATATAGTTAAATTATTCGGGGACACTTTAGGAGTGCCCCCTTTAGAACAACGAATTGTTAAGCATTATTGCATTATTTCTACAACCACTCTTTTGTCGTCCTTTATTGCCGCAGCTTTTACCACCGTTCTGATTGCCTTGGCAATTCTGCCCTGCTTTCCTATAACCTTTCCCATGTCCTCTTTTGAAACCTTTAATTCAAGGATAAGGGATCTCTCGCCTTCAACCTCATTTACCGATACCTCGTCAGGATAATCAACCAATGCTTTCGCAATAGCTTCGAGAAGTTCTTTCATAATTAATTACCTCCCGTCAATCAGTGTACTTATAAAATTTATCATTTTATTGTATCACTCCGACCTTCTTAAGTAAAGATTTTACAGTATCTGTAGGCTGCGCTCCATTTTTAAGCCATGTAGAGGCTTTCTCTCCGTCTATGTTGATGACGGAAGGGTTAGCTATGGGATTATAAGTACCTATTTCCTCTATGAATCTTCCGTCTCTCGGATACCGGGAGTCGGCAACAACCACTCTGTAAAAAGGCGCCTTTTTAGCTCCGATTCTTTTCAATCTTATTTTAACTGCCATTGTTTTCACCCCTTTCTTAGTTCTCATGGACAGCTTACAATTTGTAAATTGACAATTATAAACGCCCGAATTATTAATTTTATATTAATAGCGGAGGGATAGCACAAGCTTTAAGTCTCTGTTATCCAAACCGGCTACCATATTTTATCCTATCGGAAAATTGAATTTCCCAAGCTTCTTTTTTCCATGCTTATTCATGTCGCTCATCATTTTAAACATTTTCTTCATTTCCTCAAAGCTCTTAAGCAGCTTGTTCACTTCCTGAACAGATGTCCCGCTCCCGGCGGCAATCCTTTTTCTTCTGCTGCCGTTAATAATTGAGGAATCATTTCTCTCCTGTCTGGTCATGGATTTTATTATGGCCTCGGTTCTGGCAAGATTCTTTTCCTCTCCGTCTATGTCAACTCCCTGCAAAGCCTTGGCATTCATACCCGGAATCATGTTCAATACCTGACTTAAAGGGCCCATCTTTTTTACCTGCTGCATTTGCTCAAGAAAATCGTCAAAGGTAAACTGCATTGTACGCATTTTCTTTTCCATTTCTATGGCCTTTTTCTCGTCAAAAGCATCCTGCGCCTTTTCAATCAGGCTTAATACATCGCCCATTCCCAGTATTCTAGAAACCATCCTGTCAGGGAAAAAGGGCTCGAGATCACTGAGCTTTTCTCCCATACCTACAAACTTTATCGGCTTTCCCGTTACCGCCTTTGTAGAAATGGCGGCACCGCCTCTTGTATCACCGTCAAGCTTGGTAAGCACCATTCCGTCCACCCCAAGCTTCTTATTGAAGCTGTCGGCAACGTTTACGGCATCCTGTCCTGTCATTGAGTCTACTACCAAAAGAATTTCATGAGGCTTAACGGAATTTTTTATGTTAAGCAGCTCATCCATAAGCCCCTCGTCTATATGAAGGCGTCCCGCAGTATCTATTATTACCAGATCATGCTGCTTTGAAGCGGCATGTTCTATTGAAGCTTTTGCAATATCAACGGGGCTTAAGCTGTCGCCCATTGAAAAAACAGGTATTCCAAGCTGGTTTCCCACAACCTGAAGCTGCTTTATGGCTGCGGGCCTGTATACGTCACATGCGACAAGAAGAGGATTTTTGCCCTGCTTTCGCATAAGGTTTGCCAGCTTCCCGGAGGTTGTTGTCTTACCCGAGCCCTGAAGCCCTACCATCATAAACACCGTGGGGGGCCTTGAAGAAAAGGATACCTTGCTCTGCTCCCTCCCCATCAAATCTATCAGCTCATCGTTTACAATTTTTATAACCTGCTGCCCCGGAGTGAGGCTTTCCAGCACATCCTGCCCCACAGCCCTTTCCGAAACCTTTGCTATAAAGTCCTTTACCACCTTAAAATTCACATCGGCCTCAAGAAGAGCAAGCTTTATCTCCCGCATCATTTCCTTTACATCTTTTTCAGTCACCCGACCCTTGCCCCGGAGCTTTTTCATAGTCTCCTGAAGCTTCTCGGACAAGCCTTCAAATACAGCCATATTAAAAACCTCCGTATAATCCAACACCATCAATCGGTATCCGGCTAGCTGTTGGAGATAATCACCTTTATTTTATCTTCAATAGTGTCAAAAATCCTTCTGTTTTGCTGATCCAATACCTCTTTGTCTATTTTTCCCAAGCAGAGCAGAATCTCTTCCGCCTCTTTTTTTTGCTCCGCGAATTTTTTTACCAGACCCAGCTTATCTTCAAGCCCGTCAAGTGCCGTCTTTGCCCTCTTTACATTGTCAAATACTCCCTGTCTGCTTATGTTGAGCTGCTGCGCAATCTCCCCAAGGGAATAGTCGTTATTGCAGTGCAAATCGAGAATTTCATACTGCCTCTCAGTCAAAAGCTGCCCGTAAAAGTCCAAAAGCATAGAGGTTCTATAAATATCATCCATAAAAAGCACCCAAAGCCTGTAAAGTATTTTTACTTTACACCCTATTCTAATTTATAGAGCACCATTTGTCAAGCGAAAGATTGCCTTTATTCCTGCAAGAAAAAATGTTATTATAGCTGCAAAGGCTATTACATTACACAAATCATCAATTCGGAAAGGTTAAATATTATGCTTAAAAGAGCTTTAAGAACTGCAATAGGAGTTAGTATAGGTGTAACAATCGGCTTTGTGGTTTTACCTCGTATCTTCCTTCCCCAGCTTTATAACAGTACATATCCCCCTGTATTGCAGCAGGCATTGCTGTATTTGGCTATTTCCTATGCCATATGCTTTTTTGTTTGTCTTTTAATCGAATGGATAAAATCAAAATGCGAAAAGAAGGGCTGAATTTAAAAATGCACCTCCAAATATTAGATTTTTGCATCTAACCTTTGGGGTGCATTTTTAAAATAAAATATATTTCTTTAATCCGAAAGAGCCTACCTGTTCAGCTCCTCAATAAGCTCTCCAAGCTCGTCAAGCTGCTTCTTCATATCATTGTATTTCGAGGTAATGTTGTCTATTACCTTTTGCTTATCGTCATTTACCGTTTCTTCAGGAGGCGTCGCTCCCTCACCGGGGACTTTGCTGTCATCAGGCTTTACAGGAGTATCGGATATCCCTTTAAACAGGTTTTCCAATGCCGAGTCCAGCGTATTTCCCACACCGTATTTAAAGTCATTCCCCTGCTGATACCCTACTACTATTTTTCTCACCTGAGGTATGGATGAATTTCTTGAGGATTTTATATATATAGGCTCCACATAAAGAACACTGTCCTCTATGGGTATTACAAGCAAGCTTCCCTTAAACACCTCCGAACCGTTTTGCCCCCACAGCGTTATGCTTTCGGATATCTCACCTATCTGGTTTATGTTTACCTCAACCTGATCAGGGCCTAATATATTGGTATTCTTGGGGAAGTTAAACAGCACCATCTCGCCGTAGTTTTTGCTGGAATTCCTCACCGCCAGCCATGAGACCATATTGTTCTTTTCCCCGGACGGGGTGAACGGCCTCATAAGAACAAGCTCCTCCTTTGTCCCAAGGTTTCCGGGCAGCTTTATCATGTTATAGTAGGACTCTATGTCCTTTACCCCCTCAGGGCTGCTCCTGTCGGGATATTTCGCAATATCCCACCTGTCCTGATTTCCGTAAAATACCGATATGTTATCCCTTTCCTGTGAGTCGGGATCTATATGGTAGCGCTTGAGCACCTCTGTCTGAACGTTAAACAGATCCTCGGGATATCTCATATGGCTTGAAATGTCCTCGGGTATCGCCTCATCCTTAAATATTCCGGGATACATTTTTGCATAGGTGTTTATTATGGGGTCGGTACTGTCAATTATATAGCCTTCGACGGTACCGTCATACGCATCCACCGTAAGCTTCACAGAGTTTCTTATATAATTGTAGCCGCCCATGTCTTGAGAATACGGGTAATAGTTTGTAGTGGTATATCCGTCCAGAACCCATTTAAGCCTGCCATCGGAGGTTATAACAATACAAGGGTCCCTATCGATTATTATAAAGGGTAGTGCCATCTGTGCCCTCTCTATAACGTTTCTGTTTAAAAGCAGCCTTGATTCCGAAAAAATATTTCCCGATATAATCATATTGATGTCTGCATATTGCAGGGCAAACAAAGCCCTGTTAAACATATTCAGCTTTATTCCGCCGCTTCCGCTGTAATTAGTCTCGGCGGAGCCGTCATAGTCTATTTCCCTGAGCTTTCCCGCCCCCTCAGGGTTTACTATTACGTAGTCGTTTGTCATTTCTCCGTAGTAAAGTCTGGGTTCGGTAAGATGCAAATTCTCCTTATCAACCGAATCCATTCTAAGCCCGCTTAACAGAAAATCCACCTGTCCCTGCTCCGTCAGCTTATTTATAGGGTTTATAACCAGCCCGTAGCCGTGCGTATATCTGAACACCCTGTTAATATATGAGTTTTCAGGCAGCCTGGACTTATCGGTTTCTCTGGCGGTAAGGAAAACGGGTATTTCCTTTCCGTTTACGACATAATTTACTATATCCCCGTTTTTAAAGGTATAAAAATTAGTGTTGCTCTGGAGCTGTATATTGCTCCTCAGTGTGGCATCATAGTCAACTATTCTTATATTGTTTTTGGTCTCTAAGTTTCTATTTATAATCTCAGGCGTAAGCTCCTTCATCTCGGGAAAGTCATGGCTTTTGATTTTGTCAAGCCCATAGGCTGCTCTGGTCTGCTGCATATTGTACCTAAGATAGGGTCTTTCCATCTGAACCTCATTGGGCTTAACAATAACACCATGCACCACCATTGAAATGATGGCTACAACAATCCATGCAGCCGGAAATACCGCTATGGAATACACCGCCATTCTCATCTTTTCCTTCCACATAAACCAAAACGCCACGGCAACAATCGCCACAAGCAGAAACGGCGCCACTGAAAAATAATTCATCCATACGTTTACATCAACATACCCTGCGCCCTTTACATTAAAAAATTCCGAATACAGAAGTCCTTCCTTCTGAAACCTGTATGTAACGGCTTTTATGAGGAAAAAAACGGCTATATTGATAATATTGTGCCGCAATATGCTCTTTACCTTCATATCCTGCAACGTAACATTGTTAAACACAAGCAGGAACATTATTATATAATATGCAGCGGTGTATAGAATAATAAACATCCACAGAGACGAAATAAACTGGTATATCGAAATATAGAATGGCCTTTGAAAAATGAAATAGCCTATATCCAGATTATTGAATAACGGTGCCGCCTCATTAAAGGCTGTAGAATTTATAAAGCTTAATGCCTTATCATAGAAAAATTCACGGCTAATAAACGCACCTATTGCCGCTATAACCAAAGCGAGAAGAATATTTGGCATTTTACGCACAGGCAGGCTGTTTTGTTCAAGATACCTGTTAAAATTCTTTTTTACAAACCTGTTTGTTACAGTTGTTGCTATAAATATAACAACAAAGGCTCCTGCCGCAAATATAAGCTTGTATACAAGATTTTTTATATATATGCCGGAAAACCCTCCAATCTCATCCAATTGAATTACATTCAGGTACACCCGGCATGTGGCCAATATTCCGGCAATTGCCACCGCAATCAGCAGCAGCGCTACAATCTTTCCCTTTAAATTTTTCACATTAAGCTCCTTATAGTAATCGTACAATTCACACACTCCTTTAATTTTCAGAATTTATACCAGAGTTTTGTTCTATATATGTAGCAATAAAGATTTTACATGGAGGATATAATTTGATGGAAGAAATTTTTTGACCCGTAAGGAATACATCTAAGAAAAGCGCCTGATGACATACCCGTGAGACATTTCCCCGCAAGGCGTCTTTTCGTTGCTATTAAAAATTTCTGTAAGCAATTATATCCTCTATGTTTGTAAAATCTTTATTGCATCCTATACAGGTTAAGCAAAAAGAGCCTCAACAAACTCAGAGGCATTAAATTTTTGAAGATCCTCCAGCTTCTCTCCAACCCCTATTAGCTTAACAGGTATTTTAAGCTCGGATTTTATAGTAATTACTATCCCCCCCTTTGCAGTGCCGTCAAGCTTTGTAAGCACTATGCCCGATATTTTAGCCGACTCGCTGAAAACCTTGGCCTGCGATACGGCATTCTGCCCCGTGGTTGCGTCCAGAACAAGAAGCGTCTCACGGCTTGCCCCGGGAAGCTCCTTGTCAATTATTCTCGATATCTTTTTAAGCTCCTCCATAAGATTCTTCTTTGTATGCAGCCTCCCCGCGGTATCGCATATTAAAACATCAGCCCTGCGGGCTTTTGCCGACTGTATGGCATCATATACCACAGCAGCCGGGTCGGCACCCTCCGTATGCTTTATTATATCAACCCCAACTCTGTTTGACCATATCTCAAGCTGATCAATGGCGGCGGCCCTGAAGGTATCCCCGGCGGCAAGCAGCACCTTCCTGCCCCCCTCCTTCAGCAGCCCTGCTATTTTACCTATTGATGTAGTTTTACCCACTCCGTTTACTCCTATAACAATTATTACCGCAGGAGATGAGGACAAATCCAGATCGGCATTCTCCTCACTCAATATTTCGGTAAGCTCCTCCTTTAAAAGCTCCTTGACCTTCATAGGATCTATAATCTTTCTCTCTCTCACCTTTTCCTTGAGGTCTTCAATAATCCTCATTGTAGTATCCATTCCCACGTCTGAAGTGATGAGAATTTCCTCAAGCTGGTCAAACAGCTCGTCGTCTATCTTTCCGAATGAAACCAAAACCTTGTCTATCTGCTCCGTAATACCTTTTCTTGTCTTCTCCAATCCCTGCTTCAGTCTGTCAAAAAAACCCATATGCACAATCCTCCATTTTAATATTTTTGAATGCAGATTATAATGGGTGTGAGACATTTCCATCGAAGGCATCTTTCCGGTGCTTAACGTTGTTCCAACGTTTTGAAAATTTCTGTAATCCATTATACTCTGCACAAACACAGCTTCTTTATGACGCCTACGTCATTTATGACGCCTTGTCCCCCATTTTGAGTGAAACCATTTTAGAAATTCCATGCTCCTGCATTGTCACTCCATACAATGTATCTGCCGCCTCCATTGTTCCCTTTCTGTGAGTAACCATAATAAACTGCGTATTTTGGGAATATTTCTTTATGTACTCCGCAAACCTGAACACATTGGCATCATCTAGGGCCGCCTCAATTTCATCAAGTATGCAGAAGGGTGCCGGCCTCAGCCTTAAAATGGCAAAAAGCAGCGCAATAGCTGTAAACGCCCGCTCCCCGCCAGACAAAAGCATCATATTCTGCAGCCTCTTCCCCGGAGGCTGTGCCTGTATCTCTATCCCGCTTTCTAATATATTTTCCCTGTCAGTAATTATAAGCTCCGCACGCCCTCCCTCAAAAAGCTCCCCGAATACAATATTGAAATTGTCATTTATCAGCTTAAATTGCTCTGTAAACTGTTTTTTCATTATAGAGGTCATTTCATATATTATCCTTTGCAGCTTTTCCGCCGCCATCACCATGTCCTTCTTCTGCCCCGACATAAACTCATAGCGTTCCTTCGTTTTAACATACTCGTCTATGGCAGCCACATTTACATGCCCCAGCTCCTTTATGCCGCTTTTATACTCGCCTATTTTTTTCTGAGCCTCTTTTATGCTTCCTATGTCTCTTCTTAGTTCGGCAGCGTTGGTATAAGTGATTTCATATTCATCCCACATACGGTTCTGAATAGCTTCCATATCCGCCTCCGCCCGGGCCTTTTTAATGTCTATTCTGTTGTACTCCTCCTGCAAAAGGGCGGTGTTTTTATTAATCTCGGTAATGCTGCTTACAATATCATGCAGCTCCTCCTCAACCACCTTTTTTTCTTCAATTATTCTGTCCATCTCAAGCGTCTTTCCGGTTCTGGCTTCCTCGCTTCCCTTGCGCTGTCTGCGCAAGCCTTCATTCTGTTCTTTAAGAGAGCATATTTCCTTTAAATTTTTAGTTTTCTCCTCTATCCTTTTATCAATGCTCTTTAAAGTCAGCTCCTTTTCGTGAGCTATTCTCTCTATTGCTTCCTTTGTACCCTGAATACTTTGCTTAACGGAGCTTATTGATACCTTAAGCTCTGTAATTTCAGCGCTGAGATGATCACAGGCGTATCTTTCCTCCTTGTGCTTCTCCTGATGACTTTCTATAGCCTTCTTTGTCTCTTCTATAACATTTTCAATATCGCAAAGCTCCCTTTCATACTTGGAAAGCTCGATCACCGCCGCTTCTTCCTGTCTTTTATCCTGCAGCTTTTCCTCCGTCAGCATTTCCGCCTTGGCCCGAAGCCTGGATATGCTTTGCACTACCTGGGCAAGATGGCTTTCATCGCGTATTTTCAAAAGCTCCTTTTCTCTCACTTCCTTCTGTTCTAGGGATATCTCTGCCGAAACCTCCTCTAGCATACCTGTAATTTCCCCAATATTTTTTTCCGCTTCACGAAGCTTTTTTTGAAGAGAGATCACAGTCTCTTTGAGCTCGGAGATTTCTCTGCTCCTGCTTAAAATGCCCGTACCCCTCTTGTCCATACTTCCCCCCGACATTGAGCCTCCGCTGTTTAGTATATCTCCTTCAAGGGTCACTATTCTAAAGCTGTAGGCAAATTTTCTCGCAATTTTTATCCCCGACTCCAGGTTTTCCGCAACAACCACCCTCCCCAAGAGGTTTAGGATTATTCCTTCGTAAATCGGGTCATAGCTTATAAGCTCGGAGGCAACACCGCAAAAGCCCTCCATCTTGCTTATTTCATTAATTATACCGCTGTCGAAGCGCCTTCCCTTAACAGAGCTTATGGGCAAGAATGAAGCCCTTCCGAGCCTGTCC
This sequence comes from Anaerobacterium chartisolvens, assembly GCF_003337415.1. GTDB lineage: Bacteria > Bacillota > Clostridia > Acetivibrionales > DSM-27016 > Anaerobacterium > Anaerobacterium chartisolvens. The sequence continues at coordinate 106,388 of NZ_QPJT01000002.1, read as the reverse complement.
CTCTTTAAAAATTCTATAGCCCTTTTAGCTTCCTCCTCCGTAGAGGTCACAATATTTTGAAGGGCTCCGCCCAGAGACATTTCCACCGCCGTTTCGTATCTTAAGTCAACCGTTATAAGCTGTGCAAGCGCTCCGTGAATTCCCTTCCCAAACTCAGGCAGCCTGCCGCAGGCATGGAGTATTTCCTTCACACTTCGGTTGTATCCCTCAAGGCCCTTTTCCATATCCTGAAGCATCTTATACCTTGAAGCCTTAAGCTGCATCTCCGATTTAAAAGCACTCTCCCTCTTGCGCTGCTCCGAAAGGCTGCTGTCAAGCTCACCCCTCTCTCTTAAAAGTCCGTCAAGCTTCTCGTTTGAATGCTCTATTGCATCAGAAGCCTTTTTAATATTGTGCTCCAGTTCCTGCTTTTTAGCCTTATCCCTGTCCTCCTCAAGAGAAAGCCCAAAAATCTCATTCTCCAGCGACACCTGTCTCTTCCTTATTCCCTCTATATGAAGGTTTAAATTATTTATCTGCATTTTCTTGTCGGACAGCACATCCAGTTTATCCATAACACTCGCTTTTAAAGCCTCTATGTGCCTCTCGGATTTGCTCTGAGTATCAATTATTTCCTTAAGCCTTAGCTCATGCGCCGAAAGCTTATCCGAATAATCGCCGTACTCAGTATTTAAACACACCAGCTTATTATTCCTGTCATCCTCTTCTTCGGTAAGCCGGCGGAGCTTATGATTTGTTTCAAGCATCTCACTGTCCAGCCTTGAAACATTTCCCTCAAGGCTATCCATCTTTTCCTCGTTAAGCTTTATTTGAGATTCGCATCTTTCCAAATGCGTCTCAAGGCTGTAAAATTCCTTCCTCGATGCCTCAAGTCTCTCTTCTAACAGCTTGAGCAATTGAGTTTTTTGCCCGTTGCTCCGTATAATCTCTTCCATACGCAGGCTCTCTTTATCAATGCTCTGCTTTAACGACAAATACTGCTGATCGTACTCCCGTATCTTCTCCTTGAGACTGGATATGTTTTCGACATAAACACTTACCTCCAGCTCCTTTAAGCCCTCTCTCAGTTCCATATATTTTCTTGCTACCCCGGCCTGATGCTTTAAAGGCTCTATCTGGGCTTCCAATTCATTAATGATATCATCTATTCTGACAAGGTTTTGCTTTGTAAGCTCCAGCTTTTTTTCCGACTCCAGCTTTCTCACCTTGTATTTCATAATTCCTGAGGCCTCTTCAAAAATCTGCCTTCGGTTGTCGGACTTGCTGCTCAAAATATCATCCACCCTGCCCTGGCCGATTATTGAATATCCCTCTTTTCCTATTCCGGTATCCATAAACAGCTCATGTATGTCCTTAAGTCTGCAAGGCGTTTTGTTAATATAGTATTCGCTTTCTCCCGATCTGAAAACCCTCCGTGCAACCGTTACTTCACAAAAGCTCACAGGCAAGGTGCCGTCGGAGTTATCTATGGTTAATGAAACCTCTGCGAAGCCAAGGGGCTTCCTGTGCTCTGTTCCGGCAAAAATAATATCCTCCATTTTGCTTCCCCGGAGGGCTTTTGCACTCTGTTCTCCCAGCACCCACCTGACTGCATCCGCAACATTGCTCTTTCCGCTTCCGTTTGGACCCACAACACCTGTAATCCCTGAATTAAACTCCAGAGAAATTTTATCTGCAAATGATTTAAACCCATATATATCCAATGCTTTAAGATACAATTTTTCACACTCCAAAAAAACAAAATTAAAAAGCACCGACAAGGCCACATCTTAGAATCAAGCATCCTTAAGACATCCTCTATCGATACTTTTTAATTTTAACATAAATCATATAGTTTTCAAGTTAACACTAACCCTGATTTTGAAAAACAACATCTTTTAACACGGATCTTTTCGCATATCCCAAAATATTTATTGCCGGGAAATGCCGTAAAACCTCTCAATTCTCACCTTGCCTCAACAATAAATCTGATTGCCGTTCTCTGCTCCCCGTCTATACTAACCTCGGAAAATGCAGGGACTGCTACCAGATCAATTCCGTTTGGCGCGACAAACCCCCTTGTTATCGCAATGGCTTTAACAGCCTGATTTACCGCCGCAGCACCAACTGCTTGTATTTCCGCAGTTTCATTCTCTCTTAGGACTCCTGCAAGCGCACCTGCTACTGATTTGGGTTGTGATTTTGCTGACACTTTTAAAACTTCCATAACTTTTCCTCCTAAATACATTAATTTAAGTAACTTTTTCTCTCTTTAAAAAATAAGGTTTGGAAAATATTTTATAGTAACCTTAATTAATGTATTCGGCATTTTCCATAAAAATCCTTCTTTTTTTTATATTTTTTTCAATTTTTGTAATAATTATTTGCATATATATTGTCAATAAGTGTCTCATCAGGTAAAATATATATTTCGGTGAATTTAAACTTTTTTTTAAGGTATGAAATATTCTCTCTCCTGTGCCCTATTGCGTCGGATATCTTTTCCTTTTGCACATAGATTGCTATCCTGTCCGCCTTGTCCAGCCCCGATTCAATTATTACTTTTTCCATTCTGCTAAGAGTCAGCCTTGATTCAACAAGCTGTCTGAAGGCAGGATGAAAAGGCCCCGCCACAACATCCATCCCCAAATTAATATTATCCGTCGGCTGAAGCCCTATTCTTATAACCTTTATATTATTTTGTTTATAAAGCTCAAGCAATGCTGAGGATATCTCAACAGCCTCCTCAAGCTCAAGGGGAATATATTCCCCTTCCCTGTACAGCTTCTCCATATAGGTGTTTTTGATTACAAGCGTGGGGTATATTCTTACGACATCCGGCCTCATTTCAATGACCTTGCGAGCAGTACACAAATCCTTTTCCATTGTGTCTCCGGGGAGGCCTATCATCGTCTGTATACCAAGCTTAATGCCCGATTTTTTTATAAGCTGTGATGCCACGATTGAAGCCTCCGCCCCATGTCCCCTGCTGCTTTTTCTTAAAACCTCCTGGTCAAGGCTCTGAACCCCAAGCTCTATTGTATTTACACAATACTCCTTAAGATAAGCCAGTATCTCCTCACTGATATAGTCCGGCCTTGTAGAGAGGCGGATTTCCCTTACCAATCCCCGCTTCACATATGCTCTTGCCACATCAAGAAGCTGTATTTGCCGTGCCCTGTCTATACCTGTGAAGCTTCCTCCGTAAAAGCCTATCTCAACAAATGTACGTCTTGGATCAAGGCTTGACAGGTAACGCTCAATAACCTGTACCATCTCCTCCTCCGTGATGTCCTCCTGCTGTCCGCTTATAAGCTTCTGATTACAGTAAATACAATCATAGGGGCATCCCTTGTGAGGAATAAAAACAGGTATTACCATGTGCTTGCTTTTCACTCTAAAGTCACCTCAAACCGTCTTAAGTCAGCTTATCAAGAGCTGTCTTTGCCGCATTCTGCTCAGCTTCCTTTTTACTTCTGCCCTTGCCTGTGCCCATGTGCTTTTCATTGACGCTAACCCGTGATACAAACATCTTATTATGGTCAGGTCCGTTTTCATCTATAATTTCATAAACAATCCCGCATTCATGCTTTTTTTGTACTATCTCCTGAAGCTGGGTTTTGTAATCCTGAAATATAGTGCCGCTGATTGAATTTTCGATTATTCCGTTCATATGGACATAAATAAATTCTTTAGCAGCAGCTAAGCCTCCGTCAAGATAAATAGCGCCTATAACCGCCTCAAAAGCATCCGAAAGAATTGACGTCCTTGTTCTGCCTCCCGTTAATTGCTCACCCTTGCCAAGCAGGATATAATCTCCAAGGTTAATGTTATTTGAGCATACAATAAGAGAGGACTCACATACAATTCCCGCCCTTATTCTGGTCATTTCTCCCTCGGGAAGCCTGCTCTGGCTTAAGTAGATTTTTTCGCTTATTGATATGTTTAAAACCGCATCCCCAAGGAACTCAAGCCTCTCATTGCTCTCAAGCCTTTTATTCTTAATCTCGTTTGCATAGGAGCTATGGGTGAGAGCCAGCACGGCTTTATCGGGGTCGCTGAAGGAGTATCCTATAGCCTTCTCAAATTTACCCAGATTTTCAAGTAACTCATGTACGTTCTTCATATCAGCCTCCGTACCTTTTCTCTTTTCTGATCTCCCGCCTCTTTATTACATTATGCTTTTCCCTCCCATGCCATCCGCAGTTTAAGAAGCATGGGAGGGTTATGTATAAATCATTCGTATTTTTTAAGAACAATTGCAGCATTGTGCCCGCCAAACCCCAGAGCGTTTGAGATAGCGTATTTTATATCGGCATTTCTGCCCTTGTTAGGAACAAAATCAAGCTCATATTCGGGAACATCGGAATGATGGCTTATTGTAGGAGGAAGAAAGCCCTCCTTAAGCGCAAGGGAAGTAATAATTGCCTCAACAGCTCCCGCTGCTCCCAGAAGGTGTCCTGTCATCGACTTTGTAGAGCTTACCGACAGCTTTTTTGCATGTTCTCCAAATACATTCTTTATAACCTGAACCTCTATAGGATCTCCCACAGGAGTTGCCGTCCCGTGTGCGTTTATATATCCTATGTCCTCGGGAGCTATTCCCGCATCTGCTATGGCTGCTTGCATACATTTTATTCCCCCCAGGCCTTCAGGGTGTGGAGCTGTAATATGGTAAGCATCGCAGGTGCATCCGTATCCCACTATCTCAGCAAATATTTTTGCTCCCCTTTTCAACGCATGTTCGAGCTCCTCAACAATTATTGCTCCGGCGCCCTCACCCATAACAAAGCCGCTTGCATCGGCATCAAAGGGCTTGCACGCATTGTCCGGGTCCTCTACGGTGCTCATTGCCTTTGCAGAGCAAAAGCCCGCAAATGCTACGGGAGTGAGTGAAGCCTCGGCTCCCCCCGACACGATAATATCGGCGTCGCCTCTCTGTATAACCTTAAAAGCGTCTCCGATTGCATTGTTTGAGCTTGCACATGCCGTAACTACACACTCGGTAAAGCCGTTTATTTTATACTCCATTGCTATCCTTCCCGCAGCCATGTTTGGTATCATCATAGGAATAAAAAAAGGGCTGACCCTTCCCGGGCCCTTCTCAACAAGCACGCTGTGCTGATCTCCAAGTGTTTCTATGCCTCCTATTCCAGAGCCGAAAATAACTCCGCACCTGAAGCTGTCCTCCTTTTCAAAATCAACTCCAGAGTTCTCCACAGCCAGCTTTGCGGCAATAAGCGCAAAATGCGTAAATCTGTCCATTCTTTTTGCTTCTTTTTTGTCAATATATTTTGAATAGTCAAAATCCTTTATCTCAGCCGCCACCTTTGTGGGGTAATCGGAAATATCAAATTTTGTAACCCTGCTTATTCCACATTTGCCTGATTTTATAGCTTCCCAGAATTCCTCCGCACCTGTCCCTAAGGACGATACTACACCCATTCCTGTGATTACAACACGCTTTTTCATTCTTTAACCTCCCCGTTGGAAATTGTTCGATAATTAAATTTTAAATTGCTTTAACAGGATGTATATAAACTCAAGCCTCATTTGAAGAACAATTATACCATGAAGCAATGTGAGAAATTATATCTTGATATCAATTTTATAAAAAAAGTCCCACTCACGGGACTTTTTTTATGTGTTATTTTTAATGTAATCTACAGCATCACCTACTGTTGTGATTTTCTCAGCCTCGCTATCGGGAATTTCAATATCAAATTCCTCTTCGAGAGCCATGATTAACTCAACCAAGTCAAGTGAATCTGCCCCTAAGTCGTCTATGAAAGAAGATTCCATCGCTACTTCCTCTTCTTCAACCCCTAGCTGCTCAGCGATAATTTTTTTTACTTTTTCTAAAACCATACATTCACCTCCTTCCATAAGGGGGTAATTACAAAATCCAAATGGCCAAATATGTAAAAGACAATCTAAGCTTTTACATTAAGATATTATTACATAACCAAGCCGCCGTCAATATCAATTACTTGGCCAGTCACATAATCCGAGTCCGATGAAGCAAGAAAAGCTACTACATTTGCCACGTCTTCAGGTGTCCCAAACCTTCCGAGGGCTATATTCTTTAAATAATTTTGCTTTACATCCTCAGGCAATACCTCAGTCATTTTGCTTTGAATTAACCCCGGTGCTACGGCATTGCAGGTAATCCCTCTCGAGGCAAGCTCCTTTGCGGTTGTTTTTGTAAGCCCTATTAAGCCCGCTTTTGAAGCAGAATAATTTGCCTGCCCGGAATTTCCATACTGCCCTGCCACCGATGCTATATTAACTATTTTTCCCTTTTTCTGCTTAATCATCTGCTTACCCGCAGCCTTTGTGCATATAAAAGCCCCTTTAAGATTTATGTCAAGGACGAGATCCCACTCCTCCTCCGACATCATAAGCATAGGCTTATCCTTGGTTATTCCGGCGTTATTCACCAGAATATCCACGCTGCCAAAGGTATCAACCGCAACCTTTACCATGCTTTTAGCATCATCGAAGCTCCTTACGTCGCCCTTGGTAACCGCCACATTGTACCCCGCAGACCTAAATTCATCAGCGGTAGCGTCTATGCTGTCGGAAGCCTCAATATCGTTCAAAACGATATTTGCGCCCATTTGGGCAAGCCTTAAGGCTATTGCTTTTCCCAAGCCCCTTCCAGAGCCTGTTATAACAGCAGTTTTCCCCGTTAATTGCATGTTATTCATACCCCTTCCTTATTTATGAGAGCGTCTCGTTTACGAGACCGTCTCGGCTACGAGACGAGTTCACTAAGTGCTTTTTCCAAGGACTCAATATCTTCAACATTCAATACCCTTACATCCTTGCTGATTTTCTTTATAAAACCGCTCAATACCTTTCCGGGTCCTATTTCAACAAAGGTGTCCACCCCGTCTGCAAGCATTGTCCTCACACATTCCTCCCACAGCACCGAAGTGCTGACCTGCTTTATGAGCAGCTCTTTTACCTGCGCGTAATCGGTTATGTACTCTGCCGTAACATTTGTAACCACCGGCAGCTTCATGGGTGCAAGCTGAATGCCGTCCAGCTCCGCCGAAAGCTTTTCTCCCGCGGGCTTAAGCAGGCTGCAATGGAACGGCGCGCTTACGGGAAGCAGCATGGATCTTTTTGCTCCTTTTTCCTTACACAGCTCGACAACCTTCTCTATAGCCTTTACCTCTCCGGCTACCACCACCTGGCCGGGGCAATTGAAATTCGCGGGCTCCGCCACACCGGCAGACGAAGCCATTTTGCAGCACTCCTTCACGGTCTCGCTGTCTAAGCCCAAAACTGCGGCCATTGCTCCAACACCCGCCGGAACTGCCTCCTGCATGTACTTTCCTCTCTTTTTAACCAGAGATACCGCCGTTTTAAAATCCATGGTGCCTGCCGCAACATGGGCAGAATACTCTCCAAGGCTTAAGCCCGCCACGACATCCGGCTTTATCCCTTTTTCAAGCAACGGCTGCATACAAGCAATGCTCACCGTCAATATGGCAGGCTGCGTATTCTCTGTTATTTTTAATGTTTCGTCATCACTGTCGAAAATCATTTTCCGGACATCAAAGCCCAATGCCTCCGAGGCCTGATCAAAAATGTCATCCGCACACGCATATTCCTGTGCAATTTGCTTGCCCATACCAACATACTGCGCTCCCTGTCCCGGAAATATAAATGCTGTCTTTGCCATATATTAAACCTCCATAATTTCTTAGCTTAAAACCACCTTACAACAGCCGAAGCCCAGGTCAAGCCCCCTCCAAAGCCCACAAGAGCCAAATTATCGCCCTTTTGCACCTTTCCCTGCTTTACTGCCTCGTCAATAGCAACAGGAATTGAGGCCGACGAAATATTGCCATACTTCTGTATAATGGGATGAACCTTGTCGGTGCTGGCACCCAGTCTCTTCATAGCTCCTTCAATTATTCTGGTATTAGCCTGATGAGGGAATATAAGCTTTATTTGATCCATAGTAAGCCCTGCCGAGTCAACAACATCCGCTGTCGCCTGCGCCATAGCCTTTACCGCAAATTTAAACACCTCTCCCCCGTCCATCCACATCACACGCTTATTTTCATGCAGCCTTAAGGAGTCATCCTCCTCGTTGCTGTAAAAGCACGGAAGTGTCACAACCCTTCCTGATTTACCGTCTGCAGCAATTTTAGACGAAAGTATGCCGTAGCCCGCTTCAACGGGGCCGACAACAGCAGCTCCGGCAGCATCCCCAAAGAGAACACAGGTGTTTCTGTCTTCCCAGTCAAGGGTTCTTGACAATGCCTCACAGCCTACAATCAGCACATACCTGCAATAGCCGGTGGAAACAAATTGCTGTGCCACCGTCATGGCATACACAAACCCAGAGCACGCAGCATTCAAATCAAATGCCGCAGCCTTTTCGGCTCCTATTTTGCCCTGTATCAGGCACGCCGTCTGAGGAAACATGTAGTCGGGAGAAATGGTTGCGGCTATTATAAGCCCGATGTCCTCCGCACTGATTCCGGCATCCTCTATTGCCCTCATGGCAGCCTCAGCACCCATTTCATACGCGGGAGTGCCTTTATCCAAAATCCTTCTTTCAGAAATTCCTGTTCTCTTTGTAATCCATTCGTCAGAAGTGTCCACCATTTTTTCAAGGTCAGAATTTGTCAATATTTTTTCAGGCAGGCTGCTGCCTATTCCAAGTATTCCGGCTTGTATAACTTCATGGTTCAATATCCTCTACCTCCCAATCCTTAAATTGATCATTCAGCTTTTTCAATATAGCAGTTTTTCCAAGAGCATACGCCCTGTTTATTATTACATTTTTTATGGTTTTGGCATTTGAAGAGCCGTGACTTTTAATTACCAGACCTTTAACTCCAAGGATCGGCGCTCCCCCAACCTCATCGGCGTCAAGCCTGTGCGAGAACTTTTTAATATCCTTGACAATTATTGCCGCCGCTATTTTATTTAAGAAATTCTTAGACAAAATCCTTTTTATATTACTGAAAAAATATATTGCCGTACCCTCTAAAAGCTTTAATGCCACATTGCCCACAAACCCGTCGCATACGGCAACATGCACTCCTCCCAGCATTATATCCTTCCCCTCGATATTTCCCATAAAGTTTAAGGACGACTTGGTAAGCAGCGAATGAGCCTGCTTTATAAGATCATTGCCCTTAGACTGCTCGGCTCCCACATTTATCAGTCCAACCTTGGGATTATCCACATTAAAAATTTCTTTCATGTAAACAGATCCCATTATACCGAACTGAAGGAAATTTACAGGCTTGCATACGGTGTTGAGACCCGAATCTATTATAAGAGCGCTTCCTGTCTTGGTAGGCACTATCGCAGGAAGTGACGGCCTGTCGACGCCCTTCATCCTTCCCACAATGAACAAAGCCCCCGCCATCAATGCCCCGCTGTTGCCTGCCGACAACAGAACATCCCCTTTATTTTCCTTCAAAAGCCTGAAGGCCACTACCATTGAGGAATCCCTTTTACCGCGGATGGCTTTAGTAGGCTTATCTTCATTTGTAACTACGTCCCCTGCGTGATGCACTGTTAATCTGGGACTGTCAAACTTCCTTTCATTGATTATACGGCTGACTTTCTGGCTGTCTCCAACCAGTACTATATCAAACCCTTCAGCCTCGTTAATAGCATCCATACTTCCGTTTACTATGTCTTCCGGAGCATTGTCTCCTCCCATTGCGTCTACTAATATAATCAATTCTTTCACTCCCGGATTTTATTTTAAATAAAAAGCCCGCCGAACTATTGCTTGCTATGCTAAAGCTATTTAATAGCTACCAGAATAAATTTGCCTCTGAAAACTTCCATCTGCTTCTCTGTTATTTTCACCCATACCATAAAATTATTTTCTTTAATTCTCCTTACCTCCGCTCTGGCAATCAGCTTGCTTCCGGCATAGACGGGGATTTTATACTTGATGTTGGCAACGCCCACAAGTGCCACCTGCGCGTCAATAACCGCTATTGCGATGGATTCGGCAAGAGAGTATATGAAATTGCCTCTGACTATTTTTGTTTTTTCAAAAACCATTGAGTTATCTGTTTCCAGCATGGAAATGGCTTTTTTATTTAAAGATATATCCAGCAGCTCGCCTATTATTTCCCTGCTGTGCAGCGACTTTACCTTGCTATGGTTTTCAGCGGCAACATTCTTTATCCTTTCCCTCAGCTCGGGTATTCCAAGCTCAAGCCTGTCAAGCCTTATAGTAGGAATACTAACCGAAAATATTTCAGAAAGCTCTTCGTCAGTTAAAAAAGGATTATCTTGAACCCTTTGCGTAAGCATACTTTGTCTTTCCTTTTTCATAGAGGAAGACCTGCTCATTTATTACACCTCTCAAGCCTAGCTATATGTAGTTATCAGCTCAGCCTCAAAATAATTATTACCTGATAATAATTGCTGATACTATGAGTATATAATACATTTAATGTTTATGCAATAATTTCCGGTAAATTTTTTATTTATTTTTATTGCTGCCGCATCTCTATTCCTTAACATTAATAATCTTAATATTTTTACTTAAGTAATCATACCCTGAATATGCGGTAATTATAACAGCAGCCAGCATGGTCCACCTGTCAAAACGGAACTCAGGGAATATAAGGGAAAAGGGAAAATTGTTCAGCAGTGTAAGTGAAATTGCTATCATTTGAGAAACGGTTTTTATTTTACCTAAGTTGCTTGCCGAAATAACTATGCCCTCTCCGGCAGCTATAAGCCTTAAACCGGTAACAATCCATTCTCTTGCCATAATAATCATTGCAACCCATCCCGAAATTCCTCCTCCCGTTATTGCATTCCTTTCCACCAGAGCTATAAGCGCGGCAGTCACAAGAAGCTTGTCCGCAATGGGGTCGAGAAATTTCCCCAGCTTTGTTACTTCTTTTCTCTTTCTTGCTATGTAGCCGTCTACTCCGTCGGTGCTTGACGCAATAATAAAAATTACCGCCGCAATATAATTTCCGTAGTTAAGCACAAATTGGTTAAACTGCAGCATCTGAGGACGGATAAATTCAAAAAGTCCGCTGTACAAAACCGAATCGGGAAACGGAATAACAAAAATCATAAATACCGGCACAATTAATATCCTTGAAAAAGTTATTTTATTGGGCAGATTCATTTACAACCTCTCCTATCAAATCATAATGGCTTGCATCTAAAATTTTTATTTTTACAAGTTGACCCGCATCCAAAGGCTCGGGGCTGGTAAAATAAACTGTTCCGTCGATTTCGGGGGCCTCTCCGAAGGTTCTTCCAAGGTAAAATATACCATCGTCGGCCACCCCTTCCACAATAGCATGGCATACGCTTCCCACTCTTGCAGCGTTATGTGTAAGCGTAATTCCCTTTTGAAGCTCCATAATCTTGTCATGCCGCCTCTGCTTTATCCTTTTGGGCACCTGCTGTTCAAAAGCTGCCGCAGGAGTATCCTCTTCCTTTGAGTATGTAAACACTCCCAATCTGTCAAACCTGTACTCATTTACAAATTCAAAAAGCTCGGAAAAGTCCTCCTCCGTTTCCCCGGGAAATCCCACAATAAGAGAGGTTCTTATAACCACTCCGGGAATTCTTTCCCTTATGCCTGAAATAACCCTCCCTAATTCTTCACGCGTTCCCCGTCTTCCCATAAGCCTTAATATCTTATCTGAGGCATGTTGTATGGGTATATCCATATATTTGCATACTTTTTTATTTATAGCTATTTCATCTATAAGCTGCTCATCAATTTCTTCAGGATAACAGTAAAGGAGGCGTATCCATTTTATACCGTCAATTCCGCTTATACTCCTTATAAGCTCTGAAAGTCTTTTCCTTCCGTAAATATCGGTCCCATACCTTGTGGTATCCTGCGCCACAAGTATAACCTCTTGTACACCGCCGGCAGCGAGTATTTCCGCTTCTTTTATTATATCCTCAAGCCTTCTGCTTCTGTACGCGCCCCTAAGTGACGGTATTATGCAATAGGTACAGCAATTATCGCAGCCTTCGGCTATTTTTATATAAGCATATCCTTTATTTGTTGAAACTACTCTGGAATTTTCGAGATAGTCTGTTCCATGAAGCCCTCCGCATACCACCCTTTTACCTTCTGCGTATACCTCTTCAATAATACGCGCTATATCTGAATAGCTTCCGGTTCCTACTACCGCATCCACCTCAGGAATTTCCTCAATAATTTTCCCCTTATATCTTTCGGCCATACATCCCGTAACAATAAGCAGCTCACATTTCCCTGCCTTATGCCCCGCCATTTCTAATATCGCATTAACGGATTCCTGCTTGGCGGACTCTATAAAGCCGCAGGTATTCACTATAATAATTTCAGCCGCCGCTTCATCATTTGTTATCTCGTAATCACAGCTTTTAAGCAAGCCCAGCATTATCTCACTGTCTACAAGATTTTTGGGGCAGCCCAATGAAACAATGCCAATTTTCCTTTTCAAAATTATACTCTCCAATCTTAAATGCCTATGTTTATTATTCTTGCAGACTGTAGCTCATTCTCTACTATTATTTATTATCAATACATAAATGTCAACTTAAAAAACTTTCTCTTAAAACTTATGTTGAAATTAAAAAGCATTTGAACTAGAATAATTATAGACTTTGAGTCAACAATACTGAGGAAAGAGGAGGGTTCACGACTTTGAATTTATTTAACTCATTAAAGAAAACTAACTCGCCGATAAGGAAAAACATTAAAGACAGCCTTCCCATAATCGCCGAAGCAGCATACTGGCTTTTATTTTTAGCCGCAATTTTTACAAAGGCCTTTTATTTTCAGTTTACCTCCAAAATTAATGCTCTGCCCTTTACAGGATGGCTCAACAGAAACATGTATGTGTCTTCAATATGCACCCTTCTTATAATAGCGGCGGCAGTGCTTATTGTGTTTAACAGAAGGAGGCACGTTGCCCTTTTAGTGGTACATATCGTGCTGACAGTTATACTGTTTGCCGACACAGTATATTTCCGTTATTATTACCACCCCATTTCCGTCCCCACATTGTATCAGATTGGTGTAGTGGATTCGATAGGGGGCAGCGTTGTAAGCCTTTTCAAACCCAAGGATGTTATATTCCTCCTTGATCTCCCCTTTATGGCTGCTCTTTTTGTGGCAACGGTAAAAATGAATACGGGAAGGCTTCACATATTGAAAAGGCTAATCCCTGCCGTGCTTATGGTGGTTATAGGCATATCGGGAATATATTTCTCCTATTCCAAGGCCTACAAGCCCTCCTTTTCCATTGATAATAATTATGTGAGCCAGTACATGGGCGTTCTTTATTATCACTGCTATGACACTAAAAACTTTATCAATGAAACGATATTGGAAGACCGCACGCTGTCTGCTTCTGAAAAGAGGGAAATTCAAAGCTTTTACCAAAACCGTGAGGCAGCGGGAACCAAATACAGAGGAGCCGCAAAGGGCAAGAACCTTATAATAATTCAAGTAGAAGCCCTTCAGGATTTTGTAATAGGCAGATCTATAGACGGTCAGGAGATCACGCCTAATCTCAACAAGCTAATGAAGGAGGGCACCTATTTCAGTAATTTCTATTACCAGATAGGTGACGGCAATACTTCGGACGCAGAGTTTCTGGTCAATACCTCTTTATATCCCATAAGACAGGGAAGCGTAAACTTCAGGTACCCCGGAAACAATTATCATTCCCTTCCCAAAATGCTCAATGAGGAGGGTTACAACACCTATGCCTTTCACGCCAACAGGCCCAGCTTCTGGAACAGAGCGGTAATGTTTAAATCTCTCGGCTTTAAGGAGTTCCATACCAATTCAAGCTTTGAAATGAACGAAAAGGTAGGCTGGGGATTAAGTGACTGGTCCTTTTTTAAGCAATCTCTCTCTCTGATTGATACCGGCAAGCCTTTTTACAGTCTGCTGTTGACTCTGTCCAGCCATTTCCCCTATAATTTCGACTATTCCAGCAAAAGCAGTCTCAATCCTGGTAAATACAAGGGTTCGGTGCTGGGGCAATACTTTATGGGTGCAAATTATGCCGACATATGTATTGGAGAATTTATACGGGATCTTAAGTCCCAAGGCTTATATGACAACAGTCTGCTGGTAGTTTACGGTGACCATTATGCCATACCAAAGCACGATACCACCGATCTGGATGAGTTTCTGGGCTTTACCTATAGTGAATTCGAGTGGCAGAAGATACAAAAGGTGCCGTTAATCATACGCTGCCCCGGAGTAGAGGAGGGCAAAACAATCGTCACCACAGGAGGAGAAATTGATATACTGCCTACAATCGCCAACCTTATGGAGCTGGATGCACCCTATGCCATAGGCAAGGATCTGCTCAATGCCAAAACAGGATATGCCCTTTTAAGAAACGGATCTTTAGTAACCGATGAATACATTTATATGTCGGGCCTGTCGGGGGCATTTGATATAGAAACGGGAGAACGGTACACAGATAATCATTATGAGCAGGATTTGTCACGGTATAGAAAGGAATATGATATTTCACAGATAATAGTTGAAAAAAACGGACTGAAAAAATAAACGTATTCAGAGCCGGCAGCGGGGTTTCCGCCACCGGCTCTGTTTTTTTATTCACTGCAGGCTTTTTTAAAACGTGCAATAATTTCTTTCATTTTTGGTATATCCGTCTGCAGCTTTAAGATGGTGCTGCCTACAAATACGGCATCCGCCCCCGCATTTTTTGCCATCTGGATATCTTCGGTTGTGTAAATTCCCACACCGGCATAGATTTCTCTTGTAATGCCCCTTCTTTTCAATTCATCTATGCAATCCTTTAAAGTCGGATATAATGGGTTTATATTATTGGCCGTAGGCTTTGCCTGCATATAAACAAATCCGTTGGAGGCAAGTGCCGCTTTTATTTCTTCCTCCGGCATATGAAACTGCACATAACAGGAAATCTTCATGCCGCTTTTAATTATACTGCTTTTTACCTCTTCATTGTCGCCCCCTACATAAATCATGTCGTGAATTTGGTTTTGAGTACAAAATTCAATAAAGGGCTGTGTGCCAATCTTCAAAATGGTATCCTCATAGCAAAGCAATACCAGCTTTGTATTGGGATTATCGCTTTTAATAGCTTTAATGCTATCCATATACCGGCTGTAATCGCTGCACCCTTCAAGCGCCGATTTCATTCTCCCCGCAATATACTCCCCCTCGAGAAACGGGTCTGAGGACGGAAAATCCACCTCAATTATATCGCAGCCGGCTTCTACATACTCCTTTGCAATACGGATACCAGACTCCATAGTGGGATATCCGTTTGATAAATAGCAAATTAATTTCATTTGTAAATCTTACCTTTCTATAGTCATATATCTGTGTATAAAAACACTTAATTTATTTATATATTTAGCAATAAAGATTTTACATGGAGGATATAATTTGATGTAAGCAATTATATCCTCTATGTTTGTAAAATCTTTATTGCATCCTATATAGCTACAATAATTTCAATTGCCTGAATATGCCTGTACAAACAATGCTTTCAATTGCTGTACCGTGGGAATAACGGGGTTTGTCTTTGTACAGCCGTCATTTTTAGCCATTTCCGCCATCTCATCAAGCTTTTCCATATATGCGGCACTGTCTTTAATAAGCCCGCTTAAGGAGCCTGCAATTCCCAGAGCGCTATTCAGTTCCTTGACCACCGAAATAAGGTTATCGGAGCCAAGCTCCTTTGCCAAAGCCGTATAAATATCCGCGGCAGATTCCTCCGCCTGATTAAAAGCCATGACATAAGGGAGCAGAACCGCATCCGCCAAGCCATGAGGGATGCCGAAAAAGCTTCCAAGCGTATGTGCCATTGAATGGACTATTCCCAGAGAAACATTGGTAAACGCAAGCCCCGCCGTCATGGAGGCATTGAGCATAATTTCCCTGTATTCAACATTAGAGCCATCGTTATAAGCCTTGGGCAAAAAGCGGATGATGTCCTTTGCCGCTGCAATTGACAATATGTTGCTTAAATAGTTGGCCCTTTTAGATACAAGTGCCTCCAACGCATGGGTGAGAGCGTCCATTCCCGTCTCCGCCGTAATAGAGGGAGGCATTGTAACAGTGACCTCCGGGTCACAAATTGCAACGTCCGGCATCATTTCCATGTTTCCTATGCCATATTTCACATGTGTCTCATCATCGGTGATTACAACCGAGCGGCTGACCTCGCTGGCAGTACCGCTGGTTGAAGGCACGCACACCAGTATCGCCTTGTTTCTGAGCTTAGGTATAGGGCTGGGAGGCACAATGTCCGACAGCCTCGTAAGCTCGGGATGCTCATAGTACACCCACATGGCCTTAGCGGCATCCATAGCGGAGCCTCCGCCAAGCCCCACAATTATATCCGGGCCGAAGGCCTTCATCGCTTCAGCTCCGCTGTATACCGTACTGAAAAACGGATCGGGCTCCACGCCGGAGAAAACCTCGCTTTTTATCCCCGCCTCACAAAGCAGGTCTATCACCCTCTGAAGAATTCCGCTCTTCCTCATACTGGAGCCGCCCGTCACTATAAGGGCCTTTGTTCCTTTTAGCGTTTTAAGGTGCTCAAGGCAGCCCTTTCCAAACATTAATTCTGTTCCCGCAAGCTTCATAGGTCTCATCATATTCATCACTTATCCTTTTAACGCGTTTATTAATTCCTTTGCCAGTTTAGTTGAAACGGGGTTTTCAATACGCCCTGCCTCTTTAAGGCTTGAGCCCACAATGGCACCGTCGGCTATGGAAAGCTGCTGCCTTATATTGGCTGTATTAACCCCGCTTCCCGCAATGAGAGGAATTTTTGTAACCTTTCTTACCCTCTGAATAATTTCAATGGGCGTTTCAACACCGATATGCGTGCCGGTAACAATAATAGCATCGGCCCCGCATGACTCGGCTGCCTTTGCCGAATCCTCAATAGCGACATGCGGAAGAAGCATATGGGTATGCTTTACCTGTATGTCGGCGAGAATTTTGACGTTCTCTGCATTAAGGTTTTTTCTTAAAATCATGGCCTGCCTCGCGCAGGGAGTTATTATCCCTCCAAAAAACTCAACAGTATCCACAAACACGGGAATCCTTACAAAAGCTCCTCCAATGGCTTTAGCTATAGAAAGTGAGGTTTTATAGTCATTCATTGCCGCGTCTATTCCCACCGGAATTTTTACTTTTTGGGCTACAATTGCACTGATAGCCGCAAGTGCGCACGACTGCTCGGTATCCATGACAATTCCGAAGGGGCCGTCGCCCATGTTCTCAATTATAATGGCATCTATGCCCGATTCTTCGAGCACTAAGGCGTCATTTACCGCCTGCTCGGTAATCTTTTTCATATCCCCGCAGAATCCCGGCGTTCCGGGCAGGGGAAGGCAGTGCACCATGCCTATTACAAATTGCTTGCCTCTTTCAATAAAGTCTGAGTTACTCATCTTCAATCAGCCTCCTTATTATATATACGAAGTCCGTCAAGGACGATTTTGCACAAGTCCTCCTCCGATTTCTTTCTGTCGTCACCCCTTAACATATCCTTCAGATTCTCAAGAACCGTTGTCATAGTGACAATGCAGGCTTTGATACCCATAAGATTTGCCAGCACAAGCATACAGCTTGACTCCATATCGGCAGCAAGCACATTGTACTTTTTAAGCCTGTCAAAAGTCTCATTAATATCCACCTGCATTTTTTCACTCAGCCGTGACTGGCGCATCTGACTGTAGAAGCCGTCCATGGTGCAGGTAATTCCGTTTAAATAGCTTCTTCCGTTGTTGACAACACTTTTATTCATGCAATTTATAAGCCCAATATCGGCAACAGCCGGGTACGACAGAGGGACATAGGTCGTGCCGGTGGACTCCTCACGCATTGCTCCCGTGGGTATTACCAGCTTCCCAAGCATATCGTCCTTAAGCCCCATAGTGGTTCCCATTCTTACCGCAATCTCCATGCCGCATTGGTACATTTCCTCCATGGCTATTGCGGCAGACGGCGCCCCTATCCCCGTTGATGAAACAGTTACGGGCATTCCCTTATATGTGCCTGTATAAGTGTTGAATTCCCTGCTAAATGCCACATGCTTAGCATTATCAAGCAATTTTGACAACGTCTCAACACGCCAGGGATCGCCTGAAAAAATTACGTATTTAGCAATATTGTCTTTATCAGCATGTAAATATAATGTCTCCATTTTATTTTCCTTCCCGAAGTATAAATTTATTATAGCGATCCATAAGCTCTTCCCTTGTTGGCGCATTTGTGGTGCATCCCACAGCTTCAATTATGAAGGAGGATAAAACGCTTCCAAGCTTGCAGCATTCCTCAACATGCCTTCCGCTGAGATATCCGTAAAGAAACCCTGCCATGTAAGCATCTCCCGACCCTGTGGTATCTATGACCTTTCCAAATTCGGCAGCCTCAATGCTGTTTGAAATTATGCCTTGGTTTGTTTTATGGAAATACACGCTTCCGTTTTTACCAAGTGTCGTAACTATAATGTCGGCACTCCCTTTTTCAAAAAGCTCCGTTATAGATGAAAGCTTGAACATTCTTTCAATTTCCTCGCGTTCACCCTGATTGGTAAAAATAATTTTGCTTGAAAACATCACTTTTTTAAAAAGCTTCTCAGGGAAAGCGTCAAAATCGCATTTCATTCCGAAAACCAATGGAACATCATGCTTCATGCACTTGTTGTAGAACTCCTCATTATCCTCATAAGAGCCTACCGTCATAACTCCAAGCCGCGCCTGCTGAAAAAACTCATCCTTTAAGCTGCCGGCATATTTACCGTCCATTGCCCCCGGATAAAAAATAGTTATATGGTTGTTATTTGCATCGGCAATCAGGTAGCTGTTGGAGGTCGTCTCATCAGGGACACTTTCAACGGCATCCAGGCAAACTCCGCCGTTTTTTAAATACTCATAAAACCCCGTTTCGGTGTAGTCCTCCGCCCCTACCCTGATTATAGGAAGAGCATTCAGCCCAAGCCTTGCCAGAAGATAGGAAATATTAGAGGAGCATCCTCCGTAATGTATTTTAGCATTGCCGCTGTTCTCTATAAGTGAGGTGTAGCCATATCTTACAAGGGTACTTGTTTTTATTATCCTGTCGAGGCTGACATAACCGCTTGTTATTACATCATATTTCATTTGGTTATCTCTCCTTTATCCATAAGATCAAAAAGCTCCTCAGAGGTTACCACCTTGCCGAGATACTTTTTAATGTCTGTCAGGTGTACCTGGTTGACAATTTCGTCGTTTGTCGCCACACAATCCGATACTACAACAGGGATGTAGTCAAGATTATATGCATCTGTAACGGTGGCGCGGATACAGCAGTTGGTTTTTGTACCTACTATTATTACATTCTCAATTCCGTTTTCCCTCAGAACCATATCCAGATCAGTGCCGACAAAGCCGCTATACCTGCGCTTTTTTATAACATAGTCCTTAACGGGATCTACATGAAGCATGGAATCTATTTCATCCCCGTCCGTCCCTTCAATGCAGCTTGGCCTCATGTTCTGAAGATTTTTGTCAAACTTGTCCCTTCGGTAGCAGTGCTTTAAGAATATAACCAGAAGCCCGTGCTTTCTGCTCTCCTCCAGCACTCGTTTTATTTTGGGAAGCACCTCCCTGTTCTGAGGGTAAAACACCAAGCCCTGCGGATCTGTAAAATCCTTCAGCATATCTACAATTATTAAAGCTGATTTACTCAAGTTTAAACCCCCTCATATTATTGCTGCGGTTCTGTATGACCGAAACTGCAAAGAGTACGGCCACTATGGTCAGATAGGGCACAATCTCAAACAACCCTGATACAGGGCCGGCATACAAAGCCATATTTATAGCCAGCGATTTGGCAAGCCCGAAAAGCAATGCGTACAGCGAACATTTCAGAGGTTCTCCTCTTCCGCAATAAATGGCGGCTATGGCAATAAAGCCTCTGCCAGCAGTCATATTATTAGTAAAGAGCGCCATTCTTTCAACAGCAAGCTCAACTCCTGCAAGCGCGCACAGCGCGGCACCTATAAGCACAGCAATGTACTTTATTCTATTTGCATTGATACCTACGGATTTTGCGGCTTCCTCGTTTTCTCCCACAACTCTTACATATACTCCGAATTTTGTATTATACAGCAAAACGGAGGCTATTATTATAAGAGCAAAGCCTGCATAGGTAATAACGGTATGACCGCTTAAAATCGCACCCAGAACAGGGATGTCGGCAATAAAGGGAATATGGATTTTGAGTCCCGCCACATCCACAACCGAGCTGACATTAATATTGGCAAGCTTCATGAACTTGAGTACAAACGCGCTTAATGCAGCCACGAACAAGTTTATTCCAAAGCCTGTAATTATAAAATTGCTCTTTAGAGTTACGCTGAAAAAAGAGAATGCAAGGCCAAGAACAAGCGTAAGCAGAACACTAATAATAACTCCCAGCCACAGGCTTCCTGTAAGCATAACTATTAATGCACTGGAGAAAGCGCCCATAAGCATCATTCCCTCAAGCCCTATATTTAAAACATTTGCCTTATGTGCGAATAATCCTCCCACAACGGCCAAAATGATGGGTGTGCTGTGGTAAAGCATATCATACAATATATTATTAATAACATTCATACCGATTCCCCTTCCGTTACATCCTGCATCAGCACTCATTTCTCCCGCTCTTTTGCTTCTTAAGCTTGCCAATCAGCCCTGCCAGCCTCCCTGCCACATTACTCCTCTGGTTTACAAACCTTACGGAAAGACACAGTATGAGTATTCCTTGAATAACACCCACAATATCCTTTGGTACATTGGTAAACAGACCTATATATTCACTTCCGGTTTTTAATGCGGCATATAATATGGCGGCAATCAATACACCCACGGGGCTGTTGCCTCCAAGCAGCGCAATCAGCATACCGTCCCAGCCAAGGCCGGGGCTGCCTGAAAAATCAAGGGTAAATCTGTATTTTTCGCTCATAAGGAAGCCCGCTCCTGCCAGACCGCTCACAGCACCGCTTATAAGCATTATGGAAATAATCTTTTTAGCCACGTTCATTCCGGCGGCTTCAGAGAACTCAGGATTTTTACCTATAGCAGTGATTTCAAATCCCAGCTTTGATTTTTTAAAAACTATATATAGAATACCGAATACAAAAATCGCTATTAAAAAAAACAGCGTCAAATCACTGCCCAAAATCTTTTTAAACATCGCACTCTCAGCAATGGCATACGTCGCAACATACCCGGAAGTCGGGTCCTTGAATACACCCTGGGCAAGAAATTTCACAATCTCAGCCACCACATAGTTGAGCATCAAGGTAACAACCATTTCATTAACCTTGAAATAAGCCTTCAGTATGGCAGGAATAAGCGTAAAAATCATTCCCGCAAGTATCCCTGTGAGGAGGCAGAGAGTTACATGAAGCACGGGATTCACTCCCTTTATGCTGAAGCCTGCCACACCCGCAAAGAAAGCTCCCAGAACCGCAGCGCCTTCAACCCCCATATTGAAAATATTGGCTTTAAAGGTAATGGCAATCGCCAGACCTGTAAGAATCAGAGGAGCCGCAAAATGCAGCGTTTTTAAAATACCCCTTGTACTGAAAAGAGATTTCTGTATCATTACCTGATAGGTTAAAAACGGATTTTCCCCAATTGCGGCAATTACGATTCCTCCCACAGAAAGTGCAATAATTACAGGCACCAATACACTATATATATTAGACAAAACCGCATTTCTACTTTTCATAATATACCTCAAATCATAGCCTTATTGGGTAATACCGGCCATCAGCATTCCAAGCTGTGAGCTGTCTGCCTTATCCCCGTCAATCTCTCCTACAATTTTACCTTTGTACATGACAATGATTCTGTCACTTAGTCCCATAATCTCGCTAAGCTCACTTGAAACCAGTAATATGGCCTTATTTTCCCGTCTTAGCTCAAGTATCTTATTATGAATAAATTCTATGGAGCCTATATCAACCCCCCTGGTAGGCTGGCTTGCAATCAAAACCCTTGGGTTGGAATCAAACTCCCTTGCTATAATAACCTTTTGGGCATTTCCTCCAGAAAGCTGCGACACCGCGCCTTCCGGGTCCCCCACCCTTATGTCGTACTTCTCAAGCAGGGCGTCCCTATTTTCATATACACTTTTTTTATTCAAAATTCCGTATCTGCAAAACCTTTCATCGGAGTGGTAGCCGGCAATCAGGTTGTCACTTAAAGACATTTCCTTGCAAAGCCCCTGAGCATAGCGATCCTCGGGTATTATTGCAACCCCTGCCCTGCGAAGCCCGTTTGGCCACATGTTGGTTATATCATCATCATAGAGCCGGATCTCGCCTTCGGTGGAGGCCATCAGCCCTGACAATACCTTTACAAGCTCACTTTGCCCGTTGCCTTCCACTCCCGCAACTCCCAAAATTTCGCCTTCCTTTATTTCCAAGCTTACGCCGTCCAAAACCTTTTTACCTGAATAGTTTTTGGTGGACAAGTCCTTTACTGTGTATGCCGTCTTATTTTTCAGGACAGACCGTTTTTCCTTTTTGACGTGAAGCACAACCTCATGCCCCACCATCATAGAGGCGATCTCTTCAGGACTTGTCTGATTTGTCGGCTTGCTCCCGACAACCTTTCCTCTTTTGATAACTATGACCTGATCGCTGACTTCCATAACCTCGCGAAGCTTATGTGTTATAAGAATAATGGTTTTGCCCTGCTTCTTCAATTCCCTGAAGCTTACCATCAGCTCATCAACCTCCTGAGGTGTCAGCACAGCGGTAGGCTCGTCAAAAATAAGGATATCGACATTGCGGTAAAGCATTTTGAGAATTTCCACACGCTGCTTCGCGCCTATGGAAATGTTCTCAACACATTCATCCGGATTAAGCTCAAACTTATAATTATGAATGAGATCTCCAATTTCTTTTCTTTCAAGCCGTCTGTCTATAATAGGCCATTTAATTTTAAATCCTCCGCTTGAGCCTGTAATTTTATTTATCTCGGTCCCAAGCATAATGTTTTCAAAAATGGTGAGGCTGGGCACCAGCTTAAAATGCTGATGCACCATTCCCAGACCACAATTTATAGCATCTAGGGGAGATCTGAAGCTCACTTTTTTATCGGATACATATAATTCTCCGCAGGTGGGAGTCTGCAAACCGTAAAACATGTTCATCAGAGTAGTTTTACCCGCTCCATTCTCTCCTACAATAGCAGTGATTTCGCCTTTTTTAATAGAAAGATTAATATTGTCGTTGGCAACGAAATCTCCATATTTTTTTGTTAAATTCACGGCTACAATTGCGTTCATAATTTCCGCCTTCATTTTTTATTATTTATTAGTCATTCGGCATGGAAAGATTTTTGAGCTTTGTTTTGTCAAAGGCTTCTCCTGCCTGTGCATTGGTTACTTTTATTTCACCGTCGGCTATCTTCTTTGAAATGGAATCAAGCTGGCTCTTTATCTCATTCCATTTGTCTTTTCCTTCAGGAGCAATCTTGGACTCCATAACGCTTAAATCAGTAATGCCTGTCGCACCGGAAGCAAGGTTATAGCTTAAAGCCTTGCCATTTATTTCACTGAGCTTATTATCCTTATACTTCCCGACAATCTCCAAAACAGGAACCTCTGTATTCTTTAAAACACTTGTAAGAATATGACCTGGCTGGTTTTCATCTTTGTTTGCGTCCACCTCAATTGACAGCTTTTTAACTTCCTTTGCCTTTGAGTCCACACCATCGCCCACTGCTCCCGCAACGGCATTTACGATATTGGCTCCATCCTGATAGTAGGTGTTAGCCTTGGTTGAGCCTGCCGCCGGATCACTGAAGCCGGCATTGTAATCACTGAGATAGGTGTATTTGACATTAAGCTGCTCCGCCATATAGTTTATACCTTCGGCAAAGCCATAGCTGAATACCGTAATACCATTAGACTTGGTTCCTCCAAGGAATCCTATTTTCCTGCCTTTATCTCCTTCTGTGAAATTATAGTCCTTGTCACTAAAGAGAGTTTTTGCGTTTTCATTGACAAGGGTGCTGAGCGCTCCGGCGAGAAATGATGCTTCATGCACGTCAAAAATTACCGAAATAACATTTTTGTTAATTACCGTACCATCTTCGTTGACATTGGGATTATCATTAAAAATTACAAAGGTTGTATCGGGGTATTGCTCGGCAATGGATTTATTTCCGCCGACACCCTTGATAAGCGCATCAAAATTGTACTCAAGGCTGAATATCACTTTATACCCTGCCTCTGCAAGCTGGGTAAGGCTTCCCGGAACATCTGAGGATTCAACCACTTTATAGTTTATTCCCATCTCTTCCTTAGCTTTTTCAAGACCTTTAATAGCCGATTCATTATAGCCCTTATCATTTGCTCCCGCCGCAGAGGTAATAAGCGCAACCCCTAAGCTGTCGGAATTGCCTGAACAACCGGTAAATATAAGAGACATAAGCAACATTGCTGCAACTGCAGTAGAAATGATTTTTACAAAACCGCTTCTTTTCATGTCATCCACTCCTTAATTATTTTTTAATAGCTGCTGCTCCCCCGTAGTTTTGGTCGCGACACTAAAACTGCAGGATTTAATATAATAATCAATTCTTCGGTTAGAGCTCGTTCCGTATAAGAATTGACTAATAAGCTATACTTGCTATGATATTGCTTTATTTTATTTAGGATTTATTATTTGCCTATTTTACTTGATTGATGTAAAATTTTAATTTATCTGTTCTGTAATAGCTTTTAAATGTTTCTATGGGGATCTCCTTCCCATTTACAATACCAAGGGTGACAGCCCTAAATAAAAGTATTGGCTCTCCCTCATCTATTTTAAGAATTTCAGATACCTCATCCGCTGCCAGTACAGCTTCAATAGTTCTTGTAGCTTTGGTGATGCGTGTGTTATATTTGCTTTCAAGCACATGGTAAATGGATTCCGCCCCAAAATCATAGCCTTCTATTCCGGGAAAAAGCTTGCAAGGCAAATAAGTGGTTGTCAGGTTTAAGGGATGATTATCGGCTGAGTATACACGCTTTACCATAAAAACCTTATCTCCTCTGCAAAGCTGAAGCTTCCTCATGCGTGCCTGATCGGCAGCCATTACCTCAGCCGCCAGAAGCTGCTTCGACGGTGTCATTCCCATTTTTGCAATGTCCTCGGTACAACTGGTGATTGACACTAAATCCTGATTCAGCGTGTCATTTTTAATAAACGTCCCTTTCCCCTGTATGCGATAGAGGTAGCCTTCCTTTACCAAATCGTCCACAGCCTTCTTAGCTGTGATCCTGCTCACCTCAAACATACTCATGAGCTCCCGTTCGCTGGGAACCATACCGTCAGGGCCAACCTCTTCCCTGTCAATCATTTCAAGTATCTTCTTTTTCACGATATAGTATTTAGGCGCCATTTCATTAAGCAAATTTATATCACTCCATTCAGATAAATTCCTCAAGCGTGTTAGCATGTTAACATTTCGATATATTAACATGTTGATATGTCCACTTATAATATTAATATATACTTAACATAATGTCAACAATTATCCTGTTTCTCATAGCAAAAAAGAGTTGGCATGGTATCGCCAACTCTTTTTCAATATAATGTAAGAATTTTTACGGCTCTAATTCAGAACAAGTTCCGTTATAAGGCACAGAGCATTCCTAGCAAGCTCCACATGCCGTATTGCTGAACGGTCCGAAGCCATAATTGCAATAGAACAGTAAAAGGAAGAGGATAATAAACCAAAGAAGCTCGTCATTCTTAAAAAATCCGCCAAAGCCGCCACATCTATCCGACATACAAAACATCCCTTTCATAAGATATATTTTAATGTACCTATATTTATCTTATTCAAGGACAATTCCACCTGTTACATAAAGAGGATTAATATTTTACTTTCTGGATTTTTTTCTTTACTTTTATTATATGTATCCTTTCTTTACCCTTCCATTGAGTAAATTAATAATTTATAATACTTAATATGAAGGGATGTGAGAAAAATGGATGCTGTAAAAATACAGAGAATTAACGAATTATCCAGAAAATCAAAAGTAGGTTCGCTTACACCGCAAGAAAGGGACGAACAGCAGCAGCTAAGACAGGAGTATATTTCCGCTTTTAAGGGTAATCTAAAAGCAACTCTTGATTCAATTGTGCTGTGTGATAAAGAGGGCAATACAAAAAAGCTTAGGAAAAATTAGATGCTGCAAGCGAAGAGCATAAATATTACTTTGTGCTTAACAGTAAAATCAACGAGGTGACATAATGCAAGGGAAATTTGAAAGGACCTACGGTGTGTTTTTAAAGTATATCGTCACGATGGCAAACCCGTTTAAAAAGGTTATAATCCGAACAGAATGCCAGATTCATAAATTTATAAACCTTCAGGCGCTGGATATAATAAAAAACGATAATTTTTTAGATGCCCACAGCTTTTTCAGCGATTACACAGCAGCCCTTAACGACGGGGTGACATGGGCCGACCAGAACTTTAAAAGCATGGGACATTTTTATAATCCTATAAAAAACAAAGGCCTTTATGGTAATAAAAACGCACTGTTACTTGCTAACGAGTATTACGCAAAATCACTTATGCACTGGACACAGAACCAGCCTGAGATGTCAATTTTTTATCTCGGCGCCGCATTGCACCTCGTACAGGATATGACGGTGCCTCAGCATGTGAATATAAGGCTTCTTGACAGTCACAGGAGATATGAAAATTATATAAAGCGCATATACATGAGCAGTCCTGAGCTTGCCGTGTACAGAGGAGGCTATTATGTAGAGAGTATAGAAGAGGCTGTGAGAAGCAACGCGCACAATACGCTGCGTATTTATTCAAGGCTGAAGGGAATTAAGGATGACGAAAAGAGGTATTACTCAATAGCCAGATATACCCTCCCTCTGGCTCAAAAAACTACGGCAGGCTGCCTTATGAGATTCTACAGGGACATAGGAAAACACCACTTTGAGTTGCGCCTTGACATAACCCAATACGGCAAGCAGCTTATGGAACACAGCCGCGCCAAAAGCACTTAAACGGCATAGACAGCTTAAAATCAAAGGTGCTAGCTGTTTTCCACGGAAACACTTGCTATAGCATATTCTATTACGTCAAATCCAAAGCCTCTATGCCTTAAAAAGGAATAGGCCCTCTTAATTATTTTTTCATCCTTGAGGTTGTATTTCCCGAATTTCTTTTTTATAAGACTAACAGCAATAGCAGCTTCATCTATTTCCATTTCATCCAGCCCACTCTGTATCAGTTCTTCCTGTATTCCCTTTCTCTGCAGCTCAGCCCTGAGCATTTTTTTTGATTTTGGTTTTAATTTACTCCTGTCGTACAGGTATTTCTGCACATAAAGCACGTCATTCAAATAACCCATGGACTTAAGCTCATCAACAGCACTGTCTACCGTCGAAGCGTCATATCCCATGTACTCAAGCCTGCTACGCACTTCGCACTCCGTCCTTATCCTGAGTGCAAGATGCTTTATTGCAGAAGACTTGGCAGAATTAAAATTGAGGTTTGTTTTTATATAATCAATCTCTTCTTGAGTAATTTCTCTTTTTTCATAAAGGTTGAGCCTTATGTAGTCCTCCTCCGAAATAGAAAAAAGGTAGCTTTCGTCAACATATACAGACAACCTGTCCTTATTTCTGCTGTTCTTTTCGATTGATGTAATATGCAAAAAAGCCCACCCCCTTTATATATTCGCTTTCCCGTCCATCCCCTCGTAGGGGCAGGCCCCCGTGCCTGCCCGGCATTTCCCGTGCCGCATTATTATGTTTCCTCTTCGTCCTCTGCTGTGTCAACGTGCGCGTCTATGCTCTGGACAAAAGCTTTATTGTAGTTTTCTCTTATTTTAGCCTCTATCTCATTGGTCATTTCCTTGTTCTCTCTTAAAAATTGCTTTACATTTTCCCTTCCCTGGCCTATTCTCTGCCCATTATAGGAAAACCACGATCCGCTTTTATTGACTATGTCCAGATTAACAGCCACATCAAGCACATTTCCCTCTCTCGATATCCCCTGCCCGTAAATAATATCGAACTCAGCCTCTTTGAAGGGAGGTGCAACCTTATTTTTAACAACCTTGACCTTTGTCCTGTTTCCAACCATTTCATTGTTTTGCTTTATGATTTCAATTTTTCTTACGTCCAGCCTGACAGATGAGTAAAATTTGAGTGCCCTGCCTCCGGGAGTTGTCTCAGGATTGCCGAACATAATCCCCACCTTTTCCCTTAGCTGGTTGATGAAAATTGCAGTTGTTTTTGATTTGTTCACTACTCCGGCAAGCTTTCTCAACGCCTGCGACATAAGCCTTGCCTGCAAGCCTACGTGTGAGTCTCCCATTTCTCCGTCAATTTCAGCCTTTGGCACAAGAGCCGCAACGGAATCTATAACTATTACATCTATCGCGCCGCTTCTTACAAGGGCCTCTGCTATTTCAAGAGCCTGCTCGCCGGTATCCGGCTGGGAAACTATGAGATTGGCTATGTCTACGCCCAATTTTTTTGCATAGACGGGATCAAGCGCGTGCTCGGCGTCGATAAATGCCGCTTCGCCCCCCGCCTTCTGGGCCTCGGCAACAATATGGAGCGCGACGGTTGTTTTGCCGGAAGCCTCTGGTCCGAATATTTCAACAATCCTTCCCCTCGGAACTCCCCCTACCCCCAAGGCAATATCAAGTCCAAGCGCACCAGTGGGAATGGTCTCAATATTCATATGTGTGCTTTCTCCAAGCTTCATAATGGCACCCTTGCCAAACTGCTTTTCTATCTGCCCAAAAGCCATCTCAAGTGCCTTTTTCTTTTCAATCATATTTAAACTACCTCCCGGCATTATTATAGTCTACGTACTCTAAAGCTCAATACCTCCCGAACGTCTGTTCTCGTTAATTATATATCATTATTGGGACAGAGTCAACAGCTTTTTGTAATTTCTGCCTACCTGCTTAAAAATTTTTTTATAGCGGGAAATACCCTTTCAGCTTTTCCTTGGATCAGCCTCAGCATGTACCGCGCCTCCTCAAGGCCCATAAGCATTACCACTCCGAAGTATACCGCTACACCTGCAACCACCTCTCCGAGCAGCCATGCGAGCTCTCTCATCTTTAACGATGAGCTGAAGGGAGCATATATGTCAACAGGCACAAGCATATCCCCAAAGTACAGCACCATTCCCATTATGGCAGCAGCAAAAAACACCTTTGAAACGAATATTAAAAGTCTTTTTAAGCCTATGCCCTTCATCCTTCTGTTTAATATATACGTGAGTATGCTTAAATTTACAATGCCCGTTATGGAATATGAAAGCGCCATTCCTGCCGGGCCGAGGCTTGTGACCCTTGTAAATATATAATTTAACACCACCGTCTGCAATACCGCTCCTATTCCCACATAGAGAGGTGTCTTTGTATCATTGTTTGCATAAAAGGCCCTGTTTATTATCGCAAGCATGGAGTGTGCAATAACAGCAATTGAAAATACCATCAGTATATTTCCGGTGTTATCAATAAGACTTAAGTCAAATCTGGCTGTCCATTTATAAATAGCGGCTATTATAGGCTTGCCCAGCACTACAAATGCTATTGCGGACGGAACTGTAAAAAATATAACGGACTTTATGCCCTTTAGCAGTATTTCCTTATAATCCTCCACCTGGCCTAAAGCGAGCTTTTCGGACAGAGAGGGCAATATCGCTGCCCCCATTCCCACCGCAAATATTCCAAAGGGCATCTGCCATACATCGTTTGCCATTGTATATGCATTTATACCGCCGCTGAATAAAACAGTAAAGAATGATGAAATCAGGACATTCACCTGCATTACCGATGATGAAACAAGCGATGGCACAGCAAGCTTAAAAAGCCTTTTAAAGCCCTGATGCCCTAAGTATATCTTGAACCTGTAATACTTTAAATTTTTAAGTGCAAATGAAAGTTGGAAAAAGAAATACACTGCAGCGCTGCATGCTATGCCGAAAACTGCCGTCTCAACGCCGAAGCGGCTAAGAAGCAGAATGCTTAAGGCACTTCCTATGTTGTAAAGAGAAGGCCCGTAAGCCGCCGCCGCAAACCTCTGGTAAGAGTTCAGCACCCCATTGGTCATGCCGGCAAGCATTAGAAAAGCAACCGAGGGAAATAATATTCTGGTAAGCGTAACCGCTAAAGCTCTGGTGCGCTCGTCAAACCTCGGAGCCATAGCCCCCACTATCTGAGGTGCGAATATTATTCCAAGCACGCTTACCGCAACCATGCTTATAAAGGTAATGTTAATAAAGGTGCCTACCGCCTTCCAGCCGTCCTCCTCCTCATCCTTTGCAAGATATCCCGAAAGTACGGGAATTAATGCGGCGGCAATAGCTCCTCCCACAAGAAGATTAAACATAAAATCAGTAATTCTGAAGGAGAGATTGAACGCCTCCATTTTCCATGCCTCGGCGATCATATTGGGGACAAGTGTAGACCTTAGGAACCCCGTAATTCTGCTTATTACCAGAGCCGACATAACTATAACCGCTGCCCCGGCAATTTTTTTCCTCTGTGCATTCTCCAAAATGCTTCCCCCTGACTGCTTCAGTCAAATTAATGCCCTGCGTCCCGAAAATTCCTTCCGTCACACAAGAACATCCATATTTTTTATTTTTGCTCCAGCACATGCCTTCTTATTATATCCAGCGCGTTAAGCACCGTTACGTTTCTTATTCTTTCTCTGCTTCCCCAAAGCCTGAATTCCTTACACTCCACTCCGCCGCTGTGAGCAAGAGCCACATAGACCAGCCCCACGGGCTTCTCCGCCGTGCCACCCTCCGGCCCGGCTATTCCCGTCACAGACAGCCCCAGATCGGTTTTTGAAGTTTTAAGAATTCCCTGAGCCATTTCAACCGCGGTTTCCCTGCTCACCGCCCCATGCTTCTCAAGTGTTTTTATATTCACTCCCAAGTTTTCAATCTTAGATTGGTTGCTGTAGCATACAATGCCCCTGTTGAAAACCCGCGATATTCCGGGTATTTCGGTGAGCCTGCTTGCTATAAGTCCCCCTGTGCATGACTCCGCGAGCGCAAGGGATATGCCCCTGCTTATCAGAAGCTCGCCCACCGCCTGATGCATATTTTTATCCTCAGTCGAATACACGGTATTTCCCAGTCTTTTTTTAATTTCCTCTATTACTGGGTCCAAAAGCTGTTGCGCGTCCTCATCCCTTACACATTTTGCGGTAACTCTTAAGGTTACCTCTCCTTCCTTTGCGTAAGGAGCTATTGTTGGATTGGCCTGCCCCTGTATCAAATCGAGTATCTCAGTCTCCATAGCCGACTCGCCTATTCCAAAAACTCTTATAAACCGGGACACCAGCTTATAGCTCGACTTAGCCTCAAAGTACGGAATAACGTTTTCTTCAAACATGGGCCTCATTTCCGACGGTGGTCCGGGAAGCATGATTACCGTCTTTCCGTCCTTTTCAATTATACAGCCGGGTGCGGTTCCGTTATTGTTCTTCATGACAATGCAGCCTTCGGGAAGATATGCCTGCTTTACGTTATTGTCCGTCATTGTCCTGTGAACGCCCTTAAAAAAGTTCTCAATTTTTTTAAGGCTTTCCTCATGCAGCACAAGCCTTTTATCTAAAAGCTCCGAAACTGTCTCCTTTGTCAAATCATCCTGCGTAGGCCCCAGCCCTCCCGTCATTATCACGGCATCCGAGCGCTTCAATGCCAGGGTAAGGCTTTCCTTCAGCCTTTTGGGGTTATCCCCCACAACACTATGGTAGTATACGCCTACCCCCACATCGGGAAGCCTCTTGGAAATATATTGAGCATTTGTGTTTGCTATTTGTCCCATAAGCAGCTCTGTCCCCACTGCCAAAACCTCTGCGTTCATAATCATGTCCTCCAAAACTATAGTTAATACTGAAAATAACAGCACCATTTTATTCCTTCACAACATTATATCAGCTTATTGGCTTATTAATCAATGCTTCGAATATTGGGGCACAAAATAATTCATGTTATATGCCCTGCCTTTTGAGGTATAATATAACAGACAGCATTTTATTGATAGGAGGCGGCAAAGATTTTACAAACATAGAGGATGTAAAATCTTTATCGCTGCATAATATAGGAGGCGAATTTGTATGAATGATAAGACCATAAATAAGATAGCAATTATAGGGGCCGGTTTTGTAGGCTCTACAACAGCTTATACGCTTATGCTGAGCGGGCTGATTTCAGAGATAGTTCTTATTGACAAAAATACCGCCAAGGCAGAGGGCGAGGCCATGGATCTGAATCATGGTATGCCGTTTGTAAGTCCGGTAAAAATATATACGGGGGATTACAGCGGGTGCGCGGGTGCGGATATAGTCATTATAACCGCCGGCGCAAACCAGAAGCCCGGTGAGACGAGGATGGATCTTGTCCACAAAAACACCACAATCTTTAAGGATATTATCCGTGAGGTTGTAAAGCACAATAAGGAGTGCATTCTTCTTGTTGTAACCAACCCCGTGGACATACTTACATATGTTACGTATAAAATATCCGGCTTCCCGGCCGACAGGGTGCTTGGGTCGGGCACGGTTTTAGACACCGCCCGTTTCAGGTATCTCTTGAGTGAGCATATCTCACTGGATACAAGAAATGTCCACGGCTATATAATAGGAGAGCACGGAGATACCGAGGTTCCTGCCTGGAGCCTCACAAACATCGCCGGCATACCCATGGATAATTACTGCAATGACTTTAACATATGCAGCGACAGCCTTTCAAAGAATGATATATATGAGAATGTCAAAAACGCGGCGTATAATATAATAGAGCGAAAGGGAGCAACCTATTACGCTGTTGCTCTAGCGGTAAGGAGAATAGTCGAGGCAATTGTAAGAGACGAAAGCTCTATTCTTACAGTATCCAGCCTGCTTGACGGGCAGTACGGATTAAAAGATATATGCCTGAGTGTTCCGACGGTTGTAAACAAAAAGGGCATAGACAGGATACTGGATATTTCGTTAAGTGAGTATGAGTCCGAGCAGCTCGCGAGGTCGGGACAGGCCCTAAAGAATATATTGAAGCAGCTCGATCTGTAAAAACTCAATAAAAGCATAGTTAAAGGAAATAAATTAGAGTCATGACTCTAATTTATTTCCTTTAACTCACCTGTAATCATATATATCGTTCTTTCACATATATTTGTAGAATGGTCAGCCATTCTCTCAAGATACCGCCCTAAGAACAAAAGTTTCATCCCTTGTTTTGTAAGTTCCCTTTTTTCTGTGATGATGTTAAGGATATCATTTATAACGGTTTCATAGAGCCTGTCAACCTCTTCGTCCCTCTTAGCCGCCTCTTCTGCAAGGGCAATATCCTCTTTTATAAAGGCATCAAGACTCATTTTTAACATTTCCCGAGTAATTTCCGCCATCCTTGGAATATCTATAAGGGAATTAATAATGCCTTCCTTGCCTATCTCAAGTGTCACCTTTGAAATGTTTACCGCGTTGTCGCCCATTCTTTCAAGATCCGTTATAATTTTCAGAATCGATGCAATTGTCCTTAAATCCTTGGCGAGAGGCTGCTGAAGGGCAAGAAGCATTATACATTCCTTTTCGATTTCAAGTTCTAACTGATCTATTTCGTCATCTTTATCATAAACCTTCCTTGCAAGATCAATATTTTGTGTCTTTAAAGCAGTCACTGCCATGTCAATAATATTCTCAACCATGGCCCCCATTCTTAATACCTTTTGTTTAACGTCAAATATCTCCTGTGTAAAATGTTCCCTAACCAAAATCCCATCTCCTTTTGCAAAAAATTATAAAACATACACATTTCAGCCAAACCTTCCGGTAAGGTAATCGTTAGTACGATTATCTTTCGGGAATGCAAAAACTTCTTTGGTATAACCCTGTTCTATTAAATCTCCCATAAGCATGAATGCAACACGGTCAGCGATACGCCCAGCCTGCTGAACGGTATGCGGTGCAATGATAATGGTGTATTGCTCCTTAAGCTGCATTAAGGATTCCTCAATCTTGGCTGTTGATATTGGGTCAAGAGCCGAACAGGGTCTGTCCAGCAAAATAACCTCCGGCTCAAGAGCCAAAACCCTGGCAATACACAAGCGCTGCTGCTGACCACCCGATAACCTGGCTGCAGGAGTATTCAGCCTATCCTTGACTTCATCCCAGAGGGCGGACATACGCAGAGCCTTTTCTACTTTCTCCGCCAAATCTCTCTTAGCTTTCATTCCGCCCATACGGGGGCCCAATGCCACATTGTCAAAGATGGACATAGGCAGAGATGTCGGTACATCAAAGACCATCCCTACCCTGCGGCGCAGCTCTGTCATATTAATGTCAGGATCAAAGATGTTTTTCCCATCTAAGAGTATCTCACCCTCCTGACGTACTCCCACAATCAAGTCACTCAGACGGTTTAATGTGCGAAGCAGTGTCGTTATACCACTGTTGGCTGGACCAAAAACAGCCAAAATCCGATTTTCAGGTATCTCCAGGTTAAGTCCTTTAATAACCTGTTTTTGTTGATAATAGAAGCTTAATTCTTTTATTTCCATTTTTGATTTCTGTATCATTTTTCACCTCTTAACGGCCTTTAGCTATGAATCTATTGACCAGCATATTGAAACCAACATTAATCAGAAGAATAAGAATAATCAAGAGCGCTGCTGTTCCATAAGCGTTATCCATGGATATTCCCTCCCTCGCCAGTATATAAAAATGAACTGCCATCGTTCGAGTTGGGGAGAGGAGTGATGCAGGCATACGCAATGCTGAGCCGGCTGTTAAAATAACAGCAGCTGTCTCAGCCACACACCTGCCTATGCTCAAAATTACCCCATTAACTATACCGGGGATCGCTGATGGGAGCACCGTCCTTATTATTGCCTGCCACTTAGTAGCTCCCAAAGAGAAGCCTACCTCGCGGTATAGCTGTGGCACAGTACGAATCGCCTCTTCTGATGTACGTATGATAGTAGGCAGAATCATTATCGCCATGGTTAATCCGCCGGACAAGATTGACCATCCCATTCCTAAGTATATGACAAAGAATATAAAACCAAAAAGTCCATATACAATGGATGGTATCCCTGCCAGTGATTCGGCACTGAAACGGATAATACGGGTGACTCTTCCCTCACGCGTGTACTCCGTAAGGTATATAGCTGTTCCAATTCCAAATGGCGTTGCCACAATAACGGCTACTGCAGTTACAAATAGAGTACCCACAATTGAGGAGGCAATACCCCCAGAACGCCCCATATCCCGCGGAATATCCGTTAAAAACTGCCATCTGAGCATAGGTATGCCCTTGACTAGTATATGAATAATTATGGAAAAAAGAACTACAATAACAAGAAGAGCGGCTGTCCAAATCAAAAATTTTGCTATCTTTTGTGAAGCTCTCGCGTTAATTTTCATAGTGACCTCATCTCTTTCGCGTGATGTATTGGGCGGTAGCATTTAAAATCATGATAATAACAAACAATACAATGCCTGTGGCGAAAAGCGCCTGCTGGTGTTCGCCAGATGCATATCCCATCTCAATGCCGATATTCGTGGTCAGCGTCCTGACAGGGTCAAGAACTGATTCAGGAAGTGCGACAGCATTGCCCAGAACCATAATCACCGCCATAGTCTCACCAATTGCCCTGCCTAAACCTAAAATTATGGCGGCAACAATACCCGAGTTAGCCGCAGGCAACAGCAATGAACGTATTGTTTGCCAATGTGTAAGCCCTAGTGCAAGTGCCCCATCTTTATAATGGCGCGGCAACGCAAGAAGAGATACTTCGGTTATGCTGATGATGGTTGGCAAAATCATAATACCCAAAATGATGGAACCGGCTAATATGCTTAAGCCCGGCCCTCCCAGATAATTACGTATCATTGGTACAACGAACAATACTCCCCAGAACCCATATACCACTGAGGGTATGGCAGCCAATAACTGGATGGAAGGTCTGAATATGTTTCTAAGCTTTGCAGGAGCAAACTCAGCCAAAAAAATACTACAGCAAATAGCAATGGGAACTCCCAGAATTGCTGCTCCCAAAGTGACCGATACAGATCCCACTATCATCGGGAAAATACCGTAGGCACCCTGGCTTGGAGCCCATTTCATCCCAAAAACAAAGTTTATTATACCAACCTCAGCAATAATAGGTACACCTTTTATAAATATAAACACAGTAATGAGCGCCAGAACCGATAAAGTCGAAAGAGCAATTAAAAGAAACACATGCTTAGATAATTTTTCCTTAAAACCCTTCATTCTCCCACCCCCTCTGCTGATGGAATAAGTCCCTCATTGATCAGTAATTTTTGCCCCTCTGAAGAAAGGCTAAAATCTATGAATTTCTTATCTAACCCCGAAGGCTCACCGTTAGTGACAAACAAAAACTGCCTGAACAGTGTGTAGCTGCTATTCATTATATTTTCTCGTGTGGCTTCAACACCATCTAAATGTAAAGCTTTCACTTGATCCGTAATCAAACCCAAAGAGATAAATCCTATCGCATTGGGGTCATCCGCAACCAATTGCAGTACCGCCCCATTTGAATCCTGAACTATAGCTTTCGGGGTTATCTCTTTATCGCCCATCACCATCTCGGTAAAGGCACTTCTTGTACCTGATCCTTCTTCACGCGATATTATATTGATTTTTGACTTTGAGCCTCCCAATTCACTCCAGTGGGTAGTTGCAGCTGAATAAATATCGCGAATCTGCTCTGAAGTAAGGTTTTGTATGGGATTCGCAGGGTTCACTATTAATACCAATCCATCCTTGGCAATTTCTACATTCCACAGACTTTCCTCATCATCCTTCAATGCACGGGAGGACATTCCTATATTAGCACTATGTGTCTTTGTTGCCGTAATACCGGCCGAAGATCCTCCACCCTGAATATCAATCACAGTGTCTGGATTTAAAGTCATGTACTCTTCAGCCAGAATCTCAGCATAGGGCTGTACAGAAGTTGAGCCCGCAATAATCGTCGCTGAGCCCGGTGCTTGGCTGCAGGCAGACAGCGTACCCATAGAAAGGGTCAATATCACTACGCTGACAGGAACTTTTATTCTTCTTAATAATTTGCATTTTATAATCTTTTTCCTCATAATCTCATATAAAAATCAAGCATCAAAATCGTTAACTGTCATAAAACTCCAATGCCTAATTTCCTCCATTTCATAAGAATGTATTAAAGAACTACAAAAGAATGTATTAAAGAACTACAAATTCTATGGTGTACTTATCATCCCCATCGGCTCCACCTTTTAAAAATTCCTATCCGAACCGGCCTGTAATATAGTCCTCGGTGCGTTTATCCTTAGGATTAGAAAAAATTTGTTCTGTTGGAGCGTATTCGACCAATGTCCCCGCTCTGTCATCCTCCATCATCATAAACGCAGTCATATGAGACACCCTTGCCGCTTGTTCCATGCTATGAGTCACAATAATAATGGTATATTTTTGGGCCAGTTCCTCCATTAACCCCTCAACCTGCATTGTAGATTCCGGATCAAGAGCGCTGCATGATTCATCCATTAACAAAACCTCAGGCTCCACAGCCAATGCACGGGCAATACACAAACGTTGCTGCTGTCCCGGGGAAAGCACAAACGCAGATTCTTTCAGCTTGTCCTTAACTTCGCCCCATAAAGCCACCTGATTCAAGTTCCTCTCCACAATCTCATCAAGACGAGCCCTTTGCTTTATTCCATGATGCCTTGGGCCAAAAGCCATATTATCATACACAGACATTGGAAAGGGATTAGGTTTTTGAAAAACCATACCAACTCTTTTTTTCAGTGCAACAACATCCATATTCTTATCATAGATAGAAACACCATCAAGCATAATTTTCCCCTCTACCCTAACTCCCGGTATTGGGTCATTCATACGATTAAAAAGACGCAGAAGAGAAGATTTACCGCATCCCGACGGCCCAATTATGGCAGTAATAGCGCATTCCGCAATATCCATTGTAACATTCCTCAGCGCCTGAAAGCTGCCATAAAAAAGAGCTGCCGCATCTGTCTTTATCTTGGCTCTCTGCCCAGACTTTAACATAACATCATCCATTCGTCACCCTTACTAATCGACTCCTTATTAAAGCTTTAAATAAGAAGCTCTTAGCCTTTATAATATTTTAAATTTCTATCTTCTTCGACAGCAAATATTCAACTACACAACAAATATTAATTATACATTAACTAAGTGTAATTAAATCATTATCTATGTTAATTATACGTAAAATTTTTGTAAAATTTTTTACCTGCGCAACATTCGAGGGCAAGGTAATATAAATCTCTTGAATATATACTGTTCAATTTTGTGAAATTTTAGTTATTAAATAGAGGGACATTCCGCCATCCTCTTCAATAGTACAAATGTCTCATACATTTTAATAAAATATTCACTTTTATTTGCAGTACAAAAATGTTAATATTAACTTAATAATGTCTCTAAATACTTTAATCGGAAAGGAAAAGTCACGTCATGGAGCAATCTTCGAATGTAATTAAAAAGGTTATTGACAATGTTGAAAAGGTTATGGTAGGGAAAAAAAACTGTATTGAGCTTGCATTAATCTCTCTTATATGCAAGGGGCATATACTTATAGAGGACGTGCCCGGCGTCGGAAAAACCAGCCTCGTTGCTTCTATAGCCAAGTCCCTTAACGCATCCTTTAAAAGAATACAGTTTACTCCCGATATACTGCCCTCCGACATAACCGGCTTTTCTATTTTCAACCAGAAAACATGTGAATTTGAATACCGTCCAGGTGCGATAATGAGCCAGATAGTGCTGGCGGACGAAATAAACAGGACTTCTCCCAAAACTCAAGCCAGCCTGCTTGAGGTAATGGAGGAGGGGCAGGTGACTGTTGACGGAACGACCTACACGCTGCCCAAGCCCTTTATGGTGCTTGCAACACAGAATCCCATAGAGTACCTTGGCACCTTCCCTCTTCCCGAGGCTCAGATTGACAGGTTTTTCATGAAAATATCCATAAATTACCCGCTTCCCGGAGAGGAAAGCTATATGCTTTCCAGATTTCAGCATTCAAACCCTTTGGACAAGCTGGAGCCCGTAGCCGACAGCAGTGAGATAATAAAGCTTCAGCAGAGCGTTAGGGACATTCATGTGGACAGAAGCTTAAACAGTTATATAGTAGATATCGTAACCGAGACACGCAGGCATCCCGACATATCCCTCGGAGCAAGCCCCAGAGGCTCAATGTCCCTTTTCAGGGCAGCTCAGGCATGGGCTCTTTACAATGAGAGGGACTATGTTATTCCCGATGATGTAAAAAAGATGATTATACCTGTGCTTTCCCATAGAATTATCTTAAAGCAGGAGGCCAAGCTGAAAAAGATTACGGCAGGGGATATTCTGTTTTCCATTGAAGACAGGGTAAGGGTTCCTGTAATCGACTAAATATAAAACGCTGAGGTATATATGAAAAAAAACAGGGCGCTTTATGCCGCTTTACTTGTAATGTCTTTTATTTTTATATATTTTTATGGGGGCAAAATACCTTACACTATTTTTTTCATTGTTATATCGCTTCCTATTGTGTCATTCATTTATACACTGATTGTATATGTGCGTTTTAAATTCTTACAGACACTTGATAAAAAGACTGCTGTCAAGGGCGACACAGTAAGCCTTACAATAAATATAACTAACGAGGATATTATGCTTTACCCCTATATAAGGGTTAATTTTTACGGTGCCGATTCGCTTTTTGCAAATCAGCTTGCGCCTGAGAGCTTTTCCTTAAGCCCTTTTAAAAAAAGCAGCTTTATTTTTAAATTGGAGTGCAGATACAGAGGCTGCTATCCGATAGGAATAAAATCTTTTGAGATAGAAGATCTTTTGGGAATATTCAAGCTTACCTATTTGTTCTCCGAAAGCAAGGATATAACCATTTACCCCAGGATAATACACCTGGAAAAATTCAACATAGGGTCTGTTTTTTTATCGGACTCACACGCAGCCTTAAACTCAGGCATAGAGGATATGTCCACAGTTTCAAGCATCAGGAAATATGCCGGAGGAGACAGCTTTAAAAGGATTCACTGGAAGCTTTCGGCAAAGATGGGTGAGCTTTATGTGAAGAACTACCAGAGCACTACACAGACAAATGCAATTCTTTTTCTTGACCTCGAAAAAAGCGATTACTCATTTGAAGCCGGTACAATAATTGAGGATAAGGTTATTGAGTGCGCCGCGTCAATTGTCTATTATTGCTTGGAAAACTGGCTTCCTATTGATTTTGTATATTATAGCTCCGAGATAGTAAGCGTTGAGGCAAAAAACCCCGGGGATTTTGAAGGCATTTACAGCCTGCTTTCAAAAATAAAATTCGACCAGAGCGTGGGTATTAAGGACCTGCTTCAAATATATCTTTTGGGAGGAATAAAAAATACCAATATAATAATTTTTACATCTAAAATAAATTATGACCTTTACAACGAGCTGTATAAAATAAATTTTCTGGGATACAAAATAAGCCTTATATATGTTTCGCCCCAATCGCTGACCGGCGAAAGCAACAGTGAAGCCGACAGCATTGTTTCCTCCCTTCCCGAGCTAGGCGTGAATACATACAAGGTGGGTATTGAGGATGATATAAAACTTATTCTGGAGAGGTAGCTATGGTTGATTTAAAAAAGCTTTTGGGAAAACTTGCGGATTTTGCTCTGTCGTCATTGTTCAGCTTCAGCATTATATATGCTTTGACTACTTCGCTTTTATTTGACTACAGTCCCTATGTCCTGCTGCCGTTTATATTTTTGATGAGCTGCCTGTTCGGGCTTGTCTTTTTAAATAAAATCAGCAAAATAATATCCGCCGGAATGTTGGTAACACTTCCTGCTGTCTTTATTATATACCTTGTGTCGTCACATAGGCTGAATGCCCTGCTGGTTCAAATATCCCTGTTTTCTTCATGGATTTTCGATTATACCCACGGAATGGATGTAATAAACCCCGTATACATGCCGTACCTGACCTTGCTGATATGCATTCCCATAACCCTTTTGATATTTATTTTTACTGTAAAAAGGTTTAACTTTTTTATGCTTCTGGCAGGAGGGCTTTCCGTCTACGTTATTCAATGGATTTATGATATATTTGTGAGCTATAACTCTTTTTATCTCTTTATTTCTCTCATGCTACTTTATTATTTAAAGCATATTTATACCGGCAAATATGCGGGAGCTGCCGGACAGCATGTAAGCTCCTCTTATTTTTCAATACTGATTTTTCCTGTATGTGCCATAACGGTTCTTTTGTCAATAAGCCTTCCGGCAAGCAGCAAGCCTCTGGAAATAAAGTGGCTGGACAAGGGCGTTAACTCAGTATTTAATTTTTTCAGCAACTCTTTTTCACGCTACAGCTCTTTTGAATATTTCTCTATCAAATCATCAGGCTTCGGACAGAGAAGCGATAGGCTAGGAGGTAAAGTAACACTTGACAACACACTGGTAATGAAGGTTAAATCTCCAAGGGTGGTGTACCTTAAAGGGGCTTGCAGGGAAATATACACCGGCTCTAGCTGGCTGGATCTAAAAAAAGACCAATCCCCTGTCAATTCTGAGGATATACGTAAAAAATACAGTGATTTTAATGAGGCCTATATTCTTTTAACCAATAGCACTTCTTTTATGGACAACTATTTCTATATGGACAACATTGAAGTGTCATATAATAATTTAATGACCAAATCCATTTTTACACCCTTAAAAACAAGCAGCCTGAGCTTCCCCGGCAAAAAAGCCGCACAGATATTTGTAGACCATAACGGTATTGTTTCGGGGAGCCAAGTATCCGACAAGGATATGTCCTATACCTTGACTGCCTATACTGTAAAAAGCACCGACCGGGAGCTTCAGGATATATTGAGGAAAAGCAGAACAAGAATGTACGAAGAAATACTTTCAAGAACAGAGCTGTTAAATGATTATATCTTCCGCAAATACAGCAATGACTATAAAGCATTTAAAGCCGGGGACAGCACGCAGACTCAAAATATTGAGGTTGATCTAAACTATAGCTTGAGTCTTGCGGATCTTGAGCATATGCTTGATGCCGATACAAGCGATCCCTCGTCGATGATATCGTCTCAGACATTAAAAAGACAGCTCAATTATTACGCCCGCCGCTCCCTCATACCAAGAATGAGGGTTGGCGTCATAGGAATATTGGATTATAGACGCCTGCAGGCTTTGAAGGAAATGTCCGATGCGGTATATGACAGGTACCTTCAATTGCCTGAGAATTTGCCGGAGCGGGTTAAAGCACTTGCTTTGGAAATCTCCTCTCCATATCTCAACAATTATGACAGAGTTAAGGCCATAGAGGAATACCTGTCTTCAAATTATATATATACCCTGTCTCCTAAGCCCATGCCCAGAGACAGAGATTTCGTCGACAGCTTTCTTTTTGAATCCCAGGAGGGATACTGCACCTACTATGCAACGGCAATGGCCGTGCTTGTGCGGAGCCTCGGCATCCCTGCAAGGTATGTGGAGGGCTTTATCCTGCCTCCGCAGGCCGATGAAAATTCTGTATATAGAGTTACCAACGAGCAGGCCCATGCATGGGTTGAGGTGTATTTTGACGGGTTCGGGTGGCTGCCCTTTGAACCCACAGCTCCCTTTAGATCGGCATTCTATTCTGATACCGGCTCCAATGCCGTATACAGCGGCGATATGACTTCTGACCCCTCATACGAGGATTATATGAAGAGAATCATGGGCTATGATCAATCATCTTCGGTAATTGACCCGGGGGTTATGGATACTGCCTCGGAAGTGAATGACGAGGCACCTCCGTATATGCTCTATTCCATCGTGGGAATTTCTGCACTGCTTATACTTGCTTTTGCAATTGTTGTGGCGATTAATGCTGTGAGGCTTAAATTCAAAATGTTTAAAGCAAGAAGGCTTCCTCCCCGCGAAGGCATTGTTGAGCTTTACAGGTATTATATGAGCATACTCGCGCTTTGCGGATATGCCATTAGTCCCGGCGAAACCCCCTCACAGTATTCACAGAGAATAGATAAATATATAATTTTAGCCAAGCCCCACAGCTTTATAGAGGTCACCAAAAAATTTATAATTTCAAGGTATAGCACTTTAAATATCACAGATGAGGACAAGCTGCTTGTGCAGAGCTTCCATCAGCCTCTGATAAGGGAGGCAAAAAAAGATTTAGGAAAGCTTAAGTTTTTTATGCTGAGGCATCTAATGGGAAAATTATAAAAAGCGCAAAAAAATAACGCATAACGCGTTATTTTTTTGCGCTTTAAAATTTAGGATGCTGGGGTATTATGGCCCATGCCACTATATAAGCGATAACCCCTCCCATTATAGCGGTCATAAAGCTGATTATTACAACGAGAAGTCTTATGAGAGTAGGGTCAATTCCTAAATATTCGCCTAAGCCTCCGCAAACGCCTCCTATTTTTTTGTTCGTATCAGAAAGATATATTTTCTTACCCATAATTATTATCCCTTCCTTCACACCAGACTTGTATCAGATTATATATTTATTTATACGCCAGTTTAAAATTTATGTCTGATACAAATTATTGATGTCACTATGAAATTTATTACAATCCATAAACAGTGTGACAGGATAAAACCTTAATATTCCTTTCGGTTAATACCTTTATTGCTCTTTCCGGTTCTTCAACCCTTAGTATCACAAGAGCCTCGTCAGATGCCTTTCCTATAAACGCATACATATACTCTATGCCTATGGACTCCGCCTCCATAACCTCCAGTGCTTTTCCAAGCCCTCCCGGCTTATCCGGCACCGCTATAGCTATTACATTGGTACCGCTTACTGTAAAGCCGCTCTCCTTCAATACTTTTTCAGCTTCCTCAGGCTTGTTGACTATCAGCCTCAAAATTCCAAAATCGGTTGTGTCTGCTATTGACAACGCACTTATGTCAATATTATTTTGTCCAAGGGCTTTTGTGACCTCTGCCAGCCTTCCAGATTTGTTCTCAAGGAATACCGATATCTGTTTTACTAACATTCTCTTCTCCTCCTTGCTTATATAAAAAAGTATTATAATTTCCTCTTGTCTATGACTCTTTTTGCCTTGCCTTCGCTTCTCTCTATGGTTTTTGGCTCCACCAGCTTAACCTTTGCGCTGACTCCCAGAGTGCTTTCTATTTCGTGCCTTATTTTCCTTTCCAAATCCTCTATCCGCCTTACTTCATCAGAAAACAGCCCTTGAGTCATTTCAACCCATACCTCAAGCGTGTCCAGATTGTCC
This sequence comes from Anaerobacterium chartisolvens, assembly GCF_003337415.1. Lineage (GTDB taxonomy): Bacteria > Bacillota > Clostridia > Acetivibrionales > DSM-27016 > Anaerobacterium > Anaerobacterium chartisolvens. Next base: position 62,065 of record NZ_QPJT01000002.1, on the reverse strand, counting down.
ACCCTGTCAACTATAAGCAGGTAGTGGGGAGCGGTTTCGCCTATCTCAAGGAGAACGCTCTCTATTTGTGACGGGAAAACGTTGACGCCCCTTATTATAAGCATGTCATCAGTTCTGCCCTGAACCTTGCTCATTCTTGCCAGAGTTCTTCCGCACTCGCACTTTTCATATGTCAGAGAGGATATGTCCCTTGTTCTGTATCTTATAAGAGGGAAGCCCTCCTTGGTTATGGTTGTAAAAACAAGCTCGCCCTTGCAGCCTTCCGGCAGCACCTCTTCTGTTTCAGGGTCTATTATCTCAGGAATAAAGTGATCCTCCTGAATATGCAGCCCGCATTTACAGATACATTCCGTCGCAACTCCCGGTCCTATAATCTCACTTAAGCCATAAATATCAATAGCTACTATTCCCAATCTCTGCTCTATTTCATCTCTCATATTGGCCGACCACGGCTCAGCTCCAAACACACCCGCCTTGAGCTTCAAATCTTCCTTCTTAATTCCCGCTTCTTCAAGCTCCTCCGCTATAAACAAAGCATAGGAGGGAGTACATGCAAGGATGTTTGTGCCGAAATCCTTCATTATCTGGATCTGTCTTTTAGTGTTTCCTCCCGAAATAGGAATTACAGAGGCTCCGATTCTTTCGGCTCCATAGTGCGCTCCAAGCCCTCCCGTAAACAATCCATAGCCATATGCAATCTGAACAAAGGATTCCTTTGTGGTACCCGCGGAGGTTAGGGTTCTGGCCATAACCTCTGCCCACGAATCAAGATCTTTCCTTGTATAGCCCACAACTATCTGCTTGCCTGTTGTGCCTGAGGACGCATGAAGCCTTACTACCTCGCTCATTGGAACGGCAAACAGTCCATAGGGATATGTATCCCTTAGATCCTGCTTATAGCTGAAGGGCAATTTCTTTAAGTCCTCTACCGTCTTGATGTCTCCCGGCTCAACACCTTTTTTCTGCATCTTTTCCCTGTAAAACGGAACATTGTGGTATATCCTTTTGACGGTATTAGCCAGCCTTTCAGTCTGAACTCTGTTCATTTCTTCCCGGGACATGCACTCATATGTCCTGTTCCAATACTGCATAAATCTACTCCCCCCTATATGCCTTAAGTATTATACCCTCTTTCAAAGGCATTTAAATTAGATTCTAAAAATCTTTCAGGTACTACCTCTTTTAAGGCCTCAATCCAAATATCCTTCTCTATATCGGTAGACTTTGCCAAAATTCCCAGAAGCACTACATTTACTGCTTTGGCATTCCCGCATTCCTTAGCTGTCTCGAGCGCGTCAGTGGCAATAATATCCACACCGGTTTCGCTTATCTTTTCTATAATGCCTTCAGGATATTTCGCCTTTCCTGTAATAACAGGCATGGGGTCAATTCTTTGCCTGTTTATAATCATCCTTCCGCCTTCCTTAAGATACTCAAGCCATCTGTATGCCTCAAGCTGTTCAAAGGCAAGGATTATGTCCGCTTCACCAGCCTCTACAAGAGGAGAATATACTCTTTCCCCCATTTTAACATAGGTTACAACGTTTCCTCCCCTCTGGGACATGCCGTGTACCTCTGAAACCTTCACGTCAAAATCTCTCTTTAATGCCACATTTCCAAGTACCCTGCTGGCCAGCAGCGTACCCTGTCCGCCAACACCTACCAGCATTATATTAAGCCCTTTCATTACTGTCACCCGCCTTTTCAAACGCATTAAAGCTGCAAACCTTCGTACACAGTCCGCATCCTACACACAATGCCTCATTAACCTTTATAAACCCTCCCTTATCGACTATGGCAGGGCAGCCTACCGAAAGACATTTTCTGCATTTTTTGCATAAGGCATCGTTAATCCTCAGCGGGCCCTCAAACTTAACATTTTTCAACAAGGCGCAAGGACGCTGCGAGATAATAACCGAAGGCCCGTCGGCGTTAATTTCCTCCTTAACAGCACTCTCAAACCCCGATATGTCAAACGGATCCTCAACGCGAACTCTTTCAACACCCACCGCCTGTGCCAGCTTAACTAAATCAACCTGCTTTGTGGGCTCTCCCTTTATTGTAAAGCCGGTAGTGGGGTTATGCTGGTGCCCCGTCATTCCGGTAATGGAATTATCGAGTATTATTACTGTAGAATTACCCTTATTATATACGACGTCAATAAGTCCCGTTATGCCTGAGTGTATAAACGTAGAATCCCCTATTACAGCTACAGTCTTATTTGAAAAATCCCGTCCCCTCGCCATTTCCATTCCGTGAGCAACCCCAACACTTGCACCCATGCATATGCATGTGTCCATAGCCTCAGTAGGAGGAAGCGCACCTAAGGTATAGCACCCTATGTCTCCGCTGACGTTGAGCCTTAGCTTCTTAAGAACATAAAACATTCCCCTGTGAGGACACCCGGGACACATTACAGGTGGTCTGACAGGGACTGCTTCCTTTGCGGGAGCATTTGCCGGGGGCTTTTGTCCTAAAAGCCTTTCCCTTATAATTTCAGCGCCTAATTCTCCTGTAACAGGAAGACATTCCTTTCCTATTACCTTTATACCCATCTTTTTAATTTGATTTTCTATGAAAGGCTCCAATTCCTCAACCACATAGAGGGTCTTTACTTCCCCTGCAAATTGTGCAATCAATTTCTCGGGCAGAGGATATACAAGGCCTATCTTAAGATAACAGACATTGCCGAATGCCTCTTTGGCATACTGGTACGCTACCCCGCTGGTTATTACTCCTATGCTTTTGTCTCCCCACTCTATGGAATTTAAGGAGGAGGAATCAGAATATTCCTTAAGCGCGGACATTCTCTTTTCTACCTCCAAATGCCTCTTTCTGGCCATTGCAGGCATCATTACATATTTATTAAAATCCTTGATGTATGGCTTTAGATGATAATTAAGCCTCTCTCCAAGCTCAACCGTGCTCTGTGAGTGAGAAATCCTTGTAGACAGCCTTACCAGTACAGGGCAATCAAATTCCTCACTTATACTGAAGGCCTCCTTTACATAGTCCTTGCATTCCTGGCTGTCTGAAGGCTCAAGCATGGGAACCTTCGAGGCCCTTGCATAAAATCTGCTGTCCTGCTCATTTTGCGAGCTGTGCATTCCCGGATCATCGGCAACCATTATTACAAGGCCCCCGTTTACGCCGGAATAGGAAACGGTAAACAATGGATCTGCCGCAACATTAAGTCCTACATGCTTCATTGAGCATATGGCCCTCGCTCCTGCTATTGATGAACCAATTGCAACCTCAAGGGCAACCTTTTCATTAGGAGCCCACTCCGAGTATATATCGTCATATTTTGCTATATTTTCCGTGATTTCCGTGCTTGGAGTTCCCGGATAGGCTGAAGCCACACTCACCCCTGCTTCATATGCCCCTCTGGCAACCGCCTCGTTGCCAAGCATAAGCTTTTTCATGTTTTCTTCCCCCTGTGTAATATAAAGAAGCTGCAAAAGTAATTTCTCCAATTTTTGCCGCCCTTAAAAGTTTTATTTATATATGTAGCGATAAAGATTTTACATGGAGGATATAGTTTGATGGAAGAAATTTTTTTGACCCGTAAGGAATACATCTAAGAAAAGCGCCTGATGACATACCCGTGAGACATTTCCCCGCAAGGCGTCTTTTCGTTGTAGTTAAAAATTTCTGTAAGCAATTATATCCTCTATGTTTGTAAAATCTTTATCGTATCCTATATAAATACTGAAAGTCATTAATATAAATTATAAATTATAAAGGTTTTAATGTAAATTACTTTATTTGCTTCTTAAGTCAATAACTCTTTTGGCCTTTCCGACGGATCTCTCAATTGATTTGGGCTCAACCAGCTTGACCTTTGCGTCTATCTGAAGCACCGTTTTTAAGCTGTGCCTTATTGTGCTCTCAATTTTCTCCAATTGGCTGAACTTCTCAAGAACTGTTCCGTCTATAACCTCAACCTGAACCTCTATGTCATCCATGTAGCCCTTTTTTGTGACAATAATCTGATAGTGCGGCCCTATATGCTCCATCCCCACAAGCACACTTTCTATCTGAGAAGGAAACACATTCACTCCCCTTATTATAAGCATATCGTCGGTTCTTCCAAGCACCTTATGCATCCTCATGGTGCTTCTTCCACACTTGCAGGGCTCAGGGTCCAGTATGGTAATGTCCTTTGTCCTGTACCTGAGCATTGGGATTCCTTCCTTTGTAAGAGTGGTGAGCACAAGCTCTCCCTTTTCTCCGCAGCCGAGAGTTTCTCCGCTCTCTGAGTTAATTATTTCAGGGTAAAAATGATCCTCATTAATATGCATTCCGCACTGAAGGAAGCATTCTCCCGAAACTCCCGGGCCGACTATCTCACTGAGCCCGTAATTCTCAGTAGCTAAAATGCCCCATCTTTTTTCTATCTCAGCTCTCATTTCAGGCGTATGTCCCTCTCCCCCAAACAAGCCCAGCCTTAATTTATGCTTTCCTTTGGTTACTCCCATTTCCTCTGCTATCTCGGAAAGGTACAGTGCATATGACGGCGTACCCACTATTATAGTGGTTCCAAAATCCTGCATAAGCATCATCTGTCTCTCGGAGTTTCCGCTGGATGCCGGAATCACAGTGGCTCCCAGCCTTTCAAGCCCGTAATGGAGTCCGAAGCCTCCCGTAAAAAGGCCATAGCCGAAAACAATCTGTGCAATGTCATCCTCATTCGCTCCCGCAGCCACCGCCAGCCTCGCTATAGACTCAGACCAGTTATCCATGTCTCTTTTTGTATACCCCACAACTATCGGCTTTCCCGTTGTTCCGGAAGAGGCATGGAGCCTTACTATTTTTTTCATGGGCACGGCAAAAAGGCTGTACGGATAATTGTCTCTCAAATCGTTTTTTGTAGTAAAGGGTATTTTTTCTATATCCTTCAGAGCTTTTATATGCTCCGGCCTAAGACCTATTTCATCAAGCCTTGACCTATAGAAGGGTACATTGTCATATGCCCTTTTAACAACATCCTTTAGCCTCTCCAGTTGAAGAGCCTCCATATCCTTTCTGCCAAGACATTCAGCCTCTTTGTTCCAAATCATTTTTAAAGCCCTCCTTGTTTAGCGGGACAAAGCCTTTGTCCCTGTTCATTAATTATAATACCTTACGTATCTTAAATCCTAAAAAAATATATGCATTATAAAACTCCTGTTTTCAAGAACAGCATAACAAACACCGAGGTTATTGTCGTCAGCAGCACTGAAAACACAAATGCAGTCCTTATTACCTTGTTTTCCTCTCCAAGCTTATCAATTGACGCAGCGGCATTCTGAAGCTTTGCGGGAGAAACTACGCTGGCCAATCCTCCCCCAAAAGCCAGACCTGCGGTTATTATTATCATACCCGTCAAGCCCATATTTAAATTTTTACCGGTGGTAAGGCTGTATTTGGCAAACATGGCTATTGTAGAAGCCTCGCTCCCCGTTATAAATCCCCCGAACAGCCCTATAAACGATACCACAGCTCCATAAGCATCCTTAAACAGGTCTGCCGAAACGCCTGCCAATACCTGCACCATGCTTGCGACAGCCTGCTTGCCCGATGCCATATCCCAGCCCGACATGTTCATTATCTCTCCTATTGAGAAGAATATGGCCGCTGAAAACACCGGTCTGGGAGCCCTTTTCTTCCATACCCTTAAGGTATCCTTTATCTGAGCCGATGTAGGGCGTATAAAAGGCATAGATAAAATCATGCTTACAAATATCCAAGTATATGCATTCCACAAGGCTCTGGTAGCAATCGGAGATCCGTCTGCCGTCAGCCCGTTTATTGGAAGCAGCTTTTCATAGTACAGGAATTTGAACATGCCCTGTGGAACATTTAAAGCCAGAATGACTACTATAAGCAAAATCCACGGCATAAGAGCTCTCCACAGTGGATATTCCTTCTCATACTTCAGCTCATCAGGGGTGAGCCTGCTCCTGTCTATCACACTTTTGCCGGAGACCTTAAGATATAATGCCATAACCGCTATAACCCCTATGCCGCACAGTACGCCTGTGAGTGCTACAAGATTGTCAACCCTGTTTGTAAAAAAGGAAACCGCTGCCACAGTCATGCCTGTTATAACACATGGAAGCCAGCCTTCCCGGATTGCCTTCCATTTCCCCACAATCCAAAGCATACAGAAGCCTATGAGCGTTGAAACTATAGGAAGAAACATAAAGAAAACACGGCCCGCCTGAGATAGTGTAATCTCATTTCCCACTCCAAGAAATTTGTTGGCTATATCTACAAACACTACTATGGGCGCACCTAAAAGAGCGTATGTACACAAAGAATCATAGCCTATTGCGGGGAGTGCAATAGCCACATAGGTAGAGTAGCCCATTGCAATAAGAATTGGCGGAAGCAGCGATACAGGAGTGGCTCCCACTGCAACCATGAGAGTCCCAAAGCCTATATTAATCATCATTATTTGCACTGCCCTGTTTTCGCTTGCAATTGTTTTCATAAAGATTATTACTCTTTTAAGCGCACCGGTTTTTTCCATATACGCCATTTGAAGAAGAGAGGTTGCCACAATCAGTGAGACTGGAAAAGATTTTATAAGCCCTGCCACAGATGATCTTAAAATTACCTCAAGACTGGTCTGAAAGCCTAAAAAGGCAATCACACAAACCACTGCCCACCCGGCAATTCCGCTTATATCCGCAGGCTTTCTCCAGATAATAAGCATACATAGGATTACCGCTATTGGAAGCAGCGTTAATAATAGTGTCCCCATTGACCACATTTTCTACCATCCTTCCGAAAAATTAAATTCAATACCTACCATACTACAGCTTACCCCTGCAAGATGTGTATTAGGAAATTGTTATACAAGTATTTTACCTTAATAAAGTAAAAAAATAAACAGGTTTTTGTCGATTACAGTCAGGAAGCATCCTTTACCAGCACGGCTCCCTCCATTCTAAAGAACGTCTATCATCATTTTCCCAAGGTTTTTAAGCCTTTCATACAGCATGTCTACCTCGGTATCGCTCTTACCCTGCTTTAAATCGGATTTAAGAATATCCGCAAGCTCGTCAAACTCCTCCTTAAGCGTTTCAAGAATATCTATAACAGCCAGCCTCTTGAATTGGTAAGTCGAGGTACCCTCACGTACAGACTTTATAAACTCTGACGAATTAATGGTGAAGGACTCGCCTTTGTCAGGTATTACGGTATCAATGTTGAATTGCTTCTCTATAAGCTCTGAAAACTCGTCCATAACCCGCTCTTCGCCATGCACAATAAAAATTTTCCGCGGCTTTTTCTTTCTGAATCCCCCAATCCAATTAACCAGTCCGTCTCTATCGGCGTGTCCTGAAAATCCGTCTATCATTTCAATCCTTGCGTTTACGGTGATATCCTCCCCAAAGATTTTAACCTTATTTGCCCCGTCTACCAGCCTTCTGCCCAGAGTTCCCATAGCCTGATATCCTACAAAAAGTATTGTCGACTCGGGTCTCCACAAATTGTGCTTGAGGTGGTGCTTAATCCTCCCTGCCTCGCACATTCCGCTTGCCGAAATAATTATTGAGCTTTCCTTTCTTTCATTAAGGGCTCTGGATTCATCAGGCGTTTTTGTAAACTGCAGCCCGGGAAAGTCCAAGGGATTTTCGCCGTTTTCTATATATGCCCTCGCCTCGCTGTCATAGCAATCAAGGTTTTTTCTGAATATCTCGGTTGCGGATATTGCCAGAGGGCTGTCTATAAACACCGGCACATTCATAAGGCTTTCAATTTTTGAATTATAATCATCCCTCTTTTTTCTAAGGTCATATATTATCTCCTGAGTTCTTCCCACCGCAAAGGAAGGAATTACTACATTTCCGCCTTTTTTTACGGTATCGTTTATTATATCTACAAAACGCTCCACCTTATTTTTATTATCAACGTGAAGCCTGTTTCCATAGGTGGATTCAATTACAAGATAATCGGCCTCCTCTATTATCGAAGGGTCACGCAGTATAGGAATATCCCTGTTTCCTAAGTCTCCCGAAAAAACTATTTTTGAGTCTCTTCCCTCCTCCGTAAACCATACCTCAATTATTGATGAGCCCAGAATATGGCCGGCATCATTAAACCTGAACCTTATGCCGCAATTCAGTTCTATAATCTCATCATATTCCTCACTTCTGAAAAGGCTCATGGAGTCAAGCGCATCCTGATGGGTATACAGCGGCTCTACCGGTGGTCTGCCGGCTCTTTCCCTTTTCCTGTTGAGCCACTCATTTTCAAATTCCTGTATATGCCCGCAGTCAGGAAGCATTATGCTACACAAATCCGCAGTGGCCTTGGTTGCGATTACCTCCCCCCTAAATCCGTCATTATAAATTTTAGGGATCCTTCCGCTGTGATCAATATGGGAATGCGTAAGTAATATAAAATCAATTTCGGAGGGATTAAAAGGAAACGGCTCCTGATTTAAGGCATCCTCCTTTGAACGTCCCTGAAATAATCCGCAATCCACAAGAAACTTTACATCCCCCGTCTCAAGCAGGCAGCATGAGCCTGTAACGGTTTTTGCAGCGCCTAAAAACGTTATCTTCATATCAAGCACCTCTCAATCATTATATATCAGGGCTAAACGGCATATTAAAACTTTTCTGCTTATCTATATATTTAGCAATAAAGATTTTACATGGGGGATATAGTTTGATGGAAGAAATTTTTTTCACCCGTAAGGAATACATCTAAGAAAAGTGCCTGATGACATACCCGTGAGACATTTCCCCGCAAGGCGTCTTGAAGACTCTTAGAGTCTTTTCGTTGCTATTAAAAATTTCTGTAAGCAATTATATCCTCCATGTTTGTAAAATCTTTATTGCATCCTATATAATTTCTACATTATGCCGATGATATCCTTTAATTTTTACATATTTCATCTTTCTGCTTTTTATGATAAGATTATCATACAGCATTTGACAGGTAGGAGGGCTGATATGTCAATTTTTAGTGACAATCTAAAAAGGTTTAGAAAAAAAAGAGGTGTGTCTCAGCAAAAGCTGGGACAAGCAGTAGGTAAGAGCCGCGATGCGGTAGCCAAATATGAATGCGGGGAAAATGAGCCGGATATACAGACGCTTATAAATCTCTCCAGATATTACGGCTTGCCCGTGGATTCAATGATTACAAGCGATGAATATGTGGTTTTTAAAAATCATCCCGGGCTTGCCGAATTTGAAAAGCACCTCAACGACCCCGACTTTATCCCTTATTTCCGCCTTGCCGCCAAAATCATGGATTATGGCATTGATGTGCGCGACATGGATAATTATGCCGAGGCTATGGTAAGGTATGCTAATCAAAGCAGGAAGGCTAAGAAGAGATCGTAAAAGCTTATCTCAAATCATGTTTATACCGCTCCCGCACATTCCCGGTTAAAGGTTTACTGCAAATATTTACAAAGCAAGCTACGGCTTGAGGCACTGATTTCTGTTATTTGCAGTATATCCTTTTCCTTAAGTCCTCTAAAGCATTTACCCTAAAATTTTGTTCTGAATTTCCCTGTATTCCAAATAAGCTTTTCTGTAAATTTCCGCTGCCTCTTTGCCGGGCTTGTACGTTTTTTCTATAATCTTTATTCGGGAAAGCAGGTCTTCAAATCCTCCGTATATACCGCTTCCCGTACCCGCTATAACAGCCGCGCCCAGATTGGCGGCTTCATTTGTGCAAAGTATGCTGACATCCTTTCCCGTCACATCGGCAATAATTCTGCACCATACGCCGCTTTTTGCACCCCCTCCGAAAACCCTCAGCTCTCTTATATCCTGCCCCATTTCCTCCAGCACGCCTATATTTTCCCTTATCTGAAATGCAACACCCTCATAAAGAGACCTTAATATTTCATTTGCTGAGGTAGACAATCCCAACCCGTATATAAGACCCTTTGCGGTAGGCTTCCAATGCGGAGAGGAAGCACCCTCCATATGAGGCAGGAAAAATACCCTTCCCGAACCCGGGGGTACCGACTCAACAGCTTCATCTATCTCCCGGTAGGACTTATCGCTGAAAAATGTATTTTTAAGCCATTTTAAGCCAACCCCTGATGTAGTCAGAACAGCCTCCAGCACCCACCTGCCTTCATCCAGTGTAAAGCATGGAATTCTCATATGCCGGTCAAGCATGGGTTTATTTCTCATGGAGGTTATAGCTGTTGCGGTGCCAAGTGACACAGTACAAATCCCTTCATTTATTCCCGCACCAACCGCCGCGCACTTCTGATCCTGAGCGCCCAGTATTACCGTTGTTTTTTCAGACAAGCCCGCTTCCCTCGCAGCGTCAGGCAGCACGGGCCCAACGGTACTGCCGAGAAATCTTACCTCAGGAAGCTTATTTATATCAATTCCGCACAGCCGGAGAATCTCTCTGTCCCAGTCACCCTTTGAAATGCTGTAAGCCATAGTTCCGCTCGCCATAGAATGGTCGGTAACGGCTATTCCTGTGAGCTTATAGGTTAAGTAGTCCAGACCCATTAAAAGCTTCCACGCCTTTTTGTATATATCCGGCCTGTTCTTTTTAAGCCACATCATTTTTGGAAGGGAATATGCCTGATTTAAGCGTTTTCCTGTTCTTTCAAATATCTCCCTCTCTCCAAAAATATCTCTTATTTGGCAGGTTTCCCCTCCTGCTCTGGTGTCAAGCCAGCTTATTGCATTGCCAAGGGTATTTCCCGACTCATCCACAGGTACAAACGCTATCCCCTGCGAGCTTACGCTGAGTGCGGTAATCTCCCCTGGGGCTATACCCGATTTTAAAATTGCTTCCTTAATAGCTTCCTTCGCAAGCCTCCACCACAAGTCGGCATCCTGCTCAATATAGCCTTCAGGCGTATAAATCAAGGAATATTCTATATACGCCTGAGAAACAATCCCTCCCTCAGGGTTAAAAATAATACTCTTACAGCCTGTTGTTCCCAAATCCAAACCCAGCAAATACATGCTCCCACTCCCTCTATGCACCATGTCTAATGCACTTTATATAAATTAGGATGCAAACTATCTAAAAAGGATATAAAATAATTTCCGGAAGAAAAATTTCCCCGGAATGCGTGACCGGGATATAATTTAAGCTAACTAAAATCACACCAGCCTTATCTCTATACCCTTTTCCCTGATCAGAGCTATCTCATTCTGATTTGAGTTTTGGTTCGAAACCAGCAGGTCTATACTATCCAGCGAGTCTATCCGTGCAAAGCCCGCTCTTCCGATTTTTGTGTAATCCACAACCACTATTGTTTTGTTTACACGGGCAATCATTTGTCTGTTTACTTCGACCTCCAGATGGTGGTATGTCGTTATGCCCTCTTCCACACTTACACCATCGGCTGCAAGAATAAGCTTATCGGCCTTATATCTTTTTAGTTGGTTAATGGTGTCATCTCCGTAGGTAAACTGATATTGGGGGTTAAAATTGCCCCCCAGAAGAATTACATGAATATTGCTGAAGTGCCCAATCTCCTCGGCGACCGACAATGAATTGGTAACTATGGTCAGGTTCTTTAAGCCCTTCAGCTCCTGGACAGTGAAAAGCGTGGTTGTCCCTGAGTTGATCATTACCGTATCCCCGTCGGATATCAGAGATGCGACCTCAATAGCAATCTTCCTTTTTTCATCCTCATTCGTCTTCATTCTGTCGTGAAAGGACATGTTATAATATGCCTTGCCTGTGCTCACGGCTCCGCCGTGTACACGCTCCAAAACCCCTGTGTTCTCAAGCTCAGACAGGTCGTTCCTGATTGTAACCTCAGAAATTCCGAACAGCCTGCTCAAATCTACTACCTTTACCTTCCCTTCACGGTTTAATAGCTCAAGTATTTTTTTCCTTCTGTCATCAACACTCATATCATTAATTTTTAAATCCGGCATAAAATTTTTTCTCCTCGAATTATTCCCCTGCATACAAAATAACCCTATTTCAAATCTGCATGTTTCGTATTTGTTATATATCTATTTCATTTATATTATGATTGAATAATAATACTTTTCGATTAAGTTGTCAATATGCCGGCTGTAAATTTCCCTTAAGCCTTGATTACTTTATAAAATGCTTCTATATTATATATTTAAATTATTTTTCCTGATAAATAAAAGAATTTTATTAGATATAATTCACCGGAAGTGGCTATGTTATTGATTTATTTGTCTTTACGTCTGTTGGCAAGGATATAAACTTCGTCATCCGCCCTTGCAGAAACAATAATAACTTTCATTATATTGCTTTCCCTAACAATATTATAAACAACTCTAAGCCCTAACTTTAAAAGCTTAATTTTACAGTAGCCCGTTAAATTAACTCCGTTTTTGTTTCCAAGAGGCTTTCCATATCCTCCTTCAGCTTGCGGCAAAGGGTTGACGGATACCTTGATTACAGCTTTAATTACTTGAATCCGCTGTTCTTGATCTAGTCGTTTAATATCTTCAATTGCTTCTCTTAAATATTCAACAGTCCACATTATCCAATCTCCACATCATCATTATCTAAATCTGCACTTTTGATCCCGAGTTCATTCATAACCTCATCAGCAGAAACAAAATCCTCAGATTTAGCTTTTTCAATGCGCTTTTCAGCTTCAACCAACAGGCGATAGTTTTCAACTGTTTCCATCAATTCATCATAAACCTCTGGAGTTAAAAGTATGCAAGCCGGAGTATTATTTTTTAATACAATTTTAAACCCTGTTTCTTTAACTTCCTCAAAAATTTTATTTGCCTCTCCTTTATTAAATCTGGAAATTGGAACAAGAGAATTTACAACATTTCCTATGGTAATATTATCAATCATATACTTTTCTCCTTTACTTTATATTATAACGGTATTTAATCTGCTCTAATAACATGCTATGACATATCTATAAATTTGTCAATATGTTTGTTGATATCTAACAAGCTATAATAATATAAATTAAGTGTATATAAAAAAACCTGCCTCAAAACCGGCAGGTTTTTTATACAAAAATATTTTTACCCTTATTAATGCATAGTGTCCTTAGCCCTCAAGAATGTACTGGTTCAACAAGGACTCAAGCATTTCCTGTCTTCCCGACACATTCTTTATTGCGCCGTTGCTGAAAGCATAGCTCTCCAATTCCTTAAAGCCTGCCTTCCCTTCCACTATATCCTTTCCTATTCCATTTGTATAGCTGGAATACCTGTCGGATACAAACTTATCCATTTTGCCATCCTCGATAATTTTGTATGCAATTCTTAAGCCCTTTGCAAAGGTATCCATTCCCGCAATATGTCCATAGAAAAGATCCTCAGGTTCAAACGAGCCTCTCCTTACCTTGGAGTCAAAATTCAATCCCCCAGTGCCAAGGCCACCCGCCTTTAATATTTCGTACATTGCAAGGGTTGTGTCATATATATTCGTTGGGAATTGATCGGTATCCCATCCCAGAAGCATATCTCCCTGATTGGCATCTACGCTTCCTAACATTCCGTTAATGGCAGATACTCTAAGCTCATGCTGGAAGGTGTGAGCCGCAAGGGTTGCATGATTGGCCTCAATGTTGAGCTTAAAATGCTTTTCCAGACCATAGGTTTTCAGGAAGCCTATTACAGTTCCGGCATCAAAGTCATACTGGTGCTTGGTAGGCTCCTTAGGCTTGGGCTCAATAAGGAATTGGCCTTTGAAGCCTATCTCGTTTGCATACTCTACTGCCATACGGAGAAATCTTGCAAGGTTATCCAGTTCCAGCTTCATATTGGTGTTCAAGAGAGTCTCATAGCCTTCTCTCCCTCCCCAGAATACATAGTTTTCTCCTCCAAGCTCCATGGTGATTTCCATTGCCTTTTTAACCTGTGCAGCCGCAAAAGCAAAAACGTCAGCATTCGGAGAGGTTGACGCTCCATGCACATACCTTGGATGTGAGAAGGCGTTGGCGGTACCCCACAGCAGCTTTAAGTCGCTTGTCTTCATAAGATCCTTTGTCAAAGCAACAATTTCATCCAGATTTTTATTGCTGTCCTTCAAGGTCGCGCCCTCGGGAGCTATATCCCTGTCATGGAAGCAGAAAAACGGTGCTCCCAGCTTGCTGCAAAATTCAAAATTTGCCCTCATTTTTTCTTTTGCAAGTTCCATAGGGTCTGTTATATTATCCCAAGGCCTCAGGGCTGTGCCCACTCCGAAGGGATCTCCCCCTGTGGCTTGATATGTGTGCCAGTACGCCACGGCAAACCTTAAATGCTCCTTCATTGTCTTTCCGCCTATTTTTTCATCGGCATTATAATACTTGAAGGATAACGGATTGTCCGAGACCTTTCCCTCATACTTGATTTTTGGTACGCTCTTGAAATATTCCGACATTTTAAAAAACCTCCTGATATATTTTTATTATTTCCCAAACAACACCTTAAGCGGTACAATTGCCGCTCCCATTGTTGAGGATTTCTGCCCTATTTCCGACGCTATAATTTCAACATTCATTGCCGGAAGCCTTAAAGCCTTTGCCGACACTATGCTTTTAATATGCTCCATAACCAGATCGGCATATTTTACAAACTCCTTGCCTATTACTATTTTTGAGGGATTGAGTGTGTTCACAATGCTTGATATCGCTATCGCCAGATATCTTGAGGACTCGCTTAAAATTCCCCTTGCAGCCTCGTCTCCCGCCCTTGCGCACTCTACTATCTGGTCAAGTCCTATTTCATTAACATCCTCAAAGCTGTTCATACGAGACACCACGCCCTGCCTTACAAGCTTTCTGGCTGTTTCAACCATGCTGACTGTTGAGGACAGCGTCTCTAAGCATCCATAATTTCCGCATCCGCATTTGGGCCCGTTTTCATGGACTGAGATATGCCCTACCTCTCCCGCACTTCCCCCCGTACCTCTATAAAGCCTTCCTCCCGTGAATATCCCCGCGCCTATGCCCGATTTCACATTAATGCATACAAAGTTGTCAATCCCCTGACAGGCGCCTATCCAATTTTCACATATCGCCGAGGCCATTGCTTCATTCTCTACATAAACGGGAATATTGGAAAACCGCTTTATATAATCCTTTATAAAAATGTTTTCCCATTTAAGGTTTGGTGCAAGTATTATTTCATGCGTTCGGGAATCCACCATTCCGGGTATAGATATTCCTATGCCCAAAATCTTGCTTGAATCAATATGCAAAAAATCCAGAGCAACTTTTATATAATACTCAATCCGCGATACCGTTAATTGGCACATGCAGGTATATGCCATAAATTCAGCCTTTTCATATACTACATTTCCCGTTATATCGACAACCATAATATTGACATAATCAATATCAATATCTACGCCTACCGAGTAAAACGAATCCGGCCTTAATTGAAGCATTACAGGCCGTCTTCCTCCCTTTGACTTTCCCGTTCCCGTCTCAAATATATATCCCTGCTCCAAAATTCCCGACACAATAATTCCCGTAGCAGTAGGAGAAAGTCCTGTGATTTTGGAAAGCTCCGCTCTGGAAACCGGGCCATGAATCCTTATAAGATCAAGGATTGCCGTCTGATTAAATTGTTTCAAGAACTGATTGTTTCCTGCCCTTTTCATTGCTTGTCTCTCTTTCTCAACTGATATGTGCAAAGCTATACAGGCTTTTAATCCCTAAATATTGCATCAGCCCGCGAGACAGTATCTTCAGTTCTTAAGGAGTGCCGCAAGATCAACAAAATCCTGCTTCAATGATCGGTACAACTGCGCGTATACAGAATGAAATTTGCTGTACACAGGCACTGCGGCCGCATCCGGCTCCTGCCGTGTCTTAACCTTTATAACGGCATCACACGCCTGAGGCACATTGTCATAAAGTCCGACACCCACACCCGCTAAAAGTGCCACTCCAAGTGCTCCGCCCTCGCTTGAGCTTATTGTATTGATTGACGTCCCAAAGGCATCTGCCTGCATTTGCCTCCATAGGCGGCTTTTCCCGCCTCCTCCTGACGCTCTTATTTCCCCTACGTCTACTCCCATTTCCTTTATAATGTCCAGACAGTCCTTGAGGCTGTATACAACCCCCTCCATTACAGCCCTCAGCAGGTCTTGCTTTTCGTGCTTTGCTGAAAGCCCGAAAAATACACCCTTTGCATTGGGGTCAAGATGAGGGGTTCTTTCTCCCATCATGTATGGAAGATAAATCAGGCCTTCACACCCCGGCTTTACCTTCTCCGCCTCCTGATCCATAAGAACATACGGATCTATCTTCATAAGCTCGGCAGTCCTTTTCTCTTCTATACAGAAATTATCTCTAAACCACTTAAGTGAAAGCCCTGCCCCTTGAGTAACACCCATTATATGCCAGGTGCCCGGAACAGCGTGGCAAAAGGTATGCACCCTCCCTTTAGGATCTATGCTTATATTTTCCGAAAAAGCAAATACAACCCCCGACGTGCCTATGGTGGAGGATATAACTCCCGGCCTTACGATCCCGTTTCCGACCGCTCCCGCCGCCTGATCTCCTGCTCCGCCTGCCACAGGAGTACCTTCCTTCAGCCCCGTAAGCTCAGCAGCACTTCTGCTTACCCTTCCGCTGATCTCCGGCGATTCATACAGGTCTCCTAAAAGGTCCTTTTCTATGCCAAGCTTTTCTAAAACCTCCCCGCTCCACTGCCTTTTTGAAATATCCATAAACTGCATTCCACTTGCATCCGAGACCTCTGTCGCAAACTCCCCAGTCAGCCTAAACCTTATATAATCCTTAGGCAGAAGAATCTTTCTTACCTTTTCAAAAATCTGGGGTTCATTGTTCTTAACCCACATTACCTTGGAGGCAGTAAAGCCTGTAAGCGCAGGGTTTGCAGTAATCTCAACCAGTCTTTCCCGTCCGACAAGGGAGGTTATCTGCTCGCACTCTGCCCAGCTTCTCTGATCGCACCATATAATTGCCTTCCGCAAAACGTTTCCTTCCTTGTCAAGAAGAACCGCTCCGTGCATTTGCCCCGATAAGCCTATCCCTTTTATATCGGACGGCTGTACGCCACTTTTAGACAATACCTCTCTTATTGTCGTCCGAGTGGCCTCCCACCAATCTTCAGGCTCCTGCTCGGCCCATCCTATATTCGGCTGGTATAGAGGATATTCCCCAAGGGCGCTTGATATAGTATTTCCCTGTTCATCAAACAATACCGTTTTTGTACCTGATGTTCCGATATCAATGCCTAATAGAAATGCCATGCATTTTCCCTCCTGTTAATCAATATACTTTGTAATATCATATTATAAAGTATATATTATATGCACTACAATTTCAATGAATTAATAGTATTTTTTATTAGTTTTTAATGTTAAGTTATTATGTTTTGACAGATAATTCAAAAATACCACTTCAAAAAGCATATATTTTACACAGTATATTTTTTTTGCATTTACTAATAATAAATTTGACAGTTTTCAAGGATTTATTATCTCCTGTTAACTGTTTAATATTTATTTTTTAATTCTACAAAATTTTAAATCAAAACATATTACGGAGGAATTGAATTATGAAGGCATCTAAAATGAACCATCCTAACGATGGTATAAAATGTGTTGTAAACTCATGCTATTTCTATATGTCGGGAGACCACTGCTCGGCCGAAAGGATCGAGGTTCAGCCCCGAAATGCTTCCAGCATTGAGCAGACTGATTGTGCAACATTTGCACCCAAGAGCTAAAAAAACAGGCCCATCTTAAGATGGGCCTGTTTTTTTTTTAGCTCCTTTTATTTATAGAAGCAGCTTCCCCCTATAAACTCTCTTATTATAGAATTATGGGGTATGTCATGGGTGGCTATGGGAAGAAAATAGCTTAAAAATTCTGTAAGCCTTTTGGCCTCCGAATATTCGGGATTAGATGGCCCTACCTCGCCGAGAAGCGGCTCCGCAAGAAGCTTCAGCACCCCAAGCTCGTATGCAAGTGAGGAATTGAACATAACATCCGCCTCCTCCTGATAAGGAAATATATTGCGCTCCTCACCCCTTCTGACGGAAGGCCACCATCTGAGAGTATTTATAGCAGAACATCCTCTGAACTGGTGGTCCCTCACCATTCTCCTTATAACCCTCGTGTCTGTTGTCGGTATTCTGTTGTGATCATCTATATTCATAGACGTAAGTGCGCTTACATATACCTTGAATTTGCTCTCCCTTGGAATTGAGGAGGTCAGCCTCTCATTAAGCCCGTGAATCCCCTCAATAATTATAACCTGATCCTTTTCAATACAGAGCTTTCTTCCCGCTTCATCCCTCATTCCTCTGGGGAAATTGAATATGGGTATCTCAACCTCACATCCGCAAATCAGCTCGCTTAAGTGCCTGTTGAACAACTGCACATCAATAGCCTCCAGGGCTTCATAATCATATTGTCCGTTCTCATCCTTAGGAGTGTTGTCCCTGTCTACAAAATAGTCATCCAGAGATATTGTCACCGGTCTTACGCCGTTTACCCTGAGCTGTATGGCAAGCCTGTTTGCAAAGGTGGTCTTTCCAGAGGAGGACGGCCCCGATATAAGCACTATCCTTTTCCTGCTTTCGCTGCCCGTTATCATATCAGCTATATGGCCTATTTTTTTCTCCTGAAGAGCCTCAGCCACTCTTATAAAGCTTCCTATTTCCCCCGAATCAACAATGTCATTAAGCGCACCCACATTACCCACACCCAGAATTCGTCCCCAATGCTTGTATTCCACAAAAATGTTAAACAGCTTTTTTTGCTCCTTAAATGGAGGAAGAACGTCAGGATTTGATCTGTCCGGGAACAACAAAATAACTCCGTAAGTGTAATGCCTTACCCCAAATACCTTAACATACCCCGTATGAGGAAGCATGTACCCATAGAAATAGTCGTTTAAGCCATCACAGCTATAGATTGTAACATAATCCTTATCTCTGTACTGTATAGCATGGCATCTGTCCTGCCTTCCCTCTTTTATGAACATAAGCCTTGCCTCCTCGGCAGGCATAATATGCCTTACAAAGGGAATTTCCGCATCAACAATTTCCCTCATCCTTTTTTCTATGAGCTCTGCCTCATGCGGCTCAAAATCACTGTCTCCCCTTATCTCACAGTACATTCCCTTACTTATTGAGTGGCTTATAACCGTCTTCCTTTCAGGGAAAAGGTCATTGACAGCCTTAATAAGTATAAAATGCAGACTTCTTCTGTATATTCTGGCTCCATCCTCATTTGTTATATCTATAAATTCGACTCTGCAGTCACCCGTTAACTCAAAATTCAGCTCTTTTATATCGTTATCAACCTTTGCAGCTACTATAGCCGATTTAAACTTTTTCTTGAAGGATTCACTCAATTCGTTTAATGAGATCCCCTCTGGCACACTCCTTCGGCTGCCATCCGAAAAAGAAATCTCTATAAGCCGGGAACTATTATTTACCATATAGCTTAAGCACCTCGTTTTTAGTAGTTTGCATTGCGTGTATTATATTTATTCTATGCATAAGCTGCAAATTCCTCCATAAGGCATGAAATTGCAGTTCATGCCCATTTTCAGGATTGAGGTGATAACATAATAGTATGAATAATGATATTTGACAGAATACGGGGCTATAATATAAAATAAATCGGATGCCTTTATAAGCATCAGTTCATAGCCAGCCACCCGTAATTATAATTTTTAAGGAAGGTTTAATATGAAACAATTGAAGGATGAAATAATATATGAAGTAAACAGAAGAAAAACCTTTGCTATAATATCCCACCCGGATGCCGGTAAAACAACCATGACGGAAAAGCTGCTGCTTTACGGCGGAGCAATCAGGCTGGCGGGATCGGTAAAGGCAAGAAAAGCCAGCAAGTATGCCGTTTCCGACTGGATGGACATAGAAAAGCAAAGGGGCATATCCGTTACATCAAGCGTTATGCAGTTTGATTATAACGATTACTGTATAAACATACTGGACACCCCCGGACATCAGGACTTCAGCGAGGATACATACCGGACCCTCATAGCCGCAGACAGCGCCGTTATGCTGATAGACGGCGCAAAGGGCGTGGAGGAGCAGACTATAAAACTGTTTCACGTATGCAGAATGAGGGGCATCCCCATATTTACCTTTATAAATAAAATGGACAGAGCCAGCAAGGACCCCTTTGAGCTTATGGAGGAGCTTGAAAATGTTTTGGGAATCCGCTCCTTTCCTATGAACTGGCCCATAGGGATTGACGGGGATTTCAAGGGCGTATATAACAGAAAGCTTTCTCAGATCGAGCTGTTCGGAGGAGGAAATCACGGTCAAACCGCGGTAAGCTCTACTATAGGCAAGGTTGATGATAAAATCTTTGCAGATCTTTTGGGAGAGCACTACCATAAAAGGCTGTGCGAGGAGATAGAGCTTCTTGACATGGCAGGGGACGAGTTTGACAAAAAGAAGGTTTTAACAGGAGAGCTTACGCCGATATTTTTCGGCAGTGCCATGACCAACTTTGGAGTTCAGCCCTTTTTGGAGGAATTTCTTTTGATGGCCCCCTCTCCCGGAATCAGGCCCGCCTCCGGCATTGAGGTAGATCCTGAAAGCGAGAGCTTTTCAGGCTTTATATTTAAAATACAGGCTAATATGAATCCAACCCACAGGGATAGGATTGCATTTATGCGAATATGCTCTGGGCGCTTCGGAAAAGGAATGTCGGTATACCATGTTCAGGCAGGGAAGGAAATCAGGCTTTCCCAGCCTCAGCAGTTTATGGCTCAGGAGCGCACAATTGTGGAGCAGGCATACGCGGGGGATATAATAGGGCTGTTCGATCCGGGAATTTTCAATATAGGCGATACGCTTTGCGGAAACGATTTAAAGGTTAAGTTTGACGGCATTCCCATTTTCCCTGCCGAACACTTTGCAAGGGTATCCGCTGCCGATTCAATGAAGCGGAAGCAGTTTTTAAAGGGAATTACCCAGCTTTCAGAGGAGGGGGCCGTGCAGGCCTTCAAGCAGATTGATATAGGTATAGAGGCCCTTGTAATAGGAGCAGTCGGGGCTTTGCAGTTTGAGGTGCTTGAGCACAGGCTGAAAAAGGAGTACGGAGTTGACTTAAGAATCCAGCATCTGCCCTATAAAATGGCGCGCTGGATATCGAATGAGGAATTAGACCCCAGAAAGCTCAGCTTAACAAGCAGTACAATGATTGCCACCGATAAGCTGGATCGCTATGTTCTTTTGTTTGAAAACGAGTGGTCTATACGGTGGGCCGAGGAAAGAAATAAGGGCTTAATTCTCACCGACATAGCATAACTCTTAAAAAACTAAATTTCCAGTATACCAAAAATAAGGACCCGTTTAAACGGGTCCTTATTTTTGCATTTATCTATATTCCACACATGCTATTC
The DNA here is from genome assembly GCF_003337415.1 of Anaerobacterium chartisolvens. GTDB lineage: Bacteria > Bacillota > Clostridia > Acetivibrionales > DSM-27016 > Anaerobacterium > Anaerobacterium chartisolvens. The sequence continues at coordinate 40,758 of NZ_QPJT01000002.1, read as the reverse complement.
GTCCTTTTTATCTTCATCCGAAGACTCGGCGGCATCAGCTATGGTAACATTCATATCCTCTTTATGCTCGGTAGGAACATCCTCACCCGTACCTCCGGCAGCAGCCTCATCCTTTTCCTTAACAGGATCTATTGGATTGACCTCTTTAATGCTTAAGCTTATCCTGTTGCCTTCGGCATTAACTTCAGTAACCTTAGCCTCAATTTCCTGCCCTGCCTCCAACACATCAGAGGGCTTTGCAAGCCTGACACTGGATATCTGAGAAATGTGAACCAGTCCGTCCACTCCCTTTTCAAGCTCTATAAAAGCTCCAAAAGGCACAAGTCTGGCTACTTTTCCCTTTACCACATCCCCTACCTTATACTTCTCCTCTATGTTAAACCATGGATTGTCTTCCGCTCTTCTGTATCCTAAGGAAATTCTCTTTTTGCTTCTGTCAAACTCTAAGATAACTACTTCAATGTTGTCTCCAATATTCAAAACCTCTGAGGGGTGCTTTACCTTTGTCCATGACAATTCAGATATGTGAATAAGCCCGTCAACTCCTCCAATATCTACAAAAGCCCCAAAATCAGTAAAGCTCTTTACAACACCGCTGTATTTTTTACCTGTTTCCATGGACTCCCATAAGTCACTTGACAGCTTTGCCTTTTCCTCTTCTAAAATAACCCTTTGAGAACCAACTATCTTTCTCTTCTGCTTATTATATTCAATAATTCTTACGTTAACTGTCTGTTTTAAAAACTCTCTCAAATCCTTAACAAATTTATCGCTGATTTGAGAAGCCGGTATAAATATCCTTATCCCGTTTGCACTGGCAATGACTCCCCCATTTACAACCTCAACCACCTTAGCCTTGACAGGAGTTTTGCTTTCATATACTTCCTCAATTTTGTCCCATGACTTTAGTGCGTCCACTTTTTTCTTAGACAGCATAACGCTTCCTTCAGCATCATTTACTCTGACAACAAACACCTCAAGCTCATCGCCGATTTTTATTGATTCTTCAGGATTAAAATCAGGGTCATCAGAAAACTCCCCTATAGGAATAATTCCGTCACATTTAAACCCCAGATTTACATATACCTCCGTATTGTTAAAGCCAATAACTGTGCCCTTTACAACCTCTCCACTACGCACAGTAACAAGAGAACTTTCAAACGCTTCCTTGAAGCTCATTTCGTTTTCCTGTCTATTTAATTCATCCATTTTTCCTATAACCTCCTTGATTATCCAGTCAGGCGTTGATGCTCCAGCAGTGATACCGACTTTTTTATATTTATTTATATCTTCCAGTGGCAACTCACTGGGCATTTCAATTTTTATAGTATTGAAACAATACTTTTTACAGATCTCATAGAGCTTCTGTGTGTTGGAACTGTCTCTGCCTCCGATTACTATCATGCAGTCGACAATTTTCGCTATTTGCAAAGCTTCTTTTTGCCTTTGACTAGTCGCACTACATATTGTATCAAATTTTATGATATTTTCAAATTTATTTTCTAGGCATTTATTAATATTTTCCCATTTTTCTTTTGTAATAGTAGTTTGAGCTACTACACACACCTTTTGCCTGCTTTCTTTCAATGCCTGTACTTCCTCTTCGCTGTCCAGTATAACAGCCGTATTTTCGCACCAGCCATTTATACCCTTCACCTCAGGATGATCTTTATCTCCAATTATAATTATGCCGTAGCCCTCTTTATACTTTTCCTGAACTAAATTATGTATTTTTTTCACATAAGGACATGTAGCATCAACTACATTCACACCTTCCCTGATTAACCCTTCATAAACATCTTTAGCAATTCCATGTGCCCGCACAACTATATTTCCGGGCAACTCCGCTTCCTCGATACCGCTAATAATTTTAACTCCCCTTGAAGCAAAATCGTCATTAACCTGAGGATTATGTATAACCGCTCCAAGCGTATAAATTTTTCCGGCACTGCCCTCTATTAAACGGCGAACCGAGCTAACAGCCCTGTCTACTCCAAAACAAAAGCCTGCCGTTTCAGCCACTATAATATCCAACTACCTTCCCTCCAGTAATCCGTATACTTTCTTCATTATATCCCTGCTTATCTCTGTAAATTCTTCATTCATATATTTCTTATTTTTATCGGCCTCTATATAATAGGGCTCTCCGAACACCACCCTGACCTTGCTGAACAGCTTATACCGGCCCTCAACGCCTACCGGTATTACAGGCACCTGCTTTTTAACCGCAAACATTGCGGCTCCGGGGTTTACTTTTGCCACGCCCGCCTTGCCCCTTGTTCTTGTTCCCTCGGCAAAAATTCCAACTATATGTCCCTCGTCAAGCAAATTAAACGCCGTCTTTATTGCCCTCACATCGGCTTTCCCTCTTTTTACAGGAAATGCCCCAAGCCATTTTATCAAGCCTCCCAGAACAGGATTTCTAAACAGCTCCTCCTTGGCCATCCACCGAACCAGCCTTTTTATCCTAAAGCCTATAAAAAACATATCCAGCTCTCCGACATGGTTTGCACATATTAAAGCCGAGCCTTTCTTTGGAACATTTTCTATTCCCTTAATCTCAACCCTGTAAAAAACAGAAAAAAACATATTCACAAAAAACCTTAAGACATCTATCATGTGCTTTGCTCCTTTATCAGTGAAATAATTTTGTTTACAACCTCCCGCACACTCATATGGGTGGTATCAATCTCCACAGCATCCCCGGCCTTGACTAAAGGAGCAAATTCCCGGGTGCTGTCGTTCCTGTCCCTGTATTCTATATCTTTCATAACCTCTTCAATAGAGGCAGCTTTAATTCCCTTATCGGCCTGTTCATTAAATCTTCTCAGCGCTCTGGCCTCAACTGTAGCCGTCAGATATATTTTCACATCGGCATCAGGAAGCACATAAGAGCCTATGTCTCTTCCATCCATTACAACATCGTTGGCTTTTGCAATATCTCTTTGGAGTTCCACCATCTTAATCCTGACCTCAGGCACTGCCGCCACATCCGACGCAGCTATTGAAATTTCAGGTGTCCGTATCTCACAAGTAACATCTTCGTTGTCAAGAAGGACTCTTTGCTCATTAGCGGCATAAAAAATTCTTACATCAATGTTTTTAACAAGCTCCGACAACGCGTTTAAGTCACGGGTGTTTATTCCCTGCCTTATGGCCTTTAAAGCCACAGCCCTATACATTGCGCCGGTATCAAGATAAATAAATCCCAGAGTCTCCGATACTGTTCTTGCAATGGTGCTTTTGCCAGCACCTGCCGGTCCGTCAATTGCTATATTTACCTTCTTCAAAATTATTCCTCCAAATAGTGTTTAAGGGTCGTCTGGCATAATATTGATACCGCATTTCTTAATAAGTATTCTATAGATTATGTCGAAATTCCTCTTTTGCACAGCATAAAAGTTATAAATCCGGACGCAGAACCTTTGCCCCTTTAAGATATATATTCTTTATTTCACTATTTGACTTTTCACTGTTTATATGAAGCAATACCCGTATACAGCTTTTAAGGCTTCCCGGCACATCTATCTCGCTTGTACACATAAGCGCAACCCTTGTCCATCCCAACTGTCTGGCGGCCACTGCCGGAAAAGCGGCGTCAAGATCCTTTGTGGCTGTGAATATTATGCTTATTATATTATCTTGCTCAACATTATTTTCTTTTATGATTTCAGTCAACAGAGCTTTTGTCTCATCTATTATTTCGAACGCACTGTTATTTTCAACCGTTACGGCTCCTCTTATAGCCCTAACTGTCATATTAATCCCCCATTCTACCCTTCTGCATATTATAAAGCCTCTTTAGACTACTCGGTGTCCGAGGCCTATTGCCACCTCGTTCAAATGCAGCAGTCCTATGCCAAAAAATATGGCGACGCTTATATGGTCATTAAACCGTGCTATCCCTATCTTTCCTCCTACATTGAGTCCTATAGCCTTGGGCATTATCTGCGATATAGCTTCTCTGGTAGCCCCCGCAACAGCACCCTCTTCCACATGGCTGTCGGTGATGACGCCCTCTCTTTTAGCAGACACAACAGCCCTTTCAACTATTTTCATAACGGAATTTATAAACTCTCCCCCATAGTCCACCGCGGCAGTATAAACCCCTGTCTTTACAAATTCCGACTGCAGCAGCTTTTCCTGATGCCTGTCCGATGTAAGAGCAACTTTTATAGCCGCACCTGCAATATCCTTGCTTCCAAACTGTTTACCATCCATATTATTCTATTCCCCGCTATAGCCAGTCAATTAGAGTTTATTTACAAACAATAACTATTATATAGGAAGTAGGGTCTTAAAACAACATAAAATAATAGATAAACAGTATGTTTATCTATTATTTTATTGAATTTTAATCTGTGTAAGCTTTTTAACTCCGTATTTCACCCTGACTCTTTTATTGGCACAGTCATTATCTATATTGCCGCTCCTTGTAACTATAACCGCCTCAACCTCATCGCCTGTACCGCTCCCGTCAACCTCAACCACATCTCCGTCTCTCACCTTAAGCGTCACTATACCGCCTGTAAACACCCCTGCCTCATCACCGTTCACCAAAATTTTTACCTTTCCGTCTGCATTTCCGTTTAAAAGCTTGACACCTATCTCTCCTTCATCATAAAGATACTCTTCCCTGCCCAAAGGTATTCCCTCCGGCTCGCTCCTTCCAGAGATAAAGGTTCTTGCAACAGGGCTTATTAAAATAGTTTGTACCACAATCAGAAAGGTGAATGCCAGTATGAAGGTTAAAAAAATTATTCTCTCGAATGACAGCTTTCTGTTTTCCGTATATTTCCCCTCTCTCCATCTATTTTTATTAATGGATTTAATTCTGCGAATAAATATCTTCAAAGCCCGCCCCCCTGATATTATTATTTGTAAATAATATGCACGGATTAAGGTAAAAATACACACTACCTGGGGCTGTCTGTAAAAATATCAGCAGCTTGCTCCCGCTAAAAATCCCGTTGAAAACGCAATTGTAAGATTAAATCCTCCCGTATATGCATCTACATCTATTACCTCCCCTGCGAAAAACAAGCCCTTAACAAGCTTAGATTCCATAGTAGAAGGGTTTATTTCATTTGTACATACTCCTCCCGCAGTGACAATTGCCTCCTTAATAGGCCTCGCCCCCGTTATTTCCAGCTCAATACTTTTGAGCAGTCTTACAAGCCTTCTTCTCTCTTCTCTTGTTATTTGATTTACATATTTATAAGGCGAGATTTCCGAGAGCTTTATAAAAACAGGAATAATTTTTTGAGGCAGCAGCTCCCCCAGAGAATTTTTAAACTGCTTTCTGGAATTTTTCTCAAAATCCCTTTGTACCCTGTCGTCAAGCTTTTCCTCCGTCAATGCAGGCTTCATGTCTATAAGCATTCTGATATTCCTGTAATCATAATTCAGCAAATGCCTGCTCGCGCTTAATATAACAGGCCCGGACACTCCGAAATGAGTAAATATCATTTCACCGAAATCACTGTATATTTTCCTGCCCTCTTTATTAATAAAGGTTACGGATATATTCTTTAAGGATAAGCCCTGAACCTCCCTTACCCATTCCTCCCTCACCAGCAACGGCACAAGAGACGGCTTTAAATCAGTCACTCTATGTCCAAGGCTTTTCGCCATGATATAACCGTCACCCGTAGATCCTGTTCCGGGGTAGGAGGCTCCGCCCGACGCAATTATGACAGCATCACAGTCTATTCTCCTCCCATCTTTTAAAACAACGCCCCGTACCTGTCCCAAAGCTTCGTTAATACATTTTACAGCGGAATTAAAATGCACCTGTACCCCGTGTGTGTCTATAAATTTTTTTAATGCCAGAACCACATCCTGAGATTTATCCGATACGGGAAAAACCCTTCCTCCTCTTTCCACCTTTGTATTTAAGCCATAACCCTTAAAAAATTCTATCAAATCGGTATTTGAAAAGGTATAAAAAGCCGAATACAGAAAGCTGCCGTTTCCGGGAGTATTTTCAAGCAAGCCCTCTATATCCATATTATTGGTTATGTTGCATCTTCCCTTTCCTGAAATGAGTATTTTTTTACCCAGCCTGTCGTTTTTCTCAAGAAGAATAACCTCATTTCCCTTCTCTGCCGCCTTCCCGGCAGCCATAATTCCCGCCGCCCCTCCGCCTATAACCACAACTCTTTTTGCCATTGCAATAGCTCCTTAAGCTTAATATATATATTATTGCCAAATTCAAAAAAATAAGGGCGAATTAACATTCACCCCATCTTACATCTGACACACTATGTCCTGGCAATGCTCAATAATCCTCTTTTCCGGCAGCATCCCCACTGTCATATTTTTCGTATACCTGATACTCATCCCATATCTTTTCAAGCTTTTCAAATGTGCCGTAAATCTGATCCCTCTTTTTCATCCCAAGAGCCACAATAAGAGCATTTATAACACTTAATGGAGCAACAAGCGAATCTACAAAGGATGCCATATCGCTCCTTGCTATAAGAGAGTGATCGGCACATGCCGCAAGAGGAGACTCGCCACTGTCTGTAATAGCTATAACCGTAGCACCCTGACTTTTTACAAATTTCATGGCGTTTATTGTTCTTTTGGAATATCTGGGGAAGCTTATGCCTATTACAGCATCCCCTTCTGAAACCTTGATAATCTGTTCAAACATTTCACTCACGCTGGTGGTATGCACAAGCCTTATGTTGTCAAATATTATATTAAAATAAAAGCCCAAAAAGCTCGCTAAGGGCGCAGAGCTCCTTACCCCCAGGATATATATTTTTTTTGCCGTCAGAAGGCTTTCGATAACCTCGTTAAACACCTCCTGATTTATTTCCTCGAGAGTAATCTTTATCTTCTCCATATCCAACTGCAAGACACTCTTTAAAATATTATCCTCGCTTATCCTGTTTGACGATACCTCCATCCTTTGAACCGATGTAAGCTTGGTTTTTATAAGTTCCTGCAAAACCTTCTGCAGCTTGGGATAGCCGTCAAAGCCCAATTCTATGGCAAACCTTACAACGGTAGACTCACTGACCCCCACAACCTCTCCTAACCTTGCTGCAGTCATAAATGCAGCCTTTTCATAATGATTTATTATATAATTTGCTATAAGCTTTTGTCCCTTGCTCAAAGCCGACATGTTTTCCTGAATATTTTTAATAAGATCCTGCATTTTACTTTCCATCCTTTAAGCCTCCTTATATATGTAAACACCCAAAGCAATCAGGTATATGCATCACGTCTCATATATTGAAACAACCATTTTTTCTCCTTTTTTACTCAATCCGAATATGACATCCCTATCCTTGAGATTTTTATTAAGAAAATCCACAATCCTGTATATCTCCAGATTTGCATTTATTTCTAATGTAGCTCTCAATTCCAGCTTATCCTCAAAACTCATTAAAGAGTCCTCCTATGTATTTACTTTAATAATCCTATATCGGTTAAAATATGTACAAGAAATATTTTTATTCTTTACCTGCATTTTTTTATACGAGTTTTTTGTATTTAACCTAATACCATGGAAGTATGAAAAATTGTATTATATATCTATATTACATTTTTGCAGGATAAAAATCAAGCTGCTGCAAAATTATTAACTGCGGCAGTCAAACTATTTTCGTTCCATATAAAAAATGCAAAAATCCCAATACCTTCAAAAAGGCCGTATGATTGGGGCTTATTCCCAGTCATACGGCCTTGAAATTATAAATATTTAGTTCAGGCAGCGGCATGCAATGAAGCTACAGCTTGGTCTGAAACCTTTGCAGCCTTCCTGCCGTGCTCCAGACAGGAGCCGTCTGAGGAACACGTCTAAAAGACCTTACAACAAGATTATATCCCGGCTTAGACTCCATCGAGGCCACAGCCGCAGTTATGGCAGCCAGTATCTCTCCGTTTGCCTCTCCGGCATTTTCCTCAGGTGCGCCTTCCTTCTTGCTTTTCATATCCTTGCGGTATTTAAAGAACTTTTCAGCCACCTGAGGCAGCAGTGCATACGACAGCACATCCTCATCCTGTTCCATAAATTCCTTTATCTGCTCTCTTATGCTGTCAAGCTCGGGAGCAATTAAGTCTGCGGGCCTGCAGGTTATGGGCTTCTCTTCTCCCAGTATCTGCTTTGAAATGGCATCAGGCACCGGAGCGGGAGTTTTTCCGTACTCACCCTTAACCACTGCCTTTGACTCCTTTGGAACCATTTTATACCTTTCTCCCGTTACAATGTTCAAAACAGCCTGAGTCCCAACTATTTGACTGGTAGGAGTTACAAGTGGAGGATACCCAAAATCTTCCCGCACTCTCGGTACCTCCTTCAGAACATCCTCATACTTATCCATGGCATTTGACTGCTTAAGCTGCGAAACCAGATTGGAAAGCATACCTCCCGGAACCTGATATATAAGTGCGTTAACATCAACACCCATCATTTTGACATCCAAAAGCCCGCTCTGCACATAGCTGTCCTTCAAAGGCCTGAAGTAATCTGCAATTTCACTCAAAAGGCCGAGATCGTAGCCCGTATCATAGGGAGTTCCCTTTAATGTAGCTACAAGAGGCTCTGTCGGAGGCTGGGACGTTCCCATAGCCATAGGCGAAATAGCGCAGTCCACTACGTCTATTCCCGCCTCTATTGCCTTTAAATATGTCATAGAGGCCACTCCGCTGGTATAATGGGTATGAATCTGCAAAGGAATTTTGATATTTTCCTTTATCGCCTTTACAAGCTCATATGCTTCATATGGTATAAGCAATCCCGCCATGTCCTTTATGCAAATTGAATCGGCGCCCATTTCCTCCAATGTCTTTGCATCGTTTACAAAATGCTGGAGCGTGTGCACCGGGCTTATTGTGTAGCAAACCGTCCCCTGTGCGTGTCCCCCCTCCTTTTTGCAGGCCTTTATGGCTGTTTCCAGATTTCTAACATCGTTTAAAGCATCAAATATTCTTATTATATCCATTCCGTTTGCTATAGCCTTGCGTACAAAATACTCGACCACATCGTCGGCATAATGCTTGTACCCAAGCAGGTTCTGCCCTCTTAGAAGCATCTGGAGCTTTGTCTTTTTTACACTTGACCTTATCTTTCTCAATCTTTCCCACGGGTCCTCGTTCAAAAATCTAAGGCATGCGTCAAAGGTAGCGCCTCCCCACGCCTCAAGCGAATTATACCCTACATCGTCAAGCTTCTCCAATATGGGAAGCATATCCTCAAGCTTCATTCTTGTGGCGATTAAAGACTGGTGTGCATCTCTTAAAACCGTTTCCGTGATTTTAACCCTTGCCATAATAATACCTCCTTCCGGCTGCCTTATGCTATAGACACCATTACATCTCCCGCATTGACCGACGAGCCCTTGGCAACATTTACCGCCGCCACCTTGCCGTCAGAAGGAGAAACAATCTCATTTTCCATCTTCATGGCCTCAAGCACCAAAAGTATCTGCCCTTTTTTAACAGTATCCCCGGCACTCACGTTTACCTTAAGTATTGTACCCGGCATGGGAGCCTTTACAGAAGCCGCACCCTCCGGTGCAGGTGTCGGCGCCTCCACGGGCTTAGGAGCGGGTGCAGGAGCAGACGACGGTGCAGGAGCGGAAGCCTTTGTCTCTGCAGGGGCTACCTCCGCCTTTACCTCTTCAACCTCTACCTCATACTGAGTTCCGTTTACCTTTATCAGAAATTTTTTCATAATCCACATCCTCCTGTTTTTGTATCATTTTATTGTTTTACTTCGTATCAATAAAAGCTTTTATATAATTAACTCACTGAATTTATATATCCTAAAGAGGTATATTTCCATGCTTCTTGGTTGGCCTGCCCTCTCTCTTTCCGGCAAGCATCTGAAGTGAATTTATAATTCTGGGCCTTGTCTCAGAGGGCTCAATTACATCATCCACATAGCCTCTTGCTGCCGCAACATACGGGTTGGAAAACTTGTCCCTGTACTCCTGTATTTTGTTCTTTCTTTCCTCAGCGGGGTCCGCCGCCTCTGAAATTGCCTTTCTGAATATAAGGTTTGCCGCCCCCTCGGGCCCCATAACGGCAATTTCGGCTGCAGGCCATGCCAGCACTACATCCGCACCTAAGTGCTTGCTGTTCATTGCAATATAAGCACCTCCGTATGCTTTTCTTACAATAATGTTTATCTTAGGCACAGTGGCCTCCGAAAAAGCATACAGCAGCTTTGCTCCGTGCCTTATAACACCGCTGTGCTCCTGACCGACTCCGGGAAGATAGCCCGGCACATCGGTAAAGGTGACAAGAGGTATATTAAACGCATCGCAGAAACGTACAAACCTGGCGGCCTTGTCGGCGGAATTCACATCGAGAACTCCCGCCGCAAAGCTCGGCTGGTTGGCTATTATTCCTATAGTGCTTCCATCCATTCTTGCGAATCCTATTAGTATATTCTGTGCAAAATGCTTTTGAACCTCAAAGAAGTCCCCTCCGTCAACAATTTCGCCTATAACCTCCCTCATGTCATAGGGCTTGCTTGCCTCCTCCGGTATCAGCGTGTTAAGCCTCTCCGACATTCTGTTTACATCGTCTTGATTGGCATAAGCCGGTGAATCGGTAAGGTTATTGTCGGGAAGAAAGCTTATAAGCCTTTTTATGTCATCCATACATTCCTGCTCGCTTGAGTACTTGAAATGCGCTACACCGCTTACTGAATTATGAATGTCAGCCCCTCCGAGCTGCTCGGTGGTGACGGCCTCTCCGGTAACCGATTTTATAATCTCCGGTCCCGTAATGCACATATAGCTTGTCTTCTCAACCATGAATATAAAGTCCGTAATTGCCGGGGAGTAAACAGCCCCGCCCGCGCAGGGCCCCATTATTACCGAAATCTGCGGTATTACACCCGATGCAAGAGTGTTCCTGTAAAATATGTCTCCATAGCCGCTCAGCGAATCGACACCCTCCTGCACCCTGGCACCGCCGGAGTCATTCATGCATATAAAGGGCGCTCCCATTTTTATAGCCATGTCCATTGCCTTTGTTATTTTTCTGGCATGCATCTCACCCAGAGAGCCTCCTATAACAGTAAAGTCCTGCGCCGAAGCATATACAAGCCGCCCGTTTACGGTACCATAGCCCGTCACCACTCCGTCTCCCGGAAGCTTTTTCTTCTGCATGTCAAAGTCTATTCCTCTTGTTTCCATATAAGCGTCCGTCTCAACAAAGCTGCCTTCGTCAAAAAGCATCGTCATTCTTTCCCTTGCAGTCATCTTGCCCGCCTTATGCTGCTTTTCAATTCCCGCACTCCCGCCGCCTAAAGCAACCTTGGCTCTTCTCTCATGCAATTCCTTTATTTTGTCAGCATTACCCATTGTTAAAACACCTCATATTCTTTATTATATATAAGCATTTTTATCATATGATATTATCACCTGGTGCTAATTATACTAAAAATTATATATTACTTAAGCACTTTATGCAATAATTTCCTTGTAAAAATTTTTATAATATAAAATTATAAAATTTTTACAAAACAGGCTGCTTAAAAAAGGATATCATTTTCGATCGCCCATTTAAGCAGCCCGTTTCATTTCAGCCTCTCTATGCAAACAAGTATGGGAGGACAATTCGGCTGATTGACAAATTCCGTTTTCATAACCTTAAAGCGCCTGTAGTCTATCTCCTGTATATACCTCATAAACGCTTCCTTCTCATCAAAGCCGCTGTCTCCCCCGTAGTAGACAACAACGGATATTATCCCTCCAACCGCTATAAGCCCCATGCCATTTTCAACGGCCTGTATTGTGGTTTCGGCTCTTGTGCCTATGCTGTGGTCTCCGCCGGGAAGATATCCAAGGTTGAACATTACGGCCTTCACATCCCCCGAAACATAGCGATCCATATTCTGGTGCCCGTCCCTTATAAGTGTTGCCCTTTCCGAAAGCCCTCTTTTGTCCAGGAGAGCGGCGGTTTTTTGCAATGCCTCACTCTGTATGTCAAATGAATATACCATTCCCGCTTCTCCCACAAGCTCCGCGAGAAAGGCGGTATCATTTCCATTCCCCGCCGTTGCATCTATTGCGCTGTCTCCCTTTTTAACAATACTCCGTATTATATCGTGGGACTGTCCCAGTGAATTTTTTATTACCTCCATACGCAATGCCCGCCCTTATATCACAATTATATATTTAGCAATAAAGATTTTACATGGAGGATATAACTTGATGGAAGAAATTTTTTTTGACCCGTAAGGAATACATCTAAGAAAAGTGCCTGATGACATACCCGTGAGACATTTCCCCGCAAGGCGTCTTTTCGTTGCTATTAAAAATTTCTGTAAGCAATTATAGCCTCCATGTTTGTAAAATCTTTATTGCATCCTATATAGCTTTTAGAATATACTGCCGTCGCTTGTCAATATCTGCCTGTACATTTCAGGCCTCCTGTCCCTGAATACTCCCCACGAGGCTCTGTGTCCGGCAATTTCATCAAGGTCGAATTCCCATGTAAGAACAGCTCTGGACTTCCTGTCTGCTTCTGCCACCTTTTCCCCGGTGTGGTTTGTAATAAAGGACGATCCGTAAAAGGTCACCGCGGTCTGACCCTCTCCTTCGGTTCCGATCCTGTTGGAAGCAATAACAGGCATGATGTTGCACGCAGAATGTCCCTGCATACACATCTGCCAATGGTTTTTGGAATCAACCCCCGCGTCGGCCGAGTCCTCGGGCTCTGAGCCTATGGCGGTAGGGAAAAGCAGAAGCTCCGCGCCCATCAGGGCCATGCAGCGCGCAGTCTCGGGGTACCACTGATCCCAGCATATTCCCACCCCTATTTTTGCATACCGCGTATCCCACACCTTAAAGCCTGTGTCACCGGGATTAAAGTAAAACTTTTCCTGATACCCCGGCCCGCATGGAATATGTGTCTTTCTGTATACTCCAAGAATGCTTCCGTCGGCATCTATCACCGCCACTGAATTATACCTTGCATTGTTTTTTCTTTCATAAAAGCTGATGGGTAAAACCACCCCGAGCTCCCTTGAAATGGCTTTGAAATGCCGTACAGCCTTGTTCTCCTCCAGAGGTGCGGCATAGCCATAGCATACAGTGTCCTCCCTGCTGCAAAAGTAAGGCCCCTCAAAAAGCTCCTGCAAAACTATTATATGAGCGCCCTTTGAAGCGGCCTCACGAACAAGCCCCTCAGCCCTCATTATATTTTCATCAGTATCCGCGCCGCACTCCATCTGTGTGGCTGCAACCACAACCTTCAACAGCCCTTCCTCCCTTCTTTAAAAAATTCCTGCGGGCACTCCCCGCGGCATCTGCTGGGTTATGCAGTGTACATTCCCTCCTCCTCTTGCAATAGGCATACCATCCACAGCTACAATCCTTCTGTCCGGGAAAGCTCTTTGCAGGACATTTTTTGCGTTGGAGTCAGTTTCACTGTGCTTCCCTCCAAAAACCGGAAGAATAATACCTCCGTTTACAAAATAGAAATTTATATAGCTGAGTGTCAAATACGCGCCGTCATAAAGCTCTTCTCCCGGCTGCTCAATTTCTATTATCTCAAGGAATCTCCCTTGTGCGTCGGTACAGCCTTTAAGAATTTCAAGGTTCTCCGCCGATCTTTCATAATTGGGGTTATTTTTATCCGAGGATATCTGCACAATTACCTTTCCCGGCCCTGCAAAGCAAGCGACATTATCTATATGTCCGTCGGTATCATCCCCGTATAAGCCGTTCTTTAGCCATATAATCTTTTTGGCTCCAAGATATTTCTTTAGCATGTCCTCTATTTGATCTTTATTCATATGAGGATTCCTGTTTGCATTTAACAGGCACTGCTCGGTAGTGAGAACAGTTCCTTCACCGTCTACATGAATCGAACCTCCCTCCATAATCAGAGGCGCATCAAAGCATGGTATTTCAAGGCAGTTTAAAACCTTAAACGCAACCATGTCGTCATAATTAAACGGGTATTTTCCCCCCCATGCGTTAAACCTCCAGTTTATTCCCGACAGCTCTCCCCTGCTGTTAATCACAAAGGTCGGCCCATTATCCCGCATCCACGAATCATCATGCAGCATTTCCAGTATTTTTATACCGCCCCCGCAAAGCCTTTGTGCCTGTTCTGCAAGCTCGGGCCTTGCTATCATAATAACAGGCTCAAATTGAGCAATACTTTTGGCAGTATTCGCAAAGGCCTCAAGCACCTCCTCAAACGGCTCCGGCCACAGGGCCTCCTTAATGGGCCATTCCATAAGAGTTCCCATGTGCTCCGACCACTCGGGGGGCATTGCAAAGCCTAATTCCGACGGAAACATACCACACCTCCCAAACACTATATTTATAAGCCCGCAAACAGAAAAACAATCACTTTACAAGCTCCGCGGCAAACCTTGGCAGGGCAAATGCTGCCTTGTGAACATCCGCACAGTAATACTTTGTGTCAAGCTCAGGAATTTTAGAAGTGTCTGTCTCTATCGGGTCATACTTTTTAGAGCCCATGGTAAAGCTCCAGTACCCGCTGGGGTATGTAGGAATTGCGCAGGTATAAAGCCTTGCTATGGGGAAAACCGACTTAACATCCCTGTATACGCCTTTTATAAGCTCCTTATGGAAAAAAGGAGACTCAGTCTGCGCCACAAATATCCCGTCCTCCTTCAAAGACTCATAAATAGCCCTGTAAAAATCAACCGCGAATAATCCTACCGCCGGACCCACAGGATCGGTAGAATCAACCATAATTACATCAAATTCGTTCTTATGCTCCTGCACATACTTGATACCGTCGGCTATTTGCACATCCGCCCTGCTGTCACTAAGCGCGCAGCTTATCTCAGGCAGGTATTCCCTGCACAGCTCTACCACCCTTCCGTCTATTTCACATAAAACAGCCTTTTCAATTGAAGGATGCTTTAAAATTTCCCTTATGGCCCCGCCGTCTCCTCCGCCTACAACCAAAGCCTTTTTGGGGTTGTTATGAGTAAACAAAGGCACATGGGTTATCATTTCGTGATAAACAAACTCGTCCTCAATAGTGGTCTGGACAGTACCGTCCAAAACAAGCATTCTTCCGAATTGCTCCGTTTCAATCAGGGCCATTTCCTGAAATTGAGTCTTCTCCGTGTGATACGTTTTTTTTGTCTTGCAGGTTATGCCAACTCCTTTTGTTTGAAATTCAGTATACCAAAGCTCCATATCATCCACTCCTAATGTATTTATTTTTTATACCGTTTACAAGGCCAATCTAACAAAGCCGTTTTACCTCTATTTTTAAACACTATCATTGTAAATTGGAAAATTTATTTTGTCAAAATAAATTTATATTCAGTATAAATAAAATTTGCCCACATTGAATAAAATTATTTATGTACTCTGTGTCGGTTATGATATAATATTTTTGTCAAAAAATCCTATGACTATTTATAAGGGGGGATCGTTTTATGGAAAACAACAGCGATAAGGATCTTGAAAATGAATTAAGTCCGCAGCAGTTCAGTAGTCCGGAATACCCAAACGCGCAGTCCGGACAGCAATATTTCTCTATTAACATGAGTATGGGTGATTTAAAAAGCTTTACAGGGTGGGCCACTTTCAGAGCTATTATAGATATAATAGCAGGAGCCTTTTCATGTCTGGGCATAATAACCGCGGCATATGGAGTACCTATGATAATGGCAGGGGTCAAGCTTTTAAACGCGGTGGATAATATGAAGAGATATATGATGGAAAATGACGCTCAAAATATATCCCTGTGCTATTACAATCTCTTGAAATATTTTAAGCTAAATGGAATATCTACCATAGTCAAAATAGGATTTAGCATATTGATTATAATTATATATATAATTTTAATTGCCGCCATTATATCTAACGGAGGAGATACCTTTTTCCGCGATTTCAGCAATTATTACTAATTTTAACCAGAGTACTAAAAAAGCAACGATATATTTCCTTAAGACGCGCGTTATTTGTAATAAACCGGCGATATGCTTCAATTTCCGCATATTGCCGGTTTATTTACATATATAAAGCATATTTTCTGAGCAAAATATATCTTGAGAACAAATAATCTTTATAGGAGGCTTGAATCAAAATGTCAACTTGTCAGAGAATTATGTGTTCGGTAGGAAGCTGTATTTATAACACTAACAAAGACAATTTATGCACATTGGATGCAATACAGGTAAGCGCATCCGCAAAATCGGACAGCGGAGCGCCTTATGATGAAACGCTATGCGCAAGCTATAAAAATCACGACAAAAAGAAGTAGCAAAAGCATCTCATTATTTAATCTCCAGTTTGTTGAAGCAAAAAGCCCTTCCGTTTAAAGTCAGGCAGGCTGCAATTTCATTCCTTTGCAGCCTGCCTGGCTAAATTTTGTTTATACCTTAGGCTTTTTACCTCTTCATCACTTAAATATCTCCATTTTCCCTCGGGCAGCTCTCCAAGCCTCAGCATCCCTACAGAAATCCTTTTTAATTTAATAACCGGATGTCCTATTGCCTCACACATTTTTCTGATCTGCCTGTTTTTGCCTTCGTGAATTTTGATTTCAACAACCGCGTTTATGAAATTCCCGATTTTTTGTTCTTCAACAATTTTAATTTTTGCGGGGGCAGTTATATATTCCTCAATCCTTATTCCCCTCCTGATTAAATTCATCTCCCTCTCAGCCGGTACCCCCTTCACCTCCGCAACATACACCTTCTCGGTCTCATGACTGGGATGGGTCAGTTCATGAGCAAGCTGCCCATCATTGGTAAGAAGCAGCAGCCCTGAGGTATCATAATCTAACCTTCCTACCGGAAAAACGCGGTGTCCCTTATCGTCTATAAGATCGATGACAGAAGGTCTGGAAAATTGATCCCTTACTGTTGTAATATATCCCGGGGGCTTATGCAGCATTATATATATTTTATTTTTATCCCGGCACATCCTTCTTCCTTTAACCTCGAGGACGTCGCTGTCGGATACCTTAACACCCATATCGGTGACTGTCCTTCCGTTCACCGACACATATCCTTCTTTTATAAGCTCTTCACATTTTCTTCTGGACGCGACGCCGGCCTCCGCCATATATTTTTGCAGCCTTATTTCCTCCATCAGTACCGATCCTTTATATTAATCCGTCAATATGCTTGCTTTCATCGGAGCTCAGCAAAAAGATAAGCCTGTCAAGCAAATCCTTGCTTCTTGCACTCATATATATAAACTCCATTCCATACTCATACCCGTTATCCTGCGGAATACTCCTTGTTACTCTGGCCTTCAGCTCCAACGCATCTCCTTCTCCCGTATCGAGAGGCACATTTAAGTCTACCAGCGTGCCGTTGCTTATAAATGTCCCCATTTCCATAGCTGCACCTATAACGCTTATATTTTTGATACGGGCGTTATATACCTTCCGGTCGCTTGAAAGCTGCGCCTCAGCGGTAAAATCCACACAATATCTTTTAAAAGCCCTGCTATTTTCATATTTGCTTATGCTGCTGACACAGATACATATACCGGCAGGGTTCACGGCACTAAAATCCTCTACACTGCCGCAGACATCATATTCATACCTTCCGTCAACAAGCCTGCAGGATACCTGTTCTCCTTTGCATGGGTTATACTTCTTAAAGTCTCCGTTAACACAGATATATATAAGCTTCCCCCTTATATCCCGTATAATTCCCATAGCCGGTTCATCTGCATACTGATGCCTTATAAATGCCACAGCGCCCTTTGGAATGATCGGCTCCGATTCACCCCGGCATTCTGCATAGAGCATATTTAACCCCTCCATTAAACTAAATTGCAACCTCACAAAATATGTACGCCGCATGGCTGACAGGATAATTTTATCATTAAATCGTATTAAATGGCAATGGGGTACATAAAAAGCGGGCCGGAGTTTTTACGCCCCAGTCCGCTAGCACCTCGCAACAGAATTGATCTTTGGCAGTCAGGGTACTGGTTTAATTTACGGGAATGCTGCCTATGATACCAAGCAGGTACTGCTTCATAATGGCAAAGTCGACTGAATTTACTGCATTGTCGCGGTTGAGATCCAGCACCTTATTATATGTACTCTCAGAATCCAACAAATACCTCTTAAACTCTGCAAAGTCCGTAGAATTAACTTTTCCGTCACCGTTGCAATCCCCATATACCAATTCAGGCCCCTTAAGAGCATACTTTAGCATTCCATCTACAATTTCAGGATATCTAATCTGGCAAGCCGCTCTGTCGAAGAAGCCGAATAATTCACCGGTACCTGTAAATGCATTATTATCCCACAAGAAGCAGCTAATTCCCCGTGCCGTAGCTGCAGCAACATAATAGGAGGAATATTCTACTCTTGACTGTAGATTATCATTCTTATTTCTTGCTCCGAACTCACCGATTACTACCGGGATGCCCTTGCTGGTATACTTGCTGTATAAGGGATCCATAAAGCTTGTCACACCGCTGACGCTTGTGGGATCGTTAACACTCCAATAGTTGATTCCGCCCTCGTTCTCTGCCTGCAGCGCAAAATTATACGGTGAATATGCATGTACTGAAACTATCAGCTTGTTTACATTGCTGGAAATATCATTAGGCAGTCTAAAATACTGGTTTGTCGCTCCGTCGGGCGATGCACAATACCCCGGGCACATAAGATACCTGCTGGCATTGTTGCCTCCTGTTGCGCGCACCGTATCAACAAACGCCTGATTTAAGGTATTGATGGTATTTATAGAGTCGATTACATCCGCATTGTTTATATCAATCCACCATTCGTTTACATGACCGACAAGGCGAGGCTCATTAATTGATTCAAAAATAAGGCGGTTGTCATAGCTTGCAAACTTTGCCGCAAGCTGTGACCAGATAGAAGTCACATAGCGTCTGGAGCTTTCCCTGTAAGCACTGCTTGGAAAGTAATATCTCCTGTCAATATCGTGGTGAATATTTAAAATGACATACATATTATTGTCAATACAATAATTCACCACTTCCTGCACACGGTTCAGCCATCTGTCACTGATTTTAAAATCTGTGCCGCTTACGTGGTTATGCCATGAAACCGGAATACGAATGGCATTAAAGCCTTTTTGCTTTAAAAAGTCTATCATTTGCTTGGTGGTATATACTCCCGACCATGTTGCTTCATACTCCATTTCATCGGTCAGCCAGTTGTTGTCAATAGCGTCAAACGTATTACCTAAGTTCCATCCGAGCCTCATGTTGTTCACAAAGCGCATTGCATCGTTATCCGGAATATTTTTCTTTGGAATATTCAGCTCGGGGATTACCGCACCTCCGGCCGCATAAGCACTTAATACCGGCATGACTGTCATAAGAACAATTAAAATGCTCATTAAAAAAACCATAGTCTTTTTCATTAAATTTACCCCCTCAATTTAGTCACAGCTAAAAAGCTATGCTATTCACAATAACAGACATCCAAAAAGTCGAGCTTTTCGTTTTAATTCATCTTTTGTAAAATCCGAAATTAAGATTAACTAATGCCAATGTGGCAGTTACCAATTAGATACAGGAATTATTAAGCCTGTGTGCTGTATATGTAAATAGAAAATGTACAATAGATATGAGGGCTTGTAGAATTATATAAATTCCCTGCAAATATGAATTCAGCTTAAAGGAAAAATAATAAAATACACTTTACGCATTCAGGTTGTGACAAGTAATTTACTCTATGTTACCACATCGGAAATCCTTATTATTCTGTTATCTTCACCTGCCTTTCATCCCTGAGGCTTGTACTGATTTACCTGCTGTTTTCTGCCGGCACAACGTTGCATGCACCGCCACCCGGTTCCCAGAGTTGCTGCAAAAGCAGATAGTCCCGCACACAAGTTTTCCATTTCTTATATGCTATTGATAGTATACCTTATTATGGCTTAATTTTCAAATATTTTTTGTAGACGGATAATTATTCAAAAAAAGAATTACAGCTTTTTCTTCAACCCGCATTAGAAGGCGATAATGTGTCCAGCTCAATTGGCTACGCAGTGCGTAGCTATTTGGAAAAGTCATATATACTATTATTAGATAAATATTCCATCATAAATTCTCCTTTATCCTCAAGCAGCAAATATAGTAATAATCTATCTGAATTATATAGCATAATGAAAATTTGCGCAATTGAGGGAAATTGAGCATCTCACAAAGCTTCCACACGTATTTGTTGAATCTTTAAAATAAATATGGTATAATTCATTAAAAATGATGCGATTGGAGTTGAAAAAGTGTTTAACCTTTCTTGCTGATTATTTATATAAAACATAATAAAATAACAGTGCATATAAACATTGCTTATTTTGTTATGCTTATGCGGAAGGTTAATTATTTTTCACTTGTAGGCACTTATATATGATCGTCACACCCCTTGACAGGGTCTGGCTTTGCTAAACTATTTGAGCTGCGAGAATTAACTTTCTTGCAGCTTATTATTTTTGCTTCTTAACTATTTTTTAGGAGGATAAAATTATGTCTTTAATAAATGTCACAAATCTGACCTTCAGCTATGACGGCAGCTACGATAACATATTTGAAAATGTAAGCTTTCAGATAGATACAGATTGGAAATTAGGCTTTACCGGAAGGAATGGGAGGGGGAAAACAACATTTCTTAATTTGCTGCTTGGTAAATACGAATACAGGGGCACTATTTCTTCAAATACCTGCTTTGAATATTTTCCCTTTGAGGTAGAAGATAAGGAAATCATAACCAGCGATGCAGTAAATAAAATTTTCCCCGAATATCTGGAATGGAAATTGATGCGTGAGCTTTCATTGCTGGAAGTATCTGAGGATGCTTTGTACCGCCCTTTTAAGTCATTATCCGACGGAGAACAGACCAAGGTACTGCTTGCCGCTTTATTTCTTAAGGAAAACAGCTTTCTGCTGATTGATGAGCCAACCAATCACCTTGACATAAATGCAAGAAAGCTTGTAAGCAAGTATCTTAATTCTAAGAGCGGTTTTATTCTGGTATCACACGACAGAGCCTTTCTTGATAACTGTGTTGACCACATACTTTCAATCAATAGGTCAAATATAGAAATCCAGAAGGGCAGCTTTTCAAGCTGGTGGGAAAACAAAAAAAGGCAGGACAGCTTTGAGCTTTCAGAAAACGAAAAGCTTAAGAAAGATATCAGCCGCCTTTCGGAGGCCGCAAAACAAGCAAGCGACTGGTCAGACAAGGTGGAAAAAACAAAAAATGGAACAAGAAACTCCGGCTTAAGGCCAGACAGAGGATATATCGGCCACAAGGCCGCCAAAATGATGAAGCGCTCAAAGTCCATTGAAGACAGGCAGCAAAAGGCTATTTATGAAAAATCCAAGCTTCTTAAAAACATAGAAGACTCCGACAGCCTTAAGCTTTGTCAGCTTGCTTATCACAAAAGCCGGCTTGTGGAGCTTGAGAATGTTTCAGTTTTTTATGGGAGTAAAATAGCTTGTAAGGATATCAGCTTTACTATTGAGCGAGGTGACAGAATCGCGCTTACAGGTAAAAACGGTTCGGGGAAATCAAGCATTATAAAGCTTATTCTTGGAGAGGATATGGATTACACAGGCACTTTCAGGAAAGGCAGCCGGCTTAAGATATCCTATGTTTCTCAGGATACGTCATATCTTCAAGGCAGTTTAACCGACTACGCTTTAAATAACGATATTGATGAAAGCCTCTTTAAAGCAATTTTGAGAAAGCTTGATTTTTCAAGAGCTCAATTTGAAAAGGATATATCTGATTTCAGCGGAGGCCAAAAGAAAAAAGTGCTGATTGCGGGAAGCCTTTGTGAGAAGGCCCATTTGCATATATGGGATGAGCCCCTTAACTTTATAGATGTTATCTCGCGTATGCAGATAGAGGAGTTACTGCTTGAGTACTCACCCACTATTCTGTTTGTAGAGCATGACAGTGAATTCTGCAAAAATATCGCGACAAAAAATTTTGAGCTTTAAGCCTGCAATATCTCCCACAAGCCTATAGGGCTGTTTAATTTCGGTATTGTGCAGCGGATTTACTCCCGGAATTGTAACGGCGCCGATGACTTTATAAGACATCGGCGCCATCATAATCCCGAATATAAAGAATGTGTCAGAACTCTGAAATCATCTCAAGCAGGTACATCCTGATTTTCAGGTAATCAAGGGTGTCAACGGTACCGTTTCCGTCAACATCCGCCGCTTCAAACGCATTACCTGTTAAAATTTCATATTCCAGTATATGCCTTTTTACAAGGGCAAAGTCTACTGTGTTCACGCTGCCGTCATTGTTGACATCTCCCTTTTTCACCGTCGACACTTTAACATCCAGTTGGTCTATATTTGCCAAATCCTGCCCGGTGCTTTCTATGCGTATTGTGTTGGCAGTCCCTGCGGACAGCGTTGCATTTACCTCGTGTACAGCCCATGTCGTCCATGAGCCTGTGGGACTGAAGG
The DNA here is from genome assembly GCF_003337415.1 of Anaerobacterium chartisolvens. Taxonomy (GTDB): domain Bacteria; phylum Bacillota; class Clostridia; order Acetivibrionales; family DSM-27016; genus Anaerobacterium; species Anaerobacterium chartisolvens. The sequence continues at coordinate 18,355 of NZ_QPJT01000002.1, read as the reverse complement.
TTATATCCTGCCATGCCCCTCCGTTTACCTGCATCCTTCCTGTTCTGGAGGTATCGGCTCCCAGAGCGTTCCTAAGCTTGATCACCGTCGCACCGCCTGAGCCTCCGTCAACATTCCTGAATTCAAGGTATCCTCCGCTTACCGACATATTGACATAGCCAGTACCGTAATAGCCTGTGTGCTTGTTCTCAAAGGTTGTCTCATTTCCGCCGTACACCGCGTCCTCCGCTTGATACAGGCTGCCTCCCGGCACCGGCTCAAGTATACCCCCCGCCATATAAATCTCAGGCACAGGAGGCTGGGCCATTCCGCTGCCTAAGAAAAATCCTGTGTGGGGAGGCTGGTTATACGCCACATTCTGCCAGGCAACCCCCATCCGGTAAACCGGGTCGTGCATAAGGGTATAAATCCGTCTGTTGGTGCTTGCCGTAGTTGTATAGATACGCAGATATTTATTGTCGGATGTCCTCCAAATCACTTCCTCACGCCAGTCTCCAAGAATATCTGCCTGCAGGCAGGGAGTGGCTTTTGTGCCGTTATTGGAATCGCAGCCGACCGCGGAAAGCAATGTTCCCCCGCCGTATTTGCTTATGGTTATTCCGTCCAGAAGCTCCCTTAGCTCATCCCCGTCCCACCATATGGCAAAATTCGTGGGTGAAGGGGCCGAACCTATATTCTGGCCTGTGCTGCTGTATAAGGGAGAGCCTGAAGCCCATACCTCCTCTCCGGGATAGCTTGCCGTCAAATCCGCCGAACACGCCCTGCCTATGTCACGCGAGGCACTATAGCTCCATAATACCCTCCCCGTTTTTGCCTCACGGAAGGATGCTCCAATACCTCCGTTGCCTGCGGTATCCTCATGACAGCTCCATACCTCAAGCCCGGGGGAATTTGGATTAAGATCCCCCAGATGCATTGCATCCCCATGCCTTAAGTTGGTATTATAAAGACCCTTCCCGTTATCGTCAATAGTGCATGAGCCGTATACTATCTCATCCCTGCCGTCACCGTCCACATCGGCCACACTGAGGTTATGGTTCCCCTGCCCCGCATAGCCGGAATTGCCGCTGCTGTTGCTGTCAAAGGTCCAGCGCTTTGCAAGAGTGCTTCCGTTCCAATCATACGCCACAAGCACCGTTCGTGTGTAATATCCTCTGCACATAACAAGGCTTGGGCGTACACCGTCAAGGTACGCAATGCACGCCAGAAATCTGTCCACTCTGTTTCCATACGAATCCCCCCAGCTTGATACCGTGCCTCTGGCGGGCTCATACTGAGTTGTATAAAGCGCCTTTCCTGTAGCTCCCTGGAATATCGTAAGGTACTCTGTGCCCGACAATACATATCCCGATGAATTACGGTGATCCGCACTCGCGCTGCCTATGACAGCCCCTGCCGCATCCTTTGTTCCGTCGGCGGTTTTACAGGCTATCTCGGCCTTTCCGTCACCGTCAAGATCATAGACCATGAATTGAGTATAATGCGCTCCTGCCCGTATATTCCTTCCAAGATCGATTCTCCATAAATGTGTTCCGTTCATTTTATACGCATCAAGGTATACATTCCCCGTATATCCGCTTTGCGAATTGTCCTTAGCGTTTGAAGGGTCCCACTTGAGCACTATTTCATATTGTCCGTCTCCATCCAAATCTCCCACACTACAGTCATTGGCACTGTAAGTATAAGCAGCCCCGTCAGGGGTAGTCCCTCCTGCAGGTATTTGCAAAGGAATAGAAAGATAATTCTGGCCCCATACTCCTACAGGTATTGATTTCGCGCCCTCTACCCCACCGATTACAGTACTTACGGCATATTTGGAGCTTGAAGTCCCTCCGGAATCGCTATAATTGCTGGCTCCTGTAACAGTAGCAATCCTGACAGAATCACGGTACAGGTTGTAGGCAACACTTGAAGCCTCTGTCCCTAGTACACGCCAGCTAACAAATACGCCGTTGCTTATTTTTACAGCAACCACTCCGCGGTCAAGACTCTCCATCTGGCGTGCAGCCGCCCGCACACTTTGCTGGGGAGAGAGAAATATAATTATTTGGGCAAAAATCAGAAAAGCTAAAGCTAATTTTTTAAGCATTTTCATACCTCCTATAATTTTTGTTTCTTCCATGCCATATCCTAAGAAAATAGCAACAAGCACCTCATGTGTTTTCAAAATTCCGAAATCATCTCAAGCAGGTACATCCTGATTTTCAGGTAATCAAGGGTATCAACGGTACCGTTTCCGTCAACATCCGCCGCTTCAAACGCATTACCCGTTAAGATTTCATATTCCAGTATATGCCTTTTTACAAGGGCAAAGTCTACTGTGTTCACGCTGCCGTCATTGTTGACATCTCCCTTTTTCACCGTCGACACTTTAACATCCAA
>NZ_QPJT01000002.1:0-15875 GCF_003337415.1 Anaerobacterium chartisolvens | reverse complement strand
CCAGTATATGCCTTTTTACAAGGGCAAAGTCTACTGTGTTCACGCTGCCGTCATTGTTGACATCTCCCTTTTTCACCGTCGACACTTTAACATCCAATTGGTCTATATTTGCCAAATCCTGCCCGGTGCTTTCTATGCGTATTGTGTTGGTGGTCCCTGCGGACAGCGTTGCATTTACCTCGTGTACAGCCCATGTCGTCCATGAGCCTGTCGGACGGAAGGTTATATTCTGCCATGCCCCTCCGTTTACCTGTATCCTTCCTGTTCTGGAGTTATCGGCTCCCAAAGCGTTCCGAAGCTTTATCACCGCCGCACCGCCTGAGCCTCCGTCAACATTCCTAAATTCAAGGTATCCTCCGCTTACCGACATATTGACATAGCCCGTACCGTAATAACCTGTGTGCTTGTTCTCAAAGGTTGTCTCATTTCCGCCGTACACCGCATCCTCCGCCTGATACATGCTGCCTCCCGGCACAGGCTCCGGATCAGGTGTGGGAATTGATGCAACAAGCTTTGCGGGCCAATTTCCATACCACGCGTAACCCGTTCTTCTTTCCTGACTAATTTCAGACATCTGGTAATGTACTGAGCCGTCACGGTCAACAAATATCGGCCTGTCTGTGCCAAGCTCATAAAATCTGGCCCATATAGGGGGAGCTGAAGGATCGCTTACAACCACCCTGTCATTCCCTGTGTTGACCACCTTGATTCCCTGAATCTGAACCTTCGCAAACCATGACACGGCAGAGTTTATGGCATTGGTTATTTCAGCGCTGGGACTGCTGATCGATTTTAAATAATTGACTATGCCCACGCTTTCGCTGGAGCAGTTGGACGGAAGCTCGTATGATCTTCCTGTTGCCGGCTTCAGGGTAGACGCATCGTGCTGCTGGCACCATGCCTTTTTTACGCCGTTGGAAATAATTTGAGTATTTAAAATGCACTGTATGCCTTTTTGGACGGCAGTGCCCGCTCTTGAGGCTCTGGCCGAATCAATAAAATTAAAATCTCCTGTTTTTTTTGACACATCGGTCAGCAAGCTCATTACATGGATCATGGCGTTGTCATTATAGGTTATATGCGCGTGATAAGTTCCTGCATCATTAAAAATTTGAGGCCATCCTCCGTTTGAATATTGCCCGTTCAATAGAAGATCAATTCCCTTTTGGCATGAGCTTAAGTACTTGGAGCTGCCCGTTTGCTTGTATGTTTTTGCAAGCACAATTATCTGTGATGTGGTTGTGTTGTTGTCAATGGTTGATTTCCCCCACGAGCCCCCGGGGTTTGCCGTCATGTCCTTTCTCCAGCCTCCGTCTGCAAGCTGGTACTGCACAATGCTGTCAGCCAGCGCAATTCCTTGCGTACTGCCGAACCAAGAATCCGGGTTCTTAAATATGCTTCCCCAGTCCGGGGTATCCGCCAGAGCTATTTGGGGAAACAGTGCAAATGAGCAGACAATCAATAACAAAATGATTGAACGGGCTGCCGCCCGAACGGGGATTTCAACCTTCTTCCTCTTTAACATATCAAATTACCTCCTAATAATTAAAGCATCTTAAATATTTAAAGGAATAGTACCCAAGCGCATAAAATAACAGCGTAAATCAATAAACGGTCATAGGGCTTGGCCTTTTAATTGCACAGTATATCTTTACACCGCGGAACAGTTCTCTGTTTTGGAAATTACAGTCGTTTCAGGGATATTAAATGCCAAAGATTTGATGTGTTTATGGCTGATATATTTATTAATATTTTTTTGTTATATGTCTTTTAAAATATATTGCGGAATTTGTATGGCAAAATTGTAAATTACTTATTTTGTAGTATAATCTTACTTAATCTCTTTTAAATTGTCAATAACAACAAGGTGCTTGTACCAAAACTTCGAAAAAAATTCAACCATATTGAAATATTATTGCACTTAAAGAATATTTGTCAGTCGAAGCAACGCTTATAGAAATAGCTTTTTATACTGCTACAGCGTTTGCTCCGCAGCTATATAGGACGCGCTAAAAAGCAGGAAGGATTTTTGCGAATCCTCCCTGCTTTTTAGCTTCCTGTAATTCCTTTAAGATGATATAAGCTCTACTGCAAATTAATTATGCTGTCTGCTTCCCAATCAAGCTTAAGCTCTTTATCTTTTAGTTTATCAATAATTTCATTTAACGCCTGCCCGTCTCCCTCAAGAGCCACAATCCTGTTTTCCAGCATTCTTTGGGTTTCAGACGGAGCAGCACCTCCCGTAACGCTCCTCACATTTACAAAATTTATTGGATCCAGTGCCCTTTCAATCTCATGCGCCTTCATATCAATTTTGTACCCAAGTATTTCTTCAGATATCGAGGCTATAATTTGAGGGCTTAAATCCTTTGCCTTTAAATTATTTTTATCCATATGCCTGACTATGCTGCCGGTTATTTTGTGGCTGTGGCGGAAGGAAAGGCCTTTGTCCCTTACAAGAACATCTGCAAGCTCTGTCGCGGTGATGAAGCCTTCGTGGGCTCTTTGGAGCAGTATATCCTTATTAACCTTCAGAGTGCTAAAAACCGAACTCAACACCTTTAACGCCCTTATTGTATACTTTATGGAATCATAAAGATGCGGCTGCAGCTGCTCCTCCGTATCGACAATATCCCCGAAGGGCGTATTATGAAGTACATCAAAAACGCATTTAGCTTCAGCTATAGCCTTGCTTACAGCCGGCCGGGTCTGTTCTAATGACGAAGGATTCCTCTTTTGCGGCATAATGCTGCTTATCTGTACATATGGATCGGTAAGATAAAAAACATTAAACTCCTTCGAGCAAAAATCAAGCGTGTCCTTCATAAATTTCGACAAGTTTGTATTCATCACCATGATAACGGATGCACATTCCGTCAGGTAATCGCAGCCTGCAATACAGTCGTATGAGTTTTCCACAAGCCCCCCAAAGCCCAGCAGCTCGCTTGTCCTGCCGCGGTTTATGGGAAATCCCGTGGTTGTTATTGCAACCGCCCCTAGTGGACTTCTGTTCACGGTATCCAGCATTTTTTTAAAACGTTCAAAATCCCGCGCCAGCGAGTCGTGAAATGCCAGAAAGTAATGTGCCAGAGTGCTTGGCTGCGCGGGTTGGGTATGAGTATATGCCGGCATTATGGTATGAGTATTTTCACCCGCCAAGGAAAGCAGCACCTGCCTGAATATATTCAGCATTTTCATTACTTCCAAAACCTTTTCTCTTAGAACCATACGAAATTCACATATGTCTATGTCATTGCGGCTTCTGGCAATATGCAGCTTGCCCGCAATGTCCTTCCCAACAAGGTTCTCCAGCTCATGCTCTATATTAAAAAACAAATCCTCATATGATGGGTTATACTCCCATTTCTCCATATCCATTGCTTCAATCTTCTTAAGCCCTTGTAAAATATCCTGTGCTTCCTTATGCGTGATTATTCTCTGCTCATACAGCATTACCGCGTGTGCCTTGCTTATCTGAACGAAAGGCTTTGCATAGTATTTCTTCTGGATATCAAAAACGGGCTTTAACACATTATCCTGAAACGTCTTTCCCGGGAAATGCGTTCCATCCATTTGTTCAACATATTCTCTTGTGTACATGGATTCCTCCTCAATAAAAGCTAATTCCGTATTTGTTGTGTATTACAGATGCGACACAGCCCATAACTCCGGCATCATCCCCAAGCCCAGACAGAAGTATTTCCGTTTTAACGGGAGTAAGCCTTGAGACCTCGCGCTTAATCGACAGAAGCAAGCCAAGACCCGCCTTTGAAACTCCTCCCCCCAGTATGACCGCCTGAGGGCTGAGTATACTGACAACATTGGCTATCCCCATGCTTAAGTACTCAGCCATTTCATTAACAGCCTCTATAGCAGCTATATCATTATTGGAGGCCCGCTCAAAAACATCCTTACAGCTCATATTCATCTTTTTCTCTATAGCGCTTCCCGACGCCACGCTTTCGAAATAGCCATATGAATCCAGCTCATATTTCTCCGTTTTCATAGCATCCCGTGACAAAATAATATATCCTATTTCGCCTCCGGTGTAGTTATTGCCCCTGTATATCTTATTGTCAATAATTATTCCGCTGCCTATACCGTCTCCGATTGATATAAACACAAAATTACTATAGTCGGCGCCCACACCCAGCCATTTCTCTCCGAATACCGCCATATTGACATCATTGTCAACAAAAACGTCCAGCTCAAAACTTTTTGAGAGAATATCCCTTATAGGATAGTCGATCCAATTCAGCTTGGGCACAAACATGGCAATGCCGTTTTCAATATCGGTAATACCGGGCACACCGACACCGACACCAATTAATTTGCCCTCAAGCCCCAGCGTTCTGGCCATATCCTTTACAGCTTCAATAATATATAATAAATAGCTATCACTATTGCAGTCTCTGGCTTGTATAACTTCCTTCTTCATAATCCTGCCCGACAAATCAGATATGACACATGTACTTTTAAAGGTTCCTATATCAATACCTGCAACATATCCGGCAGATGGGTTAAACACCAGAGAAATAGGCTTTCTTCCACCTTGCCTTGTGGAAGATCCCTCTCCCATTTCCATTATAATGTTCTCACTTAGCAATTCTTCTACTATCAATGACACCGTCGATTTGCTCAAGTTTGTGAGTGTAGAAATTGCGGCTCTGGAAATCGCCTTTTTTTTTACTATTAAAGAAAGGACTGCTTTTTTATTCATTAATTTTATATACTCAGGTGTACCCTTTTCCATATCAAACGCTCCTTTGAGTTCTCTTTACTATACACCTAATCATTATATACCATTATTTATATTCTTTTCTGATATTTTTGAAATTCCTTTTGCTCATTCAGTATCTCAATCATTATATTGTCCGCTTCCGTCATGCCTTCATTATTTATAAGACCGAGATTTTTTATATTTTTATCTGTATTTCCGGTAATAATTCCTCTGCCCTGACGGATTCCCAAATGCTTTGCAGCCATATACCCGCTCATTACACCGCACTCGGCGGCAAATCCAACCTTAAACGCACAGCTTTCCTTTGCCCCGTCGCAAAGTATGCCCCCAATACTTCCTATTACGGTATCCACCGCATTTTTTACCTCTTTACATCCTCCGCCCATCAGGTATGCCGTAGCTGCCGCAGCTCCTGCCGCACCGGCTATAGCCGTTCCGCACATTACCGTAAGCCGGTTCATTTGGCCTTTAATGTATATGGCAGTCATCATTGACAGGCATTGAGCCTGTGCCCTTTTACGGGGATTCTCCATACGTGCGTCACATACCGCGGATACCGCAAGCATGGCCGTTATTCCGAGATTTCCGCTTCCCGCAAGGCTGGCAATAAGCACCTTCTCTCCCGACATTCTCATTTTGCTGGCATGAAACACATAAATACGGGCCATATTCGCCATATCGCTTATCGAGACGTCCTTCATTTGCAGCAGCCTTTCAATATACAGCTTCAATTCCTCAGACAAGCCGGCTTGGGACGCTTCCCTGTTAATCCTCTCATATTCAAGAATGCTGCTTCCATCAAAATCTTCCGTCGCCGACAAAAACAGCTCTTCAAAGCTCCAATCCCGGCACATATTATTGCCGGAGACAGCCTTTGGCTCACAGTGATACAGGGTTTGATTATCCTTTTCCATATGGCATATAAAATCATAGTCCCCTTTAATTACAACGGTAGCCCTTGAAACACCGCTGCCGCACGTTACACTTATATACAGCGGCTCATCGGTATCTAAGCATCTCACCGATACCGAAATGCTTTTTGCCACGTCTTTAAGACTCTCCAGCATATCGCTGTCAACACCGGCTAATACCGTAAGCTTCATTTCGGGCCGTTTAACCAGAGCACCCAGCAAAGCTGCCAATTCAACACCACATTTTTTTACAATGGGGACGTGTACAAACAGGGCATTCTTATAAACGCTTCTGCTAAGAACAACATCAATGCTCTTTAGCTCATCCCCCAGCAAATGGGCAGCCTTAGCGGCGGCGTATGCCACTGCTCCGGGGTCTGTGCATCCCATGGTCATTTTTACTTCTTCGTTAATAGCCGTACTCTGTTTTAATATCATCGGCGTTCCTCCAGCTTAAGCAGACCGGCAATGTTGTCCTTAAATATCATTCTTATCTCCTCGCGGCTCATTCCCAATTCCACACAATCTCTTATCTGCTCATCGTAATACCGCTTAACAAACCCCCGCGGAAACCACTCGGAATCAGTACCAAAAATTATTCGTCCCGGACCTATCGTCTCATAGTATTTTCGGAACAAATCCTTTACTGTGAGGGGATAGGGCATCCACCTTACCCACTGGTTGCTGCCTGAGGTATCCACATATATGTTAGGGCAAACCCATGACAGCCAAAGCAGCTCCTGCGGATATCCACAGCCGAAATGGGGTATTATAAAAGGTATATCGGGATAAGCGCGCGCGACATCATGCATTATCATAGGATTTATATTTACATGACTTGCAACTCCCCCCGCCCCTCCAAGTATTCCAAAGTGTATCAGAACGGGTATTTGATGTCTTTCCGCCACCCTCCAGACAGCGTTAAGCGATTGGTCGTCCATCCTTCCGTCCAGAGCCGGCGCAATTATTTTATACCCCCTAAGTCCCTGCCGCAGCACAGCCTCTTCCAGCTTTTGAGATGCATCCCGGTCAAATGGATTGTGATGAGCATAGCCTATAAACTTTTCAGGCTGCCGCTGCACAATTGTGCTTAAAAGCTCATTTCCCCCTCCGGTAACAAACACCAGTCTCTCAATATTATGCTTTTCAATTTCCGCAATCCACTTATTGCAGGCTTCGCTTATATCGCCTGCGGGCTCACGCTCAGGAAACCCCCACGCCTGTAACCATTTTTCCTTCTGATACCGGTTTTTGGCCTGAAGCTTAAGCCACTTTTCTTTTCCGTAGCTGTCAACATATCTTTTTTCTATTCCTGAAATATCATAATCCTTAACATCAAAATGCACATGCGAATCAATCAGCTTAAAACCCAAATTCATTATCTTTTTCACCTCCCTATGCTTTTAGCCCCGTCATGTGTATTCCCTGAATAATTTGCTTCTGGAAGAAAAAGAATATGATTAGTACGGGTATGGTAGCCAGACTGGCTGCCGCCATTACAAGATCCCACTGGTTATACGACTCCCCCGAAAACATTGCAAGGCCAACAGGAAGCGTATATATATCAGCCTTATCTACCGCAATTACAGGCCACAAAAAAGCGTTCCAATTTCCCAAAAAGGTAAATATGGCCAGCGCGGACATGGCCGGCTTTACCATAGGTACGGCTGCTCTTAGAAATATTCCCGGCTCAGTGAGACCGTCTATCCTGCCGGCCTCTAAAATATCATCAGGTACACCCATAAAAAATTGCCTCATCATAAATATACCGAAGGCCGAGGTAAGCCCGGGAAAAAGCAATGACCAGTAGCTGTTTAGCCAGCCATAGGTGGTACTCATCATATACCACGGTATAATCAGCATTTCGGTGGGTATCATAAGCGTCGATAAAATCATGATAAACAACAGCTTTTTACCCCTGAAATGAAGCTTTGAAAACGTATATCCTACCAGAGTATCAAAGCACAGAACCGATATTGTCGTAATAGTCGCAACAATTATACTGTTTTTAAACCATAACAGAAAATTGGAGTTCTCTATTACATTTATATAGTTCTTAAAAGTAACGGCTTTAGGTATTATTGAAGGGCTATATACATCCGTACCGGTTTTTAAAGACGTTGACAGCATCCATAAAAATGGAAATATCATTGCAAATCCAACAACAGTAAGGAATATATATACAAACACTTTATAATATTTATTCATCTTCTCCCTCCGTTTTCAGCATCCATATGCAAGCTAGTAATCATATTTCTTATCCAGCACCTTCATTTGTATCAGTGATATTATGAGTATAATAGCAAACAGAACAACAGTTGCCGCGCTTGCATAGCCCATCTTGTAATTTATAAACGCAAGCTGATAAATGTAAAGAACAACGCTTATTGTCGAATTTAACGGACCGCCTGCAATTCCCTGCCCTCCCGAAGTAATATTAAACACCTGTGAGAACACCTGCAGCGTTTGTATTGTAGCAATTACCGATAGATAAACAATAGTAGGATTGAGCATTGGTATGGTTATATTCCTAAACCTTTGCCATGGTGTGGCCCCGTCTATCATTGAGGCCTCATAGTAGGTTTGAGGTATCTGCTTTAATCCCGCAAGGAATATTATTGTATAAAATCCGAGTGCCTGCCAGATTATATTAGAAATAACTACATAAATCGCCTGAGATGTACTGTCGAGGAACGGCTGTCTGGCTATCCCGAAAATCCCTATTATGCTGTTAACTACTCCCCCCTGCTTCATAAACATCCATCTCCACACCCACGATACCGCAACCACGGAGGTTACATAAGGTATAAAAACTACCATTCTGTAAATAGACGCGCCTTTGCTTATGGTATTTAGCAATAACGCTATGCCAAGGCTTAGAGCCAATCCTATAGGTACTGAAAACAATATATACTTGCCTGTGTTTATCAGCGCTGCCATAAAAACCTCGTCATGCAAAAGTCTTTCAAAATTTTTCAAAAAAACAAAAGGCTTATTTTTTGATAACAAATCCCATTCATGCAGACTGACATTAAACGCATATAAAGTGGGGTAAATTCTTATACTTAGGAAAAACAGCATGGGAGCGGCTATAAATATATATGCCCACATAGCTTGTCTTCCCTTAATTGACAGCTTCATCTGCTCCCTCCTTTTAAGACTCAAGTCTTTAAGGCTTTAATTATTTGCCAATTAACCCCCATGTGCTCAATATGTTAATGAAGCACATATCAAGCACATGAAAATACTTAGTATTTTTTAGAGGCTAATTATTATACAATAATCAAATACTCTGATTTTTATTCAGCCCAATACTCATCAAACAATTTTTGAACCTGTGCAGTCGCTTCATCAAGAGCCTTTCTGGGATCCATATTATTTAACAAAACCTTGTCTATAGCATCCATAAGGGCTTTTCTGTCCGCATCCTCATCAACATAGAAGTAAGAATCGGCAATGGGAAGCTGTTTGATAAAGGGAGCAAGCTTTTCATCCTTAAGAAGCTCAGGATCATCCGCAAACTCTGTACGGGCGCCTATCTCACCTATTTTCTCCGTCCAAGTCCTCATTACCTCAGGAGAGGTTAGGTACTCTAAAAATTTAGCCGATGCATCAAGCTTGCCTGCTGTTGCATTGGTAGTTATGCCATTTGTCCAAAAGGACCCGAAGGATGTCTTAACCCCGTTATAAGAGGGCAAAACCGTTACTCCATAGTTCAGATCCTTAGCCTGCGATTTAAGAGAGCCCAGACGATATGAGCCGTCAATATGCAAGGCAGCCTTTCCGCTTATAAATGCCGTTGAGTCATCTGTAAAGAAATCCTTTTCTCCAACCTTTTCAACCTTTGCAAGATTAACAAGGAATTCAAACGCCTTATACCCGTTCTCAGAAGCATTCCATTGAACAGTCTTGTTATCCTCGCTTATGGGCTGCTGTCCGAACTGCTCAAGAAGAACAGGGCGGAACCATGCATGTAACTGTCCCGAAGGCTGGAAGGTAAGCCCTTCTACCTCAAGATTTCCGTTTACAACCTTTGTGCATTTCTTAGCGTATTCAACCAGCTCTTCAAGGGTTTGCGGAGGCTTTTCTGGATCAAGTCCATTCTCCTTAAATATATCCTTGTTCCAAAAAAGGCCCAATGTACGGACTGCGATAGGCACTGTGTAGTACTTGCCGTCAAACTTATTTACCTTAACCATGGGAGCAAAGGAGCTCTCTATTTTTTCCGCTGAGAAGGATGCCTGAGGCAGCTCCTGCAGCGTTCCAGACTTAACATATTTAGGTACCCAGCCATAATAAAGGTTGATTATATCAGGTCCTGTGCCTGCCGAAATAGCAGCCGCCACCTTCTGCTGGTATGAGTCATAAGGGAAGTGCTTCTGTATAACCGTTATGTTTGAATTTTTAGCCTCGAATTCCTTTATCAGTCCATCCATCAAATTTACTTTTGTCTCATAAAAATATTGCCAGTACTCAATGCTTACCTTTTCACCCTCTGAGGATGATTTTCCAGGCTCCGGCTGCCCCGGAGTGTTTGTTTCATTCTTCTGTCCTCCACAGCCCGCCAGCAAAACAGTAAATATCATACAGACAGCAATAATAAAAGATATACCTTTTTTACTCATAAGCCCTCCTCTTTCCTTCATAAATATTTTTTTAAAGCCCGCAAAGCCTTTGAAGGATAACCTCTTCCGCTTCCTCCCTTCTATATAAAATACCTCCAAAAGCTAATATCTATTAATATTTGCCGCTTTCAAAAGATAGATTTTTTTACTTGTCTTGTCTTTACGGAAAGCAGCTAAATGATTAAACCCTTTTAACGCTTTTATTCTTTAAAGCTGTACCAAGCAACCAGCGTTGGTTTGTATTGATTCCTTACTATCATGCCCATAAAAAAAACTCAATGCACTGCCTATAGCTCCCCCATAAGCTCCAGTCTCTGTAAGACTTATATTAACTTTTAGGGGAATTAATTGCTTCACATTTTTTGTAACTTCATTTAGAAACTCTTCGCCTTCCTCAGCCATTCCCCCTCCTATCACAACAGCCTGTGGGTTAAGGATGCAAAAAACCGAGCTTATTCCCAGTCCCAGATACTTATAGACATCATCCACTACTTTTTGTGCTGCCTCATCTCCCTGTTTTGCCAGCAGAAACATCTCCTTGCAGTCAACAGATTTGTTTGTAATATCGTGATAAATGCGGATTGCTGCTGAAGCAGATGCTTTACTCTCAAAGAAACCAAATTTATTTTCGTTTACCGTTTCCTTATATGCGTCAATAGTCAAAGGCAGATATCCAATTTCACCCGCTTCAAAGCTATGCCCTCTGTACAGCCTGCCTCCTAAAAACAGTCCGCATCCAATTCCCGTTCCGATAGTGATCATAGCAAAGTCGTCAAAATCCTTTGCAGCGCCCAAGTGCTTCTCCGCCAAAGTCCACACATTTACGTCATTATCAACAAACGTTTTTACTCCGAATTTTTTCTCTATATGACCTTTAAGAGGGATATCCTTCCAGTTAAACGCTGGACATACTATCACTTTACCGGTATCGCGCTCAACAGTTCCCGGAACGCCGACACCTATACCGCATATTTCGGCCTTGCTTTCTTTTATTAAGCATTCTATGATATCATCAATATTTTTCAGGTATTGCACTCCATAATAGTCGCTCTTTCTGGTGAGGGAATATATTACATTGCCTTGAGCGTCGCAGACTGCAGCTGAAATATTCGTTCCCCCTATATCTAAACCAATACTTGCCTGCATATGTCACCTCCTTGCTTTGTTAGTTTTGAATCCTAACTAACTTGATAAAAAAATTATGCCATAACATAAGCCCATTGTCAATAGGATTTTTTATTATTGTTTATTATTATATTCTATTCCCTCTCACCCAGGCTGAAAAACTTTTTCTTTTCCTTAATCTTATCCTTGTTTTCTCTGTAGAATTCTACAAGCTGCTCCATGCCTTCAACCGTCAGGCTGAAGGATCCGGCATCCTGTCCGTTTTCCTTTATACTGAACCCCAGTGAATGGGCATAGCCCTCTGTGTTTGGATCTGACGGAAGATTAACCTCAACCGTTTTAACAGGCTCCACTACCTCTTTGTTTTCAAATGTTAATTGCAGTATCAGCTTAGCCATTTAAAAATCTCCTCTCTATACAAAGCTTTTTATTGTATTATGAATGCAACTGTATGCACCTGCTCTATAAGCTTGCCTCCTTAATATAAAAGAAGGTTCTTATAGGCTTTAAGCAATACTTGTTTGACAGTATGATCTGCTCGGTGCTTCCCACAAAAAGCACGCCGTTATCCTTTAACGCCCCATTAAACTTATGATAAATACCACTCTTTGCCTCCTCCGTGAAATATATAAGCACATTCCTGCACACTATTAAATCACAGCCTTGAGGGTACTCATCCTTTAAAAGGTTATGCTGCTTAAATTGCACACAGTTTTTAACCTCATCCTTTATTTTGAACATGTCTCCGCTTTTTACAAAATACTTCGTCAAATACTCCTTGGGAAGATTTTCAACGCTCTTCTGCGTATATACCCCATTCATGGCTTTTTCTATTGCACCCTTGTCTATATCTGTAGCCAATATCCTTATATCTTTAAGAGGCATGAACTTATTTAATACCATTACAAGAGTGTACGGTTCATCTCCTGTAGAGCACGCTGAGCTCCATATCTTTATGTTTTTGGTACTGTTAATAATCGCGGGGAGGATGTCTTTCTCAAGAACGGACCATTGCTCGGGGTTTCTGTAAAATTCCGAAACATTTATGGTAAGATAGTTGATAAATTCATTATATAAAGCCTTATTCGCTTTAAGCGCACCTATGTATACCTCATAGCCTGAAAACCCATTTTTGCTTATCAGTGAGTCGATTCTTCTTTTCATCTGCTTTTCCTTATAGAAGGTCAGATTTATTCCTGTCATGCGGTATATATTGTCTTTAAACCCCTCATAATCCATCATTATGCAATAATGCCCCTATCCGTTTAAATTGTATTATTATATATGTAGCGATAAAGATTTTACATGGAGGATATAATTTGGGCGTCTTTTCGTTGCAGTTAAAAATTTCTGTAAGCAATTATATCCTCTATGTTTGTAAAATCTTTATCGCGTCCTATATGATTAAAGCAACCGTGCATATAAATATATTATATTTTACCATATGCGCAGTTCAGTGTAAAACACAATATGTATGTGTATGGAAAATAATATCCTGATATTTAAAAAAGCGTGTATAACACGCTTTCAAAATAAATTCCGTCAATCTATATCAAATTACAAATTTGCAACTTTTACAGGCTCTTCGAATATTCCTCGTTTCACCTCGGTTGCAGTCATATGCCCGGCGCCAAGCTTTTCTGTCAAATAATTGCACGCATCCCACGGATTAACACTCTCTCCACATGTGAAAACATCTACTGCAGCATATCCCAGTTCCGGCCATGTGTGAATTGTTAAGTGAGATTCAGAAATTACTACTACGCCACTGACTCCTTGCGGGCTAAATTTATGAAACGCCACCTCTCTTACCTCGGCACCTGCTTCAAGAGCCGATTCTACCATAACCCTTTCAATTAAAATGCGGTTATTAAGTATGTCGGAGTTACACCCATAAATTTCTGCCAAAATATGACGGCCCAAAGTATTCATTTTTCATTTCCCCCTTAATTTTTTGTAAATATCAGCAACCTTTCTTTTTTTTGAAATCTAAAATTTCAACAGATTTTATTTTAGCAGATTTGCGCAAAAAGTCAATAGCTTTTATTAAATATTCTAATATTCTTTGCTCAGGTGAATTTATTATAATATTCCTCCGGTTTCCTCTGTTTTCTATATAAACTTATATGGTTTTCTCCATCTGCATACACTCTGCCGGTAAATTATTTAAATGCCTCGAGCAGTTAAATTTAAAGAAATCAATATTGGCTTTTTATGTAATTATATATCGTTTCGGCAGCCTCGGATACATTTTATCACTCAGAAATTGTGGAACGAATTCTGCTCATAACAGTGCCGGGTATATACCTGTAAATTCTTTTTGGTATAATGTCCAGCTCCTCACGGGAGACTCCTTTTATCAGTACCAAGACAGAAAAATATACTATCGCTCCTGCTGCTATGGATATGAGCGAAGCCACAAAATTAACAGCATACTCGCTGCTAACAAACAAGAGGCATAACGCCATGAGCTTATATATAAAGTACACAGCCACACCCATGACAGCCGAGGCTATTAAAGGCTTTGTCAAAAGCATAAAAGGGCGTATTGGGGTCTTTAAGCTCCTTCTTATTGAAATATGGTTAAGGGTTATTGAAACGCAATAACCGGCAATGCTTCCCGCTATTGCACCCTTAACATTTATATCCGGAATTGATATTAAGAAATAGTTGGTAACTATTTTAGCCGCTACACCAAATATTAAATTCATAGTAACGGTATAGAGCTTTCCCGCACCCTGAAGGATTGAAGTCTGTATCTGAATAAAGGCAAGCATGACAAGCGCTACAGAGCCCATTTCCATAAGGTAATCTCCTGGGCCGTATTTAAGGAGCTCAAATATCTGGCTGCTTAGCACCGAAAATCCTGCTGCCGATGGTATAGTTACTAAAAAGCACAGCTTAAAGGCAAATTTTGTTTTTTGCTGTATCTGATCTCTGTCCTTTAGCGCAACCGCGGCAGATATTGCAGGAAGTATTGCGGCAGAAAGGGCAACGGTAAGTGCAAGAGGGGCGTTTAAAAGCTGCTGGTACTTATATAGATAGCTATACAGCTCAGTAGCTCTTTCATCTGTAAAGCCTGCCGCCAAAAGCCTTGTCTTGGTATTCCACAAATCAACCAGATTCCCCGCATACTGCATACCTATGCAAAGGGTTATAGGCAAGCTGTAGGATATAACCTTCCTAGCCAATTGCTTATAAGAATACCTCCTCGCCTTTACACCTGAGACATTTTGAACATTGGAATTAACCGGCCTTTTTTTATGAAACACTACCAGAAATATGGCGGAAAATAAAGCACCAAGAGAGGTTCCTATGGTACCTCCTGCACAAGCCGCCTCCAATCCGTATTTCAATAGAAGTGCAGCAAACACAAGAGTAAAAACGGTATTTACAACCTGCTCAATAATTTGTGAAACAGCAGTTGGCGTCATGTTCCCCATGCCCTGAAAGTATCCCCTGTATGCCGAAGAAACTGAAGCGAAAAGCAGGGTAGGCGACAGTACAAGTATAGCATAATAAGACTTTTCAAAATGAAGCAGCCGGGATATGGGAGCCGCAAATGCGAACATAAGCGCAAACATTATTATTCCAAGTGTAATTAAAAAAAACCTTGCGATTTTAAAGCTTTTCACAGCATCCTTGTAGTTCCCTACCGCTCTGAGCTCGGAAACCAGCTTTGATATAGCCACCGGAACCCCTGAGTTTGAAATTACATAAACAAGCACATATACCTGATATGCCGCCGCATATATTCCATTGCCTTCCTCGCCTATTATTGCCAGTAAGAAGGGTATATACAGCAGCGACAATATTTTCACAACAATACCGGCTACGGACAATACGGCAAAGCCCCTGCCAACGGATTGCTCCTTCATTTGTGTCTCCTTTTAGGTCATATAGTAATAAATCTCATTATATCAGAAAAATGACGCTAAAAATATTTAATTTTTTATAAATATCCAAAATACGCAGAACAAAAACAAGCCCCTTGCGTTTAATCGCAAGGGGGCTTGATATAGATCTGGCAGAGACCTGCTTTCCCGGGCCGTCACCAGCCAAGTATCATCGGCACTTTAGAAGCTTAACTGCCGTGTTCGGTATGGGAACGGGTGTGTCCTTCTCGTAATATCTACCAGAAAATTTAATCAGCTAAAAGCAATATACATGCTCCTTCGCCAACTATTTAACTTATTTAATTAGGGCAACAATAATCTGTACCCTCAAAACTACACAATGCAATAATATCATACTCAATTCGCTAGAAGACTGGATTATATTCATCAGACTATGCTTTAAAGACCTTTAGAATTGTTAATCCTTCGGATTAAAATTCTTTAGCAATTTGCCTTTGCAAGTCAAATTGCACTCTCTCGTATACTTCCTGTTCATTTGGTCAAGCCCTCGACCTATTAGTACCGGTCAGCTGAGTGCATTACTGCACTTACACACCCGGCCTATCTACCATGTAGT
>NZ_QPJT01000001.1:266514-326839 GCF_003337415.1 Anaerobacterium chartisolvens | reverse complement strand
TTAAGGATAGATTATGCGCCGGGAGCTTTCCGGCCCGGCGTATGGATGTATCCTTGAAGGATGCATATTGAAGGGAGGGTCTAAGGGAATGAAAGAGGGAGTTTTATTTTATAACCCGGAAAATGACCGCATGGGTATTTCATTTGATGACGGTACATCAGACGGTGGTTTGCATTGCGGCGAGCCTATGGAAGTAAAAATAAGTGGAAAATGGACACCTACAAGGATTGAAATGCGTCAGCAATGGTATCTTGTCGGGATAAGAGCGGAATCGTTAAGGGGGCTAAAGGTGAGGAGGTAGTACAAAAAAATCTTTAAAACTGGAAAAATTGTGATATAATATATTCATGTTGTTTTGGAAGGTGGTTTTAAGGAATGAACGATAGGGAACTGTTAGAATACATAGCTGCTCAGGTGGGCAAGCTGACAGAGGATGTATCCGGTATTACTAAACGACTTGATAATATCGAAAGCGATGTTAAAGGGGTAAAAGCTACCGTCCTGAACATTGAACAGGATCACGGACAAAAGTTAGATGCGCTGTTTGACGGATATAAGCAGACGTATGAAAAGCTTCAGGAGCATGACAAGAGGTTTGATTCTGTTGAGGGGAAGATTGATGCACTTTCCTTAAAGGTAAATAACCATGATGCAAGATTTGAAGTTCTGGAAGGCGGTAAGAAAAAATCCTTTTGATATAAAGATTAATAATACGCGGGTAGTAAAGAGTGCTTGACGAGGGCACTTTTTTTAATACGCTTTACTGTGAATATTTCACAAAAATAATATATGAAGGGGTGTTTTACATGAAAAAGGTTATAGGCTTTATTATGGCATTTGTCCTGATAGCGGGTCTTTTGCCGGGGAGCTGCCGGGCGGCAGGAAAGAAGTTTCCCGATGTCCCGGACAGCCAGTGGTACGCGGTGTACATAAATGAGCTGTCGGGGCATAAGAACCAGATAATAGGCGGGTATCCGGGAGGCAGGTTCGGCCCTGCCGACGATGTGCTGGCAGCGCAGCTCATAACAATGGTGCTTCGGGCAAAGGGCTATACCAACTTAAAGTATTATCAGGGGTACGTTGACAAGGCTCTGGAGCTGGGGCTGGTGAAGAAGGGCGAGTTTGACAGCTACACAAGGGTAATAACCAGAGCGGAGATCGCAAGGGTTATAGCAAGGGCTGTCAAGGGCGAGAAGTTTCCTGAAAATCTGACAGACTACAAGGCTCTTATAAAGGATTTTGACAGCATACCAGAGGCTTTTAGGGATGAAATATTAAAGGTATATTATCTCGGTATAGTGGAAGGAGGGCCGGGAGGGTACAATGCCGGGGGCAGCACATCAAGAGCCGCGGCAAGCAAAATGATCCTTGCAATGCTTGAGCCTAAGTATAGGGCAACGGTTACACTGAGGATTGATGACGACTATGTGATATCCAAAGGGTATACAATACAAGTAAATAAAAATGGGAATTTTAAGTACATAGGGGTCTATACAGATAAGAATATCCTTTTTGAAGGAGAGGAGCTGCGGATAAATATCAGCCTATACCTTAAAAACCTCGACAAGCAATGGGAGGAGGCAGGGAAGGTTATTGCAAGCAAGTTTGGCAAGGATGCTGCAAAGCAAATTATTGATTATGCAAGTCAAAAGAACTTTGATAACTACAGGACAATGCGGATCAGTAAAAGGTTCACATTTGATGGTCAGGAAATGAGTGTGGGCAGTCTTGAAGGTAATGACATTTTAACCATTACCGTATATGAGCCTAAATGATAAGAGGGTGAAAGGATGAAACATAGGAGCAGGAAGCTTGGAAAGCTTCTTCTTGTAACGGCTGTAGTTTTTTGCACTTCTCTCTTTACGGCAAATGCGGCAGTGCTGGATGAAAAGCAAAGGGAGTTTTTAGACGGTGTAAATGAAGAGCTAAGTATTAATTATGGCTTTCAGGAGTATTACGGACTTCAAAGCACCGATGGAATGGATATACGCGCCGGGCTGCTTGTACCGGGGCATCGCATTGTATATGGAAGTCCACACGACATAAACAATGGTATATACAGGAATTGGGGGTATACACGGGAGGGCGACAACTATCCCAATGAGGACTATTCTCCTGACAGATGGGCAATGAAAATTCCAATGGAGCAGTGGCAATGGGTGGAGTCTCCTTGGTATAAGGTAAGTCCGGAACATGCTGATTATAATTCCACTTTAGCAAAGCAGACAACAATTGCGAATATGCTTAAGTCTTATAGGTTTGACTATACATCTGAATACTATACGGATGGCTCTGAGCGCGGCGTTATAAACGACAAATATCAGCCCAACATAGTAGAGGGCATAAGAAGGAAATACTACTACAACCCGGACGGAAAGACAAGGGTTCTGCTGTCCAACGGCAAGACTGCGCTTGACGGCAGCTTTGAGCAAAAGGACTCTTCGGGGAACTATGTAATACCCTGGTACAAATACGTGCATATCCTCCAGCCGCCGACTAAGGAGGCATTGGGGCTGGGCGTGATGGTGCATTACAGCTCAGGCCAATACTGGTATGTGACGCTGCCTATAGCCCCCACTAAATCAGTGGAAGCCGTATCAGGGGTTTACAAAGAGATAGACCATGCCGGCGGCTGCTTTCTGGACAACCCCAAAAAGAACGGGGAGGTTATGGAGACATACATAATAAGGGGGCTGGGCTACAGCATAACGGAACCTGAGGCGGTGAAGCTCTCGGTGTGGCTTGTGGAGAATCTGGATCAGGAAAAGCAGCTCGCGCATGACTCACTGCCCAAGAGCAGTTGGGGTAAGCTTATACTGGACAAGGAGCTGGTGTTTACGTCAGAAAAGCCCTATGCGGTGGAGAAGATAACGTATGCCGTGCCGCAGAAGGGCAGCAAGAGCGGCATAATAGTGCAGACGGGGACAAAAAGCACGGTGGAGAGCTACACATGGCATACGCCGGGAGGGAACCTCTGGTACGGAAGCCACACGACATCGAAGGAAAGCATAATGGACTGGCTGCCGTGGGACAGTATCAAGGCAGAGTATGGGATTAGCCGGGGGAAGTAGAAGAGGAAAATGCGAATATGGAGGGGCAGGGGAGTGACGGGACATTTGGGTGTCCTTTTTTTGTTGCTATAATACAGAATATATTGAGTTAAAAGGTTTAATGTGGTTGAATAGGATATCATTTTATGATAACCTTATGTACAGGTAATCGGAAAGAGCAGGTGTGATTGTCGCCTCCATTCTTACAAAAGAAGGGAGGTGAGGCCTATGGATACATACCAGATAATGTCTTTAATGATAGGATCGGGGATGTTTGTCCTGACGCTTATCTCCTTGATTATTGTGCTAATAAAGGCAATAGCTAAGGAAAAAAAATAATCACCCTGCCGGCTACGCAGGATGATTATTAAGAAATAATCTGTTCGGTGGCAATCGCATTCATGCGAATCCGATTACCTCTTACATTTATTATAGCATAAATTTAATAATAGTAAACTGTTCGTTTAATAAAATCTCCAGAAAAGCATTCACTCCCTTTGTTTAGGAACTCTTTGGCGGCCTCATTTACTTCATATTAAAAAATAATAAATAGAAGGAAGCTTCAGGTATGTCAAACATTTTACTTATAGAACCGTCATATAGAAATAAATACCCTCCGCTTGCATTGATGAAAATTAGTACCTATCACAAGTTGCTTGGAGATACTGTTATCTTTTGCAAAGGTAAAAATACAGAGCTAAAGAACCGTAAATGGGATAGAATCTATATTACAACACTTTTCACTTTTCATTGGAATCCTACTATAGATACAATTGAATACTATCAACATTCTGTAAATAATATATCGGACATATACTGTGGAGGAGTATTAGCAACAGTTTTGCATGATGACTTAATTAAAAAATTTCCTGTAACTGTTACGCCAGGATTACTTAATAGAGCTGGAATTCTTGGGAATGATGAGCATATTGTAGACACGCTTCCGCCGGATTACTCAATAATTGATATGGAAAAGAATACATATCTCAAATATAGTTATCCTTTAAAAAATGCTTATATAGCATACGCAACCCGTGGATGTATAAGAAAATGTCCTTTCTGTGCGGTTCCTACAATTGAACCCTGCTTCAGCCCATATATTGATATTAAGCAGCAGATAGATTATATACGGACTAATTTTGGTGAAATGAAGGACTTAGTGCTGCTTGACAATAATGTACTTGCTTCTGAAAATTTCAACGAAATTATTGATGATATAAAAAAAGCAGGGTTTTACAAAGGAGCTTGTCTTGAATATAAAAAGAATGGAAGAACTATTCGGACAAAAAGATATGTTGATTTTAATCAGGGAATTGATGCAAGGCTATTGACTAAAAATAAGTGCAAAAAGCTCTCGGAAATTGCTATAAAACCTTTGCGTATTGCATTTGATCATGCCGACAAAAAATCTGTGGATCTTTATAAAGCGAAGATAAGAATGGCAGCGTCATATGGAATAGAACATCTATCAAATTATGTGCTTTTTAATTTTGAAGATTCTCCCGAGGACTTGTATAACAGGCTTTTGGTTAATGCTGATTTAAACGAGGAATTCAGGGAGCAAGGCTCTAACTCAAGAATATTTTCTTTTCCTATGAAATATAGCCCGGTAAGAGGTACAAATTCATTAGACAGGAAGTATATAGGTGTAAAATGGAATAAAAAATATTTGAGAGCGGTTCAGTGTATTCTAAATGCAACACATGGAGTAGTAGGACCTAAAAAAGAGTTCTTTCATAGAGCTTTTGGAAGAAATCTTGAGGAATTTCTATTAATCTTGTCCATGCCTGAAGATATGATTATTAATCGTTCAAAGTATGAAAGAGCTGGTATTACCGATAGATGGAGGGAGGATTTCTCAAGACTGTCTGAAGATTCTGAGCAATACTATTTTATACACAATAAGGATTTAAAGACACTGAATTTTTCGGAATCACAACATAATATTTTATCCTATTATATTAGTGTGCAATAAGAGTCTAAACTTATGGCAATTCTTTAGAAATCTTAATGTTTAAGGACACGTGGAATGTCCTTTTTGCTGTGCAAAAATTATAAAGAGAGGGGGCTTTTGTATGTCCAAAGTTGGTACTATGACAGAAGAAGCGTTGTACTATATGCAGCTCCAGATGGGAGATAAACAGGTAATGTCAATTGAGGATGAACGTCCTGGGTGTCCGAATGATATTGAATATCATAAAAGAGAGCTAAGGAGGTTTGAAGAATATCTCAAGAATATGGACAATAAAGACATAGAGCAGCTATACAATGAAAACGATATTTTTCAAATGAAGTATATGCTATGGACATTGATGGGTTTCTGCAATGTATATTTGAAGGGGAAATAGGCTTAAAAAGGAAAGATATATAGAAAGAATTCAAAATTATAAGCATTAAGGGAATAAAAGGGGGCACTGGTTTTATGAATTCAGAAGTGTATACTGTTTATGATATAATGCAGATATTAAATATAAGCAAGAATGTAGCATACGATTTGGTAAAGCAGAAAGGCTTTCCTGCGATCAGGATAAAAAGCTCTTATAGAATTCCTAAAAAGGGATTTGATAGCTGGCTTAATGATAGAATTAATAGAACAGGGTAAATGACAATTAAATTTATAATATGGTTATTGATATTGTAATAACCATAAAAGACCACATGGCACAGCAGGAGAGGGAAAAGATTGTATCAAGAATAAATCAAGGATTGGCAGTTGCAAAAGAGCTGATACTGAAATATAGCAGGGTTAAAAAAGCTGAGCTGGATGAATGATTTTAATGGAATTTCATAGAAAAATCATAACAAAGGGAAGGCTTATCGCCTTCCCTTTTGACACTATCCTATTCAATAGGATATAATAATTGTAGGTGGTGAAAAAGTATTGGAGAGGGAATTCGTTTTTACAAATGAATTTTTGAAGCGATGGCAAGTTATTGGACTTACAGAAGAACATTTAAGAGAGCTTGAAACATTTCTTTGCAAAAATCCCCTATCTGGAGATATTATTGTTGGCACAGGTGGAGTAAGGAAGCTGAGATGGCAGATAAAAGGATATGGGAAAAGCGGAGGAGCAAGAATTATTTACATAGATTTTACATCAATTGAAAGAATTTATATGTTGACAGCATATACTAAGCAGGAGCAATCAGATTTGACAATGGAGCAAAGGAAGGTATTATACAATTTGGTTAAAAAGCTTGAATCGGGAAAGGGGTAAATTCATGAGTGAATTTAATCTGTTTGAAAGTATAAAAAATGGCTTGGAAGAAGCTATTGAATACGAGAAAGGCAATTCCATAAATGTAAGGGTTAAAAGGGTTAAAATTGAGCCTATACGTCAACATACATCACAAGAAATAAAAGATATTAGAGCAAAAGCAAACCTTTCACAATCGGCTTTTGCAAACTTTATGGGAGTTTCAAAAAAGACTGTTGAAGCATGGGAAGCAGGTATAAATATTCCTCAAGGTTCTTCTCAAAGGCTTTTAGAGATAATAAGCAAAGATTCAACGATATTGCAGCAGTATATTGAGCAGTAAATTTAAATAAAATTTTAATGACGGCAAAAGACTATGAGAGACAATTTAAGAAGGTTCATTCAGGGGGCAAATTGATATAATTTCAGGTAGACATTAGGTAGACATTGCCCACTAAAAACACTAAAATAGCATATAATATTTGGTAATACTGTAAGGGACAATACAAGATGAGGAAAAACTTATAGCTGTTGAAGTATAAGGAATAGACGGGAAAAGATAAGACATAAAAATATATGGTGTGAAGAGGCTGTCAATTGTTCAATTCCCCTCGCCTCCACCAAGTAGACAAACCTACTTTTTTAACTAAGTTAAAAGTGGGTTTGTCTTTTTTATGCCCTAAAGTGGTTGTTTTGTATAAGTTTTATTCCTAAAATTGTAAAGAATGAAAAGTAATCTCTCTTCAATTTAAATTTATAACATAAATTATCGTGGGTTTAACGTTGCTGGGTAAAATAATAAACCCAAAAATAATAATGTTTAATGAGGATACCTTTGATGAAAATTCCTTATGGTTTTACCGTAGACAATGATGGCAGCGTTACTGTTGACAAAACACAGGCAAAAGCCATCCAAATGATTTTTAGTGAATACCTTAACGGCAATAGCCTTGGAGGATTGGCAAGAATGCTGGAAAGCCTGGGCATCCCCTCGCCATCAGGAAATAAGTGTTGGGGGCGAGCCGCGATTGATAAGCTGTTGTCCAGTTCAAAGTATGTTCCGCTCATTATTAGCTTAGAACTATATACCACAGTACAATTTGAAAAAGCGGCGCGCTCAAATCAAGAAGTCAATAATGACGGAAGCACACAGCGGAAGGGCACCCGGGACAATTCCAAGAATGTACTGAGCGGCCTTTTAGTTTGCTCAGAGTGCGGCGCGAATTATCGCCGGATTACACGTGCCTCCGGAGAAGTGGTCTGGCGTTGCGCCAACCGTGTGGAACGCAGAAGGTGTACGCAGTCCCCATCAATTACAGAGAAGGATATCATTCAGTTAGTTTGCAATGAACTCGGTATGGATACTTTTGATTCAGAACATGTCAGAGATCTGCTGGACCAAATCCTAATTGACCAAGCTGGTTCTATCTTTTTCGAGTACAGACATACGCAACGCTTTTCCACTCTTTAATCGGCACTATTCAAGTTCTTTCGAACAAGGTATAATATGAATATATTCATGTTTACTTGAACGGGAGATGATCATGGTGACCGAGGAAGAAAAGCGTGCGGAAGCGATTTGGACATATTGCATATCACCAATACAGTTACTTTCGTTCTTAAAAGAAAGGGCTGAACAAGACGCATGATAAATATTCTAATCGCAGATGACGAAAACGACATCCGAAACTTAATAAAAATCAGCCTTGAGGAAAACGGATATACCGCCTTAACGGCGCAAAACGGAAAGGAAGCCTGGGACATCCTGACGACACAGGACGTCCATCTGGCCATCCTTGACGTGATGATGCCGGTGATGGACGGGTTTAATCTTCTCCGTAAAATACGGGAACACAGCACCATACCCGTCATCTTTTTGACCGCGAGGACGGACGACATGGACAAGGTGCTGGGACTCGGACTGGGTGCGGACGACTATCTCTCTAAGCCCTTTTCCATAGCCGAACTGATAGCCCGCGTAGGCGCGCAACTGCGCCGGAACAACGAATATCTGTTGCCAAAGGAAAAAGTCTCCGCAAGCATTGCATATGGAAATTTGTCCATAGACAAAGAAAAATGTTGCGCCTTTAAGAACAGAGAACCAATCGAGCTTGGCGCAAAGGAATACAAGCTACTTCTGTTTTTTATGGAAAACCCGGAAAAGGTTTTCACGAAAAGGCAGCTTTATCACGCGGTATGGGATGAGGAATTTTATTTTGACGACAACACCGTGATGGTTCATATCAGCCGAATCAGGGTCCGCATTGAGGACGACCCACAAAAACCAAAGTACCTGAAAACCATTCGCGGTATCGGATACAAGCTCCATTATACCGGTGAAAAGCCATGAAAAGAAAACTGTCCAATCAATTTCTCGGAAATTTTCTGGTGATATTCCTTCTGACGATACTGGCTACGGTGCTTGCGTTTGTGCTACTGTCCTTTGCGAGCGGATTGATTTCAGATTCGCTGGCAAAAAACCGGTATCCCGCAAGCGCAATTATCAAAGAGGATTACAAACAGATTGACGCATCCGCTGTTGTGGAAAACGGCGGCGGCGTACAGGTCGTGGACAAGGAATACCGTGTCGTCTATTCGAGCGGGCTTAACACCATCGGGAAAGATAAACTGAGTACTGAAGAATTCACAACGTTTTTAGCGGAAAGCAAGAGCAAGCCTTACCATTATGAAATTCTCTATCAACCCGAAGGAGAGTTCTGGCTGATTGTCACCTTCCCCACCTCTATCCGGCTTGATTTTTCATTGGTTTACAACAAAAAAGCATCCTCCAACGATTTCATGCGGGCGGGTTGGGCGATGGCGACGGTGGTGCTGATTTATCTTTTGATCCTTGCGCTGTTCACCTTTATCTATTCGAGGATCACAGCCGCAGGCATTACCGTACCTCTCCAAAAGCTCTGTGACGGCACAAGGCTTTTACGGGAGGGTGATTATTCCACACGAGTAGATTTGTGTCTAAAAAATGAGTTTGCCGAGTTGCAGAACACCTTTAACGACATGGCCACCCGGATTGAGCATGAAATTTCCCTGCGTAAAAAGTCTGAGGAGGACAGGCGGCGGCTGATTCTCGATATTTCCCATGACCTCAAAAACCCCATGTCCAGCATACAGGGTTATGTGGAGTTGCTCATGACTAAGTCAGATATGACTGAGCAGGAACACAGTGAACACCTTGAGATCATTCTTAACAACAGCAAACGAGCAAATAGGTTGCTCACCGAGCTGTTTGAGCTTTCACAAATGGACAGCCCGGAATTTTCCTTAAAGCCGGTAAGAACAGACCTCTGCGAATACCTCCGCCAAATATGCGGCGAGCTTGTGCCGCAGCTGGAGCGCGCGGGCTTCGGATATGAGTTTGATATTCCCGAAGAGAGCGCTTTTGCCCTGCTGGATACCGACCGGTTTGGTCGGATTATTCAAAACCTAATGGGCAATGCGGTACGGTATAATCCGCAGGAAACAACGGTCACCGTAAGCCTGACGGCGCAAAATCATCAGGCAGTGATTGATTTCAGCGACGATGGAATCGGGATTCCGGCTCATCTTGCGCAGGACATATTCAAACCATTTGTCCGTGCAGACGATTCCCGTAACTCCAAAACCGGCGGCAGTGGATTGGGGCTTTCCATAGCGAAAAAAATCGCCGAGGCGCACGGCGGGGATTTGACACTGCGCTACGATGGCAACAAGGGCAGCACATTTAGAATTACGATTCCCACGATTTAAGGTAGATTTAAGGTTCACATCAGCTGTATGACAGGTTCGATTGCTATGATAGCAATAAGCCTGAAATACAGCTGATTTTATTATTGGGAGGTGATAAGTAATGAAGCACGAACTGGCTCGTTTAGAGATATTTCTGACAAGGCTCGCGTTTCTCCTTTGCGGCAAGTCTGTCTACCAAGCATTCGCAGATTGCTTGCCCCTTAACGGTAATGAGCGAGTACTTGACTTCGGATGCGGCATGGGAACGGTTGCATACTACGCCGCAAAAAAACTGACCCACGGACATTTGACCTGTCTGGACATTTCCGAGCGGTGGTTGAATGCCTGCCGCAAAACTCTGCGCAGTTATGGGAACATCACTTTTCTACAGTCGGAATCCTTGGCACTGAGCAAAGACAGCTTTGATGTAGCGTACTGCCATTTTGTTTTGCACGATATTTCGGAAGATGAATTAGAAAGGGTGATCCCCGCACTGGCGAAGTCTCTCAAATCCGACGGAGTGCTTGTTTTCCGCGAACCATTGAATCAAGCGGAAAAATTGAGCGTGATCAAACGCCAGATAGAGCAAAACGGGCTGTCCCTCAAGGATAGCCGCGTCACCGATATTCCGCTGATTGGCAACGCTCTTGAAAGCATATACACCAAACAGTAATGGAGGTTTTTACATGATTCAAACAATTGCATTTTTCATTTTAATTATTTTATCGGTCATTGCTTTCGTAGGAGTTGTGATCCTGTCGGCATATCGTGCTATTGCACACATAAGGAAAAAGACGAACCCAAAGCAAATTATCCGCTTGAAAAAGACGGCCATATTCTTAGCCGTAGCAGTTATTTTAAACATAGGGCTAGTCACCCTTTCACAGTTTACCGCTTCCACGCCCCGTATTGTTAACGAAAACGGAAACACACCCGCAAACAGCATTGCGGAACTGACAGAGCTTGAGCTGAACGGCAGGAAGCAGTGGATCAGCCTGAGAGGTTGGGACAAAAGCAAGCCTGTGCTGCTCTTTTTGGCGGGCGGCCCTGGCGGTACGCAGATGGCGGCGGTACGTCATGAGCTGGTAGAGCTTGAAAAGCACTTTGTCGTGGTCAACTGGGATCAGCCTGGCTCCGGCAAATCCTACTACGCAGAAAAGACGCAGAACATCACCGTTGACACCTACGTTCAGGACGGCCACGCCCTAACGGAATACCTGAAGGAACGCTTTTCGCAGGAGAAGATTTATCTGGTGGGCGAATCGTGGGGCAGCGCGCTGGGGATTTTCTTGGTGGACAAATCCCCGCAATCTTACCATGCTATAATCGGCACGGGACAGATGATTGACTTTGCCGAAACCGAACGTATGGATTACGCGAAGGCAATGGAAATCGCTAAAAATAACGGCGACACCGCTCTCATAGAACAGCTCACGGCAAACGGTGAGCCGCCCTATTATGGCAAGGATGTCACATGGAGAAGCGCGGCGTACATCAATTACCTCAGTGCATATATGGCGAGCAATCCCGGTATCCAGAATCCCGGCTACAACACCTTTCGGGACATCGGTTCTTCCGAATATGGGCTACTCGATAAAATCAACTACGCCCGTGGCGTTATCAATACGTTCGGTCATGTGTACCAGCAACTTTATGACATCGACATGAGGACGGATTACACCAAGCTGAATGTCCCCGTCTACTTCTTCTTGGGGCGGTACGATATCAACGCACCTACGGTGCTGGTTGAGGAATACGAGCGAGTGCTTAATGCGCCTGACAAGGGAATTGTGTGGT
This sequence comes from Anaerobacterium chartisolvens, assembly GCF_003337415.1. Lineage (GTDB taxonomy): Bacteria > Bacillota > Clostridia > Acetivibrionales > DSM-27016 > Anaerobacterium > Anaerobacterium chartisolvens. The sequence goes on along the minus strand of NZ_QPJT01000001.1, from coordinate 315,070 downwards.
TTGAGCATTCCGGACATAGCCCGTGGATCAATGAACGGGCTAAATTTGCGAAGGAGGTATTATCATGCTTTTTAGAAAACAAAACGCAGGAATGAGGTGTGTTCAGAATATGAATCCGGTTATTTTTCTGCCACTGGTAATTGCCATTATTATAGCGCTCACGGCTTGCACCCCGACAAAAGGCAGCATTGTGATCCTTGAGAACCCGAATGGGACAGGATTTACAATGGAATTTAAGGAATGGAGCGCAAAAAACAAGTACGAGTTGTCTTTGAACAGGGATGATGTGTTACAAATTGAAGTTGCCCGTGGAGACGGAGAAATCGCCCTAATGATCAGCGGCAAAAACGGCAGCGAACCCTATACAGGAAACGATTTGGAATCCGGCATATTCACCGTTGCCGTTTCTGAAACGGATGAATATGTGATACTAGTCACCGGCAAAGACGCAACCGGAAAGATTATGGTCAAAAATTTAGGAAACGGGGTTAAATAGATGGTTGGGATTCATTTAAGCGGCACAGGCAACACCAAGTGTTGCATAGAAAGACTTGTTCATCTTCTTGATGAACAAGCTAAGACCATTCCGATAGAGGATGACAGAGCGGTTGCGGCTATTAAAGAGAACGAAATAATTGTGCTGGGATACCCGGTTCAGCTTTCTAATGCGCCGGTTATGGTTCGAGATTTCATCAAAAACTATGCCGGACTTTGGCAGGATAAAAAGATTGAAACCATTGCCGCTGTTATCAAGGTTGGCAAGTATCCGGCAGAGGGCTTGGGACTCTTTCATCGTATTGCCGGATTATTCGGGCAGAGGCTTTGGTTTTAAGGCAAAACACTGCATTATTCCGACCGGCTTAGAATCAGCACCGCCTGCACCCACTGTGGCCAATGCTCTCAAAAGGCGATTACGCTTCTTGGAAAAGAAGTGCATGAGCAATGCCGGATTGAGCGCTATGTATAGGCTTGCCATTTTGACGGAATCCTCAAGCATGAGGATATAATGCACAGGAGGCAAACATGATGAAAAGGGCAGCGATACAATTAGAAAAGTTCTTAAATCATTTGTATATAAGCAAGGAGGTTTTTGAGGAAGTTTAGAGAATGAAGTCTTAAAATTTGATTAGTGCATCTTACGAATTCGGTAAAGAAACGGTTCGATAAAAAATCTCTGGGCATTAATATTTCTATTGAAGCAAAGATTAAAGACTGGAGAAGTGGGCTTATACAAGCACAAAGATATCTGAATTTCTCGGATTACTTCTTATGTTGCACTTCCGGAAAAGAGTATAAAGAATGTAGAATCACAAAAATTTACTGATAGTGGGATTGACCTACTATCAATTTCCGACAATGATATTCAGGAAATAATACCTCCAGTGAAATCAGGAGAGTGCGATTATTTCTTTAAATATATCTCAATATCATCGCTTTTGGAAAAATGCGATAATGTAATTGATGTCTGTAACAAATCTTGTTCACTTTTTTCATTTGATACTATGGAACTTAGAAGCAGTTGAACACAATATTAGGCATAACAAGAAACCAATAGGGGGCATATTTTTTCCCCTCGCCTCCACCAAAATATTTTGTCAAAAGAAGTCAATTGCTGTTGCAGTTGGCTTTTTTGCATTTGCGTGTTAAAATACAGAGGTACTATGAGGTACTATTATGTTGTACGGAAGAACCAACTTCCAGATCATTGCTTATTTATAGAACGGATTTGTATTTTTATGGATGTGTTAATCAGAGAAGCTATAAAGGAAGACGCAAAACAGTCAGCCAAATAAGTATTACCTCGTGGCAGGCAGATTTTTCTTTTCATCTGGAGGTGACACATGGTTAAAGAATTGTATAAGCTATATCGTCCGATAACGGCAACACCGTTTTCCTGTGGAGAAACCTATATTGAAATTCCTCCATGTGAAACGCTTGCACCATATATTTGCTGTTTTTGGGGAACAAGTAAAAATATAAAGACTGTGGCCCCAAATGAAATTCAAAACGGAGTTGTGATTCCCGATACATGCATGGATATTATTTGGGAGGTGGATTTCACGAACAACCAAATCGGTAATTCTTTTTGCGGTATTCAGGATATAAGCTTTATATCGTCCTCAAAAAATATATCTGTTGAAGTCTGTACCTTTGCGATTCGTTTTTATGCCTGGGCGGTTATTCTTTTTGCCGATGAGGATATGAAGTCTGTCTTAAATTCATTTTTTGATACGGGATACTATTTTAAAGACTTTAAGTATAAATTGGAGTCAGCGCTTTTAAACAGAAATACTATTGCAGAGCGAATTGAAATTACCGAAAAATATCTGCTTCAGCGCATTAATAAAAATCGGGAAAATCATAATGTTATGAATTCGATATATAAAATGTTGATATCAAGAGGAAATGTCAGTATAAAAGAACTAACCGAATACGCTTCTGTTTCGCCAAGGCAGTTGGAACGACTGTTTAAGCAAGTGATTGGTACCTCACCTAAACAGTTTACGAACTTGCTCCGATACCAGTATCTTTGGCAGGATATTGTTTGCCGCAAATATTTTAATGTTCAGGATGCGGTTTTCAAATATGGCTATTGCGATCAGGCTCACCTACTTAACGATTTCAAAAGTTATCACACCATGACTCCCACTCAGGCAAAGGAATATGCTCTGAAAAGTAACTGATGTCGCTTTTTTACAATACGGGAAGTGAAGACTTAATTATAATAGTAAACTGGAGGAGGGTTGATAAATGAAGATATTAAGTTCTGAATCATATCAGCATATAAGAACATGGATGTATAGAAACGCCAGACCCCTTGAGTTAGCATTATGGCAGTATAGCTTTGAAAATGGAAGTAAAGACAACGTAATTTCAATACTCACTTTTTATCAAAATGAAGATGGTGGCTTTGGGCATTCGCTTGAAGCAGATAATTGGAATCCTGATTCAACGCCATATACTACGTTATATGCTATTAACATTTTAAGACTCATAGGTTTTAATGAATTAAGCCACCCAATTTATCAAGGCATTCTGAGATTTTTAGAAAGCGGTGTACATTTAGCTGAATATGGTTGGCTTTTCAGCATACCGTCAAATAATGAATATCCGCATGCTCCATGGTGGACATATAATATTGAAGCAAACAAAACGGAAAGTATCGGGATAACCGCAGAATTAGCAGCTTTTATTTTGAAAAACTGTGACCATAACTCTGAATTATATAATAAAGCCTTATCAATTGCTAAGTACATATGTGAAAAACTGAAAATTCAAAGCAATTTTGGAGATCTGGGAATAAACGGTTATTGCGTTCTTTTGGATGTCATAAAAACCGAAGAATACAAAGCTGAAATTGATTATGATTATTTACATGCCACAGTAAAAGATTTAGTGTATAAGTCCATAGAACGCGATGTATCTAGGTGGGCTGTTTATGGTGTTCGTCCGTCAAATTATATAACAGCTCCTGAAAGCATGTTTTATAAAGAAAATGAAGATATAGTAGAAACTGAGCTGGATTATCTTATTGATACAATACCTGAGAATAATGTTTGGGGTATAACATGGACATGGTTTGATAACACTCCCCAATATGCAAAGGAATTTACGATAAGTGAAAACTGGTGGAAAGCATATAAAGCTATTGAAAAAGGTTCGTTTCTGAGAAATTTTGGACGTATTGCATGTCCTGCGTAGCAGTAAGTTGCTAGTATAATTTGAAAGAATTATTGGCATCTTTTATTACCTAACTTCTCAATGAAAGCCGCTTAAATAGCGGCTTTTGTCATGGTGTGCCCAGAATGGGCACAATTTTAAGGGTGAAAGTCCCAAACATGCCCTAGTAGTGGGAAATGTATAGCTTAAAGGTTTAATAAAAATATAGCCAGATACTGGGTATATCCTTAAGAAGGGCCACCTGATTGAAAAGTAAAGAAAGCATAATAGGGATAATCCCGGGCGTTTACAGTACCATTTCATAGCAATACCGGGATACATTTCTTGAAATGATTTTCCTGCCGAAATATTAATTCTGCAATGGCTTTTTTTATTTATATGGCAAAACAGTAAATTTAAAAATTTAACTATGCTGTTGTATTTTACGAATAATTTAGGTATAATAATAACAGCAAGAAAGGAGATGTTGTTGATGCCGAATATTAAACCTGTATCAGATTTACGAAACTATAATGAGGTTTTGCGTGATATTGCTATTGGTGAGCCTGTTTTTTTAACCAAGAACGGTCGCGGGCGTTATGCGCTTGTGGACATTGCTGATTATGAAAAGATGCAAGCTACCATAAAATTAATGAATGATATTGCAAAAGGTGAAAAATCAGGAAAAGAAAAAGGATGGTTGTCGCTGGATGAGGTCGAGGTCTCACTGGAGATAAGCAATGACTAAATTGTATCTATCGCCTGAAGCAAAGAACGATTTGCATGAGATTAAAACTTATATAACCGAAGAGCTTTTAAATGAAACAGCTGCGCTGAATGTTGTTACAAATATTACAGCAAGTATTCGAAAGTTATCCGATTTTCCCGGAATGGGAGCATCATTATCTTCAATTGTGGATATTGAAACTCAATACCGGTTTTTGGTATGTGGACATTACACGGCATTTTATCACATTGAAGGAAATTCGGTGTATGTTGACCGTGTACTGTACGGAAGACGTGACTTTATGAAAGTGCTGTTTGGCGAATCGGCCGGAGATAGGCAAGGAAGTTCATAATAGTGCAAAATTTTAGACATAGATTTGGATTCATAATTGTAAAAGCAGGATAAACATATAATAGTACATCATAATGCATTAAATGGAAGCGGCATCTTTTTTTGCCTAACTTCTCAAATAAATTATTAGTAAAGGGACTTGAACCCTCGTGGTTTGACTTCTTTTGTTTTTGCCATTTTCAAATGAAGGAATTCTTGCAAAAATCTATTGACAAATTAGTAATGTTATGAAAAAATATCTATCAAGTTGAGTATGCATAAGAGCAATACTGCTTGAGCTGCATAGGGGCTATAGAGCCTTACACGTGGATATAAACCCGCGGAGTCACAGAAAATGTGATTCTACGGGTTTTTATTATTTTCAAGGAGGTTTTGTTATGGATTCAGTTAGGCTTAAATATTTAGATAATCCAAAATTGGAAACAGAAAGATTAATATTAAGAAAACTTGAGATTACAGATACAAACGATGTTTTTGATTATGCGAAACATCCGGAAGTAGCGAAGTATGTGACTTGGGAAGCACATAAGTCCGTTGAAGATGCCAAGGGCTTTATTAATTGGACTCTTGGACGTTATAAAAATGATGAAGCCGGGGAATGGGGAATTATGCTTAAAGACAATAGCAAAATAATCGGTGCTATGGGTTTTGTTCAGCTTGACCTGCAAAATTCTTGCGGTTTAATTGGATATGTTCTGTCAAAGGAATATTGGGGTAAAGGTATTATGACTGAAGCAGTTACACGTCTAATATCTTTTGGATTTAAAGATATGGGGTTAAACAGGATAGAAGCTGTTCATGCAGTTGAAAACGAAGCCTCAGGTAAGGTTATGCAAAAATCTGGAATGAAGTTTGAAGGTGTTTTGCGTCAAAGGATGTTTGCAAAGGGAAAGTTCTGGGATGTTAAACAATATTCTATTATAAAAGAGGATTGGCTTGCAAAGAAAGTGGATTTAAAGTTATAAATGTATTTTATTATTGATAAGTTCTATTGACACAAAGCTATATATATAATATAATGAGTACATACTCAGTGAGTTAGGAGTCAATGCAATGATAAAGTCACAAAGACAGCAACAGAAGGAGAATACAAAACAGCTTATTGTTGATGTGGCACTAAACCAATTTGCCAAGGATGGATTAACGGTTGCGCGTACTTCGGATATAGCAAGTTCTGCGGGGGTATCCCACGGCACTGTATTTGCACATTTTCCTACACGCGAAATTCTCTTGAATGTAGTAATTGAAGAGTTTGGTATGCGGATTACCAATCGGCTTCATGAGCTTGTAAGTGAGAATTGCGGGATCAAGGAAGTGCTTGAGGCCCATGTAAAAGGAATAAGTGAGTATGAGGGGTTTTATACCCGATTGATTTCAGAAGGCAGGCTGCTGAATGAAAGCTCACGGAATTCATTGATTATGATACAGTCTGCTATTTCATTTCATATCAGTGAGATTGCTGAGCGGGAGATAAAAGCAGGCAAAATACGTTCAATGCCTGTTGCTCTTCTTTTCAATACATGGATAGGTCTGGTAAATCATTATTTAATCAACAGTGATTTATTTGCACCCCAAGGTTCGGTTATGAAAAAACTAGGCAAACAATTAGTTGAACACTATATAAAACTAATTTCAAAATAGAAAGGGGTTAAGAAATATGAAGACATGTGTTGCATGTGGAATGCCAATGAAAACAAAAGAAGATTTTGCTATGGGAGATGAGAGTAAGGATTATTGCAAATACTGCACAAGGCCTGACGGCACAATGCAGTCCTATGATGAAAAGCTGAACGGGATGACAGGGTTTATAATTAAAACACAAGGGTTGGATAAAGAGGCCGCACGGAAAGCCGCCATAGGAATGATGGCAAAGCTGCCGGCATGGAAGGATAAAAATGATGGCTGAAAAACCATATAATGAAAAACTAAATGACAGCAAAAATATGCCTGAAGCTGTTGAAATAACTGACTCTAAAGCAGCTTTTATGAAGGAAGTCACGGCTGCAATAATCCGTGATGGAGACAAAATTCTTATATGCCAGCGTGCTGCAGATGACGAATGCGCCATGCTGTGGGAGTTCCCCGGCGGCAAGAGAGAAAATGGTGAGACTCTGGAAGAGTGTATAATAAGGGAGATTCGTGAGGAACTTGAACTTGACATTAGGGTGCTGGGGATTTTCACTAAGAGTATTTACCATTTTAATAACAATGAAATTTACTTTACCTTATATAATGCAGAGATTATTGGTGGAGAATTGCAACGAAACGTGCATAATGCTGTAGAATGGGTAACAGTAGAAGAAATAGGAGAGTACGACTTTATGCCGGCTGATATAGGATTTGTTGAAAAGATATTGAAGGAAAGAAATTAGAGCAGGCCGGATCCGGCTCAAGGCCTCCCCCTTTCTCTTTTTTCTTTTACATGTCGCATGGTTCTCTTCATTTCCTGCTTGCTTCCGAACATTCTGTTGATTTTTTCCTGCTCTAACTGGCGGGAGCTTAAGCCTTCATATGCTATTTCCCTTTGAAGCTTCAAATAGTTCCCGAAGCGGTTTTCAGAAAGCTGCCCTGCTTCAATAGCTTTCCTGATAGCACAGCCCGGCTCTGTCAAATGAGTACAATCTTTATATTTGCATTTTAAAGACAGCTCCTCAATATCCTCAAATGCCTTTTGGAGATTACCTGCACAAAGCTGCAGCTCCCTCATACCCGGCGTATCGATCACTATGCCCCCGCACGGCAAAAGAACAAGCTGGCGGTGTGTTGTAGTGTGCCTGCCTTTATCGTCATTCTTGCGGATTTCCTTTGCAGCAAGAAAATCTTTGTCCATTAACCGGTTAATAAGAGTGGATTTTCCCACTCCCGAAGAACCTATAAAGGCAATTGTTTTACCCTCGGTAATATAGGCCCGGGTGCTTTCAATACCTGTTGCTTCTATGCCGGAGCATACAATTACATCTGTTCCGACACTTACTGCTGCAATTTCAACAAGCTTTTGCTGTAAATTATCACATAAATCCGATTTTGTCAGAACAATAACAGGTAACGCCATGCTGTCCCATGCAATAGACAAATACCTCTCGAGCCGCCGCAAATTAAAATCCGCATTTAATGACATGCAGATAAATACTATATCAATATTTGCAGCTACAATCTGAAGGGCATTAGATGTACCTGCTGATTTCCTTGTAAAAACACTTTTTCGTTTGAGTATATGGCTTATAACAGCGTTTCCGGCATTCCCCTCCATTCTGTCTATCATTACCCAATCGCCCACAGCCGGGAAATCCACAGCACCGCCTGCGGAATAAAGCAGCTTGCCGGAAACGCTCGCATGAAGCTCTCCCTGCTCACAAATTACTTTATACAATTCACTTCGCTGTTCGGAAACCCTTGAAAGATACAGTCCTTTGTACAGGGCAGCCTCCTGCTCAAACTGTTCACTTAGCCCATAGTTTTTCAAATTTACATAATTCATTTTATCCTCCCTTGAAGCAGCTTTAAAAAATCCCATATTGCCGCTTATCCTTTAAGCATGGCGGAAAGGCTGTATATTATTAATTATAGCAGATATTTTCAGTGAGAAATTCTACACCATGCTTCAGAAATGAAAAAGCACCGTGAAGAAACCTCACAGTGCTCAAATTATTAGTCTGACTTAGCAGAAGCAACAATTTTATAAATAGTTTTGACGGATAAATAATATTTCTCAGACAGATCCTTTGCCGACATTCCTGCCTGATGCTTCTCCAATATTTCAAAGTTTCTGGCGGAAAAATACTCTTTACTCTTTTTAAGCTCCCCCCACGATTTTTTATTGCACTCCTTACGCGGGATATACAGATATTCTCCGTCAATGTATTTCTGTACTGCATCCAATAAGTTCTCAGGCAATATATCAATGGCACTCTTATAGCCCATTATGCTCCCTCCTATGATAAATTCAGGATTGAGCAAAGACTATTTCATTTTATTTTTCTTTAATGCAATAGCCTTTGCTATGCATAAAGAACCGACTTCATTATACGCATAAATAATACCCCTTTTCTATTAAGCTATTTATATTATATTTCTGTTTGCAGAAGGTGTCAATCAGGCTTTTTATAAGCCCCGGAGGGACTGCCATTATTGCCCGATCTAATCTGCTTTTGTTATAATGAGATACGGAAGGACATAACTTTTAATATGCTTGAGATGGAACCGCCAACACCACTGTTTTAAGAAGGAGAGTATAATGGAAGTTACAATCATTCATGGCCAGGGGCATAAAGGCAGCACTTATCATGCCTCTGCAATAATAAAAGAAAGAATTTGCGGAAGTGATACTGTTATCCACGAATATTTTATGCCAAAAGACACCCCAGCATTTTGTACAGGATGCAGCCAATGTATTCTAAAAGGAGAGGGAAAATGCGCACAGCACGATAAGGTAAGTCGAATTGAGGAATCAATTCTCCGCTCGCAGGTGCTTATTATTGATTCTCCCACATATTGTTTTGAGATGACGGGACAGCTTAAAACGCTGTTTGACCACTTTGCCTATATGTGGATGATTCATCGACCGAGAAAAGAGATGTTTACAAAAATAGGTATTGTAGTTTCCACATCTGCCGGTGCAGGGCATAAGAGTGTTACAAAATCCATTGCAAGGCAGTTGAGCTGGTGGGGCGTTCCAAAGATCCACCGTGTACATTTTAGCTGTAATGCATCTGTCTGGGAGAATGTGCCGGAGAAAATCAGGGAAAAAATAATAAAGAGAGCGGAGGTGGTTTCGCAAAAGGTGAAGGGGCAGCTCGGCAAGGTTAAGACCGGTATTAAGACCCGTTTATTATTCGGAATCATGCGAAGGGTACAAAAGTCAAATAACTGGAATGTGGCTGATAAAGGCCATTGGCAGCAAAACGGCTGGCTCGGAAAGGCAAGACCATGGAGATGAATTTATGGAAAACGAGGTGTAAGCAAAGCAAAAAGTTTCGGGATTAATCCCGAAACTTTTTGCTTTATGGCTGTGTAATTTAAAAAGTATTTGTCAGCAGCTATTTTATATTATATTTTTGTTTGAATAATTCCTCCTGACGATGCTTGCGCCTTTGCCTGTACTTTGCATACTTCGTCAGAATAAATCCTGTTGCAATAATGCATATTATAATCAGAAGTGCGATTGTGGCCTGTTCCGGATCATCGTGAAGCCATTGATAAAAATCCATTCCTAACATAATTCAGTCCTTTCAAATTCATATTATCCCAAGATAATGTAAAAATGGAAATTATGAAGTTTAGAAATAATAAAATTAATTACTTCTTTAAATATTATAATATTAGAAATAATAAAATATCAATAAAAATAATATAATTATTATGGAATACGTATGAATATGTTTTAGATAATCTAAAATTTACTAAAATTATAATTGAGTCTTTAGAGGAGTGTGGTTTTTTTGAAGTTACCGGAAATGATGGCTGAATTACGAAAAGACAGAGGGCTCTTGCAAAAGGATATCGCACGGCTTTTAGGGGTATCTATAGGCACGGTTTCTAATTATGAAACGGGAGTTCATAATCCTGAAATTGAGAGCCTTATTAAGCTTGCCGATTATTTCGATGTTTCAGTAGACTATATGTTGGGAAGAGTGAAATTCAGATCCAGATTAGATGTTTTGAATAGCCCTATAATTCTTAATAATAAAGAGATTACAGCCGGAGAGCTTCTCAATGACATTCTCACTCTTAGTAATGACGGAAAAAAGGCATTGATTGATTATCTGGAACTTTTAATTATGAGAGAACAAAGATGCTAAAATTTTTTATTACCTATAAAAGATCGGTTTCTAATTCGATTTTCATCGGATAATAAATTCTATTATGATACAATATTAATTATTTAAGGCTTTTTATATGCATTTACAGGAGGAGTTTAATGGATGCAGAAAGGAAGAACAGCCTTAATTAATTAAACTTTGGCTGGAAAAAGAGGAGCGGGAGTATGCCGGATAAGTTAATTTTAAAAGTGCTGGAGGATCTGAAAATAGAGTATGAAAGAGTGGAGCACCCTCCGGTTTTCACGGTATCTGAGGCAAAGGCATTCGGAAGCTTTGAGGCGGATGGGTGTAAAAATCTGTTTTTATATGATAAAAAGGCTGATAAGCATTATCTGGTTGTTATGCTGGAGGATAAGAAGGCTCACTCAAATACTATCCGCAAGCAGGTCAAGGCCAGAAGCCTGGTTTTTGGAAGTGAGGAGGAGCTTAAGAGTCTTTTGGGAGTAACTCCGGGGTCGGTAAGCCCTTTAGGGATAGTGAATGATAGAGACAGAGTGGTAACTGTTTTGATTGATGAAGATTTGCCCTGCTGCAGCAAGGTATGCTTTCATCCCAATATTAATACCTCAACGCTGATTATGAAATACAGTGATTTTGAAAGGTTTATACAATGGTGCGGAAATGAGTACAGGTTTATTTGCGTAACAAATTAAGCATACTATATAAGGACGCGATAAAGATTTTACAAACATAGAGGATATAATTGCTTGCAGGAATTTTATTATGCTTTTATTTTAAAGAGGTACGGTTATGGGAAAGAACAGTCCCGGCACGGTTAATCATAACCTCCCGCCAATATACGGAGAAGGCTCAAAAATATTGATTCTCGGCACTATGCCTTCAGTAAAATCCCGAGAGGCTAATTTTTATTATATGAACCCTCACAACCTTTTCTGGCGGGTACTGTCTGAGATTTTGGAGGAAGCTTTTCCTCGGACGGTGGAGGAAAAGACGGATATGCTTATGCGAAGGGGGATTGCAGTATGGGATGTGTTAAAAAGCTGTGAAATTGAAGGGTCTTTGGACAGCACAATAAAAAATCCTGTACCGAATGATTTTTCCCCTATATTTCATACTGCCCAAATAAAGGCGGTATTTACGGCGGGCAATAAGGCGACAAGCCTGTATAAAAGATACTGTAGGACTGCTGTGGGGATGGAAAGCATTTACCTGCCTTCTACAAGCCCCGCCAACAGGAAGCATTATTCATATGAGAGGATATACGAGGGCTGGAAGACAATATTGCGGTATTTAAAATGAGAATTAAGCGGCAGACGATTGTTGAAAATACTGTATATAATCTTTACATTTACTAATATATGGAATATAATTATATGTGGCGGAAGTTGGGTATTTCAGATTTTAAATGAGGAGTTTTTTTATATGGCAAATCAAATCAAATTAAGGGCGTTGACGATTATTTTATATTTAGTGCCTATATTATTTGTTACTATTCTCGCAAAAGGATTAAATTATTTTTTACTGAGCGCAGGGTTTATGACGGTATTACTTGGTTTAAGCATGAGACTTATACCAAGCTATATAGGCTATAGGAAGGATACAGATAAGTTTCACTCTCCCATTTTTATTATGATGTCTGGAATTTCACTGGTATTGGTTGCTGTAATGTAAAAGTTAAATTCAGGATTCAGAAAGCTTTTTGTTTCAGAGATATATTTTTAGGGTAATATTATACTTTGAAGTTCGTACTTGATTATTAGTATATAAATGGATATCATAATAGGATAAGTACAAACAAAATATCAATATGCAAAAGGGAAGGTGAAGATCGTGATAACAAAGGATATGTCAATTACAGATATTGTGGAGAAATATCCCCAAACCGTTGAGATTTTAATGAATTACGGTATGCACTGCTTTGGGTGCATGGCGGCGAGGTTTGAGAACATTGAACAGGGCGCCATGGCTCACGGTATCAATGTGGATGATCTCATGAAGGATTTAAATAAGAGCTTGGAGTCATAACAGCTTTTAACAACTGGAATGAAATAACGCTCTGTGAAAAAATGCCCTGGCCTTAAGGTGTTAAATCCTTTTGGCAGGGCACTTTTTTTAAAGGGCTATGTCTCAGCTACAATATTTCCTGTTTCAGAGAGATCATAGCCTCCTATTCCTGAAAGCTCCATTTTAAATTCATGTGAACGAAGAATTTCTATAATAGCTTCAAAAGGTGGCTTGTCCATATCCTCCTTTTTTATAACCAGCTCATAACGCTCCTTTTGCAGAGGAATAAAATCTATACCCTGTACCTGCAAACCCGCTTTTTCATTTCCCATAGCGATATCGGCACCTCCGCGGGCAACTGAGCTTGCAACCGCAAGATGAGACAGACATTCTCTTGAATATCCCTTTATGCTTTTTCCCGGTATGCCCAGCAAACGCAAATGCTCATCCAGCAAAATTCTGGTTCCGCTCCCCCTTTCCCTGTTTATAAGGGTGATGCCGGGTCTTTTAAGATCCTCCCAGCCGCTGATTCCCTTAGGATTTCCCTTTGCCACATAAAAGCCCTGCATACGGCTGGTCAAATGTATTATTGTACACGGGGTACCGGGAAGCATCCTTCTTACATAGGGTATGTTATACCCGCCGGTATCTCCGTCCCATATATGCGCCGTAGCAACCTGCACATCTCCGCGGTAAAGGGCATAAAGCCCGTTATAGCTGCCTACATAGGAACGCAGAGCTCTTACGCCTCCGGGGTGCTGCTCAAGGTAGCGGGAGAGAATGTCTAAAAGCACGTCCTGGCCGCAAATTACAAAGCCCCTTTCCATAGGGAATTCTTCATAGTACAGTGGATTGGTTCTGGAAGCAGAAGCGGCAGGCACTTCCTGAGGTGCTTTGTTTTGGGGCTTTTTTGTCTTAGTCTGATTTTTATACTCCTCAACATCGCTTAAATCTACTCTTACCTTTTTCCCAACTCTGTAGCCGTTTAGCTCCCCACGTTTAATAAGCTCATAAACGGTGTTTTTAGCGATTTTTAATATATCGGCAACTTCCTGCGGGGTGAGTGAAGTGTTTTCTTCCATAAGCATATCCCCTTTCAGTGGAAGCAATAAGCTTCTTCTATTTAATATATCAAATATATACTGCTATATGCAAGATAAAAAATAGCACCATTCATTATTGTGCTTGAAAATAGATGGCCAAAGACATGAAATGACAAAAACAAAGATAAAACAAACAAAAATGCAGGAAGAAATATTATTTACTTCAAAAGGCTTGATTTTTTATATATTTACCAGTATACTTATAAAGTAACAACACACAACAAAACGATATGAATTCTACTAAAACAAAACGCCACGTTCGGTTTTGCCCTGCCAGGTGTGCAGGCAGAACCTATGCGTTACCGAATATGCTCTGTGCACATATTCTTTCAGGTGGTTTTGTTTATTTTATTTTCAGCAAAAATAAAATAACGGCAGCATAAAAATTAGGAGGAGTTTTTGTATGAGAAATTTAAGAAAAATTATTTTAATTACAATAGTTTGTGCGGCACTTTTAGTATCCTTTGAATGTACTAAGCCGGGTAGCTCGTCTCAGCTGGCAGGAGGTGCCGCCTCATCAGGAGTCAAAACTGCCGCGGCAGTTCAAGATCAGGTACAGCAGGTTTCAATCACAATATCGGCGGCGGCAAGCTTAAAGGATGCTATGGAGAAAATAAAGCAGCTTTATTCCCAAGAAAAGTCAAATGTTGAAATAACCTATAACTTTGGGCCAGCCGGCTCACTCCAGCAGCAGATAGAGCAGGGTGCCCCCGTGGATGTGTTTATGTCCGCCGCTGTAAAGCAGATGAATGCTTTGAAGGAAAAGGAGCTTATGATTGATGAAACCATAAAGGATTTGCTGCGGAACAAGGTGGTGCTTGTTGAGGAAAAGGGTGCCGGCTTAGTTAAGGACTTTAATGGGATTGCAAACGACAAGGTTAAGAAAATAGCGTTGGGAGAGCCTAAGAGCGTGCCTGTAGGGCAGTACGCTGAAGAAATTATCAGCTTTCTTGAGATTAAGGATAAGGTAGAGCCTAAGTCGGTATACGCAAAGGACGTAAAGGAAGTGCTTACATGGGTTGAAACGGGAAATGCCGATGTGGGCGTTGTATATGAAACGGACGCTAAGGTGTCTGAAAAGGTAAGCATTGCTGCCTATGCGCCTGAAAATTCTCACAGGCCTGTAGTGTATCCGGTGGGTGTGGTTAAAGCCACAAAGAATGCCGATGCCGCTAAGGAATTTCTTGAGTTTCTCTCGGGAGATAAAGCAAAGGCAGTGTTTGAGAAGTTTGGATTTACTGCTTAAGGAGGAATAGCCTTGATGGACATGTCCCCTCTGTGGATTTCGTTAAAAACTGCTTTTTCAGCTACATTTATAACATTTTTTGTCGGGATTGCCGCTGCCCGTTGGATGTCGGCATATAGAGGAAAGCTTAAGGGTTTTATTGATGCCTTGTTTAATCTTCCTCTGGTTTTGCCCCCTACAGTGGTTGGATTTTTTCTGCTGCTGATTTTCGGGAGATATGGCCCTATAGGCAAGCTGCTCTTTGAGCTGGGAACTACAATTATATTTACCTGGCCCGCAACGGTTATAGCTGCAACGGTGGTTGCCTTTCCCCTCATGTATAAGACCTCGCGGGGTGCATTTGAGCAAATTGATTATAACGTGGTGAATGCTGCAAGGACGCTCGGAGTATCGGAATGGAAAATTTTTTGGAAGATTATCCTTCCTCTGGCCTGGCCGGGCATTGCGGCGGCTACAGTGCTGAGCTTTGCCCGCTCGTTGGGTGAGTTTGGGGCCACGCTTATGATCGCGGGAAATATTCCGGGAAGGACGCAGACAATTCCCGTTGCAATCTTCTTTGCGGCAGAGGGCGGAGATATGGATAAAGCCCTTATATGGGTAATACTCATAGCAGTAATATCTTTGGCTGTTATTCTTTTGATGAATTATTGGACGGAATATCAAAGACGGTTTTTATCCTCTATGAGCAGTGCGGAGGGAAATTAAAACGTAAGGCAGTAGTGAGGCAGTCAAGCTCAAAAATGGAGGACTTTTATGGAACTGATGGTTGATATAGAAAAAAAACTTAATGGATTTCATCTAAAAACAAAGCTTTCGGTTTCAGGGGAGGTGCTTGGACTGCTTGGAGCCTCCGGCTCGGGAAAAAGCATGACCTTAAGGTGCGTTGCAGGGCTGGAAAAGCCCGATCATGGCAAAATAGTTTTGAACGGTAAGGTTTTATATGACTCTGAAAAAGGAATTTATTTGCCTGCAAGAAAGAGGAGGGTAGGTTTTCTGTTCCAGAACTATGCACTGTTTCCCCATATGACAGTGCGGCAAAACATAGGCTTTGCACTGGAGGGAGTATCCCAGAGGCAAAGAGACAGGCTGGTGGATGACATGATAGGCAGAATGCACTTAGAGGGTCTTGATAAGAGATACCCTTCCCAACTGTCGGGGGGACAGCAGCAAAGAGTAGCACTCGCAAGAGCGCTTGCAATTGAGCCCGAGATGCTTCTTTTGGATGAACCCTTTTCTGCTCTTGACAATCATTTGAGAAGCCAGATGGAAGCGCAGCTTCTGGAAACACTTTCGGAGTACAAAGGCGTGACGTTGTTTGTATCTCACAACATGGATGAAGCCTACAGGATATGCAACAGGCTTGTTATCATGTCGGAGGGTTCAATTGCCGCCGCAGGCGACAAGGACGGAATTTTCCGCAATCCTCCCACTCTTGCAGCGGCACGGGTGACGGGCTGCAAAAATATATCCCGAGCCCGTTACGCAGGGGAGGGAATAATAGAGGCTGTTGATTGGGGATGCAGGCTCAAGGTAAATAAGCCTGTTTCGCATGGCATATCGTACGTGGGAATAAGGGCGAGGCATATAACAGAGGCACGAGAGAAGCGGGAGGATGCAAATGTTTTTCAATGCCGCCCTGTTAAAATTGTGGAGGGACCTCATTCGGTTACAGTATATATAAAGCTTGGAGAGCAGCAAAAGGGAGACTCTATAAAGCCCGTTCACTGGGAAATCTCCAGAGATAGGTGGGAGGATATTAAAGACCGCCCTCTCCCATGGAATATTGAATTGAGTCCGTCAAAAATTTTTCTTATACAATAAAACATTTGTGAAAGGAGTATTGTTATGTCATTTAAAAAGTATACCTCTTATATATACACAGGAAAGATGCTTGCTGTTTTTATGATTATCTGCATAAGTATTCTTTCCGCTTGCTCTTCCGGCAAGCAGAGCAATATGCCGGCAAGCTCACAGGAGGCGAAGGCGGCGGCAACGCAGGGGGAGGCATCCGGCTCACTGCCAAAGACACGTGAAATTACCGATATGGCGGGAAGAAAGGTTATAATTCCTTCAGAGGTTAATAAGGTGTATTCCTCAAGCGCTATCGGGACTGTTACAATGTACACTCTGGCTCCGGAAAAGCTGGCGGGGTGGAATTTTGCACTGGTGCCGGGGGAAAAGAAATACATAGACAAGAAGTACCATGATATACCTGCCTTAGGAGCCTGGTCAGGCAAGAAGGGCGCTGCCAATGTGGAGGAGATAATCCGTTTAAAGCCCGATTTTATACTTTCAATGGGAAATGTGGATGACACACAGGTATCCGCGGCAAACGCAATCCAGGATCAGACCGGGATACCGGTGGTTATGCTGGATGGACCTCTTACGGGCATGGATAAGGCTTATGAGCTGCTTGGAGAATATATAGGCGAGCAGGAAAGAGCCAAAGAGCTTGGAAGCTATTGCAAGCAAGCCATTGCGGAAACGAAGGCAATGATAGATAAAATTCCCGAGGATAAAATGAGGCGCGTATATTATGCGGAAGGGCCGAAGGGATTGCAGACAGACCCTTCAGGCTCGTTTCATACCGAGGTTCTGGATTTCGTGAGAGGTATAAATGTTGCGGACATACTGGCGCAGAAGGGGACGGGAATGTCTAACGTATCAATGGAGCAGGTGCTGTCATGGAACCCTGACATTATTCTTGTCAGTGTTGACAAGGAGGGAGATCTTTCACAGGGAGGCTTCTATTCAGAGGTGTTTAATGACCCGTCATGGGCGCAAATAAAGGCAGTAAAGGATAAAAAGATTTATGAGGTTCCCGCATATCCTTTTAACTGGTTTGACCGTCCACCCTCTGTCAGCAGGGTTTTGGGGGTAAAATGGCTGGCCGGACTGATATATCCCGAATATGTGCCTCTGGATATTGAAAAGGAGGTAAAGGAATTTTATTCATTGTTTTATAACAAAAGCCTAAGTGATTCTGAGGTGAGTGAATTATTGCAAAGAGCTCGGGCGAAATAGGGGGGATTTATGTGGGAATGCAAATTGCAAATGAGGTTAAGCTGAGTGAAGGTGTTATAAGTGATATACACGGCTTATATGAAAAGAAAAAAAAGAATAAGAAAATTCTCATGATCGTTCTGGGTCTGCTTCCCGTTGCCGCATTTATACTGTCAACTGTTATGGGGAGATATGTAATATCTCCCCTACCGCTTATAGATATATTGGCGGGCAAATTGCTTGGCCTTCCGGCCACATGGCCCGAGACGCTGGAAACCGTACTGTTTAAGGTGCGTATACCCAGGATTTTTGCAGCTATGCTGGTTGGAGCGGCGCTATCGGCGGCGGGTGCGGCATACCAGGGACTGTTTAAAAACCCCATGGTATCCCCGGATATTCTTGGGGCTTCTGCGGGAGCGGGATTTGGAGCCGCGGTTGCAATACTTATGTCGTTTAATATTGCGGGCATTCAGCTTACCGCATTTGCTTTCGGGCTTGGTGCAGTCATGCTTACCTTTGTTATCAGCACGGTAATGGGGAGGGGGAGCAATGCGGTTCTGACTCTGATTCTGACAGGAATGGTTGTCTCAACCCTCTTCTCTTCATTTACATCCATGACTAAGTATGTGGCTGATCCCTATAGCAAGCTTCCGGCGATTACCTTCTGGCTTATGGGAGGGCTGTCATCTATAACTTCCAAGGATGCGCTCATCCTGCTTATACCTATTTGCATCGGCATTACTCCATTGCTTATGCTGCGATGGAAGCTGAATGTTCTGTCGTTTGGGGAGGAGGAGGCCAAGGCAATGGGGATTGATACGAGGAGGCTCCGATTTATTATAATCATTTGTTCAACGCTTTTAACCGCTGCTGCTGTGTCGGTCAGCGGAATGATTGGGTGGATTGGGCTTATTGTGCCTCATATGGCAAGACTGGTCACAGGCCCCGATTACAGGGTGCTGCTTCCGGCATCCATGCTTATTGGAAGCACCTTTTTAGTTGTGGTGGATGATGTGGCCAGAAGTGTTTTTGCTATGGAGATTCCGCTGGGAATTTTGACGTCACTTCTTGGCGCACCGTTTTTTATTTATCTTTTAGTGAAAGGAAAGAGGGGCTGGGTATGAAAATGGAGCTTAGAGATGCTGCCTGCGGATATGGCAGCAGGATAGTGGCAGAGAATATAAGCATGGAGGTGCATTCGGGAGAAATTTTGTGCCTTCTGGGCCCTAACGGTGTTGGAAAGACCACTCTTTTTAAAACCATTTTGGGGTTTCTAAGGCTTCAGAGAGGAGAAATTTTACTGGACGGGCACAATATATTCAATTGGACTAAAAAGAAGCTTGCAAAGGCAATAGGCTATGTTCCTCAGGCACATACTCCTCCATTTCCCTTTAAAGTGCTGGATGTAGTTACTATGGGAAGAACGGCTCACTTGGGGGCGTTTGCATCTCCGTCGGCATGTGATACGGCTATTGCTGAGGAGGCTCTCCAAACTCTTGGAGTTTCCTTCTTAAGTGATCGCATATACACAGAGATAAGCGGAGGAGAACGGCAGATGGTGCTTATTGCACGGGCACTTGCACAGCAGCCCGAAATACTTGTTATGGATGAGCCTACCTCAAATCTGGATTTCGGAAACCAGATCCGAGTTCTTGAGCAGATTAATCTTTTAGCCCGAAGAGGAATTGGGGTTATTATGACATCGCATTTTCCAAACCACGCATTTCTCTGTTCGGGGAAGGTGGCGCTTATGCAGAAGAGCTCCGCGTTCATTGTGGGAGGTGTGGATGAGGTTGTAACTGAAGAAAATTTAAGATCGGCCTATGGAATTGAAGTAAAAATTACCAGTGCGAAAAATAGCCGCGGCGAGCTTGTAAAGGCTTGTATTCCCTTAATAAATTAAAAAATGGTAGGGAACACCCCTTGTGGTGTTCCTCTTCCGAGTAGTGGCATCGTTGTTAAATTTTCACGATTAAATAGATAAAAGGTATAGGGGTGAGTGAAGCGTGGGAAAGGCATATGAGTTTGATGAGATTGCAAATGGAGTATTTTTTCCTATCTACCCTGCAATTGCTGAGCAAATAAAAGAGAGGACAGGAATAAGCAGTGGCAGGTGTATGGATTTGGGAAGCGGCGGAGGGCATTTGGGGCTTTGCCTTGCGAAAATTACCGATATGCATATAACTCTGCTTGATATGAATGAGGAGGCAATGGAAATTGCCCGAAGCAGGATAAAGGAATGGGGCTTAGAGGAGAATGCTGATACCTTGCAGGGGGATGTCCACTGTATACCTGTGGAAAGCGGCTCTGTAAATCTCGCTATAAGCAGAGGCTCTTTATGGTTCTGGGAGGATCAGAAGAAGGCGTTTGAGGAAATATACAGGATTTTGGCTGACGGCGGCGTAGCTTATATCGGGGGAGGCTTCGCAAACGCAGAGCTGAAACGTCAGGTGGATAAAAAAATGAAGCTGAGAGATCCCGAGTGGCCCAATTCAAGAAAGAAGTTTACAGAGGGACACACTGTGCAAAGGTTCGCAGAGATTCTTAGTGAATTGGGAATAAGCAGGTATGAAATTACCGACGATGAAAAAGGGCTATGGATCTTTATTCAAAAGTGACAGGGCTGTGGGGGGGATTGTACGGTGAAAATTAATTCTGAGACAAAGATTGGAGAAATATTGGCCCAATATCCTGAGACCTTAGAGGTGTTTAATGTAAACGGATTTGCAGCTGATTCACCGAAGGCTCTGATAGAATTTCTGGGAGGAGACTGGAGGCTTTCATCGGTTTTAAAGGCGCGCCGCTTAAATATGGAGCTGTTTATACAAATGCTTGAAGAAAAAATTGCCGGGAATGAGGGAGTTTTTGATTCATGTGCAGAGGAAGGACGGATTAGAAGGCTGGATTTTTTAGGATATACCGTTTGCCCGTTAAAGCATACCTTCAGGGAATGCTTTGACGCTGTGCTGGACAAATACCGAAGGGAAACAGGCAGAGGCTTTGACTGCTATGTTCCGTCGGGGTGCGGAGGAGATGATGCATACGAGGAAATATGGAAATCGCAGAGCATAGACGATCTGCCCGGTGCAATAGCCTCCATCGGCTTTGGAGATTTCTTCAGAAAGGAATTTGTAGATAGGTTTATAGATAAAGGCTGTTTTAAGGCACCGGAGAGGAAGGAGATTAATGCCGACTTTGCGGGAATGGGGCTTGAGGACCCCGATGGCTGCTACACCATTTATTCTGTTTTCCCATATATAATAATGGTTGACAAAAAAAAGCTTGGGAACTTGCCTATGCCATGCAAATGGGATGACCTTCTTAAGCCGGTATACAGAAATAACATTATAATAGGAGGCTCTGCAGACGACATATCGGAGGTGCTGCTTTTGTATTTATACAAAAAGCACGGGGATAAGGGTGTTGAGCTGCTTGCACGAAATGTTAGGGATGCATGGCATGCGGCCAAAATGGCAAAGGTGGCGGGGACATCTTCTACGGAAGGCGCGGCCGTCTATGTTATGCCGTGGTTCTTTGCCAGATCATGCCCAAGAACCGACGTAGTTTCAATCGTATGGCCCGAGGACGGAGCGCTCATCAGCCCGTTTTACCTTTTGGTGAAGGAGGACAGAGGTGCTGATCTTCAGATAATTACCGATTTTGTTATGGGTGAGGAGCTTGGACAGAAATCAGCTAACTCGTTTTTCCCGGTGTTAAATTCCGAGGCGGATAACAGACTGCCTGAAAATGCAGCCTTCCAGTGGCTTGGATGGGATTATATAAAAAGCAATAGCATGGATACCTTAAAGGAGCATGTGAAAAAAATCTTTGCGGAGCACTGGGTGGGGGGGTAATGCGGCAGGGGGAGGGAATGCCACGGGAGGCGGAATGCAACAGGGGGCGGAACACCACGGGGGGTGTTCCCTACGATTAGGTGGCCTGATTGATGAAATAAATGATATAATATGTGTAAAATTTTGCTTGGTTTAAAATAAATTAATAGGATTGGAGGGGTATACGGTGCGGCTGATAACTGTTTCGGGGCCTCCCTCTTCGGGGAAGACCTCGGTAATATTAAAGACAATTGAATACCTGAAGGCTGAAGCTCTTAAAATCGGAATAGTTAAATTTGATTGTCTTTCCACCTATGACAATTTACTGTATGAAAAGATGGGCATTCCCGTAATGGTGGGGCTTTCAGGGAATTTATGCCCCGACCACTTTTTTATAAGCAATATTGACGATTGTATGCGGTGGGGAGTCAGGGAGGGAATGGACATACTTGTAAGCGAAAGCGCGGGGCTTTGCAACCGCTGCTCTCCGCACATAAAGGACATAACTGCTGTGTGTGTAATTGACTGCCTTTCGGGTGTTCATACTCCTAAAAAAATCGGTCCCATGCTGAAGCTTGCGGATGTGGTGGTTATAACAAAGGGGGATATTGTTTCTCAGGCAGAGCGCGAGGTGTTTTCCTTCCGCGTTAAGCAGGCAAATCCCAGAGCCTCTGTTTTGTTTATCAATGGAATTACGGGTCAAGGAGCCTATGATTTAAGTGTCAGCTTCCGCAACGCCGCTTGGGTGGATTCCCTTGACGGCAAACGCCTTAGATTTTCAATGCCCGCGGCTTTGTGCTCGTATTGTCTGGGCGAGACAAAAATAGGGGAGGATTACCAGACCGGGAATGTAAAAAAGATGGATTTCGGGGAAGTGAAAGCATGATAACGGAAATGATATGGGTGCCTATAAGCAAGCTTATGCAGGATTACCCTTACATAGAGGATTTTTTACTGTCCGTCGGACTTAAGGATTTTGATTCCGAGCTTTCTATGGGGAGCATAGCCGGGACTCTTACGGAGGAGTGGCTTGAAGACAGAGGCATGGACAGGGAGCAGCTTATTGGGCACTTTACGGCGTTTATGGATAAAATGGAGCAGCTTAGGCTAAAGCCTGAGAGCAGGGTTAAGGAGATAGCTATTTTAGGAGGGCATGATAAGTCAGGGAATGAGGAGAATATAAGCCTTACCGTAAGGCCTGGGGATATTCTCTGTATAGTCGGGCCCACAGGCTCAGGTAAGAGCAGGCTGCTGGCCGATATAGAATGTCTGGCACAGAGGGACACTCCTACCGGGAGGCAGGTGCTGGTCAACGGAGAGGCACCCGCGGCAGATAAGCGGTTTTCTATAGAATATAAGCTGGTTGCCCAGTTGTCCCAGAATATGAATTTTGTAATGGATCTGACGGTTGAGGAATTTGTCACAATGCACGCCGAGAGCCGTATGATTGAGAATATAGAAGACAGTGTAAAAGCAATTGTGGATTGTGCAAATGAGCTTGCGGGGGAAAGGTTTGCTTCCTGTGTTCCGATAACCCAGCTCAGCGGAGGGCAGTCCAGAGCCTTGATGATTGCCGACACGGCGCTGCTCAGTGCATCTCCTGTGGTATTGATTGACGAGATTGAAAACGCCGGAGTGGATAGAAAAAAGGCGTTGGAGCTGCTGGTAAAAAAGGAGAAGATTATACTGATGTCCACTCACGACCCTATTCTTGCGCTTATGGGACACAGGAGAATAGTTATTAAAAACGGGGGAATTCACAAAATTATTGAAACGGGTGAAGCTGAAAAAGCGAATATGGACATACTCCATAAAATTGATGCCAAAATGCTGAACTTAAGAAATATACTTAGGTCGGGAGGAACGGTGGATTTTGATGTACAGGGATATTTTGCCGGCGTAAAGTGACAAACAAGGAGGATAAGGTATTGAATATAAAGCAGGATATGTTTATAGACCGCATACTGAGGGAATATCCCGAGGCCATACAGGTATTTATAAGCAATGGCTTTGAGGATTTTGCCGATAGTGATTTGATTAGCCGTCTGGGGCCCTTTCTCAAGCTTAAAACGGCTTTAAAGGCAAGAGGGATTAATATTGACCTGTTTTTGCAGCTTATAGAGGAAAAGCTTTCTGAGACAAGGGGGCTGAATATGTCGGCGGTGCATGACTTAAAGCCGGGGCAAAAGGCTCCCAACTTGCTGGCGCTGCTTCCCTGTCCTTTGAAGATTCCTTTGCAGGAGGAGTTTTCGTCATTTATTTGTTCCTCGTACCGTCAGGGAGAGCTTGAATATCTTATTGAGGGCAATGCAAATAACCAGCTTTCCTATTATACCTATGTAGAGCAGTTTGAGGATATTGACGATGTGCCTGATATTGTTATTTCACCGGGAATTAACAGCTTTTTTTACAAAGGCTTTGTTGAAAAGTTTATAGACAAGGGATATTTTGCCGACGCTGCGGAGTATATGCCGGGGGAGATGCTTAAGAGAGCGGGGGTTAAGGACCCGGGAGGCAATTATACAATGATTTGCATGAACCTTCTGGTAATGGTCGCGGATTTAGATCAGATGGGGGATCTGCCACTGCCTAAAAGCTGGGGTGATCTTTTGCACCCTCAGTATGAAAAAAAGGTTGTAATACGGGGACAGAAGGAATTTTTTTGTGAGACTACTCTGCTCACAATTTTTAAGGATTATGGATTGGAAGGGGTTGAAAAACTGGGGAGGTCTGTAAAGGCAGGCTGGCACCCTGCACAGATGGCTAAAATGGCGGGAAGCGGAAATGTAAATGCTCCGGCTATCAGCGTAATGCCTTATTTTTTTACTAAAACTATTAAAAACAAGGGCAATGTCAAGGTGATATGGCCTTGGGACGGTGCTATTATAAGTCCTGTTTCCATGCTGGTAAAGGCTTCAAAAATGGAGCAGCTAAAAAATGCATGGTCCTTTTTCACAGGCACGGCAGCGGCTAAAATTTGCGCCGGTGCCTTCTTCCCTTCTCTGCATCCCGAGGTTGATAATAAAATACCTGAAGAAGCTTCATTTAACTGGCTTGGATGGGAATTCATAAAATCCCGTGACATAGGGGCAATATTAAATGAATTAAACCAATGCTTTTTAAAGGCTTACAAAGGCTATATAATTTAGGCTTTTGCATATCGGATAACGGAGGATGTAAAATAATATCCTCCAGAATAATTTCTACTCTAACTACAGAAGCATGTATACCTGTAGAAGACGCTTGTGACTTTAGTTAGCCTAAATTGCAGCGCGGTCACGTATTCCGGGGAAATTATTCCTCCGGAAATTATTTTACATTCTTTTTAGATAGTTTGCATCCTAATTTATATAGGCGTGACATTTTACAAAATTTAAAACAAAGCAATGAAGGACTTCCCGTTTTAGAGGAAGTCCTTCATTGCTTTCAGCTTACTGCATTTATTTTAAGGAGGATTCAATTTTCGGCGCTATATCCTACTTTCAGCCTGCTGCTTTCAAATGCTCCGAGAGAGGTAACTGTTATATATACATACCCCGCTGAGGTGCCAAGCTGGGCTACCTTGATTGTGACCTCATCATTATTCTCACCTACGGTACCCGTTCCCAGAAGGGTACCTCCCGTAGACGAGCTGTATATGCTTACAACATCGTATTCCATTAATCCGGCAACCTTAATGGTATCCGATTTTCCCGCGTTGTTCAAAATAGTTATATTGGCTGCATCCGGCACATCGGATACCGGCTCGGCAGAGTAGTAAACGGCGGTTCTTTCACTCTCAAGCTTACCGTAGCCTGTAACGGATACATATATATTCCCCGCAGAGGTGCCGAGCTGTGATATTTTAATGGTTACCTCGGTGCTGTCGGCCGATGCTGCCGCACTTCCAAGCAGGCTTCCACCGGGGGATGAATTGTATACCTTGACAGTATCCTTGGCATCTAAGAAGGTGACTGTTACAGTATCGGACATTCCCGCATTATTTTTAACAGTAATGTTACTAGAGGAAGGTGCGGCGGTTTGCTGCTCTTTTGTATAGACAGCCTTTGTCCTGCTGCTTTCCGCCTTGCCCACGCTTATGGCAGATACATACACAGAGCCGCCGGAGGAATCAAGACTGTCAACAGATACGGTAACCTCGGTGCTGTCTTCAGCCACTGTGCCCATGCCCAGCAGGCTTCCGCCCGAGGACTTGTTATAAATCCTTATAACGTCACCGGGCTTGAGGAAGGTTACAGTTACAGTGTCTGATATTGTTGCATTATTTATTATTTTTATATTTTCGGCTGCAGGAGCATCGGTTGTAGCCTCTGCGCTATAGTATACAGCCGTTCTATCACTCTCAAGCTTATTTACGCTTGTTACGGAGACATATGCATTTCCCGCCGAAGCTCCAAGCTGGGTAACTTTTACCGTTACCTCCGTCTTACCATCCGCTACCTTACCGGTGCCCATAAGAGTGCCTTCGGAAGCGGAGCTATAAACCTTTACAACATCTCCCTCTTCCAGGTAAGTAACCTCTACCGTATCCGATATGCCTGCATTATTTTTAATTGTTATATTTCCCAGTGAGGGAGAATCCGATTTCTGTTCTGCGGCGAAGGATACCATAGTTCTGTCGCTTTCAAGCTTGCCCTTCGTTGTCACCGACACATATATTTTTCCTGCGGAGGCTCCCAGCTGTGTTACGGTGACTTTTACAAACGAATCATAAGTAGCTACCGTAGCTGAACCCAGCAGGCTTCCACCCGAAGGTGAATCGTATACATTTACCTTGTCGCCCCCTGTGAGCCCGTTTATTTGTATGATGTCCGGTGCCCCTGCGTTGTTGGAGACTATTATGGTGCTTGAATGGGAGGCTCCCGATTTAGGCTCGGCAGAATAGTCTGCTTTAACACGGGTGCTTTCTCTATAGCCCTTCTTTGTGAGAGAGACATATACGCTTCCTGCCGAACCCCCAAGCTGTTCCACAGTGACGGTTGCGTATGTATCGTATGTTGACGCGGAGGCGGAGCCTAAAAGCATACCTCCTGCAGCGGCTGTGTATACCTTTACCTCGTCACCGCCTGAAATACCGCTTACTTTAATGGTGTCATCTATACCGGCGTTGTTTAATACCGTTATATTGCCGGCAGACGGGGCAGCCGACTGAGGCTCTGCAGAGTAGATCACCTTTGTCCTGTCACTTTCGGTTTTATTTTTTTCGGTGACCGAAACATATACAGATCCCTCGGTGCTGCCAAGCTGAGTTACGGTAATGGTGGCAGATGAAGCATATGTTTCCACCTCTGCCGAGCCCAGAAGGTTACCGACCTTTTCGGAGTCATATACCTTTACGGTATCCCCTCCGGTAAGACCCGAGACCTTAATGGTGTCAGCCATTCCCGAATTATTTGCAATTACTGTCTTGTCTAAGGACGGAGCTGCTGATTTTGCCTCAGCGGAATAATCCGCCTTTGTCCTGTCACTTTCAAGCTTTGTGCTGCTTGTGACTGAAACGTATACGCTTCCCGCCGTGGGTCCAAGCTGGGTAATACTGATAGTAACGGAGGAGGCGTAGGTGTCTGCCGAGGCGGTGCCCAAAAGCGAGCCGGCTTTTGCCGAGTCATACACACTTATTTTATCTCCGCTTGTGAGTCCCGCAACTTTTACGGTATCGGCAGTGCCTACATTGTTTATAATTTCTATATTGTTAACTGATGGAGCGGGGGTTTTAGCTTCGGCCGAATAATCAGCCTTTACCCTGTCACTCTCTGTCTTTGTTTTGCTGGTAACCGAAACATAAACACTTCCCGCAGACGTACCGAGCTGAGTAATGCTGATGGATATGCCGGTGCCGACCGAAACGGTTGCCGAGCCGAGCAGAGTTCCTCCGGTAGCGGAATCGTATACCTTGACCTTGTCATCGGTGTTAAGGCCTGTCACCTGTACGGTATCGGAGGTACCCGCGTTATTAATGACTATAATGTCATCGGGATCAGGGGAAGCGGATTTGGATTCCGCGGCATAGTCAGCCTTTGTCCTGTCGCTTTCCAACTTCCCTGAGGAGGTAATCGAAACATAAATGCTTCCTGACGTGCTTCCAAGCTGTGAAATGCTTATTGACACCGACGTCTCATAGGTTCCTGCCGAGGCTGAACCTAACAGCGAGCCTCCCTTGGCGGAGTCATATACCTTTACGGTATCGTTATCCGAAAGCTCTGTGACGGTAACCTTATCGTCGGCACCTACGTTGTTTTCAATGTATATGCTTGCGGCAGACGGGGAGGCAGATTTTGCTTCGGCAGCATAATCTGCTTTTGTCCTGTCGCTTTCCTGCTTATTTTTGCTGGTGATTGAGACATACACGCTTCCTGCCGCCGTGCCAAGCTGAGGGATAGAAACCCTGGCGTATGTGCCGTAGGTTGATACTGTGGCAGAACCCAGCAGAGTACCTCCCTTGGAGGCAGTATATACCTTGACTGTATCATCTGCGTTTAAGCCTGTAACCTCAACAGTGTCCGGTGCTTCTGAATTATTTGTAATTGTAATGTTTTGGGCATCCACAGCCTGCGACTTGCCCTCCGCAGCATAGGAAGCCTTAACCCTGCTGCTTTCAAGCTTGTTTAAGCCGGTTATTGAGACATAGACATTGCCTGCCTCAACTCCAAGCTGGGCTATTGACACTGTTGCGTAAGAGCTGTCCGCCGGAACAGTTGTATAGCCAAGAAGGCTTCCTCCGTTAGCAGCGTCATATACCTTAATTACATCCCCGCCCTTAAGGCCTGTGACCTCAACAGTGTCTGGCGTACCCGCCACATTGTTTGTAATTATTATATTGTCTGCATCAGTGGCATCCGATGAAGCCTCGGCAGAGTAATTTACCTTTATTCTGGAGCTTTCGTTCTTTCCTGAGCTGGTTATTGAAACATATACATATCCTGCTCCCGTACCTAACTGTGCTATGGTAACTGTTGCTTCTGTCTTGGAGGATGCAACTGTCGCCGAGCCAAGCAGCGTCCCGTCGGAGGCAAGGTCGTATACCTTTACGATATCTCCTGCCGCAAGTCCTGTTACCTGGACAGTGTCGGATTTTCCGGCGGGATTATTTATAACCGTTATATTGTAGCCGTCGACTGTATTGGATACAGGCTCGGCAGAGAAGTATACTTTTGTCCGCTCGCTCTCAAGCTTGCTTTTTTCTGTTACTGATATGTATATATATCCTCCGTCCGCTCCCAATTGCTTCACTGTCACGGTTGCATCGCTCTTTGATGAACCGACTGCCGCGGAGCCAAGCAGAGTGCCTTCTTCATAGGAATCATATATCTTTACGACATCCCCGGAGGACAGGCCCGATACATTTACGGTGTCGGATTTACCTACGTTATTTACTATTACTATTTTACTTGTCTTAGGCGCATCTGAGACAGGCTCATCCGAGAAGGATTTTTTTGTTCGGGCACTTTCAAATTTGCCCTTGGTTGTTACTGAAATATATACATACCCGTCGGGGGAAATAAGCTGCGGTATTGTTACGGTGGTTTCGGAGGCTGACCCTGAAACCGTTGCCGAGCCAAGAAGATTTCCTCCTGAGGCGGCATCGTAAACCTTTACGACATCACCTGAAAGGAGCTTTGTGACCTTGACTGTGTCTGCCGCGTTTCCGTTATTGGTTATGGTTATATTTCCGGCATACGGAGCATTCGATGTATTCTCAGCTGGGTAGGCAACTTCGGTTCTGTCGCTTTCACGGCAGTCCTTACTGGTTACCGTAACATACACATATCCGGCGGCCTTGCTGAGCTGGGGAATGTTCATGGACACCTCTGTTTTTGAGGCAGGAACCTTGGCGGAAGCAAGCAGATTTCCCCCCTTGGCGGCATCATAAACATTAACGGTGTCACCTAAGGAAAGGTAGACTACCGACACAGTGTCATTTATACCGGCATTATTTATAACTGTTATATTGGCTGGATTTACAGCAGCCGACTTGGGTTCTGCGGAATAATCCGATTTTGTTCTTATGCTTTCCAGCTCTCCCTTATTGGTAAGAGAAACGTAGACACTTCCCGCTTCTACTCCTATCTGCGATATCTTGACCGTTACGTCCGATTTTGTAGAAGAAACGGATGCCGAGCCAAGAAGCTTGCCTCCTGTGGTGGCGTTATAAACATTTACCTTTTCGCCCCCATAGAGTCCGGTTATATATATCAAATCTGCTTTTCCTGCATTATTTGTTACAGCAATATTTGAGGCATCAGGCGGGTCTGTTTGCACCTCTGCCGGGTAGTCTGCTTTAGTTCTGCTGCTTTCGAGCTCTCCTTTGCTTGTAACCGAGATGTACACACTTCCTGCTGCCGTTCCGAGCTGTGATACCTTAACTGTCGCCTCGGTTTTATAGGATGAAACAGATGCCGACCCCAGAAGCTTTCCTCCTGAGGAAGCGCTGTAGACATTTACCTTATCCCCTCTGGCAAGGCCTCCTATCAGTATGATATCATACGTCCCGGTGTTGTTGGTTATGGTTATGTCGGCAGCTTTTGGCGCTATGGAAGTGCCTGCCGCATGGACACCACCCGGCAGGGTGAACACAAGCAGAGCTGCCAGTACTGTGCAAAGGGTTCTGGAAAAACTTGATTTCACTGTTATACCTCCTAAAAAATCTGAATTTATTATAAAGCCAGTTATATACTATATCGTTATAGAACGGCAATCTAATAATAGATACAGAGAAATTAGCAGGATAATTCACAAAATTTTCACAGAATCTTCACATTATAATAGGATGCAATAAAGACTCTACAAACATATTTGGGGGAAATGTCTCTGTAAAATCTTTATTGCTAAATATATATGCATACCTTATGCTCATAAGCGTGACTAAAGCGTCAGAGGAACATGTCCGTTCATGGCAAGAAGCAGCCTCCTTTCAACGTCGTACCAGTTCACGATACCCCACCACCTGTCAATATATTCCCCGCGCTTATTTTGATAATCGAGATAATAGGCGTGCTCCCAGACATCGCAGACAAGAATTGGGATTCCGCTCCACTGCGTCAAATTTTGGTGCTTTTGTGCCTGCAAAATTTCTACATGTCCCCACGAGGGCTGCCATGTCAGTACCCCCCAGCCTGACGCCTCCACCTTTTCTGTGGCATTTTTAAATTGCTCCTTAAAGCCTTCAAAGTTCCCGAAGTAGCTATTTATAGCCCCCAGTGTATATGGGCCGGGATACCCGCCCATTCCGGGAGGGGACATAGTTGTCCAGAGGATACTGTGAAGAATATGCCCGGAGCCGTTGAAGGCAAGCTCGTTTTCCCAGTATTTTATATATTCATAGTTATTGTTTTTCCGTGCCTCAACAAGATTTGTTTCGGCTCTGTTCAGCCCGTCCACATAGGCTTTATGAAGCTTATCATGGTGAATTTCCAATGTCCTCCTGCCTATTACCGGCTCCAGTGCATTATATGGGTATGGCAGAGGGGGCAGGCGGTGTTGTCCGGGTGGTATCATCATATATTGCATAACCTACTCCTTAATATATATAAAATATTTGCTGTAATATAGTATTCATAACCTGAAAAGTAAGTGCGCAGGGAAGCCGCTGTTATATTTACTTAAAGCCGGCGCAATTTTTAAAAAGGCCAAATATTGCATACAAATTAAATGAATTAAAAATAACACCAATTGAGAAAATAATACTGGAAAAGGAGGTAACTTTATATGACGGTAGCTTCACAGGTAAAACAAACGTTGGAAGGCTTAAAAAGTGTGCGGGGCACTTTGAGGATATACTCGGCACAGGAGCAGAAAGAAGAAGCTAAAACGGCTTTTAATGAAGCACTGGAAGTAACGGGAAGTGTTATTTGTGACCTTGAGAAAAGAGTACAGGTTCTGGAGCTTCAGGAGCCCCAATATAAAGGGAATTAATGGGGGATAGCTATGCAGATGTGGATACAGATTTTACTTAAGACGGCTTCATTGTTTTTTTTAACCCTCGTGCTGGTAAGGCTGATGGGAAAAAGAAGCATGGCCCGCATTACACCGTTCAGCTTTGTAAGCTATATAGTTATAGCTGCCTTCGCTGCTTTGATGTCGGTCAATATAATAACCAATCTGGCCTTTGGATTTATTTCCATGGGGGTATGGATTTTTCTTGTCATAGCATTGGAATACCTGTCCATAAAGAGTAAATGGATACATGATCTCGTAAACGGAAGGGAAACGGTACTTATAAAGAAGGGAAAGATTATGGAGGAAAATCTCATGCAGTCAAGGCTGACAGGTGAGGAGCTGCTGAGAGAGCTTCGATCTAAAAATGCATTTAATCTGGCGGATGTAGAGTTTGCGGTTATGGAGGCGACAGGAGAGGTGAATGTATTTCTTAAGGCTGACAAAAAGCCTGTAACACCTCATGACCTGGGTCAGAAGGTTGCTCCCGCAGCCGAGCCCCAGACTGTAATTATTGACGGAAATGTGATAAATGAGGCTCTGGCCTCTTTAAGCTTAAACAGGGAATGGCTGGAGCTGCAGCTGAAAAATCAGGGAGTATCTTTAGATAATGTATTCCTTGGACAGGCAAACAGCTCAGGAGAGCTGTATCTCGATCTTTTTGATGATTTTATAGAGCTTCCCAAGCCCAAAGTAAAGGAAATGCTGTACGCAAACCTTGAGAAGGCACAGGCCGGGCTTGCCATGTACTCCTTAGAAACCGAGGATCGCAATGCAAAAGCTATGTATTCAAGGAATGCAAAAAGGCTTAGGGAGCTTATGAAAAAGCTGGAGCCCTATTTATTAAGATAGAAGGTGATAAAGCATGTCGAGTA
Source organism: Anaerobacterium chartisolvens (assembly GCF_003337415.1). Lineage (GTDB taxonomy): Bacteria > Bacillota > Clostridia > Acetivibrionales > DSM-27016 > Anaerobacterium > Anaerobacterium chartisolvens. Next base: position 282,555 of record NZ_QPJT01000001.1, on the reverse strand, counting down.
AGAAAAGAAAGAATTTGACACCTGTGCAGCAGCAATATCAAGATTTTGCGAAGGCCAGAGAACCCAAAATTCCCGTACTGAAAAATTGTATAAGGGCCTTTGTTGTGGGAGGAATTATCTGTACTATAGGACAGTGCCTCACCTGGGCGTTTATCAACTGGTTTGGCTTTGATGAGAAGACGGCGGGAAATCCCACGGCTGCGGTTTTGATTTTTATTTCCGCCCTTTTTACAGGACTGGGCTTTTACGATCACATAGCCCAGTGGGGAGGGGCGGGCACCGCCGTTCCCGTTACGGGATTTGCAAATACCATAACCTCTGCGGCGATTGAACACAAAAGCGAAGGCTTTGTACTGGGAGTGGGAGGAAATATGTTTAAAATTGCCGGACCTGTAATTGTTTATGGGGTCTTTTCTGCTTTTGTGGTTGCAATTGTAAGCGTGACTATCAAATGGTTGGGTGGGATGTAGATGATTAAAGGACATCAGACGTGGCTTTTTGAATCCAGGCCTGTCATAATAGGCTCGGCTGCGGTAGGAGGCTCTTTTGAAGCCCAGGGTGCTCTGTCCGGGGATTTTGATATGCTATACGACGACATATGGATGGGGCAGGATAGCTTTGAAAAGGCTGAAAAAAAGCTTATGGAGCAGGCGTGTGAAACTGCTATAAAGAAATCCGGCCTGAAGAAAGAGGATATACAATTCTTCATGAGCGGGGATTTGATAAATCAGATTATCGCCAGCAGCTTTACGGCGCGTACACTTGGGGTTCCTTATCTTGGGATTTATGGGGCCTGCTCAAGCTCAATGGAGGGGCTGGCGCTGGCCTCTCTTCTCGTTGATGGCAAGTTTGCGCAGAACGCTCTGGCTGCCACCTCAAGTCATAATTCAGCGGCGGAAAAGCAATACAGGTACCCGACGGAATACGGAGCGCAGAAGCCTCCCTATGCACAGTGGACGGTGACGGGAGCGGGAGCTGCGGTAGTGTCAAATAAGGGTGAAGGGCCGAGGGTTTTTGCGGCTACCATAGGCAGGGTTATAGATATGGGGCTGTCGGACCCCTTCAACATGGGAGCGGCTATGGCCCCGGCAGCAGTGGATACTATCGAGGCTCACTTCAGGGATTTGGGCATAGGCCATGAGCAATATGATCTTATTGCTACAGGGGATCTGGGAAGGGTAGGGCACAGGATTGCTTCAGATATGCTTAAAAAGCATGGAATTGAAATACCGGAGGAAAAGTTTACTGACTGCGGAATGCTTATTTATAAGGAAGAGCAGCCGGTTTTTTCGGGAGGAAGCGGGTGTGCGTGCTGTGCCACAACAACCTATGGACACCTGCTGAATCGCATGAGAAAACGAGAGCTAAAGAGAATTCTGGTTGTCGCAACAGGAGCTCTGCTGTCCCCCATGTCCTATCAGCAGAAGGAAAGCATACCGTGTGTAGCCCATGGAGTGTGTATAGAAATGTAAAAGGAGGTGGTAGGTTGGAGAAATTTATATGGGCATTTATTATAGGCGGACTGGTATGTGTTATAGGACAGCTTCTTATGGACGTGGTCAAGCTCACTCCGGCACATACCATGTGTACCTTGGTGGTAGCGGGAGCAATATTGGGCGGCTTCGGTCTGTATGACCGCTTTGTGGAATTTGCAGGTGCAGGGGTTTCTGTGCCTATCAGCAGCTTTGGGAATCAACTGGTAAAGGGTGCGTTGCAAGAAGCGGAGCAAAACGGAATAATAGGAGTATTGACGGGAATTTTTGAGGTGACGAGTGCCGGAATATCGGCGGCAATAATATTTGGATTTTTAGCGTCATTAGTATTCCGACCGAAGGGGTAGAAAACTAACCCCCCCCCCTTGAAGGGAGGTGAATTTATGACAGTAGGCACTCAGATGCAAAAGGCTATGGCAACGGTACAAAGCGCGGCGGCAACCATGAAAACCTTTGCCCTTGAAACGCAGGATCAGCAAGCAAAGCAAACATTTCAAAGCCTTGCAAAAACCTTTGATGATGCTTTAAAAACTCTGGAGGGAAGAAATCAGTACGTCCTGAAGCAGGAGCCCCAGTACAGGCAGCAGTAGCACAAAAGCAAAAGGGCCGGAACACACAAGCTTTCGGCCCTTTTGCCATTTATTTTACATAGGCATAAGGAAGAGGGTGTTGGTATATTATGGGGCTTAAGGAAGCTGATATTAAGGCCGATATTGAGGAGTTCAAGAATGCATTATTCACCAAAAAGGTAAGGTATAACGATCTTGAGGGGATTTTAAAATACAGGTTCATAAAGGTGCTGGACCAATCTCTTTCCCGGTATGGAACCATATTCGAGGAGGATTTAAGAAATATAAGCAATATCTACAGGGGGCGCAGGCTTAAGCCGGAAGATAGCTGTTTTACCAGTCCGGAGGATTTTGTACCTGACTGGAACAACAGAATGAACCCACCGGGATTTTTATACCTGGCCTTCACTCCTTCCCTAAAGCGGAGCGGGGTGATATATAACGCACAAAGGGCCTGTATTGAAGAGCTAAAGCCCTTAGCAGGGGAAAGATTCTCTGTTGCAAGCTTCAGGCCGGTAAAAGGCGGAGAGAAGAGGCTGATAAACCTGTGCAGGTACGATGGCTTTTCATATGAGGACATGCTTAAGGAGTGCGGTGGGGATGAAAGGCTTAAAAATTTAAAAAATGTTGATTCCTTAATAGGCTTCCAGAAAAGGTATATGGGTTTTTTGTCGGAGACAATATTCAAGCCCGTTGATGACAATGACAAAAAACAGCGTGACAGAGAATATTCTCTGACCCACGCAATGTCGTACTATTTTCAGCAAAAGGGCTATGCGGGAGTGATATACAAATGCACCAGAATGAATGATGACAGTGTAAGAAACCTCGCCCTGTTTGATATGGACGATGTGGAATGCTGTTGTGAGTATTCTCACTTTAAATGTTGTCAGAGGGACGGTTCTATTGACATAATTTTAGCGGTATGATAAATTTTACGCAAGGAGGTGTTGGTACTTTGCCCAGATACTCAAGAGTATTAAGTGAAACGAAAATTTATCATATCATGCTAAGAGGAAATAACCGCCGGAAAATATTTGCAGACGACGAGGATAAAGATAAGATTATAAGCACGCTGCATGAAAAAAAGAGAGACGGAGGCTTCTTGATTTATGCGTATTGCGTAATGGATAATCATATTCATCTTGTCATAAAACAAGAAAGCGATTGTCTTTCCCGGATTGTAAAGAGGATTGGCATCAGCTACGCATATTATTTTAATAAGAAGTACAGGCATACGGGACACGTATTTCATGACAGGTTTCGGAGTGAAACTGTAGAAAACAGCCGTTATCTGCTGGCATTAATAAGACATCTGCATCAAAATCCACTAAAGGCAGGAATAAGTACTATGGAGGAATACAAATGGAGCAGCTACAGAGAATATTTAAGCCGGGGAAAAGGACTTGCCGAAACTAAAGAAATATTTAAGCTTATATTGGATGATCGTAAAAGCACGATGGAGGAATTTATAAGGTTCAATCATGAGACAACAGAGGAGACATTCCTTGATGCGGGCAAGGTGGCAGAAATTGATGAAGCTGACGTTAAAGAATATATCAACGGCTTTTTAAAAGCCCACAATATGGAGATAGAGCAGCTTAAGGAAGCAAGAAAGAGGCATTTAACAAAAAAACTGGTAAAAGATTTACTGGAGAAATCAAGTCTTTCCAAAAGAGCCGTTGCCTTTGAATTGGGGCTGGGAAGAGAAACGGTGAGAAGGATTGCCCTATCCAAAGCACCGCTGTCCCCTTGACCCCTTCGTACGGAACGCCCCCTGTGGCGTTCCGCTCCCCGTGACCTTCTCCCCCCTAAGCGGGTGTTGACAGGCTTTGGCGGCAGCTCTTCAGAACTGAGTAATAGTCATATACCAATTGTCTGAAAACTTTATCCCAGGTTTTCTGGAGGGTATATTCCCGTGCGTTTTTGCTCATTGCTTCCGCAAGCCGGCGGTTCTCTAAAAGGTCTGCTATGCCGGCGGTAAAGCTTTCTGTATCTCTGGGCTTGCATAATAGCCCATTATACCTGTGAATTATATTATCCGTTACTCCTCCTGAATTTACGCCTATGACAGGAAGTCCCGAGGCCATTGCCTCAAGAATAACATTTCCGAAGGTTTCGGTGCCTGACGGAAAAACAAATATATCCGCGGATGCGTATGCCTCCGCCAGCCTCTCACCTCTTAGATACCCTGTAAAGCAAACATTTGCCGGCGCACCCGTTTTTAGCTTTTTTGACATTGGGCCGTCTCCCACTATCACAAAGCGGGCCTTTTCGGGGTAGAGCCTGTTTATATTTTCTATGCTGTCCATGAGGATATCCAGATCCTTTTCCGGCGCGAGCCTTCCTACATATAAAAATGTTGTCGGAGTATCCAAGGAGATGCCCTGCTTTGAAGGAAGGTGTCCTTGCCTTGCGGTATACTTGCCGGTATCAATGCCCCTTGACCATATTTTTAAATTGTTTATTCCCTTGCTTTCAAGTGTTTTTGCAGTGTCATACGAAGGACAGAAATTCACACTGCAGAAGCTGTGGAACCATCTGAAAAAGTTCCACACCATTTCTTCCAGATATTCAAACCTGTAATATTTAAGATAAATATCAAAATTGGTATGAAAGGAAGACACTACCGGGATATTTCTTTCCCGTGCATATCGAAGCCCCATTAAGCCTATACCAAGAGGGGTCACCAGATGAACTATGTCGGGGCTGAAGCTGTCCGCCACTTTGCATAAATTGGAATACATAGGAATGGAAAGCCTGCATTCGGGGTAGATGGGAAAGCTTACACTGTTAAAACGGTAAACGGGGCTTTTGGGGGGTCTCTCTATTTTAGATAGATACTGGGGTGCAAAAAACATATGCTTTATGTCTTTAGACACAAGGTAATCGCCCAGCTTTTCCAGAGTGTTGGTTACGCCATTTATTTGAGGCATAAAGGTGTCGGTAAAGTATGCGATTCTCATAAAGGTTATCTCCTTTAGGCAGCTAAAATTATTTCTTTAAATGCACATGGGACTAAAATTGACAGGCATATTGAAGCGGATGCCTTAACAGCATAAGACATATCCAGCTCATAGCACGGCGCTTTGCCCATATATTCTTCACAAAGGCTTTCTATATAGCTGCACAAGGAATTAAAATTGTTTGAAATATATACGCAGTCGCTGAAAATGCATTTGTGTATTTTTTCCGGATTTATTCTGCAATACGTAAAGAGGTCTAATTCGTATAAATAGTGTGACAGCAGTCCTCCGTTAAAATGCTTTGAGTGAGCATAGCAAAAGTAGTCCGACAGATAGTGGGATATAACGCCCAGATCCTCGGAAAATTTTCTTGTGCCTATGACAGAGCTGTCAGTTTCTATTTGTTCCATAAGCGTTTGTATTTTTTTGCATATAAAGCTGAATGAACAATCCTTGAAATGAGGTATCCTTACCAGCCCGGGACACACATCCGGCTTGATATTGCCATAAAGGAAGCCCGCTATGTCAAGCCTCACGGAAAGCTCGCGCTCTGCGGCCCTATGGACGGCTTTGGCTATTCCAAGGTGTGTAAAAACTGTCATAGTATATTCCTCCAGTAAATTTTGTTTAATAATATCAGTATACTCCGGGAGGATTATGATTTTTTTATATTGAGATTAAAATTATGTTAGGAAATACAACAACCTTACATCTGTATTTCCCTGACAGACAAATAATCACCCCCTGACCGAATCTTTTCAAAAGAGACGGGCAGGGGGTGAGCATAGCGTGCCTTTTCTTACTCCTGCATTTTAATACCTGCTGCCGGCAAGTCCTTAGCCCAAAATGGCTTTCAAGTCCTCATCGGGAGTAGATATCGGCTTTAGGGCAAACTTCTCAACCAGTACCTGAAGTACATTTGAGGAGAAAAATGCCGGAATTGAAGGTCCTATATATATATTCCTGACTCCAAGAGCCAAAAGCGTAAGAAGTATGCATACGGCTTTTTGCTCGTACCATGAAAGAACCAGCGTCAGCGGAAGCTCATTCACCCCGCATTTGAAAGCATCCGCGAGGGCCAAGGCCACTTTTATCGCCGAGTATGCGTCATTGCACTGACCCATGTCCATAATGCGCGGGAGTCCGCCTATCTCGCCTATATCCAGGTCGTTGAAGCGAAACTTGCCGCAGGCAAGCGTCAGGATTACCGTATCCTCAGGGGATTTCTGTACAAATTCCGTATAGTAGTTTCTTCCGGGTCTGGCTCCGTCGCAGCCACCCACTAGGAAGAAATGCTTTATGGCTCCTGCCTTTACTGCGTCAATAACCTTGTCTGCCACTCCAAGCACAGTACCGTGGGCAAAGCCTGTGGTAAGAACCGAGCCTCCGTTAATTCCGGTAAAATTCATATCCTGATCCCAGCCGCCCAGATCCAATGCCTTTGAGATTACAGGAGAGAAATCCTTTTGTCCGCCTGTGCCCTCGGGTATGTGCTTAAGGCCGGGATATGCCACAACCGCTGTTGTAAATACCCTATCAGAATAGCTTGCTTTTGGAGGCATAAGGCAGTTGGTGGTAAAAAGGAAGGCGCCGGGAACATTTTCAAATTCCTTTTGCTGATTCTGCCATGCCGTGCCGAAGTTGCCCTTTAAATGAGAATATTTCTTAAGCATGGGGTAGCCGTGTGCCGGAAGCATTTCACTATGTGTATATATGTTAATGCCCTTACCCTCAGTTTGCTCCAGAAGCTGCTTTAAATCAAGGAGGTCATGCCCGCTGACAACTATAAAGGGGCCTTTTTCTACATTTGTAGTTACCTTTACAGGCACGGGGTTCCCATAGGCAGAGGTATTGGCAGCATCCAGCAGAGCCATGCATTTTAAATTTACTTCTCCAAACTCCATAAGCAGTCCAAGCCATTCCTCCACCGAATGATCCTGTCCTATCGCGCGCATACCCTTATACAGCCATCCTGTTACCTCGGAATCCTCCTTGCCCAGAACATATGCGTGCCATGCATATGCCGCCATGCCCCTTAAGCCCAGAAGAAGGGTTGAACGGAGGGATACAATATCTTCGTTTCCTCCCCATAGGCTGCCGGAAGAAAAATTTTCCGCCCCGCCAAGCTTATCCTTTTCCTTGTTTACAAGGCTTTTTAAGCATTTTATGCTGTCACAGTCAAAGCTTACATTTGTTACGGTGGTGAAAAGACCCTGCATCATGAGCTCGTCTGCGGCTCTTCCGGGATTTTTACCTTCCGATGCCCGTGCGAGGCCAATCAGCGCGCACGTCAGATCATCCTGACTGTTTGACACATCAGGCTTCTTGCCGCATACTCCTGATTTTGTACAGGCCTTTCCTCCCGCAGTCTGCTCACATTGAAAACAAAACATATTATCCATAATTTTTTACTCCTTCTATTTTTATTTTATTTAAACTTTTACTTTATCAGCTAACAATATTTCCGTCGGTACCTATTACGCTAATGCTCCACGGAATCATTTTTCCGCTGGACAGCAAGGCGTTTTTAACAGCCTGAACTATACCTCCGCAGCATGGCACCTCCATGCGGACAACGGTTATGCTTTTTATTTCATTATGAATCAGTATTTGAGCAAGCTTATCCGAGTAGTCAACCGAATCCAGCTTTGGACATCCTATAATTGTTATTCTGTTTCTCATAAATTCACTGTGAATATTGGCGTATGCGTACGCTGTACAATCCGCGGCGATTAAAAGGTCTGCGTTGTCAAAATACGGAGCATTTACAGGCACAAGCTTTATCTGGCACGGCCACTGTCTGAGCTCCGATTCCATGGAGGTATCTGCTTTTGCCTGCGCCACGGTAGTCACCTTTCTGTCTATCCTTCTTGCATTTGATCCTGGGCAGCCACAGGGAATGGGATCCCTCTTCTGCATATTTATTTTTACCGCCTCCTCGTCATATTCAGGCGCTTCTCTTTCTTCAATTGTAATAGCTCCTGTGGGGCACTCAGGAAGACAGTCGCCCAGCCCGTCACAGTAAGATTCGGATATAAGCCTTGCCTTTCCGTCAACAAGAGCGAGCGCGCCCTCATGACAGGCATTTATGCAAAGAGAACAGCCATTGCATTTCGATTCATCTATTTTTACAATTTTTCTTTTCATAGCGGTATAAATCTCCTTTCTTTGTTGTTGGCATGAATATTAACAAATTTGCCTTGATGGCCTTATTATAGTATAATTAAAATCAAAAATCGGTAGCCACGGATACCAAAATACAGCCTTAAAATAAAGGATGACCAAATGATTGATAAATATAGAGAAGTTTTATGCCGGGTAAGCTTATTTAACGGCATTTCACATTGTGATTTAGCAGTCATGCTTGATTGCTTGAAACCTAAAACATGTAAATATAGAAAAGAAGAGATGATAGCATGTGCCGATGACCCGTTTGAAAGCATAGGCATTATTCTGGAGGGAGAGGCTGCCGTAATTAAGGAAAATGCCGCGGGGAGCAGGGCGATGATGACGCTTTTGAGGCCATCCGATATATTCGGGGAGATGGCTGTATTCTCGGGAAGGCCGGTATGGCCTGCAAGCGTGGTGGCCAAGCAGACCTGTGCCGTGCTTTTTATACCCCGGCAGAATATAGTGGGCGAGTGCAGTCAGACCTGCGCAAGACACAGGACTATGATATTCAATATGCTTAAGATTATATCCGAAAAGGCCCTGATGCTTAACAAAAAGGTTGAATACCTAAGCATAAAAAGCATGAGAGGCAAGCTCTGCACTTTTATAATGGAGCAATATAAAAGAAGGGGAAGCCTCACATTTATGCTTCCCATGAACAGAAATGAGCTGGCTGATTTTCTAAATGTGTCCAGACCCTCCATGTCGAGGGAGCTTTGCCGTTTGAGGGATGAGGGAATAATTGACTTTCATTTGTCGTCTGTAAGGGTTTTAAATGTTGAGCTGCTTAAAAGCATGGCGGAATAAACTTATTTAAGGAGGACTTTATTATGGTGCAGGAGGTTATTTTTAAAATGATAGGCTATTTCAAGGAGGATGCCCGCAGAATCGGCCATGCGCTTAAGGTGTATGGCTTTGCGTGCGCCATAGCGGGGCAGGAGGGCATGTCCTGCGGTGAAGCGCGTACTCTCCAGCTGGCGGCGGTATTGCACGATATAGGCATTCGGGAGGCTGAAAGGAAGTTTAATTCTACGGCGGGAAAGTATCAGGAAATGGAGGGGCCGCCTATAGCCGAGAAAATTCTTGCCGAATGCGGGGTGGAGGACGAGGTTGCAGGAAGAACCTGCTTTTTGGTGGGAAATCATCATAGCTACACAAAGATAGATGGGCTTGATTTTCAGATTCTTGTAGAGGCCGACTTTATTGTCAATATTCAAGAGGACGGTATGGATAAGGACATTGTTAAAAGCATAAGGGACAAATACTTCAAAACCTCCGCCGGAAAAAACATTCTGGATTCTATGTACCTGTCCGCCGCTGTATAAAGGCACTAAGCCTAAAAAATAAATTATTTATTAAATTTAAAATTTATTGTATAATTTATATTGGTGAGGTAAAAAATATAAGTAATGATGGGTTAAAATAGCTTTAAGCTAATCTCATGCTCTCATCATGTATGCCCCGGGCTAATCCCCGGGGCTTTTGTACGGACTTTAGGAGAAATATAGATGTATTCCTTACGGGCCAAAAAAATTTCTTCCATCAAATTATATCCTCCATGTAAAATCTTTATTGCTAAATATATAGAAATATGCCGATAATATAATTGGTGATGCGATATGTGGATACTTCCCGTAGCAAGGATTACAAATGACAATCAGGTATGGATATACAGAAGGAAGGATTTATATAAGCCATTCAGAAAAAAAACAAAAGAAGAAAAAACATTTTCTGAAATATATGAGAGTAAAAGAGGAGCCTGCCGATAACGGCAGGCTTCTCTGATGCTATCTAAGAGTGCTTTTTAGCATATCCTATGTTTTGACAGATGCCTTGCGGACTGGTAAAATAAACTCAGTATAGCCTATATAAAGACCTCTTAGGGAATATTTATTATGATAAGCTTTAATTGGAGAAAGAATAGTCTTTTCCCGGAGCCATAAAAAAGGAGCAAATTGTGTTTAATATTTCATATGAAAGTATTTCCAAGCTTGCAACGCCTGCTGCTTATAATAGGGGTAAGGAATATTATGAGTGGCAAAGGGTAAAATCGGTAAGCTTTATTCAGGATAAAATTATTTTTGATGCCTCTGTTGTGGGCAGAGATGTCTACAGTGTTCAAATTCAGTTTGACAGCAGTGGGAGTATTTACAACGCTCATTGCAATTGCCGGGAATATGAATGCCAATCCTGCATATGCAAGCATATTGTGGCTGTACTGCTGGTAATTAAGAGCAAGCAGGAGCAGGGCTTCTTTGACGGGCTGGGCTCAAGACAGATATCCGGACAGATATTTGATTATTTTCAGAACATGCCTGTCTCAAACAGGAGTGAAGTAATGCTTGAAACTACGTATAAGTTTCAAAAGAGAGCGAGGGGACCTTCAGGCACTTACTCAGCCCTGAGCTTTAGGTTGGGACAGGATAATCTTTATATGATAAGAGAGCTTAAAAGCTTTTTTCAAAGCATGGAAAGAAATGAGCCGGTGGTTATGGGCAAGGGCTTTACCTTCAACCCCTTGAAGCATTGCTTCAGAGATCGGGATCTGCCTGTGATTAATCTGGTAAAGGAGCTCTATGAAGCGGAGAATACAAGTGCCAAGGTTCACCCGGGACATGGCAGGGCAAGCCTTTTTAGAGACAGAGATGTAGTCATGCCCTCGGCGGTGGCGGCAAGGTTTTTTGAGCTTATGGGAGATAAGCCTTTTAAAGCAGTGGTTAATGGTGTGGCGTATGATGAAATGACGGTTAAACAAGAGGATTTTCCGATAAAATTTATTATAAGCATGGAGGGCAAAAGCCTGGATTTGAAAATAGACTGTGACGAGCAGCTTATGCCCATTACGGAAGAGGGAGAATACTTTTTTTCAGAGGGAAGCATATATAAGACGTCAAAAAAGCAGCAGGAAAGCTTTAAGCCGTTTTATATAGCAATTCTGGGACTGAAGGACAGGGTGGTAAGCTTCTACGGATGGGATAAGGAAAGATTTGTGTCTGAGGTGCTTCCTTTCGCGCGGAATGTGGGAGAGGTTATAATCCATGAAAATGTGCTGAAGGCTATGGAAAAAAGAGAACTGATCGCGGAGATATATGTTGACCGGATAGAGTCCGCTATTTCGGCAGAGTTAAGGTTTATATACGGTGAAAGAATAATAAACCCCTTCAAGGCGGAGGAGAAAAAGCCCGAGCATGTGGGTAAAATCCTTGTAAGAGATATGGAAAGAGAAGGAGCAATCCTTGACATTCTGGGGGAGTCTGAGTTTAAGGTTCTAAATGATCAGATATACATGGAGGACGAGGATAACATCGCTGATTTTGTATTCAATATAATACCCTCACTCCAAAAATATTGTAATATATATTATTCGGAAAGCTTTAAAAAAACGGTTGTGAAGAATAACGTTTTTTGGAGTGGGAAAATGAAGCTTAATACCAGGACAGATTTTCTGGAAATAAGCTTTGATACGGAAGGAATAGAGAAATGTGAGCTTGCAGGGCTTTTGGAGGCGATAAAAGCAAGCAAGAGGTACTACAGACTCCGGGACGGGGCCTTCCTGAGTCTGGATACAGATGGGCTCAGATCCGTTGCGGCGCTGACGGAATGTCTGGAGCTTGATGCGTCTTCCTTTGAAGTAGGGCTTGTAAAGGTGCCTAAGTATAAAGCCCTGTATATAGAGAAGCATTTGGACATGCAGGCATACAACGATATTGAAAAGGACGAAGCCCTGGTGGAATTTGTAGAAAGCGTTTCCCGCTCTTCGGACAGTGATTTTGTGATGCCGCAGGGCATAAATGCAACGTTAAGGGAATACCAGAAAATAGGCTTTAAGTGGCTTAAAAGCATGTGCAGATGCGGATTGGGAGCAATACTGGCAGACGATATGGGGCTGGGTAAAACACTTCAGGTAATAGCTCTGCTCATGTCCGAAAAGGAGGAAAAAGGTGCATCATCCTCGCTGGTTGTTGTGCCTACCTCTCTTTTGTACAACTGGCAGTCGGAAATAGAAAAATTTGCCCCCGGGCTTACCTGCATACTGATTGCCGGAAGCAGGGACGAGAGGCAGGATCAAATTAAAGCAATAGCACAATATGATATTGCCATAACCTCCTACCCGCTGCTGCGAAGGGATATACAGCAGTACGGGGATATGAAATTCCGCTATTGCATACTGGACGAGGCACAGCATATTAAGAATCCCGGTTCCCAAAATGCCAGGGCCGCCAAGCAAATAACAGCCCGGAACAAATTGGCGATGACGGGAACTCCAATGGAAAACGCACTCGATGAATTGTGGTCGGTATTTGACTTTATACTTCCGGATTATTTGTTTTCATACAGCCGTTTTATGGAAAGGTATGAAAAACCCATTGTGAGAGAGGAAAGCATGGAGGCTATGGAGGAGCTGAGGAGGCATATAAAGCCTTTTATACTGCGCAGGATTAAATCGGAGGTCTTAAGAGAGCTGCCGGAAAAGATAGAGCACAGGATAGACGCGCAATTGGGAAAGGAACAGAAAAAGCTCTATCTGTCGTATTTGCACAGAATAAGGAATGAGCTTGAAGGTGACATAAACCAGAGTGGCTTTGAGAAAAACAGGATCAGGATATTAGCGGCATTGACAAGGCTAAGGCAAATATGCTGTCATCCCTCAATATTTATTGAAGACTTTCAGGGGCAGAGCGGTAAAATGCTGCTGCTTCAGGAGATAATTGACGAATCTGTGTCAGGCGGGCATAGAATACTGTTGTTCTCCCAGTTCACGCGTATGCTGGATATAATAAGACAGTGGCTGGGACACAGGGGAATAGGGTATCTGTATCTGGACGGTTCGGTGAAGGCTGCCGAAAGGTCGAAAATGATATCGGATTTTAATGCCGGACAGGGCAGCGTGTTTTTAATCTCTCTCAAGGCGGGAGGCACCGGCTTAAACCTTACGGGTGCCGATACGGTGATACACTATGACCCCTGGTGGAATCCCGCCGTTGAGGAGCAGGCAACCGACAGGGCATACAGAATAGGCCAGATGAAATCGGTGCATGTGATGAAGCTCATAACAAAAGGTACAATAGAAGAGAAGATCTATAACCTTCAGGAGAAAAAAAGAAGGCTTATAGATTCTGTTATACAGCCGGGGGATACGGTGATTTCAAAAATGACCCCGGAGGAAATAAAATCTCTCTTTGAGTAGCGATTCCAGAGTAAGGTCCTGCTTGCAAAAACAGGTACGAGGTAATGCAAATACGGTACGTCAGACCTATGTAAGTGAGAAAGATTGTTTACGATAAATCATTATGACAGGGCAATTGTGTTAATAAGCTGAGTGGCCATGAGGCTTATTATATTAAAGTAAAAGCAGTGAAAAAGGAATTTCACAAAACAAAAAGTCATGGAGGTAATGATATGATAATCAATCACAATCTGGCGGCAATGAACTCCCACAGGCAGCTTACCATCAACAACGGATATCAGGGCAAATCCTTAGAGAAGCTGTCTTCGGGCTACAGGATTAACAGGGCAGGCGACGATGCCGCAGGCCTTGCAATCTCTGAAAAGATGAGGGCGCAAATAAGGGGCTTAAATCAGGCATCCAGAAACTCACAGGATGGGGTATCGCTTATACAGACGGCAGAGGGAGCGTTGAACGAAACCCACAGCATACTGCAGAGGATGAGGGAGCTTGCGGTTCAGGCTGCCAACGGCACCAACGACACTGTTGACACCGGGTATCTGCAGCAGGAGGTAGAGCAATTGAGGGCGCAGATAGACACAATAGCCGACGGCACACAGTTTAACGGCAAAAAGCTTCTGGACGGAAGCCAGTTAACCGGGCTGACACTGCAAATCGGTGCAAACGCGGATCCCTCAATTGATCAGGTAACTATAGGCATAGGAAATATGGGGTCGGTATCATTAGGAATAAGCACCGTGGATATTTCAGCGACGCCTACAGATGCCATAACTGCCGTTGACGCGGCATTGACTCTGGTATCGGCGCAGAGGTCAAGCCTTGGAGCATATCAGAACAGGCTTGAGCACACAATAGCAAACACAGACAACGCCGCAGAAAATTTGCAGGCGGCAGAGTCGAGAATAAGAGATGTTGACATGGCAAAGGAAATGATGAATTACACCAAAAACAACATACTTATACAGTCTGCCACCGCAATGCTGGCGCAAGCGAACCAGCAGCCCCAGTCGGTACTTCAATTGCTCAGGTAAGAATTCATTAAATTCACAAAAGATAAAAAGGGTGTCTCCAAAAGAGGCATCCTTTATTTATTGCAAAGCGACTGAAACCACAGCCTCATAATAATAGGCCTATAGGCCTATTATTATGAGGCTGTGGAACTATATGCGGAGCTTTATTTTCATACGATAAAAATTGTAAGAGAAAATAATTTATTCTATAAAAAATTTATAAATGTTCTATTGGGCTTATTCAAGGCTATGCTTTTATCATAATCTCATACCGTAGGCTTTTACTTTAAACACAACAAAAAGAAGTTCTTAAATTACAGCTAATAAGCCGAGTGGCCATAAGGCTTATTATAAAAAGCCAAAAAGGGGCGGAAAAGGAAGTCCGTCCAAGTAAAATTCAAGGAGGTAATGATATGATAATCAATCACAATCTGGCGGCTATGAATTCTCACAGGCAGCTTACTATTAACAGCGGCTTGCAGAGCAAGGCACTGGAAAAGCTGTCGTCAGGCTACAGGATCAACAGGGCGGCAGATGACGCGGCAGGTCTTTCAATCTCAGAAAAAATGAGGGCGGAGATCAGGGGCTTAAACCAGTGCGCAAGAAACGCACAGGACGGCATATCCATGATACAGACAGCCGAGGGGGCATTAAACGAAACCCACAGCATACTGCAGAGGATGAGGGAGCTTTCAGTGCAGGCAGCAAACGGCACTAATGGAATGGATGACACAAGCTATCTGCAAAGGGAGATAGATCAATTGAATGAGCAGATAGATACAATAGCCAAAGGTACAAAGTTCAATGGGCATGAACTGATTTCAGCTGAGAGGATGATAGAAATTATCATAGGACGTGGTGGTTCGATAAGCCCTCCGTACATCGGGCTGGAGGTAGGATTTAAAAGTGCCTCGGCAACCAGTTTGGGTGTTGGCACTGTGGATGTCTCTGTCAATCCGGTAAATGCCTTAGATCGTATAGACAGTGCCTTAAGTCAGGTGTCTTCCCAGAGGTCAAGTCTTGGAGCATATCAGAACAGGCTTGAGCATACCATTTCAAATTTACTCAACACCTCGGAAAACCTTCAGGCGGCAGAGTCGAGGATAAGAGACGTTGACATGGCAAAGGAAATGATGAACTACACCAAGAACAACATATTGATTCAGTCCGCCACCGCAATGCTGGCGCAGGCAAACCAGCAGCCCCAGTCAGTGCTTCAATTGCTGAGGTAAGCAGACTGTTAAAAGGATAACAAAAACAGGGCCCATAATAATGAGGCTTAAGTCCTATTATTATGGGCCTATAGACCTATGCAGGCCTATGGTGATATAGACGATAGATTAATAGAGACAACAGCATTTTAGCGTGCTGTACTTATTTAGGAAAAATGGCGGAAAGGGAATTCCGCCAAATAAAAATCACGGAGGTAATATTATGATAATTAATCACAATCTGTCGGCAATGAACTCCCACAGGCAGTTGACAATCAACAACGGCTATCAGGGAAAGGCTCTGGAGAAGCTATCCTCAGGCTACAGGATCAACAGGGCCGGTGACGACGCGGCAGGGCTTGCAATATCCGAAAAGATGAGAGCGCAGATAAGGGGCTTGAATCAGGCATCCAGAAACTCACAGGACGGAGTA
>NZ_QPJT01000001.1:0-266417 GCF_003337415.1 Anaerobacterium chartisolvens | reverse complement strand
GGGCCGGTGACGACGCGGCAGGGCTTGCAATATCCGAAAAGATGAGAGCGCAGATAAGGGGCTTGAATCAGGCATCCAGAAACTCACAGGACGGAGTATCGCTTATACAGACTGCAGAAGGTGCGTTAAACGAAACCCACAGCATACTGCAGAGAATGAGAGAGCTTGCAGTACAGGCTGCAAACGGAACCAATGATACCGAGGACACAGGCTATCTGCAGCAGGAAATTGTCCAATTAACGGCGCAGATAAACACGATAGCAGATGGTACTCAGTTCAACGGAAAGGCTTTGCTGAACGGAGGTTTGAATGCGGGGCTTACGATTCAGATTGGGGCAAACACCACCAGCGGAATTGACCAGATAACCATAAGCATAGCCACAATGGATTCGGATGCATTGGCATTGGATACTATAGACATAACTACAGATGCTACCACAGCAATAACGTCAATTGATGCTGCTCTGGCCTTGGTATCTGCCCAGAGATCAAGCCTTGGAGCATACCAGAACAGGCTTGAACACACAATAGCAAACACAGACAACGCATCCGAGAACCTTCAGGCGGCAGAATCGAGAATAAGAGATGTTGACATGGCGAAGGAAATGATGAACTACACCAAGAACAACATACTTATTCAGTCTGCTACCGCAATGCTGGCGCAGGCAAACCAGCAGCCTCAGTCGGTGCTTCAATTGCTGAGGTAACAGAGCGCTTTAAGAAAGAGTAAGGCTTAAATCCCAAATAAAAATGGCGGAAAAGGAATTCCGCCAAATAAAAATCACGGAGGTAATATTATGATAATTAATCACAATCTGGCGGCAATGAATTCGCACAGACAGTTGACAATCAACAACGGCTATCAGGGAAAGGCTTTGGAGAAGCTGTCCTCAGGCTACAGGATCAACAGAGCCGGTGACGACGCGGCAGGGCTTGCAATATCCGAAAAGATGAGAGCGCAGATAAGGGGCTTGAATCAGGCATCCAGAAACTCACAGGACGGAGTATCCCTTATACAGACTGCAGAAGGTGCGTTAAACGAAACCCACAGCATACTGCAGAGAATGAGAGAGCTTGCTGTGCAGGCTGCAAACGGAACCAATGACACAGAAGACACAGGCTATCTGCAGCAGGAAGTAGAACAGCTTCTTGCACAGATAGACACAATAGCCAACGGTACACAGTTCAACGGAAAGACCTTGCTGGCAGGCGGTCTTTCAACGGGGCTGACAATACAGATAGGTGCCAATACCCAGTCGGGAATCGACTTTATAACAATAGGGATAGACGGTATGACTACAGACGATCTTGGTATAAATTCGGTGGATATATCTGCCGCTGGAGGTGCTACCGCTGCAATAACGTCAATTGATGCTGCTTTGGCTGCCGTATCCGCGCAGAGGTCCGCCCTTGGAGCATACCAGAACAGGCTTGAGCACACAATAGCCAACACAGACAACGCATCCGAGAACCTGCAGGCGGCGGAGTCGAGAATAAGGGATGTTGACATGGCGAAGGAAATGATGAACTACACCAAGAACAACATACTTATTCAGTCTGCTACGGCAATGCTGGCGCAGGCCAACCAGCAGCCCCAGTCGGTGCTTCAATTGCTGAGGTAAGCTAAGCTTATATTTTTAAATGTGCGGGGGCGCCTTTTTTTAGGGTGCCCCCTGTGTTTTTATACGGGAGATGAAAATTATGAAAATAAGCCTTTGCATGATAGTAAAAGATGAGGAGCGGTATATAAGGCAGTGTCTGGAAAGCGCCCTGCCTTTAGTAGACGAGGCTGTAATAGTGGATACAGGTTCTACCGACGGAACTCTTGATATACTCGATAAAAGCTTTGGCGACAGGGTCAGAGTGATAAGGCATGAGTGGAAGGAGGATTTTTCAGAGGCCAGAAATAAAGCTCTGGAAAATGCGACGGGGGACTGGATTCTGGTTTTAGACGCCGATGAAAAGATATCCTTTGAGAGGAAGGAGCTTTTCGACATAATGGATAAGGAAGGTGACTCAGGCTTAAAAATTCCTTTTTATAATTTCTTCTCCAACGGTATGGTTGAATTTGCAATAGGGATGATAAGGCTTTTTAAAAGAAGGCCGGGAGTATGCTATGCCGGTGCTATACATGAGCAGCTTACCTTAAACGGGGAGCGCATGAAATTTAAAATACTGGATTCTAAGGTGTGCAGAATATTCCATTACGGATATCTCGGAAAGGTAATGGATGACAAGGACAAGATAGCCAGAAATTTGAGCATGATAGAGGAGGAGCTGAAGAAGGCTCCGGATAACCCTTTTAACTGGTACAACATGGGTATTATGGAGATGGTGCGGAAAAGATATGACCCTGCCATTGAATGCTTTTTGGAATCACATAAGCTGTGCAAGGGTGTGAGATATAACTTTGTGGAGAACATAGTGGTAAAGCTGGCTGAGTGTATGCTGGCCTTAAACCGCCACAGCGCTTGCCGTGAATATCTTGAAAATGTGCTTGAGGACAGTGTCATGAAGGGGATACCCGATCTGCACCTGTCCCTTGGACGGGCATATAAGGGTCTTAGAATGTATGAAAAGGCCATGCGGAGCTTTTCCAAATGTATTGAGCTTGGGGAGAATTCCCTTAGCACAGTATCAATGAAGGGAGCGGGAAGCTTTATACCGATGATTGAATGGGCAGGAGCACTTGTTGCCCAGAAAAAGATATCCGAGGCTGTTATCAAATATATGGAGGCTGTATTTAATAAGAATAATTATGCCAAGGCAGGCTTGCCGGAGCTGGTCAGCCTTTTAAAGCAGTATAATATGACTGATGTCTTAACCGAGCTGGGAACGTATGTGGATTTAAAGTCGGTGATGCCGGAGACGGGGACATAAATTGCTGTAGGGGCAGACCTGCGTGTCTGCCCTTAATTCCTAAAAACACAGCCTCCCTATGAATAAATAAGGGAGGCTGCGTTTTTATATATTACAAGGAGAAATTTAGGAAATAGGCTTAAACTCATATGTTACGGTACTGCCGTTGACTGTTACCAGGACATATTTGGCGGCGGAGGTATCTTTTGAAGTGATGCCTTCCGCACCATATCCTGCGGTGCTTATATATTTAATTCCGTTTTCCATGTAGCTTGTATTTTTATCGCCCTCAAAGAATACCCATATGTTTTTTTTGCTCTTCTTTTTATAGTCTGTTAGCGTATCCTTAAATAGCTTTGATTCCAAATTGTCACTAAAGGTTTCGGGGGAGCCGGCAAGAAAGATAAAGACGTTGCTTCCTTCTGCCTCATCCAATTGCCTTAAAAACCAGCCCCACTGGTTGGCTTCTGTTTTTCTAAGGCCGCCCTTTCCCATAGCGAGCTGTATAAACCTGCTGTTGACTACATCAAAGGCTTTATATTCCGAGAATGTGGCTGCAAAAGGCTTCTTTAAAGACTTAGCCGCGGCATGAGGACTGCCGCCCACGAATGCGCCGGCATCTAAGGCGCTGTTTATCTTGCTTGCCATCTTTGCGGCAAGAGATCTTTCAACATCAGTTTTAGGCTCATAGGACTGGCCAAAGACTCCAAACCTGAAGGAGGAGCTGTCCTTTTTAAAGGGGACGCTCTTGTTTGACTCATCCACAGGTACGGTATCCTTTGGTATTTTGGTGGTGTCTATGGCAGGATATGAAGACACAACGGCCTTAAGATCATCCACGTATATGCACCCGGAATCAGCTACAGGATTGGGCTGCACCATATATACCCTTGCCACGGAGGCCGGCGACGAAATATCTGAGAGAGAAGCCTCCATGTATTTCCATCCCGTCCAGTCAAGCCCTTTATTGAAATATACTATATGCTCGGCCCCTTTTGAGTCGGTTACTCTTGCCGCAAGCCAGCTTGGGCTTTCATTTTCGGTATAGACCCACATCCCTAATTTTTTTGCATTTGACGGAAGAGAGAGGCCCTTTTCGCCAAACACTATAAAGGCTGCGCGGCTTCCTGACTCAATATTTGAAAAATCATATGACAGCTTGCCGGAGGTATTCCCCGAATACTTCTGCTCCGATGACAGCTCATAGCCTCCCGGTACCTCAACAGGATAGGAAATGAAGCTGTTCTTTGAATCCTCAAAGCTGTCCAGCACGGTTGACGTTTCCTTTTCCACAGACAGGCCGCAATACGCGTTGGTGTTTCCAAGGTAAGCCTTAATATATCCTGAGCCTGCCTTTTTAGCAGTGAAGATGCCGTCCTTCATTGTACCCATTTCATCCCTTATATACCACTGTACATCATGCGGCATGATTTTTGCCGAGTACCCATTTTTGTTTATCCCTCTCAGTGAAAAGGTGTATGAGCCGTTAAGAGGCAGATTTAATGAGGTTTTGCTTAAGGTGATTTTTACAGGGGAGCTTAGGCAGGTTATATCCAGCTCACGGGATATGTCTCCTATAGAGGCTTTTACCTTTCCCGGCCCTACCGAGGAGGGGTAAAACACATTTCCTTTAAAGCTGCCCTCTATACCCGACACACTCCACTCTATATCGTCACTGTTTATTTCAACAGGGTTGAAATACTCATCATGGCCTCTTACAGTAAAGGTTCTGGAGGTATTTATAAACACATTGTCGTCTGGCGTTTCCACTATAAGCCCTGCAAGCTCCGATTGCGGGGCAGTGGAAAACACACCCACCGCATTTTCTATTCTTCTCTGTGAGCTTTCTGAGGGAGTGTTTACAACCTTGAGAGAATCGGTACCCGGTGCTCTGGCCACTGCCGTGGTTGAGCCTCCGCCGTCAAGGTTTATCGCGTCGGTCGCTCCAAGAGCCTGCATAAGCTGAGCGAGCTCCTTTATAGTCATGCCTATGCTGCCTGCCTGCCTTCCATCCACCGTAACAAGAAGCAGCTCTTTTCCGTCCTTTGTGCTTCCGATAGCAGTACGGGGCTGACGCGTACCCCCCAAAACCTGAGAGTAATGGGCAAAATAGGCGGGAATATTACCGTCTCTTATAAGAAGGGTTCCTCCGGTTACAGACATTTGCAGGTTATTTATATCAGGGCTGCTTGCTATGTTTAAGCTTACTTCATCCCCCACATTAAAATTATCCAGCAAACGCTGTGTTCCTTCATACCGGGTAACTACGGCGTACCCGTTTTCCGGCATGGAGGTCGCAGGCTGGTTTTGGCGTATTTCAGCCACCTTGCCGTCTACAACTATCATTTCGGTTAAATACTCATACTTTGCAGGAGAGTCTGTGCCTATAGTTTTCCTGCTCCATCTGCCGTCTATCACAGTGAGCTTGTTTGAGCCGTCATATGGCTTATTGAATTTATGTATGGGTATGGCATTGCCGTTAGGAGCAATAAGCTCCATGTTTATTTTCCAGTAATTATACAGAACCTCATTGAGGTTGTTTAACGAAAAGCTTGCCATGAGGCTGTCTGCTTGGTCATAAGTGCTTGAAGCCGAGGCTATGGTGCCTGACTCAACATATGTACCTATTGGGGTTTTATACGTCCAATCGAAGAAGCCTCCGTTAATGGCTGCCACTGCTCCCTTTGACTTTGCTATAGACTGTGTTGTAGCCAGGACCTGTATAGATTCGGGACTCATCATTGTGTCCACCTTTATATTCGGGTTTAAAGGGTCTACTCTGATGACGTTTATGCTCAGCCAGCCATCGGTAGTAAAACGGGTTATTTTTTCCAGGGTTGCACCCGATGTAATGTTTGTTCGCCCTGAGCTTGACTGCAAAATAGTGCTTGAGCCGGCGGCCCTTACCGCACTTAACGGCAAAAGGGAAATAAAGGCCACTACCACGGCCAGTGCGGCTATCAGACTTTTTCTTATGTACAACATTTTTACCTCCAAACTACATAACTTATTTTTTTTTAGAAAGCTCTTGCTGGTTTACATAATACGAATGACTTCCTTCTTTCATTATAAGACATATATATTAGACGTATCAAGTTACCGTTTTGTTACAAAAAAAAGGTTAATTTACGTAAAAAAATTTAAAATATTTTGAAGCTTCAGGCTGTGAAATACCAATTACCTTAAGATTCGATATGGCAATAAAACGAATTGCGGGGACGAATAGTTAAGATATGCGGATATAAATGCGTTTAAGCACAGCTTTTATCAATTGCATATACAGGGCTGTTATAGTAGAATAATCTTTGCGTTAAATTATCGGGGTGTGGCGAAGTTGGTATCGCGCGTGGTTTGGGACCATGAGGCCCAGAGTTCGAGTCTCTGCACTCCGACCAGTGAAACAACAATCGGATTTATTCCGGTTGTTGTATTTTTTTATATGCATAAGCTGCTTTTAAGCTTAAGGAATTAGAAGGTGAAGGCACCAAAATGACAAAGGAATATGAAAACGTTATTTACGGCCAAAACGGAATAAACACCGAAAAAGAAAGCTCTCTGCACAAGTCCGTAAAGGAAGGCTGCGGAGCCTATGGAGGGAAAGTTGAGGTTCGGATAGACGGCTTTATAGTTGATGCGGTAAAAAACGGCCTGTTAATAGAAGTACAGACAGGAAATTTTGCTTCAATAAAGGACAAGCTGAAAAGACTTGCACAGGAGCACAAGGTAAGGCTGGTATACCCTGTTGCGCAGGAAAAGCTTATAACACGCATATCTTCCGAGGGTGAGATAATAAATACGAGAAAATCACCGCGCAGGGGAAGGGTTACCGATATCTTTAATGAGCTTATAAGGTTTCCCGAGCTGGTAAATAACGATAATTTTACTATAGAGGTATTGCTGGCAAGGGTTGAAGAAATAAGATGCGATGACGGAAAGGGAAGCTGGAGGAGAAAGGGAGTAAGCATAAAGGACAAAAGACTTATAGAAATATTTGAGAGTATTGTTTTGGAGAATAAAAAAGATTTTTCAGGACTTTTGCCGAAGAGTATAGAGCAGCCGTTTTCCAGCAGAGATTTGGCAGCGGCGGGAGGATACCCTGTAAATACAGCGCGTAAAATAACCTATTGCCTTAAAAAAATGGGAGCATTGAGGGAATGCGGCAAAAAGGGAAATTTAATTCTTTATGAAATTATATAAGCTGTTAAAAGTATAAATATTCAGGGTGTTTTGATATAATAAACGAATACACGTTTAAAATGTCATACAGGAGCAGGTGGATGATGAAGCAAAATTATATAAACCTTTTGCTTGAAAGGCTTATAGACAAAAGAGACTACCTTCCCATAAGGGGACAGAACGGAGAGGTATCTGTCAGAGATGGAATGGCCATTGTAGAGAAAACCTATTTGGGCAATTACATGATTGTGGAGATAATAGACGGAGACCGGTTTAGCAAAGAGGAAATTGCGGTTCGGCTTGAGAAAAATAAGAATGTTTTGATGAATATAGACAGAACAGGCTGCTTCTTTTTTGATGTGATAATTTTTGATTCGCTGCCGGATGAGCAGAAGCTTTCTGCCATAAGAGAGGGTCAGTATATGGACGGCAGCCAAAAGAGAGCCCTTTCATGCATTACTGTTAATCTTTCCGAAGGAGCTGTGGAGAAACAGCACAAGTTTTCATCCCCGTCAAATGAGATTGACAAGCTGCTCAAGGCTTGTCTTAAGGAGGATTGGAAAGATACGGGAAACACAATAGATCTTGAGGGACTTATGCAGAAGAAGCAGGATGAGCTGTCTGTGACCTTCGTAGCCCGGAAGCCTTTTTTTACATATACGCTTATTATTATAAACATCGCGGTGTCGTTGCTGATATACTTATATCAAAGGCGTACCGGCACAGATTTCAATGAGCTTCTCAGCAGGTTTGGTGCCAAAAACAACATGCTTATACTTCAGGGCGAATACTGGAGGTTTATTACCCCGGTGTTTCTGCATGGGGGTCCGCTTCATCTGATTATCAACTGCTATTCTCTCTATGTAGTGGGTGTATTTGTAGAAAGACTCTTCGGACATGCTAAGTTTGCTTGTATTTATTTTGCGGGAGGCATACTTGGCAATATAGCAAGCTTTATGTTTTCAACAAGCATGGGTGTAGGGGCGTCAGGTGCTATTTTTGGATTGATGGGTGCAATGCTTTATTATGGAATGGAATATCCTGCGCATTTCAGGAGGTATTTCGGGCACAATATAATTATTACAATTGTTGTAAACATAGCTTACGGATTTTCTGCTCAGGGAATAGACAATTATGCTCACCTTGGGGGACTGGCAGGAGGATTTCTTGCTTCGGGAGTCGTTGGAATAAGCAAAAAAAGATCTGCCTCAAGGGTACCGGGAAGGCTTGTATTCTTTGTGGTTCTGGCGGCTATGGCAATTGGAGGGCTGTATTATGGGTTTAACAACACCCAGAATTCTTTTCTTAATAAGGTAACCCGGTTTGATTCTATGGCAAATGACGGCAGGTGGACTGATATAGAAGAGCTTGGAGAGGATATTCTGTCGACAGGCAGGGCGAATCAAAACATAAAGGTTAATGTCCTTATTTATGTTGTGCAGGCGGAGCTTAATTTGGGAAAATACGATGAGGCTGCTGTACATGCCAAAGAAATTTTACCTCTAAATGCGGCATGGGGGCATTATACTCTGGGGGTTATATACTTTAATACACAGCAGTACGAGCTTGCCGAGAAGGAGCTCATAGAGGCCAGAAGCTTGAACCCGTCAATAGGAAATATTGACGAAATATTAAATTTAATTAATAAAAATAAAACCGCAGAATAGAAGCATTTTAATCTGAAAATATTATTTTACAATACTTGACATTAAATTGCTTGCTTTGATATAATTCTTGTAATCGATCTGAGAAGTATATAAAAATTTGCAAATGATGAGGTAGCATTTATGAGAGAGTACGCAGCAGTTAATGATGAAATAAGATCGCTTCAGGAGGAAATGAATCTTCTTTTAGGACAAAAAGGATTTATGGAGTACGACAGGGTACTGTCTTTAAGTCAGAAGCTTGACGAAATTATAAATGAGTGGATTAGGATAAAAGGATTTGCACGTTCGGTAAAGCTTCCGGGATCTTAAAAATATCGTTTCTGAAACATTAAACTTTTTCTTGACTTTTCATCAGGCTATCGGCTATAATATAAAAGCGCGTTGGTTACGTGCATTATGGCGGCGTGGCTCAGCTGGCTAGAGCATGCGGTTCATACCCGCAGGGTCGTTGGTTCAAGTCCAACCGCCGCTACCATAATGGCCCATTGGTCAAGTGGTCAAGACACCGCCCTTTCACGGCGATAACAGGGGTTCGACTCCCCTATGGGTCACCAACTAGAGGTGAGATGTGAGAAGTTAGAGGTGAGAAGCTAATGCTGTTTTTTGTTAATGTCTGATTTCTCACATCTCATCTCTAATACGGGCGCTTAGCTCAGCTGGGGGAGCACCTGCCTTACAAGCAGGGGGTCATAGGTTCGAGCCCTATAGTGCCCACCATAAATAATAGCTTTAAGACTGTGGACAGTCTTAAAGCTATTATTTTCTTAACCCTGTGTCTGCTTATGTAAAATTTAACTTGTTTTTAACGCTAAATAAATAGAATTATGTCTACTTTCATACTATAATCAATATATAAATGGGGAGCTATACAAACGGATTTTAACGAAAGATAAAAGAGCTTAACAATAGCGGAAATATACGGGAGAAGATATGGAAAAACAGCTTGTAAATAACAGAAATATCTGTGTTGAAAGGCTTACACAGGCGTCTCTGTTATTCGTTGTATTTATTTCAGATGTGTTGTATAGCAGTAGACATAATAGGTTATACTATGATAGTATTATATATCAGATCAGATATTTATGTTTACGGAGAAATGCTATGAACAATTTTAATGATAAGATAAAAAGAGCTGAAATAAACATGCGCCTGTCTGAGTTCGAAATCCCGCCCATGCAGGATGCGTTGATTGTAGGAAAAAGAGCTCCCATAGGGCCTGAGGCTGCAAGAAGAATGGTTGACATACTTTCGCCCGAGCAGTATGAGATTGTTGAAATTGAGCACCCTGTTATTGAGGCTGTCGTTATCAGAAAATCCCTTACAAGCATGATAAGCAAGGACAGGCTGGTACAACTGATTCTTGATGAAGGAGGCAAGGTTGCTAATGAATCTACCATTATTAAGGCGCAGCTAAATATTGTACTTCATGTCAGCACCTCTATAGAGCTATGATATCGGATATTTCAAATATTATGACGAGAGATGTAGTAACAGTTAACGCAGAGGACGGATTGTGCAAGGCTCAGAGGCTTATGGACAAGTACTCAATAGGATGTCTTCCTGTGGTAGATGACAGCAGAATTGTCGGCATAGTAACCTCTAAGGACATACGAAATTCCCATCCCAACAGAATTGTTGCCGATGCCATGTCAAGGAAGGTTATTTTTGTTACACCTGATATATCGGTGTGGGATGCCAGACAGAAGATGGAAAAGCATAAAATTGAGAGACTGCTTGTGCTGAATAAGGAAAAGCTCGTGGGGGTTGTTACACGTGCCAAGCTTTACTATGAGCTGGGGAAGCATACCGATCTTCTGACGGGCCTTTATAAGGCGGAATATGTTTACCAGAAAGCTGTAGAGCTTTTAGAGGGCGGCGTTGAAATAAGCTTCATATTTATTGACATGGATAGGTTTGGATATATAAATAAGGAATACGGGCACACTACGGGAAACATGATCTTAAAAGAGATGGCGGGGATATTAAAGCGTGTTGTATCCCAAAAAGCATACCTCTGCAGATTTGGAGGGGATGAATTTGTTATACTGGATCCTAATGGAGCGGATCAAAGCAGAATTATTGCGGAGAACTTCTTAAAAGAGGTTTCAGGCACCAGATTTTATAAAGATATTAAAGTATCGGCCTCTGTGGGTATTGCAGGCAATGGCAATTATGAAAATAAGGAAGGCAGTCATATTAAAAGTGTGATGGAGATGATTAATACGGCAAGCCTTGCCTCTACCAAGGCTAAGAAGGAGAAACACCCTATAATTGTCGCGGAGGGCGCGGCTGTGTCCGAAATTGCATAGCAATGGGAAAATACAAAATAGTTTTCACAGCCCTGAGCGCGTTATCCCTTCCATAATTGCCTTAGCCAGATTTTCTCTGAATTGCTCCTGCTTTAGCAGGCTTCGTTCGCTGCTGTTTGTGACAAATGCAGTTTCTACCAGTACACCCGGTATATCGGAATGCTTTAAAACATAAAAATTTGCTGATTGTATGTCGTTCTGCCTTCTTTTTTTACCGTTTACATCTATGGCATTCAGCGCTTTTTGGATGCTGGAGGCCAGAGCTTTGGATTCTCTGCTCCGTGAGTTATAAAACACTATTGATCCGCTTATGCCGGGGTCTTCAGGAAGGCTGTTGATATGGACGCTCACAAAAAGCTTGGCCTTGCTGCTGTTTATAATGCTTACTCTTGCATCCAGGTCCTTCTTTTCACGGGGATAGTTTTTGCTGCACAGGCTGTCAAGGCTTTTGTCGGTTTCTCTAGTCATCACGACTTCATAGTTGCTCAAAAGCAAACGCTCCTGAAGCCTTTTTGATATATCAAGAGTAACCTCCTTTTCAACCACACCCCCTTTGGACGCTCCCTCGTCAATGCCGCCATGTCCGGGATCGATTACGATTTTAGCCAGAGGCTTGTTTTTCTTTTTGAGCTTTTCTATTTGTGACAGTGTTATAGGGCCTGCTTTTCCGGTAGTGATTATATTATATTTCTTCTGGAACTTGATTACCGAGGCTTCTGTTATATCGCCGAAATAGCCTGTGGGATCAACATCAAAAAAGCCCAGAAGCTTTAAATCCTTTTGAAGCTGAAGCACCTGTGCCCCGTCCATGCCCTTTTTCAGCACATCGGCGCGAGGGGAGGCCAGGGCAATTATGGCAGTTACAAGTATAAGAAAAATGCATATAAATATGCTTAAGGTAAAAACCCCTTTCTTCTTCAGCCTTATCGGCATAATTACAATCACCTCCTTACAGCATTTACTTATATATTTCAGGAATATTGTTAGGTGCCGCTATTCCAACCCGCTTACATTTTTAAAGATATCTTCCTTTGAGTAGCCGGCATTTTCTAAAGGCTCAAGTACATTTTTATTAAGATCGGGAACATATGATTTAAGCGCCTTCAGATTGCCTCGTATGTGGTAGCCTCCCATAAAGGCGGGAATAAGAACCGACTGACCCTGACTGACATACTCTGCTCCCCCTTGATATTCTATCCGGCCTTCCCCTTCAATAAATACATACAGGCAAAACCTGCTCCCGTCGGCATTTTCCTCTATAGTTCCATTTATATCATATAGCTCCACACAAAAATATTTATTCGCTATCTTGTATGTCTTATAACAGCTTTCGGCTATTTTTATGCTCAGGCCTTGGTATTTTTCTTTTCTGCCGGCTCCGTCGAAGTCTATGACATCCAGAGCCTTTTCTATGTGGAGAGTTCTTTTATTTCCGTTCTTATCCGTGCGGTTATAGTCATATAACCTATAGGTGGTGTTCGAGGTTTGCTGGATTTCCGCAAGGACAATTCCCTCACCTATTGCATGTACCAGCCCTGCCGGGATGTTTAAAAAATCTCCGGGAAAAACCTCAATGTATTTTAAGCAGGCTTCAATTTTATTTTTCCCGACAGCCTTTGCAAAGGAAGCCTTTGTTACGCCTGGAGCTATGTCGTATATAAGCTTTGCTCCCGGCTTGGCGGAAATTATATACCACATTTCGTTTTTGCCAAGCTCTCCATTTTCGTTGACTGCAGCGTATTGATCTTCGGGATGAACCTGCACAGACAGCTTGTCATTGGCGTCAATAAGCTTAACGAGTAAGGGGAATTTCTCAAGGGCACTGTCTGGAAGCTCACACCCTATCAGCTTCCTTCCTAGTTTTTTTACAAGCCCGGGAAGGGGCAAGCCCTCATATGATCCATTTGCCACTGTGCTTACCCCGTCGGGGTGACAGGAAATTTCCCAGCTCTCGGCTACTATTCCTTCAGGAAGACGCTTTCCTAGCTTTTGAAAGTTTCTCCCTCCCCATATGTAGTCTTTAAAAACAGCATTGAATTTTAACGGATATAACATGTTTAAGCCTCCAAAAAGCTGTGTGCGGGGAAAAATTTTAAAAATTCCCGAGTTAGTGTTTATAAGCCTGTTAAAACGGCAAAAATATTTATTGAAAAATAAATATAAAGTGACAGAAATCAACAAAGAACAAATCTATCATTGCTAAAAGTATACCATAAAATTATACCATAAAATTATACTTAGGGAAAGAATTTTATCATATTTTAGGTGTGTTCTAAAAATTTTTCTTGTGTAATTTGAAGCAGTGTGATAAAATACCTATTTGTGAATCCTTGCTCTGCAATTTTAAATGCGGAGCCGTTTAGTCCGGAAGGAGGTGAAGTCGAATGATGAACAAATATGAAACCATTTTCATCATTAGCTCTGAGATTGGGGAAGAGAATGTAAAGGCTCTTGTAGAGAAGTTTAAAAATTTGCTGGAGACCTCTGCCCAACTCGAGAATATTGATGAATGGGGCAAAAGAAGATTGGCATATCCTATAGATGACATTAACGACGGCTATTATGTTTTAGCTGATTTTAGTGCCGAGCCGTCTTTCCCCCAGGAGCTTGAAAGAATCTACAAAATAACCGAGGGAATCATTAAGTATATAGTTATTAAGAAGGAAAAATAGGGTGGTTTTATGAATAAAGCTATTTTAATGGGAAGACTTACTAAAGATCCTGAGCTGAGATACTCCTCCAGCAGCAATATTGCCGTCTGCAGGTTCACTGTCGCTATAGACAGAAGGTTTCAGAAGCAGGGGGAGGAGAAGCAGGCTGACTTTATACCCGTAGTTTCGTTTGGCAAGACAGGAGAATTCTGCTCAAAGTATTTTCAAAAGGGAAGCAGAATCGCTGTTATAGGCCCAATACAGACCAGATCCTGGGATGACAATGAGGGTAAAAAGCATTATGCCACAGAGGTTGTTGCTGAGGAGGCATATTTTGCAGACAGCAAAAGGAGTGATGCTCCGCCCTCAAGGAATACGGCGGTAGGTGAGCCCAGCCAGAATGATGGTTTTTATCCTTTGGATGACGATGATGAACTGCCGTTTTAACATGTATTTATTATTAGTGTAATTTAACGTGGCAGGCTGTACAGTATGCAGTGCCATTATGAAAGGAGGGTTTTTATCATGCCGGGAGGAAAGAGAGAACGAAGCGGTCCAAGAGACTCTTACGACAAGGGCGAGGGCAGAGGCGGAATGAAAATGAGAAGGGCGAAGAAAAAGGTTTGCTCCTTCTGTATAGATAAAGTTACCGATATAGACTACAAGGAAGTTGCAAAAATAAGGAAATATGTTTCCGAAAGAGGTAAAATACTTCCCAGAAGAATATCCGGTAATTGTGCAAAGCACCAGCGCCAGCTTACTATTGCAATAAAGAGAGCAAGACATATTGCCTTGCTTCCGTATACTTCGGAATAAATTAAAATATATTAATTTTATATATTTGCAAGGACTCAAAAAATCCCGGATTTTTTCTAAATTAAAATCCGGGATTTTATTTATATTAAGTCAGAAGATCTTAAAGGGTGTATTTAATTTAAGTAACGAAAATGCAGATTTTAACTCCCCTTCTATCTTCCCCTCACATTGAGGGGAAGAAAAAGAAGGGCGCTGGAGAAGAAAATGAGAAGAACAACGCAGGCACATGTAAAGCAGCTAGCGAAAGAAATGAGAAGACATCCTACAAGTCCTACATGGACCTTCTTTTCCTTCCCCTCGAAGTGAGGGGAAGATAGATAGGGAGCTTATTAAAAATCTGGATTTGGAATAAAACGCCATAATATATTGGCTCTTTTTAACCATTTTTTTGGATAATTATGCTGTTATGTGAAAAAGGTGCTTCAATTGTAATCCCTATGGCGATTTCCCGAAATGCTGTGTCAGATATAATTTATGCACCCGATCTTAAAATACCGGGTTGGAAAAATAAGAGATTAGTGTTATTATATTATTTAGCCCCTTAATGCTACTAAAGAGGGAGTTTGCTTCGGGTAAGAGGTATTTATGGTAAGAATAGGCTATCTGGGGCCTGAGGGAACATTTTCCCATGAGGCCCTGCTTAAGTATGCCGGGGGGAATTTATGTGCATATTCCATACATGGGTATGCATCTATACCTGACATATTATATGGGGTACATAACGGTGAAATAGATGAGGCTATAGTTCCTATAGAAAACTCTATTGAAGGAGCCGTAAGCGTTACGCTTGATATAATTGCGGCAGACGTAGATCTTAAAATCAAGGGCGAAGAGGTTATGAATATAAAGCAAAACCTCATGGCTAAAAAGGGAACTAAAATTGAGGATATAAAACAAATACTGTCGCATCCTCAGCCGATAGGACAGTGCAGGAAATATATAAATTCCTGTTTTCCGAATGCGGAGGTGAAATGTGTTTACAGCACTGCGGGCGCGGCAAATGAGGTTGCCATGCTTGGAGGGGGCTTAGCGGCTATAGGGTCGGCTGCGGCTGCCGAGGCCTATGGACTTGATATACTTGCACATAACATTCAGGATGGGGATAACAATTCCACGAGATTTATTGTTGTGTCAAGGGATGACCGCGAAAGGACAGGGCATGACAAGACATCAATTGTTTTTTCGACTGAGGACAGGCCGGGAAGCCTGTACAGGATACTTGACATATTCAACCTCTGGGATATAAATATGACCAGAATTGAGTCAAGGCCTGCTAAAAATCAGTTGGGGAGGTACATTTTTTTTGTTGACGTTGTGGGCCACAGAAGTGATGAGGATGTAAAGGACGCTCTTACAATGATTAAGAAAAAGACTTCCTTTTTTAAATTTTTGGGGTCATATCCTTACAGCCCGGGCTGACGGTTTAAAGAGGCATGGAGCTTTTATTTGGGAAATTCACAATTAAAGGTGCTTTCGATGGTATAATATTATGGCGGCGGCTGTATTAAAATCAAAGGCTAAAGTGATTTTGAGGTGAAAGCATGGCTATTTTTGACAGGGAAATAGATATTACAAGGAATATTAAAACCATAGAGTGGTTAAAGAGTGAGCTTCTTACCGATATAGCCAACCTTTTTAAGGTTCTGGTCAACGGTATGAAGGAGGAGGTTCGTGACTCTATCGCCGAAACGCTTTCGAACATTATTTTAATTTGTTACCTTTTGGGAAGGCGTCTGGGCCTAAGTTATAATGCTATTGAGCTTAAAATAGGGAATAAAATCAAGCTGGGGCTTATTGAAGAACATGATGTAGAGAAATATTATGGGGACTTATCGGAGTTATCCAAGCACTTAAACAGCTCAAGGCTGAAAGCTAAAAAATAGGGGAGTATAAGAAAACAAGGAGATGCTAATGGATAATAAGAAATTTTCCGGAATATTCGTACCGCGTGCAAGCTTTTATCTATGGGTTATATTTATTTTGGCGGTTGTAATAACAGTGCTTGATTGGAGGGTATCGGTGCCCTGCTATCTCCTGCTGGCAGCTCTTGTATATTATAATTTCAGATCCAATTATGTAAGGCAGAAGGAAATAACAAAATATATTGAAAACCTCACATTGAATATTGACACTGCCACAAAGGACACCCTGCTGAACTTCCCCATGCCTTTGGTAGTGATTGAGCTGGATGGGACAATAATATGGTATAATTCCTCCTTTAGAAAGATTTTTGAAGGGCAGCAGCTTTTTGAAAGAACGATAGGTTCTTTTGCGGAGGAGCTTCACCCTGA
Source organism: Anaerobacterium chartisolvens (assembly GCF_003337415.1). GTDB lineage: Bacteria > Bacillota > Clostridia > Acetivibrionales > DSM-27016 > Anaerobacterium > Anaerobacterium chartisolvens. The sequence goes on along the minus strand of NZ_QPJT01000001.1, from coordinate 249,648 downwards.
GAATCTGATTAGCGACAGAACCAATATATCAAAGGAGACGGTAATAAACGGAAGGCACTATTCGGTTTTGGGCAACATTGTAAAAATAGATGAAAAGAGCAGCTCCAATGAGTATATACTCCTGCTATATCTTATAGACAATACCGAGCTTGTTGAGGTAAGAAAGCTTTATAGGGATGAAAGGGCATCCATAGGAATAATTATTATTGATAATTATGATGACCTGATGCAGAGCCTGGAGGATTCAAACCGCCCTCAGATGCTGGCTGAAATTGAAAAGAAGGTGGCACATTGGGTAGGCTTTACCGGCGGAGTATTGAAGAAATTTGAAAGGGACAAGTACCTGCTTATATTTGAACACAAATACCTTAAAGAATTTGAGAATAAAAAATTTGACATATTAGACAGCGTAAAGGAAATTAATCTGGGAAATAGAATTCCTGTTACATTGAGTCTTGGCTTAGGAATAAATGGAAAGACTATGGCTGAGAACTTTCATTTTGCGGCGGCCTCAATAGATATCGCTTTGGGAAGGGGAGGAGATCAGGTTGTAATTAAGGACGGAGAAAGCTTTAGCTTCTTTGGAGGGAAAACCCGTGAGATGGAAAAGAGAACCAGAGTTAAGGCCAGAGTGATAGCTTATGCGCTGCGTGAGCTGATAGAGCAGTCGTCGGGTGTAATGATTATGGGGCATGAAAATGTAGACATAGATGTGCTGGGAGCGGCCATGGGTCTTTATAGAATAGCCTGCGGCAGAAAAAAGGATACCAATATCGTGTTGGAATATTCAAATCCTACTATAGATGCAATAATGACAAAGATACAGAACGATGGTGAATACGAAAACTTATTTATCGGAAGGGCTGAGGCTCTGAACAAGGTGAACACGAGGACTCTTTTGATCATCGTGGACACTCACAGGGCTGCCTTTACAGAATGCCCGCAGCTTTTAAACTATACAGACCAGATAGTGGTTATAGATCATCACCGTAAGGGCGCGGACTTTATACAGGATGCTGTGTTGACTTACCAGGAGACATATGCGTCTTCGACCTGTGAAATGGTAACGGAAATACTGCAGTACGTTGAAGAAAATCCCGGGCTTAGGCCTCTGGAGGTTGAGGCATTGTACGCCGGTATTGTGATAGACACCAAGAACTTTACCTTTAAGACGGGTGTAAGAACCTTTGAGGCTGCATCGTACTTAAGAAGGCAGGGAGTGGACACATTTACGGTAAAGCAGTTGTTTCAGAATGATCTTAAGACCTATACAAGCATATCAAACGTCGTTAGAGACGCTGAAATAATTAATGACAGGATTGCCTTATCAGTATGTGCTTCAAATGTAAAGAGTGCGCAGCTTATAGCCGCGCAGGCGGCTGATCAGCTTTTGAGCCTTTCGGGCATAGCTGCAGCATTTGTGCTGAGTACTGCGGGAGCCACGGTTTTTATCAGCGGAAGGTCGTTTGGGGATATAAACGTACAGGTAATTCTTGAAAAGCTTGGAGGGGGAGGTCATTTTACGGTAGCGGGCACTCAGATAGAGGGTATTTCTGTCGAGGAGGCGAAGGAAAAGCTTAAATATGCTATAATTAACTATATTGATAGTTTAAGCGGCAGTGAAAAGCAGTAAATTTTAATTTAATTACGGAGGTAAAAATGAAGGTTATTTTAAAGCAGGATGTTAAAGGACTTGGGAAAAAGGAAAGCATGGTGGAGGCCAGCGACGGATATGCAAGGAATTATCTGCTTCCGAGGGGTCTGGCGGTGGAAGCAAGCGCATCCAATATAAATGTTCTGAACTCCAAAAAGGACTCGGAAAGAACAAAAAAGGAGAGGGAGCTTGCGGCCGCCAAGCTTGTTGCTGAGAAAATCAAGGATATTGTCGTGGTTATCAAGAGCAAGGCAGGAGAAAACGGAAAGCTTTTTGGGTCCATAACAAGCATGGATATATCAAGCAGGCTTAAGAAGGATTTTGGACTGGATATTGACAAGAAAAAAATACAGCTTCATGATTCAATAAAAACATTGGGAACCGCAGAGGTAGAAGTGAAGATTTATTCTGAGGTCAGCGCCAAGCTTAAGGTTAAAATAGAGCAGGAATAGGAGCTTTTGGTATGGATATTGGAGCTTTGGGCAGGATTCCGCCTCAGAATATTCAGGCAGAGCAGTCTGTATTGGGAGCGATGCTGCTGGATAAGGAAGCTATACCCGTTATAACTGAAATACTTAGAAACGAAGATTTTTACAGGGAAGACCACAGGGAAATATTTGAGGCAATAATGGATCTCTTTGAAAGGGCGGAGCCTATAGATTTAATTACCGTATCCGAGCAGCTTAAGATAAGGGGAACCCTTGACAATGTAGGAGGACTTGAATATCTTACCAACATTGCCACTTCCGTACCTACAACCTCCAATGCCAGGCATTATGCCAAAATTGTTGAGGAGAAGGCGCTCTTGAGGACTCTTATAAAGGCCTCCTCAAGCATAGTGGATATGGGATATGAGGCATCTGAAGAGGTCACCTTTGTTTTGGACAGGGCTGAAAAAAGTATTTTTGATATCCTGCAAAAGAGAAATACTCAGGGCTTTTCTCCTATAAGGGATGTGCTTTTAAGTACGTTTAACCGGCTAGAGGAGCTTTATAATAACAACGGCAGTATTACAGGCATACCTACGGGCTTTAACGATCTTGATTATAAGACCTCCGGGCTGCAGAATTCCGACCTTATTTTGGTTGCTGCGCGTCCGGCTATGGGAAAGACTGCTTTTGTGCTTAATATAGCTCAATATGTGGCTGTGCGTTCAAAGATTCCCGTTGCCATATTCAGCCTTGAAATGTCAAAGGATCAGCTTGTCAACAGAATGCTCAGCAGTGAGGCTATGGTTGACAGCCAAAAGATGAGGACAGGAAAGCTGGAGGATGACGACTGGCAGAAAGTTGCAGGAGCATTGGCGCCTTTATCGGAGGCTCCCATTTATATAGATGACACCCCGGGAACCTCTATAATGGAAATACGTGCCAAGTGCAGAAGACTTAAGCTCGAGAAGGATTTGGGGCTTGTAATTATAGACTACCTTCAGCTTATGCAGGGAAGGGGAAGGAATGAAAGCAGGCAGCAGGAAATATCTGAAATATCCAGATCCCTAAAAATACTTGCAAAGGAGTTGAATGTCCCCGTGATAACGCTGTCCCAGTTAAGCCGCGGTCCGGAATCAAGAACCGATCACAGGCCGATGCTGAGTGACTTGAGAGAGTCGGGGGCTATAGAGCAGGATGCCGACATAGTTATGTTCCTTTACAGGGATGACTACTATAATCCCGATACTGAAAAGAAGAACATTGCAGAGGTTATACTGTCAAAGCACAGAAACGGTTCTACAGGAACAGTTGAGCTTGTGTGGCTGGGACAATATACTAAATTTGTGAATCTTGAAAAATTTAGGGGATAAATTCGGTAAGGGTATGAATATATTAAAAATGGTTGCCGATACAGTCCATAGGCATGATTTAATACAAAATGATGAGAGTATAGTAGTAGGAGTTTCAGGAGGTCCTGACTCTGTATGCCTTCTTCATGTGCTTTTTCAGCTTGCGGACGAGCTGCATATAAGAAGCATATATGCTGTGCATATAAATCATATGATAAGAGGCAGGGAGGCAGACGAGGATGAGGAGTATGTAGCAGAGCTGTGCAAGAGCATGGGAGTTCCGCTTTATAGTGTGTCTGTCGATGTTAAGCGCATTTCAGCACGAAAGGGAATATCAGTTGAAGAAGCGGGCAGGGAGGCACGGTATAGCGAATTTAAGTCTTTTGCGGAGAGGGTTGGCGCTGAAAAAATAGCTGTGGCACACAACAGAAATGATCAGGCTGAGACAGTTATTTTAAATATCATAAGAGGTACCGGCTTAGAAGGGCTAAAGGGCATGGAATATAAAAGAGATAATATAATAAGGCCTCTTATGGACATCGGGAGGGTACAAATTGAGGAGTACTGCACGGCTAATTTATTAAATCCAAGAACCGACAGCACAAACCTTAAAGCAATATATACGAGAAATAAAATACGCAAGGAGCTCATACCGTCTATTGATGAGCTTTTCAATACAGACATAACCTCCGGCATTGTGAAGATGGCCTCATTGATAAAGGATGACAATAATTATATTGAACAAATGGCTTTAAGTCTATATAATCAATGTGTTATAAAAAAAGATTTGCATGGGGTGGAGCTTAAAATATCAAAAACAATGCAGCAGCACACGGCTGTAAGAAGAAGAATTATAAGAAGGGCAATAGCCGACGTAAAGGGAGATTTGAAGGGTATTGAAAATGTACATGTGCAGCAGGTGGACAATCTTATTAACAATGGAAAAACCGGCTCCCGGCTTCATTTGCCGCATAAACTCCGCATTGAGAGATCTTATGATTCGGTAAGAGTATTCATAAATTGCGATGATTCTAAGATAGCCGAAGGTTTTAGCTATGAGCTGGTATTGCCTGGGAAAACCTCGGTAGACGCGCGCCACGAATATATTGATGCGTTTATTTTTCAAAGGGAGGATGCGAAGAAGGTTAATTTGGATACCGATCGCCGCCCGGCAGTTCAGTTTTTTGATTGGGACAGGATAGATGGAGGTATAAATATTAGAAACAGGAGAAAGGGTGATGTTTTCAAACCTTTAAAGTCAAATGGCACAAAAAAGCTTAAAGAGTATTTTATAGACAATAAAATACCCAGAGAATTAAGAGATGAAATACCTGTTATAGCAAAGGAAAGAGAAATTGTCTGGGTTATTGGATATAAAATAAGTGATAAATTTAAGGTAACTGAAAATACTAAAAGGATATTAAGGCTTGAGTATAAAAAAACTGACGGGGAGAATACATAATGGAAGGTATAAAAGGAGTTCTGATAGGAAGAGACATGCTGCTTAAAAAAGCAGAAGAGCTTGGCACGCAAATCTCGCGGGATTATAGAGAGAAGGAGCTTGTTCTGGTCGGAGTTTTGAAGGGAGGCTTTGTTTTTTTGGCTGATCTGATGCGGCATATAACCATCCCTGTGGACATGGATTTTATCTCGGTATCCAGCTATGGACATTCTACCAGATCCTCCGGTGTGGTAAGGATAATAAAGGATATTGACATCAATATCACCGGCAAGCATGTTCTCATTGTAGAGGATTTAGTGGATACAGGACTGACGCTTAAGCATTTAAAGGAGCTTTTAAATACAAGGGGACCTTTAAGCGTCAGAATATGCACTGCTCTGGATAAGCCCTCCAGAAGAAAGGTGGAGATTGAGGTTGAATACAAGGGAATTGTAATACCCGATGAATTCGTTGTGGGATATGGCCTTGATTATGGGGGAAAGTACAGGAACCTTCCCGATTTATGCACCTTAGACCCGAAAGCGTGTAAAAAGTAATTTTTAAAGAATGTTTTTAAATATGACGAAATTTTTTAATTGGCTTGTATTTATTGTGTTTTAATTACGGGTATGTTAATATTATATAAATCGCAGGCAGGAGATATATAAATAACGAACTGCGGAGAATGTCCACTGTAATTTGCTTGCAATTTTTAGTATTGGTTTGTAAGAAAATTACTTCCGTATTTGTGTTGCAACCTATGCAACAATTTGTATATAACTTAGAAACAAGGAGGGAGATATTTGAGATATTTCAAAGGATTAAGCTTTTATATAATACTTTTTGTAATAATCATATTTGTTTTATTATTGATTCAAGGAAGCGAGGGTCCTCAGGAAAAGAGTTATTCAGAGCTGATAACCCAAATTCAGAGCGGCAATGTTAAAAGCATAGTACTACAGGGCGAGAAAGCCACTGTGGAGTTTACCAGTCAGGGTGCGGAGGGAACCGGCAAGTATGTTGTAAATATACCATCTGTCGAGTCCTTTACAAATATAGCTACGGATGCGGTAAAGAATAAGCTTTTAAAAAGTGACGGCTTTAAGTTCCAGCCGCCTCCGACACCGCCGTGGTGGGTGGCAATTCTGCCTACGATAGGGCTGATAGTTATATTTGTTCTGTTTTGGGTGTTCTTCCTTCAGCAGTCTCAGGGCGGAGGAGGAAACAGGGTTATGTCCTTCGGCAAGAGCAGGGCAAAAATGAACACCGATGATAAAAAGAAGGTAACCTTTGATGATGTTGCGGGTGCTGATGAGGAAAAGGAAGAGCTGAAGGAAATAGTTGAATTTTTAAAGCAACCCAAGAAGTTTGTGGAGCTGGGTGCCAGAATACCAAAGGGAGTATTGCTTGTAGGACCTCCGGGTACGGGAAAAACCTTGCTGGCTAAGGCTGTTTCGGGCGAGGCTGGAGTTCCGTTTTTCAGCATAAGCGGCTCCGACTTTGTGGAAATGTTTGTGGGAGTAGGTGCGTCCCGTGTAAGAGATTTGTTTGAGCAGGCAAAGAAGAATGCTCCCTGTATAGTTTTTATTGATGAGATTGACGCCGTTGGAAGACACAGGGGAGCAGGACTTGGAGGCGGCCATGACGAACGCGAACAGACGCTCAACCAACTTCTGGTTGAAATGGATGGATTTGGTATAAACGAGGGAGTAATAATACTTGCTGCTACAAACAGGCCCGACATACTTGATCCCGCCCTTTTAAGGCCGGGAAGGTTTGACAGGCGCGTTGTAGTGGGACTGCCGGATATAAAGGGAAGAGAGCAGATCTTGAGGGTGCATTCAAGGGGCAAGCCTTTGGGTTCCGATATAAGGCTGGATGATCTGGCAAAAACAACCCCCGGCTTTACAGGAGCAGATCTTGAGAATCTTTTAAATGAGGCTGCGCTTTTGGCTGCAAGATCCAATAAGAAGCAGATAACAATGGAGGATGTCAAGGAGGCAATCTTCAAGGTTGTGATGGGGCCTGAGAAGAAGAGCAGGGTAATGAACGAAAAGGAAAAGAGGCTTACTGCCTACCATGAGGCAGGCCATGCAATAGCCGTAAGGGTGGTTTCAACCACCGATAAGGTTGACAGGATATCCATAATACCCGCGGGAATGGCAGGAGGATATACTGCTTACAAGCCCGAGGAGGATAAAACCTATCACACAAAATCGCAGCTCTTGGAGCGCATAGTTATTGCATTGGGAGGAAGGGCCGCAGAGCAAATTGTTCTTGGAGAGATAAGCACCGGTGCCGGGAGCGACCTTAAAACAGCAAACGGAGTGGCCAGGAGCATGATAACAAAGTACGGTATGAGCGAGCATCTTGGAAACCTTATATTCGGCAATGAAAATGATGAGGTTTTTATAGGCAGGGATTTTGCCCAGGCAAGGAACTACAGCGAAGAAGTTGCCGCTCAGATTGACAGAGAGGTTAAAAGCATAATCGACACATGCTATGATAAAACGATTAATATGCTCAAGGAAAATATAAACAAGCTGCATAAAGTTGCAGAGGTGCTTCTGGAAAAGGAAAAGCTGGAAGGCGGAGAATTTGAGGATATTTTTGCAAATGCATAGAAAATAAGGCTATGTAATATTTTAGTAATTACTTGAAAAATGATCTTGACTACAGCAAATATATGTGTTAAATTATTTATGGTAGCAGGAAAAGTTTGTAATATTATATCGGTATTTATTAAAGAATATAAACATTGTTTAGAAATATCCATATAAGTAGCATAAGAAACTTAATATTGTTGAACCTTATCAAGAGAGGTGGAGGGACTGGGCCCTGTGAAACCCGGCAACCGGCTAGAGCATCGGTGCCAATTCCTGCAGGATTTTTCTATCCTGGAAGATGAGGAGTTGTAGAATCGGCCTCTTCATCAAATGAAGAGGCCTTTTAGCGGTAATTATTTATTTATGATTGGAGGGGTTTTTAATGTCAAAAAAATTATTTACTTCAGAGTCTGTTACGGAAGGCCATCCTGATAAAATATGCGATCAAATATCCGATTCGGTTTTAGATGCAATTTTTGCACAGGATGCTATGGCCAGAGTCGCTTGTGAAACATCGGTCACTACAGGACTTGTTCTTGTTATGGGTGAGATTACAACGAATTGCTATGTTGATATACCTGCAATAGTGAGGAATACAATAAGAGAAATTGGATATGACAGGGCTAAATATGGGTTTGACTGCGATACCTGTGCCGTTTTAACCTCAATAGACGGTCAATCTCCCGATATAGCAATGGGAGTGGATAAAGCGCTTGAGGCTAAAACAGGGGAAATGTCCGATGCCGAAATTGAAGCTACAGGAGCTGGAGATCAGGGCATGATGTTCGGATTTGCGTGTGATGAGACTTCCGAGCTTATGCCTATGCCAATTTCTTTGGCCCACAAGCTTGCAAAAAAGCTGAGCGACATAAGAAAGGACGGCACGCTTACGTACCTGAGGCCCGACGGAAAATCTCAGGTTACTATAGAGTATGAGGACGATAAGCCGGTGAGAATAGATACCGTTGTTATATCCACACAGCATAGTGCCGATGTTGATCATGACACTATAGAAAAGGATATTATAGAGCATGTAATAAAGCCTATGCTTCCGGCGGATTTAGTTGATGAGAATACCAGGTATCTTGTAAATCCTACGGGAAGGTTTGTGGTCGGCGGCCCTCAGGGAGATTCGGGTCTGACGGGCAGAAAGATAATAGTGGATACTTACGGAGGATATGCAAGACATGGGGGAGGAGCTTTTTCAGGAAAGGACCCCACAAAGGTTGACCGTTCTGCTGCCTATGCAGCCCGCTATGTAGCTAAAAACATTGTGGCCGCGGGGCTGGCAGCAAAGTGCGAGGTGCAGCTTGCATATGCCATAGGGGTGGCAAAGCCCGTTTCTATATTGATAGATACCTATGGTACGGGCACACTCTCTGAAGAAAAGCTTGTCCAGCTTGTAAGCAGAAACTTTGATTTGAGGCCCGCGGGGATAATTAAAATGCTTGATTTAAGAAAGCCTATTTATAAGCAGACAGCGGCTTACGGGCACTTTGGCAGAACCGATATAGATCTTTCATGGGAAAGGACGGATAAGGCCGAAATACTTAAAAAGCAGGCAGGCGAGATATAGACAGACAAGGGACTGGAGTGGAAGGCTGCCGGAATATATAATGTGAAGGCAGCCTTCCGCTTACGAAATTTTTACTATATACTTATATATGTAGGGATAAAAATAAGACGTTTTTTAAGCCTGACTTATTTTATTAGCTTAATATGAGCTTAATATGTCTACAATAAAAGTATCGGGTGCTTTAAGCAGGTCAATTATGTAGGGATTTAATACAGGAGGTCCCTCCCTGCATGCTATTACCGATATTTTAGGTCTTTCCGGCATATGCCGGTATTCTTTTAGTACCTTTCCTACCTCCCCGGTATTCAGAACCACAACTGAGCCCTGGGGATATATTGATATGTTTTTTATAAATGCGTCGGAAATGTCAGGATCAAATAATATTGATGAGTTGCAGAGAATATAGCTGGATGCCTCGTGAGGAAGGTTTTTTCTTCTGTAAACCCTGTCCGAGGTCAGAGCATCGTATATATCTGCGGTAGTTACTATTCTTGAAAATATGTCGATTTGATACTCCTTAAGTCCCATAGGATATCCGCTTCCATCCCATTTTTCATGATGCCGGCAGGCAATAGAGGCGATAGTTTCATTTAATCCGGGGGAATTTTTTATTATATCATGTCCGTATACAGTATGCTGCTTCATTATATCAAACTCTTCCTCAGTGAGCTTTGAAGGCTTCATGAGTATTTCAAGAGGGACCTTGCATTTGCCTATATCATGCAGGATAGCACCCAGTCCCAGCTGGGTAAGGTCTTTGCGATGCATTCCCAGAGCCTTTCCGGTTATGACTGAGTATATGCATACGTCAAGAGAATGCAGGAAGGTATAGCTGTCTATGTCGCGAATACCTGTGAGCTGCATAAATGCCGACTCATTTTCCAGAACCTTTTTAACTATGGCATTTACAGTATCCTTTATCGCTGGGGTATCTATATCCTTGCCATCCCGTACACACTTAAGCACTCTTTCAATATTCCTTGAGGCTTCCCGGTAAACCTCTTCCTCACATACCTCAGACTCGGGAATGTCCTCTCCCTCACGTATATACACAAAAGGGACGTTAAATAATTTCAATTTTTTTATGTACATGGGCTTTATTATAAAACCTGATAAAAGGAGAAGTCTGCCGTCATCCAGATAAACGTCCTTAGCCAGTTTCATTCCCGGTTTTAAATGAGTTAGCAACATTTTAGTCACGCTTATTCACTCCTTTATATAATATATTATATAAATTTATAAATTTCGTCAATTTTTTTTATAAAATACTATTTTTCGACTATTTATTTAAAGGCTTTAGAAAATGGAATCAAATAACTTAAGTGTCACGGATATCACTTCAAGCTCATAAAATAGTAGTACAAATTATTCTTTCATAGGCGGGAAGTGATAATTTATGTTGAGAATTGCTTTTGAAGTCTTTGTAGGGCTGCTTGCAATTTATGGGATAATTTCTTTAGTATCGGGGCTTATAAGCCCCATAAGGCAACGCTTGGGAAGTGAAAGCTCCAGAGTAAAAATGGTTATTATTATGAAGAATCAGGAGCAGACAGCGGAGGGAATAATAAGAAATATTTTTACGGCCGACATATTAAGGAGGGTAATGTCAAATGAGAAGCTTACAGTGATTGATATGGGCTCAAGTGACAATACGCGCCGCATACTAGACACCTTAAAAAATGATTATGACTTTTTTGATGTGCTTAGTGAGAACGAAAAAGAGGATATTTTTAAGAAGTTTGATGCTGATGCATCCCCAAAAAAGGAACCAATTGGAAAAACAACAGGCATATAGCTTACAAGGTACATAAATGATATTATCCTTTAATTGGACACAGAATTGGTATATACTTAAAAAAGGTCGTATGAGAGAAATACAAGTCCGGCTATTCATACTGAGGGTGAAATAATTATATGGTAACGATAGAGGCTACTGTAGAGGAAATAATTTTTTCCAACGAGACGAACGGTTATACTGTCTGTGATGTTAAAAGCGAAAAGGATACGGTGACGGCCGTAGGCTATATGCCCTTTATAAATGTTGGTGAAATCTTAAGGCTTACGGGCAAATGGGTAACCCATCCCGATTATGGAGAGCAGCTTAAGGTAGAGACTTATGAGAAGGTGCTGCCCGACACTATCGATGCCATTGAAAAGTATCTTTCGTCGGGAGTTATAAAGGGAGTAGGGCCTCAAACAGCGAAAAAAATCATTGAAAAGTACGGTGAAGCTGCTCTGGAGGTTATACGGGATACTCCCGAAATACTCACTGAAATAAAGGGCATAAGCAGGGATAAGGCATTAAAAATAGGACAAGCCTTTGAGGAGCAAAAGGGGCTTAGAGAGGTTGTGATGTTTTTTCAGAAATACGGCATAAGCCCTGTCTATTCAGCCAAAATCTATAAGGCGTTCGGAGAGAGAACCATAGAAGAAATAAAAGCAAATCCCTATAAGCTGGCGGATGAGGTTTTTGGAATAGGCTTCAAAACTGCCGATAGAATAGCCCGAAGCATGGGTATTGATCCTGTCTCCAGATACAGGGTGTGCAGCGGAATAAAATATGTTCTTTCCCGAGCGGCTCTTAACGGGCATACATATATGCCGGAATTTGAATTAAATGAATATACGTCACAGCTTCTTGAGGTGAGGCTTGAGGATATTAATGCCGCGCTCATAGCGAGTGTGCTTGAAAGAGCCGTCTGGACCGAGAGATCGGGCGAGGATAAGGACGGTGAAAATGGCTATAATAAAGTATATTTAAATGCTTTTTATAATGCCGAGCTGGGAGTGTGCCGGAGGCTTCTTGAACTCTCGGAGGCAGCCTTTAGAGCAGAGCTTGGGGATTTTGAGCAAAAAATAGGGCAGGTGCAGAGAGAAGAAGGAGTGGTTCTTGCCGACATGCAGAAGGCTGCCGTAAGGGAGGCCTTAACGAACGGGGTGCTTATAATTACAGGGGGGCCGGGTACGGGAAAGACAACCATTATTAAAACCATAATCAGGCTTTTAAATAGTGAAGGCTATGAGGTGGTTCTTGCCGCGCCTACCGGAAGAGCGGCCAAAAGGATGTCCGATGCAACAGGCTTTGAGGCTAAAACCATTCATCGCCTTTTGGAAATAGGGTATTCGGGTACGGATGCCGACGCGTCCTTTCAAAAGGATGAGGCCAATCCGATAGCTGCGGATGTTGTAATAATAGATGAAATGTCAATGGTGGATATACTCCTTATGAACAACCTGCTTAAGGCTGTAAGCCCCGGTACAAGGCTTATACTTGTGGGAGATGTGGATCAGCTCCCGTCGGTAGGCCCGGGGAATGTTCTTAAGGATATAATTGAGAGTAAAATGATTATGTCTGTCAAGCTGACGGAAATATTCAGGCAGGCAGAGGAAAGCATGATAACTGTAAACGCGCATAAGATTAATAAAGGAGAGTATCCCTGCCTGAATAAAAAGGATAAGGACTTCTTTTTTCTGCACAGGAGCAATGGCAATGACTTGCTCGCAACAATTGTAGATCTCTGCAGCAGGCGGCTTCCTTCGACCTATGGGTATGACCCAATGAGGCATATACAGGTTCTCACGCCTACGAGGAAGGGCCTTGTGGGTGTAGCCAGACTTAATATAGAGCTGCAAAAGGCACTTAATCCCCAAGGGCCGCATAAAAATGAAAAGGTCTTCAGGGATTTTATATTCCGTGAGGGTGATCGTGTAATGCAGATTAAGAACAACTATAATCTTCGTTGGGAAAAAGAGGGAGATGTGCCGGCTGAGGGAATGGGTGTTTTTAACGGGGATACCGGAATAATTCATAAAATATGCAATGAGGAGCAAAAGCTTATCGTTTTATTTGAGGATGAAAAGAATGTCGTATATGATTTTGGAATACTAGATGAGCTGGAGCCTGCGTTTTCCATAACCATTCATAAGAGTCAGGGCTCTGAATTTCCTGTGGTGGTTATGCCTATGTTTCAGGGGCCTAAAATGCTTATGACCAGAAACCTTCTTTATACTGCCGTAACTCGTGCAAAAAAGCTTGTTGTACTTGTGGGAAGTGAAGAGGTGTTAGGTGAAATGATAGCAAATGAAAAGGAAACGTTGAGATATTCCGGCCTGTGTGAAAAAATGAGGAAATATGGGTCAGGAGTATTGTTCTAAAGGGGCGTTACAACCATTGATTTAGATACAATGGCAAATTGCGACAGAGGGCAAAAGTAAATAAGCCTAAATATGTATTATCCATAGTAACAAAGAAATATCTATCCTGACGAAATGTACGGATTCCCAATTCAGTGGTGCCCAGAGCCGGAATCGAACCAGCGACACGGGGATTTTCAGTCCCCTGCTCTACCGACTGAGCTATCTGGGCGCAAATTTAAACTGTTTTTAATATACTACTATAGTTATGGCAAGAAGTCAATGGCAAATATCACATTTATTTCCTTGAAATCTACTTTTATTACTGCTGTTTAAAGGGAGGTACTTAGCCCTTAATGTAATCGTTGATGTTATCAGTACTTTTTTAACTAAAGCTTATCAGAAGCAGACTATATTATTTTCATATAATTCTTGTATATTGCTTACATTTTCAACTAATTGAATTAATCTTGAGGGACCTAATCCAAAACATATACCTGATATGTCAGAATCGTAACCGCACTCATTTAAAATATTCCTGTCAATCATTCCGGCAGTGCAAATATTCACTAAATTGTTTCCTCGGCAGTAGGGACAATTTGTATCATAATTACATATGCAAGATACATCAATCTTAACACTTGGACATGTAAAAGCATGCCAATATGGCTGGAAGGTCATTTCCCTTTTACAGTTAAATATGTACTGTACAAATAGCTCCATAATACCCTTTAAGTCGGAAAAATGAATCCCTTTATCCAAAATAACACCTTCTGCTTGGTAGAACATGGGTCTGAACAGACTTCCCTTGCTGTCACACCGATACACCTTTCCTATTTCAATAAACGCCAGTGGGTATGATTTTTTAGACATCTGTCTGATCCAAATAGGGGAAAGATGGGATCTTAGTAATAAATCATCTTCTATATAGAAAGTAGCATCGTCCAAAGTAATAAAAGATTTGTCTTCTATATTTAATGCCGTAAAATTATTATAATAGGTTTCGATTTCTTTACCAAATACAATATTGAATCCCAAGCGTTTAAAGAAATCGTACATCATATTAATAACAGTATTTAAAGGATTCTTTTTGCCGTAAGAGCTATTCATTAATAATCAACCCTTTCCTCTTGAGCTTAATTAAAATTAATTTTAGAATTATACATAAATCGCATTACATATATTTACTTTTATTTATATATTTTATAGCAAGTAAATATTAATGTCAATATATAGCGCATATTACATATCTTAAAAAACATAGAAACATACATTGACATATGTCGCGTTTTATGCTAATATTTAATATAAAATTAACACAAATTTACTATTATTTAAAAATTTATAACAAATATAGTATATGTATATTATTAATCACAGTATGCTATAAAAAATATTATTATTAAGGAGTGATTTAAATGTGTGCTATTTTACAAAAGGAAAAAATTTACGATGACACCATTAAAAAAATTAGGCCTCCGAAAAGCTGGAAGAACATAGAAAATCATTATCAAAATGTTATAAATAATCCATGGTATCAAAAGCTGGTGGAAGTTGAAAATTTAATTACAGTAAATACCGTAAAATTTTATGAAAATAAAAATATTAAAACGTTGCACTTGCCAATTACCACAGGTTCAATCTCCAGTCCTATAGGTTTGGGCAGCGATTCATCTCCTGTAAAAGTAAATTTGTGTAATGTTGATACATATCTTGCAGATTCTATGCAATTTATGTTGGAATATGGTTGTCGGTTATTTAAGAATGGTTGTTATTATATTATGCCTTCCTTTAGAGGAGAATCGGCTGACGAAAGACATTTGTGCCAGTTTTATCATAGCGAAGCTGAAATACCTGGAACGCTCGAAAATGTAATCAATCTGGTTGAGGAATATTTGAAATATTTATGCAGTGCATTATTGGAAGAGTATGCAGATGAATTAAAAAAAGTAGCTGGAGATACGGATCATATAGAGAAATTAGCAAATTTAAGCACTAAAATTAACAGGGTGACATTAGATGAAGCCATTAAATTGTTAGATAACAATCCAGAATATGTAGAAACGCATGAAGCCGGCTTTAGATTATTAAATAAATACGGTGAACAGGCACTTATGTCAAAATTTGACGGCATAGTATGGCTAACACACTTTGACACTTTATCTGTGCCTTTCTATCAGGCTGTAGATAGCAGAAATTCTGGGAAGGCCTTGAATGCAGATTTGCTTTTTGGCATAGGAGAAGTTGTAGGCTCTGGTGAGCGTCATCAGAATAGTGATGAAGTCTTGCGAGCTTTAAAATTACATAATGTGGACAGCTCCGAATATGAATGGTATTTCAATATGAAAGAAAAATATCCAATGAAAACATCCGGATTTGGCCTTGGAGTTGAAAGATTTATATTATGGTTATTTAAACATAACGATATAAGAGATTGTCAAATAATTCCAAGGTTTAACGGTGTCAATATAGTACCATAAAATCGGATTAACAATTTGAGTGGGGCTAAGGTACACCTATGATATTGTGCATATAGGAAAGTTTTGATTTCTTATGGCGGTACTTATTTAATTATCAATCGTTAGGGGGATTAAGTTGGAATGTCGCAAGAGGAGCATTTTGATGATTGTTGGAAAGTAGAACTTCAGCTTTATAATGACTATAAGGCTAAAAATCCTAATTCCAAATTTTATGATATTTATATTGATAAATGGGCAACTTTACAGTCACTTGTTGAAAGGATTGCACCTATAATAGGATTAAATAATACTACGCGGTGTATGGAGCTTGGTGCTGGCGAAGCTACAATGCTTATATTGATGGCACTTGAAGGATGTATTTGTAAAGCTGTGGATAGTTCAAATTATGCAAAAATATTCGCTGAAAAAGTTTCGAAAGAAGTTGGAGTAAAAATCGAGTATGAAATAAATGATTTTTTTAATCAAGACTTTCTCGGCAATAATTCTTCAGTTTTTGACTTTGTTTGTAGTTCAGGTGTTATAGAACATTTTTCGCGTAATGAACAGCTAAAGTTTTTAAGCATAAGCAAAAAAATAAGCAACAAATGGGTCTTGGTTGCAATTCCGAACTCAAGTGGAGAAATTTATAAGTCATATATACGCTGGACAAAAAAAATGGGGAATTTCTATGATGTTTATCACGAAGAGTGTACTGTTGATGATCTCAAGGAGCTTATGATTGAAGCAGGATTAAAGCCTGTTCTCATTGACGGATTTTTTGTTTATTTTGCCAAAGAGGAGATGTATGGTGAAATAACCGATGAGATGAGGAGTATACATAACAAATTATACAGGCCAATAGTTGATGCAGGAGGTCATAAGTATTCAAGATACCCTCACATGGATTTTACATACGATGACATAAATGTTTTGAAGAAAGCCGAGTCGGCATTGTCTCCAGATGAGAGACTAAAAATAGGATTTATGAACTTTATATTGGCAGAAGTCATTTAAATAGTGATACTCAATATATCGGTAAAAAATATTGGAAATATCAAATAAAAATATAAAGAAAGGGATGTATAGATATATCTATTTGAGATATATCTCTATATAAATACTATGGATGGTATTATGAATTATAAAAAAACAGTTATTGACTATTTTAGAGATAAAGCTAAAGAGTATGATCTGGTAGATAATCAGGTTTATTGGAAGCTGTCGGATAAGCTTTTATGGGAATTTTTTTCTACCAATGTTCTGCAAAAATTGCCGGAGAATTTTAGCTTTATAGATGCGGGTGGCGGTACAGGTCGCTGGAGTATTAAAATACTTGAAGAATTTCCTTACTCTACAGGGTTAATTTATGACTTGTCAGAGGATATGCTGGAACAAGCCAGAGAGAAAATAAGAAAGTATGGCTTGGGAGATCGTCTGAATACCATGCAGGGAGATATCAAGGATATCTGTGCTGCTGATTCAAACAGCTTTAATCTGGCTTTTAATTTTCATAACGTATTGGGTTTTGTGGATAGTCCGACCGAGGTAATAAAGGAATTGGCAAGGGTAGTTAAACCGAATGGATATGTAGTATCATTAGTTCCGAATTGGTATCATAATATATTTTTTAATATATTTGTAAATAACTTCAGATTGGTAGATGAGGCCGTTAGCTCAGGAAGGGGGCGCTTTACCGAGGATATGCCCAGTATGAATTTATTCACACCTGATTCGATAAAAAAAGTATATAAGGATTGCGGCCTTGAAATTATAACAGTTTCAGGCTTTCCGGTTACTATATATCCAGGTATGCAAGAAACACAGCTTAGAGGATCCAGTAATCATATAATTAATATTCTGGATAATGAGGAAATGTTTAATAAGATTTTTGATCTTGAGAAGGCAATGTTCACAAATAGTGATCTTGCTGCAAGGGGAAATCAGATATTTATCATGGGAATAAAATACTAATCGTCTTTTTAATACTGCTAATGTAATGATAATAAAGAAAGATTGGTGTAGAAAATGCAAAATTATGATTATGATATTTTATTAATAAATCCGCCACTATTATATATAAAGGACAAGCTGGCACAGTTTGGAAGCCTTCACCTGACATCCGGAGTTCCGTACAAAACATTTAACCCAGGGATACTTTCTATTGGTACTTATTTAGACTGGAAGGGATATAAAGTTAAGATATGTGATATTACAAAATGTGAAGAGACAGAAGGACTACTTAAAGAGACATTAAATTTTGGAAAACCAATGGTGGTTGGAATTAGCTGCTCCTATGGTCAAAGTTATCTACCGACTCTTCAGATTGCTCAATTTATAAAAAATTGGTATCCTGATGTATTTATAGTCACGGGAGGGCAGCATAGTGGACTCATAGGAGGTATTGCACTGAAAGACTGTAATGCTATTGATGTCGTCTCAAGATATGAGGGAGAAATAACATTGTTACAGCTATTGGAATATAGGAAGGGACTACGGTCAATCAGTGAAATAAATGGCATAGTTTTTAGAAGATCAGAGTTGGAAAGGGAAAAGGTTAGTATAAATGATAATATTATACCTTTTAAATTTAATAATTTAGATTATGACTGTTCAATAAAAACTGTAGTGTATGACGAATATTTAGAAAATCCCAAAACACCAAATGTGGTTGACTTAAATGAAATGCCGTTTTTAAAATATGATCTATATCCTAATTATTTGTCCTATCCTCCTTATGTGGAAGAAAGCCGCGGATGTAGTTGGGGGTGCGAATATTGTGTAAGCTGTTTCATTAATTCCAGACGACTTAGAAAAAAAGAAAGTAAAAGGTTTATCAGTGAACTGAAACACTGTGTGAGTATTTACGGAAAAGATAATCAGTATCCGATATTGGCATCAAACTTTGGGGTTGATGATAACAACACAATAAATATTTGCGAAGGAATAAAGAATAACTTTGGTTCTTTAAAATGGGTTTCTGAATTCAGAACGGATTTGAAGTGGGAAAACTATATTGATGCTATGTATGAGTCAGGATGTAAGGCATTTGCCGTTGGAATTGAATCTGCAAATAATAGTATTTTAAGATTGATGAACAAAACTGTTAATCCTGTACATTATCTTGAAAAGGCGGAAAAGCTTATAACTTATTTAAAGAAATACAGTGATTCTATTATGCACATCAACTTAATGTTTTACATAGGAGAAAGTCCGGAAACAGTTAAGAATAATATAGCATTTATTATGAAGTGGATTAATGACATACATTCCATACATTACTCGCCGGTAATTGCATATCCCGGAACACGACTATGGAATAATATGGAGAGCTACAATGAAAAATATGGAACAACTATAATAAAAAATGATTTGTGGGATAGCATGCACTTTTATCCTGTAAACCCATCCAAATATTTTTCCTATGAGGATGCAGGACATTTTTCACGTATGATGGAGAAGTTAATTTTGAAGGAAGAGCAATTCTACATTATGCATGAAACGAGATTCTCAAAGGATAAGGATGGAAAAATTCCTGATGAATATAGAAATAAATTTATAGGAGATATTTTATATTCCGGCTAATAATGTTGAAAGAGGTTACTTTATGAAAGTGTATGATTATGATGTTCTATTTATCAATCCTCCGCTGGAAATTGTTTCGGACAAAACAGCACAGTTTGGAGTGCTTACAGATTTTTCATATCTGCCTGTAAAATTTTTCAATCCCGGGATTTTATCTATGGGAACCTTTTTGGATTGGAAAGGTTATACTGTTAAAGTTTGTGATATATCGCGTACCAAACAATTGGAAAAAGAATTAAAAGATTCATTGAATTGGGGTTGCCCTAGAGTAGTGGCAATAAGTGGGATTTATGGTTTGTCTTATAGAGCGGTTATTTACATAGCCAGTCTTGTTAAAATGAAATATCCCAATGTTTATGTAATAGTAGGAGGACATCATATGGGACTGCTTGGAGGAACCGTTCTGAAAGAAAGTAAGTATATAGATATTGTAATCAGATATGAAGGCGAGTATCCATTAATGGAGATTTTTGAATATATTGACGGAAAAAGAGCTATTACTGATATAGATGGAATAGTGTTTAGGTATTCGCTATTAGAAAAAGAAAATGAAAAGATGGCAGGAAAAAATATTATTCCTTTTACCGCAAAGCATTTTGTAAGTAGCGCTAATTGTATAGATATTACGTATGAAGATATTTTAGTAAATACAAATAGATCGAAACCCGCAGATATAAATGAAATGCCATTTATGAAGTTTGACCTTTATCCTAATTATATGGAATATTCTCCATATGTTGAAGAGAGCAGAGGTTGTTACGGTGAGTGTGAATATTGCACTAATTGCTCTATAAATGGAAGAAAATATAGAAAAAAGGAGAGTAAAAGATTCCTTGAGGAATTGAAATATGTGACTGATATCTATGGAAAAGATAGACATTATCCTTTTCTGGCAGCCATTTTTGGAGTGGATATTAAAAATACCATTGAAATTTGTGAAGGAATAAAAAGGGACTATGGAGAGATTAATTGGGTATCGGAAACGAGAGTTGATGTTCACTGGGAAGAGTATATAGACTTAATGTATGAATCTGGATGCAGACAGTATGAAGTGGGATTGGAGTCAGCAAGTAAGGAGACACTCCGGCAAATGAACAAAACAAAAAATCCGGATTATTATCTGCAAAAGGCGGAAAGCTTAATATTTAATATAAAGCGATTTAAGGATGCGCAAATTTCTTTAAATTTTATGTTTTATGCTGGAGAAACACCTGAAACGTTAAAGGATGATTTGCGATTTCTCACAAGACATATGGAGGATATTGGTGCGGTTGACTTTTTCCCTCTCATTGCATTTCCCGGTACCAGACTCTGGGATAGGTTTAATGAATTTAATGAAAAATATGGATCTACTATAATCAAAAATGATACATGGGACAGCTTCCATTTTTACCCTATAAACCCTTCGAAATATTTTTCTTATGAGGAGGCAGGACATTTTGCTCATGTAATTGAAAAAATGTTTGCAAAATGACTTCTTTTGAGGTGTTTGACTAAAAAACAATTAATAATATTTTATTTATGAGATATGTTAATGAATGGAGTGAATGGTTATGAAAAAGTATGATTATGATATTTTACTGATTGATCCCCCTCTAGAGTATATAGAGGACAAAACAGCACAGTTTGGGAATTTATTTATGCCTTCCGGTCTTACTTACAAGGTATTTAACCCTGGCTTATTGTCTATCGGTACATATTTAGATTGGAAGGGATACAGTGTTCGCATAGATCATATTCTCTCTATAAATGATATCGAAAAACAACTAAAGAAAACTTTACAATCAGGAAAACCAAGAATAATTGGAATAAGCGGAACATTTGGACTGGCGTACAGGGCTGTCCTTAAAATAGCTAAATTGGCAAAACAGGTATATCCCGATGTCTTGATTGAAGTTGGAGGGCATCACATAGGGCTAATGGGGGGCGTAGTTTTAGATGAGTGCAAAGAGATTGATGTAGTTGTCAGATATGAGGGTGAAATACCAATTATGGAATTGCTTGAGTATCAGGATGGAAAGAGATCAATCAGTGAAATAAGTGGTATTGTTTTTAGATGCTCGATGTTGGAGAAAGAGGGAGGACATATTAATAGTGAATACATAGCTCCTTTTAAAACTAAGGTATTTAAAAATAATAGTTTTTGTGAGGACGTTGTATATGACGATATAATTGAGAATACTCAGAGATCAGAAGTTATTGACATAAACGATATGCCGTTTGTGAAATATGATTTATATCCCAATTTCCTAACATATCCTCCATATGTAGAGGAAAGCCGAGGTTGTTATGGATCTTGCGAATATTGCACAAACTACTCCATAAATGGGAAAAAGTACAGGAAAAAGGAGAGCGAGAGATTTATTGAAGAATTAAAATATGCAATTGGTATTTATGGCAAGGATAGAGAATATCCATTGCTTGCTTCAATATTTGGGGTTGATGTAAAAAACACAATTAATATTTGTGAAGGGATAAAGAAAAACTTTAATTCTATTAAATGGTTCTCTGAAAGCAGAGTAGATGCTAATTGGGAAGAGTATATTGACTTGATGTATGAATCTGGATGTAATCTTTTTGGAATTGGAATGGAGACAGCTAGTCCTGAAATTTTAGGACTAATGGGCAAAACAAAAAAGCCCGAATATTATATTGAAAAAACCGAAAAATTTATATCTCATGTAAAAAAATATAACAATGCGATTTTACATTTGCATTTAATGTTCTATGCCGGAGAAACTCCCGAAACGGTTAAGAGTACCCTGAAATTTATCACAAAGTGGATAGACTACATAGATTCGGCGCATTATTCACCTTTGTTTGACTTTCCGGGAACAAAACTCTGGAATAATTTCAATTTCTATAACGAGAAATATGGATCTACCATTATCAAGAATAGCTTATGGGACAGCTTACACTTCTATCCCGTTAATCCTTCCAAATATTTTTCATATGAGGAAGCCGGGTATTATACCAGAGTAATAGAGAAATTGCTTATGAATAAGCAGGAGCAGGTATCTGTATTACTGGAGGCCAGGATTTCAAAGGATGAGAGAGAAAAAATTGATGGAGACTTTAAGCAGAAATTTTTAGATGAATACCTGTACTCAAAGTAAATTGACCTTATCATTAATTCTAAGAATTAATAAGCAATTATTGATAATAATTTTTAATTAATATCCTGTTGCAGATCGATTTGACTGTATGTAGGCAAAGAAAATTGTTTTGACAACTTGGAAGTATAATGTTATATTTTTTATAAAAGGAATAAATGGGTATAAAATCAAGAAAATATATATGATTCATTAAGAGTAATGTCAACTTGGTTTAAGTATATTTAATGGGGATAAGATATAAAAAGTGGATATAATAAAGATAAATATTGGTCTATATCTATTTCTTTGCAATTATGTCTATTATTTTGGTTATAAATGCACAGGTTATATTTAATGGTTATCATAGCTTTGATTTATTAGGAGGTAATGATTGTGGCTGAAATTTCAGAGAAGATTAAAGAAATTGAAGGCAATTATTTGGAAGAGAATAAGGAGGGCCTATCTAACGACGATATTTTAAAACTTCAGAAAAAGTACCTCAAGACGGAGATGAAAAATCTATATGATCTGTTAAAGTTAGTTACAGATTCAAAAATTAAAAAGGATTATGGAAGACAAATAAATGAATTAAAGAAGTTTATTGAAGATGGAATAAATGAAATAAAAGAAAATGTAGAAACATCAAAGAAGGAAAAAGATTCATATGACTATACTATTTTAAAAAGGAATATTAAGTTTGGGAAGATACATCCATTAATAAAGTTGGGCAGAGAAATAGAGAAGGTTTTTACAAACATGGGTTTTGCCATTGTTCAGGGACCTGAGATAGAGCTGGATAGAAATAATTTTGAGAAGCTTAACATGCCTGCCCATCATCCGGCACGTGATATGCAGGATACATTTTATATACACGATCCCGGAATACTGTTGAGATCTCATACTTCTTCCGTACAAATAAGAACCATGGAGAAGATAAAGCCACCATTTAAAATAGTATCGCCTGGAACTGTATATAGAGTTGATGATATTGATCCCCAGCATACGCCAATGTTCTACCAGATAGAAGGATTGGTGGTAGGAGAAAAAATATCTTTTTCAGATTTAAAAGGACTGTTGACACAGTTTATAAAGACTGTTTTTGGAGATTCTACTCAATTGAGGTTTCGCCCTTCATATTATCCTTACACAGAGCCGAGTGCGGCAATAGACATGTCTTGCATTATGTGCGGTTCTAAAGGATGCAGAACATGCAACTACTCAGGTTGGATTACCATGCTGGGAGCGGGTATGGTTCATCCAAATGTCCTTGAAGGGGTAGGCTACGACAGCGAAAAGTACTCTGGATTAGCATTTGGATTGGGTCTGAATAGGTTGGCTCTTATATATTATGGGCTGTCTGAAATAAGAAAATTATATGAAAATGATATTTCTTTATGGGAGCAATTATAACAATATAAATGAAGAGGGGGAGAAGTCATGTTTACGTTCTCGTTCAATTGGCTGCGAAGATTAAATGGTAAAAACTTAGATTTAGATAAAGTCATTAATATATTGAACTTGCAAGGGCTAGAGGTAAAAAAGGTAACTGATTTTGAAGAAGACAAAGTTGTTACGATAGAAGTTAAAGCCAACAGGCCGGACGCACTGTATCATACTGGAATATTAAGAGAAATAACTGCCTTTAATGGTGAATTGCCACCGCTGAAGATAGAGCCTAAACTTAGTTTGAAAAACGATAATACAAAATTTAAGATTGATATAGAAAATAGCGATATATGTAAAAGATTTTCTTCATTAATAATTCGTGGTATAAAAATAAAAACCGAGACTCCTGATTATATTAAAAAATCACTGGAGGCACTGTCTATTAACACAATAAATCCGGTTATAGATATAGTAAACTATGTAATGCTTGAACTGGGTCAGCCTATGCATGCATATGATGTTAATAAAATATCAGGCAATACCATAAGGGTAATGAAGAACAAGAAGCGGCAGAAGCTGATGACGTTGGACGGGTCGGAAACTGAAATACCAGAAGGCCCTATTGTTATTGTTGATAATGAGAAAATCCTTTCAATAGCAGGTATCATTGGTGGCATAGATTCGGCAATAACGGAAGACAGTTATGACATCTTGCTTGAGAGTGCCAATTTCAATGAGGTTGATGTTCGCTTGGCATCAAGGGCTTTAAAAATATCAACGCCGTCGTCTTTTAGATTTGAAAGAGGCATTGATGTGTCTGGTTCGCTATATGCGATGATGATCTGTGCCGACATGATAGTCGAAATCTGTGGAGGGGTAGTTGATGAGGTTTATTTTGATCAACATTCTGAATACAAAAAAAATATATTAAAATTAAGAAAGACAAAAACTAATGATATATTAGGAACAAATTTATCATTAGAAGAAATTATAGCTTGCTTGAATAAGTATTATTTTAAATGTGAAATTTATGACGATGAAACTATAAAAGTGGAAATCCCCAGTTACAGGTTGGATTTGTTAAGAGAAATAGATCTAATTGAGGAGGTTGCAAGAATTTATGGATATCACAATATTGAGCCTACCATGCCAGTGATAAAAGCAACCTATGTAAAAAACAGCATGTGGGAAAACATGGATAAGATAAGGGATATAATGTCCGGAATAGGGTTTTATGAAATGATTAATTATTCATTTATTCCTGCTAATAGTATGGAAATCTTAAACATAAGCGAGGATAGTCAGTTATATTCCGATATTATATTAAAAAATCCTATATCCCAATATTATGCATTGATGAGACCGACCTTGATTTATTCCTTGTTAGGAAATATAACTTACAATATCACTAAAGATAATAGAAATCTTGCCTTATATGAAATAGGCAGGACTTATTTCAGAGACGACAGTGCCGATACAGGATTTAAGGAAGAGGATGTAATAGGCATTATTTTTACCGGAGTGAGAATAGAAAAAGGCTGGGGCATATTGAATGATGTTAAATATTCTTTTTATGATATATCAAATTACTTAAATATTATATTTGATGAGTTTGGCATGAGTTATGAAGAGGGCAAAAATTCTATGCCTTTTTTCAAGGAGGATACGGGTGTAGACATAAAGGTGAATGGGAGAAATATAGGATTTTATGGCCAAATAGATCCCGAATTGATTAATAAGGTTCCAAATGGCAAGTTAATTCAAAATGATGTAATGTATATAGAAATTAATTTGAAATATGTTGAAAAGAAAAATAAATCAATAAAGTATGATTCTAAATATCAGGCTATAACAAGAGAGTATAATTTCCTTGTATCCAAAAACTTATTGGTAAGCAATATAATTGCTGAAATTAAATCAGTAAGTAATTTGATTCAAAAAGTTGTGGTAAGGGATTTATATGATGGAAAAGGTATACCTCAAGGCAGACATTCTATATTGCTTCAATTAAAGTACTTAAGTACTCAGAATACATTATCGGCTGAAGAAGTTACGGAAATAGAAAATAAATTTTTAGATATTTTAAAAACAAAGTGGGATGTTTCACTTAAAGATGCTTAAATGAGAAATAAATACAAAATACTGAATAAGACCTTATGGGGGGAGTTTTATGCTGAAAGTCTACTTTATTAATCCCAAATCAGGGTTGGAGAGTTTTTCATATGAATTGCCTCTTAATATTTGTCAGTTGATCTCCTGTATAAAAAATAAGGACTTTATAGAAAAAATTGGTGTGCTTGATTTGGAATTTGATGAAAACGACATAAACTTAATAGATTCCATTGAAAATAGTGATAATACTATTTTTTGTATACCTATTTACACCTATTATTCAGAAGAAACTATTAATTTGTGTAAAGCCATAAAGCGCACAAAGGATTTGGTTAAAATTGTTGTGGGCGGTCCTCATGCAACCTTAGTAGGAGAAAATTTATTAAGAGACAATACTGAAATTGATTTTGTTTTACAAGGAGAAGGAGATTATTCGTTGCCTGAATTGTTAAGGGCAATTAACTTTTCCGATGCGTATAATCAGGTCAACGGACTGATTTATAGAGATGAAAGCAATAATGTTTTAAAAACCGGAGAGTTTGACCGAATTGAGGATATAAGCTGTTTACCGTTACAGACAAAAGGATTTGAATATTTCAATCTTAAAAAAGTTAAAGATAAAATCGGCTTTCTGCCGTATATTTCAAGCAGAGGTTGTAGTTATAATTGTATTTTTTGTTCATCATCAAATATTTGGAAGAGAAAACTGAAATTAATTCCGGCTTCAACAGTAATTAAGGAAATAGAATATATCAAAAGTCTTGGATTCAATTATATCAACTTTAGGGATGATTTCTTTACCGCGAATAATAAATGGCTTGATAGCTTACTCTCTGGATTGAAGGATCTGGGCATTGTTTGGGGATGTGAAACTAGAATAGATGCGGTAAATGATGACCTGCTATTCAGGATGAAGGAAAGCGGATGTGAACTCTTAAGATTTGGAATAGAAACCTTTAATCAAAAAAGTCTGGATATCATAGGTAAAAAGTTTAAGGCTGACCTTGCTGTGGAAAATCTTAAAAAAGTAATAGATATGGGATTCTATGAGATTAGATGCAGCTTTATGGTTGGAATACCTGGAGAATCAGTAGATGATGTGAAAAATACCATTTCAATATGTAGGCAGTTAAAGTCTATGAAAAGTAGATTTTGGGCACTAGCACCTGTGATAGGAACAGAAATATATAACAATATGGAGAAATACGGAATAAAATTTATAAATCAAGTTTTCAACTCTACATATTCAAATATTGAAACTACCAGTATGACAAATACTGAAATAAATAATCTATTAGAATTCATCTATGACGAGTTTAAACATCCTCTAACATACTATCATAGAGACTTTTCGGATATTATTGTAAATTAATGTAAGTTTAAATTTCACTTCATAATCATAAAATTGGAGGACTGCAACTCATGGAAACCGAAATTTTGATAAATACATTAAACGATCAGTTTGATGTTGGATTAACCGATGTTTTTTCGAATATAATGCCTAGTACTGATTTATACTATAGAGACTACTGTACAAACAGTTTTTTTAAGACTTATCAAGGCTTAATGCTGTCAGGAAAAAGTTCAGTTAAAAAAGTAGCTGCAGCATGCTTTTTGAATGATTATATTGTAGAAAAAGCTATAAGTAGTGACGTGGATTTCCTTATTGTTAAGCACCCGCTTGACTGGCTTGAATTCCCCGGAAAGTTTGAATCATTACAACAGCACTCATACAAAAAATGTGTTAAATCAGGGCTGAATGTTTATGTAATTCATAGTGCATTAGATAGACACGAATATTTTTCTCCATCAATTAATCTGGTTAAAGTATTAGGATTGAAAACAAAAGCCAAGCTGTATGTTGAAAATGATGCATTTGGCTGTATCTGCGATATTGATTTAAGCTATGACTGTTTATACGCAAAGATAAAAAATTCACTTGGATTGTCAAAGCTTCAAGCTCTGCGTTTTAATGATAGATGTCAGCTTGTAGCCATAGTGTCTGGAGGAGGAGATTCTGAAGAATACCTGAGATATGCATCAAATCAGGGCTGTGATACATATGTTACAGGTATTGCTTTTTGCGAAGGCAATGAGTATTCGAGAGTTAATAATCTTAAATTCAGAAAACTTGCGGAGAGGCTAAAGATTAATATATTGGGCGGCTCACACTATGCAACTGAAAGGTTTGGAATGATGGCGGTCAGCGAATATTTGGAAAGCATCGGGTTGGTTTCAACTTTTATTGAAGAAGAACCCAAATATAAGGAATTAGCTGAAATGTGGGAATAAGCAATTTTGCCTTCCAACGGCTTGAGCTAGCTTTGGATGCACTTCGTACTCAGCAGCAATTTCAATTCAGTGATTTCTCTCCATTTTGTATCCATCATAGGCTTTTGAGCAAAAGGACGGGGTTCCTTTGAATGTAGCAGCATCAAAGCCGGGTGTTACTTATAGTCTGTGCAGCAATCCGCTCTCCAACTCCAGAAATTGAATCCAAACGCTTCACATAAAAATATTGACAAACAACCTTGTCATGTTATACTATTATATTAGTCGACTAACTATTATACGTTTAATTATAATTTTGTTCTTAGAAGGAAGGGAAACCCTTGAAAGCCACTCGTGCCAAATCTACACAAATTTCATGGAAAATAAGAGATGTTCACCACCTGCATATGAACCACCTGCAGAATATTCTTTCATGCTATGGGCTCTATTTCGGCCAGCCGCGCATTCTGCATACCATAAAGGAGCTTCACGGTGCTACTCAAAAGGAAATAGCCGATAAGCTCAATGTTACGCCTGCTTCGCTTGCAGTTTCTATCAAGCGTATGGAACGAGCCGGCCTGATTGAGAAAAAGATGAGCAAAACCGACTTGAGACGAAATTATATCACCCTTACGGAGCATGGAACAGGAATTCTCAATGACAGCTATTCGTCTTTGTTGAAAATGGACAACAAAATGGTTCAGGGGTTTTCGGATGAGGAACTGGAAAAGCTTGCCGGATATCTTGACAGGATATATGAGAATCTGATCGCTTACAAAACAACTTCAACTGGCAATGAGCCGCCGTCTACACAACAGGACTAAACTTCAGGAGGAGCATAAATGCTGAAAAAATTCATACCATATATAAAACCATACCGTCTGGCGGCGATAATTGGTCCGCTGCTCGTTTTTGCGGAGGTTGTCATCGATATTTTGATGCCGTTAATGATGGCTTCCATTGTTGATATAGGAATCAAGACCTCCAATATGGAGTATATATACAGGCACGGGACGATCATGATCGTGCTGGCGTTAATAGCCTTAGGCTGCGGTGCTTTCAGCAACCGCCTTGCGGCTATCGCATCTCAGGGCTTTGGATATCAGGTAAGACAAGGGCTTTTTGATAAGATACAGGATTTCTCTTTTGCAAATCTTGATCGGTTCAGCGTACCGTCATTGATTACACGTCTTACGAATGACGTTAACAATTTGCAGCAGTCCGTTATGATGGGACTCAGAATGCTGGTAAGGGCTCCCTTCATGATGATTCTGGCTCTCATTATGGTGCTGAGTATAAACAGACGTTTATCCATGATTTTCTTGGTTGCCATACCCTTGCTTGCATTTTCGTTATATTTCATTCTGACCAGCGCCCACCCAAGATTTCGTGTGCTGCAGAGTAAAATTGACCGGATGAATACGTCGGTACAGGAAACCCTGATAGGAATACGGGTAATAAAATCCTTTGTCCGGGCCGATCACGAAAAGGGACGTTTTAAAGAGTCTAACGATTCTCTGATGAAAAGTGCGGTTCACGCTGTCAGCCTGGTCGTATTGAATGGGCCGATAATGCAGCTGATCATGTATGCCTGCATCGTATCCATTCTATGGTTCGGCGGCAATATGGTGATTGGGGGGAGGCTGCTTACGGGGCAGCTAATCAGCTTTATCACATACGTAACACAAATTCTGATGTCATTGAACATGCTTTCCATGCTTTTCCTGATGTTTACTCGTGCAAAAGCTTCGGCCGATAGAATACTGGAGGTTTTTGATACCGATATCGATATTGTCGGAAAGAAAAACGGCATTACGGAAGCAGCAGACGGCTCGATAGAGTATAGGAATGTCAGCTTCAGGTATCCGGGAAATTCCATGGTGGACGACTTGAATCAAATCAACTTCCGTATCGGGTCAGGAGAAATCATAGGCATTATAGGCTCTACAGGATCCGGCAAAAGTACGCTTGTGCAGCTGCTTCCACGCCTATATGATGCTACGGAGGGGGAGGTCCTGCTAGGAGGCAGGGATGTGAAGGACTATGACCTTGAGGCGTTGAGGAATGCGGTAAGTATGGTCCTTCAGAAAAACACATTGTTTACGGGCACAATCCGTGAAAACCTTTTATGGGGTGATGAAAACGCAACGGAGGAAGAAATCCGGGAGGCTTGCGAGGCAGTGCAGGCATGGGAATTTATATCGCAGCTGCCGGAAGGATTGGATACAGTGCTCGGACAGGGAGGTGTCAATCTTTCAGGAGGGCAGAAACAGCGATTGTGCATAGCGCGGGCGCTTTTGAAGCGCCCGAAGGTCCTTATCCTGGATGACTCCACAAGTGCTGTTGACATGGCTACCGATGCAAAAATCCGTCATGCCTTCAAGACAGGACTAAAGGGTACTACGACAATTATAATTGCCCAGCGCATCTCATCAATTGAGCATGCCGACCGGATTATCGTAATGGATAACGGCTTTATGGACGGGATTGGCACCCATGAGCAAATGCTTGAAAGCAACAGCATTTACAGAGAGATTTATACCACGCAACTGGAAGGGAGTCTGACGGCATGAGTAATTCACATGCACCACAATCACAAAAAATATCAATGCCCGGGCCGGGCTTCAGGTCATTTGAAAAGCCCAAGAACGCGAGCAGGACCTTTACAAGGCTGATACGCTATATCGGAAGTAATCCGTTGAAGCTATTCATAGCCGTTACGCTGATAATCCTAAGCTCTCTCGCAGGAGTGCTTGCCACATGGTATTTGAAGCCGCTGATTAACGGGATAAAGGAGGGCGCCCAGTTATCGAGCCTTGCGACTTCTCTGCTCACCATGGCGGGAATTTATCTTGCATCAGTCATATTGGCATACGTGAGCAATCTAATGATAGTAAAAATCGCGGCAGGCACCTCAAATTGCATAAGGAAAGAGCTCTTTGAGCATATGATGGATCTGCCGGTAAACTACTTTGACAGCCGAAGCCACGGCGAAATTATGAGCCGCTTTACAAACGATGTTGACAATATCAACATGGCATTAGAGCAGGGGCTTTCCCAGCTAATTACCTCTTCCGTTACTGTTGCAGGTGTATTTGTAATGATGCTGCTTCTCAGTCCGTTTCTCACTTTGTTTGTCCTGCTCTTTCTTGTGGTGATGCTCTGGATTACCAAGACTGTAGGCAAAAAGAGCTCACTATATTTCCGTTCCCAGCAAAAATCGCTTGGAGAGCTTAATGGTATTATAGAAGAATTAATCGAGGGACAGAAGGTTATCAAGGTTTTCCAGCATGAGCAGCATGCCAGGGAGGCTTTCAGGAAGAAAAATGAGTCTCTCCGCCAGTCCGCTACGGAAGCCCAGACATTTGCGGGGATACTGATGCCTATCATGGGGAACCTTTCCTATGCGCATTATTCCGTTACTGTTATGGTGGGAGCCATACTGGCGATTAACGGGCGGATGGATATCGGAACAATCGCAGCATTTCTCCAATATACGCGATCCTTTTCCATGCCAATCACAATGATTGCCAACCAGTTTAATACACTGCTTGCGGCACTTGCAGGAGCAGAAAGAATTTTTGAGGTCATTGACAGTCCTGTTGAGGCGGATAACGGAACTATCAGGCTTATACAAAAAAAGGAAGGAGTGAATATGGTTGCGGGCAGGAATGATGAGTCGTCTGCTCTGCATCAATTGGCCTGGGAGATTGAAACAGACGGGGGTATAAAGTCATATGTGCCTCTGGCAGGGGATATTCGCTTTAATGATGTAACTTTCAGCTACCTTCCGGAAAAGAATGTTCTCAAATCAGTTTCATTTTATGCCAAACCCGGTCAGAAGGTTGCTTTTGTCGGTTCTACCGGGGCAGGTAAGACAACGATAACCAATCTCGTCAACCGGTTTTACAGTATCGATTCAGGGCGAATTGTCTTTGACGGCATAGACATAACCCATATAAACAAATCGGACCTGAGGCGCACACTCGGAGTAGTTTTGCAGGATGTTCACCTTTTTAATGGTACGGTGAAGGATAATATCCGGTATGGAAAGCTTGATGCTACTGATGAAGAGATAATCCGTGCAGCAAAGCTTGCAAACGCGCATAGCTTTATCATGAAGCTTCCGAATGGATATGATACAGTATTGTCGCATGACGGTACCAGCCTTTCTCAAGGTCAGCGCCAGCTTCTTTCCATTGCCCGTGCTGCCGTAGCGGACCCTCCGGTCCTGATTCTTGACGAGGCAACCAGCTCTGTGGATACCCATACTGAGAAGCTTATCGAGGCCGGCATGGATAAGCTCATGCAAGGCCGGACAACGCTGGTTATTGCACACAGGCTGTCTACGATACGCAATGCTAATGCCATAATGGTGCTTGAGCATGGAGAAATTATTGAAAGAGGCAGTCACTCCGAGCTTCTTGACATCTGCGGGCGTTATTACGAGCTGTATACGGGAGCAACAGAGCTTGCGTGACATTTAAGAAATGGAAAATTTCTTGCGATATTTGCGGTAAAATTGATCATATCTCATTTTATTAAAAACTTATTTTATACTGAGGAGGAATACTTATGGCTTTATTGCAGGTAAATTTTCATTCAAGGGCATTGAAGAGAATTACTGCTTTTAACGCTCTTATGCCGATTGACAGGCCCGATATACCGGATCAAGCGGAGGACCCAAGGGAGACGAGGAAGGTTGAGCAAATATTATATAATGACTCAACCTTTCTCTTTTTCAAGCAATGGGGCTATATAACAGGATTACCTTTTCAAATTTAGCTGTAGGGATATTTCTTCACAATGTCAATCGGTTGACATGAAATAAAAACAATGCTAAGATTAGTAATAAAATTAACTCCTGAAGCAATACAAAAATATTAGAAAAAGGATACTATTTATAGGCTTACTGATTTTTTATATTTATACAAAGAGGACGAAAACCTAATGGCATATAATTGCTTTTATTTTACTTAAACTTTATGGAGGTTATGCTATGCATGACGTATGTGCACTTGGAGAGCTGCTGATAGACTTCACACCTGCAGGACATTCTTCTGCTGGCAGGGAGATTTTTGAAAGGAATCCCGGAGGAGCGCCGGCAAATGTGCTGGCTGCTGTTACAAGACTTGGAGGAACTGCCGCGTTTATAGGAAAGGTTGGAAAGGATCGGTTCGGCGATTATCTCAAAAGTGTTCTGGAAGAAAACAGGATCGCTTCCGACGGGCTTGTTTTCAGCAAGGACGTTAATACTACGCTGGCATTTGTACATCTGAGCGAGGCAGGGGACAGAAGCTTCAGCTTTTATAGAAAGCCCGGAGCGGATATAACGCTTCTACCGGAGGAAGTGAACCTTGAAGCAATAGACAGAGCGAAAATATTCCATTTCGGTTCTCTGTCCATGACTGATGAACCGTCGAGAAGTGCTACGATTAAAGCTCTTGATTATGCTAAAGAAAGAGGCAGGCTCATTTCCTTCGATCCCAACTGGAGACCTGCGCTCTGGAAAAGCAGCGGGGAAGCCAGAGAAAATATGCTGCTGGGTCTTAGGTATGCGGATATTTTAAAAGTGTCTGAGGATGAATTGAGTTTTCTTTCAGGTGAGTCCGACATGCTCAGAGGTTGTGCCGTTATTGCAAAAAAGGGAGTAAAAACAGTTATCGTAACCTTGGGACCAAAAGGCTGCTTTTTCAGTTATGAAGGCGGCAATGGTTATGTTAATACCTATGACACAAAAATCGTAGATACAACGGGAGCGGGAGATGCTTTTCTTGGAGGTCTGCTTTACCGTATCAGCAATTCGGGGAGAAAGCCGGAGCATATAAGTATTGAAGAAATGAGAGATATGATGCTCTTTTCAAATGCGGTCGGAGCTGTGTGTGCGGCCGGCTTTGGAGCCATACCCTCAATGCCTGAGATGCAAGCGGTGCAAGAGTGCATGAGTAAGGTTCCGTTGCTGCTTTATTAGGATTATGGAAAGCAAAAAAGAAGCACCCTTGAATTTAAAACATCTCTTATTCTTTTTCAAGGGACAAGAGATGTTTTTTTACGGCTTAAGTGGTTTCCCTCTCTATAAGAGTAACAGGAAATGTTACTCTTGACGGTATGGCCTTGTTTTCCGCCTTGTGTATTATACTTTCAACGGCATATTCACATATATCATTTAAAGACTGGCGTATTGTCGTAATGGAAGGATTGTATATCGTGCATAAATCAATGTCATCATATCCGACAATCTTCATTTGCTCAGGTATTTTAATACCGCGTTTGCTGCATATCGTTATCACCTGCGCGGCAATAATATCATTCGATGTAAAAATGCCATCAATACCGGTGTGTTCATTGAGAAGAGCATTAATTACACTCTCGTAGCGCATGGATAGAAACTGCTCTTCACCAGCATCCGTAACAACGTGCGGAATCCCTCTTTTTTCGCAAACCTCCTTGAAGCCGTAATAACGCTTGTTTGCATCCATGTTAAGGAAGGTACTCCCACTTATGTGCGCAAGCTTTTTGCAGCCTTTGGCAATAAGGTGTTCGGCTGCCAGAACACCGCCCTGGTAATTATCCGAGCAAATGGAAGGAATCAACTGAGATATAACACGATCAATTGAAATTATGGGAGCATCGATGGATATATTTTTATCAATATCCTGGGTATGGCTTGCTATGATTACGCCGGCTACCTTATTGGCACTCAGCATATCAAAATATTCTATTTCCTTTTTAACCTCCAGGTTGGAGGTGCAAAGAAGCAGCTTGTAGCCATGATGTGATACATAGTGTTCAATTAAGTCAATCACCTTGCAGAAATATAAGTTGCTGGCTGAAGGAACAATCAAGCCGATGAAGCTGCTCTTTTTCAGGGAAAAGGCCCGGGCGAACTCATTAGGCCTGTAATTCAGCTCCTTCATAGCCTGTCTGATCTTTTTTTTCGTTTTTTCGCTTACATATCCACGGCCATTCAGCATTCTTGACACTGTAGTAACAGTTATTCCGCACTTTTCAGCTACGTCCTTCAATGTACTCATAAAAACTCCCTATCCACAATATACATACTATATATGTGGCGATAAAGATTTTACATAGAGGATATAACTTGCCGGAAGAAATTTTTATTTGACCCATAAGGAATACCTCTAAGAAAAATGCCGAGTGGCAAACCCAAGAGACTTTTCCCCGCAAGGCACTTTTTCGTTGCTATTAAAAATTTCTGCAGGCATTTGTATACTCTATGATTGTAAAATCTTTATCGCATCCTATTATAAATAATAAAATTTGCAACTGTCTTATAATATACGGTAACATAATTCATATGATGCGTCAATATGTAAAAATATATATGCATAATACACATTTATCCAACGGCGTGAACGTTGAAATTCTCCCATACGAAGCCTGTTTTAAGGAACAAAGAGATATAACTGTATATAATGGTAAGAGATATTGAACTAAAGAAAATATATTCATAATGTATTAATCGGATAACATACCTATGTGCATTATTTTATAAAGGACATTCAGCTTTCCCTCCTTTTTGCCGAAATAATAATAGAGTGTGATTTTTGGAGGAATATATATGATGCTTAAAAATAGAGAACCATTGATTAATATGCTTGTAAAGCTTATGCTTGCTTTTGTTTTGCTCCTTTCGAGCTTTCCGGCAATACCCGTTTCGGCTGATACCGATCTGAACATACTGACACTTTTGGTTGATACGGGTCCTTATCGCATAAAGCTGCAATGGACGGATAACTTAAATATTGAAAGCAGCTACTGCATTGATAAAAAAACCGATTCAGGAAGCTTTTCACAGGTAGCCACCGCGTATTCCCATTCCTATGGAAGCACCCTTCAATGGACTGATTCCAATGTAAGGGAAGGACATACATACACATACAGAATCAGATATTATGTCTCCTCCGACAAAAGCTATACCATTTATACAAATGAAGCCTCAGCTTCGGTAACGTCGGCAGTAAAGCCCAGCAGTCTTACTGTTACCACTGTTTCAACCTCCGAGATAGATTTAAAATGGGCTTATCCGGCAACCAGCAGCTATGACACTGTTGTTGAGCGAAAGGGGGCAGGCGCCGATTGGGCTGCCATAGCCACAGTGAGCGCAGGTACAAATACTTACAGCGACAGCGGGCTTATGACAAATACAACGTACTATTACAGGATACGGGCCTATGCAGGATCAAATATATATTCGGGAGCATATCCGGGAGAGTCGGGGAGATGGGCTGTTACAAAGGTGGGAGCGTCAGGTGGGCTTTACGGGTACGCTTCGTCCTCCAATGCCATAACACTGAAATGGGACGATAGCTCCAATAAAACCACCTATTTTGACATTCAAAGAAAAACCTCCGACGGGAGCTTTATTACCATAAAAACAGTAAGCCCCGGAGTAAGTACATATACCGACATCGGACTGGAGCAATATAAGAAGTATACCTACAGGATTGGGGCAAAGGCCTCATACAGCGGAAGTCCTGATACTGCAAACTATACTGATGAGGTTGAGGTTACCTGCTTCTATATAAGCCCGCCTACGGGATTAACCGTTAAGTCTGCTTTGGGCGCGGATATGGAGCTTGTCTGGACGGATAATTCCTCCAATGAAACGGGCTTTGAAATATGGCGGAAGGCCGGCGAGAACGGAGAATGGCAGCAGTACGGACAGACAGAGAGGAATGTTAACAGCTTCACAGACGACGATACCTTGTCCGACATCATGTATGCTTATAGAGTCAGAGCTCATATGCTGTATAATAATTCCTATTCCTCGTTTACAAACGAGGCCTCGGCATGGAGTATGTCGCTTGAGGCTGCCACCGACTTGCAGTATACAAGAATCTCAGACACCGAGATAAAGCTTGTATGGGCTGATAATTCCAGCAGAGAAAGCGGATTTGCTATAGAAAGAAAGACGGGTGTTGACGGCGAGTGGGTTCAGATCGCATCTCTGGCTGCAAATATAACGACGCATACCGACAAGAGTGTGCAGAAGGGTAAAAAGTATTTTTATAGAATTAAAACGTTTGATAATATATATTTTAAGTCCTATATTTACAGTGAGATAATTGAAATACGTGATAATGTAACGGGAACGCCCTCCGATTTATCTATAGAGGCGTTATCCTCCAGTCAGGTTAAGCTTACGTGGAAGGATAATTCCAATAATGAATCGGGCTTTAAGATTGAAAGGCTGAACCCGTCTTCTCTGTACTATGAGGAAATCGCAAGGGTTGATACCAATGTCACGGTATATTACGACAGCGGGCTTACGCCGGGAACCTATTACTACTATAGAATAAGGGCCTTTGACTTAAGCAGCAATACAGAATATACCCGTGAAATGAATATAAGGACTCCGCAGCATGTGTCCATAAAGGATGTGGCCGACAGCCACTGGGCATTTAAGGAGATTGAAAATCTTGTAAGCAGAGACATATTAAAGACCAATAACGGATACTTTAAGCCGTCCGACAAAATAACAAGGGGAGAGCTGGCCAGTATGCTCGTGACGGCCTTCGGAGTGGAGGGTACTTCTGTGGGCTCCTTTGCCGATGTCAACTCCCGCCATAAATACTATAAGCAAATAATGGTTGCGGATAAGATGGGCATTATAACGGTAAGTAAAAATAACTATTTTTATCCCGATTCTTATGTCGCAAGAGAGGAAATGGCAATATTTGTGGCAAGAACTCTGAAAACAACGGGAAAGCCCTTAAACGGGTATGAGGATTCCATACTTGACGAATTTTCAGATAAGGATGATGTGTCGAGAAGCGCGCTGTACAGTGTGGCAGCAATGCTTGGAGAGGGAATAATGTCTGCGCAGACCAAAAACGGAGAGCAGGTTATAGCACCAAGGGGAAGTGTGACAAGGGCGGATGCG
Organism: Anaerobacterium chartisolvens; assembly: GCF_003337415.1. GTDB lineage: Bacteria > Bacillota > Clostridia > Acetivibrionales > DSM-27016 > Anaerobacterium > Anaerobacterium chartisolvens. The sequence continues at coordinate 211,645 of NZ_QPJT01000001.1, read as the reverse complement.
GCAGTAGTTATTTTCAAGGCAATGAACAGGGATTAGGGATTTATTCCGTTTCAAAAAGTACGGCTCTTACGGGGGAACCGTCGGCGTCTTCTATAGAAAGAGGCAGGCACGAAAAAAAATATTCTCCCTCCTGTACATCTTTTAAGTACAGGCCCTCTATTATGCCTATTTCATTAGACAGAAGCAGGTGGTGTGCAGGGTGGCCGTCGGATAAATATCCGCTGGATGAATATCCGTCAATTGAAAGATAATCCACACCAAGGGTTTTTATTTTCTTTTCCGCAAGGTATGCCGCAGCCGATTCTTCAATATATATAAAATCCTTGCAGAAAGGCTCTGTCTGATGCAAGAGGCTGTTTCGGGTCTTTAAAAAAACCGTGTCGCCTTCAAAAATCGGAAGAGGGCTTATGCTGCTTTTGTCTATAAAGCCTTGAACCTTCAGATCAAAAACCTTAACAGTGCCTATGTAATGTGACAGATTAAGAGAGGAGATGCGTTTTCCTCCATTGATGAAATGAAAGGGAGCGTCTATATGCGTTCCTGTGTGAAGACCCATTTTTATGCTTGAAACATTGCAGGCATCTCCCTTCTCAATGGAAGAGTTTATTTCTATCTCTACGGGGCTGTCCCCCGGCCATACCGCCATACCGGGATAAATTCTTCTGGAAACATCAATAATCTTTTTTATTTTCATAGTATGGCAGACCTCCAAAGGATTTATAGGTGGTTTTATTATACCATAAATTTAAGACAAAGCCATTGAATTTAATAAGTCAAAAAATGAGCCGGGTTAAACTGAATGTAATGAAAAATAACAGTAAAAATTTAGCATTAATATATTGGTAAAACTTTAGACGTTAGGGTATAATATGGAAAGAGAATTTTATTCGATTGATATAAGCACATTCTTTGCTTTAGAGGGTTTCAATTATAATAGGAGTAGGAGGTAGTAAGATGCAGCAGACCAAGACCAACAAGCTTCCCAAAAGAGAGGAAATAGACGGGCAATACAAATGGAGGCTTGAGGATATTTATGACAGCATTGACAAGTGGGAGCAGGACTTTAAAACAGTTAAAAGACTTTCGGGTGAGATAGTTTCCTGTAAGGGGACTCTGGGAGAAACCACAGACAGGCTGCTTGCCTGCCTGACGCTCTGCGATGAGCTGACCTCACTCAATGACAGGCTGTTTGTGTATTCAAGGATGAAGAGGGATGAAAACAATGCGGATGCGGTATATCAGGCCCTGACGGAAAGAGCGTCGGCACTCTCCACTGAGGTATACGCGGCTATATCCTTTATAGTTCCCGAGATAATATCAATACCCGAGGATACGCTGAAGGAATTTATGGACAGCAATAAGGGACTGTGGGTATACAGGCACTATATTAATGAGCTTTTGAGACAAAAAAAGCACATACTGTCCGACGAGCAGGAGCAGCTTCTCGCGCTTGCTTCAGAGCCTCTTCATGCCTCCCACGACATATTTTCCATGTTTAATAACGCCGATATAAAATTTCCCTTTATAAAGGATGAAGAAGGAAACGAGGTGGAATTGACAAAGGGCAGGTATGTAAGGCTTTTAGAAAGCAAGGACAGAAGGGTAAGAGAGGATGCCTTCCATGCTATGTACAGCTCGTACAAAAAGAATATCAATACCCTTGCGGCATCCTTCAGCGGAAATGTAAAAAAGAACAGGTTTTATACCACCGTAAGAAAATACGGCTCGTCTCTTGAGGCATCTCTTGATTCTGATAATATAACCACCGACATATATGATAACCTGATCAAGACGGTGAATAGTAACCTTCACCTTCTACACAGATATTTAAGACTCAGGAAAAAGGCGTTAAAGCTTGAAGAGCTGCATATGTACGACCTGTATGTGCCTATTGTGGAGGAGCCCGAAAAAAGCATACCGTATAGTGATGCCTTAAGCATGGTGCAAAAAGGGCTTATGCCTCTGGGAGAAGAGTATGCAGGGTATTTGAAGCAGGGGTTTGACACAGGCTGGATAGATGTCTACGAAAATGAGGGGAAAACGGGGGGCGCATATTCATGGGGCACTTACGGAACGCACCCTTATGTGCTTCTCAATTATCAGGGGACTATAAACGACGTTTATACAGTAGCTCACGAAATGGGTCATGCTCTGCATTCCTTTTATACTAATAAAACCCAGCCCTATATTTATTCGGAATACAAAATATTTGTGGCGGAGGTTGCTTCCACGGTAAATGAATCCCTCCTTATGAGGCATATGCTGGCAAACACAAGGGACAACAGGGAAAAGGCATATCTTCTCAACCACTATCTGGAGGAATTCAGAGGGACTGTATTCAGGCAGGTAATGTTTGCGGAATTTGAAAAGCTTGTTCATGAAAAAGCGGAGCAGGGAGAGGCTCTCACAACTGAAATGCTTTCCGAAACATACAGGGGGCTTAATATGAAATATTTTGGCAATGAGGTTGTGGTGGATCAGGATATTGATATAGAATGGGCAAGAATTCCCCACTTCTATACAAGCTTCTATGTATATAAGTATGCTACGGGGTTTTCAGCGGCAACCTCTCTTTCGCGGCAGATTCTGGAAGAGGGCGGTCCGGCGGTAAGCAGGTACATAAGCTTCTTAGAAAGCGGAGGCTCGGACTATCCCATAGAGCTCCTCAAAAGGGCTGGGGTCGATCTTTCCACTCCCCAGCCTATACAGGATGCTTTAAATGTGTTTGAAGAAATATTAAATGAACTGGAGGGGATTATATGAAGGATTCCCGTATAGAAAAGCTTGCCGGGAACATTATAAATTATTCCGTAGGGCTTAAGCCGGGAGAGGAAATTCTTATAGAAGTGATAGGAAATGAGCCTGCTATTGTGCAGGCTATGATAAGAGCGGCATATAAGGCCGGAGGAGTGCCATTTGCTACAATTAAGGACCCTGAAATTACACGGGTGCTTTTAAGCGAATGCAGCCAGAAGCAGATAGAGGATATGGCGGCCTTTGAAGTGGCGAGGATGAAAAGCATGAAGGCCTATGTTGGAATAAGGGCGGGACAGAATGCAAGTGAAATGGGGGATGTGCCATCCGATAAAATGAAGCTGTATTCAGCGTATTATCAGAAGCCTCTGCACTCAGACCAGCGTGTTAAATTTACAAGGTGGTGTGTTATGAGGTACCCCAACAGCTCAATGGCCCAGCTTGCCGGTATGTCCACCGAAGCCTTTGAGGATTTTTACTTTAAGGTTTGCAATCTTGATTACTCCAAGATGTCAAAGGCGATGGACAGTCTTGTAAGAGTTATGGAAAGAACGGATAAGGTGAGGATAACGGGTAATGGCACCGATCTGACATTTTCAATAAAGGATCTGCCTGCAATTAAATGTGACGGCAAAATGAATATACCGGATGGAGAAGTATTTACGGCTCCCGTAAGGGAGTCTGTCAATGGCGTGATTACCTATAATACTCCTGCGGTGTATCAGGGAGTTATCTTTCAGGACATACGGCTGGAGTTTAAAAACGGGAAAATAGTAAAAGCAACCGCCAATAACAGCATAAGAATTAACGAAATATTTGATACCGATGAGGGAGCCAGACATGTAGGGGAGTTTGCAATAGGAGTCAACCCCTTTATTGAAGCACCAATGAAGGATACCCTGTTTGACGAAAAGATAAAGGGAAGCCTTCACTTTACCCCCGGTAGCTGCTATGATGAGTGTGATAATGGAAATAAATCCGCCATACATTGGGATCTTGTGCTTATACAGAGACCCGAGTATGGGGGAGGGGAAATATGGTTTGATGATACGCTTATACGCAGGGACGGAGTTTTTGTGCCGCAAGAGCTCCACTGCTTGAACCCTGAAGAGTTGATTTAAACATAGTAAAATCTTTATCGTTACATATTTAGCAATAAAGATTTTACATGGAGGATATAATTTGATGAAAGAAATTTTTTTGACCCGTAAGGAATACATCTAAGAAAAGCGCCTGATGACATACCCGTGAGACATTTCCCAGCAAGGCGTCTTTTCGTTGCTATTAAAAATTTCTGTAAGCAATTATATCCTCTATGTTTGTAAAATCTTTATTGCATCCTATATACATATATAAAATTATATCGCAGGATGCCGATATAAAAATTGATGCTGTGTTTATATTTCACGGTTTTTGTATAATATATTAAATGGCTTTAGAATCGGGGGTTATTGACATGTCTAAAAAATTCATGAAGTCGGTCTCAGTCGCGGTCATGCTGCTGTACCTTTTTTTAATAAGCGGGACGGCAGCCTACGCAAAGCCGTCGGATATATCTCGGCACTGGGCTGCCGCATCAATTGAAAATTGGCTTTCTAAAGGGGTTTTAAAGGAACAGCCCGCAGGAAAGTTCAGGCCTGACGACGCCATAAAAAGAATTGAGTTTATTGCAATGATAAACAGTATTTTCAATTATACCGACAAATCTGAGAACAAATTTGCAGATGTCATTGCAGGCTCGGACAATGGCGCGGAGGTTGCAAAGGCTATAGCGGCAGGTTATATAAAGGCGGATAGAAACAATAAGATATACCCGTCGCAGGCATTGACAAGAGTTGATGCAGTGGATATGCTTGCGAAGGTTTTTGAGCTGGAGGTCAAAAACACATCGGAGGTGAATAAATACTCCGACATGTCGAAAATTCCGTCGGCAAGCAGGGATGCTGTCAGCGCGTTTACTGAAAAGGGCTTTATTGCGGCGAGATCGGACGGAAGCTTCTCTCCGTACTCCAACGTGACAAGAGCGGAGACAGCCGTTATGCTTGACAAGATAATGAGCGGGCTTTTCAATTCATCCGGCACATATAAGCTTTATTGCACCAGTAATGCCGTGGTTAATACAAAGGATGTGACTCTTAAGGATACTACCGTTGACGGAGACCTGTATATCACGGAGGGAGTGGGGGATGGCGATGTCACCCTCGACAATGTGACTGTAAAGGGAAGGACAATAATACGCGGCGGAGGAAGAAACAGTATTATAATAAGAAATTCCAGGCTTGCCGGTAATGTAATAGTTTCAAAGAAGGACGGCAAAATAAGGCTTGTAGCGGAAGGGATGACAACCGTAAGCACAGTACGTCTCAATTCGGGCGCAATATTGGAGGAGTATGAGGTTAAGCTCAAGGGATTTGACAGCGTCGAGCTTTTGGATAAAATCCCTTACGGGCAGGAAATAAGGTTTGACGGTGAATTCGGTACGGTAAATGTATATTCGGGTGGGGCAAGGATCTTAACCGACGGTTCCATTGCAAGGCTTGATATAAAAAAGGAATCTGAAAGCATGAATATAAGGACGAGGAGCGGAATAGTAAAGGACTTGAATATTGACGGGCCAAAGACGGTGCTTACTGTGGACGGCGGACTTGTAAATAGTTTAAGGCTGGGCAATACTGCAAAGGGCTCTGCGGTAGGTATAGCTGCCGTCGCAAAGGTGTCTTCCATTTCAAACAGTGCAGGAGCGTCCGTTAAGGGAAGCTCATCTGTTTCGTCAAGCAGCTCGTCATCGCTGTCCTTGACGGCATACGATGTTTCGGTTGCAAAGGGAAGATCCAGAGCCTCAAACGTAAGTGTTACCTCCGGCTGCATACTAAGCTATGTTTCAATGAACCCCGAAATTGCATACGTTGACTCCGACACGGGACGCATATACGGCATTGAGGCAGGCCAGACACAGATACAGGTTACGGCGTCGAAGCAGGGTTATGCGTCTGTATATGACCTTTTTACGGTAACTGTTACGGGGGACACCATAGGAAGCACAGCTACAGGTTATCTTTCAATATCGCCTCAGAACAGTACTGAAGGTGCTGCCGATATAGACATAGCTTTAATTTACTATCCCGGTGAAGCACTTGCCAACGGGACAGTAGTATTCAGCCTGCCCTCAGGATTTAGAGCGCAAGCAGGGGATCAGGTAAAAACAAACATGGGAGATGTTGATCCAGGCCAGGTATCATACAGCGGAGACGGATCTAAGGTAACGGTAACGGGGCTTTATTTCTCCTATGGAGAGGCTGTGGCACTTATTTTGAAAGAAAGGACTATTCCGGCGGCAGGGAGCTATAGCTTTTATGCCACTGCCGATGCAGATGGGTTCGGCACGTTAAGAACTCCTTCGGCGGGCACGGGAAATGAGCGTGTATACTTCACATCCGGCGAAAGCTGAGTCACACCTGATTTAAGTTAGTGATGTTATGACCAGGGGAAGCTATTGGAAAGAACCCCGGAATAGGCTGTTTTAGAGCCTGCTCCGGGGTTTTAATATTTTTTAAAGTAAATAAATAATTTTATGAAAGGATATACTTAATAAAGATTAATAAGATAATTGACGAGTCAAGCATATTCCATATTTTTACTAGTGACAACTTAGAGAGGTTGACAAAGTTTTTACTGATTGATATTATTAGTTACATGGTATTTCTAATCCATTAGAGCAAAAAAAGACATCATTGCCCTATTTACGACGAAGCTTTTGTAGAAGAGGTGGTTTTTAATGGTAAAGCTGAAAAATGTGAGGAAGGTCTATAATAAAACAACGGTTATAGATGAAATGGATCTAGAGATAGACAAGGGAAAATTTGTTGTGCTGATAGGACCCAGCGGCTGCGGTAAAACAACAACTCTTAAAATGATTAACAGGCTTATAGAGCCTACATCCGGCTCTATATTTATTGATGGAGAGGAAATTACAAAGGTAAATCCTGTTCTTTTAAGGAGAAAAATAGGTTATGTAATACAGCAGATAGGCTTATTTCCCAATATGACAATCGCGCAGAATATAGAAGTGGTTCCAAGGCTTTTAAAATGGCCTTCGGAAAAAAGAAAGAAAAGAACCCGCGAGCTGCTTGAGCTGGTAGGCATGGACCCCGACGAGTATATAAACAGGTATCCGTCCGAGCTCAGCGGAGGACAGCAGCAGCGTATAGGAGTACTGAGGGCGTTAGCGGTAGAGCCTCCTCTTATCCTCATGGATGAACCTTTTGGAGCGTTGGATCCTATAACCAGAGAAACGCTTCAGGATGAGGTTAAAAAGATACAAAAAAAGCTTAATAAAACTGTCGTTTTTGTAACTCACGATATGGATGAAGCACTGAAAATGGCGGACATTATAGTAATAATGAAGGATGGAAAAATAATTCAGATGGACTCCCCCGAGGAACTGCTTGCAAATCCTGCTAATGATTTTGTTGCTGAATTTATAGGCAAGCACAGGCTAAAGACCGATACCGAGCTGCAGACCGTAGAGGATGTTATGAAGCCCAATGTTGTGACGGTTTTGAAAAGCAAGGGTACGGCGGAAAGCATATCACTTATGAGGCAGAAGAATGTTGACTCCCTTATTGTGACAGACGACAATGGGAGGCTGGAGGGAGTAGTCACCATTGACAAAATAAGGGAACTTGGTAAAACGGGAAAGGATATAAGCGGGCTTGTTGAGAGAGGGGTTCCTGTGGTTAAAACGGATGCTGAAGCAAAAACCGCTTTTGACATGCTCATTACAGGAAGGCTGGGCTTTGTTATAGCCGTGGACGATGAAGGCAGGGTTAAGGGAATTGTGACTAAAACAAGCATGGTTAAAGCTCTGGCAGACATCGTTTGGAAAGGAAATGAAAATGGTTGAATTAATAAAATTTATGGTTAATCAAAAGCAGATGATCTTGGATGCTACGCTGCAGCACATTTTCATATCGGTTCTGTCTGTCGTGATTGGAGCATTAATAGCAATTCCTTTAGGGATATGGCTTACCAGAAAGAAAAGAATTGCAAAGCCTGTAATGGCTGCCGTGGGCATTATTCAGACGATCCCCAGCCTTGTCCTGTTCGGGTTGGCAATGCCGCTTCTGGGAATCGGAATCCAGACGGGGTTGATTGTTATGGTGCTTTACTCAATACTTCCTATTTTACGCAACACCTACACCGGAATACAGGAGGTGGAGCAGAAATATGTTGAGGCATCGAGAGGCATGGGAATGAGCAATTTTCAAATTCTTACAAATGTAGAGCTGCCTCTTGCACTGCCTGTAATAATTGCCGGAATAAGAATATCCACAGTTTATATTATAAGCTGGGCTACAATTGCGGCTCTTATAAATGCGGGAGGGCTTGGAGACTTAATATTTACAGGGCTTCAAACCTATAATTACAATATGATACTCTCGGGCGCAATACCCGCATGTATACTTGCTGTTCTGATGGGGGCGGTTATAGGGGGCTTGCAGAAGGCTGTTACTCCAAAGGGACTTAGAAATTAGAGGGGGGTGGAAAGAATGTCGCAAATATTTATGTCGACGTATGAGCATCTGCGAATTACCTTTGAGGGAGTTGCCATTGCCATAATTGTAGGAATAGCTGTGGGCATTGTTATTTCACGGCATAAGGCTGTAGCGGGAGTAGTAATGTCTGTAGCCGATATTATACAGACCATTCCCTCGCTTGCTCTTCTGGCCGTATTGATGATGGTATTCGGGCTGGGGAATACGCCGGCCGTTGTCGCACTGTTCATGTATTCCTTTCTTCCCATAGTAAGAAATACCTATGTTGGAATTACAGGAGTGGACAAAAGCCTGACAGAAGCGGGTACAGGCATGGGAATGACAAGGCTTCAGCTACTGTTCAAGGTTAAAATACCTATAGCAATGCCGATAATTTTTTCAGGGATACGCGTGGCGGTGGTAACTGCTCTGGGAGTTGCGACAATAGGTGTGTTTATAGGCTCAGGCGGCCTGGGGAATTTTATATACAGAGGAGTTCAGATGGGGGATGTGAAAATGATACTTTGGGGGGCAATACCTTTGTCTATACTTGCAATAGGCTTTGATGTGCTCCTTGAGCAGGGAGAAAAAAGAATGGTTAAATCCAGAGCAAGGAGAATATAAAAAAAATTACGGAGGTTATGTAAATGAGGAAAATACTAAAAATCATATCTGTTTCATTAATTTTGGCAATATCACTGGCACTGCTTGCAGGATGCGGAGGATCTCAGGAGAAGAAAATAGTTATAGGCTCAAAAAATTTCACGGAAAATATGGTTCTCGGAGAAATATTTGCGCAGGTTATACAGGATAAGACAGACTTAAAGGTGGAATATAAAGAGAACCTTGGAGGCACAATGGTTTGCTTTGAGGCCATAAAAAAAGGAGACCTTGATATTTACCCCGAATATACAGGCACAGGGCTTACGGCTCATCTTAAAATGGATGTAATTAACGATGCCGACAGGGTGTATGATATAGTACAGGAGGAATTTAACAAGCAGTTTAAAATAAAATGGCTGAAGCCTCTAGGATTTAATAACACCTATGCTGTGGCTGTAAAAGAGGACTATGCAAAGGAGAATAATATTACAAAGGTAAGTGAGCTTGTACCTCTGGCAAAGGATTTGACGTTTGGGGGAGAGCATGAGTTTTTTGACAGGCAGGACGGATATGAGGGAATGATAGAGACGTATGGCTTAAATTTTAAGAGTGCTCCTGCAAAAATGGACGTGGCTTTAAAGTATCAGGCTATTTCTCAGGGGAAAATGGATGTCACCGATGCATTCGCTACCGATGGGCAGCTTATTACTTACAAGCTCACGATATTGGAGGATGACAAGAATTTCTTTCCCCCTTATTATGCCGCTCCTATTGTGAGAAATGATACTCTGGAAAAGTATCCTGAGCTGGAAGAGGTGCTTAATTCATTGGCGGGAAAGATAAGCGACGAGGAAATGCAGATGATGAACTATAAGGTGGAATCAGAAAAGAAGGCTATCCGGGATGTGGCAAGAGATTTTCTGACTGAAAAAGGATTGCTTTCAAAGTAAGCTATAAATAACAAGTCATAGACTGTATAAAAAAGCGGGTATTGCCCATGGGGCGAGACCCGCTTTTACTCCTTCATAAAGCTCTTTATTCTTTCCAGTACATCCATCTGGCCCACTACCAATATATGATCACCCTTCTCAAACCCAAGATAGGGCCCCGGTGACAGGATCAGCTTACCATTTCTTCGGATTCCTATTATGGTACCGCCTGTATTTTGCCAGAATTTAGAGTCTGTGACTGTCTTTCCTATAAGATGAGAGTCGTCATCCATTTCAATTTCCAGAGGCGATATAGGGTCTGCGTTTTTGAGCCTGTCCGAGTAGTCTATAATCTTGCTTACTATGGAATTAATTTCGTGCTCAATGCTTTGCTTCTGTGCAAGCAGGCTTTTAATATCCGATCTTAAGGAACTGATGGATTCCTTATTCTCAAAGCGCTGTATAAACTCAAAGGCATTCTGTTTTGAATTTATGCGTATGCCACTTCCCTGACTAACCTTTACAACCTTCATGTCCTCAAGAAGGGTAACTGCCCTTCGCACTGTTTCGGGAGAAACGTTATACTCTCCTGCCAGTGTAGATCTGCCGTATATTCTGTCCCCTTCCTTAAACTCTCCGCGGCATATCCTGCCTGCCATGTCAAGCGCTATTTTTCTGTACATGGGAACATCAATATTCAATTGCCGGTTCATACTTATCTCCATATATTTAATTTAAAATTTAAAAATGCTGTAATTATTTTACTACAGAAATATAGGAAATGCAAATGTCAAAGGCCAAAATAGATAGGATGCGATAAAGATTTTACAATCATAGAGGATACAAATGCCTGCAGAAATTTTTAATAGCAACGAAAAAGTGCCTTGCGGGGAAAAGTCCCCATAAAAATCTTTATTAATTTTAAAATTAATATTATAATAATAATGCACATAAATTATTGTCGGTGTTTTTTAAAACAATAAATTTCTGGCAGACAGAGTTTTAAAAGGCGACGGAAGCTGATTCTGGCGCACGACATCGGCTGATGGATAGAAAGCTTGTGCTGTATAGGAGGTATGTTATGTCGGGACATTCAAAATGGGCAAACATTAAACACAGAAAAGGAAAATCTGATGCTGCGAGGGGCAAGATATTTACCAAGCTGGGCAGGGAAATAGCCATGGTGGTAAAGCAGGGAGGCGCAGATCCTGAGTCCAATTCTAAGCTTAGGGATGTTATATCAAAGGCAAAGGCTGCAAATATGCCAAATGACAACATCACGAGAAGCATAAAAAAGGCCGCCGGGGATACCGACGGGGACAACTATGAGGAGATATCCTATGAGGGATACGGGCCCGGGGGAGTAGCTGTTATAGTAGAGGCTATGACAGACAACAGGAACAGGACGGCGGGCGATGTAAGGCATTATTTCGATAAATTCGGTGGAAATTTGGGCCAGACAGGCTGTGTATCATATATGTTCAATAAAAAGGGAGTAATACTTATTGAGAAGACCGATAAGACCGTTGAGGATGACTTGATGATGGAGGCTTTGGACGTCGGAGCGGAGGACTTCAGTGCGGAGGAGGATTATTTTGAGGTGCTGACGTTGCCGGAGGATTTCTCTGCAGTAAGAGAGGCATTGGAGAGCAAGGGCTATGAGTTTATAGAGGCGGGAGTAGAGATGGTGCCGGAAACCATGACGAAGCTCACCGAGCCCAAGCAGATTGAGTTCATGGACAAGCTGATAGACAACCTGGAGGACTTGGACGACGTTCAGAATGTGTACCACAACTGGGAGCGGGATGAGGAGCAGGACGAGGAGTAGGGCTTTATACTGTTTTTATACTCCTGACAGTTGTTGGATATCAGGAAATAGGCTATAATATTCTTATTAAGAATGAATGGGGGGAGGTATATGATTACACAGTCGAATATTAATGAAATAACTAATATACTTGCCCGCAAGGCCAAACTTTTATTTGGAGACAAATTAAAGGATGTAATACTTTTCGGTTCATGTGCCCGTGGAGAGTTTGCGGATGAGTCAGATGTAGATTTGATGTTTCTGGTAGACATGGATCGAATAAATTTAAGTAGGTATAAGAGTGACATATGCAAAATTAGCTCTGAACTTGGTATGGAATATAATGTATTAGTTTCGCCTATATTACAGGATATGGACGAGTTTAACAGGTTCAAAGGAGATTTGTCGTTTTTCAGGAATGTTGAGCTTGAGGGGGTCAGGATAAGTGTTCAATGATAATGTCATTTATCTTGCAAAACATAGGCTTAGCACTGCTGAGGAAGATTTGGAGACTGCGATAGATTTGCTGAATATGCAAAGATACAAAGGCGCGACAAACAGGGCGTACTATGCCATATTTCACTCAATGCGGGCTGTACTTGCGCTAGAAGGAGCCGACTTTAAGAAGCATTCAGGGGTCATCGCCTTTTTTAGGCAAAATTTTATTAAAACCGGCGAATTTGATATTGTTTTTTCTGAGATTATTCAAAAGGCCAGTTTTATAAGAAATGAAAGTGATTACAGCGATTTTTATATTGCGTCAAGGGAAGAAGCTGAGGAGCAGGTTGAAGGTGCAAAAAGGTTTTTTAAAGAGGTACTCCGGTATCTTAAAAGCAAACCTGAGTGGACAAAAGAAGCTGATAGCCTGTAAATATCTCCTTTCGTTCGCCGTCTAAGGTGTTTACAGGGCTTGGGGCATTCCTGTTGAATATATTAACACCTTCTTATTATGTGTGAAAAACATAAAGGAAGGTGCTTTTTATGCTTACAGTGTGTAATTAAATAGTAATTAAACCTTATTATGAATAATACTGTAATTACACCAATTTATGTGATATAATAACATAAACACTGCGTAAAGGGGAAAAATATGGATTTGGAACAATTTTTTAAGGGTAAGAGAATTGAAACTATTGTTTCAACTAAATCCTTCATGATCGCCCTTGTGGTTATAGGTACAGTATTTTATATACTTGTTCAAAATTACTTGGATTCTTCCAGTGCTAATAACATATCCATATCTACAGCATATAAAATATTTCTGGATATAGTCAGACTGTTTTCAGGCACATTTATTTCGACAGGATTAATATCATTGTTCTTAAGGATTACCTCTATGAAAAAAAATACTGAGGATACAGTTATCCAGACCTATACAAATTTATCGAAAAGTATTTTAACGGCCGGGTTTGATTTAAGTACTTATTCAAACAGCATATTGGAAAAGCTTCAAGAACGGATAATTATTCAAAAAAGCGGATTAAAGATAACATCTGATTTATTAAATGATTCCATATATTCTTTAGAAAAAAATTTAAACAGACTATTAGTAGGACTTTATTATGATTATCATAAATGTACCTACTGGATAACGCCTGACTCACAAAACGGGATTTTTAAAAAAAGGGTTAATTTAAAATATAATATTATAAATAACTATGAATTAGAAAATGTAATTCGTTTAAAATTGGCATTTTTAAACGAGGGGAAGAAAACTGATGAGGAAAAAAAGAAAAACTTAAAAATTTATAAGTTTGAAATTAATAACGTAGATCTGCTGCATGAAATACCTGGACTGTTAAAGGTCGAAGATATAACGGATAAATACCATACTGTTTATGATTATAGAATTACATTAGAGAGAAAATTGCAAGAAGGCAAAAGCCATATTATAGATATAGACTATGAATATGAAGTGCCAATAACTGACTCGTTGCAAATTTATAAAATATTATTGCCATGTAAAAAATTTGAGCATAAGATTTTTATTGACGGCAGAGATATCTGTAGCTGGGATTTATGTGTAAATGGTTTTGCTTCTCTCTTCTACTCCGGCTCTGAGCTGGGCAATAATTTCAAGGTCATAGAACATACTTCGCACTCTGCGGAGATTACATTTGATAATTGGATTTTGCCTGGTGCCGGATATGTTGTATCATTAAAAAATTATTTGAAGTAGAAGGATATACAAAATTTCATTGATTATAAAATTGATATTTGGACAAGCATATGCTAAAATAATAATATAATTTCAAATTTTTTGCAGACATTATTTTTATGTTTATTTTAGTATCGGGTTGGCTATTATAATATTGGATATACTTTTGCTCAAATTAACAAGTATATTCTTTATTTCATAAGATATTACTAAGAAAAAGATTATTTTTGAAATACGGCTTTAGGAGGGATAATCCATGTATAATAACGAAGAGACTCAAGGGTAACTATTGCTTATATAATTTTCATTACGATAAAAAGAATTTAATGGATACCATAGCTTTAAAAGGCGGACAAAAATATAAATTTTGTCTGCGAAAAGCTTGCTGAATATCCCCGTGCTGCTTGATTCTTAAGCAGCACGGGGATATTATTTATAGCTGTTTTTACGATCCCGTAATAATATCCCGTATTCTGAAAGCGTCGATCATTCCGCGGCGGTATGTAAACTCCTCCCGCAGTGAGGAGAATTCCAGACTCGCAGCCTGATATCCTGTAAATAGCCTTTGTTGAGAGCTTCAACAGCTTGGCAGCTTCTTCGACTGTCAGTATATCATTTTCCATCTATAGCCTCCTTTCTCTAAAAGCTTCCAATTAATAAAATATCATATTTTTATTGGGAGTAAAGTCAAAATGTTGATTATAGAGAGAAATAAAAAGACATTACTAGACAGACAGTAAAGGAATTGAGGGACAAAACTTGCATAAAATTAGAAAATGGGGACTAAATGAGACAGTAGGGGACACTGCAGAGCAAAATAAATAGAAGCTAGGGTACGGCAGAAGATGATGAGCAGGCTTGCTGTTTACAAGAATTATGACATATATAAAATAAGTTCAAAAACAAAAAGTAAAAGATAATATCGACAATAGAATAAATGTAATATATCATAAATGCATAACCGTGCCTCAATAAGCATCAGGTAATAATGCGGGGGCAAAAGCTATAGAAACGAGTTAGATAGCCCTATTGATTGGCATGAATTGTAATTAATTTGTTAGTATTGTATAATAGCTTATACTGAGGATAAGACTTTAGGTAAACCGAGCAGTAATGGATATCGTAAAGTAATCTAGGACAGGGAGTTAGTATTATGCAGATAAAATTTGTTAGAATAGAAAATTTTAAAGGTATAAGGAATTTGGAAATTGACTTTGTTGATAGGCAATCAGGTAAAATACGGCCTATAACATGCCTGTTTGGGGATAATGGTTCTGGAAAAACTACGGTTTTGCAGGCTTTAGCACTAGTTATTTCTTTAGCGACAAGAAAAATTAACAACCCTTACGAATTTCAGTGGTATGGGTTTCTTGGAGATAGGGTAAGCACTTTTGGTAAGACATATATAGAAGTGGATATTGTCTTAAGTGAGGATGAAATAAATGCAATTGATGAAATTTATAATAAGTGGAAGCAATACTTACCCGTTCAATTTAAAAAAGATAACCTTATAGCTCCTAAAAAGGATAGTTGCATTACTATTATTTATGAGTCGGGCAGAATCAGGGCAAAACAAGGCAGAGGTGCGTTAGTTGAGTTATTGGGAAGATATTATACAAAATCAAGCTTAATACAGAGAGACAAGCAAGACAAAAAATACTTTGACAGGGTAGGAGATGTTTTTTGGTTTGACCAGTATAGAAACCTTGGAAGAGGAAATTATCAAAACATTGAGGGCAATGATGTCGATTCGCAGAAAATTAGCTGGCAAGCGGGTATTGAGGTATTGCGCAAGCATCTGGTAGGGTGGGAGCATAAGCGAAGATACTCGACAAATATAATTCCCGAAGAAGACTATCTGGAAAAACTTCAAGGCTACCTATCAAGGATATTTATCGGATCAAAATTTGATGGCTTGGAAATTATGCCCTCGACTATTGACCAAAGTGAGCCTGAATTCTATTTCATGATAAAAAGGAACGACAGCAGATATGATATAAGTGAAATGTCTTCCGGGGAACAGGCTGTATTTTGTGTGCTATATGAATTTGTCAGGCTTAATATATCCCGTTCAATAGTTTTAATTGATGAGCTTGAGCTGCACTTGCATCCGCCGGAGCAACAGCTTTTATACAACTCCTTAAGAAAAATCGGTCCGGATTGCCAATATATCATTACAAGCCATTCTCCTTATCTAAGAGATATTATTCCGGAAGGACAGACTCTTAGACTGGAAGGAGGAAGTTTATGCCTATAGCAGAGCTTCTTGTAGAAGGTAAAATTGATGCGGAAATAATCAATGTTCTGATGTCTGAGTATGTGCTGCCTTTTGCTGTCCGGATAGGGGGAACAAAGGGTAGCTTGAATACAACAGTAAAAGAAAGACGAAAAGAATTAAAAAAGAATAGTATTTTTTATCTTAGGGATAGAGATTTTGATTATGATGTTGATGTCAATGTGAAAATTCCACAGCCTATCAAGTTTAATAATAACGGAATTGAAATTATTCTTGGATGGCATTGGTGCAGACATGAAATTGAAAATTATTTATTGCAGCCTGATATCGTAAGTGCCGCTTGCTGTGCTCCTGTTTCTGAGGTGATGAAAGAAATAAAAAAGGCGGCGGTTTGCATACGTTTTTATCAGGCAGCTAGATGGACTATTGGCAAATTAAAGAGAAAGGGAATTCTGCCGCCTCCATTTGATTTGCCAACCAAACCAAAGTCAATTGCACAAGAAAAGAAGGATTTTTTAATTGTTGATGATTGCAGTCAGGAAAACTGCTTGAAATTAATACGTAATGACGCTAATGAATTTCTTTCCAGAGTTCAATCTGTTTTAGATGATTCAGAGATAGTAAAGAGATATAATGAGAATGTATCTGATTTTTCATTAGAGAGATGTGAGGATATTGATTGGATCCTACAAGTGTTTTCCGGAAAGGATTTATTTACATCTCTTACTCCATGGATGAAGAAGCTTAAGATTAATCATCCAAGTGAGCTGCGAGACAAGATTGTCTCTTGGATTGGGGACAACCCACGAAAGGCATTGGAAGCTATACCTGAATGGCAGAAACTATTTGAACTATTGCAAAGTGTATAATGCAGCATAAAAATTACCCCCAAAAAAATCTAATGGGCTTACATGCCAGAAAGCAATGAAAGCCCGTTCTCAATCTGTATAAGAGGCAGGTTAAAAAACCATCTCCTATTGATACTTATTATTATACTATTTTTTTATGTATAGGCACTACCAAATAATGAATTTTTTCAATATTTCATAAAGAAATAACTCAGATGGAAACAGAGCCTCCATCCTGCACCTCTGCATTGGGCTCGGTGCAATTTATACAAAGGGCGTCAAACACCTTTATAAAAAGCTCGGCTGTATATCTCGCGTCGGTATATGCCCTGTGCAAATCCTCAGACGGCTTAATGCCCACCGCCGAAAGGGCGTTTATAAGGCTGAACCTCTGGCCGGGAGGGGAGTTGTGTATCTTTGAGAATTCCTTCTGTATGTCAAAGGATTTGCTCAGCCACTTTCCGCTCATGTTGTTTAAGCGGCAGTTTGATTTCAAATGGTGAATGTCGTCATTGCCCCACGTGCAAATAAGACAGCCTTCTCCCATCCAGTGCCGGAAGTCCGATAAAACCTCCCTGAAGCTTCTGGCATCATTTATTTCCTGTTGAGAAATATGTGTTTTTCTTTTAATCAGAGGGAAAAGCTTCTTGTGAAATTTGGGCTTTACAAATGACTGGAAGGAATCGTCTACCTCCAGCATTTGATTCAGCTTTACTGCCCCTATCTCAATTATTTCATTCGGAAGCCTTCCCTTATACGCTTTGCTGTTAAGCTCCAAATCAACTATTATATAATGCATTTTTGTTTTCTTTCTATAAATTTTGTAGGCTTTACTTATATATTATTATATTAAACTATAATAAAATGCAATAAGGACCTCAATTTTATATGAAGTCCTTAAAAAAATTTTTACTAGTGGGCGGAGTTTGATATTGTAACTACCATGCTTATTTCTCCTCCGCTGCCCTCGGCCTTTGAGAACATATCCGAAAGACTGCTGAAAACCTCCTCCTTAGAGCCTGTCAGTCTGGTGCTTAAGGAACTCACACTATAATCAACCCTTTTTTTCTTCAAGGTATCGATAGAGTCGGTGATTACTTCCGAGGCGCTGTTTGTTTTAAGAGGGTATATTGCAACATCTGCCGTAATCATTTATAAACCTCCCTTAATAATCTTTAATAATTTTGTTCAGTGTACTCGTACACCTAGTGTACGCGTACATTTAATGTACGAGTTCACTTTGCTCAATTACATCAACATAGCATTCCTTAAGCTTCTCTTCGGCCGAGCAGCTCTGCTGGTAAAACCAGAATTTTACCTTGTCCTCAATATCCTTGTCGCTGTCGTTCTCATCGGGAGTGTAGGGATAGATAGCTATTACCTTATTTGTTTCTTTTTCCCGCAAGCCTATAGTTACTGACCCATGCAAGTTTTTCATAAAAATCCTTTCCAAAAGTATATTTACATATGTCTGATTTTAGAGCCTATTATATATGGTTTCTGTTTTTAAATTATTTTATTCAGGTTAAAGCACCTTCCGTGTGTTAATCCATATGGTTCTTCAGAGGCGGCTTATCCTTTTCGAGACTGACATGCAGGCTTACACTTTTTTTAATCCTTTCTAAACGTTTAAATTCGCTAAGGCTGTATATGCCGTATTTCATACAGCATTTTTTGCACACCGACTTGTTTGAAGAATATCCGGGGATAGGGCTTAGAGGCTTATGAATTTTAAAGGCTGTCCTTGGCTTTATTCTCTTGCAGCTCGAACAGAAGGGAAAAATATCGGGAAGAAACACCAGTATAATAATCAATGCCAGTACAGCCAGCATCAGTACGTTTATGCTCATTTGCATCACCATAAAAATATCTTTGCTAATTATTATTTTCACAGTCGCTTTTTTATTCTCCAATATTAAAAAAAGGAGCAGCCTTTTTATCGGCTGCTCCTTTTCAGGGCATTTACTTATTATAATTATTTCCAGTGTAGGATTGAAAAACCTTCTTAACAATGTTTCCACCGATTTTTCCCGCATCCCTAGATGACAGGTCTCCGTTATAGCCCTGCTTTAAATTTACGCCAACCTCAGAAGCTATTTCATATTTCATTTGTTCAAACTGTGTTTTACTGTTGTAAGCCATCGCTATAGCCTCCACATAGTTTATTCACCAGCGGATATATGACCCTAAATCCATTGGTGTACCCTTATGATTTGCATTTTAATTAATTTTATAACGGAAATAAATGTGTTTTTCATTAATGTGATCCTTCTCCCGCGCGTACATTCTGCCTGAATAGGAGGCTAATGCTGTATAAACCTGCAATACCTACAAGGGTGTATATTGTTCTGCTTACAAATGAAGTGTTTCCTCCGAAAATTGCCGCTACCAAATCGTATTGGAATAATCCGACAAGCAGCCAGTTTAAAGCTCCTATTATAACAAGAATTAATGCCAGTCTGTCTAATGGAGTCCTATTCATTATTATGTCAGCTCCTTTTTCCTTATTTTTAATTTATTATTTCCTGCTTACAATTAAATAATTCATACAGCAAAAATTTATTAGGCATATAAATATATATTTATGGTATAATGAATTTTAGCTTATAAAAAATGTGGAGGGGAGACTATGGCGGATTTTTGGGATAGCGAGGAATTGGTTGGCAAGATTGTTAAAAACAGCCGGGAAGAGATACATATAAAGACAGTGGAAAAAAACAAAAAAAAGTATGTAGACATACGGGTTTTTTGGTATGACAGCAATTCTGATACGTTTAAGCCCAGCCAGAAGGGTGTGACTATGGCTTATGACAACTATAATGAATTTAAGGAAATCATTGCAGGGATACAAATATAAAAACACCTGATTATTTTTGAATATGCGTTTTCTTTGCTTTCCTTGGCTGAAAATACACGCAGTCTGAGGATATTGATACCAGATTGGTTGCGGTATTTTCCATAGTGCATTTTCCGTCCACCTGATGAATGCAATTTGAAGAACAGTTAATTGTGGTCATAACAGCACCTCCCGTACGAAAGTGAAGATAATTACAGTCAACTATAAGCTATTTTTATAATATAACCGTAAAGCATTAAATTTATTAAATAAATTATATTTATTAATAGCAATATAAAAAATTAGCCGCGCCTGATTTCAGGCGCGGTTTATTTAAATAACTGTCCATTTCCGCGGTAACAGACAGTTAGTTCTGGTATATATTTATGGGCCTGATTTTTATTTATGTCAATTATTAAGAAATATTTGACGATATCTATCGTGCATTAAAAATTCCTTCATAATTGAAAATATTATATATATGGATAACGAACCGTAAAACTAAATGTTTGTTCTATTCTAAGGGTTGGTTATCTCAAAATATATTTTATACTCATTGTTCACTTTAGTATATTATGAACACAGAGGTCAAAGTGTGAAATTATTCTATCGGTGCGGGCAGGCAAATAAATTCATGAATACTTGTGAGAGGCTTTTAAACAAAGGGTATATATATAGTATATATATAGGATGCAATAAAGATTTTACAAACATGGAGGATATAATTGCTTACAGAAATTTTTAACTACAACGAAAAGACGCCTTGCGGGGAAATGTCTCACGGGTATGTCATCAGGCGCTTTTCGTCAGATGTATTCCTTACGGGTCAAAAAAATTTCTTCCATCAAGTTATATCCTCCATGTAAAATCTTTATTGCTAAATATATAGCATAGAAATGGAGAATTTAGTGTGAATTTTATTGAAATACCAGGCCTTCCCCGCTCTAAGGCATGTCTTGCAATTGTTGACGGGAGAATAGAGGCTAGGATTGAAGAGGCTATGGCTAAGCAGGGCATTGCGTTGATTAAGACAGAGAAGCATCAAGGGGTGCATGACGCAATTTCGTATCATCCCGATGTAATGCTGCATCACTTGGGAGGCAGGTACATGGTTTATGCTCCCGAAACTCCCTGCTCTACTCTGGACAGGCTTAGAGATTTCGGATTGATTCTTATAAAAGGAGAAACCGCTTTAACGCACGATTATCCGGGAGACTCGGCATACAATGTTGCAAGAGTAGGAGGACATGCCTTTCATAATACCAGATATACTGACCCCGTTTTAAGGCGGGAGCTGGAAAAGAGGGGAGTGGATCTTATCCATATAAATCAAGGCTATTCTAAATGCTCTATATGCATTGTCGATCAAAAAAGTATAATTACCGGAGATAAGGGAATTTTAAAAGCTACCGGGAAAAAAGAAATAGAAGTGCTGCATGTGGAGCAGGAGGACAATATTGTGCTTACAGGCTTTAAATATGGCTTTATAGGTGGGAGTACAGGACTTTTGGACACAACCAGACTGGCTTTTTCGGGTAATGCCGGAAGTCTTAAGTCATACGCTGCAATTAATGAATTTATTAAAAGCAGGGGAATGGAAATATTTTCTCTTTGTGACGGGCCTGTTAAAGATATAGGATCTATTATCCCGCTTGCCGTCTCGCGGTAATTTACCTTAAAGTGTACAATTTTCAATGAATTTTGTTTTTGTACTTTAAGTAACTTAACAATTTAAAATACATATAATGTATCAGAAATAAAAGATAAAAATTTCTTAAGACTTTTATAGGGTAATCTATAAATTTCTAATATAAGAAATTATTATAAAACATGGAAAATAAATGGCAAAAATTGCAAGTGCTCTTTGCTGCATACAACAATTTGCGTAGACATATACTACACTTGAAGGGATGTGAAGTTGATGCGGTTTCTGTGCGTTGGAGTTAACGAATGCGCCGATGAAGTATTTAAGCACATAAACACTGAATTAAAGCAGCTAAAAGGTGATAATATAGATTATACTATTAGTAAAGTTAATTCCGATGGTTCGACTTCCATAATCTGTAGCATAAGTGAGGACAGATTTGCAGGCGAAAAATCAGGCCAATACTATAATACTTTTATAGTATATTTATCTAACGCACTGGCTGACTATATAATAAGAAAGTACGAAGAAAAGCTTGTATCAAGGATAATAAACAGTAATTATTGTTATTTCAACACAACCGAAAAAAAGCAAATATTAAATATTGCTTTAAATGTAATAAGGGATGACGACAAAAATTTTTTAAACAGCCTTTTTCGCATGAGGAGACGAAATGTAATAATACGGAAGCTTATGGATTATTTTGAAAGCTGTGACAGCTTAATACTGGACGGGTTTGTGAATTTCAGACTCAAGGATTATATGAAGGATCTGGAAGAAATTGTTGATAAGGCAGTGGATGAGTTTCTTATGGAAAGGGAATACAGGGAATTTATAAGGCTGCTTAAGTATTTTGTGGAAATACAGGATCCTAAATTTGACGTAATTCATGTTATTGTAGGATATGATAATAGGTATATATTACTTGATCAAAATAAAATAGAAATAACCAATGAATGTATTCAGGAGTTTGTTAATGAAATATCAGAGGGAGAGATAAATTACGATGATCTTCTGGTGAGCTCACTAATAACGCTTGCTCCTAAAAATATAATAATTCACAGCACGGATCAATTTAAAAACAAAGAGCTTCTGGAAACAATAAAAAACGTATTTTCAGGAAAAGTGAGGATATGCGGCGGGTGTGAAATTTGTATGATTAATATGGTTAAAAGTGAAAATAAGAAATAAAAAGCAAGGGGCTGGTTGCAATTATAGCTGGCTCCTTTTTTTTTGCCCTTGCAGACAAGAATTTACACCAAACAGCAAGTAATTGCAAAATAGTACTAATTACCTATACACAAATTTTTACATATATATTGACAATGAAAATTCTAGTGATAAAATATAGAGTATAAGATGAATTAAAATATTACATAAAATTATAGCTTTCCTTTTCTAATATAGCTATAGGCTGTTATACAGGGGTATGAATTTTTAAGTTATATAAAAATTTCCATAAGAAAAAACCTTAGCTGCAGTATGGCTGAAGTTTACATACAAAAGATAAAGAGCAAAAATTTACAAAAGACGCAAGAGCAAAAATTTACAAAAGAAAAATTGTCCGGGTAAAAAGGGAGTCTGAGACTCTCTTTTTTCCACTTTTCGTCAGATGTATTCCTGACGGGTCAAAAAAATTTCTTCCATCAAGTTATATCCTCCATGTAAAATATTTATCGCTAAATATATAGATGCAATAAAGCATGGAAATATGATAAAATATCAATACTGACTACACTTAAATTTATAGAGGTATATACAGATGAAGGTTATAGGGTTTATCGGCCCCAGCGGAACAGGGAAAAGCCACAGGTCGTCATGGGTTGCGCGAGAGAGAGGAATTGAATTTATAATAGATGACGGCTTGCTTATAAGGGGAAGCCGTATTATTGCAGGAAAAACAGCTAAAAGGGAAAAGACAAAAATAGGCTCTATAAAATGTGCGTTATTTAATGAGGACAGACATGCAGAGGATGTAAAAAAGGCTATAAGGCTTTATGAGCCTGAGCAGATACTTATACTGGGTACATCCGACAATATGGTTGATAACATTGCAAGAAGGCTTGGGTTCCCTCCTGTAAGCGGGAGGATTTATATACATGAGGTGGCAAGCGATTTTGAGATTAAGCAGGCTCTTTCTACCAGAAAGGAGCAGGGAAAGCATGTTATACCTGTGCCGACATTTGAGATAAAAAAGGATTTCTCAGGATATTTTTTAGATCCTCTTCAGATTTTCAAAAGAAAGGGAAAGGGAAGCTACCAGCTTATAGGAGAAAAATCTGTAGTAAGGCCAACCTTCAGCTATATGGGTAATTATACCATATCGGATTATACCGTTTATCAGATTATTGAGTACGTTACGTCCAATATTGAGGGAGTTAGCAGAATATCACGCTTCAGAGCCGAAAATCATCCCGATGGGATATATATAGAAATGGATCTTGTGCTGATATACGGGTATATAATAAAACCTCTGCTCAGAAAAATTCAGGATAAGGTAACAGAAGAGGTTGAGCATTTAACAGCCTTGAACATTAAAGCGATGAATATTATGGCGAAAAGCCTTGTGATGGATTCTAAGAAGGGCGCGGGGGCAGCAGCCTTAAGCAGAGAATAAAACAAAAATTTAAAAGCACAAATAAAACGGGAGCTTTGGATAAAATTTCAAAGCTCCCGTTTTATTTGTGCTTTTATACGAAAAGGGAAGGCAAATGGGCAATAATGGCTAAATGCCTTTAATAAAAGGAATACTAAAAAATGTATTCAAAAATAAAAAATTAACATACGTTCTCTTGTTATAACAAATATGTTATAATGATAAAAACAAAGGTTCAATTTATGTATGACTGATGGTTTGTTTATTTACTAAATTTACTAAATAGCAGAGCGACTTGCTGAATATACGAATATATTTAAAGGATAGATAAATAATGATTTTAAAAATTAATTTTGATGCGAGCTTTATGCCTAACAGTAAAATATCGGGAATTTCTGTCATTATTAAAAATGAGGGAGACAAGCTTATACTAAAATCCTCAAAAAGGGTTTTATGCAAAAACAGTAATGAAGCCGAGCTAAGGGCTTTAAACAAGGCAATAGGGTATATAAACGACAGACAGTTAAAAAATTTGCTGCCCAAGAAATGCCACATAAAAATATACGGCGATAGTCAGGCTGTCATAGAAATTTCGAAAAAACAGAAAAAAATGAAGGGTGTGGAGATAAGCTTGATGAGGTCCTTCATAAACGGACTTAAAGTGCTTAATAAGAATAATGATGTTCTTTTTTCGTGGATTGGAAGAAAAAATAATGCGGAGGCCGATCGTGAGGCGCGGGCGGCCTTAAGCAAATGAGATATTTATAGGGCAGGGGAAAATATAAATTAAGCTGTTCATGTGTAATATTTGCTTTTTTGGTTTAAAATAAGTGGATAAAACTAAAGCCAAGGAGCGAATATGTTTAGATATATCCTCAGAAAAGTAGCTTTCTTAAGCACCTGCGGGAAAAATTCAAATGAGAAATATAAATATAAAGAAGTGGAAGAAAACAGGCTATGTACCGATATTGATCAAAATTTGGAAGCTTTAAAAAATATTTTGGGCTCAAGCAACGATATTATTACCCGTGAATTCGTTTTTGCGGGTGAAGGACGGGTTAAGGGGCTTCTTGTATTTATAGAGGACCTGGTAGATAATAAGATAATTAATGAAAGCATAATAAAGCCATTAATAAGTGGAACACCTTTAATTTACAAAAAGGAGAATGCGGACAATGTAAATGTTGTGAAATCGGAAATGCTTTCTGTGGGAGACGTAAAACAGGAGAACAGCATGGATGAAATTGTATATTCCTGCCTGTCGGGAGATACTGTCCTGTTAATAGACGGGAGTGCCGAGGCTTTGATTATTGCAAGCCAAGGAGGAGAGAACCGCGGCGTAGAGGAGTCCAAGACAGAGTCTGTTGTGCGAGGGCCTAGAGAATCCTTCTCTGAGGATCTGAGGACAAACACCTCTCTGCTAAGAAGAAAAATCAAAAATCCCGACCTTACTCTGGAAAAAATGAAAATAGGCAGACGCACCGGGACAATGGTGTGCATTTCATACATTAAAAATCTGGCAGCCCCTGAGCTTATAGAGGAGGTAAGGAGACGCCTGAAAGCGATAGATACGGATGCAATCCTCGAATCGGGATATATTGAACAATTTATAGAGGATGCTCCTTTCTCTATTTTTCCGACAGTTTCCCACAGTGAGAAGCCGGATGTTATCGCGGCAAAAATTTTGGAGGGCCGTGCCGCTATAATGATTGACCGCACACCATTTGCGCTTACCGTACCAATGCTTTTTATAGAGGACTTTCAAAGTCCCGAGGATTACTATTCCCGCCCGTATTTTTCAAGCTTTATAAGGATAATAAGATTCCTGTCGTTTTTAATAAGCATTCTGGCTCCCGCAACCTATGTGGCCTTAACCACATTTCATCAGGAACTCATTCCCACCAATTTGCTTTTAACTATGGCGGCTGCAAGAGAGGGAACACCTTTTCCATCCGTACTGGAGGCCGGTATTATGGTGATAACCTTTGAGATCTTAAAAGAAGCCGGCATAAGGCTTCCACGGCCTGTCGGACAGGCCATAAGCATTGTCGGTGCCCTGGTTGTGGGAGAGTCTGCCGTTTCGGCAGGGCTTATAGGGGCTCCTATGGTAATCGTGGTGGCAATAACTGCGGTGTCAAGCTTTGTAGTGCCTTTCCAGTCGGATACCGGTTCAATTTTGCGTATTATACTCCTTGGTCTGGCGGGATTTATGGGAGCAGTGGGGATTATGATGGGATTGTTGGTGCTTATTGTGCATCTTGCGTCCTTAAGATCCTTTGGAGCTCCATATTTTTCGCCTCTGGCTCCGCACAATGCAAGCGGCATGAAGGATACTGCCATAAGAGCGCCTATATGGTTAATGGACACCCGCCCATCATCTATTGACAGGGATAAGCGGCGGAGGCAGGCGGCACACTCCAAGCCTGAGCCTCCCAAGAAACAGTGACAATGTGGGACAACATATTTATTGTGCGAGGTATAGCCTATGGGATCAAGCTTTAAGACGATATTAAAACAAATAGCCTGTTTTTTTCTTATACTGACTCTGTCCGGGTGTTGGAACAGCCGTGAGCTGAATACTATCTCCATTGTTATGGGAACCGGCTTGGATAAGCCTGAGGATGGTGAGGGGGTGCTTATTACGGCCCAGGTTGTAAAGCCCGGGGAAATAAAAGCTTCTGAAAAGGAAGGAACAACGGGCACGGACAGTAACGCATACTGGAATTTGGAAAGGGAAGGAATGAGCACTTTTGCAACGGTGAGGGGATTTACCCATCAGGCCAGCCGGAGATTGTTTTTTCCGCATAATCAGGTACTGATATTAGGAGAAGACTTTGCCGAAGAAAATGTACGAAAAAAGATTGACATTTTTGTCAGAGATCCTGAAAATAGACTAACTGTATGGGTTCTGGTGTCAAAGGGTAAGGCGAAGGATATATTTTATGTCAAGCCTGAGCTGGAGAAAATAACGGCTTTAAGCATTTCAAATATGGTAGATGCCTACGCCGCCACATCTCAAAGTATTTCGGTTAATTTAAAGGATTTTTTAACCAGAATCATGAGTGATTCTACCGCGCCTGTAGCTCCTTTTATCAAAATAGCAGAGAAGGGAGGAAAAGAGGTACTGGTCATGGAGGGAACGGCGGTTTTTAAAAAGGACGGGCTGGCGGGTGAGCTGGACAGTAAGGAAACCCGCGGGCTGATGTGGGTGCTTGGCAGGGTGAAGAGCGGCATTATTGAGAGCCATTTTTCTGAAGGGGGAGAGTACGTAGCATTTGAAATAGTCCGGGCCAGCAGTAAAATATCTCCCGAGATAAAAAACGGAAAGCCTTGTGTCAAAATAACTATTAATGAAGAGGGAAATGTGGGAGAAGAAAATTTTCGAGATGGGCTAGACCTTGCCTCAATGGTCAAAGAGCTGGAGGGAAAAAAGTCTGAGGTTATTAAAGGGGAAGTAATGGCGGCACTTAAAAAGGCCAAGGAACTCAATGCCGATATTTTCGGGTTTGGGGAGAAAATACATAAAAGCTATCCCAAGCAATGGGCAAAGCTAAAGGATAACTGGGACACGGTGTTTAATGATCTGGAGGTAGAGGTGCTTGTAAATGCCAAGCTTCTTCTGACGGGAGAAATTAAAACTATAGAGCAGGGAAAATAGGAGTGCATAGCTTATGAAAACTGAAAAGTACAAGATTTCCAATTCTCAGATGATGTTCATGTCAATAAGCTTTATACAGGGTGCCCACCTGACCATAGGCTTTATGTCGGACATCACGGGGCGTGATATTTGGGCGGCAGTTATAGCGGCCTTTTTAGTCAGTCTGATTTTTATATCCATTTATATAAAGCTGGCACAAAAATTTTCCGGAAAAAGCCTTATACAGATTAATGATATTTTGTATCCCGGAGTTATCGCAAAATTCATTTCCTTGGTTTATATTCTATTCTTTTTTATGATTGGTGTTGAAAATCTGGTGTTTACCGGACGGTTTATATTAAGTTATGTACTTCCCGAAACCCCGCTGTGGGTAGTTGTGACCATGGTTAATTTTGTTTGCGGATGGGCTGTGCTAAGGGGAATAGAGGTAATAGCCAGATGCTGCTTCCTTTTTTCACTGATATCTGCTTCGGCTGTGCTTGTGGTAACTCTTCTGGTGGCAAAGGATATGGATTTCAGCAATTTGCAGCCTTTTTTTGAGACTTCGTTAAAAAGATTTATACAGGGAGCTCATGTTATAGCCACAATACCCTTTTGCGAAATTTTAGTTTTCCTTATGCTGGCTCCGAACATTGGTGATATAAAGGGTATGAAGAAGTCTATACTTCTTGGGGTGTCTTTAAGCTTCATCCAGTTACTGGTAATAGCAATCAGAGATGTTGCGGTTCTGGGCCCATTGATTTCTATTATAGTTTCGCCTTCCTTTGAGACTACCAGAGTCATAAATATATACCAAATTATAACGAGATTGGATATACTTATTGCCATTGTGCTTATAATTTCAATGTTTGTGAAGATCTCCATTTTCTATTATGCCGTAACAAAGGGCTTGGCAGAGCTGTTTAAGCTCAATTCCTATACCTATGTTATAGTGCCTGTGGGGATTGTCATGATAAACCTCTCCATTATGACATTCGGCTCCAGTGCGCAGTCTGATTACGCCGCAGCCCATATATGGCCGTCTTTTGCTCTTTTATTTGAGTTTATAATTCCCCCCGTCTCTTTGATAATAGCTCAAATAAAGGGAATGAATAAAAAAAGGGAGGAAGTCGGATGATATTTATACTGGTTGCTATTTTAGCGGTTACAGGTTTTTTCGGAGTGCGGGAGCTGGTGTTGAAAAGGTACTGGCGGGAGCTTGTTCTATATTCATTTCTTTTTTTATGCGGATCGGCATTAAGCATCCTGCAGGCTATGAGGATCGACCTGCCCGATCCCAATATAGCTTTACAGTATGTGTTTAAGGATATACTGAATTTATATTATAAATAACAAAAGTCTTAAATAGCGGTCACTTCTTAAAAGAGTGGCCGCTTTTTTAATTATAATTCTCTTGACATTAATATGCTACAGGTATTAGAATAGATATTAAATATTTCGCATACGAAATATTTGCACACGAAATATTTTTACATGGTATTTACATGAGGGGAGGTGCAGGTGTTGGATACATCGAGCAAGGACAGGAGCACACAGGTGCTGCAATTATTTAAAGAGGTTGCATGTATTTTCCATAATAAAAAGGCTAAAACATTTGAGGCTTTTGGCATTACTCCACCTCAGGGAATGGTTGTAGGTATATTGGGCAGAAAAAAGGAAATGAAGCTAAGTGATTTAAGCAACGAGCTGGGCTTGTCCAACAGCACCGTATCGGGCATTATAGACAGGCTTGAAAAGCAGGAATCAGTTGAAAGAATAAGAAGCAAGGAGGATAAAAGGGTTGTATATGTAAGGCTTACCGATGGATTTAAGAAAATGAACAAAGGCTTTCATGAAAAGCTGGATCAGCTCGCACAAAGCACAATGAGCGAATGCAGCGAGGAAGATTTTGAAAAAATAATCGACGGATTGGAAACCTTAAAGAAAATACTGAGTAAATGAAGTTATTTTTACACATATGCTTTTGACAGGAGATGAATGTTTTATGATTAAGCTGTATAGGTTTTTAAAGCCCTATGCCGCATTTATAGCCAGCGTGCTGCTGCTTGTATTTTTGCAGACGCTTGCCGATTTGTATTTGCCTACTTTAATGTCGGATATAGTTAACAACGGTATTATGAACGGCGATACGGGCTATATTTTAAGGGTGGGCGGAATTATGCTGGCTGTCGCCGCCGCAGGCACCACTTGTGCAGTCATAGCCAGCCTGCTGTCTTCAAAGACCGCGATGGGGTTGGGGACAATTTTAAGGAATAAGCTGTTCAACAGGGTAGAAAGCTATTCTCTTCATGAGTTCGACCGGTTTGGAACGGCTACGCTTGTTACAAGGACAACAAATGACATTATACAGGTTCAGATGGTTACAATTATGATCATGAGAATGATGATAAGCGCTCCCATCACTGCCATAGGGGGAGTTATTATGGCCTTCTCCCAGGATAGAATGCTGACCTGGGTGCTGGTTATTGCGGTGCCGTTGCTTACGCTGGTAATTCTTCTGCTTGCGAAGAGGGGAATGCCCTTCTTTAAATCAATGCAGGTTAAAATTGATAAGATTAATCTGGTGCTGCGGGAAAACCTCACAGGTATGAGAGTTATAAGGGCATTTAACAGGGATGAGCATGAAAAGGCGCGCTTTGAGGACGCAAATAAAGACCTGACCGACAACTATATTAAGGTAAACCGCATTATGGCATTTATGATGCCTTCCATGATGCTGATTATGAATATTACCTCTATAGCCATTTTGTGGTTCGGAAGCATGCGTATTGACAATGGGGACATGAACCTAGGGGCGCTTATTGCTTTTATGCAGTATGCAATGCAGATATTGTTTTCAATGCTTATGCTTTCCATTATGTTTATTATGGTTCCCCGTGCTCAGGCGGCCGCCGAAAGGATTAACGAGGTTATTGAGATTGTCCCCGGAATTGTTGACCCTGAGGATGTCAAAAAAGTGGCACAGGGGAAAGGCTTTGTGGAGTTTAAGAATGTTACCTTCAGTTATCAGGGTGCGGAGCAGCCCGCGCTTTCGGGCATATCCTTCAGTGCCAGTCCCGGAGAGGTCACCGCTGTCATAGGAGGCACCGGCTCGGGCAAATCGACTCTTATAAATCTTATACCGCGCTTTTATGATGTTGACGAGGGGAGTGTGCTTGTTGACGGCGTTGATGTAAGAGAGATGTCACAGAAGGAGCTGAGAGCAAAAATAGGGTTTGTACCCCAGAAGTCAATTTTGTTTTCGGGCACAATCCGGGAGAATATAGGCTATGGCAAGGATGATGCGGATGAAGAGGAGATCAGGTATGCTGCCGGGGTAGCTCAGGCAAGCGAATTTATTTCAAATATGAGTGACGGCTTTGATACTATGATTTCACAGGGGGGAACCAATGTGTCCGGCGGACAGAAGCAGAGGCTCTCAATAGCCCGCGCACTGGTGAGAAGGCCCGAGATATATATTTTTGACGACAGCTTCTCTGCGTTGGACTTTAAAACAGATGCCAGACTGCGTGCGGCATTGAAAAAAGAAATAGATAATGCCACGGTGATTATTGTAGCACAGAGGGTGGGAACCGTTATGGATGCAGACAGGATTATTGTAATGGATGAGGGACGGATTGCGGGTATGGGGACACACAGGGAGCTGATGAGCACCTGCGATGTATACCGCGAAATTGTATCTTCGCAGTTGTCGGAGGAGGAATTGGCATGAGCGGACAAAATAACGAGAAAGCTGCCCGGGCACAACAAAAGAGAGAGCCGGTTCACGGAGGCCCCGGAGGAGCTATAGGAAGACCTGTCGAGAAGGCAAAGAATTTTAAGAGGACTCTAAAGAGGCTTATAGGCTATTTGAAGCCCCAGAGAATAAATTTAACAGTGGTTTTGATTTTTGCCGTAATAGGCATGACCTTTACAATAGTTGCTCCCAAAATAAGCGGAGATGCAATGAACAAGCTAAAGGACGGAGTCGTAGCCAAAATGGCTGTACAGCAGTTGACGGATGTGCAGAAGAAGCTTCGGGAAGGCGCACAGAAGCCGGAGGGTGACCCGGCACAGGATTTTCCTTTGGAGCAGTACGATTCCAAAGCTCTTGAGGCAATTAAGGAGGTAATGAATTTACCTCTTATAGGAGAGATTTCAGATGCAGATGAAAAGGCAGATGCGGCAGAAAAAATCATAAATCTTCAAAAGAGCATTCCTTCCGGAGAAGGGCAAAAAATGAGCATGTCCGATGAGCAGATACAGGATGCTTTAAGGTGCATAAGAGAAACGGGAGGAAGGGTTGATTTTGATGCTATAGCACAGATCCTCATCATGCTTCTCGGCTTTTATGTTCTAAGCTCCTCGTTTACCTTTATAATGCAGTTTGTTATGGCGGGGGTGGCTCACAAAACAGTCTACAGGATGAGAAAGGATGTCGACGACAAGCTCCCTAAATTGCCTCTGAAATATTTTGATTCCCGGACCCACGGAGAAATACTGAGCCGGATGACAAACGACATTGACACAATATCTCAAACCCTTCAGCAGAGCCTTACACAGCTAATCACTTCAATAGTGCAGATTGCGGGGTACATCGTGATGATGCTTACAATAAGCCCTGTGCTGACGCTTATTGTTATGGCTACGCTTCCGCTTTACATTTTTGCAACCGCCTTTGTGGCAAAGAAATCCCAAAAGCACTTCGCGGCGCAGCAAAAGGAGCTGGGAGAGCTCAGCGGGCATGTTGAGGAGATGTATGGCGGGCATAAGGTAGTAAAGGTATTCGGGCATGAGGAGAAATCCATAGAAAAATTCAGCGCGATCAATGACAAGCTGTATGATTCGGGCTGGAAGGCGCAGTTTATATCTGGGGTCATGTTTCCCCTTATGAATTTTGTAAGCAATGTGGGTTATGTGCTCATAAGCATAGTGGGAGGCATATGGGTTACCAAAAACAGGCTTAACCTAGGTGACATTACTGCATTCATTCAGTATTCAAGATCCTTTACAATGCCTATTGTGCAGACCGCAAACATAGCAAATATCATTCAGTCTACAGTTGCATGTGCAGAGCGTGTTTTTGAAATACTTGACGAGCAGGAGGAGGCGCCCGACAATTCTGATGCCAGAGTGCTGGAATTCCCCAAAGGAGAGGTGGTAATCCAGAATCTGGACTTCCGCTATAAGGAGGATGTGCCCCTTATTGAAAACATGAATCTTCATGTAAGATCAGGAGAGACTATTGCAATAGTAGGGCCCACAGGGGCAGGGAAAACTACTCTTGTAAACCTGCTTATGCGTTTTTATGAGATAAGAGGAGGAAGAATTTCAATTGACGGAATTGATATAGTTGACATAAAACGCAATGCTTTAAGAAAGATATTCGGAATGGTGCTGCAGGATACATGGCTGTTTAATGGGACTATAAGGGAGAATATTGCATATGGACGCGAAGGGGCATCGGAGCAGGAAATCTTTCAGGCTGCTAAAGCTGCTCACGCCGACCACTTTATAAGGACCCTTCCTGATGGATATGATACAATATTAAATGAAGAGGGAACTAATATATCACAGGGACAAAAGCAGCTTTTGACTATTGCCCGTGCGATACTGGCAAACCCCGCAATACTCATTTTAGATGAAGCGACAAGCAGTGTGGACACAAGGACAGAGCTTCTGATACAGAAGGCCATGGCAAACCTTATGAAAGGAAGAACTAGCTTCGTTATCGCTCACAGGCTGTCCACCATACGCGATGCTGAGGTAATTCTTGTAATGAATAACGGAAAAATTATAGAGCAGGGAAGCCATAAGGATTTGCTTTCAAAGGGAGGCTTTTATTCGGATCTCTATAACAGCCAGTTTACAGGAGCTAATCTGGCATAAAAGGGGTATCGGGGGGATGCCCCACTTGCCTGTGATGCTTTTGCCACAGGCGGGGCATCTCCTGGACATATCCTGCTATACCCAGGTTAAATGTCCTTTAGTGTTAACTCCCCCGATTCCCTTCTCTCCCGATACCGTAAGCCTTATTACATCTTTTGGAAGTATGATTTTACGGGAGTCGGTGAGGGCTATCTTTTTTGCTATTATCGAAGGATCAAGCGCATTGATCAGTATCCTGCCGGGAGAGCTGGCAAAATTTGCACCCGCATCTATTATGGCTTCATAATATGATTGACAGGCTCCCGCAAAAATGCTCAGACGATCCTTATCGGGCTGATATTTTCTGGCTATATTTACACACTGTATAAAATACTTTGAGGTTCTGTAGCTTTCTACCGAATCTCTTTTTTCATTTCCCTTCTTTATACCGTCATGGCCTGTGACTACCAGTATATCAGGACGGTTTTGCTCAAGAAGATTTCTTACAATCCCGGGCTGCTGGCTTTCCGGGGCAAGTATTCCCACAGGCTCCAGTCTTGCTTCCTTGTATTGCTTCATGCACATATCCAGAAAATCCCTGCTGGAATCTATGTGAAGTATTTTTCCGGGCTTGGCATTAAACCTGCTCAGTAATAAAAGGTTATTGAGATTACTCTTTTTGTTTACTAATTGACTGACATTGGAAAAATATCTTTGAGCGCTTAAATATGCGTTTCTGGAATTTTTCTTTACAAGGTCGTCTTCCGCCGAATCCGCTTCAATTCTGTGAAGCAGTCCTCTCAGTACAAAAACAGGCTTTGCTCTGCTTGTGCTTATTATATCGGTTACTGCAAAATAAACATCGGAGCCATAGGATTTCCTTGTTACAACGTCACCTATCTGAAAATCGGACATATATTTATCCCCCCAAAAAAGTGTGGTTAGTAAAGCTGCATCCCAAAAGCTTAACTTACCTGTATGACAGAAGCTTTTTAGGAAATACTCTTAATACGGGTATGAAAATGCGGCAGGGCACAGCGAATTTCATATTACATAATATGCAGAGAACCTTAATTGGGGACTTATGTTAAGTCACAATAGTTATAAACAGCATAAATATTATATTTAAAACATGAGAGGGTTGGATTAAATGCAGCTTTACCACGGCATACTTATAGGAGCGGCTATAATTTCATTGTTTGCATTTATATTTTGGATATCGGTTTACAGAAGAAAGGACACAGCGTTATTAAAAATTCATGATGCTTCACTTACATGCGAGGAACTGGAAGAACATGCAAAGGAAATAGCTTTCCAGCATATTGTCTCTAAAAAGCCCGGTATAATAAAGCGGCCTGTTATCAGAATGAATGAAAATTATGCTTTTATTTTGAATTCATATAAGACATTAAATGAGGATGTTCGTAAAAAATGCAGCATTCCCCCTGCGGCGGAATGGCTTCTTGATAACTTCTACATAATAGAGGAGCAGACTCAGAATATACGGAGAGATTATTTTTCAGCACAGAGCTACGCCGGACTTCCTGTATTAAAATGCGGTGAGCTAAGAGGGTATGCCAGAGTCTACGCGATAGCTACGGAGCTGGTTTCCCATACCAACGGGCAGCTTGATGAAAGGATAATTCTTAACTATATAAAGGCCTATCAATCACATAATATACTTTTGGATAGAGAGTTAAACGCCATACCGATAATGATAAGACTTTCCCTTATCGAAAACATCAGATATATTTGTGAAAAAATAATTGATACCCATGTGGAATGGAGAAGGGCCGACGAGCTTATGGAAAGCCTTGCAGGCGATAAGGAAAAGGATGGGCAGGGACTTGCGGGAATAATGGGCAGCCAGTCCGAGGCATTTAAAAATGCCAGTCCCTCATTTATTGAGCACCTGTCATATCGCTTGAGAAAGGCTGGAGGAAATTATGCCAGAGTGCTTGGATATATAGACGAGAATATGCTGAAATACGGTGAAAGCCTGGATTCCATAACACAAAAGGAGCATAACTCTCAGGCTGTCAACACGGTAGCCATAGGGAACTGCATTATGAGCCTCAAATTCATGTCTTCTCTTGACTGGGTTGAAATGTTTGAGGCGTTAAGCCATGTTCAGGAAACTTTGGCACGCGACCCCGACGGCACGTACCCTCTGATGGATTTGACGTCAAGGGAGCAGTACCGAAAAAAGGTTGAGGAGCTTTCAGAAAGGTTCAATGTGCCGGAGGTGCATGTGGCAAATGAGGCAATTGAGCTGGCGCGCTTAGCGTGCTCACGCTGCAGCACGCAAAATGGGGGAGGAGAGGAGCATGACGGCTCTTTTAAAGCTTATATTGAATCAAACCGGTGCAATCGGTTTTGTCATGTGGGATATTACCTTATAGGAAAGGGAGAGGCAAAGCTTAAGGAAAGGATAGGACATAAGTCTTCAGGGGGAGGGGAAACAACGGCAGGCGTTAAGAGCAGAAGAACCTTTTGGTATATGGCCTCTGTTGCGGCAGTGGCTCTTGCCGCAGGAGCGCTTTGCATAGTATACGCGCTTCAAAGGATGAATACCCCAAGCATAGCCTTGCTTTTGCTCACGGCTGCCGCCGTGCTTATACCTGTACTGGATATTGCAGTAAATGTAGTGAATTGGGCTGTTTGCAAGATTTTTAAGCCTTCAGTATTCCCAAGACTTGAGTTTAAGGAAGGTATTCCAAAGGACTGTGCCGCTGTTGTGGTTATACCTGCTCTTCTGCCTGATGAAAGGCGTGTTGGGGAGCTGCTTGAAAATTTAGAGAGGCATTTCCTCTGCAACAAGGAGGAAAACCTGTATTTTGCGCTGGCAGGAGACTTTAAGGATGCTCCCAGCAAGGAAATGCCGGGAGACGCAAAAATAATAGAGGAAGGAATAAAGGGAGTAAGAGAGCTCAACGACAAATACAGAAAAAACGCAGAGCATGATATTTTTTATTTTTTCCATAGGGAAAGGCAGTTTAACGACAGGCAGGAAAAATGGATGGGATGGGAAAGAAAGAGAGGAGCTCTGGTTGAGTTTAACGACATGCTTGCAGGTGAAGGGAGAGGAAGCTATTTATATTCCTCCGGCAGCTCGCTTCCCTTAAAGGTAAGGTATGTAATAACACTTGATGCCGATACAATACTTCCTATTGATGGAGCGAAAAAGCTTATAGGGACTATTGCCCATCCTTTAAACACACCTTTAACGGATCGTGACGGAGGAATAGTTACTGAAGGATACGGCCTCATACAGCCAAGGATTTCCTTTGACGTTGAGAGTGCCAACAAATCTGTGTTTTCGCGTATTTTTACCGGGCAGGAGGGAATAGACCCATATTCATGTGCAGTATCCGATGTCTATCAGGACCTTTTTGAGGAAGGCATATTTACGGGTAAAGGAATTTATGATGTGGCTGTGTTCCGAAATGTGCTAAAAACCGCCATACCTGAAAACACTGTTTTGAGTCACGACATTCTGGAGGGCTCCTATGTCCGGGTTGGGCTTTCATCAGACCTTGAGCTTATAGACTCATACCCTTCAAGGTACAATTCCTATTCCGCCAGAATGCACAGGTGGGTAAGGGGAGACTGGCAGCTTATACCATGGCTGTGTGCAAAAGTAAGGGATAAGGACGGAAACAGTATAAGGAATCCTCTGTCTGTCATATCAAGATGGAAAATAGCGGATAATATCAGAAGGAGCCTTTCGGCTCCGGGACTTGTTGCTGTCATTGCCGCGGGGCTGACCTTGCTTCCCGGCTCCCCGCTGTTCTGGCTTGGACTGGCGGCTTTGGCAATTGTGCTTCCTCTCATAATCTATATTGCGGATTCTCTTGCTTCGAAGCCTTTTGGCCTTTACAGAATTAAAAGGCATGTCCCCGTTATATCAGGGCTTAGGTCCATGCTTTTGCAAGAGGCGCTTTTATTTATGCTTTTGCCTTATCAGGCATGTTTAATGATCCATGCCATAGCAACCAGCCTTATAAGGGTTTTTATAACACGGAGGAACATGCTTGAGTGGGTAACGGCGGCAGATGTGGAAAGAGGGCAGAAAAACTCTTTGGAAAGCTATTATTTTAAAATGAAAAGCTCTTTCGTCATACCTGTAATTATATTGATTTTAAGCATACTTCTTAAGCCGGCTTCATTGGCGCTGCCATTGCTTCTGCTTGTCCTTTGGGGAGCGGGGCCCTTTTTTGCCTACATCATCAGCAGGGAAAGCAGGGAGGAGCCTGTAAGGATTGAAGAGGAGGACATACTTGAGCTGAGAAGAATTTCAAGAAAGATATGGAGGTATTTTGAGGAATTTGTCAATTCCGATAACCACTTTTTGCCTCCCGACAATTATCAGGAGGACCCGCCCAACGGAGTGGCGAGAAGAACCTCTCCAACCAATATAGGGCTGGGTATGCTGGCTTCTTTGGCAGCCAGAGATTTAGGCTATATAGGCACGCATGAAATGATGGGGGCAATCTTAAATACTGTATCTACAATTGAAAAGCTGGAAAAGTGGAACGGGCATCTTTACAACTGGTATGATACAAGCACTATTGAGCCTTTAAGGCCCAGATACATTTCCACCGTTGACAGCGGAAACCTTGTGTGTTATTTAATAACGCTGGTTCAAGGCTTGCAGCAGTATTTAAATATGCCTCTTGCCGACCCGGTTTTTATTAAGGGCATAAGAGATACCGCCGAGCTTGTAAATGCAGAGAGCGGAAGGGATGTGTTTGATTGGAGGGAGTTTGGTGACATAGCTCCGGGAGGAAGGGTTGATCTCATTCTTTGGAGCAGGGCATTGGAAAGGTCGGTTAAGCCCTTGCCTCAGCAAGACAACGTCATCCCCATGCCTCAGGAAAGGACAGCGGGCAGAAGCAGATGGAAGACTAAATTTGAATATATGATAGCGGGCTTTAAAAGGGAGCTGTCGGAGTACATGCCTTGGCTGAAAATGCTGGACAGCATTCCCGGGCAGGATAAAAGGGTAAGGGAAGCAATAAATCCGCTTTTGGACAATGTGGCGTTAAAGGATATGCCTGAGGCAGGCAGAAAAGCCATAGACAACATTTCCGTACTGCTTAAAGAATGGGATGACAGCGGAGACGAAAGCGGGGAAATTCCGGCATGGCTTGGGGAAATGAAGACGCTAATCGAAAAGGCTGTGAAAAACTCCGAGGAGCTTATTTCTAAGTATAAAGGGCTTATTGATAAAATACAGCAAATATCGTATGCAACCAAATTTGCTCCATTGTATGTCGAGAAAAAGCAGTTGTTTTCTATAGGATATAATATAGAAGAGGGCAGGCTTACCAATTCATTTTATGATCTGCTTGCGTCCGAGGCAAGACAAACGAGCTATGTTGCCATAGCAAGGGGAGAGGTTCCCGCAAAGCACTGGTTCAGAATGGGGAGGGCGCTTACCGTAGCAGACCGCTATAAGGGTCTGGTGTCATGGACAGGTACTATGTTTGAGTACCTTATGCCGGCGCTTATAATGAGAACCTTTAAAAATACCCTTATGGATGAGACATACTCCTTTGCGGTTAGATGCCAGAAAAAATATGGAAGGCAGAGGCAGGTGCCGTGGGGTGCATCCGAATCGGCATTTTATTCCCTTGATATAAATCTGGACTATCAGTACAAGGCTGTGGGAGTGCCGTGGCTTGGCTTAAAGAGGGGGCTTATGCAGGATATAGTGGTTGCTCCGTATTCTACATTTCTGGCTCTTTCCATTGCTCCTGCATGTGCTGTGGAAAACATAAAAAGGTTAAAAAATGAGGGGATGGACGGCGCTTACGGATATTATGAGGCTATAGACTATACCCCTGAAAGAATACCCTTCGGATCAAAAAAGGGCATTGTAAAAAGCTTTATGGTGCATCATCAGGGGATGAGCTTTTTGGCTCTTGACAATTTTCTAAATAAAAATATTATGCAGAGGAGATTTCATTCCGATCCGGAAATAAAGGCTGCCGAGCTTCTTCTGCAGGAAAAGGTTCCAACTGATATTGTATTTGCAAAGGATGATAAGGAAAAGATTGAGCCTTTCAGAGATACAGTGTATAAGGAAAAGGCTTTTATAAAAAAATATACCCGTCCTGATGCTGAGCTGTGCAGGGTACACATGCTTTCCAACGGAAGCTATTCCGTAATGCTTACCGACAGGGGAACGGGCTTTAGCAGAAATAAAAGCTTTGCGGTGACGAGATGGAGAGAGGACAGAACCTTAGACAGCTATGGAATTATGTTTTATATACGCGACATAAATACAAATAAAAAGTGGTCGGCGGCCTACGCTCCTTATAACAAGCTGCCCGAAAAGTATGAGGCTGTGTTTACTCAGGATAAGGCCACATTTACAAGAAGAGACGGAAAAATTCAAACACAGACGGAAATAACTGTCGCGTCGGGAGACAACACAGAAATACGGAGGCTTTCACTTAAAAATAACGGGGAGGAGGCATGTATGCTTGAGATAACCAGCTATCTTGAGGCGGTCATTGCCCCCCATGCGGCGGATGTTGCCCATCCCTCCTTCAGCAACCTTTTTGTGAGAACGGAATTTTTGCCGTCCCTAAATACACTTGTAGCCAACAGGAGGCCGAGATCTGAAAAAGAGAAAAGCATTTGGCTTTCCAACACACTGGTTATTGAGGGGGAAAAAATAGGGGAACTACAGTATGAGACCGACAGAATGAAATTTATAGGCAGGGGAAATTATGTGTTTAGCCCTGATGTTATTGAAAATAACAAGCATCTTTCAAACAGCGAGGGGGATGTGCTTGACCCCATAATGAGCTTAAGGGCTGTTATAAAGGTTGAGGCCGGGCAGACAGCAAGAATTTCATATGCAATATCTGCAAGTGAGACCCGTGACAGGCTTTTTGAGCTGATAGAGAAATACTCTACCCCTGAAGGGGTGGAGGAGGGCTTCAGGCTGGCACTTACAAGAAGCCAGGTTGAGACTAAGTACCTGAATATGGATGCTTCCGAAATAGAGCTCTACCATGAGTTAATAGCCCATATGATTTTTATAAGCCCTTTAAAAGGATTGCATACGCATGAGTATTCCAAGGGTCAATCCTCCCTGTGGCCTTATGGCATATCGGGAGATTTGCCTGTGCTGCTGGTAATTTTAAAAAAGACTGATGAAATAGATATAGTAAACGAGGCACTAAAGGCCCATGAATATTGGAGGCTGAAAAGCCTGGCGGTTGACATGATAATACTTAATGAGGAGGAAACCAGCTATGTGCATCCTTTAAGCGCTATCCTATCGGATGTGGTGTCGTCAAGTCACGCGCATGATATTTTAAATAAGCCGGGAGGAGTATTCCTGTTAAACAGAAATAACATTCCCGATGAGGATATCGGCCTGTTTTATGCAGTTGCAAGAATAGTACTTAAGGGCAGCGGAGGGAGTTTGTCTCAGCAGGTGAAAAGCATAAACCAGACCAGGCTTCCCGAGCTTAAGGAATTTAACAATAGCGTAAAGAAATACAAGCGGCTTAGGCCGGATACGCCGGAGCTTCAATATTTCAACGGCTTAGGAGGCTTTGCCTTAAATGGGGCCGAATATATAATACGCCTTGAAAAAGAACAAAGAACGCCCTTGCCGTGGGTGAATATAATTTCCAATCCTGAGTTCGGCTTTTTGGTGTCCGAATCGGGAGGGGGCTACACATGGAGTGAAAACAGCAGAGAAAACAAGCTTACTCCATGGTCTAATGACCCTGTAAGCGACGCGGTGGGAGAAATAATATACATCCGCGACAACTATACCGGAGAGGTGTGGACAATAACTCCCCTTCCCATCAGAGAAGACGAGGACTATATAATTGCTCATGGATTTGGATATTCCTCCTTCCGGCATATAAGCCACGGAACAGATCAAAGCATGACGGTATTTGTTCCGGTGGGGCAGCCTGTAAAAATAAGCCTGATAAGTGTAAAAAACCTATCTTCGGAAGACAGAAATTTGGCATTCACTTATTATATAAGACCTGTAATGGGCGTGAGCGATCAAGCTACAGCAATGCATATAAATACATCCTCTGATGCTTCGGGGGCTTTAATAATCGAAAATCCCTATAATGAGGAGTTTGCCGGGAGGGCTTCATTTATAGACTCATCGGAAACAGAAAGGACTGTAACGGGAGACAGAAATGAATTCTTTGGCTACGGCAATGCCGCAAGCCCTGAAGCGCTTAGACGGAAGCAGCTTTCGGGAGCCTTGGGTCAAGGATATGACCCTTGCGCGGCCATACAGATAAATGCGGAGCTTAGAGCGGGAGAGGAGAGGGAATTTGTTTTTATTCTGGGGCAGGTAAAGCAGAAAGAAAATGTTGCAGAGCTTACAGCCCGGTACAGCAATGTAAATTATGCCAAGGAGGCTCTTGAGGAGGTTAAGAGCTATTGGAAGGAAAAGCTTGGTGCGGTGAAGGTGGACACCCCCGATACGTCTATGAACTATATTATAAACGGATGGCTGCTTTATCAGACGATTTCATGCAGGATATGGGCCAGATCGGGCTTCTACCAGTCGGGAGGGGCGTATGGCTTTAGGGATCAGCTTCAGGATTCCATGTCTCTGATGCATATATGGCCCGAGCTGGGCAGGAGCCAGATTTTGCTTCATGCAAGGCATCAATTCAAGGAGGGGGATGTACAGCACTGGTGGCATGAGCCTACGGGAAAGGGAACGCGCACCAGGATTTCCGACGATCTTCTATGGCTTCCCTTTGCAACTGCCGAGTATATCAGAATGTCGGGGGATGAGGGAATACTCCATGAAGCTGTGCCCTTTCTTGAGGCTGAACCCCTTAAGCCGTTTGAGGATGAAAAATATATAGTTCCGGGTGTGTCGGAGGAGACCTCTACGCTTTACGAGCACTGTATACGCGCCATAGAAAGATCTATGGAAAGGGGAGCGCATGGAATACCGCTAATGGGTTCGGGTGACTGGAATGATGGCATGAATACGGTGGGGAATAAGGGCAAGGGTGAAAGCATATGGCTTGGATGGTTTTTATATTCAGTGCTTTTGAGGTTCTCTCCCCTCTGCAGAAGCATGGGAGATGAGCAGGCGGCGGGAAAATATGAAAAAGAGGCAAAAGAAATAGCCAAGGCAATAGAAGAAAACGCATGGGATGGAAGCTGGTACAGGAGGGCATATTTTGACAACGGGGTGCCGTTAGGGTCATCTCAAAACAGGGAATGCCAGATAGATTCAATATCACAATCCTGGTCGATTATATCGGGAGGGGGCGACAAGGAAAGGGCGGCAGAGGCTATGGCCTCGGTAGACAGGCAGCTTGTCAGGAGAGAGGACGGCCTTGTAAAGCTTCTCACTCCTCCTTTTGACGGGGGAGAGCTGGAGCCGGGGTATATAAAAGGGTATCTTCCGGGAGTAAGGGAGAACGGGGGACAGTATACCCATGCGGCCGCATGGGTAATTATAGCCTTTGCCAAGCTTGGTGAGGGACATAAGGCCTGGGAGCTGTTTCAGCTTATAAATCCTATAAACCACTCAAGGACTTATATGGAATATTTAAAATACAAGGCGGAGCCTTATGTTATGCCTGCCGATGTATACGGAGTCCCGCCTCATACGGGAAGGGGGGGATGGACGTGGTATACCGGATCATCGGGGTGGATGTACAGGGCTGGACTGGAATATATACTGGGCTTTGGGAAAAACGGAAGCAGACTTATTATAGACCCGTGCATACCTCCGGGCTGGAGCGGATATTCCATAAGGTACAGGTATATGGAGACTGTATATGACATAGTTATAAAAAATCCCGATGGAGTGAGCAGGGGAGTAAAGCAAATAAGTCTGGACGGAATTTTGTCCCAAGGGAATTCAATTGAGCTGGCTAATGACGGGAAGGAGCATTTTGCGGAGGTTTTAATGGGTGCAAGCAGTTAGGCGATTGCATTTTGGAAAAATGTATCCTGAATTTATCGTACAAAATATGGGAAGAATAAAACTTTTACTGCAAAACTAGTGTAATTAAAAAAAACTTGAAAAATTAATAAAAGTATGTTGTGCTAATAAAGCATTTTATGGTAAAATTAGAAATAAATTTTTTAAATATTTGAGGGTGGAGAGATTTATATATGACAATTATTGAAAAAAAAATTAAAGCGTATAGATTCTCGATATTAATGGCTATTATCTGTGTTATTCTGTCGGGAGTTAACTATGTAATTTTTAAGGTACCTGCAGTTGGAGTGGCATTTATTATAGTAACAATTACGTGTATTATTACAATTATTTGCTATAGAATGGATAAAATTAGCAAATAATTTTATTAATAAAGGTTTGAATAACTGTTGGCAAATATGTAAGTAAGGGATGTGATTGTATCCCCTGCAATTTATAAAGTATAGTTCTTGTATAAAAAAAAGTTTACTTTTTTAAATAAAATTATATAATAGAAGTGTAATATATGATTTGCTCGTAGAGCTACGAGCAGGGTAAAATAAAAAAGGCTTACTGAGAAGATGATAGCCCCTTTTATAAAAGGGGCTAGTTTTATTTTTGCCACTGGGGGCTCAAAGAATAATGAATTACATATTTTTAACCGAACAATTCTATCTTGAATATAACGAGAAGGATTACCCTATTTCTTCATTCCAGAAATTACAACTGGAATATTTCTGGAAAGCATGTTAGAATGGTTGACATAAAATAAAGCCGAATCTCTTGGCAGCGGAAAATGCGTTTAATACAGGCTTCAAAGACTGTTGC
This sequence comes from Anaerobacterium chartisolvens, assembly GCF_003337415.1. Classification (GTDB taxonomy): domain Bacteria; phylum Bacillota; class Clostridia; order Acetivibrionales; family DSM-27016; genus Anaerobacterium; species Anaerobacterium chartisolvens. The sequence goes on along the minus strand of NZ_QPJT01000001.1, from coordinate 167,417 downwards.
TTAAAGAGTACGGGGGATGATAAATGTGGGGTGAATAGCTGCTTATTTAAAATGAATAGCTTAGGGTACCTCTACCCGAACCCGTCAGCTAACCTCGGAGGCTAATAAGGAGGAGCTTATGTTCAATTTAAAAAGGGCGGCAGCCCTTGCAAAAAGCAAGGCTGGAGTTGGATTGATTGCGGTTTCGCTGTCTTTATTGATTCCAGGATTTGCCCATGCGGCAAATTACAATGTGGTAAAGGGTGATTCTCTTTACACAATAGCAAGCCTTTTCGGTTCTACCACGCAAGACCTCATTAAAACAAATAATCTTTCAAGCACCGAAATACGCCCCGGACAGGTTTTGGATGTGCCCGGACAGGCATATACCGTAAAAAGCGGCGACAGCCTCTATCTTATTTCAAAAAGATATGAAATACCTTTAAGTTCTTTGAGAAAGGCAAATAATAAGTGGGATGACTATATTTATCCGGGACAAATACTGGCTGTTCCCGCAGCAGGCACAAGCAGTGCGGCTGCCCTGCAGGCCAATGAGGCAAAGACCGAAGCAGTCATGGCTTATACCTCAGAGGAGCTGGATCTCTTATCCAGACTTGCGACGGCTGAGGCAGACGGAGAGCCTTATGAGTCTAAGGTAGCGGTGGCTGCGGTTGTTCTTAACAGAGTTAAGGATAAAAACTTCCCCGACTCCATAAGAAGTGTTATATACCAAAAGGCAGCAGGGTACTGGCAGTTTACTCCTGTTGAAAACGGGTGGATTAACAAGCCTGCTTCTCAGTCCTCCATAAATGCTGCTAAAGAAGCATTGCAGGGAAGAGATCCTTCAAACGGAGCGTTATTTTACTTCGATGACAGTACCACAAATAAATGGCTGTGGTCAAAGCCTGTAAAGGCACGGATAGGCAAAATGGTATTTGTGTACTAGGATATAAAAGTAAAAAAGCTGTCCGGCAAAATGTGCCGGACAGCTTTTTTTAGGCTTGCTATATCTTAAACTTCGATATACTGTATTGAAGCTTTGAAGCTATTTGCACCAGCTCATTGGCGGATTCCTCTATCTGATTCATTATCACGGCCTGCTCCTCGCTTGCCGCTGCTACCTCCTGCGTTCCGGCTGCTGACTGCAAGGATACCTGAGCGATCTCGCCTATTGAGTCACCCGCCTGCTTTGCATTTTCACTAAGGGTGCTTGATGCTTCAGACACCGTCTCTATTCTGTTGTTTATGTGTTCAAAGGTTTGAGAAATATCGTAAAAGGCCATAACTGTTTCGTTCAAGGCCTTGGATTGCTCATTTACAACGTTCTCAACCCTGGTCATTTCCGTTACGCAATTTTCTACTCCTGAATTTACATTTTCAATAATTTGCCCTATTCTTTTTGCAGATTCCCCCGACTGCTCTGCCAGCTTCCGTATTTCTGCCGCCACTACGGCAAAGCCCCTTCCGCTGTTTCCGGCTCTTGCTGCCTCAATTGAGGCATTCAGCGACAGGAGGTTTGTTTGCTCTGCTATGCTCCTTATAACGTAAAGTATTTTGCTTATTTGAGCAGATTTTGCTGAAAGCTCTGAAATAGCCGTGTTAACATTTTGTGACATTTTAACTGTATCTTCCATTTTAGCCTCTTGGAATTTTACCAGAGCTTCTCCTCTTTGTACAGTACCCTTGGCGGCATTGGCCAAATCTCTTGAATATTCCATATCCTCGGAAATTTGAGATAGGCCCGATACAATGCCTATGATTTTGCCGTTTCCTTTTTCGGTAGAAACGGCTTGCTCACTGGCGCCCTTTGCCAGCTCTGCTATAGCATCCGCAACCTGTGCCCATGCCTTATTCACCTTGTGAGACGAGCAGGTCATTTCCTCGGAGGCCTTTGCAACTGCTTCCCCCAAGCCTGCTATATCCGCTATAAGAGCCCTCAAATCCGCTATTGTAGTTTTAAGAGATCTCAAAAGCCTGCCTATCTCGTCCTTGCGTATGTTCTTGTCATCAATGTCTATGTTCAATTTGCCGTCGGCCACCATTTCAAGTGAGTCTACGGCGATTCTTAAAGGGTTTATTACGCTTTTACCGATAAATATTGAGATTACAACCATAAATAGTATCATTATAGCCAGTACCATAACCAATATAATAGCTGTGGACTGGTTTATTGTGGAATATGCCGATTCAATAAGCTTTCCTCCAAAAATTATTCCTATTGTTTCTCCCTCGGTATTCAGCAGAGGCAAATATGAGGCAAAATAAGCCATACCCAGTATTTGAGTTTTGCCGGAAAATTTTTGGCTCTTTTTAAGCACTAAATTGGATATCTGACTGTCCAGGCGCGTACCGACTATGCGTTTTCCATCCTTTATAATAGTGGTAGCCACTCGGGTATCCCCTAAGAACACAGTTGCATCTGTTCCCTGCATTTTTTTGATTTTATCCACAACCTTATCCTGATCAAGCCTGTATCCCGTACATACTGTGCCAATAATCTTCCCCTGGCTTACAATTGCCGCACTGCCGATTGCCGAAAGCTTTATGACATCATCTGTCTCAATAGTGGAATAGGGAATACCTTGAAGAGCCATCTTTACAGTATGCTGCTCTTTTATATTATCACCCTTTTTTGAAGGAGAATAGCTTCTTAGCAGCACATTTCCCATTTCGTCCGTTATAATTGCAAAATCTATTCCTGTTCTTCTTATCTGGGACTGCAGCTCGTTTACAAGCTTGTCTGCGTTGCGTTCATCTATCGCGGCGGCTATAACCGGGTTGGAGGCAAAAAGGTTTGCGTAGCTTAGGGAATTGCTTTTGTATTCCTTTATTTGTGCGCTGAACGAGTCCACGCCCCCCGCGGACTGGAGCTGGGATTCCCTGTCCACATATTGAAAGAAAAAGTATAATGATGTGTACACTGTAGAGGCTACGATTAACAAGGTTGTGAGAAATATGAACAACAGCAGCTTTGTACGCAGGCTAATAGCCTGCGTACCATTTTTTTTGAAGATAGAAAAGATTTTGCTGGCCAGATGATTAATAGTTTTTCCTGCAAGTTTCATAGTTACATCCCCCTTTTCTATATACTGTATTTATAAAGCTATATACATTAATGGCATAAAATACTAAACCTCTGATATTATATAAACTATGAAGTCCAAAAGTACAAAGTTCCTTATGCCGCAATTATGCGCAATATCTGCGGATATGATAACAGGCTCTTTTTTTTATACATCCATAAAGGGATTTCCCCTATGGCAGCTTTAATAAAACGTAATATGGGATAATATTACTAAATACAAACGGTTTTGTCGCAGACGCATTGTGTAAAATCAGAATAAAAATTACGGGCTTTCTCATCCCATATGCCTTTTAAATCTTTTACCTTATAAAGAGCATATGTAAATACCCGCATTGTAAGAAGTTAATTGTTTATATTGCTTCATAAAAACAGAAAGTATGAAGCTTACTGAGACGTTTATGCAGTAAATAATTTTATTCCGAACAATAGCATATAAATTTAAAAAAAACATATCTCTGTATATACCATCTCCTTGCTTAAAAAAAGCTCCTTATTTATGTAATATTCTTCATAAAGCAACAAAATCCTCTATTGAAATGTAAAAAATTTAGAAAAATTTTATTTAGTGCTAAAAATACATAAAAATATACTGGCGTTTTTACCATAGCAGGTTTAGGCAATTAAGCCGTCAAAAAGCGGGAAATGCAAGAAGGTTCTCCTTGTCGAAATTTGCGTCGGCATCCGGCACAGATTATCAAAATATCAAGACATACAAGCCTCCGTACAATGTGGATCAAATACACTTATACTTTTAAGGCGGCGGAGCAGGGGGGGGGGTTACCTTGACTGCCGTGCATCTGCGGTGCTAATATGGATTTAAGGAACTAACGAGGGGGGCCGTAATTATGAGGATACTGGTAGATGCCGATGCATGTCCTGTAAAGCATATTATAGTGAGGCTGGCAAAAAAGCGCAAAGTACAGGTTGCTATGTTTATTGACACAAGCCATGAGATAAACGACGGGTATTCTGAAGTAATAGTGGTGGATAAGCAGAGGGATTCGGCCGACATTGCGCTTATTAATATGGCAAATATGCATGATATTATAGTGACACAGGACTACGGACTTGCGGCAATGGTTTTGGGAAAGGGTGCCAGGGCAATCAACCAAAACGGAATGATTTATTCATCAGGCAATATGGACAGACTTTTGTTTGAGAGGCATCTTTCACAAAAGGTGCGAAGGGGAGGCGGACGGACCACAGGTCCTAAAAAGCGCACAAAGGCGGATGATGAGAGGTTTGAAGCAGTGCTTGGAGAAATGCTTGAAGGCTGATATGAGTCACATGCTTTGTATGTTTTGACAGACATATAAAAATAAAGTGTATAATTCCAAATACTGTTGACAAAACTCGATAAAGTGTGTAAAATTATAACAAAATAACTAGCCAAATAAATAGAAAATTAAATTGATGTGACAAAAAACGCCTATACTTTTTTGGTTTGGAGGCTGGAAACGGGGATAGTTTTACTTTATTATTAAACAGGGGAATTTGAGTGCCGGGATGTATTATAAAAATGTAATTGAATTATTGAAATGTATGCGTAGGATTTTACTGTTTAGATATTGTAAAGCTTACCTTGTTGTACTGCTAAAAGACACAGGGTAAGCTTTAATGTTAAGGAATGGTGAAACTGTAATTTTAGTATTCCTTGAAAATAAAAGGTGGGAAGCCTGTAAGGCTTTAATGAAAAAAATCGGAGGTTATTTTCTGATCTTTCCTAAAAATATGTCCCATCTTAAAAAAAGCTCTGGCTAAATAAATAGTAAAAGGACAGAAAGACTATGGGAGAAAATAATATTTCGGGGATTGAATCTTTAAACAGTGTTATTTCCAGGATGAAAGCAATTCCGTTTTATAAAAGAAGAATTCCTGCTGTGTCTATAAATAGCAAAGAAGATATCGTCTGTATGCCTATAACCTTAAAATCGGATTTGCGCAAGCTGTCTGCTCTTGAAATGATAACTGTCTCAAAGGCCCTGTTATACGAGTATCATGAATCTTCCGGCACTGTTGGAGAACCTATGTCAACATGGCTTACGGAAAATGACTTCAATGCTTATGTAAATCAGTTGGAAGAAACCTGTCTGGAAATACATGAAGATGATATAGTGCTTATACGTTTTCCTTATTCAATATCTGTACCGGCTCATATTTTCACAGAATTGGTTAAGAGAAAGGGGGCATGTGTTGTTCCTGTAAGCAAGGCTACTAAAATAGCACCTTATACAAGAGTATTGAATTTACTCGGCAAGCTTGAGGTATCTATTCTATGCTGTCTCCCTTATGAGGCGTTTCTTTTGAGTGACATCGCTAAAAAGACAGGCGTTGATATCAAAAGGGAGTTTAAAAAGCTTAGGGCTATATGCTCTGCAGGAGAGATGATGAGCGAATCAAGAAAGAGGCGTTTAGAAGAGGCGTGGGGAGTGCCTGTCTATGAGTTTTATGGAACAACGGAAACGGGCAACCTTGCAGCTTCATGTAAAATGGGGAATTTACATTGTTCCGAAAAGCATTTTTGCTTTGAGGTATTGGACTTTGAGAGAAGGGAACGACTTGGCTTCAATCGAAAGGGGCTTTTACACATTACAACTCTGTCTAAAGAGAATTTTCCTCTTCTCAGATATGATGTGGGTGACATAGCGGAGCTAAGAGAAGGCTGCGGATGCGGCAATAAGTCACCCATGCTTTGTCATCATGGGAGAGGTTCAAACAAGGCTGTATACAAAGGAAAAATCATAACTCACAGGGAGATTGAGGAACAAATAATGTCTTTACCTCAGGAGCTTGCGGGGAACTTTTATAAAATTATAAGTAAAAAGGAGGAAATAGAAATCCATCTTGAAGCCGGCAAGCATGAGGATAAAAGTATTTTAAAGGAGATTGAGAGCCGAATTGGGCTTGATATTCCCTTAAAAGTAAAACTTTTTCCGAAGGAGGGCATACAGAATATATCTTCACTGATAGAGTGTGAGAGCTATGACAAACCTAGTTACTTCATAACAATCACATAAATAATGGTCGGTATTTCCTGATGTCAGGAATTTTTCGCAGAAGGCTAAATAGTTATATGGGGGCAGTTACAATGGATATTAAGGATACTTATTTTGCAGGTTCAGGCAATATACCTGAGATTATTAAAAGGCATTTTAGTGAGGACAGACTGGTTGAGTATTGGGATTCTAAGCGTATAAAGGAATACACTACAGACGCGGTAAGGGATTTACTGCAGCATGTTTATAAAAACAATGCCTTTTACCGCAAGAAAATTCAAGCCGCAGGCATTGATACAGAGAATTTTAATGACTTGAAAAAGCTCAAGCTTCTTGATTTTGTGCAAAAAGAGGATTTGCAGAATGAACCCTACCTTATTCTTTCGGTAGAAATTGATAAAATAGTTCAGTTTTTTTTGTCCACGGGGACAACGCAGAGCAAAACTATTTACATGATGTATACACTGGATGATTTGTACATCCGGGATTTGGCGCCTGATATGAGAAAGCTTGTGCCGATCGATTCCGCAGATGTAGTAATAAATGCGCTTCCATACGAGATGAGCTCCGCGGGACTATCCTTTCACCGCATTCTGCAAAATGCCAAGCGTGCGGGAGTTGTATCTGTGGGCAAGGGGGGATATTACTCAGACCCTAAAAAGACCTTAATGGCTATGAAAGAGCTTAGGGCAAATGTTATGTTCACAAGTCCTTCCTATGCAATGTACCTTGCCGAGACGGCGGAGGGGATGGGAATGGACATTAAAAAGGAATGCCGGCTTAAGATTATGTGGATTACGGGAGAAGGCTGCTCAAACGCTTTCAGAAACAGGATCGAGGAGCTTTGGGGGTGTCCTGCCTACAGTTATTACGGATCTCTTGAATGTGGGCCGCTGGGAATCGAATGTGAGGAAAAGGATGGGTATCATATCACCGAAGGACATGTATATGTTGAAATAGTGGACAGAAATACCGGGAAAACGCTTGAACCGGGAGAAATTGGAGAGATTGTAGTGACAACTCTTCTGCGCGAGGGGGCTCCTCTTATAAGATATGCTACTCAGGACATGGGGTATATTGAGGATGTTCCGTGTGAATGCGGCGTAAAATTTAAAAAAATACATCTTAGGGGAAGAAGTATAGATCAGATCTCAATTGACGGTAAGCAATATTCTCCATATTATGTGGAAGAGTTTCTTATGCGCAATGAGGAAGTGGGAAATAACTATAGGCTTATTGTATATGACGACCATCTCCTGATAGAGACAAACTGCAGCAGCAGGTACAAGGATGTAAAAGGGCTTGAAGAGAAAATTGCAAACAAGGTTGAATATGGCTGCGGCATTCCCACAAGGGTTAAATTTGTAGAGCCAATACCATACTTGGGAGGTAAGGTTATACGTGTTATCAATAAGCAGACAAAAAATAAATGAGGAGGGTTTTCTATGATAATTGATGCCCATGCTCATGTTTGTGATCTGGATTATGGAAGTGGAGACGCACTGGTTTCACAATATGAGAAAGCAGGTATTGATAAAGGAGTCATTGTTCCTGGGGGAATGATTGATGTAAGGAAAATGACCAGATATATCTCCGGGGAAGAAAAAAGTGAGAGTATTTACCCCCCAAATTATATTATAGAGGAAGCAATGAAAAAATATCCGGGACGGTTTTTCGGACTTTTTTGTGTGAATCCTCATCTTGGAGACGAAGGCATAAGAGAGTTTGAAACGGCTGTAAGGGAAAAAAATTTTTCAGGGCTCAAGCTGGCTCCGGTTGTGCATCAGTTTTCTCTGACCTCCGAAACGGTCTTACAGCTTGCGGAATTGTGTGGGGAGCTGGGAGTTCCGTTTTATTCCCATGTGGTTTTTTCTCCTGCGGCATCCACAAAAAAGTTTGCGCATCTTGTGAAGGAATTTCCTAAAACTACGTTTATTTTAGGACATATGGGCTTCGGGCCTGCCGATACGGAGGCGATAGAATACGGAAGGAAATATCAAAACATATATTTTGAGACATCGGATGCAAGCTTTTTAATTATAAAGGAAGCGTTAAAAACACTTGGCTCTGAGCGCATTATTTTCGGAACTGAATTTCCAATGTATCATGCATGTTCGGCTATCCAGAATATTTATGCCCTTGACTGCAAGCCCGATGAGCTTGAAAACATATTTTTCCGTAATATATCCCGCATTCTTACAAAAACGGCATGAGCATCAGCTTTTAAAAAGGGGAAAACGGCTATGAATAATTCAATAGGGAAATACATACGCTTAAAGCGTATTTTTAACGAGGCAAGCGGGAATGTGGTGTTAGTGCCTCTGGATCATGGAGTAACATCAGGCCCTATAGAGGGATTAAAAAATATGCGGGACACAGTTAAGCATTTTTCCGGAGGCGAGGTAGACGGGCTTATTTTACATAAAGGAATTGTAGCTAAAACGTTCTATTCTTTGGAAAGAAATACAAGCCTTTTTGTGCACTTAAGCGCTTCTACTGAGATTTCGCCCGACACTAATCTCAAGACGCTTGTGTGTACCGTTGAAGAGGGGCTTCAGCTTGGTGCTGACGGGGTTTCGATACATGTAAACCTGGGCTCGGACAATGAAGCCAAAATGCTGAGTGATTTTGGTGCAATCAGCAAAAAATGCTCTGATTGGGGTGTGCCTCTTTTGGCAATGATGTATGCAAGAGGCAAAAATATACGAAGTGACAATGTAACAAATATCAGGCTGGCGGCCAGAGTTGCCTGCGAATTAGGGGCTGATTTGGTAAAGGTAAGCTTTACGGGGAGCGTCGATTCCTTCAGAAGCGTTGTTGAGGGATGCTCTATTCCTGTAATTGTTGCCGGAGGAGAAAAGGCAAGCAATACAGAAGCTATTTTAAGAAATATAAGCATGGCGCTGGAAGCGGGAGCAAGGGGTGTTGCGTGCGGACGAAACACCTTTCAGCATATAAATCCCTCCGGGTTTTGCAAAGCAATTTCTGCTATTGTGCATAATTCAGCTTCGGTTGAAGAGGCACTGGAAATAGTAAAGGCTGATGTATCTCTGGAGCAGGCAGTATAAAAATGGACAAGCTCAATAAACAGCATGTTCTTTTATTGACATATGCTTTCAATAAATATAGAATACTGTCAGTAGGAGGCGATTTTAAGAATGTTTTACATTGCTGAGGAAACTATTGAGAGATTTATAAAGGAAGATATTCCGTATATTGACTTGACCACGCTTGTGCTTGACATTGGCAGAGAAAAGGGTGAAATGAGCTTTGTTTCGAGAGACAGCGCGGTGATCTGCGGCACTGAAGAAGTAGTAAGAATATTCAGCAGGCTTGGTATCGTACCTCTTAAGGTGACTCCCTCGGGAGAGAGCGTAGTCCCCGGAGAAACATTTATAAGGGCCAAGGGACCTGCCCATAGCCTGCATATGGCATGGAAGGTGTCTATGAATATTCTGGAATATTACTCGGCTATTGCGACAAGGACAAAAAGGCTTGTTGACAGAGCAAAAGCCGTTAATCCCAAAGTTGAGGTAGTTGCCACAAGAAAGATGTGCCCGGGTACAAAGGAGTTTGCCGTAAAAGCTGTTGTTGTGGGCGGAGGGCTTCCACATCGGCTTGGGCTTTCCGAAACGGTATTGCTTTTTAAGCAGCATGTAAATTTTATGGGGGGGCTAAGCGGGCTGTTAAATAAAATTCAAGCGATTAAGGACAGAGCCTGTGAAAAGAAGGTTGTTGTTGAGGTTGATTGCCGGGAAGACGCAATACAGCTTGCGAGTGCGGGAGTGGGCGGAATTCAATTTGACAAGCTCAGTACCTCATCACTTAAAAGCATTGTAGAGGAAATCAGGGAAATAAACCCTCTAATTACTCTTATAGCAACGGGGGGAATAAACGAGGGGAATGTTCAGGAATACGCAGCCACAGGAGTTGATTCTATTTCCACCTCGTCAATTTATTTCGGGAAGCCTGTGGATATAGGAGTAACTATAAACGGAATATAAGGATAAGATGCTACATATTATTCTACCGCGGCCGGTTTTGCAGAAAAACCGGCAAAGTCGGCCGCGTCACAAACGAAAAGCAGCTAGAGCATGCTGCATAGCACATAAACAAGAGAAGCTTTCATATTATTACTTTCCTAATAAAAATATATTCTAAATTACTTTTTAGTTGACATATTTATATGCCGTGCATATAATAATAGTATAACATATGAACAAGTATTCAATAGTTCATATATGGACATGATGCAGATGCCTGTTCACCCTCGACTTTAGGGGGAAAGAGCAGGGAATAAGTATTGTCAAGTAGTGGCTTTAAAAGGAGGGGGGGCAATATGGAGGCTGTAATAAAAAAGGAACTGATACTGGAAGGACTCTGCTGCGGGAACTGTGCTGCTAAAATTGAGCAGGATGTAAATAAATTGGAGGGAGTAGAGGCTGCTTCCATAGATTTTATTTCAAAAACGCTTTCAATGAAAATAGCGGATAATGCTGACTTAAACAGTATTATGACGCAAACGGGACATATTATAAAAAACCGTGAGCCTGATATAAATGTAAAGGAAAAGGCAATTGCGGTACCGGGAAGGAAGGTGCTGTACTTCTCAGGGCTGGATTGTGCTGACTGTGCCGCTAAAATAGAAAGAGAGGTTGCCGGGATTGAGGGTGTTAAGGAGGCTGTTTTGGACTTTGTATCTCAGAAGCTCACCATAGATGTTATAAACAGCCGTGATTTAGCTGCTATCGCCCGGCAGGCCGTAGAGGCAGCCGCGCGTATAGAGCCGGGCATTGAAATATCGGGTACGCCTAAGGCGTTAAAGCAGAGCTCTGATGACGGCAGGAAGGAGCTTATAAAAAGAATCGCCTTTGCCGCGGGAGCTTTAATTTTCATTATAGCCTTTTCGTTTGAATTTTCTTTCCCGCTGGAATTAGGGCTGTTTCTGACAAGCTACCTGCTTGTGGGAGGGGAGGTTGTTTTTAGAGCTGCTAAAAACATTTCGAGGGGTCAGGTGTTTGACGAAAACTTTTTAATGAGCATAGCCACTATAGGAGCCTTCGCAATAGGTGAATTTCCCGAGGGAGTTGCTGTCATGCTGTTTTACCAGATAGGTGAATTTTTTCAAGGCATGGCTGTAAACCGCTCAAGGAAGTCTATTATGGCGCTGATGGACATACGTCCTGATTTTGCCAGCTTAAAGATTGGAAATGAGGTAAGAAGGGTTTCGCCCGAAGAGGTGGGAATAGGAGATATTATCATAATTAAACCCGGAGAGAAAATACCTCTCGACGGAAAGGTTATTGACGGCAAATCTACTCTGGATACTTCCGCTTTAACGGGGGAGTCGGCGCCTAGAGATGTGGAGGAAGGAAGCGAGGTGCTTTCAGGTTCAATTAACAAGAGTGGAGTGCTTACTGTTGAGGTGTCGAAGGAGTTTGGGGAATCCACTGTTTCCAAAATTCTTGAAATGGTTCAGAAGGCCAGCAGCAAGAAGGCTCCGACCGAAAACTTTATAACAAAGTTTGCCAGGTATTACACCCCCTTTGTTGTGTTTGCCGCTGTTGCTCTGGCAGTTATTCCTCCGCTTGTTATCCCCGGAGCTGTTTTTTCCGAATGGATAAACAGAGCGCTTGTTTTTCTGGTGGTATCCTGTCCGTGTGCGCTTGTAGTATCTATACCCTTAAGCTTTTTCGGAGGCATAGGGGGAGCCTCAAGAAATGGAATACTTATAAAGGGAAGCAGCTATTTGGAAGCGCTGAATAATGTAGATACTGTTGTATTTGACAAGACGGGAACCCTTACAAAGGGTATTTTCAAGGTCACACAGGTTATCCCGTCGGAAGGAATGGACGAAAAGAGGCTTGTTGAATACGCCGCATATGCCGAAAGCTATTCCAATCATCCTATTGCCCTTTCAATTCAGAAGGCATATGAAAAGGAAATAGATAAGAGTCTTGTTTCGGAATATCAAGAAATTTCAGGGCGTGGCATAAAGGTAAAGGTAAGGGATAAGTCAGTTCTTGCAGGAAATGCTCGTCTTATGAGGGACAATGGCATTATATGCCGTGAATTTGACGACATAGGCACCGCGGTGCATGTAGCGGTAAATGGCAGTTATTCGGGGGTTATAATAATATCTGATGAAATAAAGCCGGACAGCAGCAAGGCTGTCTCACAGCTAAGAAGCTCAGGAGTAAAAAACTTGATCATGCTTACAGGTGACAGTAAGGCTGTCGGGGAACGAGTCGGAAAGGAAATAGGCTTAGATGAGGTATATTCCGAGCTCCTTCCGCACCAAAAGGTTGAGAAGCTTGAATTGATTGAGGGCAGGAAGCAGCCCGGTAAAAAGCTTGCTTTTGTCGGAGATGGAATTAATGACGCTCCTGTGCTGGCTCGTGCCGACATAGGAATCGCTATGGGAGGATTGGGCTCCGATGCGGCTATTGAGGCCGCGGATATAGTGCTTATGACGGATGAGCCGTCCAAGATCGCGTCAGCCATAAAAATTGCCCGGCATACGCGCAGTATTGTATGGCAAAACATTATTTTTGCACTGGGAGTCAAAGGAATTATACTTGTCTTAGGAGCCATGGGCATAGCTACAATGTGGGAGGCTGTGTTCGGAGATGTGGGGGTGGCGGTTATAGCCATTTTAAATGCAATGAGAGTAATGAGGATACAGCGCAGCTGATATAAACGGTGCCATTCTTATATTAAATAAGAATAGGCACCATTTATTTTTTTAAAATATATCGTAATATTTGAATATTAAGATTGACAAATATAAGTATGCCGCATATAATGTTTATATATTAATAAGAATATGTAAATATATGGTTTGGGGGATTGTTTGTAATGAAAGGGTTTAAGAAATTTATTCACCAATGGGCGTGGCTGTTGCTTTTGGCATACTGCATAATAGGCTTGATATATCCCTTTATAGGTATTGCCGCACTGATATGTATGCTGGCGCCTGTAGCATTGGCATTTTTTAAGGGAAGAATGTGGTGTGGAAATTTTTGCCCCAGAGGGAGCTTCAATGATGTTATATTATCCCGGTTGAGCCTGAAAAACCGTATGCCGAATTTTTTAAAGACAGCATGGTTCAGGAATTTATTTCTGGTGGTGCTTATGAGTGCATTTGCAATACAGCTTGCTGTTGCATGGGGAAATGCTTTGGCCGTAAGTCAGGTTTTTATACGAATGATAATAATAACCACAGCTCTTGCCGTTGTGCTTGGTGTGGCATATAACCATAGAGCGTGGTGCATGATTTGCCCTATGGGTACCATGGCTCATTATGCAGCCCGGACGGAGAGGGTGAAATCAGCAATAAGGCATGTATCGTTTAACAAGGGAAAATGTGTGGGCTGCAAAATGTGCAATAAAAAGTGTCCCGTGGGTATTGATGTGCTTTGCTATAAGGAAAAAGAAAGGGTTACGAATGCCGACTGCTTAAAATGCGGAGTATGCGTGGAGGCGTGCCCTAAGAGGGCTTTGAATATTGATTAAAACCTATAAATAATAAGGAGGATTTTTTATGCAGATAATTGTAGAGAAAAAAAGATGCCCCGAAAATCATGTATGTCCATCCATAAGGGTATGCCCGGCGGGAGCCATTATTCAAAAGGGCTTTGCTGCTCCCACTATAGATGAAGACAAATGCATAAAGTGCAAAAAGTGCGTGAGGTATTGTCCTATGGGTGCGATACAGGCTGTATAGCGGGTGCTCAGGAAGCGGGGGCTCCCCTCACATATTATATTTTTCCTGTAATAAATTGTATAGCTATACTTGCAAATGCCACCGTAAGCCATGTAATCAGACCTAAGAGCAAAGGCTTAACGCCGCTTTTAAGCATTTTTTTAATATCTGCGCTCAGCCCGACAGCCGTCAATGCCATTACAATAAGAAATTTGCCCAGCTCAGATAAATATGATGCGGTATTTGCACTTATTATATTCAGCGTATTCATAAGTGATGCCGCGAGAAAACCGAGAATAAACCACGGAAAGATTTTTGTCAGACTGTAATTGACGCTGCCGCCCTCTGACGTATGCTTTTTTCTTTTGACGGACATGACAGTGGCGAAAATCAGGGATATGGGTATTATCATTGTTGTTCTTGCAAGCTTTACAATGGTTGCGTAATCTCCTGCGGCTGTGCTGAAGGCGTAGCCTGCCGCTACTACCGATGAGGTATCATTTATGGCGGTTCCCGCCCATAAGCCGAACGCCTTCTCGGAAAAGCCCAGAAGATGTCCCAATGGTGGAAATACAAGCACTGCAATGATATTAAACAAAAAAATTACTGATATTGAATACGCGATATCTGACTCTTCCGCTTCAATTATGGGGGAAACAGCAGCAATGGCTGAGCCGCCGCATATAGCAGTACCTGTTCCTATAAGCCATGTAAGCTTGTACGGCACCTTCATGATTTTTCCGCAGATGAATGCTGAAACAAAGGCCAAAAGCAGAGTAAACAGCATTACGGGAAGGGATTCAAGCCCGGTTTCCCACACCTGAAACAGGCTGAGTCCAGCACCCAGAAAAATAATTGCCAATTGAAGGATTCTCTTTGAAGTAAATTTAATCCCTTGCGGGAACCATGCAGGCATTCTAAGGGTATTGTTTATTATAATGCCTATGATAATGCCGAATACAGGCCCTCCTATCAGAGGCAACTCTTTTCCCAGCCAGGCTGATGCCAGTGCTGCCGCAAAGCATATAAAAATACCCGGAATGTTTGTTTTAAGCCATATCATATAAACGCCCCCAGAAGAAATTATAAAAATAACATAATTATTTTAATATGCACATACCATAAAATCAAATTATGATTTATTATTAAAGCATAAGAAAAATTTATAGATATAAGAGGGACAACATGATAGATTCAAAGCTTATTACATTTATAAATGTGGCAAGGCTGGGGAGCTTCACAAGGGCGGCAGAAATGCTGAATCTTACACAGCCTGCCGTTACACAGCACATAAAGCAGATAGAGGAATTTTATCGGGTAAAGCTTATAAGAAAAAAGGGAAAGCAGCTTTCATTGACGGAGGAGGGAGAGCTTTTGCTGCAATACGCAAAGAATTCCAATGCCAATGCAATGCTGCTGGAGAGAAGGCTAAAAAATAAGGGTTCTATGATAAAACGCTATAATATAGGAGCCACACTTACTATTGGGGAATTTGTGCTTCCGCATTTGTTGGGGAAGCACAAAAGGCTTTACAATAATATAGACATTATTATGCAGGTTAACAATTCCGAGGACATTGTCAACAAATTAATAAGTGGAGAAATTGATTTAGGGATTGTCGAAGGGCCGTTTGACAAGAGCAGGTTTAATCATATCAAGCTGAAGGACGACGAGCTTGTGCTTGTTGCCGCACCGCTAAGCAGCTTTGTAAAAAGACCCGGAGTTGAAATGCACGACATAATTCACAGCGGAAAGCTTATTTTGAGGGAAAAGGGCTCGGGAACACGAGTAATATTTGAAAATAAGCTGGTTGAAATGGGATACAAGCCTTCAGATGTCAAAACATATATGGAGGTTGGAAGCATTGGTGCCATAAAATCTCTTGTAGAGGCAAACTTAGGATACACTATAATCTCCAAAGAGGCCGTAAGTAAGGAGGTAGAGGCGGAGACTCTTGTAATTATTCCCATACATCATGTGCGTATTATGAGAGAGTTTAACTTTATTTATTTGCACCATGCCCCAATGGATTTTATTAAGGGCTTTATAGATTTTATTATGGGTGATTGAGGTTAACGTGCTGAAAAATTCTTTTGCGGAGCAGTGATCGATATGGAGGACGATTTGCTGGAGGAGTTGGAAGATCAAATATATGTAAAAAAGCATTTTACCGTTGAAAACCATAGTGTTAAATTTTTTGGGCGCTGTGAAAAGTGCAGGGAGTAAAAAGCACTGGTTTTGATGGTTCAAGCAGCCGCAAGGGGGGTATTTACAATGCTTTCCCTTGCGGCTCTTTTATATTCTTACGGAAATACCACAGCCTATAAATATAACGGTAACGGAAGGCTTGCTAAGGCTACCGACCCGGATGTAAGCACCAGACGATACACATATGATTTCCGGGGAAATTTAGCGTCCAAAGCCGACGGAAGGGGAATGACGACATACTACTACTGTGACAGCATGAAGCAACAGGTATTTACTTTGCTTGTATATCGTATATCAATGTAGTCAATACTTCGAATAAGTAAAAAAATCCATTAGAGAAGGTGAGTTATGTTCAATTATCTATCAAAAATTATTCGCTATAATAAAGCAAAAAAAACAAACATCAAGGAGCATAATATCACTGCTAAAAG
The DNA here is from genome assembly GCF_003337415.1 of Anaerobacterium chartisolvens. Lineage (GTDB taxonomy): Bacteria > Bacillota > Clostridia > Acetivibrionales > DSM-27016 > Anaerobacterium > Anaerobacterium chartisolvens. The sequence goes on along the minus strand of NZ_QPJT01000001.1, from coordinate 151,013 downwards.
AGATATTACGCTTTTGTCGCCGGATCTTAAGGTGAATCTTGAAGCTTTACGAAATATTTTAGGCACAGGCGAAGACATTATTATGCGGACGTTCAGCTTCGGAGGCAATAAGCAAGCAAAAGGGGCGCTGATATTTGTTGATGGCATGGTGGATAAGGATGTCATCAGCAGCAGTGTTATGAAGCCCTTAATGTATGATACATACATATTTGCAAAAAAGAACGCTTCTGATACATGCAATATCGATATTGTTTATGAAGAACTGCTTTCGGTAAGTGATGTACAAAAAATCTCAACTTTGGATGATTTATTAGATTACCTTTTATCTGGAAGCACAATTCTTTTAGTGGATGGTTCAAAAGAGGCTTTGGTTATTAACGCTAAAAAATGGGAAAGACGCAGCGTGGAGAAGCCGGAAACGGAAAATGTTGTACGGGGTCCCCGTGAGGGCTTCACCGAAAATTTGCGCACTAACACTACGTTGCTGAGGCGTAAAATTAGAAACCCGGATTTGCGCTTTGAGACTTTTACAATCGGAGAAAAAACGAGAACTGATGTTTCTATAGCCTATATAAAGGATATAGTCAATCCAAAGCTTATACACGAAATAAAAAAAAGACTAAGCAATATCCAAATTGATGCAGTGCTTGAGTCGGGTTATATTGAAGCGTTTATTGAGGACGCACCCTATTCCATATTTTCAACCGTTGGTAACAGCGAGAAACCTGATACTGTGGCAGCAAAAATACTTGAAGGGCGTGCGGCTATCTTAGTAGAAGGAACACCATTTGTTCTTACAGTGCCGATGCTTTTTATTGAAAGCTTTCAAAGTGCTGAGGACTATTATTCCAGGCCGTTTTTTGCAAGCGTTATAAGAATTATAAGATTTTTAGCCTATTTTATTACCATTCTGGCTCCGGCAGCCTATGTAGCCTTATCGACGTTCCATCAGGAGCTGATACCCACCCTCCTGCTGTTTACCATGACAGCGGGGAATGAAGGAGTGCCTTTTCCTTCAGTTGTTGAAGCGACAATTATGATAATAATATTTGAGATTCTGCGGGAAGCCGGAGTGCGTTTGCCAAGACCTATAGGCTCTGCGGTAAGCATTGTGGGTGCGCTTGTAATCGGTGAATCGGCTGTTTCCGCGGGCCTTATTGGTAATTTCATGGTTATCATTGTAGCTCTGACCGCTATTTCAAGCTTTGCGATACCTGCACAGACAGACTCCGGTTCAATATTACGGTACTTTTTGCTTATACTTGCGGGAGTTATGGGTGGATTTGGTATTATTATGGGGCTGCTGGTGGCTTTTATACACATGGTATCCTTAAGGTCTTTCGGAACACCTTATCTCTCACCTATAGCCCCATTTGCTCCGCGGGATATGAAAGATACTTTCATAAGGATGCCTCTCTGGACGATGACAATCCGTCCGAGGATGATAGGCCGGAATAACAGCAGACGCCAGAATTCAAACCCGCCGTCTGCTCCGAATAATGAAGAAAATGACAGTCAAAATTAGGGTGGGGTTGGTATGAAAAAAGAAGTTGAGCATTTGATTTTTAAGACAGCAATATGCATTATGCTGGTGTTGGCTCTGTCGGGCTGCTGGAATGCAAGAGAGTTAAAAGATTTATCAATCGTAGCCGGAATTGGAATTGATAAAGCCGAAACACCCGATAATATTTCGCTTACTGCCCAGATTGTGAAACCCGCTGAAATTAAAAAGCCCTCAAACGGGACCGCAGGAGGAGAAGATACAGCCTTCTGGAACATCAAGAGCACAGGACAGACGGTTTTTGACGCTGTGAGGGAAGTCACGCATAAAACAAGCAATAGACTGTATATTGCCCATACTCAGGCGATTATATTTGGGAAGGATATCTCGGCAGAGGGAGTTCAACAATATCTTGACTTTTTTATGCGCTCTCATGAGACACGTCCCACCGCCATGATACTGGTATCCGACACCACCGCCGGTGAGGTTCTGGATGTAAAGCCTGAAATAGAGAAGCTGCCTGCAATGAATTTGGCAAAATTGGCAAAGATGCAGGAAATATTAACCGCTCATGCAATGGCGGTGAATCTTCAGGATTTTACCGCTCGCTTGATCAGCAAGACTACATCTCCTATTGCTCCTATAGTAACAATTCATAACGATGATAGGAAAGAAGTACTTTATGTTGAAGGTATGGCTGTTTTTAAAGGGGATAAGCTGACGGGCACATTGGATCCTGCTGAAACACGAGGGCTTCTGTGGGTTCTCGGAAAAGTAAAAAGCGGAAACATTAACGTGAGCTTTCCTGACGGAAAAGCCACATTGGAAATTATAAAAGCAGAAAGTGAAGTAACGCCAAAAATCAAGGATGGTAAGCCATCTATCCATATCAGGATTAAGGCGGATGCAAACCTTGTAAATCAGACAACCCCCAAAAACCTTGCAACACTTTCGGGGTTTTCCTCACTGGGAAAACAGCAGGACAATACCATCCGGGATGAAATAGAAGCAGCCTTAAAAAAAGCAAAGGAGCTGAATACAGATGTTTTTGGCTTTGGTGATAAATTTCATAAAAAATATCGCCGTGAATGGAAGCTAATGGAGGATAACTGGGATGAAATTTTCCCTGACCTTGAGGTTGAAATAGAAGTAAAAAGCAGTGTAAAGGAAGCCGGGCTCATTATAAAGCCAGCTGTTCCGGAAGTGGTCTCAGAGGAGGAGTAAATTAGAATATGAATATTGAAAAAGGAAAGATATCTGACTTTGAACTTATGTTTTTAATATTATGCTTTATTTTAGGCTCTATCACATTTATATCCTTTGCGGACACTATTACAAAGCATGATACATGGATTGTAATCATATCGGCTTATGCGGCGAGCATACCGTTTATATTGTCATATATATTGCTGGTAAAGAAGTTTCCGGGGAAGAACCTGATACAAATAAATGATATTATTTACGGACGCTATCTGGGTAAGCTTATTTCCATATTGTATATCTGGTTTATACTGACACTGCTTTCCTTAAACCTCAAAGGTCTGGCTGACTTCTATACCGGCTTCATTATGCCCGAGACCCCAAGCTTATTATTTTTGGCAGTTTGTGCTCTTGTTTGCGCCTATGCTGTACAAAATGGCTTGGAAAGTATGGGCAGAATCAGTGCCGTAATATTTTTCATTATAACTTTAAATATTATTGTTTCATCTCTGCTGGGGATGGGGGATATGGATTTTTCCAACTTCCTGCCTGTTTTTGAAATGCCTTTAAAGACATATTTCCAAAGCATACATATTATTTTAACAATACAGATGTGTGAAATTATAGTTTTTTTAATGGTAATGCCTAACCTGAATAATTTTAAGCATACAGGAAAATATACATTACTTGGTTTGACTATATCCACCTTGCTGCTGATGTCGGTTTCTATCCGAAATACGGCAGTACTTGGCGTTACGTCGTCAATATACTTCTCGGACTCATATCAGGCCTTACGGCTTATTGACATAGGAGATGTTCTTACCAAAATGGATATACTTTTTGCAATCGGCTTGACTCTTGTACTGTTTATAAAAAATTGCGTACTGTATTATGCAACTGTAGCAGGTATGTCCCAGATGCTGAATTTACGCTCTTATAAGCCTTTAATACTGCCTGTTGGGAGCATTGCGGTATGCCTGGCCATTATATTATTTGATTCAGTAATAGAACACAATCTTCATGCCAGAAGCTACCATGCCATACTTGTCACGCCATTTGAACTGATCCTTCCGCCCTTATCGCTGCTTATTGCCAAAATACGCGGGCTACCCAAAAAACAAGGTGGTGAATGCAAATAATGATTATATTGTTATTCCTGAGTTATGCAGCTATTGCACTTTTTCAAATTCCCAGCCTGGTAAGAAAAAAATTATGGCGCGAGCTTGTGGCATTCTGCTGTTTTTTGTTATTTGCATTTATATTCAGCTTACTGATAGGCTTAGGTGTAAAAATACCAAGTCCGCTGATGCTGATTCAGAATAAAATACAGGATCCGTTAAATTTACATTATTAAAAAACACAACTTTAAAAAAATTTCTTGCTTCTAAGAGCATTTGCTGATAGAATATAATGTGTTCTAATTACGGGGTGTAGCGCAGATGGTAGCGCGCTTGGTTCGGGACCAAGAGGCCGTGGGTTCGAATCCCGCCACTCCGACCAGAAAAACAGCGGTTTTCATTTTATGAAAACCGCTGTTTTTTGCCTCAAAATAGGCTTTTGTCACTGGTTTTGTACTAAAGCCTAATGAACACTTAACTTTAATTGGGAATCTTTATACAATAAATCTATAAATAATTCCTGAGTTTCTTTACTACATCTACCGATGAACTCTTTCAAGCCATTTAATGTTTTAATAACATAAAACTGTTCCTCAGGACTATAATAAAGAATGGTTTTTTTACCCATATCTAATAAATTTATTATATTGTTCAAAGTTCCTTTACTTATACCATTCCAAATCATCAGTCCATAATCAGCATCCCTAGCCATCTCATAATCTTTAGCTGCATAAAAGTCGAATCCTTTTAAGTTCTTCGGAACATCAACATTATGCACATACCAGTTACCAATATTATTCCTTGTTTTTCCTTTTGTTGCATAAACCTTAACATTTCTATAATTATGTTCATTACAAAAATGCTGAACTGCTTTATCAACACCATTAGCATCGCCAACTAAAATATTGAAATTATCTTCTATAATCTCCTTGATTTTACGAATAACTGATTCATTAAGTTTACTAATAGCTCTTGGCCCTGCAATAAATATATTCATTATTAACTCCTTCTCGCCTTTGTTAAAGCCAACACATAAACATTAGCAACATTTCTATCTTCGCTTAAGACTCTAACTGCTTCATTCATAGATGCTCCTGATTTATACAAGTCATCTATTAAAAGGACGTTTACCTTCTTAGTAAAATGCTTGTTCCTTGTCATGGAATGTGATATTACATTCTTATCATCTAAATTCTTAGATTGAACATCTGAATTTTTAATTAAAAAATTATTACAGTAGTATAAATTTAATTTACTTGCTAATGCTTCTGCTATAATATCTACAGGCTGATATTCTCTGCTTTTGTTAGATGGTGGAATAGGTATTATCACATTAATATTCAACTTTTTTGTCCATGTGCTTACAAAAGGATTTATCATCTTTATTATATCATCAATTATCTCTTTATTATGCCTATATTTTAATTTGTATAACAATTCACCTATTTCACTTCTTTTTGTGTCAAAGATAGGATGTCCATATTCATTGTCTCCTAAATAATTACTTGATATAGTATGCAAATCAATCGCATATCCCTCTTCCCAATTTCCCCAAATTCTAATTGGATCTCTTGTCACTATACCCCACCCCCAAAATTTATCTGATTTAGCTTGGGTTTGCAGCCAGATTCCTATTATATACATTTCATACATATAATAAGACTATTCTAAATCAATAATATCAATAATTTCCAATGTGGTCAAATATATAAAAGTTGAATTAATTTTAATATAGAGTTTGTCAGTCCTAAGTTTAAGTCATGCATTAGCTTAAATTTTTGATTCTCAAAGCAATAAGCATATGTTACAATATAGTTAGACATAGCTAACTTTTTACTCGGACTTTTTGATGCAAGGAACAAACAAAGGTAGGGAGGCTTCAATTGTGGTATTTGAGGAACAGGAAATGGGCAGAAATGTCAACGTGCTCTGCACCAATGATAATTGCTCCGTTATGCAGGTCCGCGACAAAAGCGGAGAAGGGGTTATGACCGCTTACGATGTTTTCGCGGGCGTTTACGTTATTTTCAACGATTTTCATATGCAGCACTGCGTCTCGGAGTTTAATCCTAATCAGGAGATGCTGTGCATTGATCATTGCCGTGAGGGACGCATTGAATGGGAGCTTGACAATTATAAATACATTTACTTTGAGTCAGGGGATATGCAGATTAACACCCGTACCTGCCATAAATATGATTTCTCCTTTCCCATGAGACACTATCATGGCATTACAATAGGCTTTTTAATGGACGAGGCGGAGCAATCCCTGAAAAATGTAATGGAAGGCATTTCTGTTGACTTGCATAAGCTTAAGAAAAAATTTTGTCCCGAGAACCGGCCGTTTATTATGAGAGCCGGCAAGAGAATTCATCACGTGTTTTCAGAGCTGTATGAAGTGCCCAAACATTTGGATCATATAAAAATGAGCTATTTCAGAATTAAGGTTTTGGAGCTTTTGCTTTTCCTAGAATCCATTGAGACCCCCAATGTATGCGAGGAACGGCGCTATTTCTATAAATCGCAGGTGAGGAAGATCAAGGAGATTGCGGAGCTGATTACCGACAATCTTGAAAGTCATTATACACTGGAAGAGCTGTCAAGACGCTTTAATTTTCCTCTAACTTCTATGAAGCTTTGCTTTAAGGGCGTGTACGGAACATCTATTTACGCATTCATAAAGGACTACCGAATGAACAAAGCAGCGGTATTGCTAAAGCAAAGCAGTAAAACCGTTGCTGAAATAGCCGGGGCCGTAGGATATGAAAACCCCGGAAAGTTTGCCTCGGCCTTCCATTCGGTGATTGGGATGACACCCTCGGAGTTCAGAAAATACGGCGTCCGAATGGATTACCTGGCACATTCTTAGAGCGGACACAAATCGATAAGCCCCTTATAATAAAAGGAGAAGATGATTCTCCCTTTATTTTTTTTGGAGGTGGTTTTGTGGATTATACAAAGGGAAACAAGCAAAGGGGAACCTTTTCCTCTGTCCTATTTTTCGCAAGGGAATGCAAGGTGAAAATGATATTATCGATTATTTTTGCGCTTTTAAGTGTCACAGGGGGATTGGTACCATTTTGGGGAGGCTATCAATTAATAACTCTGTTTTTTAACGGAAACGCAAAAACCGAAGCTATTCTCTTCTGGGGTGTGATAAGTGCGTCAGGCTATGTTTTAAAGCTGCTCTTTTATGGAATATCAACGTCCTTCTCGCATATTTCTGCGTATAAAATTCTTGAGAGTATTCGCCTCGCGCTTTGTGACAAGCTAATGAAAGCCCCGCTGGGAGAGGTGCTTTCGAGAACATCGGGAAGCCTGAAAAGTATTGTTGTAGACAGGGTGGAAACCATAGAGCTTCCACTCGCGCACATGATACCTGAGGGAATATCAAATATCTTTCTTCCGCTTTCGGTTTTTGTCTATATGTTTTTTATCGACTGGCGAATTGCCTTGGCGTCACTTGCAAGCGTGCCCTTCGGGGTGCTTGTTTATGCTGTTATGATGCGAAACTACAGCTCGCAGTATGCAAGGTTTATGGCGGCTGAAAAGCATGTGAACAGCTCGATTGTGGAATATGTGGAGGGCATACAGGTAATTAAGGCGTTTAACCGCTCTTCAGGTTCTTATGAGAAGTTTGCCCATGCTGTGCGCGACTTTCGGGACTTTACGCTGGACTGGTTTCGCTCAACGTGGGGACTTATGAATCTGGGCAACTCAATACTGCCCACAACGCTGCTTGGAATATTGCCTGTGAGTGTGCTTTTGTATGCCGGCGGGGTGCTTGCTCCTCCTCAGATTGCCTTATCAATAATACTGTCTATGAGCATAATAGCGCCTGCAAGCTGGTTTACAATTGCTGTGAATGATTTTAAATCTATTCAGTATGCAATCTGTGATGTTAACACAATTCTTGAATTGCCGGAGCTTTCGGAACGGAAAGAGAAGGTCGTTGTTTCGGATTATGACATTGCTCTGAATAATGTCTCTTTTGCCTATAATGAAGCGGGGGGCAATGTTTTGCATAATGTAAGCCTTTCCATACCCAAGGGAAGCTTTACCGCCATTGTGGGGCCGTCAGGCGGAGGAAAATCGACCATAGCCAGATTAATTGCACGCTTTTGGGATGTAAGCAGCGGGCAAATAACCATTGGGGGCACGGATATCCGTGAGATCCCATTGTCACAGCTTGCCAGACAGGTCAGCTTTGTTACTCAGGATAATTTCCTGTTTAACTGCTCACTGCTTGAAAATATCCGTCTGGGTAAGCCAAGCGCAAGTGACGAGGAGGTTTTTGAGGCGGCTAGGGCGGCGCAGTGTGAGGAGTTTATCGGGAGGCTTGAAAATGGCTGGCAAACTGCGGCGGGAGATGCGGGAGGCAAGCTTTCGGGAGGAGAGAGGCAAAGAATAGCCATTGCAAGAGCCATTCTGAAAAATGCGCCTATTGTCATCCTTGACGAAGCGACGGCCTTTACCGATCCTGAAAACGAGGCCCAGCTTCAAAAATCCATAGGTGAGCTGGCAAAAGGGAAAACGCTGGTTGTAATAGCTCACAGGCTTTCTACTATCAGGAATGCCGATAAGATTGTTGTTGTAAAGGACGGTGCAATATCCCGGTACGGTACGCATGAGAAGCTGCTCAAAAGCAGCAGGCTATACGCCGATATGTGGAGCGCCCATATAGGAGCAAAGGGCTGGGCAGCGACAAGTGAACCGGCATCACAAAAGGAGGCAATGCAAAATGCTTAAAACAATCCGGAAAATCATCAACTGGACAGGTGACAGGAAAAGCCGCCTTTATTGGGGCTTTCTATGGTCATTTCTGCACTCTATGTTCACTGCGATGCCCATTATGGGGGCTGCCTATATTCTGGAACTGATGATAAAGGATTTTAACGGTGAAAAAGCACTGGACCCCATCTGGGCCTTGCGGGCGGTTATGTTTATGATTGCCATGGTTTTGGGAAGGTTCCTGTTTGCTTATTTAAGGGCGACCTTTCAAGAGAGCATAGCATATGAAAAAACCGCAGAAGTGCGAATGCGGGTCGGCGATATATTAAAACGGGTTTCACTTGGCTTCTTTGATAAAAACAATGCAGGGGAGATTCTTGGCGCCGTCACAACGGATTTGAGCGTGCTTGAAATGTATTCCATGAAGATGACGGATGTTTACGTTGGCGGTTATATCAGTGCATTTACCATGGTTTTATGCATTTCCTTTTTCAGATGGGAGATTGCACTGATTGCAATAGTAGGAATTATTGGCTCGGCGGTATTTTTGCATATCCTCAACAGACGAAGCTGTAGAAATGCAAAGGTTCATCAAGCTGCGCAGAATAACCTTATTGCCTCCGTACTTGAATATATTCGGGGAATTTCGGTTGTAAAGGCGTATGGGCAGGAGGGCGTTTCGGCCGACAGGATAACAAACGCGTTTAATGCTCACCGCAAAATCAATGTAAAGATCGAGCTTGATTATGTTACGGCAAATTGTCTGCATCAGCTTTGCTTAAAGCTTTCCTCTGTGGGAATTGCGGTTGCCGCTGCGCTTATGGCAGTTAATAACGTCATTTCGGTGTCATTATTCCTTATGTTTTGCATATTTTCATTTGTAATCTTTGCTCAGGTGGAGCAAATTAATAATGCCGCACATACTCTTGAATTGATTGAGGCTACTTATGAGAAGCTGGATCGAATCGAGAGGGTTGATTTTATTGATGAAGCCTCCAGGGACAAAAAGCTTCATGCATTCGATGTGCATTTCGAGAATGTGTGCTTCGGCTATGACAGAAGAAGAGTCCTTGACAATATTTCCTTTACAATTCCGCAGGGGACTACAACGGCAATTGTGGGTCCGTCGGGAAGCGGAAAGACAACGGTATGCAATTTGCTCGCCAGATTTTATGATGTGAACAAGGGCAGAATTTCTATCGGACGCACCGACATCAGAGAACTGAAATGCGACAGTCTTCTGTCCAACATCAGCATGGTCTTTCAAAATGTTTATCTATTCAATGATTCCGTTATCAACAATATCCGCTTCGGCAAGCCTGACGCTACGGAGGAGGAAGTTATAGACGCAGCCAAAAAGGCATGCTGCCACAGCTTTATTGCAAAGCTGCCGCAAGGGTACCAAACTGTCATAGGCGAGGGAGGGTCCTCCCTTTCGGGCGGAGAGAAGCAGAGAATATCCCTTGCCCGTGCCATTTTAAAGGATGCGCCCATTATAATACTTGATGAGGCGACGGCAAGCGTTGACCCTGAAAACGAGTACGAAATCCAGAAAGCCATTTCTGCACTGGCAAAGGGTAAAACCATGCTTGTAATCGCACACCGTCTTGCAACGATTGAAAATGCCGATCAGATTGTGGTGCTTGACGAAGGCAAAATTGTTCAGAAGGGCACGCATGAGCAGCTTATGAACAAGGAGGGGTTGTACAACAGGTTTGTGGCGATAAGGCAAAAAGCGGAAAGCTGGAGCATTGCTTAAAGCGCCTGAGCGTTTCAGTGCCGCTCACATGTCTCTTGAAAAAATTGCTCTGACTGACGTATAGAATATATGGTTTATTCGGATTAATAAAAACCCGCCTTCTAAGTGTACTGACGCTAGGCGGGTTTTTATTGCAAAGATCCGCTCCTCCGCCAAAAACATTTGACTTTTGCTCCGCTTTTCTCTATAATTCTTTTGTTTGCTATTTTTATAGCAGTTTTAAACCGCTTAACATATATTGTTTATTAGGCTTATGAAACTTATTTTTATAAGGCGGGCTGCAGATAATATATTAATAACTGTATTTTATGAATTGGCCTTTGGAGGGGAGGACTCGGAGTTGACAAGATTAGATCAAAAGAGGACACCGCTGTTTGATGCCGTAAAAAAGTACGTAGACGATAAGGTGATCCAGTTTCATGTCCCCGGACACAAGCAGGGGAGAGGAATAAGGGAGCTAAGTGACTATGTGGGGGAACGTGTGCTTCAGATGGACGCAAACGGTATGGAGGATTTGGACTATGCCAATAACCCCACAGGTGTGATTCTGGAGGCTGAAAGGCTTATGGCCAACGCGTTTGGAGCACAAAATGCATATTTTCTTGTGAACGGTACATCCGCCGGCGTTCAGGCAATGATTATGAGTGCCTGTGAGCCCGGAGATAAGATAATAATTCCAAGGAATGCCCATAAGTCTACAATAGGGGGAATAATACTGAGCGGCGCAATGCCTGTGTATATTCAGCCTGAGATTAATGAGAGGCTTGGGATAGCGATGGGCATAACGGAGGAAAGCTTTAAGAAAATCATAAAGGAGCATCCTCATTCTAAGGCTGTGTTTTTGATAAACCCTACCTATTATGGTGCTGTATCGGATTTAAAGGCAATAGTGAGAATAGCTCACAGGCATGATATGGCTGTGCTTGTTGATGAGGCTCATGGGGCGCACATGTCCTTCCACGATGACTTTCCGTTGACGGCCATGGAGGTTGGGGCCGACATGAGCGCGGCAAGTATGCACAAAACGGCCGGTTCAATGACGCAGAGCTCGGTGCTTCTTTTGAGGAGCGACATGATTTCTCCTCAAAAGGTAAAGCAGGTGCTTAACCTTACTTATACCTCAAGCGCCTCATATTTGTTGATGTGTTCTCTGGATATAGCAAGAAAGCAGCTTGCCACAAGCGGAAGCGATATGCTGGAGAACACCTTGGAGATGGCAAGGTGGGCAAGACGGGAAATTAATTCCATAAAGGGCTTATACGCCTTCGGAGAAGAGCTTAAGGGTACTCCAGGATGCCATGATTTTGATGAAACCAAGCTTGGAATTAATGTAAGGGGCTTAGGGTACACGGGATACCAGATGGAGGCAAAGCTCAGGAAGGAATATAATATTCAGATCGAGCTGTCGGATCTGTGCAACATCCTTGCGATAGTCAGCATAGGTGATAGAAGGGAAGACCTTCAGGCTCTTATAAATGCTCTTTCCGACATTTCATCAAAGGTTGGGGATGTGGAGTATAAAAATACCGTAATAATACCTCAAAATCCCAAAATGATAGTATCTCCCAGAGACGCCTTCTACAGTCCCAAAAAAATGATTCCTCTCGAGGAATCAATAGGTGAGATTGCGGGGGAAATGGTTATGGCGTATCCCCCCGGGATACCGGTCATATGCATGGGAGAGCGCATCACAAAGGATATTGTGGAATACATAGGTGTTCTAAAGCAGGAAAAGTGTGAGCTTCAGGGCACTTCCGATCCGTATGTAAACTATATAAGTGTTTTGGGAGCGGAATAACCCATTCTTTAACTAACTCACCCCCCGCCCCCTCTTTTGGAAAGAGAGGGGGCGGGGGGTGAGTTAATTACAGCCTCATTAATGCAAGAAGGATTAATAATATGCCGGGAAGCAGCTCCAGCACTTTTTTGTTTATACCGCTGTTTAGAGAGAACCTCCTGCCCAGCAGTGTTCCTATATATATAAACACCATCTGAGAGAAGCCCACTGCACAGGGAATCAGAATGGAATCAAAGCCCGACAATGCGCTTCCTATGCCCACACCTATGGCATCAACAGAGAGTGCAAGCCCAAGGAGAAAGGACTCCTTCATATCTATAGTACCCGAATTGTCTATGTCGCCTTCTGCGGGATTTTTAATTATCTGAATGGTAATTCCAAGGGATTTAATTCCGATTTTCAGAAGTGTTTTTTCAGTGTCTATGCTGCGGCTAATAGTGGACTCAGTGCGATCCTTTTTAAATAATGCCTGAATTATTAGCCATATGCCCATGGCTCCAAGTATTAATATGCCTGTGAGCTTTGAGGCGACGGGCGGCAGTATGCAGGATATTGATTTTCCTACAATGAGCGCGAACCCTGAATACAAAATAGAAAGCAGGCATATAAAAAGCTTAGAGGGAAGAGGTATCAAAATCTTTCTCAAGCCGTATACCATTCCAACCCCCATTGCATCTAAACTGAGGGACACAGCCAGTATTAAAACAGCAAGCATCATTTCCCAAATCATCTCCCGGCTTCATGTATTGTTCAAGGCATGATTTTATTATATGAAGACACCAAGGAATTTGTTAAAGCACTTGACGTTATAATTTTAAGGGTATCCGAATAGAAATATGAAATGGGAAGAAAAAAAGGAGAGATGCACTTTGAGGGTTTCTGAAGCAAAAGCAGAAAATACAACGGGCAGTAAAAAAGGCCATACCGGCTTAAGCCAAAAAGAGGCAAGCCGAAAACATGAGAAATATGGGCCTAACACAATTGTTCAAAAGAAGAAGGTTTCGCCCATTAAAATTTTGCTGGATCAATTCAGCGATTTCATGGTGATTATTTTGCTTGCCTGCACAGTTATCTCAACATTTATGGGGGAGATAACCGAATCGGTTACCATTATAGCTATTATAGCTGTAAACGCTGTCTTGGGCTTTGTGCAGGAATATAAAACAGAAAGAACCATGGAGGCATTAAAAAGTCTTGCCGCACCTGCCGCAAGGGTAATAAGAGACGGTATTTTATGCAGTATACCCGCAGAACAGCTTGTTCCGGGAGATTTAACCGTTTTGGAGGCCGGTGACAGGGTACCCGCGGATGCCATTCTTATAGAGGCTAATAACCTTCAGGTGGATGAATCGCTCTTGACGGGAGAATCTCATCCTGTTGAAAAAAGCCTGCAGGAGTATGGCAAGGAGGGTGGAAGCACAGATAAAAAATTAAACAAGGTATTCATGGGGACTATAGTGATAAATGGAAGGGCAAGGGCGGTAGTTCATTCCACCGGAATGCTCACCGAGATGGGAAGAATAGCCGACATGATACAGGGCATTGAGGATGAACAGACCCCGCTTCAAAAAAGGCTGGATCACCTGGGAAGGTATATTGTGTACGGCTGCCTTATAATATGCTTTATTGTATCGGTTGCGGGAATATTAAGGGGAGAGGCATTATTCACCATGCTTCTGGCAGGGATAAGCCTTGCCGTTGCTGCAGTGCCTGAAGGGCTTCCCGCTATTGTTACAATTGCGCTTGCTCTGGGAGTGCAGAGGATGCTTAAAAGGAATGCGCTGATAAGAAAGCTGCCTGCCGTAGAAACCTTAGGGTGTGCAAGCGTAATATGCTCGGATAAGACGGGAACGCTGACCGAGAATAAGATGACTGTGCGTAAGATATACGCCGGAGAGAGCATCCTCAATGTAACGGGCGACGGTCACAGCTTTGAAGGGGGCTTTGCCATAGGAAATAAGGAGGTACGGCTCCAAAAGCTTTATCCCGCAAAGCTTGCGCTTGAGATAGGAGGAATATGCAATAATGCAAAAATAAGTCCGGCAAGCGATCAGGATAAAGGCGCATTGGGAAAAATAAAGTCTGTGCTTACAAAGCATCAGAGATGGGAGGGCAGCGGTGATCCCACAGAGACAGCTATCGCCATTGCCGCGGGAAAAGCGGGCTTAAGCCCCGAGGTACTTGACAGGTTGTACACTAGAATTGACGAGCTGCCCTTTGACTCCGAGCGCAAATGTATGACGGTTGTATGCACAAGAGGCGTGAGAGAGGTTTTTGCATTCACAAAGGGAGCGCCCGACGTAATAATTGAAAAGTGCAATAAAATACATACAGCCAACGGAATAATAGAACTTAACAGGGTAATTAAGAAAAGCATAATGAAAATAAACGACAATATGGCGGGAGAAGCCCTAAGAGTATTAGGAGTGGCATACAGACAGCTTGACTCTAAGAGCTGTGAAAAAAGACAGCTTGAGCAGGACTTGATATTTGTGGGACTCATAGGTATGATAGATCCCCCTAGAAGGGAAGCGGTGGAGGCAGTACGAAAGTGCAGGATGGCAGGAATAAAGCCTGTAATGATAACTGGGGATCATAAAGTCACGGCGACGGCAATTGCAAAGGAGATAGACATATATTCAGAGGGAGACAGGGTTATTACAGGAGATGAGCTTGACAGAATGGATGATGAAATGCTTGCAAGGGTGGCGGATGATACGGCGGTATATGCAAGGGTTTCTCCAAAGCACAAGCTTATGATAGTAAGGGTTTTAAAAAAGCTGGGACATATTGTGGCAATGACGGGTGACGGAGTAAACGATGCTCCTGCTGTCAAGGAGGCCGATATAGGCGTGGCAATGGGTGTGACGGGAACCGATGTAACAAAGGAGGCTTCCTCGATAATTCTGATGGATGATAATTTTGCCACAATAGTTGCGGCAATTGAAGAGGGAAGGGTTATATATAACAATATAAGGAAATTTATAAGATATATGCTTGCATGCAACATTGGAGAGGTGCTGACAATGTTTTTAGGTATGCTCATGGGCCTTCCCCTTCCCCTTCTGCCTATACAGATACTGTGGGTAAACCTTGTAACTGACGGACTGCCGGCAATCGCACTGGGGCTTGATCCGCCGGAAAGAGATATTATGATGCGGCCGCCGAGAGGCTCTAAGGAGAATATATTCGCGCATGGACTGTTGAGCCTCATATTATTCAGGGGCATATTGATAGGCTTATCGACTCTTGCCGTTTTTACAAGCGTAATGCATTTTAAGGCTGATGTGGATACCGCCAGAACAGCAGCTTTTCTGACGCTTGTTATAACGCAGCTCATACATGTGTTTGAGTGTAAATCTGAGAAAAAGACGATATTTGAAATACCTGTCTTTAATAATATCCCCCTTGTTATTTCGGTAGTTATTTCTCTGGCTATGATACTGGGAGTAATTTATATACCCGCTTTGCAGGGAATATTTAATACGGTGCCTCTTGAGGCAGGCGAATGGCTGATGGTGGCAGGGTTTTCACTGCTTGCCCCTATAGCCTCGGGCTTTTTCAGCATAAATGGCAAATAAGCAGGCTTAGGCCTCATCTCCGGCTCCGGCTCTTCTCTTCTATCAGATGAAGGCAGCCGGGGCGGAATATGAGGTATAAGGGTTTATTTTTTTTTGTCTCTGTGATATTATAAAAATCGCACTGTTTGCAAAGAAAGAATATATTTAAAAAAAGAAGCAACAATAAAATGTATACTTATTTTACGGGCCTTAAGGCCTCATACATAGTATAATTTAATCATGCTTGAAATACATGGTAAAAACCTATATAATAAGGTAGGGTTTTACATGAATTTCTATATAATGAGCTATTGTTACAAATTGTTCACAATTTATTAAAATCTATTAATCATAATTAAATGAGTAATAGGTTAAAAGAAAAGCAGGGGGGAATAGAATGATAGAGATACAGAATTTGACCAAAAGCTACGGTCAAATAAAGGCTGTCGACGACATAAGCTTTAAAGTCGAAAAAGGCGAAATTCTCGGTTTCCTTGGACCTAACGGGGCAGGGAAGTCTACCACCATGAACATTATAACCGGCTTTATATCCTCAACAGCAGGAACGGTTAAGGTGGATGGCTACGACATTATGGAAAATCCCAGAGAAGTAAAAAAGCGCATAGGCTATTTACCTGAGCAGCCTCCTCTTTATATGGACATGACAGTCTTAGAGTATTTGAATTTTGTGTATGAGCTTAAGCTTGTGGACAAGAAGCAGCGGAGAACCCAGATAAGTGATATTATGGAGCTCACAAAGATAGCTCATGTTAAGGACAGGCTTATAAAGAACCTTTCAAAGGGCTATAAGCAAAGGGTGGGTCTGGCGCAGTCGCTTGTAGGAAGCCCGGATGTGCTCATACTGGACGAGCCTACGGTAGGACTTGACCCCAAGCAGATTATTGAAATAAGAAAGCTTATTAAGGCTTTAGGCAAGGAACACACCATAATACTCAGCTCGCATATACTCCCCGAGGTAAGTGCCGTATGTGAAAAGGTAATTATTATAAACAAAGGAAAGATAGCTGCTATTGACACCCCCGAAAACCTTTCAAAGGGCTTTGACTCGGCTTCAAAGCTTTCGGCTACAATTGCCGGACCCACAAACTCTGTGCAGAGCCATATACAGGAAATATACGGAGTGAAATATGTAGACGTCATCTCTGAAAAGGAAAAGGATCTTGCAAGCTATGTAATTGAGGCCGACAAGAGCTTAGACATAAGACGTCCATTGTTTTTTGCGATGGCAAAGGCGGGATATCCTATAATAGAGCTGAAGCCTATGGATATGACGCTGGAGGATATATTCCTTCAAATCACTACTGAGGAAAAGGAGGCTGAATAATATATGTTTGCTGTATTTAAAAGAGAAGTGCAGTCTTATTTTTATTCTCCCATAGCATATGTATTGACAGGGCTTTTTGTGCTTGTAGTTTCAATTTTCTTCTTTTTATCGAATATAGGCAGCCAATCGGCTGACTTTAATCCTACATTATCAACCATAAGCTTCATTTTAATTTTTATTGTGCCCATACTTACAATGCGCATTATAGCCGAAGACAGGAAGAACGGCACGGAGGTGCTGCTGATAACGTCTCCTTCTACCTTAAGCGGGATAGTTGTGGGAAAATATCTGGCAATGCTTTTTGTATTTCTGGTGATGACCTGTCTGACGTTTGTATACCCCATAATATTATTTATTTTTGGAAATCCACCCCTTGCTCCTCTGATAGGGAGCTATGTGGGGCTTATTCTATTTGCGGCTGCGCTTATTTCCATAGGGGTATTTGCGTCATCTCTCACTGAAAATCAGGTTATTTCGGTATTTATCAGCTTTGTAATAATGCTTATTATCTGGATTATCGAGCCAATAGGCAATGCCGTGGGAGGATGGGCGGCAGTTGTGCTGAACTGGTTCTCTCTTTCCTCCAGATACAATGATTTTACTACAGGCATTTTAAATGTTGGAAGTATAATTTATTTTATAAGCTTTATTGCGGTATTTTTGTTCCTTACAATTAGGGTAATAGAAAAAAGACGCTGGAGTCAGGGGTGATGAAAATGGGTAAAATAGGAAATATTATGCGGTCTATAAATAAAAGAAGCCTGAAATACGGTTCTCTTTCAATCGTTTTGATAGCTGCGGCAGTGGCTGTGGCAATAATAGTAAACCTCTTGGTTACTGCTATACAGGACAGGGGCATAATTAACATGAAGTTTGATTTAACCTCTTCGAGGCTTTATTCAATAGGTGACACAACAAAAGAAATTTTGCAGCAGCTTGATAAGGATGTGGAGATATACGGGCTGTTTGACATAGGAGAAATCAACTCCAATTTGAGCTTAAAGCAGATAAAGGAAGTACTTAGCCAGTATGAAAAGTATGGGCATGTGCAGGTAAAGTATCTCGACCCCGACAAGGAGCCGGGGCTTATCAACGAGATTGATCCCACGGGATTAAAGGATATCCGAAAGGGCGATTTTGTTGTCAAATCCGGCAGCAAGGTGAGAAAGCTTCTGGCTAATGAGATATACAGAACGGAATACGATTACCAGACAGGTCAGGCTACAGGGGCTTCATTTATAGGAGAGCAGGGCTTTACCGGAGCAATAAAATACGTTGCATCTGATAAGACACCTGTTGTATATTTTACACAGGGACATGAGGAGGGGCAGGTTGAGAGCAACTATACTCTTTTGAAGACTCAGCTTGAATCCAATAATTATGAGGTTAAGAGCATAAATTTGATGATTGAGGAAAAGGTTCCCGAGGATGCGGAGATTTTAATTGTAGCATCTCCAAAGATAGACATTTCCGTTCAGGAAAAGAACAAGCTTAAGGATTACCTTAAAAACGGCGGTAAGGCGGTATTGCTGTTCGATTCGCTGGAGAGCAACCCTAAATTCCCCCAGTTTGAGGACCTGCTTGCGGAATACAATATAGGCTTAAACTATGACAAGGTTAAGGAAACCGACCCACAAAGGTATTATCCTGGAGACCCAAGTGCGGTTGTGCTGGATGTGCCCGCCAGCAACGTTATTCAAAGGGAATATCAACTGCTGCTTGCAGGCTCCAGAAGTATAAAGGTACTTAAAAACCAAAAGGACTATATTACTGTCACATCTCTTATGAAAACAAGCGCAAAGGCTGTGGGAGAGCAGATAGACAAATCTGTTGGGCCGGACAATCAGGGGCCTCTGGATTTGGGTGTTGCGGTTGAGCATAACGGAGGGACAAAGCAGTCAAAGCTTCTTGTAATGGGTAACGGGCTTTTCATAAGCGATGCAGCGAGACAGCAGTACGGGCAGTACTTCGACTATGGAAACAACTTCTTTACAATGTCGTTGAGCTGGATGATGGATAAGAAGAATGAAGTAGTTATTGAGGCAAAGAGCCTTGATACCGAGAGGCTTAATATGACTAGTGCCGCTCAGGCTAATACGGTGGCGCTTCTGACTGTTATTGTATTCCCTCTGCTT
Organism: Anaerobacterium chartisolvens; assembly: GCF_003337415.1. Classification (GTDB taxonomy): domain Bacteria; phylum Bacillota; class Clostridia; order Acetivibrionales; family DSM-27016; genus Anaerobacterium; species Anaerobacterium chartisolvens. The sequence goes on along the minus strand of NZ_QPJT01000001.1, from coordinate 131,866 downwards.
ATTTTGGGCTTCGGTATCTTTGTATGGATTAGGAGGAGGCATTTATAATGAAATTCTACAGGAATGCTATTATCCTTATAGCTGTATTGGCCCTGTTGGTGGCGGCTTATTTTCTGGTCATAAATAAAAGCGATGATAAAGATTCGGAACAGCCCGGAGCAGATATCGGGACTATAAGGGTTTCCGACTATAAAGCTGAAGATGTTAAGAAAATAATTATAGAAAACCGGGATGAGAAGCTTGAGTTTGAAAAGAAGGATGAAAAGTGGGGGCTTTCCTCCCCCGCGGATTTGAAGGTCAACCCCGATTCCGTCACGGGAATGGCTATGGAGGTAACAGGCCTGATAGCAAGCAAGATTGTAGATGAAGATGCTTCGGATGTTGGGAAATACGGACTGGATGCCCCCGGGCTTTTAATTACCGTAATTCTAGGCGACGATACCTCCAGAGTTATAGAGCTGGGGAACCAGACTCCTCTGGGAGACGGATACTATGTACGGGAAAAGGATAAAACCAAGGTATATGTAATAAGCAAATATGTTGGAGAAAAGCTGTTAAATGCCAAAAATAATTTGAGAGATAAAACAATTTTCCCGGGCAATGCCGAGGATATAGTTTCCATATCAATGGAAAGAGGGGGAACCCTTGTATATTCTGCCAAAAAGCAGGACGCGAGTACTTGGAGTCTCACAGCGCCAATAGAAGGCAGTGTAAATGTGGACAGCTTAGGAAGGATGGTTGAGGCTGTGGCAAATGTCATAGTAGCTGATTTTGTTGAGGAAAAGCCCTCGGATTTAGCGAAATACGGACTTGAAAGCCCTGCCTACAGCTTGGAGTATGAGTCGGCAAAGGATGGGAAGATAAAGCTGATGCTTGGAACTTTAAATAAAGACACCTATAGGTTTTATGCAAAGCTCGAGAGCTCAGAGGAGGTATTTGAAATTGACTCAACTGCCTTTGACTTTCTGGACAAGCCGCTTAAAGAAATTGTGGATGTTTTTGTGTATATAGTAAATATAAGTGATGTTTCAAGGATTGTTGTAGATATGGATGGAAAGACTACAACCTGCGACATAGAAACAGACAAGGATAATGACAATGACAAGGATAAATTTACTGTTGACGGCAAGAATGCCACAATGAAGGATGAGAATGGCAATCAGCCGTTCAGAAAGTTCTATCAGGCGCTTATAGGGATTACTCTGAATGATATTGAGATAGGACCGGAACCGAAGGGAGATGCCGAAATAACCTTAACATATTATTTGAGAAAGGCTCCCAATAAGATGACGGTAGAGTTTGTTTCTAAGGATGATAACTACTATTACGTGGTGAAAAATGGGAAATACAGCAATATAATTGTAAGAAAAGACAAATTTAATGAGACTGAGGGTGTGAAAGAAACCTATAATAAGCTAATGGAAGCTCTTAATAAATAATAGAACCAATAACAGGCTGGAAGTTTGGACTGCCGGGTTATTAATGTTCTCTGCTAACCTTCTCCCGCATAGAATTGTATTGTGATTTAATTCTATGCGGGAGTTGTTTTTCTTTTATGAATGATAAAATAAGCATTGTGAAGGTTGCAAGCATATATATGGCTACCATAGTGGGAGCAGGATTTGCCTCGGGACAGGAGATAGTCCAGTTTTTTTCCTCATATTATGAAGGAGGCTTTTTTGGCATAATTACTGCGGGAATTCTTTTTTCGGTCATAGGATATGTGGTTCTGGATAAAGTATACACCGAAAGAATACGAAATTATGAGGAGCTTCTTTTCCCTTCGGTGGGATGGTTTATGGGCTGGGTCATAGAGATTGCCGTTTCACTTTTTATGCTGTCAGTATTTTGCGTTATGATCACAGGTGCCGGCAGCATATTTTTTGATAAACTAGAAATACCCTTTAAATATGGCATAATTCTAATGACCGTTATTTGCATGGTGCTTATATTTACCGGCATAAAAGGAATCATTGCCATAAGCACCGCCGTAACTCCTGTACTTATAGCGGGAATCCTGCTTGTAGCGCTTTATGTCATAATATTCAACGATACCTCTGCATTAAGCATATATGGATGCTTTGCGGGAATTACAAATAATTGGTTCTTTTCGGCTCTCTTATATGTGGGATACAACAGCATAGTATCGGTAGTTGTTATGTGCAGCCTGCTGCCTCATTTAAAATCCAGAAAAATAGCCGCCTTATCAGGAATACTTGGGGGAATGCTGCTTTGTTTTATAGCATTAATCATAAATACCGTAATATATGTCTTCAATCCCGATATGCTGCTAAAGGAGCTGCCGCTGCTCAGCATAACGGAAAAATACGGCGGCATATTAAATACTGTCTATGCTCTGGTGCTGTGGCTTTCAATGCTTATATCGGCAGTTACCTCGGGTTACGGCTTTGTTGAAAGAGTAGCGGGAAAGATAAATATTAATAAAAAGATTATAACGGTAATAATATGTCTTCTGGTTATTCCAATGTCACGCTTTGGATTCTCCGGCCTGATTTCAACCGTATACCCGCTTTTCGGATATGTAGGGCTCTTCCTCATTACGGTAATTTTAACTCAGGATATAAACCTTAAATGGAGCCGCTTTTTTAAAAAAGCCTCTGTTGAAAGAAGAAATAAATAGATGTATTGTTTTTTTTTATATGTTAAAATAAAAAAAGCACATATTAGGATTCGATAAAGATTTTACAAACATAGAGGATACAAATGCCTGCAGAAATTTTTAATAGCAACGAAAAAGTGCCTTGCGGGGAAAAGTCTCTTGGGTTTGTCACTCGGCATTTTCCTTAGAGGTATTCCTTATGGGTCAAATAAAAATTTCTTCCGGCAAGTTATATCCTCTATGTAAAATCTTTATCGCTACATATATAATTGATTACAGGAGGAACATTGTGGAGCTGCAGGAGAAAAAGCGCGGGTCGGGAATATGGAGTTTTCTTGCGTTTGTACTGCTTGTTGTTGTGGTTATGGGCATTGCTTTACTTGTATATCTTAAAAATCAAAACGTTGATATAAGAAGCTTAAATGTAGGGGAGCTTATCTCTGAGGTGTTTTATAAGGACAAGGGTAAAGAGGCCGAAAGAATTATTGCCGATATAAAATATGACTCTAAGGAGCGTCCCGTTTTTAAGGTATACAGAGACTATATTATAAAATGCACCACAGACAGGATAATATGCCTCAGCAAGGAAGGCAAGGAGCAGTGGACAAGGTCGGTTTCGGCTGCAAACCCTATAATAAGGACAGCGGGCCAGTATCTGCTGGTGGCTGATCTGGGAGGGCGAAACATATATATGCTGAACGGCAGCGACATAAAGTGGAGCGAGAGAACCGACGGAAACATAATAAACGCAGATATAAATGAAAAGGGCTATGTCTCGGTTGTCAGGGACATGAAGGGGTATAAAAGCGCTGTGCAGATTTTTGATCCCCATGGAAACTGGATATTTATAAGGCCAAGCTCTGAAAACTTTATACTGTCTGCAAGGGTTCTACCCCGAGGCAACGGAGTTGTAATAAATGAGATTGACAGCTCGGCGGTAGCGGCAAACTCCAATATAGTATTTGCCGACATGAAGGGAAACCAGCTTGCCGCTATAAAATATGACAATTTGATATTTCCCAATGTCTGGTGCTTTAATGACGGCTCCGCTTTGGCGGTGAGTGACTCCGGAATATTTTTCTCGGACGGTGAAAATAACAAGAAATGGACACTTGAATATGAAAGGGTGTACAGCTCAAATGTAATTTCGGGAAAGAGTGCCGTTGTGGCGGTACGGGAAGCCGGAGGGAGCTCGGTAAAGATCCTTGATTCTGAAGGGCAAATGACGGCCGAATATAAGCTGGAGAGTGATGCTGTAAACCTTGAAACCTTTGGAAGCATTATTTCTGTGAATACAGGGCGTGAGGTATTGTTTATAAATACAAAGGGAGAGCTGGCCGGAAAATACAAGTCTGCGTCCGATATCAGGTATGTATGCTTTTTCAATAAGCAGGAGGCTGCTGTAATAACAAAGGACGGCGTGATAGTTACTGAGATTAACTGACAATGTTAAAATTTAATTTGGGGGTTTATTATGAACTGGATTGATTTGGTCTTTATATGTATTATGGTGGTTTTTGGAATAATAGGTCTGACTAACGGCTTCATTTTTTCGGTATTTAGGCTGGCATCGTTTTTTATATCTGCGTTGGTATCCATAAAGCTATACCCTGTTGTGGCAAAAATTTTAATTGAGACACCCCTGTACGACAACATAAAGGGGGGAATATTTAAGAGGCTGATGCTTCAGCAGCAGACACAGGCTCCGGCAGTGGACGGAGAGATAAAAAAGGCTGCTGCCGACACCGTAATAGGGGGACTGCACCTGCCTGATTTTCTAAAGGACTCTTTGATAAGCAATATGCCCGATCCCACAAAGCTTATTGATATGAGCGCAATAATGGACACAATCAGCGGTAAGCTGGCAGGAGTAGTTATTGACATTATAAGCCTTATTGCTTTGTACATAGCCATAAGAGTGGGGCTGCTTTTTTTAAGGTTTATTTTGCAGGGAATCGCAAAGCTGCCGTTGTTCAAGCAGGTTGACAAGCTTGGGGGATTTGCTTTTGGAGCTGTTGAGGGGCTGCTGACGATATATATAATTTGTACCGTGATAATGCTGTTCAGTACTTCTCCCAGCTTTAACGGAGTCTTTGACGCAATAGACAATTCTGTGGTGGCAAGGTTCTTTTATGAAAATAATATTATAGTGGATATTATGTTTCCGCAGGATACACTTGTATAGGACGTAATGAGGATCTTACAAACATAGAAGCTATAGATGCGGTATTTTCATCGGCTTTTTATTTGAAATTTACTGCAATGCTAATATGGGGAATGAAAATTTATTGTATACATTCAGCTTTTTAATTAACAAGGGATGCCGTCGGCATCCCTTTCTACGCTTATCTTTTGTGTATTATGTCCTTATCTATAATAAGATAATTAAGTTATTTACATTCACTTTTTATTTGAAATTTATTCAACTGTAAAAGCACCGACAAATGACTATGGACAAAAATCGACAAATACCAACAAATTGTAAAATAAAAAATAATTGACAGAAAGTTTATGCTTATTTATAATTAAATAAGTATAAAAATGTTGGATATAAAAGAAAGAATATAAAGAATTTTGGCAGAATATTAGAATAAAGTATACTCTTAGGAGTTTTTATTGTTTGTTGAATTGCTAGGCGAATATATATAGTGTGGATTATTATTTGATATCAATTTAAGTTAATTCGATGCTTGTAGGGAAATCACGAAATCATTAAGGTTCACAATTTACAAGTGGCGAATACATCAATCTCATGAAGAAATACGGCATTAAGATATCAATAAATGGAAAAGGCCGTATCAGTCCTTGGATTATTAAGATAATTTACGAATATTACTGTGTGGGCAATGAGTTACTTCCAGAAGCAGTATAAGACCCTGAGGCTTTGCCTCAATCTCCATTCTCGTCGGATGGCAGGTGGTCTGGGATAACATACTGTGAAACAATAGGATAAATGCGTAATGGCTATCAAGGGTCTTCGAATTTACCTGCGATGAATGAGCAAAAAGTAATAGCCCTTGACATCCCCAACTTCAGTGCATTAATTGTAAATCATATGAAAATTTTAGGAAGGGAGAACCTAACTTAAGAAAACTAAAAAATTTATGTTGACAATTGGGGGCGTTATACTATTGATAATGGAGGTAATAAATTGGAAACTTATAAAACTTTAATTGATGCTTTAAAAGCCAAATGTGATAGTTTTAGCAATGATAATGGTATTTTATTTATAAATGGGTCAAAAGATGAAAAGTTTTTATCATATGAAAGATTATATAAAAATGCTTGTGATTTATCAAAAAAATTAAGGAGCCTGGGGTTAAAGCAAAAAGATGAGCTTGTATTTCAGATGTCTGATAATGAGACTTTTTTAACTGTGCTATGGGCTTGTTTTGTTGCAGGGATTATACCTGTTCCTGTTGCAATTGGGACAAACATTGAGACTCGGCAGAAAGTATTTAATATTTGGGAGTACTTGAACAACCCATATTTAATAATAGACGGTAATGTTTTATCAAAGCTTAAAATAAATTTTGATTATCAGATAGATAGGATTCAAGAAAGAATTTTAATAACTAAGGATGTTTTAAGTTTATCAAATTTCCAAGATACAGATATAGAACATGAACATGAAGCTCCAAATTCAGACGATATTGCTTTTATCCAGTTTTCATCAGGCTCAACTGGAGAGCCTAAAGGTGTTATCCTAACTCATAAAAATTTATTGACGAATATTAGATCTATTATTAAACGTTCTAATATAACAAAAGATGACTCAACCTTAAGCTGGATGCCATTAACTCATGACATGGGCATGATTGGCAGTCATTTAACTTCTCTTACAATGGGTATTAACCTTTATTTAATGCCAACGGAACTTTTTATAAAACATCCATTATTATGGCTTGAGAAGGCATCGGAATATGGAGCTACACTTTTGTCATCACCTAATTTTGGATATAAGTATTACTTGAAATCTATAATGAGAAATAAGCCTGAAAACTTGGATTTATCCTGTGTACGCTTGATATTTAATGGTGCAGAGCCTATCTCAAAAGCATTATGTGATGAGTTTATACAGGAAATGTCTAAGTACAAACTAAAGAGGACATCCATGTTTACCGTCTACGGGTTGGCTGAAGCGAGCTTAGCAGTGACCTTTCCGCATCCGGAGGAGGAAATGGTATCTGTTATTGTAGACAGAAATTCATTGAGTATTGATAAAAAGGTTGAATATTGTAGTCAAAGTGAATATTTCAGTACAGTGTTGTTGATGCTTGGTTCTCCCGTAGAGAATACAAAGGTCAGAATTGTCGATATTAAAGGTGATGAATTGCCTCAAGGATATGTTGGACATATAGAGATATGTGGAAATAATGTTACTTCGGGTTACTATAATAATAAAGCAGCTACAGATGAATTGATATCAGAGGGAGGATGGCTTAATACAGGGGATATTGGATTTTTGAAAGGTGGATGCCTTGCAGTAACAGGAAGAGCTAAAGACATAATATTCATGAATGGACAGAATTTCTATTCCCATGACTTGGAGAGAATAGGTGAGGAAATCGAAGGTGTAGAGCTCGGGAAAATAGCTGCCATAGGCTCACATAATGATAAAACGGGTGAAGATGACATAGTTTTATTTGTTGTCTATAAAACTAAAGATTTAAATAGATTTCTTAATATCAGCCTGCAGCTTAAAGAAAAGATTTCGTCAAGGGTGGGACTAAAAGTAAGCCATGTAATTCCTGTTAAAAATATGCCCAAGACTACAAGCGGCAAAATACAGCGATATAAGCTTGAAGATAACTATAAGAAGAGCATTTATGACAACATTATTAAGGAATTGGAGAAGGTTGCTGCTGAAACCTATTCTCAAAGATACTCATCAATGCAGTATAAAACCCAAATAAAAGAAACCATTTCAAGAGATATTATAATTAATTTAATTCAGGATCAAATAGAAAAAGTACTTGGTTTTAGAATAATCGATCCGAATAAGAGCCTAATGGAGGCAGGAATTGATTCAATCAAAGTCCCGCAATTGCAAATCTTATTGGAAGATATATTTAGATTGAGTTTACCCGTTACACTTGCTTTTGACTATCCTACCCTAAACAAAATGGCAGATTACATTTATAGAGTAGTTAAAAAAGAGAATGAAAAAGCCGGTACAAAAAATCATACAGCTATTAATGGAGGTTATGAAGGTTTCGATAGGAGAATAGCCATTGTAGGTATGGGATGCCGTTTCCCTGGTGGGGCTGTAAATCCCGAAAGCTTCTGGGAGATGCTTGAAAATGGGAAGGATGCTATAGACATAATACCGCCTGAACGATGGAAGGTTGAAGAATTTTATAATCCATCAAGTGGCATACCGGGGAAAATGTACACAAAATCAGGTGGGTTTCTGGATCAAGTTGATAAATTCGATGCAGCTTTTTTTGGAATTGCGCCAATAGAAGCAGAAAAGATTGATCCCCAACAACGATTGCTTCTGGAAGTCAGCTATGAAGCGTTAGAAAATGCAGGTCAAAATATTGATGAACTTGAGGGAAGCAAAACAGGAGTATTTATTGGGATATCTTCAAGTGATTATAGCGAACAAACTATAAGTGATAATCTGTCAGAGATAGAAGGGTACTCTCTTACTGGCTCAATGTTAAATGTTGCTTCAGGAAGGATATCATATGCCTTTGGTTTCAATGGTCCATCCATGTCAATTGACACAGCATGTTCTTCTTCCTTAGTGGCTATTAAGCAAGCTTTAACGAGCTTATATACCGGAGAATGTGACATGGCTCTGGCTGGAGGAGTAAATTTGATGTTATCTCCCAAGAGTCATATAGGATTGTCAAGACTAAAAGCACTTTCTCCTGATGGAAGATGTAAAACCTTTGATGATAGCGCAGATGGATATGGGAGGAGCGAAGGATGCGGGATAATCGTTCTTAAAAGATTAAATGATGCTCTAAGGGATAGAGATAATATTCTAGGAGTAATTTTGGGAGGGACTGTTAACCATGATGGAAGAAGTAGCGGACTCACTGTTCCAAATGGATTAGCTCAAGAGAGTGTAATTAAGGATGCTATTACAAAGGCAGGTATACATACAAGTGATGTTGACTATATAGAGGCACATGGTACAGGTACTAAGTTGGGTGACCCTCAAGAAGTAAATGCTTTGGCTAATGTCTTTAGTCATGGCAGACCTGAAGATAGAAAACTTCTAATAGGATCAGTAAAAACAAACATAGGCCACCTGGAGAGTGCAGCAGGTATAGCAGGTGTGATAAAAGTAGTTCTTGCATTAAATCACGAGGTTATACCCAAGCATATTCATTTCAATAAACCAAATAGGTTAATTAAATGGGAAGAGCTACCTATAAAGGTTACCGACCATAATGTGGGCTGGAAAAGGGGTGACAAGCCAAGGATTGCAGGGGTTAGTTCTTTTGGGCTTAGTGGTACCAACTCCCACATAATTATCCAAGAGGCTCCGTTAATTGAAAGCAAAAAACAAGAAGAGATGCCTTTGAGCAATTATGTTCTTACCTTCTCTGCTAAAAAGGAAGACGCGATAAAAGAATATGCCAAAAGGTTTAAGGAATATCTGATGTCATCCTCAGAAAGTATTGAAGATATATGTTATACATCAAATATCTGTAAAACCTCCTGTAATGTAAGATTTGCTGCTGTAGGGAAGTCAAAGGAGGATTTCGTAAAAAAGATAGATTCATTTATTAGCGGGGGAATTTTGAACTCATATAACAGCAAGCCTGTAAATAAAGTTGCATTTATGTTTACAGGACAAGGTTCACAATATATTGGAGTGGGACAAGAACTTTATAAAACGCAACATACATTTAGAGAAACTATGGATACATGTTGTAGGTTATTCAACAAATACCTGGATAAGTCTATTATAGATATATTGTATTTTCCCAATGATACAGACGAAATACTCGAAATGACGGAATATTCACAGCCGATAATTTTCTCTGTAGAATATTCGTTGTTAAAACTATGGGAGTCCTGTAATGTAAAGCCTTCACTGGTAGTAGGCCATAGCATAGGTAAATATACGGCAGCCTGTGCAGCGGGAATTCTTTCAATGGAGGATACGGTAAAACTCGTAGCTTCCAGAGGAAAGCTGATGCAGGTATTACATGATAATGTATGCCACTCAAATTTAAGGAGGCTAATAATTAAAGAATTTGAAGAAACGGCAAGTGGTATTAGCTGCAATCCGCCTAAAATACCAATAATAGCAGATGCAACTGGCAAATTAGTATCTGCAAACGAACTTTCTGTTCCAGAGTATTGGACAAACCATATTCTGGACACAGTGCATTTCCATGATGTACTCAATACTATTGAAGAGCAAGGGTGTGAAGTGCTTTTGGAGATGGGAAGCATCTCCACACTGTCTGGGATAGATGGTGAATGTATCAAGAATGATAAAACAGTTGTTTTACCCTCTATGAGCTATAACAGGAACGATTTGGAGCAAATGCTTGAAACAACATCCAAGCTATATATGGCTGGAATAAATATAGACTGGAAGCAATTTAGCAAGGGGTATGAAAGAAAGAAAGTTATACTTCCGAATTATCCATTCCAGAGGAAACGCTATTGGAAGGTTGTTAATAATATTGTTCTCCATGGCAAGCAGTTGGCAGGACATGATAATGTGGAAAATTCTGAGGTACACTGCCTGTTTTCAGAGAATGTGGGGGTTAAAATGATAGAGGATATACAGCTTAAAATTAAAGAGATAATAAAATCCGTTTCAGGCATAGAGGTATCAGATATTGATGAAAATGCCAACTTGTTTTCTTTGGGACTAGACTCATTGATGCTTATACAGATAAAAAAGCAACTGGACAATGAGTACAAGACAGATATATCCGTTGATAAATTTCTGGAAGATTTAGATACTGTTCAAAAGATATCTGCGTATATAAGTGCAAATGGTAGCTTTAAAAGTACTTTGTGTTCTATGGAAGAAGTATCTTTTACAGATTCAGTCGAAGTTTTACCGGTAGAAATTGGTAAGTCAGCCGTTCCTCACAGTCAGTATAAGCATTCAACAGTGACAAACGTTCAAGATGTTTTATACAAGCATAAAGAGGAGGTTGCGTCAGAGATCAAACCACTGAAATCTGCAAACATGGTAGAAAATATAATGAGCATGCAGATGCATACTTTGTCACAGTCTATTTCTGATCTTGCAGCCAAGCAGTTACAAATGTTAAGAGGAATTCAGACAATAAGTTTCGATAATATTGAAGAAGAGACAAATGTAAATCCCATTATCAAGAAAGAAGACTCCTCAGATAAAAAAGAAAGTGTACACAAAACAAGGCCGGAACATCTGAAACCGAATATACGATCAATAAAGCTGGAAGAGGATGTTTTGTCATTGCATCAGGAAAGGTTTGTTAAGGATCTGATTTACCGTTATAACAAGCGCACTCAAAAATCGAAGAAATATGAGGAAAAGAGTCGATATTCATTTTCACACTGGTTGACTTCACTAAATTTCCGCATGACTTTGAAAGAGTTGATTTATCCTCTGATAGCCAAGTCGGCCAAAGGAGCATATTTTTGGGACATCGATGGTAATAAGTATATTGACCTTGCTATAGGATATGGGGTGCATTTCTTTGGACATAAGCCCGAATTCGTAACAACGGCAATTGAGAACCAAATTAAAGAGGGCTTTGTATTAAGCCCGCATCCTGATATGATTGGAGAAGTTGCTGATCTGGTGCGGGAAATTACAGGCGTAGAAAGAGTCAACTTCTGCAATACAGGTTCTGAGGCAGTTATGGCTGCGTTGAGAATTGCTCGGACTGTAACAAAGCGCAGTAAGGTGGTGCGCTTCGCAGGATCATATCATGGTATATATGATGGCATATTGGCTGAAGCCGATGACTATGGTACATTCCCTCAATCATCTGGTATTATGCAGGGAGCGGTAGACGATATTGTTGTGCTTGGATATGGTTCTCCGGAATCATTAAAAACAATTCGAGAGATGGGTAGCGAATTGGCGGCTGTGTTAGTCGAACCTGTTCAAAGCCGCAGACCTGGGCTTCAGCCTAAAGAGTTTCTGCAGGAATTAAGAGAAATTACCGAACAAACCGGTACTGTTCTAATATTTGATGAGATGATTACAGGGTTTAGAATATGCGCTGAGGGGGCTCAGAAACATTTTGGAACAAAAGCTGATATTGTTACATATGGGAAAATAGTGGGTGGAGGTATGCCTATAGGTGTTGTTGCAGGAAAGAAAGAGTATCTTGATGCTGTTGATGGTGGACAGTGGAATTTTAGAGATAAATCCGCTCCGGATAAAGAAGTAACCTTTATAGCGGGTACTTTTGCAAACCATCCGCTTACATTAGCGGCATCACGTGCTGTTTTAGAGCATATGAAAAAGTATGGGTCATCATTATACGATAGGCTTAATGAGAAAACCACGTGGTTTGCAGATACACTCAACAGGTTCTTTGAAGCAGAGAATATACCGATACGTATACGACATTTTGGCTCATTATTTAGATTTGAGTCTTTTGGAAGATATGATCTTGCGTTAATGCCTATTGAAATGGATCTATTCTTCTATCTGCTAATGGAGAAAGGTATTTATACGTGGGAAAGAAGAGTATGCTTCTTCTCGACAGCTCACACTGACGAAGACTTTGATTACATCATTAAGTCTGTTAAGGATAGTTTAAGGGAATTGAGAGCCGGTGGATTTCCTTTTGAAGCTCCGAAAGCTAAAACTGGAATAAATGGTGCGGCCGTAAGTCATGGAAATAATGACTTTCCTCTGTCTACGGCACAAAAGAGATATTTTGTATTGAGCAAAATCAGTAAGGATGAAAATGCGGCGCATCTGCCATATCCGATTATAATTAATGGTCCACTTGACATAAGCAAAGTTGAGGAAGCCTTTAAGGCATTGGTTAAACGTCATGAGGGTTTAAGGACAAGTTTTGGGATCAAAGATAGCGAAATGGTACAGTACATTCATGAGAATCTAGACTTCAAGATTCAATTTAAAAAAGGCTATAACAACAGCACTGTTGACGAAATATTAAAAGGGTTAATGAAGCCTTTTGATATAGAAAAGGCTCCGCTAATAAACGTGAGCATTACAGAAATAGCTCCAATGAGATATTTACTGTTCATGGATTTTCATCATATTATAGCGGATGGATTTTCTGCAAATATTGTAGCCCGCGACTTTGTAAAGCTTTATAACGGTGTTGCTTTAAGCCCAATTAAGATGCAGTATAGGGATTATGTATACTGGATGAAGAATTACACTTTATCGCGAACTTTTGAGAATCAAGAGAAATACTGGCTGGAGAAGTTTTCTGGGGAATTACCTGTGCTCGATTTACCTATTGACCATATGCGTCCTGCTGTCAGAACAATAGGAGGAAACACATTTAGTTTTATACTTGATAAGCAAAAAACAGAAGCTTTAAAGAATCTGGCAAAAAGTACTGATACCTCGTTATATATGGTGCTTATAGCTGCGTATAATATTCTTTTGTCAAAGTTAAGCGGACAAAATGACATTATTATCGGAACCCCTGTGGCAGTAAGATGGCAGGGCGAATTTGATGATACCGTCGGAATGTTTACAAATACACTTGTGTTGCGTAATAATCCCGAACCAAATAAGACTTTTACCCGGTTTTTAGCAGAAGTAAAGGAAAACTCCTTACAGGCCTATGCAAACTCGGAATACCCTTTTGAGGAACTGGCACAAAAGATAAATGTAAATACTGAACAGAACAGAAATCCATTGTTTGATGCCATGTTCATTTATGAAAATGCTAACGACAGGGTAGTAAAAATAGATAACTTAACATTTAATGCATATGATTTTGATTTTAAAGTATCATTATTTGATTTTACTTTCGAAGCTCTTGAAGCAGAAGGTGAAATCCAAGTCAATTGGTACTATAATACGGATTTATTTGAAAGCGAAACTATAAATAAATGGAAGACTTATTTTGATATTTTATTTGCTCAGCTCATAGATAATAAAGAAGCAGATATTTCAAGCTTTTTAAAACATCAGGAAGAAGAGTTGAAGCTGGCTGCTGAAAATTCCCGTAATAAGTTCAAAACTGACAATCAGGGTATTGCACATTTTACAGAATCGGTTGAGGAATATATCAAAAGCGAAGCTGACAATAAGTATCAGGTATACCTTTCTGAAAAGGAAAAAAAGATTGTAGAAATTTTTAAAGATGTACTGAATGTAAATATAGTAGGAGTGAACGCCAACTTTTTTGAAATGGGAGGACGTTCACTGACAGCGGTAACACTTATTGAAAAGATGCAAAAAGACTTCAATGTAAACATAATGGATCTTTTTAAATATCCCACTATATCACAGCTTGCAAAGAATATATTATATAAAAATGATATCTTTAATATTTCGGAACAGTGTAGCGGGAGCAGCTTTACCCAGACAGAGAAGGAAGCAGGTAGGTCAAGCGCAAACATTTCAAATCAAGCCGATAATTCAAGGAAAATAAATGATATTGCTGTTATAGGTATCTCTGCAAAGCTCCCAGGTGCCAAAGATATAAATGAATTCTGGAATAATTTAAAGAAAGGAAAGGAAACTATATCCTTCTTCACTGATGAAGAGTTATTAGAGGATGGGATTGACCCCAAATTATTAAAGAATCCAAACTATATCAAGGCAAAGGGTGTTCTTGATGACTTGGAATATTTTGATGCTTCATTTTTTGACTATTCACCCAAAGAAGCAGAATTGATGGAACCACAAATAAGAGTATTCCATGAATGCGCATGGAAGGCTCTTGAGGATGCGGGGTATAACCCTGAAACATATGATGGGCCGATAGGGGTTTATGCTGGCAGCGCACATAATTTTAGCTGGGTACTAAGGGTATTCAATTCCAATAACAGTGCCGCCGAACAGATAGAGAAAGTGACATTGAACGATAAAGACTTTTTAAGCACCAGAATATCCTATAAGTTTAATCTCAGGGGACCGAGTTTTACTGTACAGACTGCATGTTCTTCTTCGCTTGTTGCGGTTCACCTTGCTTGCCAGGCACTGTTAAATGGGGAATGCAGCATGGCTTTAGCAGGTGGCGTATCCGTAATGCTTCCCAAAAAGAGTGGTTATTTATATAATGAGGGTATGATTTCATCGCCTGATGGACATTGCAGGCCATTTGATGCCGAAGCAGAAGGTACGATTTTCTCAGATGGAGTTGGCATTGTAGTTTTAAAGCCCTTGGAGGATGCTATCGCTGATGGAGATAATATATATGCTGTAATCAAGGGAACAGCAATCAACAATGATGGGATAAGGAAGGTTGGCTATACAGCTCCGAGTATACAAGGACAGTCAGAGGTTGTAAAAGCCGCTCAAAGAGCAGCAGGGGTTGATCCTGAAACAATAACCTATATTGAAACACATGGAACGGGAACCAATATAGGAGACCCTATTGAAATTGAAGCTTTAATGAATGCATTTAATTCCGAAAAGAAGGGTTTTTGTGCAATAGGTTCAGTCAAGTCCAATGTCGGACATTTGGATGCAGCAGCTGGAGTTGTCGGACTTATTAAAACAGTGATTGCACTTAAGAAAAAGCTGATACCTCCAACTTTACATTTTAAAATGCCAAACCCCAAAATTGGCTTCGAGAGCAGTCCCTTCTATGTAAACTCTGAACTTAAGGAATGGCAGGGATCTCCTTTAAGGGCTGGTGTCAGTTCATTTGGATTTGGTGGGACGAATGCTCATGTCGTACTTGAAGAAGCACCTATGGATATCAGGGGGCAGACAAAAGAAAGTAATGATGACCCAAAACTTCTTGTGTTATCCGCAAAGACAAAGTCCTCACTAGAGAGAGCAACTGAAAATTTAGCTAAGTATCTTAACCAAAATAAATTTTTAAATTTGAATGATGTTGCGTATACTCTTCAGGTAGGCAGAAAGCCTTTTAAACATAGAAGAATGCTCGTGTGTTCAAATATTGATGAAGCTGTTGAAATATTATCATCTGCCAATGACATGCAATCACAAGTATCCCAAAAGGTGTACACGTACTTTGCAAAGGATGAAGTTGCACAGACAATATTCATGTTTACAGGACAAGGTTCCCAGTATGTAAATATGGGATTGGATTTGTATGAAAAAATCCCGGATTTCCGCAAAGAAATGGATAGGTGTCTGAATTTAATAAAGGAAATAACAAATTATGATGTTAGGTCTATTTTGTACCCTGAAGAAGTAACCGCAAAGAAAAAAGAAATAATTAACCAGACTTATATAACACAATTGGTGATTTTCTCATTTGAATATTCTCTTGCAAGCCTGCTTATCAAATGGGGGATTCGCCCGAATGCCATGATAGGACATAGTATTGGTGAGTATGTAGCAGCATGTATTTCCGGAGCCATTTCTCTTAAAGATTCTTTAACTCTTGTAGCTAAGAGGGGGAGGCTTATGCAGGAAATGTACACAGGATCAATGCTGAGTGTGGTTATTACTGAAGAGGAGCTAAAGCTTCTAATAAATGACAATATTTCTGTTGCAGCTGTAAATGGGCCTTCAAACTGTGTTGTATCAGGAGAACATGAGGTTATTGACGGGTTTGAAAAGCTGCTGGAGCAAAAAGGACATAAGTTCAGAAGGCTGAAGACATCGCATGCATTCCATTCCAGGATGATGGAAGCAGCTCTGCAAAGGCTTGAGGACGAAGTAAGAAAACTTAAGTTCTCACAGCCGCTTATACCGTATGTCTCAAACATTAATGGCAAATGGGCGGAGTATGAAGAGATATCCAAACCAGAGTACTGGTCAAGGCATTTAAGAGATACTGTTAGATTTTCTGATGGACTTAGTTTACTTTTGGATGAGCCAAATTCTGTACTGATTGAAGTCGGAGCAGGGAAAACCTTGAGTACTTTTGCCCGTCGTAATAGTAATAAAAAGGGAGAACAAACAGTAGTAAATCTTGTGAGGCATCCTGAGGAAGCAGCACACGATGTGGAATATCTCCTAAATAGGATCGGTATACTGTGGTGCGCAGGTATAAATATTAACTGGAAACAATTATACTCAGGTCAAAGAAGAATGCGTGTTTCACTGCCTACATATCCATTTAATGCTCAAAAGTTCAGAATAGACGGGATGCCTATTGATGTTGCCGGTATTATGGATACATCTAAAAAGATGGATTTCTCAGATTGGTTTTACACACCGACCTGGAAAACATGTGAATTACAAAGCAATGTGAAAAAAATAAGTAAATCAAATTGGATGTTGTTTGCAGATAGATGTGGATTGATAAATGACATCGTAGATTGTTTACAAAGCGATGGCCATAATATCACTGTAGTTAGAATCGGTACAGAATTCAAGAAGCTGGATGATGGTGTATACACAATTGATCCAGAGCAGGCGAGCCATTATAAAGTGCTATTGAATGAGCTAAAGAAGTCTGATGGTATGCCGGAGCATATTGTACATGCTTGGAATGTTTGTGATAATAGAGGTGCAGACAGCAGTGCGTATTCTGAATTTTCAGATGTCAAACTGCCGTTTTTCAGCATAATGTATTTGACACAAGCCATTGGAGATATATGTGATTCCCAAAAGATCAGAATGCTCATTTTATCAAATAACATGCAAAGAGTAACAGAAGCAGAATGTATTTATCCGCAAAAGAGTATGATTATTGGTTTGTGCAAAAATATACCACAGGAATATATGAATATCTGCTGCCGAAGTATTGATACAGGTAAAGTTGAAAAAGCAAAACATTTAAGAACGAAGCTTGTTCAATTAGTATATGATGAAATAATATCAAAGGTAACTGATATACTTGTTGCTTACCGTGGAGGACTACGTTTCGTAGAGGCATATGACTGTATAGAAATGGATAGAAATAGTGTTGCCGATAAACGTTTGAAAGATAAAGGAGTTTATCTTATTACCGGTGGTACAGGGGGAATCGGATTAGTTATAGCAGAATATCTTGCAGAGAAAGTACAAGGGAAGCTTATATTGACCGGTAGAACTCCTATGCCGGATAAAAGTCTTTGGAAAAGCTGGCTAACCGAACATGATGAGCATGATGAAACCAGTCAGAAAATCCGAAAAATCCACAAGCTTGAGGAGCTTGGCTCAGAAATTCTGGTAGTTGCTGCTGATGTTGCGGATTATGAACAGATGAAGAGGGCACTTAAAGAGGCTGAGGAGAAAATCGGAGCTGTAAACGGCATAATACATGCTGCAGGTGTATCCGGTATTGGCCCTATACAATCAAAAACAAAGGAATCAGTATATAAGGTTTTTGAATCAAAAGTTATAGGTACATTGAATTTAAATAATTTGATGGCAGAACGGAAAATGGATTTCTTTATTATATGTTCTTCTATGGCATCTATAGTCAGTGCAGCGGGACAGTCCGATTATGCAAGTGCGAATGCTTTTATTGACGGTTTTGTAAAATACAAGAATCTGGAGGCTAATGAAACATTCACAGCGTGTATTAACTGGGATAGCTGGAGTGGCGCAGGTATGACTGTAAAGGCTGCGAAACAGTATGATTACCTCTCATTAGACAAGGAATTGGAGACAGCGATAAGCCCCGAGGAAGGAAAGCTGGCGTTTGAAAAGGTACTAGGCGGTTTAGAGACTCAGATACTTGTAACTACCAAGAGCCTATGGGCACAGATAGAAAAAATATATAGGTCATCTGACTTAGTGAGAATCATATCTGAGGGAGATCAAAACCCACAGGAACACTCAAGGCCTGAACTCAGTGTGGAATATGCTGCACCAACCAATGAAGCAGAGGAAAAACTGGCATGTATGTGGGCTGAGGTATTGGGAATTGGGCAGATAGGAATATATGATAATTTTAGCGAGCTTGGAGGAGACTCATTAACCGCTATCGCTCTTATGTCTAAAATACAAAAGGAATTCGCCGTTGATATTACAGAGATTTTTGAGTACCCAACTATTGCTGAATTGGCTAAAAGAATTTCGACAAATAGCAACAGCTTGAAATCAAGAATAGAAGAAGCAAAATTAGAGCTTCGTAATTATCATGAGCGTCAGGATTACACGATGGTAAGTTTGAAGACTGATTGGGACGAATATTTACAAAAATGCAATCATTATTCAAAAATTAATATTGAAGAGATCATGAACTATAAAAATGTTCTCTTGCTTGGTAGTACAGGGTATCTAGGCATTTACCTGTTAAAAGAGCTTTTAGATAATACATCTGCAAATATTTATACAGTCATAAGGGCAGAGAGCCTGAAAAAGGCTGTAAAAAGACTTAATGACAAAATGAGCTTCTACTTCGGAGATGATGTATTTGATAAGTATAAAAATAGAATCAAGGTTTTAAAGGGAGAGATATCTGAAGAAAACTTCGGATTAAATACTGAGGAGTATCATGAATTAACTAACACTGTAGATTGTGTGATTAATTCTGCGGCTAAGGTTGCACATTACGGAAAATATGAAGAGTTTTATAAGATAAATGTAGAAGCTGTAAGCAGAGTAATTGATTTTGCCCGGATTGGGTTGCAGAAGGATATACACCATATTTCTACAAAGGCGGTATCACTCGGAAAAATTGATGGTAAGGACAGTGCTATGTTTACAGAATATGATTTCGATTTAGGCCAAAGGATTAAAAATTATTATGTTGAGACCAAGAAAAAAGCTGAATTACTTATTGTCCAGGCCAGAAAAACCGGAATAAATGCTAATATTTACAGAGTAGGAGATATTGCGTTTGATTCACGCAATGGTAAGTTCCAGGAAAATATTGAGCAGAACTTTGTATATTTATTAATACGTTCACTTATATCAATAGGATATGCTCCCGAATTGGACATGGAATTCTTTGATTTTGCTTTCGTGGATTATGTAAGCAAAGCTGTAGTCATGTTGCTTACGAGAAAGATCTTGAAAAATGAGGTATTCCATATCGTCAATCCAATCAAGGTAAGCCTCAAGGAATTTTTAGATGCTGCTCCTCACATGGGTGTGGAATTGAGGGGTTTGGAGCTTAACAGATTCATGGATTATTTATTCGAGAATTATGACAATGATGAAATAAAAACTTATATAGAAGATTTTATTATACATTCGCATGTGTTGGAAAGTAAGGAGCATACCAGCTTTGTATTTGGAACAAAAAAGACAACTGACTTGCTGGGTAATATGGGCTTTGTATGGACAAAGCCAACACGAAATCAACTAAAAATGATGTTTGAATACGGGAAAAGAGTAGGATTTTTTAAATAATGAGTCTTTATTTTATATTTAATTAAGGAGGAAAAGAGAGAATGAAAACAAATTTGTATTACTTTTCAGGTACGGGGAATTCATTGGATATTGCCAGAAATCTGGCAAATGAGTTAGGAGACACCCAGATCAACGCTATTGCAAATGCCGTTAAGGGGGAAGGGGAAGAGATTGTAGGTGATATTATAGGAATTATATTTCCCGTCTATTGGTATGGAATGCCACTATTAGTTCTTGATTTTATTAAAAAAGTTAAAAGGGCTAAGTATATTTTCATTATAGCAACATACGGAGATGATTCCGGAAGCATATTAACTCAATCCAGAGACGTCTTAAAGAATTGCGGACTGAGTCTTGGGGCTGCATTTTTAATAAAAATGCCTGAGAATTATACTCCAATGTATCAACTGATTTCTGAGAAAGAACAAAAGGAGTTGTTTGAGGCAAAGGCCCAAGAAATTAAGCAAATATCGGAAATAATCAAGAAAAGGAAAGTAATAGAGGTAACACCAAAGTTCTTTGTGTATGATCTGTTTTATAAAATGGTATACAAAATATACTCACCAAAGTTTAAAAAATTAGATAAAAAGTTTTGGGTGGACAGTAATTGTAATAGCTGTAAAGTATGTATGAAGGTTTGTCCTGTATCAAATATTGACTGGGCCAATGAAAAGCCTAAATGGAAGAATGCTTGCCAGCAATGCTTTGCATGCTTTCATTGGTGCCCTAAAGAGGCGATACAATTTGGAGGAAAGACCAAGGGCAGAAAGAGATACAGGAATCCAAACGTTAAAATGGAGGATTTTTTTATACATGATTGATATTTTTCAAGTAAAATGAGATTTTCAGTGAAATAATCAGTTACATAAGGGCGGAGTGATTATTTATTATGGCATCAATTTTTAAATTATACAATGTGACAAAAGAGTATTTAATGGGTGAGGTTTCAGTAAAAGCACTGAATTCAGCGACCTTTGATATTCCTAAAGGTGAATTTGTTGTGGTTTTGGGACCAAGTGGATCTGGTAAAAGTACTTTGCTAAATATTCTTGGAGGAATGGATACCCCAACTTCCGGGAAGGTGCTTTTTGACGATGTGGATATTTCAGAATATGATGAAAAGCAACTTACATTATTCAGAAGGAATAAAATAGGATTTATATTCCAATTTTATAATCTCATGCCAAACCTTACGGCTAAAGAAAATGTAGAACTTGCTACTGAAATATCTGTAAATCCATTAGACATAGATGAGGTTTTAGAGCAGGTAGGGCTGGGGGGGAAAGGTAGGTATTTCCCTTCTCAAATGAGTGGAGGAGAGCAGCAGAGGGTCGCTATCGCCAGAGCTGTGGCAAAAAATCCGGATGTATTATTGTGTGATGAGCCCACCGGTGCTTTGGATTATGCTACAGGAATTAAGGTTCTGGACTTATTACAGAGCATTAACAGACAGACAAGGAAAACCATTATTATTATTACACATAATCAGCCTATTGCACAGATGGCGAATAAAGTGATAAAAATGCGAAGCGGAGAAGTGCTAAATATATCATCTAATAACAATCCTATTTCTTCGGATCAGATTGTGTGGTAAAGGAGGGTGTATGAGCAAACTAACTCGCATGTTGCTTAGGGATATAAAAAAATTCAAAGGACAGTTTTTAGCTGCAACTGCTGTTGTCTTTGTAGGCATTACATTATTCGCAGCAACATTTATGTCATATAAAAATTTAGAGAATTCAATGAATTTTTATTATGAAAAGGGAAACTTTTTAGATTATTATGCTGAAGCGCAAAGTATTACTGCAAATGAAGTTGAACAGGTTAAGAGAATCAAGGGTGTAAAAAATGCTGCCGGAAGGATTAGTACAGAAATTGGTGCGGACATTGGTGATAACAATAGAGTAACGCTTAGGCTTGTAGCACTCCCTGATGATAGGCAACCGGATATCAATAAGGTATTTCCTGTTTCAGGGGGATACTTAAGTCCTGATATACAAAATACATGTCTGATAAACAAAAAATTTGCAGAATTCCATAATTTAAAAAAAGGAGATACAATTAAGTGCGTAATAAATAAACATATACATGAGTATATAATACATGGAATTGATGAAAACCCAGAATTTATTTTCATAGTGAGATCAGAGGCTTCAGTCTTTCCGGTGAGAGGCGAATTTGGGATCATATATGTGAAAGAATCTACGGCAAGAAATGTACTTGGATATAATGATACTTTCAACCAGTTGCATGTCACATTCCAAGCCGGTGTTGATCAGAATATTTTGATAAATCAAATTGAAAAGATACTAGAACCTTGTGGGTTTAGCTATGGAGTTAAAAGAGAGGATCACCTTAGCCATAAGCTGCTGAGTGATGATATTGAAATTCTTAAGGAAGTAGGGTTCCTATTCCCGGTATTATTTCTTACCGTTGCAGCTATGATTATCTATGTAATGCAGAAGAAAATAATTTATACTCAAAGAACCTTGATAGGCGTTATGAAGGCATTTGGTTATAATAATGGGAGAATACTTAGGCATTATTTGAAGGTATCGGTGTTAATAGGGTTATTTGGCTCAATTCCAGCTATTTTTGCAGGATATTATCTTAGTATTGCAATAACGGTTCTATATAATGAGATGGTGAGAATACAGACATTATTTATTCAAATGTACTGGGAGGTTGTATCAATTGGTGCTGGATTTGCACTGCTATTCTGTATCCTTGCAGGATATAATTCTGTAAAAGGAATCTTGAAAATCCAGCCGGCGCAGGCTATGCGCTCAGAAGCACCTATCGTCGGGAGAAAAATATTTTTGGAGCGTATTGAAGTTTTTTGGAACAGTCTGTCTTTTGGGTGGAAAATGAGTGTAAGAAATATTCTAAGAAACCGCTCAAGAGCTTTGTTTACTGTGCTAGGCTTTGTATTAACTATTATGTTGTTTATGGTATCCAACTTCTTTACTGGCTCAGTAAATTATTTTTTAAATAAACATTTTTTTATAGATCAGAATTATGATTATAAGCTTGAATTCTCAATGCCGGCTTCTTACTATGATGTGATGGAATTAAGAACAGTTGATGGGGTAAAAAAAGTTGAGCCTTTGTTGGAAGTCGCTATAGACATTAGTAAGGGATGGCGAAAAGAAAAAGTTATCTTAACAGGAATTGGCCCAGACTATGATTATTTTAAGTTAACAGATGATGATGATAATGAAATAACATCGTCATGTTGTACGTTTTGCAGAAAGCGGGCGGGACAAGGCTTTAGGAAATACCTTTAAATTAAATTCATCTGATTTCCAGCCCTTTTCTTTGTAATACACTATTTTCTCTATGATGTCTTTAAGAAGGATATTTTTTTCTTTTGGCTCTTGCAGACCAGGGTATACATCTAAAACATTCTGTATTTCCTGGAATTGCCCGGCAACATTTTGTTGCTGTTGGAGTTTTTCCATTTCATCGTCGCACGCATTTATGGCAGTTTGGACTTCCGTTGTTCTCAGTGAGATATAGTTTGAGCGTTCCGCAAAAGTCGCGGAGTCATATACTCCTTGTTCCAATAAATCAAACGTCCGCAGCCTCTGTGTCTCAAGCGTCTTAAGCTCCTTCTCCAACAATGACTTATTGTTTTCGAGTGGCCTAAGGTCTGTTTTTTCTCTAACTGCCTCCTCTAGCGCGGATGTTTTGATACCAGACATATATTCCTGTAGTATTGCAATAACCGCATTTTCAACAGACTCGAATTTATTACTTTTTACACCACATTTGCTCTCGCACACTAAATGTGGGGCACTGTCCCCGTACGGCCTACGTTTCATTTTGCTACCGCATACCCCACATATTACAAGTCCAGCCAGAGGATTAACTATACCGTTTACAAGCTGGTAAGGAACATGGTACCGACTTGCCAGAATATCTTGGGCCTTATCGTATAATTCCTGTTCAACTATAGGCACGTGCTTCCCGTCAGACACGATCCAATCGCTCTTATTGCGAGTATAAGTATCCTTCTTTTTGTCAGGGGATTTTGATTTGCGAATGCATTTTTTCTTCCAGACTACTTTTCCTATATATACTGGATTTTTGAGAAAATTTGAAATAGTTGTCCTTTCCCATTTGCCCCCGGTATAAGACTTTATACCAAGCAAGTTAAGCTCTGATGCAATTTTACTACAGCCCATATGCTTATTGACATACCAGTCAAAAAGCATCCTGATAACCTCCGATTGCTCAGGGTTAGGAACTAAAGTTCTGGTGTTTTTATTTATCTTGGTTACATCATACCCGTATGGAGGCCTGGTTGCAATGTAATTACCCTCTTCAACAGAGCGAATTCTGCCCCCTTGCATACGTCGGTTAATCATTTTATATTCCTTGCGGCTCATGAATGCTTCAAATTCGCTGTACTCCTCGTCAAATTCATCGTTGAGGTCGTATGTTTTTTTGGGGGTTATTATCTTTACCCCGGCCCTTTTAAAGGTCTTGAGTATAATACCCTGCTCTTCCATATCGCCACGGCCTAGCCGCTGTATGTCCATAACAAGTACGGCCTCACACTGTTTTTGTTCGACATCCTTAAGAAGTTCCAACATTGCGGGGCGAAAAAATAATTCCTCTCCCGACACTAATTCCTCATGTATGTTTGCAACAAAGTAGCCGCGCTCTTTTACGATTTTTAATAAAGCCCTCCTGTGCCTTGCAAGCGTTTCACCTTCGCCGAGCTTTTTTTCCAATTCCTCGTCTGCACGGGATTTCCTCAAATAAATATCAATTTTCACTCACTCACTCACCTTATGTCGAATATAGTCGATTTATCTTGACAAAAGCAAATTTAAGTAATATTATAATAATATCTACGTTACATTTTTAAGGGGCGATTTCCTCCATTGGGTTGCCCCCTCTTTCTATCATCTGCTGGTTAATTACGTCCTTTACCGGATATTGACTTAGGCAGTTTTGGCTGATAAAAAGCCCACCAGCTTGCCGAAGATGCTACTACAGTTGCAATTAAAATTAGGAAGCTAGAACAAATAATTAGTGCATTAAGACGGTAGGCCATTTTACCTTTAACTTTGAACCCAAGCTCCTTTTTAAGTTTCACACAATCACCCCCAGTAAAAGTATACACCACACGCTCTGCCAAATCTATGTAAAGTCGGCTTTTTGAATAATTTTTTTTATATCATCTACTAGGCCGTCTGAAGCCCCTTCTGCTATAGCTTTGGACAATAGTGATTCGGCGTGGTTTTTTATGTCATCAGAAAAATGCGACAAGTATATTATGTTGTTGCAATATATGCGACGAGATATCTCATAAAGAAGTAATGCTGTAAGAAAAGGGATAGTAAAAAGTGCAATACATACTAAAAGTGCGTACACGGGAGGCGTACCCGCGAGTATTTTGTCGAACATAATAAACTTGCCAGCAATGATTACAAATATGGTATTAAAAGACAATATTGACACGGTAAGAACCTTGTTCTTTGTGCAACTCCATATTACATCAAAAACATCTACAGTTATAACGCCTTGCGTGGTCTTTATTTCATGGCCTCTCCATTTTACATATGCCATATATGCAAAAAAGTATTGCACTATTCTTTCAGGGATTGTCGCGAGCGCGGCCATCAATATGTTTGAATTTATGCTTGCTAGAGTTAGCCTTGATGAATATATTATAATATTTACGCATAGCAGTTCTGAGGATGCGAATAATACAGTCCCAAATAAAACTGACATAACCCCGTTTTTCCATGAAACTTTAGCCATCAAAGATATGATGACGGTATTAATTATAACACCCAGTATGATTATTATGCTACTGTCCATGCTGGGGAAAAGCCTTAATGTGTTCGAAATCAAGCTTGGTACTAATATAGCCCATAAAAATAACCCTCCCTTATTGTTGAAAAGATTATATGCTTTTAAAAATCTCACAAACATAAGCACCAAAAATATCTGCTCTGGCACAGAAATTATTGATATCCTTAAAATATAGTCTATCACATTCATTTTTTAAAACCTCCATTGTTATTAAAATCCAATCCTTGCAGGTCTATCGAAAACTTAACTCTTTTCAATAAATGCGTGGGGATTTCTTTAAATAAATTATAAGCAAACACTATGTAGGGCTTGCTTTCGGGCCGAGTCACCCAATCAATTATCTCGTTATCTATACTAGTGTCTATGCTAGTGTCTATATCATCTACGTTACCCATGCATTCTTTGCTGCTCACTGAGCTGCGGGAGAAAAATTCCCCCATGTCTATGCCAAAAGCGTTTACGATTTTTTGCATCGAATCCAAACTCGGAGTTTTTTTACCAGACTCAATATCAGATATTGCAGCCGCCGAAAGCTTTGCTCTTCTTGCTAATTCTGCTGGTTTCCAGCCTTTTTGTTCCCTTAATTGTATTATAAGTTTTCTTGCTTCTTCCAGAATATTTCACCTCCGTTCAGTGTTAACTACTGCTTATATTAATAATAGCAGATAACAAGAAAAAGTCAACGGATTTTTCACATAATGGAAAATAAAACACAAAAAACACCTTCGCCGGAGTTGAGAAAAAAGAAGTCATATAGTAGTATGTAAGCAGAGGCTTACACAGTTAATCAATACCAAAGAGGGGGGAGTCCGTAAAATGCAAGGAGGAGGCAAATATACTAGCACAGAAACATTTAAGAGGTTTGCGAATAGAAATGTTAGCGACTGCGACACATTTCGAGACAAATTGATGTGCGCCCGTGTTAACTACAGTAAAGGCAAAGGAGCAAAAAAAGGGCTAAGTCTTCGCGCGGCAGCAAAAAAAATAGGAGTTACGTCCGTATATTTAAGACAGATTGAAATGGGGGAGAGAAAGGTTCCTAACGCTGTAATTATACATAATATAGAAGCCCTGTATGGGTTTGAACAGGGATATCTTGCAAAACTGTTGTCAAGCGAACAAAAGGTAGACAACAAAGGGGCATAGGAATTAGTAAACAAGCTTTTGCAATATTAATATATTGTAATAGTTATGGCGAGGTGGTTGTATGACGTCTATTAAAAAACACATAGGGAAAATCGAGGTTGAGATTATCCCCCCTGACATCACTGAAGAGGAGAACGAGGAAAGACTACGCAAAATTGAATCTACTTTAGGAATTCTCACTAAAAGAAAAATCGCTCTAAGCTACAAGTAAAAATTTTAATCAGCAAAAAGACAAGCCCCGCACCACTATCGGCAAGGACACATGAAGATAGTACAGGGGGGTGAAGCGGGACTCAGGTCTGCACAAATTAATCATAACCCAAAACTAAAAAACGAAAGGAAGATGTAAGCATGAAATCTACTGGTATTGTAAGAAAAGTTGACGAGGTGGGCAGGGTGGTACTGCCCATAGAACTCAGGAGGGTACTCGACATTGCAGAGAAAGACGCGCTGGCAATCTACGTTGACGGTCCCGCGATTATTCTCAAGAAATATGAGCCTGCATGTATATTCTGCGGGGAAGCAAAGGAGGTAATAGATTTTAAGGGCAAAAACGTATGCCCCGGATGCATGAAAGAATTGAAACGGTAAGCAAAAGCAAGAAAGGAGGCCCCCAATGGCCAAAGGCGTGGCAAGACCATTCAAGTATTGCAAATGCGGAACGCTCTGCGCGACTGGTTACTGCTCCGAATGCAGGGCCAGAGACGCAACGGTAAAAACAATAGCAGCCCGTGAGCGCATGGACAGAGCTGCTGTAGGTAGCGGCTCCTCCAAGAAGTCAAACAAAAAATCCAAAATAAAAAAGGAGAGATAAATTTATGTTCACAGAGAAACATTTAAGCCAAATCAAAGACTCGCTCAAAACCGCAAACGACAAGCTGTGTGCGGAGGCTCTATTCATGAACGATGCCCACCGGGAATTCTACATAATGAATATCCAGAAAACCAACAGCTTTAGCGATCCATACCGCAAAGCCCTGTTTTACGCCCTCGGGCTCACAGCCGAAACCCGGAACAACATTAATAGTCTTTATGATTTTGCAGATAACGCCATTGACTTCGACGGACTTAATAGGCCGTGGC
Source organism: Anaerobacterium chartisolvens (assembly GCF_003337415.1). Classification (GTDB taxonomy): domain Bacteria; phylum Bacillota; class Clostridia; order Acetivibrionales; family DSM-27016; genus Anaerobacterium; species Anaerobacterium chartisolvens. The sequence continues at coordinate 103,835 of NZ_QPJT01000001.1, read as the reverse complement.
AAACCGGCACAAGCGCAAAGGTTACGAAATTAGCCTTTAACCTCTACAACGGATTTTGTGGAGACTTAGGGGGTGAGCCTATCGACTACCCGAGCGACTATACCCCATACAACCTGTTTGGCAACGAGTTAATGAACTGGATGTTCGAGGCCGTCAAGCTCCTGTACCCGTGCTACAACAACAGAGGCCCGCTTTATAGTGCGTCTTATTAAGGAGGCAGCATGTACAAGAAAAAGAAGCCCCCAAAAATGAGCTGCCCCATATGCGGCTCCACCCCGGACATTAACACTGAATGGGTCCACTGCCCCCAACACTCCGCGCCGGTATGTATGCACCATTGCTACTGGGGCAACTGCGAGTTTTACAACATGGCCGCATCCAAAGAGTTCAGCCTGACGCGCTGTACATACAGGAAGGACATGGAAAACTCTCAAGAAAAAACCGCAGCAGCAGCCCTTCCGGAAGCAAGAAAGGAGGTCCCGGCCAAGAAAATGGCATAAAAAAGCACATTACTAACAACCGACTCAAGGAAACAGTAATGCGCTCCTAACAACAAGGCTTTGTCTCTGCCTATAGCAATATTTTAACATACGGCAGAGGCAAAGTCAAAAAAATACCTATTTTTAAGGGGGCTTGAGGACTTGTAATAGGTATTATCTTATCAACCATACCCTCCAAATAAAATAGGCAAACAATTGTTCTTAGACAATTTAATAGAGAAGGATAAAGAATCCGAAGGGGACAATGCCCAATGCCGTATCGAGAAAAAAGAATCTATAGCGGACAAATGTTAGAAGTTGAAATATACCCAATATCCCCTAAGCAAAAAAAACAGCCTCGGGGGAAAAAAGAAAAAGCTTCTACCCTGAAGCAAAAAAACCTGAACGATAAGAACGCAAAAAAACATCTTATCAGGTTAATCAATACAAATTTTACGGATAAGGATCTGGCGGTGCATCTTACATATACAAGTGAGGAACTCCCCAGGTCCGAGGAAGAGGCAAGAAAAGACATAGCCAATTATATCCGGAGGGTAAAGCACTACCGCAAGAAAAACAATCTTCCTTCCCTGAAATACATAGCAGTATTTGAGTACAAGGAAAAAGCTTCAGGGGGAAGAGAAGGCAAGGAGCCCCCGGTCAGGATGCACCACCATGTAATAATGTCAAGCATGGACCGGGATGCAGCAGAGCAGCTTTGGGGGAAGGGCCGGGCGAATGCGGATAGGCTAAAGGCAGACGAATATGGATATGAAGGATTAGCCCGGTACATAACAAAAGATCCCCAAGGCTCAAAGAGGTGGGTACAGTCCAAAAACCTTGACCAGCCTACTGTTAAAATAAACAACCATAAATACAGCAAGCGCAAGGTTGAGGTATTGGCAAGGACTCCCGATGACAGGCAGCTCTTCGAAAGACTGTACCCTGGCTACATCCTCAATGACTGCATATCCCAAGTCAACGACATAACGGCAGGCACGCATCTATACATCAGGATGCGGAAATTACAGATTTAAAACTGATAGCCGCAACAAGCGAAGGAGGAAGCATGAAAATAGGGTTAATAGATGTTGACGGGCATAACTTCCCGAACCTACCAATTATGAAATTATCAGCTTGGCATAAAAGCCGGGGGGATACCGTTGAATGGTGGATGGCTCTCAACAAATATGACATTGTCTACAAAAGCAAGGTATTCGACTTCGCTCCTGATATAAATACGGTAATACAAGCAGATCAAATTATTGAAGGTGGTACCGGATATAACCTGAAAGGCAAGCTCCCGGAAGAGGTAGAGCATATTATGCCAGACTACTCCCTATACCCTATGTACAAAGAAGCATATGGATTTCTTACGCGCGGCTGTCCAAGAAACTGCGGCTTCTGCATTGTGTCTGAAAAAGAAGGATTATGCTCGAAGCAAGTAGCAGACCTTTCCGAGTTTTGGACGGGGCAAAAAACAATTAAGCTCCTCGATCCTAACCTCCTAGCCTGCACCGAGCATGAAAAACTATTGAAGCAGCTCATAAATAGCAGGGCAAAGATTGACTTTACACAGGGGCTGGACGCAAGGCTGCTAAATCCGGATAACGCAAAGCTGATAAGCGAAATAAAAATAAACATGCTCCACTTTGCATGGGACAGCGTGGAGGACAATATAACCCCGTATATGCTTTGGCATTTCAAGAAGCTTTCCGGGCTAAACGAGAGGAAACTCGGGGTTTACGTCCTTACCAACTACAACAGCACACTCGAAGAGGACTTATACAGGATATACCGGTTAAGGGAGCTGGGGTACGACCCATACGTAATGGTTTACAACAAGACTGAGGCACCTAAGCAAATTAGGCACCTGCAGCGGTGGGTCAACAATAAATGGGTTTGGAGAACCTGCGAACGATTCGAGGACTTCAATACAAAACTGGCATAGAGGGGAGGTCACTCATGATAAACGAAAAACAGCTAAAACAATCTTGGCGAGGCAAAGTCAACAATGCCCAAGGACTTTTATTTGAAAACAGCATAAAGGCAGCCTGCCAGACTTACCGGAACCGGGGCATTGCAGAAATAGACAAAACACCCGAGCCCTTCAGGGTAACAAAGAAACACCCAAACGGAGAATTTACAGGCCGGTTCACCGCCCCGGCACAGCCTGACTTCCAAGGGACACTTTCCGAGGGCCGGTCTATTGTATTTGAAGCCAAATACACCACAACGGACCGAATGAAAAGGGATGTACTGACAACCGAGCAAATGGACGTGCTGGAATACCACCGTAAGCTTGGAGCCCTTACTGCGGTCTGTGCAGGTATTCAAGACAGACACTATTTCATTCCCTGGACCAGATGGCGGGACATGAAGCTTCATTATGGCAGGCAATACGTAACGCAGGCGGATGTGGAAAAGTACCGGGTGAGATTTACAGGAGCAGTAATGTTTCTGGACTATATACACCCGCAATCCAACTAACGAAAGGAGAATATGCATGCGTAAAAAAAGATGGAGAGCATTTGAGCTAGATGACATGTGTACGGTGGCAGCGAGAAGCTGGCAGGAAGCGGCAGAGTGGTTCATGAAGGAATGCGGTCTGGAGCGGGATGATATCAACTACCCGCCACCCGAGGTAGACATGAAAAGGCAGTACATGTCGTACACAATAAGACTCATACCGACAAAAAGACGGAGAAGGGCCACAGCCTATACTCTGGTCCCTTATGAAGGCTACCCTTGTGTAGATATACCACTAAAGAGGGCCTTGAGGTACGAACTCCGGAAAAACAAACCCCAAAAACCATTTATTCTAGCGGTATACCCATAAAACCAAACCCCAAAAAAAATAAACGAAAGCGAGGCAAATAAAATGCGAACAACATCTATTATAAACCTTAAGGGAGGGGTAGCAAAAACAATCACAGCAGCAAACATGGCACACATACTTGCAACGGTACATAACAAAAAAGTCCTGCTTATAGACAACGATAAGCAGGGCAACTCCTCCAAGCTTTACAACCTGCACAGCTATGACAGACAGGGAGTAGCGGATATCCTGACTACCCGCAACCCCTGCATGGAAGAAATTATTATACCTACCCAATACGAAAACCTAAACCTCATCCCCTGTAACATGACCCTGCTTAAAGCAAACCTTCAGGTAATGCTTGACACGACACGTCCCCAGCAAACACGCTTTAAGACAGCTCTCCGCTCCATAGCGAGCAATTATGACTATTGCATTATAGACAATGCGCCCGACATCAACATCAGCACCATAAATGCCTTGGTAGCCTCCGACGACATAATAATCCCTATTAAAATAGACAAGTTCGCATTTGACGGGCTTGCAGAGCTTAAGGAGCAGATTGATAACACCAAGGAGGACTTAAACCCGGAGCTTAACCTTAAGGGCTGCTTGATTACCTCCTACCAAAACAACGATGTAAATCGGCAGGGGGAGGAGTGGCTTAAGAATCAAAAGGAATACCCCGTCTTTAACACCCATATACGTCGCACCGAGAAGGTGGATGAAAGCACCTTTGCGGCAATGCCTATATTGGAGTACTCAAAGCGGAGCGGCGCGGCCCTCGACTACATTAAGCTTGTCGAAGAATACCTAGGCAAATAAAGTTGTCCGAAAAGTTGTCCAATTCGGACACATTCGGACACAACAAAAAAGGGGGAAAGTATATGGGGAAATTTAACCTTAATCAATTATTAAGCAATGCTTCATTGAACGACAATATGGCACAAGCAGGTCAGACAGGCCGGGAGCCAAAGAAAGCAAATAAAAGTAAGCAGCCGGGAAGCGGGATTATTCCAATAAGCGTTTATGACCTTATACCTTCAGAAGATAACTTTTACTCAATGCGCCAGATAGACGAACTTAAAACGGCGATTGAGCTTGCCGGAGGAGTAAAGCAAAATCTCAACGTTACCCCGCTCCCGAACGGTAAATACAAAGTGCTTGCAGGACACCGCCGCCGCCTTGCCTCCCTCGCCCTTGTAGAAGAGGGGAAGCGGGAATATGAATTTATCCCCTGCAGCATTGAGTCATCGGAAGAGGACGCGGCACTGCAGAAAATTAGGGAAGAGCTTTTGATTATACTAACCAATTCGCAAAGAGAAAAAACGGACTGGGATAAGGTAGAGGAAGTAAGGCGATTAAGAAGTGTGCTGGAGCGGTATAAGGAAAAAGCAAAGCTTCCGGGCCGCGTCCGTGAAATTATAGCAGACACATTAAACACATCGTCTACTCAGGTCGGGAGAATGGACGCAATATCAAGCAATCTTTCCCCTGAGTTTAAAGAAGAGCTGAAGCAAAGCAATGTCAACATCTCCACCGCTTACGAACTCTCCGGCCTCCCAGAGGAAAAGCAGCAGCAGGCCTACCAAGAATACAAAGATAAAGGAAGCCTATCTATCCAAGCCGTCAAAGACATAAAGGCTCAGAAAGAAGGGAAGGAGAAGCAGCCCCGGCAGCAGCCCCAAGCCCAAGACCAACCACAGCCGCAGCAACCAACACCAAAAGAGCAGGCTCCGAAGCGGGAAGAGCAGCACCCGGAAGCGGTCCCTATACCTCAAAACCCAAAGCCGCTAAAAATATATGTCTGCTCCCCATACGGCGGGAAGGAAGAAAACTACCTTAAGGCAGTCGAATACTGCAAGCATGTAGCAGCACAAGGACATATACCCTTTGCAAGCCATGTCATGCTGCACGGCATATTAAATGACAATGGGGAGCGGGATAAAGGCATTACCGCAGGGTTTGAAATGGTTAAATTATCAGATGAAATATGGACCTTTGGGGAAACAATCACTCCCGGCATGGCGGCAGAAATTGACCTCGCGCAAAGGCTGGGAAAGCTGGTATATAAAAAATTTATTGAGGAGGATTAGACAATGGAAAGACTGGCTACTTTAGAAGGCACGGTTATTTTACCCTTAAGAGAATATGAGGCTTTAAAGCAGGAAGCTGAGAAATTGGAAGAGCTGCGAAGAGATATCTCCAAATGCTCAGAAGTTGAAGTTACTGGGACGGAGGATTCACTGGAAGGAACAACGACAGAAATAACAGTCGATAAAGCAAAAATACTTGCAATAGCCGCGGATTATTCCCTGTGGGGCCATTCTGACCTTGACTGGTTAGACACTGCAGATGCTGTGGTTACACTAAAAGAACCAGAAGAACCCAACAGAATAACGGAACTACTAAAGAACATAGCAGACCTGCAGGAAGCGGGAATGCTTAAAACTCTCGAAATGCTTGCTGTCGAAAACCCGAATTTAGACAGCATATCCGAGCTTAATGAAATCATAGCGGAGGAAATGTCTTATTGGGATGATGAGGGAGGGGGCTTATGATTGACTGCATAACCAGAAAAGATATGAAATTTGGCGGCTATTTCATACCTGCAAGGAGCAAAGGCGTGATAATAAATAAGCCGCAATACGATAAAGTTGTCCCCGGCCTGAACCTTTTAATATCGATCTCCCTGTACAACATGCGCACCGAGGAGGAGCGCAAAGAGGGAGTACCTCTGTCCCATGTAGAGAGGCGGAACGAACTTGAGAGCATGGACGGAAGCAGCAGCGCGAGGATGATCGGCATTGTCGTATGTGCAGACGGCAACCAGGTCTACATAGACGGAGGCCATAAATTCTACGAAGATGCCCACCTGACAGGGCGGCAAATTGAAAGAATTCTCGGTCAAATACCTCCGGGGCTACATACAGACGAATACAGGAAGGATTACAAAATCAGACATGTTATAGACTACATGGAAAACGACTTTGCGGAGTGGGTTGGCCTCAACTGTGAGTTTAAGCCCCTGACAAAGCAAGACATAGAAAACGGAGAGGGCTTTGACGGAGCTGCACCGGGAGACAGAGTACTATCAGACGCAGGGCTGGAGGCATTTTTCTCAAAGCAGCGCGAGCATCAGAACAAGCTTGAAGCGGCCACGGGGTTTACATATGGCTTCAAGGGCGGTCTTATTTGGGATTAAGGGGAGGAGATTAGAGATATGGAAAAACCGATCCTGTTTTCTACAAGCATGGTAAAAGCGATATTAGCCGGACGCAAGACGCTAACACGGAGAATTATCAAGCGAGTACCACCGGAAACACATAGGTTTGAGGAAATGGATGATGGGACCTTTGAGGCATACTGGGGAGGATACGCGCCAGACATACCGGCCTTTATAGATGGATGTACCCGAATGAAGTTTAGGCCTTATTGCCTTCCGGGGGATATCTTGTGGGTAAAGGAAACTTGGCATTACGAAACCCACATGCATGATCTGACTGCAGGTGAACCCGACCTGCCAAGCGGGAGATATTCACATCGGTATATCTACAGGGCCAGCAATCCGGTTTACCCGGTTGACGTCGGAGTTGCAGAGCATGGCTGGCGACCTTCCATCCATATGCCGCGTGAAGCAGCTCGGATATTACTCAAAGTTACTGACGTTAGCGCGGAACGCCTGCAGGACATAACAGAGGAGGAAGCAAGGCGTGAGGGAGCCGTAAAAACATACCCATATACCTGCCCGGTGACAGGAAAAACAGCGCATATGCAGGATGACAATGGCACTTTTCGGGATGGATTTGCTTGCATATGGGACAGTCTCAACGCAGCTCGCGGATTTGGATGGGACACAAACCCGTGGGTATGGGTTATTGAATTTGAGCGGGAAGGAGTGAAGTAACAATGTTCATACATTGCAGGAACTCGGACTGCATCAACTATCTTGAAGATAGCTGCATGATAAATCTTAACGGGGATGTTGTACATTTCAATGAATACGGAAACTGCGAAGACTTTGCGCAAGGTACCAACGATGCATACGAGCTAATGGAGGAAGCTGCACTTGAAGAGGCTAATCGGGAAGCGGGTGATAACAATGACTAAACTTGGACGCTGCCGATACTGCAGCGAAGCAATAATAGCCAACTATCCCGAAGATGCTACAGAGGAAGAAAAAACAGCACTGGCAACAAGCCTTTGCTCTTGTTCGTGGGCAAAAAGAGAAGTAGGACGGAAGCGGGAAATAGAGAGGGCAAAGGAGCGGGTACAGCAGCTCTTCGGGACAGATGCCAAGAAAGTGGGGTTTGAGCCTATAGCAAAAGAGGAAATACATAATCTCCTGAATGGGCTTATTGAATTAATCTCAAATGACATTATCAAGGGGGGGGCTATCCAGATAGACGGGATAACAAAGGCCAAGATATCAGTTTCGGCTAAAGGCAAAATCAACATCGAGCGGGTACAGACCACCAAGTATAAGCTTGAGGCCTGATTCAAAGCGCGGAGGTAAACATGGAAATTGAACTTTTTTACACAGAGGAAGAAAGAGAAGAACGAATATTCCAGTGGCTTGAGAGGCTGGATGTTATTGCGGAAAGCTACGGAAAGCCGACAGCAATAAACGTATACCGCAAGAGTCGGAGAATCACGGCGGTATTCAAGGAGGGGGCAGCGTAATGTACATAAGCTATGAAGATCTTACAATAGAACAAAACAAGGATCTGGATTACAAAATAGCTGAAGCAGTTAAAGCCATAGCAGCAGCACTAAAAGTATGCAGGCACAGGTGCGCTCTTGCCTTCAGCGGTGGCAAGGACAGCACGGTATTATGGCACATAATAAGGACGCACTTCCCTGAGACGGTTGATCGCCTTGTAGTCATATACGGAAACACCGGGATAGAGTATCCGGAATGCCTTAAGTTCTCACGCCAACTACCAAAGGACTGGAAGTGTAACTTCTGCGAAGCCACACCACTTAAAACAGAATGCCCGTGCTATAAATACAAAGCCCAGCAAGAGATCCTTCAGCATGTCATAAACCAAAAGCAACTTAACTGGATATTGAAAGAGGATGGGAAGCTTAAAAGCACGGCGACGCTGGAGGCCATGTGTCCGCCGCACCTGCAGGAGAAGTTTGAGCGGGAGCGGCTTATCTGGCCCGAAGGCACAACAAAATCATACTGGTGGTGTACTGATCAATACGGCTGGCCGCTATTAGGCAAAGCATTTTCAAGACTCAAAGCCCACCGCATAAATATAGACTGCTTCCTCCGGTATTCAAAAAGCCAGAGCGAGGACGCAAAGCTTCTTGCATACTATGAGATTCTTAGTGAGGTCAAAATCTCACAGGCCTGCTGCGATATCCTGAAAAAAGAGCCAAGCGAAAAAGTACAGGCAGACTATGACGTTGATGTAATATTCAAAGGTTTAATGGCGGCTGAATCCCGCTCCCGGCAGACAAATTTCATATCAAGAGGGTACCTGTTCAAATCCAGCAGGCCGCACCTTGAAAAGTCAGGCGATCCGTTCTGGCATTGTAATCCTATAAGCATTTGGACGGATGATGATATATGGAAATACATTCACCGGTTCAATGTGCCTTACTCAACTTTGTATGACATGGGCTGGACGGATGCAGACGGCAAATTTCACAAAATTAAGCGCAATGGCTGCATGGGATGTGGTACAGACCTCTTATTCCAAAATAACCATATGGCAATGTTACGCCGTACCCATCAAAAGCAATGGGAGGCCATAATGCGTAAGGGCATGGCGGCGGAGATACAGAAACTCCAAATAGCGAAAAGAAACGGTCAGCCCTCCCTCTTCGACGTACTACAGACAACGGAAGAGCTGCTTGATACAAGGCCCTGCATCTTTGACAGGGTAGATAGGCTGGTACTGAAGGATGACACTTGGATAGAAGCGGAGCCAGACTTTGATCCGGATTCGGATGAAATAGATATAGCATCCTAAAAATCGAGTCGGAAGGAGGAGTTTATATTAGTTATTTTGGACCATGCCCTGAATGTGAAGGGAGCCTTTACCTTGAAAGCATCGTGCCGGATTGGGATGATACAGGGGAGCATGAAAGCTATATCTTGAGATGCAGCATCTGCGACTATTCCGAGGATGCAGACTGGTACGATGGAGAATCCGAGGAATGATGTATTTCAAAGAACGGAAAAATATGAAAGGAGCTTTTAGATGATTGAATCTATAGACATAAACAAAATTTACCCGCATCCGAATAATCCCCGCAAAGACTTAGGGGATCTTTACGAGCTTGCGGAAAGCATAAAGGGTAAGGGCATACTGCAAAACTTAACGGTAGTTCCGCGTCCGGAAGCGGGTACCTATACCGCAATAATCGGACACCGCCGCCTTGCCGCAGCAAAGCTGGCAGGACTGACGGAAGTCCCCTGTGTCATAGCCGACATGGATGAAAAGGATCAGGTCGCGACGATGCTCCTTGAGAACATGCAGCGGAATGACCTTACAATTTGGGAGCAGGCCCAAGGCATGCAGTTAATGCTTGACCTCGGGGAAACGGTTAACGACATATCTCAAAAAACAGGGTTTTCCTACTCGACCGTCCGCCGCCGTGTCAAGCTGCTGGAACTGGACAGTGACAAGCTCAAGGCATCGGTCGAGCGAGGAGCTACCCTGATGGACTACGCGGAATTGGATAAGATCCAAGATGTTGACCTAAAAAATAAAGTCCTTGACAAAATCGGGACGCCCAATTTCAAATGGGAACTTCAGCAAGCAGTAGACGGAGAAAAAAGAGAAGCGAATATTGCACTAACAATATCCCAATTAGAAAAATTCGCAACACAGGTCAATAACAGCGCAGGGCTACAGCAGGTAAAAACCTATTACACCTCTGCCGGCAACAACCCCGAAGTTACTGCCCCCGATGATACCGACACCGTGGAATACTTTTTTGAGGCATCAAAACACGGTTACATCACGCTCTACAAAAAAGGATCACAGACAGCGGCCAGTGCATCCAGCACAGAAGCCGAGGATGAAAAATATGAGAATGAAAAATATAAAGAACGGCAACAGCGGAGTACTGCATTGGGCGAAATAACAAAGAGGGCATATCAGCTCAGACGGACTTTCGTCAAAGAAATTTCAAGCACAAAAGCAAAAAAGAACACGGCAATCATAATTGAATACCTGTTTAGGGCTATAATGCGGGACTGCATCGAGTATACTGAGGATTTCGGCGATATCCTTAACATTAAGGTTGAAACGGGGGAATATGGCGAATGGAGCTTTGAAAGCATTGCCGAACAGGTAAAGACTCAGCCGGAGCGCAGCCTGCTTATTGCCGTATACACAGCATTTGACTCTCCTCACTATAAATACTACAACTATTTTAATCAATACGAAGAGGATGAGGAGCTTAACACGGTCTATGACTTCCTCGAAAAATTCGGTTACGAATTATCCGATGAGGAGCGGGCCATGCGCGATGGAACCCACGAGCTGCTTGAGAAAAATGATAACACTGAGGGTGAGTAAATGGGATTGAAGCGTAACTGGACATACGAAGAGGAGGCCTACCTCTCGGATAACTGGGGACGCATGTCTGTACCCAGCCTTATGAAAAAACTGGACCGCTCACAGAACGCCATAATGATGCACGTCCAACGACTGGGGTTATCGGCCTTTTTAGAAAGCGGGGAATACATCACTTTAAATCAGCTCCTTCAGGCGGTGACTGGCTCTAAGGCCAGCTACTCATACAAGATGAAAAGCTGGGTAAAAAACAGAGGACTCCCTGTACATGATAAGCGCAATAATCAATGCACTTGGCGGGTTGTTTACATAGACGAGTTTTGGAAATGGGCCGAAAAAAATAGGGGCTTCATAGATTTTTCAAAAATGGAGCCTCTCATACTCGGCAAGGAACCAGCATGGGTAGCCGAACAGAGGAAGAGGGACTTTCAGGCCCATGCCATCCAAAGAAAAGATCCGTGGACTCCCGAGGAAGATGCTCGCCTGAAAGACTACCTCAAGCAATTCAAATATGGGCATGCGGAACTTTCAAGGATGCTGGGACGTTCATCCGGAGCAATCCAACGCCGGATATGCGACCTGAAGCTAAAAGAGAGGCCTTTAAAAGCAGATAATCACAAGTCGTGGGAAGATAAGCATTTTCAAACTCTTGCAGATATGATTCGTGCTGGTTGCAGCTATGGGGCAATAGGTGAAGCTCTCGGGAAATCAGAAAAGGCCGTCCGGGGCAGGGTATTTGACTTCTACCGCACCGAGGATACCGACAAGGTACGCAAGATGCTTGGTAATGGTCCTTGGGGAACCGGCAAGCCGGAGTTAACGACATTTGAAGCCAGACGGCGTGTCCCTGTAAAAAAGGATTTGGCGAGATTCGCTGAGTTGCTGCTAATCAGGCGTAACCAGCTTGGATATGAACCATACTGGCAGCGGCACATGTGTATGAAATGGCATGACATTAAAGGCTGCACCGCAGGCTGTGCAAATTGCGATGAATGTACTGAGTTTGAGAGAATTAAACCTCAATACTGTGTGCGTTGCGGAGGCACCTTTTTTGAGCAGGAGCAGAATAAAATTTGTGGGCCGTGCAGAATAGCCCGGAAAAAGCAGCACCAAAAGAAATGGCGTGCTTTGCACCAACAAAAACAACACTGAAGATGGAGGGTAACCATGAAAAAGAGGAACTGCAGAAAGACAGAGGCCGAGCGGCAGGCGCATGAAACGGCTGTTAAGCTCCGCAAAATGACCGATGGGCAGATATGCGAATTTATCAATGGCACCTTTGACAGCGGTGTACAGGAAGGAATACGCCAGAGCAGTAAAAAGGCAAGTGCTACGGTAGACACCGCTGTTCATGATGCAGCAATAGCCGCCAAAAAATATGAATACGAAGATATGATGCTGAGAATTAAAGACATAAAAGGTATTGGAGCTGCGACTATTGCCAAGATAACAGAAGCTTTCCGGGACAAGAGCGGGAAGCGGGAAAACGGAAGCGGGATCATAAAGGGGGAGATGTAATGGAGCGTACAAACAAAAACGAAAGTCCTTTAGATATAACTTGCCGACTTTATGTGGCATGCGAAAAACTTAAAGAGGCTCTGAAAGAATACAAAGACACCGGGCTGACTCCGGAAGAGATACGATATGTCAGAAACAATTATACATTAAACAAGTGGGAGAACGTGCCGGACGAAGAATTAAAAAAGATTCTTAGCAGGGCAATGCAAAGCAGCTACGGGGTGACGCTTGAGCAGGTGCAGGAACTTGCCAAAGCCAAAGAGGAAGGTAGGATCATACTGCTGCCGGTGCCGATTGGAGGGACTATCTTTGTGCCGTACAAATATAAAGATGTTGACGGCACAATTGAATCAGGCATCGAGGAAGCAAAGCTCTCCGGGTACGTCAAAGAGGGCGACAAGGAATTCTACACCACTTATGATGAACGCGGTTGTAATGATTATGAGCCAGGAAGCTTCTATCTGACAAGAGAAGAGGCGGAGCCAGCACTGGTAGACTTAGAAGCGGAAGAATACGGGAGCGAGGCAGAGGAAGGGAAGTGCCGAGTATGCGGTTGCACTTGGAATACGCCATGCGAAGGGGGCTGTTACTGGGTAGAAGACGATCTGTGCAGCAAGTGCGCGGAAGAAATGGAGGATATATGACTGGATATGAACAATTTGTATCGTCCTGCCCTAAACTTAAGCCGGGGAAAATTGCGAGACTTTGGGAGCTTAAAATAGACAGAAATATTGAAAATTTAACTGTCTTTTGCCGTGAATTTTTGGCGCAGAAAGGTTTTGAATTTACAGGTACAGCCAGAGAAGAAAACGGCGGAATTAATGCAGTTTTTAACAATTCTTTTATGTTTGCCGGGGCCTGTCAAGATGGCGAAAAACTGGCAATCCGCTTAATACAGTTATGATGCAGGTGGGCGGAAGAAATGGAGGCGAAAGGCATATGAAAGCAAACAGCAATACTCAGGGCGGAGATATTAGAATCCGCATGAAACAGAATGTCAGGCCAGAACTTATAATCTTTGCAAAGCCCGGAACTGTCCTCAAGGCAGGCATGATATATCAAGCAATATCAAACCGGCGCGGAGCGATAAGTGGACTTTGTGATAACGGGGAATATCCTGGTGTCAGGCCGGGGGAATTTGAATTTGTTGAAGCACCAGAATGGGTGCTAAAGATATGGAGTAAGCATGAGGAGGAAAGCCAATGAAAAACAAAAGCAGTACAAAGAAACCCAAAGAAAAAGAAATTGATCCTTCGCTGCTCCGACCCTTCACCATCGACACAGATATCTTAATCTTACAGCTAATGGTAGAGGATAAGGCAACACCCAAGCAAACAGCATTGTTCCTCGGGAGAGATGTAGAGCAGGTCGAGGAGCATATTAATTTCCTGCAGAGTAGCGGGAGAGCAAATATAATACATAAATACCTCATGGGTCACAAGGGGGTATATGCAAGAAGGTATGCCAAAATGAAGCGGGTTGAAAGGGCAAAGGCTACAGGATAAGGAGGCCGTATGGATAAGACAAAGGATTTACGACAGATTCATAGTTTAAAGAAAGAAATAGAGCTGCTTAAAAAACAAATAGACGGGTGCTGGGGAAGGGAATTAACAGATCCTGTTACCGACTCCGTAACCGGGTCTTATCCTGAATTCCCATATATAGAACACGTTATAAAAGTAACCGGAATGACGGACGGAGGGTATATCAAGAAAGTAAGCAGGCTCAAGAAACAATTAACCAGAAGGCTTGCGGAGCTTATGGATAAGGTTGAGGCTGCTAATGAGTACATAGCGGGGGTAGACGATAGTGAGGTAAGAATGATATTGCAATGCAGGTATATCAATGGGATGACATGGGAGCAGATAGAAGCGGAGCTTGGGATAAATTACAGGACAGCACAGCGTAAATTCAGTAATTGGCAGAAAAATAAAAAGTGTCGTTGATTGTCGCGGTATTCCTGTGTTATTATTAAGATGAAAATTCATGTTAAGTTCTCCTTTCGGCCTTCGGATAAAACTGAGGGCTTATTATTTTGGGTTTGAAACTTTAACTGTGGATTAATAACTTTAACTGTGGTATAGTAAACCATAATTTAGTTTGGAGGTTATATTATGCATAATTTAGCATTTAGAGCATGGGATAAGAAAAACAAGCGTATGTTTTATGCTGGTTCCTTAAGTGGTGTTGGCGATTTCTATATGGCACAACATAAAGATGATATAAATTTCTATGAGCGTTTTCTAATTGACTACGAATGGACCCGAAGCACTGGAATTGAGAGTTACAATCGTAAGACAATATTTGAGAACGACATAGTAAAAGATGATACAAACATATATGTAGTTCGGTTTGGCAACTATAAGGCAAATAACAATCGCATATATAACAATGAGGTAGCCTACGGATTCTACATTGAGTCTCTTTCCCATAAGGGGGTAATAGACCACGCTACAAGGATTGAATATTATGAGGTTATCGGTAATATCTACGAGAACCCAGAATTCTTGGAGGATAAATAAGCAATGAACCAACTTAACCTGCCAGAATTCAAATTAAGTTCTCCTTTCGGCCTTCGGATAAAACCGGGGGCTTATTATTTTTAACAATTATGAGAACTGTCCAGAATTAATAAACCTGAGACGGTTTTTTTATATTTAAAATTGGAGGCACATATGAAAATTAAAGATATTCAAAGCAGGGACTTTTACCCACCGCCGAGGCCACAAAAACCAGAAGATAAGACGGCATATGTATTTCGATACAGAAGCGGCCCATACATTATCGTGGCAGCGCATAACACCAAGGAAGTGCTTGCAGAATGTTACACGAAGCTTGGATTGAAGCGGAGGACTAAGAAGCTGGAAGCGGCAGGCTGGCACCTAGAAGCTGCATAAGAAGGATTGGGAACGATGTATACCATACATAGGCGTTCGGCACCACTTGTCAATCTAACTGGTAGGTACTTCCAGAGTTTGGGAAGCCTTGCGGTGCTGGCGAACCCCAAGAAAGGCCTAGATACAAACTCAAAAATTTAGTTTCGTTTCCGATCACTTTACATAAAAAAGGAGGTTTGCAACATGACTAAAATGCCCGGTAATATTGAGCTTATTGACATTTCTATGCTTAAACCGTATGAGAGAAATTCCCGCACTCATTCGGAAAGCCAATTGCAGAAGATTGCAGACTCAATAAAAGAATTTGGTTTCACTAACCCGGTGCTTATTGACAATGATAACAGCATAATCGCCGGACACGGCAGAGTGATAGCAGCAGGACTGCTTAAAATGGATAGGGTGCCGTGCATCCGGATTGGCTACATGACAAAAGCTCAGAAAAAAGCATACATAATAGCCGACAACAAACTTGCCGAGCAGGCCGGATGGGATGAAGAGTTACTTAGGATTGAACTGGGGGAATTAAACAGTTTGGATTATGATATTGGGGTAATTGGATTGTCCGAAGGAGAGATAAAAAAGCTTCTTGAACCTCCAGAGAAAAAAGAACCATCCTCCAACGTTAAGAAAAAGAAAAATGACTCGGTATTCATATGCCCACACTGCGGGAAAGAGATAGATGGAAAAATAACACTGACAGCGGGTGAGTGACTATGGCAAACGGAGCCCTATACAGTACCTCGGTAATTGCAAAGCTTTTTAATGTAACCGAACGGACTATTAACAACCTTACTAAGGATGGCATAATAACAAGAGCGGAGAGGGGCAAGTACGATCTTGTTCCTACTGTGCAGGCGTATGTTAAATACCTTCAGGAAAAGGCGTTCGGAAAAAACGTTGCATCGGGCGATTATCACAGCGAAAAGACGGCCCATGAAAGAATTAAACGTCAGATGGCAGAACTGACACTGGCGAAAATGAAAGCCGAGCTGCTTGATGCATATATTGTTGAACGGGTTATGTCGGAAATGAATGTGGGAATTCGGAACAAAATACTGTCTATACCGCAGAAACTAGCTCCAAAACTGACGAATATAGGGGAAAGCAGTGAGATATATGATGTATTAAACAATGAATTACGGGAGGTGCTTACGGAACTATCGGAGTATGACCCGGCGCAATTTATAGAGGGTGAGGGATTTGAGGTCGGAAACTAAGATACTTAGGCGAGCATATAAATTACTTGCCCCACCACCTGACTTAAAAATCAGCGAATGGGCAGAAGAAAACATGGTGTTATCCAGAGAGTATGCCGGAGAACCCGGCAAATACCATGTTGACAGGGCACCGTACCAGCGGGAAATGATGGACTCCGTATGCGACCCAAAAATTCAAAAGACTGTGTTTATGACATCCAGCCAGATAGGGAAAAACACTATAATAAATAACGTTATAGGGTACTACATTGATGTAGACCCTGGACCCATGATCATAGTTGAACCTACGCTGAATTTTGCAAAGGATTACTCCAAAAGAAGGCTTGCACCGATGATACGGGATGTTAAGGTGCTTTCTCAAAAAGTGTCCGATGAAAAAAGTCGTGACTCGGACAACACGATATTGATGAAAACCTTTCCCGGAGGTTTCCTGACACTGATTGGAGCAAATGCCCCCCGTGAGCTGGCAGGAAGGCCCATAAGAATAATACTGGCAGATGAAATTGACGGGTACTGCGACAGTGCCGGAAAAGAAGGAGATCCCCTGATGCTGATTGAAAAAAGGGCGATCACCTTCTGGAATAAGAAATTTATATATGTTTCGACCCCGCTCATAAAAGGGGCTTCCAGAATAGAAGAGGAATACGAAAAGGGCACCCAAGAGGAATGGAGAGTTGAATGTCCTCACTGCGGGGGCTTTTTTTATATTCTTTTTAAGGATATTCGGTTTAAATACAACAAGTACAAGCGCAAGAACAGGACCGTATATGAAGTACTGGAAGTAAAATGGCGTTGCCCTGCGTGCATGGAAGAATACCCAGAACACACAATGAAAAGGCAGCCTGCAAAGTGGGAGGCAAATAACCCTGAAGCGGAAGGGATAAGGAGCTTCAAAGTAAATGCGTTTTCTTCCCCGTGGTATAAGTGGAAGGACATAATAAAAGAATTCCTTGAATCTAAGGATGATCCTGAGAAACTGAAAGTGTTCACCAACACCGTACTGGGAGAGTCGTGGGAAGACATAGGGGACATTGAAGACGAGGACTTCCTGGTAAACCGCAGGGAGGAGTATGAGGCGGACTTGCCTGACGGGGTATTACTCCTGACATGCGGAGTTGATACCCAAATTGATAGGTTTGAATATGAAATTGTGGGGTGGGGAAGATTTGAGGAAAGCTGGGGAATAGAAAAAGGCCATATTTGGGGAAGTCCGGATGAAGAATCTACTCAGGAAAGGCTCATAGACAAAATAACTCAGGTATGGAGATTTGCCGATGGCAAGGGATTGACTGCAGCAATAACCTTCGTGGACTCGGGAGGGCCTTTCCCCAAGAAGATATATAAATTCTGCAAAAAAAATGAGAGCAAAAGAGTTTTTGCAATAAAAGGTAGAGGCAATGCGGGTGTACCGTTTACAGACCTTCCGAAAAGGACAAAGGCGGAAAAAGCTCTGCTATTTATTCTTGGAGTCGATGAAGGCAAGGCAAGCATAATGTACAGCCTTAAGATTCAGGAAGTGGGACCAAGGTATTGCCATTTCCCCAAGGACGAAAAGAGAGGATACAACAGAGAATATTTCAGGGGACTGCTCTCTGAAAAGATGGTGCCCCGTAAAAAGGACGGGAGAATAAAGTTAGCATGGGAGAAGGTGAGGACGGATGTCGGGAATGAGCCTCTTGACTGCAGGAACTATGCACTTGCGGCACAAAGATTCCTGAACGTGGACTTTGACGCGCTGGAAAAACGGTTAAAAGCCCTGCCGCCGAGAGTACAAAACACTGCAGGCAAACAGCAAAACAAGCCCCAAAAACGCTCTGGCTGCGTAAAAAAAGGGATGGAATTTTAAGAAAACTGTACAAATTTATAAAAAATTAATTAAAAAGTTGGTGATACATATGTCGGTTTGGACGCTGGAAGAGGCAAAAGCACACCTCAAGGTGTGGCTTGAGGCCGAAATCGCAGTTGCAACGGTGCAAAGCTACCAGATGGGGTCAAAAAGACTTGACAAGGCGGATCTTGCACAGATAAGAGAACAAGTAAAGTTCTGGAAGAATGAAATACGGGAAATTCAAAACAGGGGAAAACGTAAGGTTTTCAGGATTACACCCAGAGATTTATAAGGCAGGTGATGAAGATTGGATATTGCAAAGGTGAGGCTTGAGGAAGCCAAAGCAAAACAGCTTGAAGCTAGGGCAAGAATAGAACAGGCCAAGGCCAGCAGGGAATTGGCGAAAATCAAATCAGATATCTGGGGGACATTTAAAAATTCCGGATATTCTGAAGGTGGGGCCAGCAGGGTGAAAAAATCAATGAGGGGATGGACTGCAAACAGCAAAACCCCTCTTGAGGATATAGACTACAACCTTGACATGCTCCGGCAGCGATCCCGTGATTTATGGATGTCGGCACCGCTCGCCACATCAGCCATTAAGGCAAACAGGACTAATGTTGTCGGTCCGGGCCTGAAGCTTAAAAGTAGAATTGATTACGCATACCTTGGCCTAACAAAGGAACAGGCTGACGAATGGGAGACCAATACGGAGAGAGAATTTGAATTGTGGGGCGGGAAGGTGTGGTGTGACTCCGCACGCATGAATAACTTCAATGAACTTCAACAGCTTGGCCTTGTATCCTGGTTAATGAACGGTGACGGGTTTGCCCTTATAAAGCAGGAAGAACCTACGGTGTGGATGCCGTATGGACTTAGAATACACCTTATCGAAGCCGACAGGGTAAACAACCCTGACTATCAGACGGGAAGCAATGTAAAAGCCAAGAATGGGAACCGGATATATAACGGTGTTGAAATAGATGATAACGGGGCGGTAACTGCGTATTACATATGCAACCAATATCCCAATTCATACATAGGTACAAATAAGAGAGAATGGACAAGAGTGGAGAAATTCGGCAAGCTTACAGGCAATCCAAACATACTGCACCTTATGGAGCAGGAACGTTGCGAGCAGTACCGGGGAGTGCCGTATCTGGCTCCGGTAATAGAGGCTCTAAAGCAGATAAGCCGGTATACCGAGGCCGAAATAATGGCAGCGGTTGTGCAGGCATATTTCACTGTATTTATTAAAAAAGAGCTTCCTCAAAACGGTACGGAAATTGCGCTTGCAAACTCTATCCTCGAGGAAGATCTCGTTGATACAGATCCCAATTCTTATGAGATGGGAGCCGGGAGTGTAAATGTGCTTAACCCCGGAGAGGATGTTGAATTCGGAGATCCATCCCGGCCCTCTAGTGGGTTTGACGCATTTATGACCGCAATGGCGAAATACATAGGTGCGGCTCTGGAAATACCGTTTGAGCTGCTTACAAAATCGTTTATGGCTTCGTATTCAGCCAGTCGGGCGGCTCTTTTGGAGGCATGGAAGGGCTTTAGAATGCGCCGGACATGGTTTGCAAATGACTTTTGCCAGCCCGTATATGAAATATGGCTTGCGGAAGCTGTTGCGAGGGGAAGAATTGCAGCTCCCGGCTTTTTTAACGACCCGTCAAGAAGGGAGGCGTGGTGCAAAGCAGACTGGAACGGTCCGGCACCTGGGCAAATTGACCCTGTAAAAGAAGTTACAGCGGCGATTATGAGAATAAACGAGGGGATTTCCACTCGCGAGAAGGAAACCATTGAACTGACCGGGGGGGACTGGGATAAAAACATTATTCAGGTGTTGAGAGAAAACAGCCTGTTAAACCAGATGCGGGAAAACGGAGAGCAAAGCGGGGAAGGAAGAATGCAAACCGAAAACAGTTTATCCGCCGCGATAATAAACAAAATTGCGGAATACGTGGTTAAAGATATGATGAAAGGAGAAAAAGACGATGCCTAAATTTTGGAGCTTTAAAAATATTGCAGCTGACCAGGGAGAGGAAGAAATTGAATTAAGGATTGAAGGAGAAATCACTGATGATGACTACGCATGGCTTTACGAATGGTTTGGCATATCGGCTGCTTTGCCCAATGCATTCCGTGAAGAGCTTGCACAATATAAGGGTAAGAACATAACCGTATGGATCAATAGTTATGGAGGAAGTGTTTTTGCAGCAGCTGGTATGTATAACGCCTTAATGGAGCATAAAAAGACGGGAGCCAAAATCATAACCAAATCTGACAGCAAGGTAATGAGTGCAGCAACAATCCCGTATATGGTAGGCGATGAGAGATTTATGGGGCCTGTGGATATATTTATGATGCATAATCCGTTAACTGAGGTATACGGCTATGCCTCGGATTTGCGCAAAGCGGCGGATGTACTTGACGAAATCAAAGAGACCATCATAAACGCTTATCAGCTCGGCACTGGCAGATCCAGAGCGAAGATATCCGCTATGATGGATGATGAAACCTATATGAGTGCCAGAACAGCAGTAAAAGAAGGGTTTGCCACGGATATGCTTTATGGCGACAAGCAGCAAGCATCTCCGGCGGAGGAAGTAATGAATCTAGGTTATAGGCGCATACTTGCAATCCAGAATTCAGCCAATGAGTCAATTAAGAAATTTTTTGAGTTACCAGATGTAAAGCTTAGTGCAAAGCAGGAGGAAGCTCCCAAGCCGAACCCTGATGCAAATAAAACGAATAATTCAGAAGGGAATGATCTTATGCCTCCAAAAAACATTGAAGAGCTTAAAAACACATACCCCGACATGGTAAAACAGGTTGAGGATGCAGCCAGGGAGGAAGGCGCGAAAAACGAGAGACAAAGGATTCAGGACATTGAGAAAATAGCAAAAAATATGGTTCCCGAATTAGTCAACAAAGCAAAATTTGAGGAACCTATTGACGCGAGGGAACTGGCATTTAAAGCATTGCAGGATGATGCCGGGAAAGGGCAGCAGTACCTCAATAATGCCCTGAAGGATGCAAAAGATTCCGGAGCTGGTGACGTGACAGCGCAGCCAAATACACAGCAGACGGAGCAGGGGAAAAAGGAAGCGGAGGACAAGGCCGCAGAAGGTACGGCCAACGCCATAAACAAAAGGAGGGGAATTAAATAGTGGAAAACTTATATGGGAAAATAGGCCAAACAACGCCGGACAACCTGATTGCAGGGCATGAAATACCTATACTTACAACAGGAATTACCTTGGAAAAGAATCAGGGAACAATTCTGCGTGGCACGGTGCTTGGAACTGTTACAGCCACAGGAGCAGCAAAGCTGGTTGACAAATCCGCGTCCGACGGGACGGAGAAGGCAGACTGTATTTTAACGGACAATATTGACACCGGCGACGGAAGCGAGGCAGAGAACATTACAGCCGAGGCGTATATCACCGGGGTATTTAACAAGAATGCCCTTATTTTCGGCGAAACTGATACCGCAGCAGATCATGAACTTAGGCTCCGGGAGCTGGGTATTTACCTAAAAGAAAACATAGGATGGGAGGAATAATAAAATGCCCGATAACGTTATAAGCCTCTATAGTACCAGGACCATGCTTCAGGCAATAAACATAATGAAGCCGGTCCATACATTTTTAAGGGACACATTTTTCCCCGGCACACAGACTTTCCTGACGGAAAATGTTGACGTGGATTTTAAAAAAGGCAAAAGAAAAATGGCTCCGTTTGTTGCCCCTCGTGTTGGGGGAATTGTTGTAGACAGGCAGGGATTTGAAACCAGAACATTCAAGTTCTCAAGAGTTGCACCGCAGAGAATCCTCACAAAAGATGATTTGAATACCAGATCGATGGGGGAGGCTATTTACAGCACAAGGACACCCGATGAAAGAGCACAGGAGCTGCTTGCCGGGGACATTATTGAGCTTGACGATATGATTACGAGCAGGGAGGAATGGATGTGCAGGGAGCTGCTCTTTACGGGGAAAGTAACCATGAAGGAAATGACCGAAAACGGCAAGCACATCGACAAAGTGGTCGATTATAACTTTACAAACAAGGAAATCTTAACAGGCGGCGAACTGTGGACAGATCCCGGCTCCGATCCCATTGGATATCTGGGAGAAAAAAGGCTTGAGGTTATCCAGAAAACGGGGAAGGCTCCAACCATTTGCATCATGGCTTCCGATGTCAGCAAAACCTTTATTAATCATGAAAAGGTGCAGAAAATAATGAACCTTTTAAGGATAAACATTGGAGTCATAGAGCCTTCCGTGAAATCCCCTGCCCTAACCTACATAGGGAGAATATCCGAGCTGGACCTGGAGCTTTACAGCTACGATGAATGGTTTTTAGATGATGATGATACAGAGCAGCCTATGATACCGGAGAAAACCATATTACTGGGTACGACGGGCATGAACAAGCGTTACTACGGTGCCATTACCCAGATGGAAAACGGCACATTTGTTACTTATGAAGGTACAAGGATACCTAAGGTATGGTCGGATGAAGAAAACGAGGTAAGGAAAATAAGGCTGTCTTCAAGGCCGTTACCTGTACCGGAAGATATTGACTCTTGGTATGTAGCGGTTGTCAAATAGGGAGGGCATATGATAAAGGTTAAAAATTTTAAAGTCCGACACGATGGCAAAACCTATACAAAGGGCGAAACCATACCGGGCCTTTCCCAGAAGGAAGAGGCCCGGCTTGTATCTGAGGACTTCGCTGAATACATTCTGCATAACTGCGAAGAGGAAGATAATAGTCAAGCCGGAGACGACGATCCAAGCGAGCAGGGAGCAGAGGAAGCAAGGCAGGCGAACGTGGCAGAAAACAGTCAGGCCAAAGAAGAGAAGGAGGAAGAGGACGGAGTGGAGTATGCTAGGGAACAGGAAGCTGTCGACATACAGTTTAACCCTGATGAGTACATACAAATGGGGAATGAAGCCTCAAAAGACCGCCCCAAACCTGCCGGGAGTAATACACGGAATGCGGCGGCGAGAAGTGCCGCGCCTAAACCCAGTAAGCCCGCCAAAAAGCCTGTGGGAGGCAGTGGCTCTAAGCCCACTAAAAAAACCGGGAAGGTGATTGAATGTTAAACTTCAAGGATATACTCCGATCTGATTTGAAAGTTTTTTTTAATCCCGCCGAATTTTCGGAGCCGCACGAAATAAACGGCAGGACGCTCAACGTTGTAATTGACAATGATCGGCTTATGCAGCGCAGTAAAAAAGAGTTTGACGGAATAAGCATAGGAGAAATCCTGTACTATGTAGCCGCAGAGGAATATGGAGAACCTCCGGGAGTGGATGAAGTCCAGATTTTTGACCGTAAAAAGATGCAGGTCTTTGACGTGAGGGCGGATGCCGGGGTATATGAAATAATTCTCAGGAGGAACGAGTAATGCCTAGAGATAATATCCGCATCGACACGAGGCAGTTAAACAATATCGGAAGGCAATTAAGAGGACTGGAAAGAGAAATGCCCGGAGCTGCCGCCTCTGCATTAAACAGGACAGTGGACTACATAAATACACAGGTGGGGCGGATAGTAACACAAGAGTATTCAATTAAAACCACAACGGTAAAAAAGACAATAAAAAAACACAAGGCAAGAAGAGGGGAATTATCGGCAAAGCTTGTTTCACAAGGACACCTCCTGTCACTTGCCAATTTCCCGTTTTCCCCCAAAAGCCCCGGCACGAAAAGAAAAGTAAAAGTCAAGATAAAAAAGCAAGGAGGTAGAAAAACAGTAAATACCTCCCCGAGTGCATTCGTTCAAAACATGAACAATTCCCTTAACGTGTTCATGAGGGTGGGGGAGGAAAGGAAGCCCATAGTTGTACTGCGGACACTGTCAATTCCTCAAATGATAGGGAATGAAGATATTAATCGGCAAATACAGAGGGATGCACAGGCAAAGCTAAGTGAGCGTATAGAGCATGAAGTGCAAAGAAGGCTAAACAGGATAAGAGGGTGAAGCCATGACGGACAATATAATTATTGAAGCGTTACAAAAGTTCCTACAGGAAAGGGTGGCCAATAAAATTAAGCTGCAGACACCAGCCAAGAATATAGACACATATGATCTGGTGCATCCGGCTGTGCATGTTGGCTGGATACCGCCCAAGCTTCCGGAAAACATTAGTCCCGAGAGTCAGGTAACAGACATACCATGCATAATTGTTGGAATGGATGAGGGAGAGGATGACGGAGACAGCGCAAGCCTAAATATAAGGCTGTCCTTCGTGACTTTCAGTGAAGGGCTGGTAAAAGACGGGAAGCTTTATCCTAATTATGAGGGATACAAAGACCTAATAAACCTCATTGCCCTGGCTAGGAGGGAGCTTTCGGCTGCTGCTGTGATTGAAGACGTAACCAGCATACAACGTCCCTTTAAATGGGGGATGTACAAAGACCAGCCCGCACCTTACTGGTACGGGTGGATGACCTTTTCTGTAGCCTGTGCAGTTATGGGTTACATATCAGGTTTGACAGAACAATATGAGTAAAGGATGGTGAAATAATGGCATATTTACATGGAGTATATGGAGAGCAGATCCCTACTCAGGACAGTCTGCCGCCTTCCGGGGTGGCAACGCTCCCTGTGTATGTGGGGACTGCTCCTGGTGCAGGCGTAAGTGGCATCACAGTAATAAACAAACCTGTACTGGTTAACAGTTTTGATGATGCAAAAGGCATAGTGGGATATAGTGATGACTGGGAAACATACACCCTTTGCGAAGCGGTGTACGCACATTTCAGAAACAAATTAGGACCCATTGGCCCCATAATACTAATAAACGTACTTGACCCTGATATACACACCGAAGAAAATCCGGCAACCGAAACGGATATAGTTGGGGGAATAGATGCAGACGGCAAGAGGACAGGACTTGCATGTGTTGATCTGGTATATCAGGCATACAATATGATACCAACTATAATTGCAGCTCCGGGCTGGAGCCATAAGTCGGCGGTCGAGGCTGCTCTTTTAGAGAAATGCCAGAAGATAAACGGACACTGGGATGCGATATGTGTTACCGACATAGACAGCTCGGCGGCTAAAACTATAGGGGCGGCAAAAACGTGGAAACAAACTAATGCGTATACCTCCAAACTTGAGAAGGCATGCTGGCCTAAAGTGAAAAGCGGTAGCAATACCTTCTGGCTTTCCACAATGGCGGTTGTCAGAATGCAGCAGACTGATTATGCAAATGACAGTATACCCTATGAAAGTCCCTCAAATAAACCTATAGACATCACAGGGGCAATATTGAGCGATGGAAGCACTGTTGACTTTGATGAAATACAGGCAAACGACTTAAACAGCGAGGGCATTACAACGGTTACATACAGGTCTGGCACATGGGTTCTATGGGGACCGCATAATGGAAACTATAAAAGTGGCGCAGAGATTGACCCAAGGGATAAATTTGACTGCAACATCCGCATGATGGCATACCTGACAAACTCATTCCAACAGAATTACATGTCCGATGTTGACCAGCCCCTGAACAGGTCTAAGGTTGACACTATACTGAACGATGCTCAGGTATGGCTTAACGGCCTTGTCGGGGATGGCAAAATGCTGTATGGAAAAATTGACTTCAACGAGTCAAGCAACCCCATATCAAGCATTATCGAAGGCGATTTTGTATTTGATATACAGACCACCACCACGCCACCGGGCAAGAGCCTAACCTTCAGGGTTCAGTACACAACTCAGGGCATTGAAATGCTATACGGGGGGAGTGAAGGATAATGAAGATAAGCAACAAAACAATAGACTATAGGCTTAAAGCGGATGACCAGAACGGGACAATGCATCTGATAGACGATGCTGCTGATTTGCAGCTTCCCTCAATTGAAAAGCCGACCGACACCATAAAAGGAGCAGGTATACTTGGGGAAATAGACCTCCCTGCATACGGCCAGGTTGGGAGCATGACCTTCACAGTTAACAGCCGTGCAGACAGTGCAAAATATTCCATGCTGTCCAGACCGGGGCCGATAAAGTTTGAGGCCGTATGGGTTAATGATACCTTTGACTCAAGCGGTATGAGCATGAAAACGCAAAGCAACAAGGTTTTTATGACTGGGTTCAACAAAAAATATGACCCCGGCAAGGTTGAAGTTGGAGGGACTGCAGACGGGTCAAGTGAGTTTGAGATTGTATACTACAGAAAAATAGTCAATGGGATAGAAACCTTCTTAATTGACAAGCTCAACGGTAAGTATGTGGTGAATGGAAAAGATTATATGGAAAGCATAAGAGCAGCTCTTGCATAGGGCTGCTTTAAATATTTGGATGGAGGATGAGGACATGGAAATATTAAAGCTGTTAAAGCCCGTAATGATAAACGGCGTGGAGGTAAAAGATCTCAAGTATGATTTTGATAATATGACGGCACAGGACAAATTGAATGCAGGCAAGGCATACAAAAAAGCCGGGGGAGTAATAACCGTTCAGGAGCTGGATAGCGACTATCACCTGTACATATTTGCGGAGGCAGCAGCAAAAGCCAACGCGGATATCGATCAGACAGACATACTGTTGATAAGCGCGAGGGATGCCGCAAAAGCGGAAAAGCTGGTGCGGAGTTTTTTCTTCTTAGATTCGGAGGATACATTGCTGACAAGTATATCCGAAGAGCAGTAGCACAAGTAACGGCTAATACATCGTCCACCAGAAACGAATGCATGAACATGCCTCTGGTGGACTTTGTTGAATTCTATGAGGACTTGGCAGATGAGGCCGAAAAAACCAATAAGAAATACAAGAAAGACGGGTGAGTGTGTTGGCTGCAAACAGAAGGGAACTTGAAGCATTAATAATACTTGCGGGAAGGATCGATCCCTCCCTGCGTGATGCGCTAAGACGTGCGCAAGGGGATATGGACAGAACCTCATCAGGAATGTCCAGATTTGCAGCCGGCACAGCTAAAATTGTAGGTGGGGTGGTAAAGTCTGCGGCCTTATTGGGAGGAGCCATTACAATAGGGCTGGGTGCGGCGGCAAAGCAGGGAATAGCATTAGCCTCCAATCTGGAAGAGGTGCAAAACGTCGTTGACGTGACCTTTGGAAAGAGTGCCGGGCAGATTAACGAATGGTCAAAGCAGACTCTGAAGATCTTCGGGCTGTCGGAATTAGCGGCAAAGCAGTACACTGGAACATTGGGAGCAATGATGAAAAGCAGCGGACTGTCAGGAGACGCTGTTGTTACCATGTCGAAAAATTTAACGGGATTGTCAGGAGATCTCGCTTCATTCCATAATTTAGATACGGAAAAGGCCTTTGAGAAAATCAGGTCGGGGATATCAGGAGAAACCGAACCGCTTAAACAGCTCGGCATAAATATGTCCGTTGCAAACATGGAGGCGTTTGCATTATCTAAGGGCATAAAAACCTCATACCAGAACATGGATCAGGCATCGCAGACAGCGCTTAGATATGCATACCTAATGGATGTATCCAAGGATGCGCAGGGGGACTTTGCAAGGACGCAGGAGGGGTATGCAAACCAAACAAGGCTTTGGGAAGAAAATTTGAAGCAGGCATCGGGGGCGTTAATGAAGTCGTTTTTACCAGCTCTGACTGAGGCCAGAAAATCCGCAAACCAACATTTGGGGAAAATAATTTCAAAGCTGGACGAATTCAACGGTTATATAGAAAAGGGCGCAAAGCCAATGGAGGCGTTTGGAAATGTGTTTGACGGTATATTTGGGAAGGGTAAATTCGATGGAATACTTCAGGCGGTGAAGCCTGTATTTAAGGAGTTCCAAACAAACTTTATGTTTATAGCAAGTGAGGGCAAAAAGATATTTGATGAATTGTCCCCGTCAGTAATAGAACTTGCCAAAACTATCGGCCCCTTATTTGGAAAAGCTTTTAATGTAGTGACAAAAACCATTTACCCGGCAATAAGAAAAATACAATCCGGATTTGTCGAGTTCTTAATCCCTCAAATTAAAAAATCTGTAGATTTCATACGTACTACTGTCATGCCTCCTCTTACCAAGGTGTTTAATTTTATCGCTGATGTAGTTATTCCGAAAGTAGTTGATTCGGTGGAAAAGTGGATGCCAAAAATACAGGAAGTCATTGGAAAAGCCGTTGACTTTGTGATATTTTACGGCGGAATGCTTAAAGACCAGTTTGACATATACTGGCCTTACATTAAAGACACTGTTGTTACGGCCATAGACGTGATAAGTGGTGTTATTGACGGGCTATTAACAACCTTGTCAGGTGTCATCGACTTTGTAAAAGGCGTATTTTCGGGAGACTGGGAACTGGCATGGAAGGGGGTTGAGCAAATATTCGGCGGAATTGGCGATGCGCTGGATGCAATATTTAAAGGCGCAATAAACGGAATAATTAATGCTGCGAATTTCTTCATACGGAATTTTGGAAAGATACAGATTGATATACCAGAGTGGATTCCTGTTGTAGGTGGTAAGCACATAGGTTTTCAAATCCCTGAAATTCCAACCTTTGCTCGCGGGGGTTTTGCAAATCGGCCGTCGGTATTTGGAGAAGCAGGACTTGAGGCCGCCATACCTATTAAGTATAAGGACCCGAGGAGTCTATCACTCCTGAATCAGACCGCCAGAGCAATAGGAGTGGAGTCGGCAGGGAGCGGAAATCAGATACATTTTACCTATGCGCCGGTTATCAATGGAGGGAAGAAAGCTGAAATTGAGGCACTTTTAGATGCAGACAAAGAAAGGTTTAAGGCATGGCTTGAAGAGTTTTTCATGGATGAAGGGAGGGTGAAATTTGGCTGAGTATTACGAATACACAACGCTTCAGGGGGATACATTTGACATGGTTGCGTTGGATTTTTACAACGAAGAGTCTTATGCCTCCGTAATAATTCAGGCAAATCCAGCGCATTGCAAGACAATTATATTTGATGCAGGAGTAACGCTTAAAATACCCATTATCGAAGAAAAAGCACAGGAAACCCTGCCCCCGTGGAAGAGGTGATATGCATATGCGGGTAATATACGAAGGAAGGGACATAACGGGTGCTGTGCAAATTAGAAAGGCAGACATAACAGACAACGCCGGAGGAATTGCAGACAGCCTGGAGCTGAAGCTTGCAGACACAGAGGGTCTATGGAGCAAGTGGAAGCCACAGAAAGGCAATAAAATTGAAGTTATAGAGAAGGGCTTTTCTTCTGGACAGATGTTTATTGACTACATACAGCAGGACAGGGGAGGCATGAGGATGAAGGCTCTGCCGATTCCGTTGAATGCCAAGTCCAGTAATACAAAAGCATGGGAAAGCGTGAGGTTTCTGGAGCTGGCCTCCGAGATTTCCGGCAAGTACGGCTTTGAGCTTGAGGTCTACGGCTTGGAAAATTGGCTATACGAAAGAGTCGATCAGATTGACCGGACAGACTTTGAGTTTCTTGCATGGAGGTGCGTGCTTGAGGGATATGCCCTAAAGCTATGCGGCCAGAAGGTTGTTATATATAGTCAAAAGCAGTATGAGGCAAAGGAGCCGACCAGAACAGTAAATCTTGAAAAGTTTGACGGGGATTTTGATTTCAGTTCCGTTTCCATAGGACTATACAGCTCCTGCAACATTACATATGCTGCACAGACAGGCCCCATATCATATACCTTCAAACCTTCGGCGGCTTCGGTGGGTTCAGTGCTTAAGCCCAAAATGTATGTTAATAATCAAGCTGAGGCTGAGAGGTTTGCAAAAAACCTCTTAAGGGCAGAGAATAAAAAAGAACATACCGGAAGAATACAAATGGAACTGGACACGGGGCTCGCCGCCGGATGCAATATCAACATAGCCGGCATTGGGCTTGCTGACGGAAAATATTTTGTCGAGCAGGCTACGCACATGCTTGCAAGCGAAAAAACAATTTTGAAATTAAGAAGGCCATTGGAGGGATATTAATGGTACTAAAAGGCAGGATATCGACAGTTGATAATTATAATCGAAAGGCAAGGGTTGTATTTGAGGACCGGGATAATGGCATTACCCCCGAAATAACAATCGCACGTGATATCGGCAGCTTAAATATAAATGACATGGTAGCAGTAGTTGTTTTCTCTGATAATATGACTGACGGCCTGATAATATCAAGGTTTTAAGGGGGGCGGTTACACATGCCCATAGCGGTTTTTGCAAATAAATCATTTCAGGTAAGCAACCGTAAGCTGTACACTTTTAATGAATTTACCACGGGTGGGGCTTTGCAGACAGAAAAGCAGGATGTTGCAGGGAAGAAACCAAGCACATATATAAAGGGTTCTGATCTGGATACTATGAGCTTTAATGTGCCGCTTGATAATTCATTCGGAATGGATGTGCGGGAGGAATATGAAAGCTGGAAAACAATAAAAGATGCCAGAAAAGCGTACACCTTCATCTTGGGGAATAAGCCATTTGGGACAAATAAATGGCTGCTTACAAGTGTAGCTCTAAGCGATACTACCATTGACAAAAAAGGGAATATCATTAAAGGAAAATTGCAGCTCCAATTCGACGAATATGTGAGGGCGGGGAGTGCAAGTGCCTCAAAGTCATCAAGCAAGAAGAGCGCAAAAGGAGTGTCGGCGGGTGATAAAAGTATTCTGGATGCGCTGATAAGCGGGGAAGATAAGGCCGCACAAAAGCGTACAAATACCAATGCCTCGATAGCGGCTGCAGCAGGTATAAAAAAATAAGGGATTGATTTTATGCAGGTTACAATAGAAATGTCCGGAATACAGATAAACTGGACAGCTAAAGGAAATGAAAGGATTACACAGAACATAATCAACTTACTAAATACACGCAAATATGAAGTGGCATATGACCGTACTCTTGGATTGTCAGGTGCTTTTATAGACATGCCGCTGGATCGTGCAATTGCCGAGACGACAGCAGAAATATATGACCTGATATCATCAAGGGAGCCAAGGGCCGAATTGATAGAGGTGTTGCATACCGGGATAGATGAAGACGGTAATATGCAGTTTAAGGTGGTGGTTGAAATATGAGTAATATAAATTTTGTAACGGTGGATTCACAGAGCATTCAGAATCAGTTAATTACTGATTTTGAAGCGGCTCTCGGAGAAACGTTGTATCCGGCTGACGAACGCAGGCTCTTCCTGCTCCAGATGATCCCCGTCATTGTGGGGCTGAAAAACGATATAAACGAGACGGGTCGCAGCAACCTTTTAAGATATGCCACAGGTGACAAGCTGGATGAAATGGGAGAATTCTATTCCACTCAGCGTTTACCCGCCACGAAAGCAAAAGCAACCGTCAAGGTGACATTATCGGCCGCACAGGGAGCAAATGTTATAGTCCCTGAAGGCACAAGGGTAACGCCTGATGGGCAGTTATATTTTGCGGTCAGCAGCAGCCTGATCATACCAACGGGGACAATACAGGGTGAAGCTGTTATCGAGGCCACTGAGGGAGGAAAAGAGCATAATGGGTTTGCGCCTGGGCAGATAAAAACAATAGTCGATCCTATACCGTATGTGGCAAACATTATCAACACAAGCACAAGCAGCGGAGGGGCAGACGTTGAGGATGATAACAGCTACCGCGAAAGAATAAGGCTTGCGCCCGAAAGCTATTCTGTTGCTGGCCCCGAAGGTGCATATGTCTACTGGGCAAAAACAGCCAGCGTAAACATTGATGATGTTTCAGTCACATCCCCGTCCCCCGGAGTCGTAAAAATAGCGATACTTATGCAGAACGGAGAAATACCCTCACCTGAAGTAATAAGCGCGGTGGAGGCTGCGGTAAACTCCAAGGACAGAAGGCCGCTGACAGATAATGTTCAGGTGCTGGCACCTGAGGAGGTGGCCTATAATATAAACCTCACATATTACATCAGCCGGGAAAGACAGACTGAGGAAACAGTAATAAGGGATGCAATTGAAGGTAGTAACGGTGCGATAGTCCAATATCATAAATGGCAGTCGGGCAAACTGGGAAGGGAAATTAATCCGGATTATCTGAGGCAGCTTATGCTGAACGGGGGAGCTTACAGGATAGATATAACGAGCCCGGCTTGGACAGAGGTACAGGCGGGCGAGGTTGCGACGCAAGGCATTGCTACTATTAACTATGGAGGGCTTGTATGATTAACCTTGAAAACATAAATCTATTGGACTTGCAATCCTCACAAATGAAAAAAGACCCAACCACAATAGCCTTATGCGCTGCTCTTGCGCCGCATTTCCGACAGCTTGCAAAAGAGGTAAGGCTATGCCTGATATATTCCCGAATATATGAACTGGATGAAACTACACTGGATGAGCTAGCCTGGCAGATGCATATAGACTGGTATGATGCTAATGCAACGCTCCAGCAAAAAAGAGAGTTAGTAAAAACCGCAATCCTGATTCATAGAACCCGAGGAACGCCCTATGCAGTAGAAGAGCTGATTAAAACATATTTTGGTGACGGGTATATACAGGAATGGCCATTATACGGCGGGGAGCCGTACATGTTTAAGGTGGTAACCAGCAACCCATCTGTTACAGACTATCAGGCGGCGCAATTCAGGAAAGTCCTTGGATATGCAAAGAATATACGGTCGCACCTTGAAGAAATTATCATAGTATTGACCGGGGAAATGGAACTGTATTTCGGGAGTGCCGTACATACCGGAGACTATATCCAAATAAGGCAGGTGATGTGATATGAGCGTTTTTGGAGGTATGATTTCAACCAACCGGGGAAGGCTTTTGCAAGCTAAAGCGCAAACGGGGGTTGAGTTGCACTTCACACGAATAGCTGTAGGGGATGGGGCATTAGGAGGCACATCAATACTGGAATTAAATGCCCTGAAGAACGAAGTAAAATCCCTTGAAATTAAGAAGTTAAAAGTGCTGCCGGAAGGCAATGCGGTAGCCGGAACTGCCCTGCTAAACACTGATCTAGCCAGTGGGTTTTACTGGCGTGAATTGGGACTGTTTGCACAGGACCCGGATGCAGGGGAGGTATTGTACTGCTACGGTAACGCCGGAACTAATGCTGAATATATCCCTGCAGGCGGTGGACCGGATATAAAGGAAAAGATAATTGACATTATAACCATTATAGGTAATGCGTCCAATGTTACGGCTACTATAAACCAATCCCTTGTGTATGCAAGCCAGCAGGACATACAGCACCTGCAAACACAAATTGACAGCATAGACATAGCCGGGACGGCAATAACCGTTAACCAGTCCCAAGTACCGACAAGTCCGGGGAATGGAAATATATCAAATTTATTTAGCTGGATTGCAAATAGGATAAAGACAATAACAGGAAGGGATAACTGGTGGGAAGCCCCCGCAATAACATTAGAAGGCCTAGCAAATAAACAAAATTTAAATGCATTCCTTGACATTGATACCTCCGATCCGCGCTGGACCGGAAGTAAAAAGGCGGATGCAAACTGTTGGAACGGGTGGAGCATATACGCTAATACATCAACATCAGCAACCGTACAATTAGCACAGATTACTATAGATACATTGCGGTTTTGCGATTATGTATTGATAGTAACACTATGCTCTTCCAACATAACTTTTACAACAAACGCCATACAGGTTAGCGTACAAAAAAATGAGTCAGGCACATATACAACCATAGCAACAAGCACTTTTAAAGCGTCGGATTTTTCAGGCGCGTATAAATACAAAAGCTTCCGAATGAACCTTGACTACAAAGGCCCCAAAGCAACGAACAATCAACTTAGAATAGTTATGCAGTTGCTGCCTCAAACGTCCGTTTACGAAGTGCGTATGGAAAGCTTAATAATAATGCCGGTTGGCCTTGGAACTTATATATAGCGGGGAGGTGAATCAAGAATGTCTTTTGCAAAAGGAAATTTGCCCTCTGCGCAGGATTTTATAAGTCTGAAAGCAAGGGTAAAAACTGAAATGCAACGTCGCAACGGGTACGGAGATTTAAGCACTTATGCTGGAGCGGCATACGATTATGCAATTGCCCCTAAAAAGGGGGAGATCCCGAGAACTGAGCATTTTAATAGAATCCGGGACGTACAAGCAAGCATTTCTGATCCGGGCATGGGCAGCGTAAAGCCGGGAGCCATGCTTCAGGACATGACCATACTTGAGGCAAAACAAACAGTTTTTGAGGCAAAGTCAAGGAGCGCAACCTCTGGCAATGACTGCAGCGCAATGTGCAGCGGCATGTGTGTAACGGCCTGCACAACAACATGTACGGGCACATGCACTGGGAGCTGTACTAACACTTGCACGGGCACCTGTAGCGGGACCTGCTCCGGATGCAGCGGCACTTGCAGCGGAGGCTGTACAGGTTGCGGTAGTGGCTGTAGCGGAGGTTGTACTGGTTGCGGCAGCGGCTGCAGTGGTGGGTGCACCGGCTGCGGGAGTGGCTGCAGTGGAAGCTGCTCCGGGAGCTGTACCGGTGGATGCACCGGCTGTGGAACTGACTGCGGGAGCGGGTGCTTTTATAGTTGCAAAAATAGTTGTTCTGGCTGCGGCAGCGGTTGTAGTGGAGCAGTAATGTAAAGAAGGAGGATAAAAAATTATGGCAAGTATAAAAGACATTGAATTTATTTTACTTACGGCGGATGTGGCAACAGAGCTAGACAACAGCAGCAGCATATCCAAGGAAAAGATCCTTGAGTGCAAAACCTTTTTAGAGGGCACCAATTATAAGGGCGATATGCTAAAATATGCCCCTGAGTTGATACTGCTGCCCGTAAAGGACTATCTCAGGAATAAAGTTAAAGTCAATGCAATCACGAAACAGACAGCACTTGATACTTTTTCAGAGATAGCAAACAAGGTCCATGACAATTTATATCCTGTTAACACAACATTTATAGTAAGCTTCTTCGAGTACTCCCTTGAGGAGGACAAAACCCCAATCAATGAAGCTATTAACATGCTCGAAAAGTGTACAGCAGATGGGCCAATTAACAATATATATTACGAAATCGACTATAACAGGGTGTTGCTAAGAATGTATTTGTCCCTCATGACGGATGAATGCATGAGTGAAATAAAAAGGCTCTCGACAGAGCTTAAGAGGCTAATACCCTTACGGAGTCAAATCGACGCTGAATTGGGGGCGGAGGTATGAAAAGAATAGTACCTATACCCGGAGAAGTTATAAATTATATCCAGCGGCTGGACTATGAAGCACTTGGATATAGAAGCCTTATAAAATCCGTAGTACTTGGAGAAGAGCAAAAATTAAGCAATGCCTATTATGCCAATCTGATAGAAAAACATCAGGAGAAAATTACTGAATTTCAATTGGCTATGCAGGAGCTGCGGGAGGAATATACGCCAGAAGAATACAGAAGCATTATAACGGAAATGACAGTTGATTACAGCGGAGGGTGTCTGATATTCAGCCCTGCTGCTAAATGCAATAAAAATATTTGCAAGGAGAAAAACGATGGTACGCAGTAAAATACAAGGTTTCCAAGATATTTACCCTCTCATGTACCCTGAACTGCAATGCACAAATATAAGCGCAGTTGAAAACGTGACATTTATTGTTACATGGGATTGTTCGCTTCGGTGCAAATACTGCTATGAAGGGAACAAGGACACGCAACACAGGATGTCACTTGAAACAGCAAAAAGAGCAGTAGATTTCCTTTTTGAAGAGGACAGGAAACATGAATACATAGGCAGCAATCCCAATTCAGCAATCATATTGGAGTTTATTGGGGGAGAGCCACTTCTTGAAACAGACCTGATTGACAGCACCATAGAATATTTTAGACATAAGGCTTTACAGGAGCGTCATAGATGGGCACTGCACCACATGATATCCATATCCACCAATGGTGTAAATTACGAAACATCACGGGTGCAACGTTTTGTAGAGAAGTACAAAGAACGCCTGAGCATATCCATAAGTATAGACGGCAACAAGCAGCTCCATGATAGCTGCCGGGTATTTCCTAATGGCTCCGGCAGTTATGACGTGGTGGAAAGTGCCTTTAAACTGTACCTTAAGCAAAGCGGACACCGAACCACAAAGCTTACTATCGCACCGGATAATGTCATGCATTTGTCTGAAGCCTGCACTCACTTATACGAAATGGGGCTTCAAGACATTCTGAGCAATTGCGTTTATGAAAAAGGCTGGACCGTGGAACACGCAAGAACCCTGTACAAGGAAATGAAAAAGCTGGCCGATTATCTCCTTCAGGATAACAGGTATGAGAGGTATACCAATAGCCTGTTTGATGAACTTATCGGGCACCCAATGCCGGAGGAGGATAACCAAAACTGGTGCGGAGGTACCGGGAAAATGCTGGCTATAGATAATGAGGGCTTGGTGTATCCCTGCTTAAGATATACTCCATTGTCCTTACGGGCTGGGCTCAAGCCTATAGTTATTGGAGATATACATACAGGCATAGCCACAACCGCCAAGCATAAAGAGGATATAAATTGCCTTAAATGCATAACCCGCAAAAGCCAGTCAACGCAACAATGCTTTGCTTGCCCCATTGCTTCCGGGTGTGCGTGGTGCAGTGCGTACAACTACGAAGAGGCCGGTACCCCGAATAAGAGAGTAACCTACATATGCGTTATGCATCAGGCGCGGGTGCTTGCAAACATATATTACTGGAATAAATTATATAAACAACTGGACATGGATAAACAGTTTAAAAATCACGTACCGGAGCAATGGGCCATGGATATTGCGGGAAAGATGAATTTACAAAGCTAAAACAGGCATAAAGAGAGCTGCCTTTCTGATTTTTGGCAGCTCTCTTTATTATATGAAAGGAAGTGAGGGAGATGAGCGAATATGTAAGCAAAGAGGTTTGTACAGAAAAGCACAAATCGGCAGATGACAAGATGGAAACTGCGGAAAGGAGATTAAACGACCATGCAGGCAGGATAAAAACAATTGAACAGGCACTGGTATTATTGACGAAAATGGCAGAGGACACGAAGAAAAAGGACTTTTTTGATAAGGTTCTTATTTTTTGCGTACTGGTAATGGTAATTGTGGTTGGGGCCATTGTGTTAGGCCCTGAGATTACCGGTAAAATGTTAGGAGGAATTTAATATGAACTATCTTGAGCATCTTAAGGCTAATTGGAGGGTTGCGCTCCATGGTCTTAATGACTTTGCGGAGCATTTTTTGCATGGACTATTACCGTGCGTTAAAGGGGATCATACACAACCAAAAAAAGGAGGATAAAAGTACATGTTAGACATAATGATTGACGCAGGCCACGGCGGGAGTGATCCCGGAGCGGTAGGCCCGACAAGTTTAAAGGAAAAGGATATAACATTAAAGCTTGCCAATAAGGCAGGCGCATTACTTAAGCAGCAGGGTATAAGCATAGCTCATACCCGTACCACAGACGTATTTGTCGGGCTGTCAGACAGAGCAGTTATAGCCAACAGCGCAGCCGCAAAATATTTTTTGAGCATCCACATAAATAGCTCCGGCAGCTCCGCCTCTACCGGCACTGAGACATACGCGCTTGCTGCAGGCGGGGAGGGTGAGAAGCTTGCAAAAGCTATGCAGCAGAGCCTTGTTAAGAGCATAGGACTGACCGACAGAGGAGTGAAGTTTGCTAACTTTGCGGTACTCCGGGAAACAAAAATGCCCGCTGCACTCGTTGAGGTATGCTTTATAAACAATCCCAACGAAGAGGCACTTCTAAGGAATGAGGCCTTTTTAGACAAGGCTGCGCTGGGCATAGCAAAGGGAGCAGCAGCTTTTTTAGGCATAAGCTGGAAGGACGGAGGAGAACAAAAGAATCTCACCCCTATAATGGGAGCCTCCCAATTGCACACCTCGCAAATGATATCATATGCCGTAAAAGGCAACGGCAGCCCCAAGCTCCCCAACTGCCCATTAGAAGAGCTGGCGGGCCTTTTTGCCGAGGAGGCGGAAATTGAGGGCGTAAGGGCTGATGTGGCGTGGGCACAGAGCCTTAAGGAAACGGGATACTTCAAGTACGGGGGCATCGTGCTGCCGGAACAGAATAACTATGCCGGCATAGGAGCCTTAAACGGGAACAGGCAGGGGCAGGCTGCAAGCTTTGACAGCCCAAGGATAGGAGTAAGGGCACAGATACAGCACCTTAAGGCATATGCAAGCACGGAGGCTTTAAAGCAGGAGCTTGTAGATCCCAGATTCGGTCTGGTAAAAAGAGGCTCCGCAAGGTATGTTGAGTGGCTGGGGTATGAGGATAATCCCAACGGGGTAGGCTGGGCATACCCCGGAAGGGGCTACGGAGGGGGTATAATGAATATTTTAAATGCCATGTCAAATGAGCCCGTCACACCCGGAACATCTGAAAACAGCAACATCCCCGTATGGCAGAGGGAGGGCCTTGAAAAGCTTGTTGCAAAGGGAATTATCCAAACTCCCGGCTACTGGACGGACAAAATGGATCAGCCCATTACAGTGGGAGAGGTTATAGGGATACTTGGGAAAATGGTTGATTAGGAGGGCGATAATATGGAAGGAATTCAGGAAATCTTAACTCAAACAATGGTTAATATAGCACTGGCCTTGCTGTCTCTGCTGTTTGCCTATGTGGCGGCAGCGGTAAACAGGCTGACACAGAAAGCAAAAGCGGAGGTACAACAGCTCGAAAACGCAGAGCAAAGGATACTGCTACTGGATGCAATAGACGATGTTGAAACCCTCACAGCAAAAACAGTAGCACAGATAGAGCAGACAGCAGCAAAAGAGCTGAGGGAGGCCGTGAAGGACGGTAAGGTTGATAAGTCGGAGCTTACCGCACTGTCGGAGAGGGCATACACCGAAATAATGGCAGCCTTAACGCCTGAGTGCAAGTCCCTTATAGATAAGAACTTTGGA
This sequence comes from Anaerobacterium chartisolvens, assembly GCF_003337415.1. GTDB lineage: Bacteria > Bacillota > Clostridia > Acetivibrionales > DSM-27016 > Anaerobacterium > Anaerobacterium chartisolvens. Next base: position 64,688 of record NZ_QPJT01000001.1, on the reverse strand, counting down.
AGCTTCTCGGACTATCTTGCAAAAACCATTGAAGCAAAGGTGTTGGAGCTTAAAAATAGATGATTAAAAAAATAAAAAGGAAGTTGAAGCGAAAAATAAAACGTATAAAGATTAAAATTATAATCAATAAGCGGATTATTTTATGCAGGAATGTCAACAGCGAAAACTACCTCAGTTGCGTCAACTGCAGACGCTTTCAACGATGCCACAGAAAGTACCTTGAAAAAGTAAAATGGATTGTATAAAGCTTACATCAGTAAAATAAATAAAAAATAGGAGGATATAAAAACAATGAATAAGGTTGAATTAAGCGGAATTTTAAATTTTAAAGCAGAAGAGGACATTTTGACATCTACCATAGCAAATGTAGATGTTATAGGCACATTGGAGAGGTATGCTGGCCGAAAGGTTATACTAATCATAGAAGAGATGGAAGAGTAGTCCTTTAAAGCTTCTACGCTTTTAGAAGGGAACCTCAAAATGCACTTGACATGCAGCAGGATTATTCCTGCTTTTATTATGTAAATTTTAGAGAGCTTGCCGGATAGCCACCGGCCCCTCTCTTTTTTAATTTTAGAGAGGAGAATTAAAGTTAAAAGGCGCAATGTGCATAAGGTTGGATATCACATCCAGCCTTTGTTTTTTTACTCACGGGTATTTACACTTAAGTATTTGATATGGCCTGCAAAGATATTGTCGGTTTGGAAGGGCTGTATTTAAAAAAGGAACCCTGAAGCAAATTGGAGCATAGCCCCGGCTCATTCGTCGAAATTTTTAGCATTACCGCGCGCTACACAGTTACATTCAAAACACACAATCAAAGGAGATGCAGATAATGAATAGTTTTATTAGTTGGATAGGCGGTAAGAATTATCTTAAGAAACAAATAGTAAGCAGATTCCCGGACAGCATAGGCCGATATATAGAAGTATTCGGTGGAGCTGCTTGGGTACTTTTCTACAAGGACCGCCATGCAGAGATGGAGGTCTACAACGACTACAACAGTGACCTTGTTAACCTGTTCCGGTGTGTCAAATTTCACAGGCCCGAGCTGCAGCGTGAACTTTCAGGAACGCTAAATTCCCGGGAACTGTTTGAGGACTTTAAAGCGCAATACAAAATAAGAGGCATGACGGACATACAGAGAGCTGCCCGATTCTTCATGCTAATTAAAAGCAGCTATGGCAGCAATCAGAGACAGTTCGGCTGCGTAAAGAAAAACATACGCGTCATGTCAGAGTATCTGGAGAGGATCGAAGAGAGACTGTCCGGCGTAATTATTGAAAACAAAAGCTTTGAAAACCTGATTAAAGTATACGATAAGCCGGACGCGCTCCTGTACCTTGACCCACCTTATTATGGCACAGAGAAATATTATCAGGTACAGTTCGCGAAAGAGGACCATATGCGGCTAAATGCGGTACTTAAGAATGTAAAGGGCAAGTTCCTACTATCTTATAATGACTGTGAATACATAAGAGAGCTGTATCGGGATTTCGGAATAGAGGAAATACAGAGAAGCAACAACCTTGTTAGCCGGTACGAAAGCAATAAGGTATACAAGGAGTTACTGATAAGCAATTACTAACAATTGACACTTTGTAGAAATTAATGTAAAATACAGTATATAACTCACCGAACCACAACATACTATAATGTATTGAAATTTTTAAGTGACATTTATCTAGTGCTGAACCGTAACATTTAATGTAAAAAAATAAGCCTGCTGCTTTCTTGCGGTCAGGCTTATTTTTTTAGGACTATCCGCTCTAGCGCCGCAATGAGTTCTTGATTAAGATTTCAGCGGCCTTCGACTTGTCCTGAATCATCCTGAGGTAATCAAGAGCTTGTTCATACCTCCCGTTCTTAAGCGATTCTGAAACTCGGTCTACTCGGGACTTGATATATTCAGTTTCCCAAGTTTGGCTAAATTCTCTCATATCCATATTCATATTCATATCCTCACATTTTTTATTTTATTCTGCACCATGCCTCTGCCCTTTGCACAAGGGCTTCGGTTGGATAGTTGCTGTACGTATGCGCTATACAGGCATCGTACTCCACGCGGTCAAAGAGCATTTCCCTTTGTCTTTCTATTGCTTTTTGGAGCCGCGCCGAAAAGTCAGTCGAAAGCCCGACGTAGCGCATAACCTCAAGCACTCCTGTTGCTGCGTCCACAAGAAACACTGTTAGAGCAAAGCCAAGTCCCGGACTAAGTGGCTGAAACTCAAAGGCAGGGGAGAGGTGTACGCTATAAGGAGCATCCATATACCCCATTCCTGCAAATTTGAATAGCATGAAGATACACGGCTGCTTTTCGTAAAATCCCAGCTCAAACTTGCCTGCCCTAACAGACTCAATTTCCTTTTTGGACGGCTTCTGCAGGTACAATTCCAACGCTGCGCCTGAAGCCCCGAATGAAAACTTAGGTGCTTCAGGGTAGCTTGTTTTCCCGGGCCAAAACAATTGACCTACCTCAAACTTTTGCATAATCTCCTTAACCTCCTTAAAATACTCTTTCGCCCTTTTCTATCTTTTCTTTCATTATTTCAAGCGCCTTATCCACTAGGCGCGTCTTTGGTATACCCGTCGACTTTGCATACTCTGCCAAGAAATCATGTGATTCTTTCGACAGAGTAAGCGTAATATCCTTCCTGTTTTTCAAATCTTTCCTTCCCATTACAAAGCTCCTTTTTTATTTTTATTTACACGCTCAATTAGCACAGATAACCTTTTGGGGTTTAATTCTGTGCCAACAAATTTTTTCCCATTTTCATAAGCATGTAATCCAACGAGGCCACGTCCCATACAGAGATCCCCTATTATATTATAATCCTCATTAGCGCATACCCATTGGATTATGTTTTCCTCATCCATGTAATCCAGTTTAGGCGCGGACTTTTTGCGGCTACCGCGAATTACATAGCATATTTTGTCTTTGCTATGGTAATAGGTACTATTATAAAAAGTCACATGCTTGTAGATCCTTCTCATTTCTATAATAAAATCAGCAATATGTTGCTTTCCAACCTCCACATAGCATGTTTTCGGATCTACATCTACTATACACTCAAATAGCCGATGATAAAAACTTTCAAAGGTTTCAGATCTGAGAGGCTCATCTGCTTTTGAATAGAATGTATTTAAGTTTCCAAGATTCCAAGGGGGATCTGTGAACATCATATCGGCCTGATACATAAACTTAGGCAGGGGATCAAAAATATCATGAACCTTTACCATACTGCCGTCAGGGAACTTATATCCTTGCTCCGGTATCGGATATCTCAAGTACGCTCCTCCGTAGTCCCAATTAGGCATTTTCCTCTACCTCCTGCATTATCCAAGACTTTGAATAAATTTGATTTTTAAACAGCTCTGCTATTCCAGTAATTTGCTTGAGGCGGTACACTTCTTCCATTTCCATTCCAAGATGCTTAGAAATCTCTTCGTCAGATGCGCCCTGATTAATCAGGGCCTGAACCAAGTCTCCCATAAGCTCAACCTGATGAACTCCTCTAGCGCGATTAAACTGTACAGTTGCCTCCATCCTTTGTTGCGGAGTATGATCCTGCACTATGATCGGGATATATTCTGCATCAAGCCACATGTTTAAAATAGTATCCCGATGAAATCCGTCCTCTACAACAAATTTCCCGGTATCCTCATCCCAAGCCGTTACTACTGCGTAGCAAAAGCCGTTTCTTAATATGGATGTTTCAAGCAATTTCATATTATTATCCGGCACATGATTAGGGTTGTAATTGTTTGCGACAACAAGTTCCTTGGGCACCAGCATGGGACACATCACAGGGAGAGTAACTTCCCCCTTCTTTGTTTTGATTTTTGGAAAGTCAGGAACGGTAAAAACTCCATACTCTGTCTGATATTCTCTCACAACAATTCCCTCCATTTTTTTATTGTTTCTTCCCGCGGGTCAGGCCCATTATCAATCGGGAGGTTATTTTCATAATCATTAAGTATGAGCTGCCTGCACTGCTGCCTTGAAACATATTCATTATCAAATTGCCTTGAAAACCTCCTGATAAAGATAGGTTTTTTGCTCTCGTCCGGATATGTCTCAAGCAAGAAGTTCCTGTATCCCCTCCAAGATTTATAATTCTTAGGAAGCTTCCTGACCTTCAACATTGCATTTTCTTTGCCGTAAATATGTCCAACACTTATTCCCTGCACGCGCTTTAAAAGCTTATCATATGTCTTAGGTTCAAACTCTGGAAGCTCCACCAATGCCTTGAAGCTTTTTTCGTGGATTAAACTAGACACCCTTATTTCCTGCATCCCCATGCCTTTCTTGTACATATAGTCATATATTTTGGAATACCTAACTTTATTATCATATATAAACTTCCATATATCATGAAAGTTCCAGTCGTACAAGGGATAAAAGGTCACGTTGTTGTTTATCATCTTTGTGGCCCAGTAAATATCCTTATACCCTGGATTTTTAGATACTGCCCTCCACCTGTTGGGACTTTCTGTGGCACGTAATCCCACTAAGAACGCAGTACCTTGTCTGTAATTGTTAAAGTTCTCTATTGCATCGTAAAAGCCGAAACCCTTGTTTTTATCCCTTACGGTTTCCTTATCACGATCCCAAGGTTTGTGTTGTATGCTGTCTGGTTCCTTTGCGCGCATCCATATTTTATGTTTTCCTGCCTCCCAACACTTTAATTGCCCATCCTTAAATGATGTGGCATTAGTGAGATTGAACTCTATCTGAAACCATAATTTTATCGTATTCTCCGGGTACAGTCCCATAATCCAGCGTACCTGTTCTATGGTGCTTTGATAGACAACCTCTTCATCGAGAAAAAAGATACCTATTTTCCGGCCTCTTCTATGCGCTTCTTGAAGTGCTAAATACGCCAAAACAGTACTATCCTTGCCACCGGAAATAGAAACGCATATGTTTTCAAATTCATCAAAAATATATGCTATGCGTTCCCGCATGGAAATGTCTACAGTTTTATTTATATAAACTTGCTTTAGCATATATAGCATCCAGCCTCCCTTTCCACTGCATGAAGTCGCTTGTAATTACGCTGTCTATGGGCAGCGTTGTACTGATATATTTTACTTTGCCGCAGCCTGATACTTTAAGGAAATCGTTAAAGCTTAACCTCCTGTAATGCATATCAAGCACGATATAGTTGCCTTGTTTATCTATGTCTGCATATGTAAGCACGTTGTCCAGCTTAAACCGTTTATTCCTGGCCACATATATTTTATCCGGGGTAATTGCCGATTTCTTTAAGTCACCGGCAAGGAGCTGCAAGGTACGAGGTATAGTATCAGGGTCTTTCTGCCCCAATTCATCAAAAAGCTTCTCTTTCTTTTTCTCATACTTTTCCCGGTCTTTAGATGATACCTCAACATTAGCGCAGCTAAGGTATATCTTAAATGGTTTGGTTTTTATATCCTCTGTCTGCAGATATATATAGTCAAAAGAATTTCCGTGAAACTTTCCTTTATTCTCAAAATCAAAAAGGATCATCATATCATCTTTTGTGTCGATAATAGGGAAGAATTCAAATATAATCTTATGGGGAGTTTGATTAAGGTAGTGGTGAGCGCAATTATACGTCAAGTCGCTCCTGTTTTTAGTTCGCATACAGCCGTCCATGATTATCAGACTACTTTCCCCAATTTCCTCTAAAAGCCTATAGAAAAACTTGTACATGATTATATCCGAGTATTCGATATACTCAATTTCCTTATCCGTCCTATATTTGGGCTGAAAGTGCTTAAAATAGAAGCAATATATCTTCTTAATATTGTTTCTGGATAAATAATCGTCAAGTACAGACTGTTTCTCCCGTTTGTTCAATCCTATCCGTATCATAACCTTTCTCCTCTATTCCATCAATCCATTTTGATAGCCCCCGCCCGTTGCGAAGCTCATCCTTAAATGAATCTGACAGCGACTCCTTTCTCCATAAGTTCTTAAGTATTCGTGTGTCAATCTTGCTCCTTGCGCATATGTCAAATAAATTAACCTCTTTATCTTGGCCTATACGGTGTATCCTGTCCTCAGACTGTGACCGAGTAGCCCAGTTAAAGTCATTGGAATAGTATACAGAGTTATTGCAAAACTGAAGATTAAGGCCATATCCCCCACAGGTTTTATTTGCAAGAAGAAAATTTGCTGTATCTCTGAACCTTTCCAGCTGCTTATACCTGCTTTTTAACCCTATGCCGCCGTGGAACTCAGTTATAACTTCCGGGCTAAAAGCCTGTGTTAATACCTGCTTTATTTCATCTATTTCGTGCTTATACTTGCACCAAACGATGACCTTTTCGTTCTCGAAAGAATTCAAAACCTCAAGCAGCGTTTGTATTCTTGGATTATCATGAGGATTATCAAAAAAAGGTTTACTTATAAGGGGATTAATACGCAGTACATGCTTCCCGCTGCATATAAGCTGTAAGCCTGTAAACAGTTTATAAATCGTTGTACTATCAAACTCATCAACATTTGACAGTAGCATATCTTTAGTTTCCTCATAGTGCTGTGCCTGCTCCTGTGTTAGCGAAAAGCTTCTTTGCATATACCGCTTTTCAGGAAGTGCAAGGCATTCTTTTTTAGTAACCGTATAAGTATAAGGCTCTATTTTCCTAGACAAGTAGTCAACGTTAAGACACCTCCTTGGCCTCCCATATTCGTCGTATTCAATATGGTTTGCCGCAAAGCTCCAAAAACTATTATAACCCAAAATCCTTTTGTCTAAGATATACCACTGGGCAAATAAGTCAGCCTCGCTTTTACTAACCGGAGTGCCGTTTAATATTATCCTATATGGACACAACTCTGCAAGCCTTTCAATTCTGCGTGTTCGTTTGGCAAAATGATTCTTTGCCAAATCACTCTCGTCCACAACAAGATACGACTTTGTTTTTGCCGCCATATCCAGTAATTTGAAATAGAGACGATCCGACTGGGAAAGACTCTCTATCCCATATATATGAATTATACTTGCATCGCTGATGTGGCCAGAAATATTAAACTGCATATCCTCCTTAACCGAACAGGGGCATAACCATATAACGTTATTTATTTTACCTTTCAACAGCCTATTATATATAAGCTGCAACGCTATTCTTGTTTTGCCGGTACCTGGTTCCATATATAAAGCCCCCACCTTAATCGGACTAAGCTTTCCGACTGCCGGTACTTGGTGAGGGAGAAGTGTAGTATTAAATTCCATATTGGTTGCAAAATTTAGCGAGTATTACATTAGGCAACTCACCTTTTAACTCCTTGCATATCCTTTTTGCTCCATCTAAAATACTTTCTTCAGGAGGGATATACCCTTCTACAAGTACACTTAAAAAACTTGTTTCTTCTTCGTTCAAATCCTGAACAGACAAGTAATGTCCTTCTCCCTGAGAATGCAAATATATATTAACTGGATAAGGCCACGCGTTAGTTTTTATATCAAAATCAATCTCCATTATTCCTTCCCCTCCTCTGAATGATAGTTTGGGTATCCCCAGCCCAGTGCCTTAAAATATTCCTCATACTCCCAGCCCAGCTCTTCGGCTGCGCTAAAAATACAATCCCTATAATCCGGGCTAAATTCGGCTTGTGGTCCGTAAGTTTCCATCAGCTCCTTTTCCAACCCATTTATATAAGCTGCAAAAACTTCCATCCCCTGCTCTCCTAATTCCACTAACTCATCCTGTGTTTTATAATTCCTTTCCAATTCATCCATCATCTCAAAACAACTCCTTTTTATATCTTATCAAACGACTCCTGTAAGTCGCCGATTATATTTTCAAGTCTCAGCACACGTGAGCGGAGATGAGGGTTTTGTCTAGCATAATCAAAATCTTTTCGCAAACTTTCGATATCTTCATATCGTTGGGCAAGCTCATACTCCGCATCTTCGAGCTTCATCTTGGCTATTATCTTTTTTATGTTCGTGTGCCAGTAGTCCCTCCAAATGTATCCGTTCCCGGCATCTTCTGCATAATGTAGGATATACCCAACCCCCCCATTGACGTGCTTACAATCTCCATCGGACAGCAACTCGACAGCCACATGCCCATAGTTTTTGCTGTACTTGCAAAACAAGTTGTCGCTTAAGGCTTGGAGGACGGTTCTTTTATCCTCCACACTAAGAGTTTCTAACGTTTCAATCAATTCCGGCAACATATCTTTTGCCGTTTCTTTTAATAAATCACTCATAATACCCTCCACAGCCCGGAGCCTTAACGCTCCTGCGGCTTAATTATCCTTTAAGTCATCCAGCACGTCCGCGCTGGATGCAAGTATTTCCCTCAAGCCGTCCTTTGCCTCTGGCTCCGGAACCTTGACAGGCTCCACAACCTCCGCAGCAGCCATAACCCTTTTCTCGTTTTCAACAATCTCCAGCGCACCAGGAGAAAATTGAAAATCAAACAGCCTTGCAAATTCCTCGACCTCTGCATAATAGCGAGGCTTTATAACTACGCAAGGACTGGACCATGCAGACTGTGGCAGTTTTCGGGCAGTAGAATACAGTTTGTCATCCCTCCCGTCCCAAGATATAGCCAACCATCCCTGATAAGTGCCTTTGGTCTTGCAAGACACCCACCGCTTGCACTCAGGAAGGTAAGTACCGTTAACTGCCTTTTCCCGTGCCTCGGCATTATTGATCAAAACGGGAAATCCGGCATTCAAAATCTTATTGCCAATCTCTGCAGCCCTATCTATTGCGGTGCCGGTCTTATAACTCATGGTACGCCTCCGTGCTCCGCTCGACCAGTCATACCCCAGTCCCTTGCAAATGGCTATTATCCGGTCGTCCTTTTTTGAGATGACAGACACCCTGCTATCCTCGATCCTTACCTCAACATATGCCTCTTCAGTAGCATTCTCAGGACGCAGTATATGCTTCTCCTGAGCCTCTTTCTCTGCTTTCTTTTCTTTTTCCTCCTCAGCTTTTATTTCCGCCTCCATTTCCGGAGGCATCATGGCTGCGGCTATTACCATCAGTTCCCGGCCTGTACTGTCGCGGTGGTCTATCCACCACTTTGCTTCGGTTGTTTGAAACAACTTTTCATACGTTTCAATGCCCTTTTCGTTTAAGCGCGGAAGCATATCCGCAAGTATTTTGTACTTTTCAAGCCGGATTTTTAAAGCCCATGTTACCTGCTTTTCACTGCCTGTAAGCTGAGGCAAATTAGCCTTTTCGCTTGCTTTCTGTTCCTGCTGCTTCTTATATTCCTTATAGCAGTCTGGGCACATTCCAAACTTTGTTCCTTCCTTTTCTCTCCAATACTTTTTAGTGCTGGAAAGAGATGATGCTGTATATGTTTCGCGGCAATAAGTCTTGCCGCAGTCCTCGCAGATAAAACTCATATTCATAATTTTTACCTCCTCCTTATAACTTACTATATATAAATATTACCACTAAACACACTGTACGTCAAGTGTAAATAGTAAAAATATTTACATATAAGTTTATTTATTTTGGGAGTTTGTGCATAATATTTACAAATATATAGGAGGCAGCCACATGAAGATGTTAGGCAGACTGATAGCGGCAGGGGTTATATTAGCAATCATATTTATTCCGGGAGTGTCTCAGGCGCTTACAAATGCGGCAGGAGATATATTCTGGCATATAGGTAAGGCGTTTTCTGATATAGTCATGAATGCAATAAACAAATAAAAAATAGCGTCACAAATCCAAACTCATGTTGAAATATATTGGTAATGCATGTATAATAATGTGGAAAAATATTTCACATATGGGAGGTTAAAAATGACGGAGCAAACAAAAACAAAGAAGCCTATCACTAAAAAGTGGTGGTTTTGGGTAATCATTGTTGTGGTAGCTATAGGTGTAATTGCAAATTTGGGCGGGAACAAAGACAAGGATATGGCTGCATCTAATCCAACAGGCCGGGTTCAAGGTTCAACCAACCAAGAAACTTCTACTCCTCCAACTGAGGGGGACAAAGAAAAGCAGCAGCCGGAGCAAAAACCCGAGCAAACAATTGATGTTACTGTTACCGCTGAAGAACTGGCAAAGGCGTATGACGATAACGAAGTAAAAGGGAATCAGCTCTACAAGAATAAGCTTGCCGAGATAACTGGCAAAATTGACAGCATAGGGGAGGTATTGGGACAGACTTATATTGTGCTTAGTGCCGAGGAGGATTTTGCAGTAACTCAAGTGCAATGCAATTTTAAAGACAAGGACGAGATAGCTAAAATCGCGGAAATGAGCAAAGGGGACGAGGTTACTGTAGTAGGTACAATAGACGGCAAATCCCTCAATGTAAGCGTAAACAAGTGCAAATTTAAGTAAGGCAAGACGAAAGGCCCGGAGGTTATTCGGGCCTTTTACTTACGTACAACATGATGATGTTATTGAGATAACACCTTCTAAAGAAGGAATTTTAATCTCCAGTTTGGTAGCAAAAAAGCTGGATATAAAGGTCGGGGATACAGTTATTATTGAAACACCATTTGATAAAGTAAGGAAAGCTAAAAACCGGTTAATTGTTACAGGTATAGTAAAAAAATATATGGGAAATAACTGCTATTTACCTATTACCAGTATGGGGGATATCCTCAAAGAAGGGGTATACGCGACAGGTGCTGTAGTTAAAAGTGATACCGGTATGTTTGAAAAGGCTAAGAGAGAATTACTTAAAATTCGTGGAATTAAGATGCTACAAAGTCGTATAGAAGAATATGAAAATTCTCTGCAGATGTTTGATATTGTATATCTTTTTGTGGCCATTATGATTATATTTGGAAGTATTATGGGATTTGCGAGTATATTTAACTCAACTGTAATTAATATAATGGAAAGGCGAAGAGAACTGGCGTCTCTTAAAGTATTAGGATATACAAAGGCTGAGATTGAAAAGTTATTGATGAGGGAAAGTGTTATTCTGGGTGTTATATCATTAGCTCCGGGAGCTATCCTAGGCAGGTTGCTATGTGAATTATTTGCGGAGCAATTTAGTACTGATGTGTTAGTGATACCTGCTATCGTAAAAATTAGTACTTACATAATATCTTTTATAAGTATTTTTGTGTTCATCATTTTAGCTCAAAAGGCAAATGAAAAAAATATATTTGGTCTTGATATAGTAGAAGTATTAAAGAATAAAGAAGGATAACGGGAGGATTTATATGTCAAAAGTGAGACTTAAGGCAGTAATTACAATTAGTGCTGTAACTGTAATTATATTTGGTGTTATTTTCTTATACGGAGAATTAAATGCCGTGGGTGTAAACGTACATGTAGCAAGTCCGGGAGAATTGATGGAGTATGTTGAAGTCCGGGGTAAAGTTGAGCTGGATTCCAAAGAAAAAATATACAGCAAAGTTGACGGAAGGATTAAATCCGTATTGGTTAAGGAAGGAGAACGTGTTGGAACTGGTGACGAACTCGCACAAATAGATGTAGACGATCTCGAGCTATCCATAAAAAAAGCTCAAGCAGCGTATGAAGAAACTAACAGTAAGCTTGGAGAGCTAAGAAGAAGTATAGAATCTGAAGAGGTTACAATTGCAAAAGCTAAAATGGATCAGGCAGGGGTTGCAGTCAGGACAGCAAGGGAAAGCTACAATTATAAAGAAGATTTACTTCAGAAGACACGTGCTTTGTTAAAAGATGGCGCTGTATCACAGCAGGATGTTAAGCAGCTAGAGTTAGATTTTGAGACAAGCAAAAATTTGTTGGATGCTGCGGAACATGAGTATACTATTGCCGAACAGAATTATAAACTTTTAAGTAAAGGTATAAAGAAAGAAAGCATTGATTCTGTTCAAGCAGCTGTAGAACAGTCAAAGCTCCAAATTCAGGAACTTAGCAACCAGCTTGGGAGAGTTGATATAAGGCCAAATATAAATGGTGTCGTTATTCAAAAAAATATTGACGTAAATTCATCTGTTCAATCTGGATTTCTCCTCTTTGAGGTGGGAGATTACAATTCCGCATATATAAAGGCTAATGTTTTAACGGATGATGTGGGTAAAATTGAAATAGGACAAAAGGCTGTTATTAGCGGTGAGTTATTAAGCAAGAAGGAAATTGACGGGGTAGTTTATTATATTGCGCCAAAGGCCGAAACATCAGTATCCTCAATTGGTGTTGAACAGCAAAGGATCGAAATAAGAGTTAAATTTGATAATAGTAAATTTAATTTTAGGCCTGGATACGGTGTTGATGTTAAAGTTATTACGAGTGAAAAGCAATCAGTATTATATGTACCAAATAAATCCGTTTTTGATTCGGAAGGTAAAGATAGTGTATTTATTGTTAAAGGAAATGAACTTGAGCTGAAGAATGTCGAGAAAGGAATAGAGAATAAGGATTATATTGAAGTTGTTAACGGGATAAATGACGGGGAAAAGGTTGTTGCTGATCCAAACAGTACTTTGAAGCTTGGTACAAAGGTGAAAATTAAATGAGTTACCTTTTATTCAAGATTTAATTAAATGTAAGTATCTTCAACGCAAAAGCTTTGCCGCTATATATAATATTTTTATGAAAAATGCAAATATGCCTCCCGTTTTTTAATGAATCTTATCTTTTTGATTAAAATGCTGGACAGGCACCTTTTAAAAGTAGTAAAATAATTTTATCTTTAAGCAGCCGGGTTCACCCGGCTATTATTGTTAAAAATGCCATTATTAGCTTTAATTATAGAAAGTGAGGCCTTTTAAAATATGAAAAGTGATATTGTAAAAAAAGGGGTGGAGAGAGCCCCTCACAGGTCGCTTTTTAAGGCGATGGGTTATACCGATGAGGAGATAAGCAGACCTCTTATCGGAGTGGTAAACTCAAAAAGTGAAATCGTTCCCGGGCATATACATTTAGATAATATTGCAGAGGCTGTTAAAGCGGGAATAAGGATGGCGGGGGGTACTCCTGTCGAGTTTGGTGCAATAGGGGTTTGCGACGGTATAGCGATGGGGCATACCGGAATGAAATACTCCCTTGCCACAAGAGAGCTGATAGCTGATTCATGCGAGGCAATGGGCCTGGCACACAGCTTTGACGGTATGGTGTTCATACCCAACTGCGATAAAATCGTACCCGGAATGCTTATGGCCGCTGCAAGGATAAATGTTCCCGCAATAGTTATAAGCGGAGGGCCTATGCTGTCGGTACAGCGCAACGGAAGGCAGCTGGATTTTAACAGCATGATGGAGGCTGTGGGTGCTTTTAAGGCGGGTAAGATTACACAAGAGGAAATATGTGATTTGGAGGACCATGCCTGTCCGGGCTGCGGCTCCTGCTCGGGAATGTTTACCGCCAACTCAATGAACTGTCTTACGGAGGTTCTGGGGATGGGGCTGCCCGGCAACGGAACGATACCTGCCGTTTATGCCGAGAGAATAAGGCTTGCAAAGACTGCCGGCATGAAAATAATGGAGCTGGTTGAAAAGGATATAAAGCCCTCCGATATTCTCACGCATGAGGCTTTCCACAATGCACTGGCTGTTGATATGGCTCTTGGCTGCTCGACAAATTCCGTGCTGCATCTTCCTGCAATAGCAAACGAGGCGGGAGTAGAAATAAACCTTGATATTATAAACGAAATAAGCGGCAAGGTTCCCAACCTTTGCAAGCTTTCACCGGCAGGACCCCACCATGTTCAGGATCTCTATGCTGCAGGCGGTGTGCAGGCTGTAATAAAGGAATTGTGCAAAAAGGATTTGATTCATACCGGCCTGCTGACGGTGACGGGAAAAACAGTGGGTGAAAATATAGAAAAGGTAAGAGTTCTTGACAATGAGGTAATAAGGGATATAGACAGCCCGTACAGCCAAACGGGAGGAATTGCGGTGCTGAGAGGAAATATTGCCTCTGACGGAGCCGTGGTAAAGCGTTCTGCCGTTGCACAGGAAATGCTTGTGCACAGAGGCCCCGCCAGAGTATTTGACTGTGAGGATGAGGCAATAGATGCCATATATAACGGCAAAATTTCTAAGGGCGATGTAATTATAATACGCTACGAAGGGCCAAAGGGAGGCCCGGGGATGAGAGAAATGCTGGGGCCTACATCGGCAATTGCCGGAATGGGTCTTGACCGGGATGTGGCGCTCATAACCGACGGGCGTTTTTCAGGAGCGTCAAGGGGTGCGTCCATCGGGCATGTTTCTCCCGAGGCAATGGAGGGCGGAACTATAGCGGCTGTCAGAGAAGGAGATATAATAAGTATTGACATTCCTTCAGGAAAGCTGAATGTGGAGTTGCCGGAGGATGTTTTAAAGGAAAGAATGCTGGAATGGAAGGCTCCCCAGCCTAAAATAACCAAGGGTTATCTGGGCAGATATGCAAAGCTTGTAACATCGGCGAGTACGGGAGCAGTGCTTAAAAACAATTGACGAGGAACAGTTTGTATGGAGGTTGTATAAAATGAAGCTTAATGGATCGGATATATTTGTTGAGTGCTTGAAGGAGCAGGGTGTAGATACGGTGTTCGGCTTTCCCGGGGGTGCGGTGCTGAATATATATGATGCATTATATAAAGCCCGGGACGAGATAAGGCATGTCCTTACATCTCATGAGCAGGGTGCTGCTCATGCTGCGGACGGGTATGCGAGGGCTACCGGGAAAACAGGGGTGTGCATTGCAACCTCCGGGCCGGGAGCCACCAATCTTGTAACGGGGATTGCCACGGCTTATATGGATTCTGTGCCAATGGTGGCTTTTACGGGTCAGGTTGCCACTCCTCTTCTTGGGAAGGATTCCTTTCAGGAGGTGGACATAACTGGAATAACAATGCCTATAACAAAGCACAATTTTATAGTGAAGGATGTAACAAAGCTTGCGGATACAATAAGGAGAGCCTTTGCTATTGCCTGTGAGGGCCGCCCGGGGCCTGTGCTTGTGGATATATGCAAGGATGTGTCTGCTGCTTTTGCCGAGTTTGAGAGCAAGCCTCCCAAAAAGCCAAGAAGTGCTCCTTCAGGTGTTTCCGAAAAGGATATTGAACAGGCCGCCGAAGCTATAAACAATTCAAAGCAGCCGATAATCCTCTCAGGAGGGGGTGTTTCCATAGCGGGGGCAAGCCAGGAGGTGCTGGAGCTGTCGGGGAAGGCCGGCATACCTGTTGCTACTACCCTTATGGGCTTAGGCTCCTTTCCCGGAACACATGAGCTGTTTACGGGGCTTGTTGGAATGCACGGAAGCAGAACCTCAAACATGGCTGTGTCGGAAGCGGATTTGTTCATTGCGATAGGCGCAAGATTCAGCGACAGGGTCATAAGCAACGTGAAAAAATTTGCTCCCAATGCCGAGATAATGCATATTGACATAGATCCTGCGGAAATCGGCAAAAACATTGTTGTGCGATATCCTCTTACGGGAAACATAAAAAAGATATTAAAGGCCTTAAACGCCAAAGTGAAAAAAAGGGATTATTCGGCCTGGAACAAAAAGATAGATGAATGGAAGGTCAGCTATCCTTTGAAATATATCAAGGATGAGGTGCTGAGGCCGCATTATATAGTTGAAAGAATATATGAGCTGACAAAAGGTGAGTCCATAATAACAACAGAGGTAGGGCAGAACCAGCTTTGGGCCGCCCAGTTTTACAAATATACCGCTCCCAGGCAGTTCATTTCCTCAGGAGGGCTGGGTACGATGGGCTACGGGCTTGGGGCGTGCATAGGGGCTCAGATGGGAAGGCCGGATAAAAAGGTTATAAACATAGCTGGTGACGGAAGCTTCAGAATGAACTGCACTGAGATAGCAACCGCCGTGGAATACAAGCTGCCGATAATAATTGCCATATTAAATAACGGGGTACTTGGTATGGTGAGGCAGTGGCAGGATCTCTTTTACGAAAAACGGTATTCGGCGACAAGCATTGACAGGGGAACTGATTTTGTGGCTCTGGCTGAGGCCTTCGGTGCGAAAGGGATAAGGGTAACCAAGCCTGATGAGGTGGATGCTGCGCTGACAGAAGCACTGGCTTCAGAGGATACGCCCGTGCTGATAGATTTCCAGATTGACAAGGACGACAAGGTATTTCCCATTGTCCCTCCGGGAGCGCCTATTTACGAATTGATAGATTAATACGGATGAAATTTTCACTTAAAAGGCTCCGCGCGATTCAAGAAATTGAAGGCGCGGAGCTTTGATTATGCTCAGTTATATCTATATCTTTATGGTGCAAAAATATTTACATTTAGATACTATAAGTATATAATATACAAAACAATATATAATATTACATTTTATAAAGAAGGTAGATTGTGAATAAGATTTTAGCAGATTTCATTGACAAGTATGCACTTTATATGCTTCATAGAAAAAGAAGCTCTTTCTGGCAATTTAAAAACAGTATAGAAGAAACCGAATATTTCGATGTGTTCTACAGCAGCCCTGATCTACCTGATATAAAATTTCAAGAAAAAGATCAGCTTAATGGCTATAGCATGGGAAGATATAGCTTTAAAAGCCAGATGAGTACAGTTGACATATGTAACATAAATTCATCAGGGCTTTATTATAGGAGTAATGAAGGCAAAAACTCAGTTAATGTAATTTGCATAAATGGATGGAGATCTTCGAGCCACAAAAAATTGCAGAGCATATATCTGAAGGAATTTATGAAGCTAAACTACAACATATACTTTGTGACTTTACCTTATCATATGGAGCGGAACTCCAGCCATGCATTATATGACGGGGAATTTATGATAAGCGCCGATATAGACAGGACGTTACTTGCCATAAAGCAAGCTGTTTTGGATACCAGAGCCCTAATAAGATGGATAAAGGATAAAAATGGAGAAGTTATTTTAATCGGATTAAGCTTAGGTGGACTGATTTCAAACCTCATTGGTGTAACTGAAAGAAAAGTTGATAAGCTGGTTTCTATATTTTATGCAAATAATTTATCATATACCATATGGGATACAATTCCGGGAAGGTATATCAAAGCAGACTTTGAAAAGCACGGCTTTACATATGAAGAATTAAAAAGAAAATGGCAAATAATTAATCCCAGCAATTTTACACCTGTTATTCGTAAGGATAATATTCTTTTACTAACTGCCATATACGATAAATATGTACACAAAAAGGATTCAGATATTTTGTGGGAAGCATGGGGAAGGCCCCAAAGAGTATTAATGAATTGCGGCCACTCTGGAATAGTCCTGTGCAGAGAGAATATTCGTAACAGTTCTGTTTCTTTTATACGGGACTTAAGGAAATGAGATGAGCTTGTGCTATGATTTGGCTTGTATTAGCGTTATGGACAATATCAATTATTTTAATAATAACTGACTATAAAACAGAAACTACCCGGTGGGCAAGTGCAGTGGCGTTTTTTTCCGGGGTGGGGGGATTCGCTGTCATATGGGAAGAAAATATAATCCCATTTGTTTTAAAGTATAAGATGCCATAAATAACACAATGTTACAATATAAATTGACTTATGTTTGGGAAATAGTATAATTAGACATATCTTAAAAGTAATTCATATCACAAGGGAAATATTTAATATGGTTAAAATAAACTGGTTCGTGTGTCTTTGTGGGATTTTAATGTTCACTTTAATTGCGGCACTTAACACATATATAAACTATTTAGGGGAAATAGAAAGAGTATCGGAGGGCTTTTACAACAATTTTTCTGTCAGATTTAAGTCGGATAGCTTTTCTGATACTGAGGGACTAAGTA
Source organism: Anaerobacterium chartisolvens (assembly GCF_003337415.1). GTDB lineage: Bacteria > Bacillota > Clostridia > Acetivibrionales > DSM-27016 > Anaerobacterium > Anaerobacterium chartisolvens. The sequence goes on along the minus strand of NZ_QPJT01000001.1, from coordinate 47,019 downwards.
AACTAAAGGATTTATACGATAATGTGAATATGAAGAAATTTGTATTATATGATATAACGGATACTAATAATGGGCTAGGCGGTTTTGTAGGCGTATTGTCAAAAAATTATTCGGATTTTCCCAAATTGCAGGCTGGAAGGTATTTTAAGGAGGATGATTTTTTCCATGGCTCGCGGGTGGCTGTGATTGGAAGCAACTTTATCAATAGGGCATATTTCAATAATAATGAGAGGTACGTTGACTTGTTAGGAGCGACATATAAGGTAATCGGCATATTTCAGGCATATAAGGGTGCTTCGATAAACTCTGCGGTTTATTATAATTTAGATAGCAAAAACCCGGGCGGTAAAATATTTATTTTAGATGCCAGAGATGTCAAAAGCGTTGCTCGGCAAATTAGCATCATGGAAAACAGTATAAAACTACAGAAAATAAATGCTTCCTCTAACAGCATTAACCGTTTTTTTCATTATGACAGGTATACATATATCCTATTAGTTTTTATTATTATGTTTATACTTGCTTTAAGCAGTATAAAGGTCTATTTTGTACTTCGGCTGCAAAAAGATTTTATACTGGTTTTTAATCTGCTTGGCTTACGCATAAAAGAAATTTTATATAAATGCTTTTTGAATTTCTTTTGTTCAGAGGCCATATCCATATTAGCCTTTTTAATTCTCAATACTATGGTCATGCAGACGTTATCGTCAGGCATGTGGGAATATTACAGCATTTCCCAGACTCTGTTTTACGGGCTTATTATGATCATATTTACAATTTTACTTGAACTTACGCTTGTTTTGCATTTTTTGAAGAGAGACAAAGAGACAACGGGGGAAAAAATAAATGAAAAGAATGTTTATACTTAATTTTTGTTCAAATCCTGTAAAGTCTGTTCTTATGCTGATTTTTCTTATGATTTCCTTCAGTGTGCTGAATACGGCCATGTATATAAATGACAAATACGGTGAGATGACGCAGGAGCTTAGAAGTGATACAGCTTTAGTAGATGTTTGCATTGATATCTATAGCGGCTTTGGAGACCTGTATAAGGATGAAGGAGGCCTGAACAGGCTGAAGATGATGTACAAAAAACTTGCATCCTCCGATTTGTTCAGGTACTACGAAATATATACACAGTTTATGTATGTACTAAACTATGATGGTCCGCCGGAATTCAAATATGGGTATGATGCAGGATACGATGAGGATAACCTGTTGGATACTCCAAAAGGCAAAGTAAGAGCGTCAAGAATAAACTGTGTTCAGGTGAGCAAAAACTGTTTTGATATATACAATATGAAGCTTCTAAACGGAAGATATTTTTCAGATAAGGATTATTTATACACATCAGAGAAGCCGCTGCCTGTTATAATGGGGTATGAATACAGGGACTACTACAAAATAGGGGATGTGCTTAAAGGGGACTATATAGCAAAGAAGCTTGATCTGGAGATTGTGGGATTCCTTAAAAAGGACAGTCATATAAGGAAGGGCGAGGCGTTACTGTATCTTGACAGGTATATTGTCATGCCGATTTTTGAATGTACGGAAGAACCGTCAGACCTCGATGAAAGAGTATTTCAGGTAAGGCACTACGCTAATAAGACGAGCGGTTATCTCAAGCTTATGAAAGGTACTGTTATTGGAGAGGTTCCGGGAATTATAAACTCTATTAGCGCATCCTGCGGACTTGACAATTACTCTGTCTGGCATATTCCATATTCCTTGAAGGTTGACTTCCTTACCTTAAGCAATGAGTACATGGCGGCAGGACTCAAATATCTGGGCTATATCCTTATGGCTGTATTTTTTATTCTATTTATAATACTGTTTATAAAAAGTGTAAGAGCGCAGACAAAAATATTCGCGGCATATATTATTTCAGGTGCCTCACTGAAAAGCATACAGCATTATTTACTGCTTGAAATATCTATATTTATACTAACTGCCAATATAGTTGGAGTACTTGTCACGACAGCTATTTTCAGATTGCCTTACTATAGTATATATCTGCTTTTTGTCAGCATACTGCTGCTCGGGATAATTGCCTTAATAATTGTCAGGACGGCAAACAGCGGAAGTATATCACAGCTTTTATTGGAGGAAAATAAAAATGTTGATTAAATTAAGCGGAATTAAAAAAACATACTCGCACCGTCGCAGAAGCAGAAATGTGTTAACAGACGTGTCCATGGAAATATTACGGGGGGAAATGATCGCCGTTATGGGAGCAAGCGGAAGCGGGAAGTCAACACTTCTGAATATACTTGGAGGGCTTGATTTCCCCGACAGCGGTTCATATTGTTATAACGGCAAGGAAATTATGACCGGCAAGCAGGCCGACTTGAGGCTGTTCAGGAGGGAGCATATAGGTATTGTACCGCAAAGCCTCTTATTAATTAATCAGATAAGTGCTTATAAGAATATTGCCCTCCCTCTTGAGATACGAAAAGAAAAACATATCCGGGAGAAGATAGAATCAGTTTCAAAGATGCTGAGGATAGAGGAGCTTATTGGTAAAAAGCCGGGGAAGCTATCTGTAGGAGAATGCCAGAGGGTTGCAATAGCACGTGCAGTTATTGCACAACCTGAGTTAATTTTGGCAGATGAACCGACAAGCGCGTTGGATCAGGACTCGAGAGATATTGTAGCAGAACTTTTCAGCAGGCTGTGCAGCACCGGGACAACAATTATTATTGTGACGCATGATCATGGACTGGCAGAAAAATGCGGAAGGAGTCTGTCTCTTAAATGCGGTATTCTGCATTAATGAGACATGCTTGCATTTCCCCTTTATTTCCATTTATTTTAAATATCTTGACAGAAGTTTAAAAGTGTGATAAATTATTATTTGCTTCGCGTAGGTCTTTTTTTTATGTCTAAAATAAGAATAATTTAAATATCGGTATTTAGGACCGGAAGCTGGAGGTGTTAAGAAATGAGAGTGAAGATCACTTTGGCATGTGCCGATTGCAAGCAAAGGAATTACAGCACAAAGAAGAACAAAAAGAACGATCCCGACAGGCTGGAAATGAAGAAATACTGCAAATTTTGCCATAAGCATACTGCTCACAAAGAAACAAAATAATATGCTTTAGACTATAATATTCTTTATGGATTCATTGCTACTTTAAACATATGGTCAAAATGGTTATGTACGTGAGGACAATTAAGAATAAAAAAACGAGGATGTGTTAATATGGCAGAAGAGGTAAAGGTCTCTAAATTTGGGCTTATGCGCAAAAAAGCGGTAAGGTTCTTTAAAGAAGTAAGAAACGAGTTGAAAAAGGTTATCTGGCCAAGCAGGACACAGTTGATAAACAACACAGTTACTGTTTTAACGTGTTGCTTGATAGTGGGGCTTATGATCTGGATAGTGGATTTTGGCCTGACTCTGGCGGTAGATACGTTTTTAACAGGGAAATAAAGGAGGACATTGAGCTGGAATGATTATTGGTGATATGTCTGAGGATGCCAAATGGTATGTGGTGCATACATACTCAGGGTATGAAAACAAGGTTAAGGCTAACCTTGAAAAAATAGTTGAAAACAGAAGTATGCAGGAGTATGTACTTGATATTGTTGTTCCCATGGAGGAGCAGATTGAAATCAAGGACGGAAAAAAGAAGGCAACCTTAAAAAAGGTCTTCCCTGGATATGTACTGGTTAAAATGATAATGACGGATGAATCCTGGTATATAATAAGAAACACCCGAGGGGTTACCGGCTTTGTAGGGCCGGGCTCTAAGCCTGTTCCTCTGACTGAGGAGGAGGTTAAAATAATGGGTGTGGAGGAGTTTATGCCTACGGTGGATTATGCGGTGGGAGACAACGTAATGGTTATTTCCGGTCCGCTTGAGAATTTCCCCGGCATTGTGGAAGAAATAAACATGGAAAAGAAGAAGGTTCGTGTTTCAGTATCTATGTTCGGGAGGGAAACCCCTGTCGAGCTGGAGCTTGTGCAAATACGAAAGATGTAGGCCGCAAGGCGGGCGGAAGGGTAATGGATTAGTAAACTAACCCTTGTGCCTATTTATATAAATATTGGGAGGTGGATTATAATGGCAAAGAAAATTTCAGGCTATGTAAAGCTTCAGATTCCTGCGGGGAAGGCAACTCCGGCTCCACCGGTTGGACCAGCTTTAGGACAGCACGGCGTAAACATAATGGGATTTTGCAAGGAGTTTAACGAAAGAACTGCCAAGGATGCCGGTTTGATAATTCCGGTAGTTATTACGGTGTATGCGGACAGATCTTTTTCTTTTATAACAAAAACTCCGCCTGCAGCAGTTCTGCTTAAAAAGGCATGTAAAATTGAAAGCGGTTCAGGAAAGCCTAACAAAGAAAAGGTAGCTAAGATATCAAAGGCAGAGGTTATGAAGATAGCAGAGCTTAAAATGCCCGACTTAAACGCGGCAAGCATTGAGGCTGCGGCAAGCATGATAGCAGGTACCGCAAGAAGCATGGGAATAGTTGTTGAGGAGTAGGCGTAAGTTTGTTGGCTAAAGTTGTGTGGGAGGGATAAAATCCCGTATATTTTACCACGAAGGAGATGAATAAAATGTTTAGAGGAAAGAAATATGTTGAAAGTGCTAAGCTTGTTGAAAGCTTAAAATTATATGATCCCACTGAGGCTATGGAGCTTGTGCAGAAGACTGCAAAGGCAAAATTTGACGAAACCGTAGAGGTTCATCTCAAGATGGGTGTTGACTCAAGACATGCCGATCAGCAGGTCAGAGGTGCCGTTGTGCTCCCTCACGGTACAGGTAAAAAGGTGCGAGTGCTGGTGTTTGCAAAGGGAGATAAAGCAAAAGAGGCTGAGGTGGCAGGTGCAGAGTTTGTCGGAGCTGAGGACATGGTAGCCAAGATCCAGAATGAAAACTGGTTTGAGTATGACGTTGTTGTGGCAACCCCTGATATGATGGGTGTTGTGGGAAGACTCGGTAAGGTGCTGGGGCCCAAAGGACTTATGCCAAACCCCAAGGCCGGTACTGTTACTATGGATGTTGCAAAGGCTATTGCAGACATTAAAGCCGGTAAAATAGAATATAGGCTTGACAAGACAAATATTATACATTGCCCGGTAGGAAAGGTGTCCTTTGGAACCGAAAAGCTTCTGGACAATTTCCGTGTCCTGATTGATGCGGTAGTAAAGGCAAAGCCTGCTGCGGCAAAGGGCCAATATTTGAGAAGTGTTGTTGTAGCTTCTACAATGGGCCCCGGAGTAAAGATCAATCCTCAGAGGGTTGCGGAATAAAACTTTTGAAAAAAATCCTTTACAAACAAGAGGTTTTCATATAATATATTGCAGTATGCAATTGAATATTTGTATTAGTTGCCATAGACAGCAGGTTGAGTGCCAATCCGCATTCAATAACTGGTTACTTAGAGTTAACCGGCCTGCCGAGGTGAAGCTGGTTTTAGTATGAGTATAGCTACTACTATCCCTTCATATGTCTATGTGCGTATGAAGGGTTTTTTGATTTAATAAAGTGCTTTAATAAAGCTTTATTAAAGCTTTTAAGAAGGAGGTGACTTTTTTGCCAAGTGAAAAAATTCTTGAACAAAAAAAGGAAGTAGTCAGTGGATTATCAAAGAAAATCAAGGAAGCCAAGGCTATGGTATTTGCAGACTACAGAGGACTTACGGTGGAGCAGGATACCGAGCTTAGGAATGCTCTTAGAAAAGCAGGCGTTGAGTATAAGGTTGTTAAAAACACCCTGACCAGGTTTGCTGCAAAGGAAAATGGCCTGGAAGGTCTTGAACCTTTTTTAAAGGGACCTACCGCAATGGCTGTCAGCAATACCGACCCTGTAGCTCCCGCCAAGGTGCTGGCTGAGTATGTAAAGAAGTATGAAAAGCTGGAATTAAAGGTTGGAGTTGTTGAAGGAAAGATTATAGATGAAAAGGGCATTAATGCTCTTGCAGAGCTTCCTTCTAGGGAGGTTCTCATCGCTAAGGTTCTGGGCGGCTTTAATGCTCCGATATCGGGCTTGGTAAATGTTTTGAATGGAAACATCAGAGGTCTGGTGGTAGCGTTGAATGCGATAGCAGAGCAGAAGAATGCATAGGCAGGTATTTTTGATTGTTGCAAGGAAATAAAATTATAAAATTTAGATTATTATTGGAGGTATATTTAAATGGCTAGTGAAAAGGTTACTAAATTGATTGAAGACGTTAAGGCATTGACTGTATTGGAATTATCGGAGCTTGTAAAGGCTCTTGAAGAAGAATTCGGAGTATCCGCTGCGGCTCCCGTAGCTGTAGCGGCAGCACCTGCGGCAGGAGGAGCGGCAGCACCTGCTGAGGAAGAAAAGACTGAATTCAACGTAATCTTAAAGGAAGTTGGAGCAGACAAGATTAAGGTTATTAAGGTTGTTAGAGAAGTAACCGGTCTTGGATTAAAAGAGGCAAAGGACGTAGTAGACGGAGCGCCTAAGACAGTAAAGGAAAATGTTCCTAAGGAAGAGGCTGCTTCAATAGAAGCAAAGTTCAAGGAAGTAGGAGCAACAGTAGAGATTAAATAATTAAGGCATAAAAAACTCCCTTTGAATTCAAAGGGAGTTTTTTTATTAAAATAAAAATGTTGACAAGTTGAAATGCCTATGTTAAAATTATAAACTGCGTTATAATCTCAATATGTAATGTAAGACAAAACTAAATTTGCCAGCTTTATAAAAAATGAAAAGCAAAGTAATTTATCTAAAGAGATTATAACATATGAGAATAATTAAGACAATAATTGTTAATAATATTTTAATAGCTACATAATAATCTAAAATTAGTATATGTACTTTGAAAAATTTTATACAAAAACATATTATATAGGATGCAATAAAGATTTTACAAGCATAGAGGATATAATTGCTTACAGAAATTTTTAATAGCATCGAAAAGACGCCTTGTGGGGAAATGTCTCATGGGTATGTCATCAGGCGCTTTTCGAAAGATGTATTCCTTACGGGTCAAAAAAATTTCTTCCATCAAATTATATCCTCTATGTAAAATCCTTATTGCTAAGGATATTAATTAGAGAGCGGCAATTAGGACATATTCATCATACAGAGATATTGGACGGATTTCAATGGGCTTTTGTACATAAGATGTGGGTTAAATAACGCTTTTTTTATCTTTATAAAATAATGTAAGCTGCTAAATGAGTTTGAAGTTTATTTGAGGCTTTGCGGTAAATACTGCGGCAGGCTTTTTAAATTCAATCCTGAGAGAGGCCAAATTCATTTAAAAGTATTTTATTTAACTTTAGTCAAAAGCCTTAAAAATATAAAAAGAAATGCTTTAGCAAGAAATGCTTTAACAAAGAATGCTCTAACAAAAAATGCCTTGACACATTTTGATTAAATACTTCCGGAGCTTTTAAGCGTTTGTCTCAATAAGTCCGGAGGAGGACAGATTTAAGGAAGCTAGTTGAAGGTTTTACAGAAAAGTCATAACATATGAGGTGATATTTATGGTACATCCCGTGCGTGTAGGTAGAAATATTCGAATGAGCTATTCCAAAATCGATGAAGTGCTTGATATGCCTAATCTTATCGAGGTGCAGAAAAATTCCTACAAGTGGTTCCTTGAAGAGGGATTGAGAGAGGTCTTCAGGGATGTTTCTCCTATAACTGACTATACAGGAAATTTGATTTTAGAGATTATTGATTACTCTTTGGACGATAATCCTAAATACAGCGTTGAAGAGTGCAAGGAAAGGGATGCAACTTATTCCGCTCCGTTAAAGGCCAAGGTAAGGCTTATCAATAAGGAAACAGGCGAAGTAAAGGAGCAGGAAATATTCATGGGTGATTTCCCGCTGATGACCGACAACGGAACCTTTGTAATAAATGGTGCCGAAAGGGTTATTGTCAGCCAGCTGGTTAGATCTCCCGGAGTCTATTATTCAATGAAGTTTGATAGAATCGGTAAAAAGCTTTTTTCAAATACCGTTATACCTAACAGGGGTGCATGGCTGGAATATGAAAGTGATTCAAATGATGTACTGTCGGTAAGAATAGACAGGACCAGAAAGCTGCCGTTGACAGTAATCGTCAGGGCATTGGGCTATGGAACAGATCTTGAAATAACGCAATTGCTTGGAGAGGATGAGACTATCCTTGCCACAATTCAAAAGGACAATGCAAAGACAGAGGAAGAGGGACTGCTGGAAATATATAAAAGGCTTAGGCCGGGAGAGCCTCCTACAGTCGAAAGCGCGCGTTCCCTTTTAAACAGCCTGTTTTTTGATCCTAAAAGATATGATCTGGGAAGGTTCGGAGTATTTAAATTCAATAAGAAGCTTGCTCTGTCGGCGAGGATTAACGGCCACAGATCTGCTGAGAATATTGTAGATCCCCGTACGGGTGAAATCATTCATCAGGAAGGCGAGATTATTACCAGAGAAAAAGCGGCGCAAGTTCAAAATTCTGGTGTAAATTCGGTTTATCTTGATATAGAAGGAAAGAAAGTAAAGGTAATAGGAAATAAAAGAGTTGATTTAAAGGAGTTTGTTGACTTTGACTTGGGCGATTTCAAAATATCCGAGAAGGTAAGGCATGATGTCCTTGTCAAAATCCTTGAGGAGAATAACAGCCCGGAAGAAATAAAGACGGCTTTAAAAGAGAGAATTGATGAGCTCATACCAAAAAATATTACGGTAGACGATATAATTTCTTCCATTAACTATATAATCAATTTAAACTATGGCATAGGCACGGTAGACGATATAGACCACTTAGGCAACAGAAGGCTGCGTTCGGTGGGCGAGCTTTTGCAGAACCAGTTCAGAATAGGTCTTGCAAGAATGGAAAGAGTCGTAAGAGAAAGAATGACGATTCAGGATATCGACATAGTTACGCCTCAGGCATTAATTAATATAAGGCCGGTTGCAGCGGCGATCAAGGAGTTTTTTGGAAGCAGCCAGCTTTCACAGTTTATGGATCAGACTAATCCCCTTGCCGAGCTGACTCACAAGAGAAGGCTTAGCGCTCTTGGGCCGGGGGGCTTAAGCAGAGAAAGGGCGGGCTTTGAGGTTCGCGACGTGCATCACTCTCACTATGGGCGTATGTGCCCCATAGAGACACCTGAAGGTCCTAATATAGGACTTATAGGCTCTCTCAGCACCTATGCCAGAATAAATGAGTATGGCTTTATTGAAGCGCCCTACAGAAGGGTTGACAAGCATAATGGAGTGGTTACCGAGGAAATAATATACCTGACGGCAGATGAAGAGGATCAGTTTATGGTGGCTCAGGCAAACGAGCCACTTGATGAGGATGGAAGGTTTGCTTCCAAGAAGGTTCCCGCAAGATACAAGGAAGAAATACTTGAGGTGGAGTCAACAAAAATAGACTTTATGGATGTATCCCCCAAGCAGCTTGTTTCGGTAGCGACAGCTATGATACCATTCCTTGAGAACGATGACGCCAACAGGGCGTTGATGGGCTCCAACATGCAGCGTCAGGCTGTGCCTCTCATAAAGGCGGATTCCCCTATAATAGGCACAGGAATAGAATACAAGGCCTCGAGGGATTCGGGAGTGGTTGTTCTTGCTAAAAACCCGGGTACTGTAGAAAAGGTATCCGCCAATGAAATAACTATAAGGAAAAAGGATGGGAAAAAAGACACATATAAGCTTCTTAAGTACATGCGCTCAAATCAGGGAACGTGTATAAATCAAAGACCTATTGTCAAAAAGGACGAAATAGTCGATAAAGGAGATGTAATAGCCGACGGCCCTTCCACAGACAAGGGTGAGATAGCTCTGGGAAAAAACATACTGATAGGCTTTATGACATGGGAAGGGTATAATTACGAGGACGCTATCCTTATAAGTGAAAAGCTGGTGAGAGAAGATGTATTCACCTCAATACATATAGAGGAATATGAATCTGAGGCAAGAGACACCAAGCTGGGGCCTGAAGAAATTACCAGAGATATCCCCAACGTCAGTGAAGAGGCGTTGAAGGATCTCGATGACAGGGGAATTATAAGAATAGGTGCCGAGGTAAGATCGGGTGACATACTGGTTGGAAAGGTAACCCCCAAGGGAGAGACCGAGCTTACGGCAGAGGAGAGGCTGCTGAGGGCCATATTCGGCGAAAAGGCAAGAGAGGTAAGGGATACCTCCCTTCGCGTGCCAAATGGTGAGGCTGGTATAATTGTAGATGTAAAGGTGTTCACAAGAGAAAACGGAGATGAGCTGCCACCGGGAGTAAATCAGCTTGTAAGGGTGTATATAGCACAGAAAAGGAAGATTTCTGTGGGAGACAAGATGGCGGGAAGGCACGGAAACAAGGGTGTTATTTCAAGAATACTGCCCGAAGAGGATATGCCCTTCCTTCCTGACGGTACGCCGCTTGAGATAGTCTTAAACCCTCTTGGAGTTCCTTCGCGTATGAATATCGGACAGGTGCTGGAGGTTCATTTGGGCTATGCCGCAAAGGCTCTGGGCTGGAAAATTGCAACCCCTGTATTTGACGGAGCTACGGAAAATGATATAGTTGAGACTTTGAAAAAGGCAGGTCTGGACGCCGACGGAAAGACGGTGCTTTATGACGGAAGAACGGGAGAGCCGTTTGACAACAGGGTAACAGTAGGGTATATGTATATTCTCAAGCTTGCACACCTTGTTGACGACAAAATTCACGCCCGCTCCACAGGCCCGTATTCACTGGTTACCCAGCAGCCTTTAGGAGGTAAGGCGCAGTTTGGAGGACAGAGATTTGGAGAGATGGAGGTATGGGCTCTTGAGGCATACGGTGCTGCCTATACCTTGCAGGAGATTCTCACCGTTAAGTCCGATGATGTTGTCGGAAGGGTAAAAACCTATGAAGCGATTGTTAAAGGGGAAAATGTACCCGAGCCTGGTATACCCGAGTCATTTAAGGTTCTTATAAAGGAGCTTCAGAGTTTGGCATTGGATGTTAAGGTTTACTCTGAGGAGCAGGAGGAAATCACAATAAAGGAATCTGTGGAAGACGAGCTTGAGGAGCTTAACGTCAATATAGAGGGCCGTGAGGACGAGACTGCATTAAATGACTATGATGAGCTGGGCGATGAAATTCTTGAAGAAGAGATTGATATAGATGACTTTGACCTGGGAGATTTGAACACCGGAGAGAGTCTTGACGATGGACTTAGCGATGATATTTTTGCAGATGAGGATGATTTTGAAGACGATTTAAGTGATGATGAATTTTAATGAAGGGAGACAGAAGCCGTGTTTGAACTGAACAATTTTGATTCAATAAGAATTGGTTTGGCTTCTCCGGAAAAGATCAGGGAATGGTCAAAGGGTGAGGTTAAGAAGCCTGAAACTATTAACTATAGAACTTTAAAGCCTGAACGGGACGGCCTTTTTTGCGAAAGAATATTCGGGCCTCAAAAGGATTGGGAATGCCATTGCGGAAAGTATAAGAGAATAAGATATAAGGGGATAGTCTGCGATAGATGCGGAGTTGAGGTTACCCGCTCAAAGGTAAGGCGTGAAAGAATGGGGCATATAGAGCTGGCAGCTCCCGTATCCCATATATGGTACTTCAAGGGAATACCCAGCAGAATGGGGCTTATACTGGATATGTCCCCCAGGGCACTGGAAAAAATATTGTATTTTGCATCCTATGTAGTAATAGATCCGGGACAAACGCCTTTGTCGAAGAAGCAGATTCTCTCTGAGAAGGAGTACAGGGATAGTGTAGACAAGTTTGGACATAAGTTTAAAGCCGGAATGGGAGCGGAGGCAATAAAAGAGCTTCTTATGGAGATTGAGCTTGAGAATCTTTCAAGAGAGCTCAGAGCAGAGCTTAATGATGCCTCGGGACAAAAGAGGATAAGATCCATAAAGAGGCTTGAGGTTGTAGAGGCGTTCAGGCTGTCGGGAAACAGGCCGGAGTGGATGATTCTTGATGTTGTTCCCGTTATACCTCCCGAGCTTCGCCCTATGGTGCAGTTGGATGGAGGTCGGTTTGCCACTTCGGATTTAAATGACCTTTACAGAAGAGTTATAAACAGAAATAACCGTTTGAAGAGGCTTCTTGATCTGGGGGCTCCCGATATAATTGTGAGAAACGAAAAAAGAATGCTTCAGGAAGCTGTGGATGCTTTAATAGATAACGGCAGAAGAGGGAGACCGGTAACAGGCCCCGGAAACAGGCCGCTTAAATCCTTGTCGGACATGTTAAAGGGAAAGCAGGGGCGCTTCCGCCAGAACCTCTTAGGAAAGCGTGTTGACTATTCGGGGCGTTCGGTTATAGTTGTGGGTCCGGAGCTTAAGATATTTCAGTGCGGGCTTCCCAAGGAAATGGCGGTGGAGCTGTTTAAGCCCTTTGTAATGAAAAAGCTTGTAAACGACGGTCTTGCACACAATATTAAAAGTGCAAAGAGAATGGTTGAAAGAGTAAGAAATGAAGTGTGGGACGTACTGGAGGAGGTAATAAAGGAGCACCCTGTGCTTTTAAACCGTGCGCCTACCCTTCACAGACTGGGTATTCAGGCGTTTGAGCCGGTGCTGGTTGAGGGAAGGGCTCTAAAGCTTCATCCTCTGGTATGCTCTGCATATAATGCCGACTTTGACGGAGACCAGATGGCTGTTCATGTCCCTTTATCGGCCGAATCACAGTCAGAAGCCAGATTTCTTATGCTTTCGGCAAACAACCTGCTGGCGCCTAAGGATGGAAAGCCCATAACAGTGCCGACTCAGGACATGGTTTTGGGAAGCTACTATCTCACGATAGACAGAGACGGAATGCCGGGAGAAGGAAAGGTGTTTGCATCCATGGACGAAGCTCTTATGGCTTATGACAGCAAATGTGTGCATCTCCAGGCTAAAATAAAGATAAGAAAGACCAAAATAATTGACGGAAAGCCTGTTTCCAAAATTATAGACGCTACTGTGGGAAGACTTATATTTAACGAAGCAATACCTCAGGATTTAGGCTATATCGACAGATCCGATCCCGACAAGCTTTTTGATCTGGAGGTTGCATTCCTTGTGGGGAAAAAAGAGCTGGGAAAAATAATAGACAAGTGCATAAGGGTTCACGGCACAACTGAAACCGCTATTGTACTTGACAGGATAAAGTCCTTAGGCTTTAAATATTCCACAAGAGGGGCTATAACCATAAGTGTATCCGACATGGTTATTCCTGAAGTAAAGTCACGCTTCCTCAAGGAAACGGGAGACAAAATAGAAAATATCTCAAGGCAGTATAAGAGAGGGCTTATTTCGGACGAAGAGAGAAGAAACTCTGTTATAAGCGCGTGGACGGAAACGGTTGAAAATATTACTACGGCACTGATAAATAATTTGGATAAATTGAATCCGCTGTACATGATGTCCAACTCCGGTGCAAGGGGTAACATAAATCAGATTAAGCAGCTTGCCGGAATGAGAGGACTTATGGCGGATACCTCGGGTAAGACAATAGAGATTCCCATAAAATCCAATTTCCGCGAGGGCTTAAACGTATTAGAGTTTTTCATATCTACTCACGGCGCAAGAAAAGGGCTTGCAGATACAGCACTCAGAACGGCAGACTCAGGTTATCTTACCCGCCGCCTTGTTGATGTAAGCCAGGATGTGATAGTAAGAGAGCTTGACTGCGGCACAAGAAAGGGTATTGATGTATTTGATATAAAGGACGGAACCGAGGTAATTGAAGGACTTCATGAGAGGCTTATCGGAAGGTATACGTCTGAAAATATCCTTCATCCCGAAACGGGAGAGGTGCTTATTGAAGCCGGCAAAATGATAAAGGACAGGGAAGCGGAGAGGGTTGTAAAGGCCGGTATCAAAAAAATCAAAATCAGGTCGGTGCTTACCTGCCATTCTGAGTTTGGCGTATGCGCAAGGTGCTACGGGGCGAATTTGGCTACAGGAGAAGAATGCAACGTAGGAGAGGCAGTGGGAATTATAGCCGCTCAATCAATCGGTGAGCCGGGGACGCAGCTTACAATGAGAACCTTCCATACAGGAGGTGTTGCCGGAGACGATATCACTCAAGGTCTTCCCCGTGTAGAAGAGCTTTTTGAGGCAAGAAAGCCTAAGGGACTTGCAATAATATCAGAGCTTAACGGCACTGTAAAAATAAGCGAAACCAAAAAGAAGAGAGAGGTTATAGTGACCTCTGAGGACGGAGAAGCAAAGAACTATCTCATTCCTTACGGATCAAGGATAAAGGTTGTGGACGGAGATACTGTTGAAGCCGGAGATGAGCTGACGGAGGGCTCGGTAAATCCTCACGACATACTCAAAATAAAAGGTGTGAATGCCGTTCAGGCGTACCTTCTTCAGGAGGTTCAAAGGGTATACAGGCTGCAGGGGGTTGACATTAATGATAAGCATATAGAGGTTATCGTAAGACAGATGATGAGAAAAATTAAGGTAGACGATGCCGGAGATACCAATCTTCTTCCCGGAAGCCTGGTGGATATGTTTGATTTTGATGCTGAAAATGCAAAGATGGGAGCTGAAGGGCTTAGAACCGCGGCAGGCAAAAGAACCCTGCTGGGTATAACAAAGGCATCCCTTGCGACGGAATCCTTCCTGTCGGCGGCATCCTTCCAGGAAACAACAAGGGTATTGACCGAGGCCGCCATTAAGGGTAAAATAGATCCGCTGGTGGGATTAAAGGAAAATGTAATAATAGGCAAGCTGATACCTGCCGGTACGGGCATGAGCAGATATAAAGACATTAATATCAGTACTGTTATAGAATAATGATTAAGATTAAAAAGAGCTTGGCCCGTACAGCGGGCCGCTTTTTTTACTCTTGACAAATTTACGGTAGCGGTGATAAAATATTTCAGTGTGTAAATTTGGGTTTTGATATTTGTCCAAGCTGAATATTGTAAATAGACATAGTAAAATTGAGCATTGTATTTCTCTATACATTATTTGTTTCTGAATTTTTATTTCTTGTTGTGAATTTATGGAGGGTAAAGAGTGCTTGAGATTTTAAAAGGCAGTAATAAAACTATAGGAATAAAGCAGACATTAAGGGCGGTTGAGCTTGGAAAGGCTAAGACTGTTTTTATTGCGGATGATGCGGAAGAAAAGGTGGTAGCGGGCTTAAAAGAGCTATGCCTTGCAGGCTCGGTTGAAATAGTCTCTGTAGAAAGCATGAAGGTGCTGGGCAGGGCTTGCGGGATCGATGTCGGAGCGGCAGCGGTAGGGCTTCTTAAGGATGCCTGACAGGTTTTAAATAAGTTAATGAATTTAGTGCTTTTGCATTAAATTTTTTATAAAGCATATTTTTTTTAGAGAAAAGGAGGTGAAAAAAGGAATGCCGACGTTTAATCAGTTGGTTAGAAAGGGAAGAAAGGTAATTGAGCAAAAGTCCACTGCTCCTGCTTTGCAGAAGGGGTTTAATTCTCTTAGAAAGCAGTCTATAGATTTAAGCTCGCCCCAAAAGAGAGGTGTTTGCACTGTCGTTAAGACTACTACACCTAAGAAGCCGAACTCAGCCTTGAGAAAGGTTGCAAGGGTGCGCTTAACAAACTCAATAGAGGTGACTGCCTATATTCCGGGTATAGGACACAACCTTCAGGAGCACAGTGTGGTTCTGATAAGGGGAGGAAGGGTTAAGGATCTTCCCGGTGTAAGATACCACATAGTAAGGGGAACTCTTGATACCGCAGGTGTGGCAAAGAGAATGCAGAGCCGCTCTAAATACGGTGCAAAGAGGCCGAAGGCTGGTGCAGCCAAAAAGTAATCATATGACGTGTATAGCACGAAATATGCAGGCCTTGCATAAGGCGAATTTAATTTAAGGTGCTAAGTACGTTATTTAAATATAAATTATTTTTATAGCAAGTACAAAAGTGCCGTCGGTTGGCAAAAATTGCTTTGCTTTAATCGAGTACCTTATGGTGACGGTGGTGCAAAAGGAATCTTCCCATTTAAAGGGACATAGCCTTTGCAGCATTGAATATATCATGAAAAGGAGGGAAGAAAGGTGCCAAGAAAGGGATATATAGCAAAAAGAGATGTATTGCCCGATCCTATATACAATGACAAGGTTGTGACTAAGCTTGTCAATAATATAATGATGGACGGCAAAAAGGGTGTGGCTCAGAAGATATGCTACGATGCATTTGACATAATAAAAGAAAAAACAGGCAAGGATCCTCTCGAGGTGTTTGAACAGGCTATGAATAATATTATGCCTGTGCTTGAGGTAAAGGCCAGAAGAGTCGGTGGCGCGACATATCAGGTTCCAATGGAGGTAAGGCCTGAAAGAAGGCAGGCATTGGGCTTAAGATGGTTAACTTCTTATTCTCGCGCAAGAGGAGAAAGAACTATGAAGGAGAGACTTGCCGGAGAGATAATGGACGCTACCAACAACCTGGGCGGAGCCTACAAGAAGAAGGAAGATACTCACAAAATGGCCGAGGCTAATAAGGCCTTCGCACATTACAGGTGGTAAAATCCCGTGCGGATTTGATTAAATGATTAATTATTAACTGAAATACAAATAATATAGTCGGCTGCTTTATACTGGCCTGCTATACATTTAAATGAATTGGACTATCGTAAGTTTGAAAGGAGGGTAAGAATGCCCAGGCAATTTAGTTTGGATAATACAAGAAATATTGGTATAATGGCCCATATAGATGCCGGTAAGACAACAACTACTGAGCGTATCCTGTTTTATACGGGAAGGGTTCATAAGATAGGTGAAGTTCACGAAGGCGCAGCTACCATGGACTGGATGGAGCAGGAGCAGGAAAGGGGTATAACCATAACCTCTGCCGCTACGACAGCTCAATGGAAGGGCAATAGGATCAATATTATAGACACGCCGGGGCACGTTGACTTTACGGTTGAAGTTGAGAGATCTCTTCGCGTTCTCGATGGTTCAGTAACGCTTTTCTGTGCAAAGGGAGGGGTAGAGCCCCAGTCTGAAACGGTTTGGAGACAGGCCGATAAGTATGGTGTCCCCCGTATTGCATTTGTAAATAAAATGGATATTATGGGAGCAGATTTTTATAATTGTATAAACATGATGAAGGACAGGCTTCAAGCCAATGCTGTCCCCATTCAATTGCCTATTGGTAAGGAAGAATTTTACCAGGGAATAGTTGATCTTGTTACAATGAAGGCTCTTTTGTTTAAGGATGATCTGGGAAAGGTTATTGAGGAAGCCCCTATTCCTGACGACATGAAGGACGATGCTGAAAAGTATCGCAACATTTTAGTGGAAGCGGTTGCTGAGCAGGATGAAGAATTAATGATGAAATATCTCGAAGGCGAGGAGCTGACCGAGGAGGACATACGTGTAGGTATCAGAAAGGCTACAATAGACGTTAAGATTATACCGGTAACATGCGGTTCCGCATATAAGAATAAAGGTGTTCAGCAGCTGCTGGATGCTGTTATAGCTTATATGCCTTCTCCGCTGGACATACCTGCTATAAAGGGTGTTGCCATGGATGGAGAGGAGGAAATGGAAAGGCCTCCTGTGGATGACGGCCCGTTTGCGGCGCTGGCTTTCAAAATTATGGCTGACCCCTATGTCGGCAAGCTGTGCTTCTTTAGGGTTTATTCGGGTAAGCTTGGTGCAGGGTCATACGTGCTGAATTCCACAAAAAACAAGAGGGAAAGAATAGGGCGTATGCTTCAGATGCATGCAAATCACAGGGAGGAGCTTGACATGGTTTACTCCGGAGATATTGCTGCTGCCGTAGGCTTGAAGGATACCACTACAGGTGATACGCTGTGTGATGAAAGCAGCCCTGTAATACTTGAATCTATGGAATTCCCTGAGCCCGTTATATCCGTTGCCGTAGAGCCGAAAACAAAGGCGGGACAGGAGAAGATGGGCATTGCGCTGCAAAAGCTTGCAGAGGAAGATCCTACCTTCAGGGTTCATACAGATCAGGAGACAGGCCAGACTATTATTTCAGGGATGGGAGAGCTTCACCTTGAGATCATAGTTGACCGTATGCTGAGGGAGTTTAAGGTTGAGGCCAATGTTGGAAATCCTCAGGTTTCATATAAGGAAACCATCAGGAAGCCTGTAAAATCCGAAGGCAAGTTTGTAAGGCAGTCGGGAGGTAGAGGACAGTACGGGCATTGTGTACTTGAAATTGAGCCTAGGGAACCCGGTGCAGGATATGAATTCATCAATAAAATTGTTGGAGGAGCTGTTCCTAAGGAATATATAGGGCCTATTGACGCAGGTATACAGGATGCTATGAATAATGGTGTCCTTGGAGGCTATCAGGTGGTTGACGTAAAGGTTACACTTGTTGATGGTTCTTACCATGAGGTTGACTCATCTGAAATGGCGTTTAAAATTGCGGGTTCAATGGGCTTTAAGGAAGGCTGCCGCAAGGCAAGCCCCGTATTGCTTGAGCCTATAATGAAGGTTGATGTACAAGTGCCTGAGGAGTACATGGGTGATGTTATGGGAGACCTTAACTCAAGAAGAGGCAGGATTGAAGGCATGGAGGCAAGGTCAGGAGCACAGAATATCAGGGCTCATGTTCCAATGTCCGAGATGTTCGGATATGCTACCGTGCTTCGTTCAAGGACTCAGGGAAGAGGAACCTTCTCAATGCAGACAAGTCACTTTGAGGAAGTTCCCAAAAGCATTCAGGAAGGTGTGCTCAGCAATAAAGAGTCAAAGTAAGTGCATTATTAATATAATAATAAATTAGTCTACCATACCGAATATACTTATATGCTTATATAAGGGAGGGTATTGGGAGGCTCTAAAAAGGGAGGAGAATTTATAAATGGCAAAGGCTAAATTTGAAAGGAATAAACCCCACGTCAACATTGGGACGATAGGTCACGTTGACCATGGTAAGACTTCATTAACAGCAGCTATCACAAAGGTTCTTGGATTCTTGGGAAAGGCTGAGTATAAGGCATATGACCAGATTGACGCAGCTCCTGAGGAAAGAGAAAGAGGTATCACAATTTCAACAGCTCACGTTGAATATGAGACAGACTTAAGGCACTATGCTCACGTTGACTGCCCCGGCCACGCCGACTATGTTAAAAACATGATCACCGGTGCTGCTCAGATGGACGGAGCAATACTTGTTGTATCCGCTGCCGACGGCCCGATGCCCCAGACAAGAGAGCATATACTTCTCTCACGTCAGGTTGGCGTTCCCCACATAGTTGTATTCCTTAACAAATGCGATATGGTTGACGACGAGGAATTGATTGAGCTTGTTGAGATGGAATTAAGAGAGCTTTTGAGTGCTTATGAGTTTGACGGTGACAATATACCCATCATAAGAGGCTCGGCATTGGTTGCTCTTGAATCCACTTCAAAGGATGTTAACGCTCCTGAATACCAGCCTATAATGAACCTTATGACAGAGGTTGACAAATATATACCCACACCTGAAAGACCCGTTGACAAGCCGTTTATTATGCCTGTAGAGGATGTATTCTCAATCACCGGCCGTGGAACTGTTGCTACCGGAAGGGTTGAAAAGGGTACAATAAAGGTTGGAGAAGAGGTTGAAGTTGTAGGACTTATGGAGGCTCCCAGAAAGACCGTTGTTACTGGTGTTGAAATGTTCAGGAAGCTTCTTGATCAGGCCGTTGCAGGTGACAACATAGGTGCTCTTTTAAGAGGTATTCAGAGAAATGAAATCGAAAGAGGACAGGTTTTGGCTAAGCCGGGTTCAATCAAGCCTCACACTCATTTTAAGAGTCAGGTTTACGTTTTGACTAAAGAAGAGGGCGGAAGACATACTCCTTTCTTCAATGGCTACAGACCTCAGTTCTATTTCAGAACTACTGACGTTACAGGCGTTGCTGAGCTTCCTCAGGGTACTGAGATGTGTATGCCCGGCGACCACATTGCAATGACTATCAAGCTTATAACTCCTATAGCTATGGATGAAGGCTTGAGATTTGCTATCCGTGAAGGCGGAAGAACAGTAGGTTCGGGTACTGTTACCGAGATAATTGCCTAATAGCTGTACAGACCTTTAAAGACAAGGAGGTATATACCTCCTTGTCTTTTTAGATCGTAAAAACTTGTTTAAGTAATAGTTGTATGGGAATATATATTAGCAGGTTCTGAAAGGAGAGTGTAATATGCTTGAGATAAAAAAGAATGTTTACTGGGTAGGAATAAAGGATTGGGAGCTTAGGCGTTTTCACGGGCATGAGTTGTCTACGCACAGGGGCTCAAGCTACAATTCATACCTTATTAAGGATGATAAGACGGTGCTTGTGGATACTGTATGGAATCCTTACAAGGAGGAGTTTGTTGAAAATTTGCAGAAGCATACGCCGCTGGATAAGATAGACGCAATTGTCATAAACCATATTGAGCCCGACCATGGAGGAAGTCTCGGATATCTTATGGAGAGAATTCCTGATGTTCCCATATACTGTACTAAAAACGGTGCGGAGATTATAAAGAAGCATTTTCATAAGGCCTGGAATTTTAATATCGTTAAGACGGGCGATTCCTTGAGGCTGGGAGAGTATGAGCTGGTTTTTGTGGAAATGCAGATGCTTCACTGGCCCGACAGTATGCTTACTTATGTTAAGGGGGCGGCCCTTGCTCTTTCTAATGATGCATTCGGACAGCACTATTCGGCGGCCTCTATGTTCAATGATGAGATTGACTGCTGTGAGCTTTACCAGGAAGCCCTTAAATATTATGCCAATATACTTACGCCCTTCAGTGCTCTTGCAAAGAAAAAGATAGAGCAAATAAAGGCTATGGAGCTGCCGATAGAAATGATTGCCCCAAGCCATGGTGTTATATGGAGGGACAACCCCTTGCAGATAATAGAAAAGTATTATGAGTGGTCTAAGGATTATAATGAGGGAGCTGTTGTAATTATTTACGATACCATGTATGATGCTACCAAAGCTATGGCGGAGGCTATAGGAGAGGGCCTGCTGCAAAGCGGAATAAAGTTTAAGCTTTATCATGCCGCCACCTCGGACAGGAGCGATTTGATTACGGAGATATTCAAGGCAAAAGGCGTAATAGTGGGGAGTTGCACGGTAAACAATATTGTGTTGCGTGCAATAGCATCTCTTTTAGATGATATTAAGGGCCTCAAGTTTAAGAATAAGGTGGGTGCGGGCTTCGGAAGCTATGGATGGAGCGGAGAGGCACCTAAAATAATAGCCGCTAAGCTTGAAGAAGCGGGATTAAAGGTTGTACAGCCTCCTCTGGCCTTCAGATACACTCCTACGGAGGAAGAGCTGGCTCAGTGTGTGGAATTTGGGAGGAGCTTTGCAGAAAGCATAAAATAGACGTTTTACGATATAAACCCTTTTGTGCAGTCGGCAAAGGGGTTTTTAAATTGTCCTTAAAGCTATATAGGATGCGATAAAGATTTTACAAACATAGAGGATATAATTGCTTACAGAAATTTTTAATAGCAACGAAAAGACGCCTTGCGGGGAAATGTCTCACAGGTATGTCATCAGGCGCTTTTCTTAGAGGTATTCCTTACGGGTCAAAAAAATTTCTTCCATCAAGTTATATCCTCCATGTAAAATCTTTATCGCTACATATATAATAAATAATTCCTTTATATAAATTTCCATGTATGTTATTCTATAGATATAAGACGAGCGAAAGGCGGTGCTCTTATAATGAGGGGTAAGGCCAAGGAAATTATTGCCATATCAATAATATTAATAATCGCTGTGTCCTTAAGTATGCCTTCATATTTGAAGGAGAGAAAAACATACAAGGCGGCGGTTAAGAAGGAGAGTAAGGCAGAAGTTGGGGCAAAGCTTCAGCAAGCGGAGGAATGGATGGTGTCGTCTCCTGCGGAGCAGGGGATGGATAAGGATATTTTGGATAAAGCGGGTGAAATGGTTGGGAAAACAGCCGCCTACAGCCTTATTGTAATAAGGCACGGGAATATCGTAATGGAGAGATACTATAACGGCGCAGGAATGGATGATGCCAACAATGTATTTTCCGTAACTAAAAGCTTTATGTCGGCACTTGTGGGAATTGCTGCCGACAAGGGCTTTATAAAGAATATAGACCAAAGAATTTCGGAGTATATTCCCGAGTATTATCAAAATCAGAGGTATTCCGATAAGAAGCAAATTACCATAAGGCATTTGCTGACAATGACTCCCGGCTTTTGCGAGGATCTCGGCAAATGGATTGCAAGTGATGACTGGGTAAGGCATACGCTGGAGCTCTCCCTTAAGTATGAGCCGGGAGAGAGGTTTCAATATGCAAATTCGGCTTCACACCTGTTGTCGGTTATTTTGACGAAGGCCACTAAAACAAGCACGCTTGATTTTGCGGAGAAGCATCTTTTTAATCCCTTAAACATAGAAGGCATACGATGGGCCTCCGATCCGCAAGGGTACTATACGGGATATGCCAATATGCATATAAGACCAAGAGATATGGCTAAGTTTGGGCTTATGTATCTAAACGGAGGAATGTTTAACGGCAGGCAGGTAGTGCCGCGGAAATGGGTCGAGGAATCTACACGCAAGCAAGTGGAGACAGATCCTAAAAGGACGGCAAACACAACAGCAGGGTACGGCTTTAAATGGTGGACCGGTGAGGAGAACGGATATTATGTCTATGTAGCCTCGGGATACGGGGGACAAAACATATGCGTTATACCCGAGCTTGATATTGTGGCTGTGACAACCTCAATGCCGTATGGGGAGAGAGCCTTCAGTGATGAGGACAGAGCAAGGCTGATTAGAGAGTTTATAATACCCTCTGTTTTAAAAAAATAAAGACTGAATCGGGGGATAGCCGTATGGAGCTGGAGCAGGTCAGGGACTTAAGCAAGAGAATTAAGAATAATATTTCAAGGGTTATAGTGGGAAAGGATAATGTAATAGAGCTTGTGCTGGTTTGTCTTTTTTGCTCGGGGCATATTCTTTTGGAGGATGTTCCGGGAGTAGGAAAAACGGTGCTTGCCAAATGCCTGGCAAGATCTATAAAATGCAGCTTTAAAAGAATACAGTTTACACCCGACCTGCTGCCTTCGGATTTGACGGGAGTAAACTTTTTTAACCAGAAGCAGGGAGAGTTCGTTTTCAGAGCAGGCCCCATATTCTCAAACATAGTTTTGGCGGATGAAATAAACAGGGCAACGCCCAGAACCCAGTCCAGCCTTTTAGAGTGCATGGAAGAGGGGCAGGTTACCGTAGATGGTGACACCAGAGCATTAGAGAGCCCCTTTATGGTTATAGCAACACAGAACCCCATAGAGACTCAAGGTACATTTTCACTGCCGGAGGCCCAGCTTGACAGGTTTTATATGAGGCTTAGAATGGGCTATCCCTCCAGTGAAGAGGCAAAGGCTATTCTGGACAGATTTCAGCTTGGCAGCCCTGCAAAGGACATACCGCCTGTTGCGGACATTGAAGAGATTGTGGACGCACAAAATTCCTTCAGTGGGGTAATTGTTTCTGAGAATGTAAAGAATTATATAATCAATATAATTGAAATGACAAGAAACCATGATAAAATTTTATTAGGCGTTAGTCCAAGGGGAAGCCTGGCACTGATGAGAGCATCTCAGGTTATGGCAGTGCTTAAGGGACGTGATTTTGTCACACCTCATGATGTAAAAGAGGCTGCGGTACCTGTTCTTTCTCACAGGCTCATTTTGAAGGGACATGCTGCCTTAACGGCAAGATATTCTGCGGAGGATGCTGTTTCTGATATTCTGGGCAGCGTTTCCGTTCCTACGGAAGAACTGCCTGTCGGTTAAAAGGCACGAGATCAAAATGGAGAGCTGATATATGGAAGTTATAGCTTTAATAGCAATTGTTTTTATTGCCATAGGTCTTCAGAGACATATTTTTAACAGGTATGGTGCGTACAAGCTGGAATACCTCTGCACATTCAGTGCTTCGGAGGCCTATGAGGGGCAGGAGCTTTGTCTTGTGGAAACGTTATATAATAGAAAACTGCTTCCCGTGCCGTGGCTTAAGGTTGACATCCATTCATCAAAATGGCTGGATTTTGCAGGGACAAGGTCTGTTATAACGCAGGAGGACAGGAGGGTTACAAGCAGCTTTTTACTAAAAAGCCATCAAAAAATAACCAGGCATTGGAAGGTTATCTGTCTTAAAAGAGGAGTGTTCACTACAAAAAACGTAACACTTATATGGGGAGATCTTTTGGGAATGGGAAGCTCCTCCGAAGCGGTGGAGGTAAACGCTGTGCTGGTAGTGTACCCCGGCATAATTGATCTCAATTCGGTATTTATCCCGGTAAATTGCCTTCAGGGGGATGCGGTAATAAAGAGATGGATAATGGATGACCCATTTATAGTGTCTGGGACAAGAGAGTATACTGAAGCTGATTCTATGAACAGGATACACTGGCAGTCTTCCGCAAGACAGGGAAGGCTGATGGTAAGAAAAAATGATTTTACTTGCCGTATGGGGATTACAGCAATATTAAATATGCAATCGGGAGAATTTGAGCATGATACGGTACTCGACAAGGGCAAGATCGAGCTGGGAATCAAGACGGCTGCTACGCTGCTGGACAGTGCGCTTAAAATGGGGATGACGGCAAGGCTTGCTGTCAATGGCTGTATTGAAGGAGATGAGGGTACTGTATTTACTAAAGAGGCAGGAGGCAGAGAGCATATATTTCAGCTTTTAAAGCTTTTGGCAGGGCTAAGGCTGGAAAACAAAAAGGATTTTGAATCTTTTTTAGCGGAAAGCAGCGATGTGATTATGAACAATCAGATATTTATAATAACATGCTATATAAATGAGGAAATTTGCAGAATTTCAGACATTATGAGAAGAAATGGAAACAGAGTGCTTTTTTTAGTTCTGGATGAGTGGATTCAGGAGGACATAGTGCCACGGGGAGTAGATGCATATATTCTTGGAGGTGAGCGTTAAATGCAGAACCGCGTAAGAAGTACGCTGCTCCGGCTTGCGGAGCTTACAGGCTTGTATTCATTAGTATATCCGGGATTTATGCTGCTAAGACATGCCGTATTTGGAGCCGGAGGTGTTGTGGCAGAGCTCATATTCAGCCTCTGCGTGTTCTTTGCGGGAGTTTTTGCCGGAAGATATATCATAAGGGATAAATGTGCTTTTGCCCAAAGGCTGCTGAAAAATCCACTGATTGATTTTATATGGGAGGGCAACGCCGGCATAAGGGCGGCTACAACAATAGCGGCATATTCTACCTCTGTTGTCCCCGTGTGTGTCGTCTCTGCATTGTATTGGAATGCCGGAGCGGCCCGGACGATATTTGCATGTGTTTTTACACTGCTATTCTATTGCACCTGCATTAAGCTTAGCAATTACGAGCCGGGCAGCATATTGAGCAGGGCAAGCTTTTATCCCGGACTTATTCTAACGGCCTTTTATATATTTATCTGCACATATTTTAAGAGCTATGCGCTTTACGGCACATTGCTTTTCATATTTGCACTTATATTTATGATGATGTCCTTCATAGTACAAAATCAATCGGAGCTTGATTATGTGTTTATTAAAAAGACCTCTCATTCCGCTCCCGTACCTGATAAAATAAGGAGCTATAACCTTGCGGCAGTACTATTGTTTTTTGCCGCCGTCATTTTACTTATAAATCTTAAAGGAATTGTTGTGAGCATCATTAAAGCCTTGCAGCAAGTGATTGGATGGGTCGCTAGCGCCGTTTCGGATTTTTTGTCTATGATAATGCCTTACGGCACCCAACATCAAGACCCCGCACAACAAATGCAGTACCCTGCCTTTCCTGAAAGTGAAGCCCAAAACCCCATATGGGGATTAATAACGGATATAGTGCAGTATTTTGTTTTGCTTTATATTATATATAAGATTTCTCCGCATATGTTTTCCGCGCTGAAAAAAGCTGCGGCTTCATTCTCGGAATGGGTAAAAAGGCTTTTGAAGGTCAACTCCCAAAACGAGCCGCAAAGCAGGCAGGATTGCTATTATGATGAGATAGAGCCTATTGCGGAAGATGAGAGGAGTACATTGCGAAGGGCTGATAAAAGGCTGACAATAAACATAAAAAGGGACTTGAAAAAAATTAAAGACCCGGTTCGGAAGGTAAGATATATATATTATGCCATTCTTTGTACCATATTTAAGAAGAACAGGGCATTAAGCAAGAGCGATACAACCGAGGAAATATATGATAAAATAAAGGACTGTAAAGAAATGGTGCATTATGTAAGAGAGGCCACGGAAGTTTATGACAGGGTTCGCTATGGAATGCAGATACCTCAAAAGAATGAAACGGATTTGCTGGAGGATGGATTATACAGGCTGTTCGAAATTAAGAAATTGTAGGAATTGCCTGTGAGTATAAAAGCATGTGTTACCTGTTATTCCATATAAAACAATTGAAATTCAAGAGCTTAAAAGGTATAATTGTAACAATTATAGTCCGAGCATATGCTGCGGCAAAGCTTTTATATCTGGAATTTGCTTGCCGGGTGATTAAGGCGGTTTGTGCCGGAGATAATTTATACCGCATTGCTCTATAGATACGCAAATGTTTATTTGTAATAAAAACGAGGGGATGGTCAAATGTCAGAATCAAAAAAGATTATTAAGAAGCAGGTGCTTCCGCTCTTGCCTCTAAGGGGATTGACAGTATTTCCCTATATGACGCTGCCCTTTGATGTAGGCAGAGCAAAATCCATAAAGGCTTTGGAAGAGGCAATGATAAATAATCAGCTCATACTGCTTGTAACACAGAAGGATGCAAGAAATGATTCTCCGGTGGAGGATGATATATATACCGTAGGCACAATATCTAAGGTAAAACAAATGTTGAAGCTTCCCGGAGATACAATAAGGGTTCTTGTTGAGGGCATAAGCAGGGCTGAGATAGGTGAGTTTACGCAAACCGAGCCGTTTTTTATGGCGGAGGTTGTTGAAAAGATTTATAATTACGATCAGGACGACGATATCGAAATGGAGGCCTTAAAGAGAGAGGTAATATCTACCTTTGAGGATTATGTAAAATTAAGCAGCAAGACGCCGGCCGATATTATAATGTCTGTAAGTACCATTGAAAATCAGGGACAATTGGCGGATATAATTACGTCGAATCTGGTGTTGAAGGTGGAACAAAAACAGGATATATTAAATGAATTTAACCCCAAGGCGAGATTGGAAAAGCTTTTGGAGATATTGCTAAAGGAAATTGAAATACTTGAGGTTGAGAAGAACATAAGTGCAAAGGTCAGAAAGCAGATAGATAAAATGCAAAAGGAATACTATTTGCGCGAACAGCTTAAGGCTATACAAAACGAGCTTGGGGATAAGGACGGGATAGCCGGCGAGGTTGAGGAGTACAAGGAGAAGCTGGCAAAGGCAGACCTTCCCGAAGAGGCCGAAAAAAAAGTGATGAAGGAATTGGATCGCTTAATTAAAATGCCTCCGGGGTCTGCTGAGGGATCAGTCATAAGGACATATCTGGAATGGATTTTCGACCTTCCATGGAATAATAGCACAGAAGAAATTATTGATTTAGACAGGGCACAGGACATACTTGACGATGATCACTACGGCCTTGAAAAGGTAAAGGAGAGAATAGTAGAGTACCTTGCCATAAGAAAGATGAAAAATACTCTAAAGGGTCCTATTTTATGCCTTGTGGGGCCACCGGGAGTGGGAAAGACATCTATTGCAAAGTCGATAGCCAGGGCATTGAACAGGAACTATGTGAGGATGTCTCTGGGAGGAGTAAAGGATGAATCCGAAATCAGAGGGCACAGGCGCACATATGTAGGCTCCATGCCCGGAAGAATAATAGCGGCATTAAAGCAGGCGGGCTCTAAAAACCCTTTGATACTTCTTGATGAAATAGATAAAATGAGCAGTGATTTCAGGGGAGACCCTGCTTCAGCCATGCTGGAGGTTCTGGACGGCGAACAGAATTTTGCGTTCAGGGATCATTACATGGAGCTTGCTTTTGATCTTTCCGACGTTATGTTTTTAACCACCGCGAACACCCTTGACACAATACCACGGCCTCTTTTGGACAGGATGGAGATTATACACCTTACCAGCTATACCGAGGAGGAGAAGGTAAATATAGCAATGAAATACCTGGTTCCCAAGCAGATGAAGGCCCATGGCCTCAAAAAGAGCAATATGACTATAGATAGGCAGACGGCAAGGGATATTATAACCTTTTATACGAGGGAAGCGGGAGTCAGAAACCTTGAAAGGGAAATCGCGACAGTATGCAGAAAGGTTGTTAAAAGCCTGGTTTCTGAAAACAAGAAGTCGATGAAGGTATCGTCTAAAAATATAGAGAAGCTTCTCGGCACTAAAAAATACAGATATGATAAGGCCAATGAAGCAGACGAGGTCGGTATTGCCACAGGACTGGCATGGACACCTGTGGGAGGAGATACTCTCTTTATAGAAGTAAATCTGATGGAGGGAAGCGGCAAGCTCGATTTAACAGGCCAGCTGGGTGATGTTATGAAGGAGTCCGCCAAAGCTGCGGTAAGCTTTATCCGTTCAAGGGCGGAGCAGTTTGGAATAGACATGGAGTTTCACAGCAAGTATGACATACACATTCATGTCCCGGAGGGAGCTATTCCAAAGGACGGCCCGTCGGCGGGAATAACCTTGGCTACTGCTATGGTTTCAGCCCTGACGGGGATGCCTGTAAAGAAAAATGTGGCTATGACGGGCGAAATCACATTAAGAGGCAGGGTTCTGCCGATAGGAGGACTCAAGGAAAAGGTTCTGGCAGCGCACCGGGCGGGGATCAATACAATTATTATACCTTTAGATAATGAAAAGGATATTGAGGATATACCCGAAAATGTCAGACAGGAATTGAAATTTGTTATTGCGTCGGATATGGACACCGTATTGAACATGGCTCTGGTTAAAATAAGGAATAAAAAGACTCATAAGGGTGTGAACAGCCGGGAGAAGGACATAATTCTTGCCGATGAGGTGCCGGTTGCAGAGCCGGGGGATCGAGGCGTGAGTATAATAGAGCAATAGGTGAAATAAAAAATTTATAAATATAAGAAAAAAGCAGGAAAGAAGCATATTTCTCCTTTCCTGCTTTTTTTAATATTTTTGATTAATATAGCTGTCAATCAGCGATTTTCTTTGGGCATGTGAAAAGACATTCTCGTATATGAGCATGTTCAGAAGACTTTGACTGGTGGAGTGAAGTATTATATCGTCATGCTCCTTTAAAACTATCTCGAAAAGGCGGTTTTTCAGATTGGGCGACTTAACCTTTACGAAATAGGCCTCTATATTTTGGAAATCCAGTAGCTTAACAAGCTTTTCGGTTACACGGTCTTTCTTTGAGTAATAATGGTTTGAAAGCTCTAAAAAATCGCTCCTCCACTCATTTCTTTTTGCTGTATTGTGAGCCCGCTTTTGATAATATTTTGCCAGTACATTGTAATACTGATAGTTATATATCGCCTTTTTAACATTGTCTATTTTTTCAAAGGGCTTGATATCCAGCGCATTTATGCACGCATAATTTTCTTCTATAAATTCATCCTTGCTTAAGTCCCCCTTTGAATATTGCTCTATAAGACACTGCCTCCTTTTGAGAAATTGATCGAATTTATTTAGAACCATTTTAATCAGTCCATTCTTTGTAATGGGTATATTCATAGCCTATTTTTATACTAAAATAAATATGTGAAAAAGTAAAGTGCTTATTAATGGCGGAAATTATATATTATTATATCAAATCTATATAAAAATTTTACAGAAATGAAAAAGACACAGGAAATAATAAGGCGGCTCGTAATCAGGATATCTGGCGGGGCAGAGGCAGACAAGGTAAAGAGCGTACATTAAAAGCTAGCAATAGCTCTATAGATTACTTAAAAATAATTGCTTAATATTTCTACAGCGTTGTATTCAATCAGCTTTGTGCCGTATTCATTTAAAAACCCTTCATAAAAGCTTGCATTGGAGACTTTATTTCCATATTCGCTTATTATAACCTCAAACATCTTTGTGTTTGTCACTGTAAAATTACTCCTTGTAAGCATAAGGTAGTAGGCGTTTTTGTACTTGTACAAGGAGCTTTCTCCTGAGTACATGGAGCTTACCTTTTTGCTTAAAGAGCATAAATCATCAAAGCTGTCAAAGGAGTATACCAATAGCGTTGAGTATACTCTTCGGTTTTTCCTTTTAACCTTAAGCTCATTTTTCCTGAATCTGTTTTTAATGTATTTTTGTATTGATTCAAAGTCTCCGTCCTGATCGCCTTTTGTTATGGTAACAACAAAGCCCTCGTCAGAGTCGGGGAGAGCCTCTATATACAGTTGTGAGTCGGTTGTGTTAAATCCGAACTGCACCTCTGCCTGTTCCATCATATCCCAGAATAATTCCTGAGCAGCAGGAGAATTATAGTTTAAGGAAGTTAAATCAATATTGCGCTCTTCCAGATCACTTAATGAAATTGTTATTTTTATTTCACTGTCGCTTATTTTTTCTATTTTCATTTATCCTCACCACAATCTAAATCTTTTTTAGGTACACAGGCATTTGGATTGATTAGCTGTAAAAGCAATAGACATATTCACTTCATAGTAAGCATTTTATATTTTAAGGTGACCGCCTTCTTTAATATATTATACTAATTTATATATAAAAAGAGAAGTATTAAAATTTTAACAATAAATATTTATTGCCATAATGCTTGGGAAATCAGAGAATATTGCATACATTTCTACCGATACCGGGTTCTTCATGTCGTATTTGAAGGCTTATGTGAGCCGTATTGCATTATACTGTAGCAGATTACCTTACAAAGAAATAATAGCTATATTAGATTAATTGATTTCCTCAAATACTAAAAAGAATAAGTATGAAAAAAGGAGGAGAAGATGTTGGAAATTGAAGAAAGAAATGCTGAAGAGGTTAACAGTACAAAATCCTCGGATATTATATATAATGCCGGCAAGGACTTTTACAAGGGCATGGGAGGAGAGCTGCGTTTTAAAGCTGAAGGGCTTTTTAAAAAAGCCAAGGAGAAGGGTATTTCAATTGAGGACATTGATATATGCCCAGCAAAAGAAAATCAGGCTGAGTTTCCGGGGATAGGCTCTGTAGATTTGCCTGCCTTTATTATAAAGGTAAGGGGAAGAGACATAAAAAGCGGGCAGATAGTGGTAGACGGAAAACAGATTGACTACTACAATATATATCAAGCCTATGTGGCGAATAGAATTGAGGATAAAAATATTGTAAGGGATGAAAGGGGAAAAATTATCCGTGAAGACAGCCGCCCTAAAATAAGGCATGAGACGGAGCTATTTTTAACAGAGTGGGAAAGGTTTGAGATAGGGAAAAAAATTGTTGAGGACAAGGAGTTTGGTCTGGAAAAGACAATTACAGGAGCATGTGACAGGGTTATAAGAAAGCTTATGGGCGAAAACGACTGGTTGAGCCAGGGAGAGGCGAGACAGCTTGAGGAGGAATTTAACAATGTGCAGCAAAGAATAGCCGATGAGCGCAGGAAAAGATCCTCCGGGACAGAAGGGGGGCTTGATGTGCGTATAGCGGGAGTGTCTAAAAAAGCTACCGAAAGGCAGATAAATTATTTGAAGGCCCGGATAAAAAATGCCGGAGCAGACCCTGATAATGAGATGTTTATGAGGGAGGTAATAAAACAGAGTGGATTTGATGCCGATGACATCGGTAATTTAAGTACGGGAGAAATGAGCAAAATTATTGATAGCGTAAATATCGTAATTCCAAAAGCAAAAGAGGCGTTTTTAAAACAAAAAGCTCCGGGTAATTATAATAATTAGGCTGCTTTATTTAAAAAAATTGCCGCAAGGAAAAGAACACTATCGATAAATCACTAAATTTTCCTTATCTTGTTGAAAAGGCGTTACTGTAAAGTTATAATAGGGATTGATAACACAAATAAACGTAATTTTATTATTAAAGTGGAGATGATATGAAGCAAATTATTCTGGCCTCGGCTTCTCCGAGACGTGTAGAGCTGATGAAACAGCTTGGAACTGAATTTGAGGTTATTCCGTCGAATGTGGAAGAGACTGTTGATGCTTCACTGATGCCGCATGAGACGGCAAAGAAGCTGGCTTTGGAAAAAGCCTCCGATGTTGCGGGCAAACATGGAAGGGGTGCGCTGGTTATAGGCGCCGACACCATTGTAGTAAGCAGCGGAATAATGGGAAAGCCTCGAGACGAGGTTCATGCATTTGAAATGCTTAAGGCGCTGCAGGGCGGATGGCATGAAGTAATTACAGGCATTGCCGTAATAGATTCTTTAGACATGAGGCTGGAAAATGACTATGTGGCAACCCGGGTGAAAATGATACGCATGAGTAATGAAATGATACGCTCATATATTGCCACAAAGGAACCTATGGATAAGGCAGGCGCTTATGGAATACAGGGAATGGGTGCAGTCATTGTTGAAAAAATTGAAGGATGTTATTTTAACGTAGTAGGACTTCCGCTAATGCGCCTCAGCTCTATGCTTAGAAGCTTTGGAGTGAAAATATTGGAGTGATTGGCGGGAGGGTTATATGAGTAAGATTGGGCAAAGCGTAACAATGAAAAAATTACCGGTTTGTGAGAGGCCTTATGAAAAGCTTGAGGGATACGGGCCGGAAATGCTGTCCAATGCGGAACTTCTGGCAATAATAATTAAGACGGGAACCAGAAATGAAACCTCTGTCTCTCTGGCTCAAAAGATAATTATGCAGCTTGAGGACAGCAGTATTACATCGCTTCATGGGCTTTCCCTTGAGCAGCTAAGGAATATCAGAGGTATAGGCAAGGTTAAAGCCATACAAATAAAAGCCATGCTGGAATTCTCAAAGAGAATGGCATCTGCCTTTATTACCGATAGAAAAAAGGAGGTCAATTCTCCCGGGGACATAAGCAGTCTTCTTATGGAAGAGATGAGGCATTTGAAAAAAGAAGTATTTAAGGTTGTTTTGATGAATTCAAAAAACAGGATCATACGGCATGTTAACGTTTCGGTAGGCAGCCTTACAGCCTCAATTGTACACCCGAGAGAGGTATTCTGTGAAGCTGTGAAGGCGGGCTGCTCCGGTATTATATTTGCTCATAATCATCCCAGCGGGGACCCTGAGCCAAGCCAGGAGGATGTGGAAACTACCGGCAGGCTGATTGCCGGAGGTAATATATTGGGTATAAGGGTTTTGGATCACATTATAATTGGAGACGGAAGATATGTAAGCTTAAAAGAAAGGGGCCTGATGTAGTCAGGCATAATGGATTTACAGGAGGAGATTATACTAATGAGCTTATTTTCAAGGGATATAGGAATAGATTTAGGAACAGCAAACACCTTGGTGCATCTTAAGGGAAAGGGAATTGTTTTAAGAGAGCCTTCTGTAGTTGCTATAAATAAAAAGTCGAATAACATTCTGGCTGTAGGAGATTCCGCAAAAGAAATGATTGGAAGAACTCCTGGGAATATTGTTGCAATAAGACCTATGAAGGATGGTGTGATAGCCGATTTTGACATTACTCAGAGTATGCTGAAATACTTCATAAGAAAGGCAATGTCAAAGGGTGTGCTGGGTAAGCCGCGTGTAGTTATATGCGTACCCTCCGGCGTTACCGAGGTTGAAAAAAGAGCTGTCGAGGAAGCAACGCTTCAGGCAGGGGCAAGGGAGGCATATCTTATTGAGGAACCTATGGCTGCGGCCATTGGAGCAAATCTTCCTGTAGAGGAGCCCTCCGGCAGTATGGTTGTTGATATTGGAGGAGGAACCAGCGAGGTAGCGGTTATTTCCCTTGGAGGTATTGTCACAAGCAAGTCATTGCGTATAGCAGGGGATGAGTTGGACGAGGCTATTGTGCATTATGTTAAAAAAGAATATAATTTAATGATAGGAGAAAGAACGGCTGAAGAGATAAAGGTGGTAATAGGCTCTGCATATCCCAAGCCCAAGGAGGAAGCCATCCAAATAAGAGGAAGAGACTTGATAACGGGTCTTCCCAAGAACATTTCCATTACATCTTCTGAGATCATGGAGGCGTTAAAGGAGCCTGTTAATGCCATAGTGGACGCCATAAAATTTACACTGGAGAAAACGCCGCCCGAGCTGGCTTCGGATGTCATGGATCGAGGCATTATGCTAACAGGAGGAGGGGCGCTTTTAAGCGGACTGGATAAGCTTATAAAGGAAGAGACGGGTATGCCGGTTTCAATAGCTGAAAGGCCTCTTGATTGTGTTGTGCTTGGTTCGGGAAAAGTATTGGAGGAAATTGAGGTGCTGAAGAAGGTTTTGATTTCTCCCAAAAGGTTGAGGTAGTAACCGCTAATTTATTTAAGGGGTAATGCAAAGCTTTGTATGGAAGGGAGATTTAACTTTGTTGCTGCGCTTGCTTAAAAACAAAGTTCTTATATTAATAGCTGTAACCCTGTCAATATTTATTGTTATGGGGCTTTCTGCCGGAGAGAGCAGAAAAACGG
Source organism: Anaerobacterium chartisolvens (assembly GCF_003337415.1). Classification (GTDB taxonomy): domain Bacteria; phylum Bacillota; class Clostridia; order Acetivibrionales; family DSM-27016; genus Anaerobacterium; species Anaerobacterium chartisolvens. The sequence continues at coordinate 12,598 of NZ_QPJT01000001.1, read as the reverse complement.
CATATATAGGCAATGCGTTAAATGTGCCGCTGTCTCCTTTGCAAAGTTTTTTTTCTTTTATAGGTGATAATATTGAAGGAACGTTTATATTTTTTAGAGATATGAAGAGCATGGAAGAGGAAAATAAAGAGCTTAAAGCAGAGATAGACAGGCTTGAAAATGAGAACAGAAGCCTTTTGAGGTACCGGGAGGAGAACAAGAGCTTAAGAGAGGCGCTTGACCTTAAGAATCAGTTTAATGACTATAAGTCTATAGGTGGGAATATCATAGCGAAGGATGCGGGCAACTGGTTTAATGTGTTTACTATAGATAGGGGAAGCAATGAAGGAATTACTGAAAATTCTCCCGTTATTACAAGCAAGGGACTCATAGGAAGTGTAATAGAGGCGGCGCCGTTTTCTTCCAAGGTATTGTCTATTATTGATGTAGATAGCACCGTAAGTGCCGTAATATCTAAATCCACCGATATAGTAAAGGTTAGAGGTGATCTTAAGCTTAAGGATCAGGGACTTTGCAGGATGGACTACATACCGGCAGAGCTTGAGCTTGAAATAGGGGATACTGTTGAAACCACGGGCTTGGGAGGAATTTTCCCCAGAGGGATTTTAATAGGCACCGTGAAGGAAATACGGCAGGAGGCAAATGAGCTTGACAGGTATGCGGTAATTGAGCCTGCCGCGGATTTTAAAAGGCTTCAGGAGGTATTTGTTTTAAAGAGTAAGTATAATAATGCCGGGAAAGCGTCAAACGGTGAAATTAAATGAGAGTAACTGTATTAATCTATAGTGCTTGTATCACTCTGCTTATATTGATACAATCTACTGTTTTAGACTATATAAAGGTATTTAACGTTAAGCCTAATTTGCTTATAGTAGCTGTTATTACAGTTGCATTGCTAAGAGGAAATGTTGAGGGAGCTGTTGTAGGCTTTGTGCTGGGCTTGCTGCAGGATGCTTCATCGGGGAAAATACTGGGGTTTTATTCTTTGCTCGGAATGTATCTGGGCCTAATTGTAGGTTCTGTAAACAAAAGGCTGTATAGAGAGAATTTCTTTGTAATGATTTTTTTTACATTTATATCCTCTATATTATACGAAGAGACAGTGTACATACTTTTGACAATTTCTAAAGGCAACATTGATTTTGTTTACTCATTAAAAAATATCGTTTTTCCCGAAGCTGTTTACAATAGCGTGGCATCAATCCTGATATATATAATTGTTATAAAAATCAACAAAAAGATTGAAGGAGCAGCGAAGTCATCCAGAAAATATTGAAAATACTGAAGTGTCCTGATTGCCGGATATGAATTCCGTTATAGGACACTATATAAATTAGTATGCAAACTATCTGAAAAGAATGTAAAATAATTTTCGGAGGAATAATTTCCCCGGAATACGTGACCGCGCTACAATTTAGGCTAACTAAAGTCACAAGCGTCTTCTACAGGTATACATGCTTCTGTAGTTAGAGTAGAAATTATTCTGGAGGATATTATTTTACATCCTCCGTTATCCGATATGCAAAAGTCTAAATTATATAAATTGATTGTAGTATTACATTGCATGGGAGTTGTGATGAATGAGTGAGGCTAATGTTACTTTTAGAGCTACTGTAAACGGACTGGTTATTATATTAAGAGAAGAGGACAGTTTTGACGATATATATAATCAGATGGAAAAAAAGGTTATGTCGGCAGGAAAATTTTTTAAAGGGGCCTCTCTTGATGTTAAATACAGAGGGAGAAAGCTTGATGATTCTGAAAAGGATAAAATCAAGGAGATTATGGTGACCAGAACGGGAGCCCAGATTAAAAGCTTTGAGGAGGACACCGACATCCCTTCCCCAATACAGAAGGGCTCGGGGGCGGAGCAAAATAGAATCAAGCTCAGGAAATATTTTTTCAAGGGAATTAATGAGGGGATTGCAAAATTTTACAGGGGAACGGTGCGTTCGGGGCAGCTTATCAGCTTTGACGGCAATCTGGTAATAATAGGAGATGTAAATCCCGGAGGGGAAATAATTGCCACAGGAAATGTAATTGTTATGGGCTCCTTAAGAGGCATTGTACATGCGGGGGCTGACGGCAACAAGGAGGCTGTGGTGGTGGCCTTTAATCTTCAGCCTATGCAGCTTAGAATAGCCGATGTAATAACCCGCCCTCCTGATGAAAAGGAAAGCAGAAATGCTTTGTCCCCGGAGCTGGCATTTGTTAAGGATGACATGGTATACATAGAGACTTTTTTACCTCAGAGATAGGCAGGGATTGAAGCTGTGCTTATATGGGCGGACAATGGATAATTGACAAAACGTTAAAACAAATATATATTTTAGATATATATTTGTTGAATTGAATTTCTTAAATTTGATAGTATGTTCCTAATTGAATTACTGTAGGGGGTAAGCATTAATGGGAGAGGTCTTGGTAATAACTTCAGGCAAAGGTGGGGTAGGTAAAACTACTACTACTGCAAATATAGGTACGGGTCTGGCATTGTCCGGCAAAAAGGTTGTGCTCATCGATACCGATATAGGGCTTAGGAATCTGGATGTTGTAATGGGTCTTGAAAACAGAATAGTATATGATCTGGTGGATGTTATTGAGGGAACCTGCAGAATAAAGCAGGCACTGATAAAGGACAAGCGGTATGAGGGGCTCTATCTTCTGCCTGCCGCGCAGACCAGAGATAAAACTGCGGTTTCACCTGAACAGATGATAAAGCTGTGCGATGAGCTTAAGCAGGAGTTTGACTTTATACTGGTTGACTGCCCCGCAGGAATAGAGCAGGGCTTTAAGAATGCTATCGCAGGGGCGACAAAGGCTATTGTTGTTACTACTCCCGAGGTTTCCGCAGTAAGAGACGCAGACAGAATTATCGGGCTGCTTGAGGCCAATGAGCTCAGGAACCCTAAGCTGCTTGTGAACAGGGTAAGGATAGATATGGTAAAGCGCGGGGATATGATGAACATTGACGACATTATAGACATACTTGCCATTGACCTTATAGGGGTGGTGCCGGATGATGAAAAGATTGTCGTTTCCACCAATAAGGGCGAACCTGCGGTCACAGACAGTAAATCTCTTGCCGGACAGGCATACAGGAACATAACTAAAAGGATACTGGGAGAAGATGTTCCAATGCTTGATCTTGAGGCAGACGAAGGGTTTGTATTTAAATTAAAAAAGCTGTTCGGGTTAAAAACTACTTAAGGAGGAGAGATATGCTTCTTGATTTATCAAAACTGTTTGGAAGGTCTAAAAATTCTAAAGAGGTTGCTAAAGAAAGGCTGAAGTTAGTGCTTATCCATGATAGAGCAAATGTTTCTCCTCAGTTTCTTGAAATGGTTAAGGGTGAAATAATTAAAGTAATATCAAACTATATGGATATAGATGAGAATGAGCTGGATATACAGCTTACGAGGACAAAGAGCGAAGACGGAGACAGGACTGTTCCCGCCCTTGTGGCCAATATACCTATAAAAAAGGTTAAAGACAGCGGCAAATAGACTTATAATACTATAAAAATCGCTTCTCTTTTAGATTAAAGAGAAGCGATTTTTATTTTAAACCTTTATAGGATGCAATAAAGATTTTACAAACATAGAGGATATAATTGCTTACAGAAATTTTTAACTACAACGAAAAGACGCCTTGCGGGGAAATGTCTCACGGGTATGTCATCAGGCGCTTTTCTTAGAGGTATTCCTTACGGGTCAAAAAAATTTCTTTCATCAAATTATATCCTCCATGTAAAATCTTTATTGCTAAATATATATAATAAAAATTTCTCTGGAGCATATAATTTACAAAGAAAAATCGGCGTATTTTGCGCTGCTGCAAATATCTTAAAATATTAAGATACTTTTAAATACTGGGGAATAAACAAGAGAAGTGGGTGTTGCGTTTATGGAGGATATTGTGTCAAGACCGAAGTATTCACGTCACAATGTATCAAGGAGAAAAAGGAGAAACAATATACAGGGGGACAGCCGTATAGCGGATAAATTGCTGGGACAGATTATCGTATGCGTTGCATTGCTCATAGCAGTGGGAGCTTTTAAGAGCATTGACACTCCGGCAACAAATTTTTTGACTGACAAGATAAAAAATGAAATATCAAGGGATATTGAGCCAAAGGCTATTTATAACAAAGCAGAGCAATTGTTGAGCTATGCGCTGGAAAAGGTATGGGGCACGCAGCTGCAGCCGGAAAAAAATAGTACGGACGATGAGCCCGGTGAGGAAATTGACAATGCCTCACTTCCTTATGAGGGTGATAAGGGTGCCTATGCCGAAGGAGAACTAAAAGGGGCCTCAGGGGAGGCGACGGGGGAGGAATATATGAGTGACGGCGAGCTGGTGAGCTTTATAAAATCCAGGCACCAATTCGTTGTTCCGGTTGCCGGTGCTTTGACATCCGGCTTTGGTGACAGAGTCCATCCTGTAACGGGGGAAAATGAATTCCATACAGGGATAGATATAGAGGCAGAAATCGGTGAGCCCATAAAAGCCGCTCTTGACGGAAAGGTAATAGAGGCGGAAAGCTCCGATACATATGGGAACTATATCAAAATACAGCATGAGGATGATATTACAACAATGTACGGGCATTGCTCAAAGCTTATGGCGGAAGAGGGACAGGATGTAAAAAAGGGAAATGTAATAGCAAGCGCGGGCGATACGGGGATATCGGCGGGCGCTCATTTGCACTTTGAGGTGTGGAAGGGCGGAAAGGCGTTAAATCCTGAGGAATTTGTAAAGGTTCCGTCTGAGTGAAAAAGAATGTTTCAGTAAAAATAAGGAATGTTGATATATCTGTAAACCTGTTGTTTTTTTTGGTAATGCCGATACCGGCCTTATGTGGATATGTATGGGAATTTGCCGCTGTCTTTGCAAGTGCGCTGGCGCATGAAGCGGGGCATATTGCCGTCGCCTGTCTGCTTGGGGCGGGGATCAGTTCCATAAGAATACTGCCGGTGGGTCTAAATGCGGAGATAGATGAATCAGGCTTGTGCAAATATAAAAAGCTGGCAATATATGTGGCAGGACCTCTTGTCAATATAGCTATCGGTCTCCTGCTGCATTTTATTAGCTTTTATCTTCCGTATGCATGGTGGACAAAATTTTTTGCTATGGTTAATTTATATCTGGCTGTTTTTAATCTGCTTCCCGTGCTGCCTCTGGACGGGGGGAGGGTATTGGAGAGCATTATGTCTGAAAGAGTTGGATTTATTTTAACGGAGAGGTATGTTAAGGTCTTTACGCTTGTGCTGGCTTCAATCATATCATTACTGGGAATTGTGCAAATTCTGGGCGAGGATCACCGGTTCAACTTGGTCCTTATTGGAATATACATTTTTTTATGTCTGAAATCAGGCAAAATGGAGGCCGGAATGGTAAATATCAAAAACATGCTTTACAGACGGTCAAGGTTTTTAAATAAAGGAGTATACCCTGCAAGAAACCTGGCGGTTATTAAAAGCCTGCGCGTCAGTGAAGCAATAAGAAGCATGGACTTTGACAGGTTTCACATAATACATGTGCTGGATAACGGCTTAAATATTGTAGGAGAGCTAACTGAGCACCATGTACTGGAGGCAATGATTAAGCACAGCCCCGACATCACCTTTGAAGAATTGCTTGCAATGATGCGCCAAGGAGAGTTCTAGGAAAACAGGAGCAATATTACACTATAAAGGACATTTATAGTGTAATATTGTATCATTCTGTAAATACTTTAATCTCGTAATCATGTTCAGACAGCTTACGCCAGCCCCGCACTTACAAGGATCTCTTTAGTTGACTTGGGCCTGTTCATTGTATATAAATGAATTCCGGGGGCCCCGTAAGCTATAAGATCACGGATCTGCTCCGCTGCATATTCAATTCCCGCCTTTCTTAAATCCTCGGGATTGTCTGCGTATTTGTCCATCATGACAACCAGCTTTGCAGGAATGGAGCATCCGCTTTTGGCAGTCATAACCTTTATGTTGCTATTAAATATGGGCATTATGCCTGGGATAATGGGGCAATTTATGCCTTTGGACTCCGCCTTATCCAGAAAATCATAAAACAGCCTGTTGTCAAAAAAGAACTGGGTTAAAAGAAAATCTGTCCCCTCATCCACCTTTAGCTTGAGATTTAGCAAATCCTCTTTTAAAAGTCTGCACTCGGGATGTCCCTCAAGGTATGCGGCTGCCGCAATACAAAAGTTGTTTTTTCCGCGTATATGGCGTATAAGCTCACTTGCGTGGCGGTATATGTTTTTACTGAAATCAAAGTCAGGCTGGTTTTGAGGCGGATCGCCCCTGAGCGCCAGTACGTTTTCAAGTCCCTCATCCAGCATCTCATCCAGCATTTTGTCTATTTCCTCATAAGAGTGGCCAACACAGGTAAAATGTGCCATGCTCTCTATTCCATACTCTTTTTTTGCCCTTGAAGCAATTTCAATTGTCCTCCCCTTTTGGCTGCCTCCCGCACCGTAGGTAACGCTTATATAATCAGGATTTAAAGCCTTGAACTTCTCCAGAGAGCTTAAAATGTTCTCTAAGGGAACGTCGGGCTTTGGCGGAAATATTTCAAAGGCTATAACGGGCTTTTTTGATTTTAACAAATCTATTATTTTCATCTTAAATCTCCAATTCCGGCACATATTAATTGTCAGTGCCGTTATTCTTAAAAGCATATGGATAACAAGCTTTGATATTTAATTATATGCTTGCAGATATAAAAATACAAATTAATTATATCACAGAATTAAATACAGTCAAGTACAGTTAAAGCACAATTAAATACACAAATATATAAAAAGAATATAAGAAATATTTAAATGCAAAAAAAGCTGTTGATGTATTGTATCTTTTCCTGTACAATATTGTATTGTAGAACGGTATTGCGGACAAGCTTGGGAATAGCGAAGGTGTAATTTCGGTATTCCTTAGAATTATTATAAGGATTGTCAGTCTTAAGAGGCAGACAGTGCTTTAATTGTTTTTTCGATACCCTCTACACGGGTATTTTTTTATTACTCTTGCAAGAGGGGCGGATAAAAGTCTTCTCAAATGTTCGTAGGGCTGCGAGTTTGTGTGAGGGTGCCGCTGCTTACTTGGAAGCAATTCTGTGTAAAAAGGGGTGAAAGCATGTTTCTGGGTATACCTGATTCGGGAATTTGGAGTGCATATATTCTTTGCATTTTAAGCGCACTGGCCTGTGTTATTTATGGCCTGTACAACTGGAATAAGGAGTCGGATTAAGCTCGGCATTCGGCTATTTAAGCTGTACGCTGTCTCAAAATGAAGGGACAGCCGGTAAATTACGGTCAGGGACTTGTTGTTTGGGATAGGAGAAAGGTCAAATATCCTGGAAATGCATGCTCCTTTAAGATTGGGCCCTTTTTAAGGTATAAGTAAAAGGGCAATTAAATTTTTAAGGAGGTCAGTTATGTCTTTTTACACGGTAGCTGTAGTAATTGTATATCTTTTTATAACCGCCTGTCTGGGGTATCTGGGATTTAAGCACACAAAAACTTCACAGGATTATCTGATTGCGGGGAGAAAAACTCATCCTGTCATAATGGCACTTTCATATGGGGCCACATTTATAAGCACTTCTGCAATAGTAGGATTTGGAGGCCTTGCCGCTAATATGGGAATGGGTCTTTTGTGGCTTACCTTTCTGAATGTATTCGTAGGAATTTTTATTGCTTTTATTGTGTTTGGCAAAAGAACAAGGAAAATGGGGCAGACCCTCGATGCCCATACCTTTCCCGAGCTTTTGGGAAAGAGGTTTGAATCAAAGTTCATACAGGGCTTTGCGGCTTCTATTATTTTTATATTTATGCCCATTTACGCGGCGGGAGTTATAAAGGGAGGCGCAAATTTCATACAGACATATTTTGGGATTTCATATCATATATCCCTTCTGGCTTTTGTTGCCATAGTGGCGGTATATGTATGGATGGGAGGAATGAAGGGGGTAATGTATACAGACGCTCTTCAGGGCTGCATCATGTTTATAGCAATGATGGCGCTTCTGGTGGTTGCATATGTCAGCTTAGGGGGTGTAGGACAGGCGCACAGCCAGCTTACACAACTGTATGGCAATCCCGATATACAAAATGATATATCCGGAGCGATTAAGCAGGGATTTCAGGGATGGACATCCATGCCCAAATCCGGGTCACCTATGTGGTGGAGCCTTGTATCTACAATTGTAATGGGAGTGGGAATAGGTGTGCTGGCTCAGCCTCAGCTTGCGGTAAGGTTTATGACTGTAAAGAGCAACAGGGAGTTGAACAGGGCAATGTTGTCGGGAGGGGTATTCATACTTGTTATGACGGGTGTTGCCTTTATAGTAGGCTCACTGTCTAATGTTCTTCTCTACAGGGATACCGGCATGATTGCCATAAAAGCGGCGAATGGCGTAAACGACAATATTATACCTCTGTTTATAAGCAATTATATACCTAAATGGTTTGGAGCGGTATTTCTGATGTCGATGCTCGCCGCCGCTATGTCCACCTTGAGCTCGCAGTTCCATACTATGGGAACGGCAGCGGGAAGAGATATATATGAAAAAAGCCTTGGGAAAAAAGGAAATACTGTTTTAATAACAAGGGGAGGCATGGCGGTTGTCATAATTATAAGCACGCTGCTTGCGTGGATGGCCAGCGGTCTTCCGGTGGCGGACGGTATCATAGCCAAGTTTACCACTATGTTTTTTGAATTGACCACGGCGGCGTTTCTACCTATCTATGTAAGTGCCCTTTATATAAAAAGTATGCCCAGAATAGCGGCGTCATGGGGCATGGTAGCGGGAGCGGCGGCATGGTTTTTCTGGACATTTTTTATACATTCAAATGCCTCGATAATGCAGTTATGCAATTTGATATCAGGAAAGGGCACATTGGTTGCCGACACTTCCTTAAAGAGCTTGTCTATGATAGGAACCACCTTTGTCGCGCTTCCTGTGTCTGTAGCTGTAACATTTGCCGTATGGGCTGCGGTATCTTTGCGTAAAAGACATGACATGCAAATCTCCCATGTCGAAAAATGCTTTGAAGGGATATAAGCTAAATTACACATTTTGGCCTGATATTGATAAATAATTGACACAGAATAAATTAAATATTAAAATAATGATGTAGAGATTTAATTCTTGGCATTAAAATTAAGACGGATTGCCTTGTAAATTCTAGGACAAAGGAAATTTGTCTTTTTTTTTGATAAAATAAATTGGGCAAAGTATCGCCTATATAGGATGCGATAAAGATTTTACAAACATAGAGGATATAATTGCTTACAGAAATTTTTAATAGCAACGAAAAGATGAATTTGGGGGAAATGTCTCTAGGGCTCGAGCATAAATTCACTTTTCTTAGATGTATTCCTTACGGGTCAAAAAAATTTCCTCCATCAAACTATATCCTCCATGTAAAATCTTTATCGCTATATATAGTATGTTTTATCAAAATTATAAAGCTTTGTAAGAGCTTATTAAACGCAGTGATAAGGGGGTTGTTTGCATGTTTAAAATAGTAAGGAAGGAAGTTTTGAATCCTTCTGTAAAGTTAATGGAGATAGAGGCTCCATATGTGGCAAAAAAAGCCCAGCCCGGACAATTTATAATATTCAGGATAGACGACGCAGGGGAAAGAATACCGTTAACCATTGCTGATTATGACCGGGAAAAAGGCACTGTCACAATAATATTTCAGGAAGTGGGAAAAAGCACAAAAAGGCTGGGAGCCATGGAGGCGGGAGATTCTATTCTGGATTTCGTAGGGCCTTTAGGAGTTGCATCGCATTTTGACGGTTTGAAAAAGGTTGCGGTAATAGGCGGCGGTCTGGGAACTGCAATTGCCTATCCTCAAGCTAAGCATCTCCACAGCATGGGAGTAGAGGTTGATTCGATAGTGGGCTTTAGGAATAAGGAGCTCATAATACTTGAAAAGGAAATGGCGGCTGCAAGCAGCAGGCTGTTTATAGCTACTGACGACGGCTCGAACGGTAACAAGGGATTTGTTACCGATATATTAAAGAGGCTTATTGAAGATGGGAATAAGTATGATATGGTTATTGCCATCGGTCCGTTGATAATGATGAAGGTGGTAAGTAATCTCACTAAGCAATATGGAATTAAGACTATTGTAAGTATGAATCCTGTTATGATAGACGGGACGGGCATGTGTGGGGGCTGCCGTGTTACCGTTGGCGGGAAAACCAAATTTGCATGTGTTGACGGCCCGGACTTTGACGGACATGAGGTGGATTTTGACGAGGCAATGAGAAGACAGTCCATGTACAAATCCGAGGAAAAGATAAGCAATGAAAAGCATGAGTGCAGATTAGGGGGTGAGGTAAATGCCTAACATGTCTTTGGAAAAGGTGTCTATGCCTGAGCAGGACCCTAATGTAAGGAATAAGAATTTTCTGGAGGTTGCTCTTGGATATACCGAGGATATGGCAAGGGAAGAGGCGCAAAGGTGCCTGCAGTGCAAAAGTAAGCCTTGCGTGCAGGGCTGCCCAGTAAATGTGCAAATACCGGAGTTTATAAAATTGGTGGCCGAAGGGAATTTTGAAGAGGCATATAACAAGATAAGAGAGACAAACAGCCTCCCTGCCGTGTGCGGGAGAGTATGTCCACAGGAGAGTCAATGCGAGCAGCTTTGTGTCAGGGCGAAGAAGGGAGAGCCGGTAGCAATAGGCAGGCTGGAAAGGTATGTTGCCGACTGGAACATGAGAAACGGAAAGTCTAAGACGGAAGACATTAAAAAGCTTAACAAAAAGGTGGCTGTAGTAGGCTCAGGGCCTGCGGGGCTTACCTGCGCGGGGGATTTGGCAAAAATGGGCTATGACGTGACTATTTTTGAAGCGTTTCATACCCCCGGGGGAGTTCTGATGTATGGTATTCCTGAGTTCAGGCTGCCTAAGGATCTGGTGCAAAGCGAGATTGAAACGGTAGTCAAGCTGGGCGTTGAAATAAGGACGAATATGGTAATAGGCAAGGTGTTATCGTTAGATGAGCTTTATGACGAGGGCTACGAGGCAATATTTATAGGATCGGGCGCCGGACTTCCCAGCTTTATGGGTATACCGGGTGAAAACCTTAACGGAGTGTATTCCGCCAATGAGTTTTTGACAAGGATAAATCTCATGAAGGCGTACAAATTCCCCGATTGTGACACACCTGTCAAGGTGGGCGAAAATGTGGCTGTTGTAGGCGGGGGAAATGTTGCTATGGATGCTGCCAGAAGCGCTAAAAGACTTGGAGCCAGAAATGTATATATAGTATACAGGCGTTCCGAGGCGGAAATGCCCGCAAGGCTTGAAGAGGTGCATCATGCAAAAGAGGAAGGCATAAATTTTAGGCTGCTCAATAATCCCACTAAAATTATAGGTACTGACGACGGCTGGGTAAAAGGGATGGAATGTGTGGAGATGGAATTGGGAGAGCCGGACAGCTCAGGCAGAAGGAGGCCGGTTGCAAAAAAAGGCTCCGAGTATGTACTTGATGTGGAAACTGTAATCATTGCCATAGGCCAGAGCCCAAATCCATTGATCAAGGCTACGACTCCCGGCCTTGAAACCCAGAAATGGGGCGGGATTATTGCTGATGAGGAGACAGGGGCAACGAGCAGGGAAGGTGTATATGCGGGAGGGGATGCCGTTACGGGAGCGGCTACCGTAATACTTGCAATGGGAGCCGGGAAAAAGGCGGCTAAGGCTATTGACGAGTATATAAGGAGCAAGGGGTAAATATACTATATATAGGATGCAATAAAGATTTTACAAACATGGAGGATATAATTGCTTACAGAAATTTTTAACTACAACGAAAAGACGCCTTGCGGGGAAATGTCTCACGGGTATGTCATCAGGCGCTTTTCTTAGATGTATTCCTTACGGGTCAAAAAAATTTCTTCCATCAAACTATATCCCCCATGTAAAATCTTTATTGCTAAATGTATAAAATAAATTCGGGTGATTATATGCTTATATTAAATATAAAGACAGTATCAAGGACATGCATGACGGATATCACATCGCAGGTACAGGATTTGGTAAGCCGGAGCGGAGCCCGGTCGGGACTGTGTACGGTGTTTGTACCTCATACGACAGCGGGAATAACCATCAATGAGAACGCCGATCCCGATGTGGTTTCGGACATGCTTGGAGAGGTTAACAGAATTGTGCGCTTTGACGGCAATTATTCACATGCGGAGGGTAATTCCGCAGCCCATATAAAGGCCAGCATGTTTGGATTTTCAGTACAGGTTATTATTGAAGACGGAAGGCTGCAGCTCGGGACATGGCAGGGAATTTATTTTTGTGAATTTGACGGCCCCAGAAACAGGAAGGTTTATGTAAAGATTATTGAAGCTTAAGGCTTGTGCCGGAGAAAAATACACCCGCAAGCATCCTCGAAGTCAGCTTACTCTTATTTAAGAGTACCTGTGCAGGGGATGTTTGCATTTTTTTAACTAAAAACAGTGGCAATATGGTACCTGTCTTTAGGAGTAAAAAGAGAAAAATGGTGCTAAACCTCAAAATGCGTAGTTTAGCATCATTTTTATTTGTGAGTCATTAAGAAAGTAATT